>NZ_MDFN01000029.1 GCF_001730525.1 Arcticibacter eurypsychrophilus
GTGTATAGCTATATTAGGACGAGACATCATGATCATATTGGCTATATTGCTGGTTCGATGCTGCTTCGACCATGGTAGCTTAGTGCACCCTTGGTTGTTCGCCTTCGCACGAGCGAGCGAGCTGTCGAGAAGCTTTTAGCATGGTATCACCTACGTTACAAATATATACACTTTGTACAGCTGCCTCCTAGCTGGTACTTACCCGAATACAATAACAATCAATAAATCTACCAAACTTATTATCCACTTAAATCTTCTAAAACATACACTTGATTGTAAATTCGTTGATTTAATACGAATTAACCATGAACAGTGCACCTTTATATTTGACTTAAGGAAGAACTTTTCAAAAAGATTATACCTATTATAACCACATTTCACAATTAAGAAACATCGGTTGGCGTTATATTTGTAATAGCATTTATATCTTTATATTAATTACAGAGGCACTTATTACTACCGAATAATATGCACGAGATTGAACCATTTTATCGCTGGCGGGATGATTATGTAGCTGCTGAAGACGAGCTTTCGCCGTTTTATCAGACGGAATACAGCGAGTTTGAATTTGACAAAAAAATATACAATTACTTCATCCATCCGCAATGGGATTACTTTGGGTCGCAAACGTTATACCTTAAAATCCTTTTTGCTGATTATGACAACAACTTCGCCATAATCGAATTTATTGGCGAATGGAATGACACTATTTATAACGACGTCATGCTTTTAAAACGCGAAATTATTGAGGTGATGATGCACGAAGGAATAAATAAATTTATCCTCATTGGGGAAAATATATTAAATTTCCATTCCTCAGATGATCTCTATTACGAAGAATGGTTCCAGGATGTGGAAGACGGATGGATTGCCGCAATCAATTTTCAGGAGCACGTTATAGAAGAATTTAAAAAGAGCAATATCGATTACTATATCAATTTCGGAGGACATTTAGACGATCTACCCTGGCGGAGTCTGAATCCGGTTCAATTATTCATGCGCGTAGAAGAACAACTAACCAAAAGGCTTAATTAGATATCTCAGCGCTCAAATCTTTCTTGAATTATCTACACTATAAGCCTATTAGCGTAGCCTATTAACAAAAATTATGTCTCTGACAGATAAACAAGAATTCAAGGTTGATTTTGCTTCTGATAGTTGTACAATTAAATTTAACCTGATAAAAGAAAGTAACCAATGGCATCTTCAAAACCTACATTTAAAACACTTCGGCTTATTTTAGGAGATCAACTAAATAGCAATCATTCCTGGTTTAAAACGGTTGATCCTTCGGTTACATACGTAATGATGGAAGTTCGGACGGAAACAGACTATGTCTGGCATCATATCCAAAAAGTGGCTGCTTTTTTTTCGGCTATGCGGCATTTTGCAGAGGAATTGAAGCATAAAGGACATCAGGTTATTTACATCCGCTTAAGCGACGTTGGGAATTTACAATCATTTCAGCACAACCTGGATCTATTAATAGACAAGGAAGCATTTACACACTTCGACTATCAGCTACCGGATGAATACCGACTGGACCAACTATTAAAGAGTTATACTGACTCCCTTTCGATAATAACTCATGTAGTGGACTCTGAACATTTTATGAGTACCAGGGATGAGCTGGGCGAGTTTTTTCAAGGCAAGAAGATTTTCCTCATGGAAAGTTTTTACCGCTATATGCGTAAAAAACATCATGTACTGATGCAAGGCGATGAGCCTGTAAATGACAAATGGAACTTTGATAGTGATAACCGTAAAAAGTTGCCGGCCAATCATAAAGCCATCCCTCCTTTCGTATACGCCAATGATGTTTCAGAAATTGTGAATGAGATCGAGGGCACCACTATTAAAACAATAGGCACAATAGATGCGAAAAACCTGATTTGGCCAGTTACAAGAGAGCAAGCTTTGGAGCAGTTAGCCTTTTTTGTCAGGGAATGTTTACCTCTTTTTGGAACCTATCAGGATGCCATGACGCCTCACGAATGGTCTTTATACCACTCCCGGCTTTCCTTTACCATGAATACAAAAATACTTTCGCCTTTGGAGGTAATTAATAGGGCAGTAGAGGAATGGAAAAATCGCCCAAAGGAAATTGCTTATAACCAACTGGAGGGTTTTGTCAGACAAATTATCGGTTGGCGCGAGTACATGCGTGGCATGTATTGGTTAAAAATGCCTGAATATGCTTCAGCTAATTACTTTGATCATCAAAATAAATTACCTGTTTGGTACTGGACAGGGAAAACAAAGATGAACTGCTTAAAATATGCGATCAGTCAATCTTTAGAATTTGCCTATGCGCATCATATTCAACGGCTGATGATTACCGGAAACTTCGCCTTACTGGCTGGTGTCCATCCTGATGAAGTGGATCAGTGGTATCTGGGAATTTACATTGATGCCATCGAGTGGGTTGAAATTACAAATACCCGGGGAATGAGTCAATTTGCGGATGGAGGAACTGTTGGAACTAAGCCCTATGTAAGTTCTGCTGCATATATCGACAAAATGAGTCATTATTGTACTTCATGTTATTATTATAAAGCTAAAAAAACGGGTGACAGAGCATGTCCGTTTAACAGCTTATACTGGAATTTTTATGATAAACATGAAGATAAATTGGCTAAAAATCCTCGTATCGGAATGATGTACAACATATGGCATAAAATGCAGCCAGATACCAAAGCAGAATTACTGGAACAAGCTGAATATTATTTAAAACACATCGACGAATTATAAGCGCATGGAACCTTAAATTTTGTCATATAATCATCCCTTTACGCCAGTATTTGCATTTCAGCAAATTATATCGCATTTTTGCATTGCTTATTCAGAAAGACGGAGGGATTAGACCCAACGAAGTCTTAGCAACCTGTGCTTACAAGGTGCTAAATTCTATCTCATAACAATGGGAGAAGATAAGTTTATGACAGCATCCAAAGGATCTTTCAAAGATAAGCTTCATGCAGGAGAACACCTGCTAATTTGCTATATACAACAATGGACATTAGGAAAGAATTAGAAAAACGCATTCTCGTGATTGATGGGGCGATGGGTACAATGATCCAGCGCTATACATTAACGGAGGACGATTTTCGTGGCGAGCGGTTTAAGAACCACCCAAGTGATGTAAAAGGGAATAATGACTTGCTTAACCTCACACGACCTGACATCATTAAAGCGATTCATGCTGAATATATGGAAGCCGGTGCCGATATAATTGAAACCAATACCTTTAGTACGCAGCGGATTTCCATGGCTGATTATAAGATGGAAGATCTGGCATACGAACTGAGCTTTGAGGGTGCCCGCATTGCAAAAGAAGTGGCTGCCGAATTTACAGCTCGCAATCCGGGCAAACCCCGCTTTGTTGCAGGGGCAGTGGGTCCGACTAACCGGACAGCCTCTATGTCGCCCGATGTGAATGATCCAGGTTACCGTGCAGTTTCTTTTGATGATCTGGTTGGCGCATACGATGAACAGATCAGAGGGTTGATAGATGGCGGTGCAGATATGCTGCTAATTGAAACCATCTTTGACACCCTGAATGCTAAGGCAGCGATATTTGCTATAAAAGAATATGAAAAAGTTATTGGCAGGAATATAGATATTATGATTTCCGGCACGATAACAGATGCAAGTGGGAGAACATTATCCGGACAAACAGTCGAAGCCTTTTTAAATTCGCTTACTCATGCCAATCTGTTGAGTATCGGCTTAAACTGTGCATTGGGTGCAAAGGAGATGCGTCCGCATATTGAAGAGTTATCCAACAAAGCACCTTGTTATATATCGGCGTATCCGAATGCAGGATTGCCAAATGAATTTGGCGCTTACGATGAAACCGCTCACGAAACAGCCCATTTACTGGAAGATTTTATTGATAGTGGATTTGTAAATATCGTTGGAGGATGTTGTGGAACCACACCAGAACATATAGGATGTATTGCGGCTAAGGCTGCAAAAGTAGCTCCACGTAAAATCCCTGTGATAGAACCTTACCTGCGATTGAGTGGATTGGAGCCCGTTACGGTAAAACCAGATACGATGTTTATCAATATCGGGGAACGTACAAATATTACAGGATCGCCTAAGTTTTCTAAACTGATCCTGGGTGGCGATTATGAAGCGGCGCTTGCCGTTGCGCTGCAACAAGTTGAAGGTGGAGCTCAGATCATTGACGTGAACATGGATGAGGGGATGCTGGACTCGGAAGCAGCAATGACGCGCTTCTTAAATCTAATTGCCTCCGAACCTGATATTGCTAAATTGCCTATCATGGTCGACTCCTCGAAATGGAGTGTCATTGAAAATGGATTAAAATGTATACAGGGTAAGGGGATCGTGAATTCGATTTCGCTGAAGGAAGGGAAGGAAAAGTTTGTAAACGGGGCTAAAAAGATCATGCAATATGGCGCTGCTATTGTCGTGATGGCTTTTGATGAGCAAGGCCAGGCAGATAGCTACCAGCGTAGAACGGAGATCTGTAAACGGTCTTATGATATTTTGGTGGATGAAGTGGGCTTTCCTCCGCAGGACATTATTTTCGACCCTAATATATTAACGGTTGCAACCGGATTGGAGGAGCATAATAATTATGCGGTAGACTTTATCAATGCAACCCGTTGGATTAAAGAAAATCTGCCTCACGCCAAAGTAAGTGGTGGGGTATCCAATATATCTTTCTCTTTCAGAGGGAACAATGTGGTCCGTGAGGCCATGCATTCTGCCTTTTTATACCACGCCATTAAAGCGGGTTTGGATATGGGAATTGTAAATGCGGGCATGCTGGAAGTGTATGAAGAAATCCCTAAAGAGTTATTGTTACGGGTGGAAGATGTGTTATTAAACCGTCGGGATGATGCAACGGAACGGTTGGTTGACTTTGCGGAAACGATTAAGACTAAGGGAAAAGAGCTGGTTAAAAATGAAGAATGGCGCGATGCTCCGGTTGAAAAGCGCCTGTCGCATTCTCTTGTTAAAGGTATTATTGAATACCTGGATGCCGATGTGGAGGAAGCCCGCCAGATGTATGACCGCCCGTTGCATGTTATTGAAGGTCCGTTGATGGACGGGATGAATATTGTGGGCGACTTGTTTGGGGAGGGAAAAATGTTCCTTCCGCAGGTAGTAAAATCGGCCCGTGTAATGAAAAAGGCGGTTGCTTATCTCCTTCCGTTTATAGAGGAGGAGAAACTTTTAAACCCATCGGATACGAGTTCAAGCTCAGCAGGAAAGGTGTTAATGGCCACGGTTAAAGGCGATGTGCACGATATAGGTAAGAACATCGTGGGGGTTGTATTGGCTTGTAACAATTTTGAAGTGATTGACATGGGGGTAATGGTGCCCGCTCAGGAAATACTGAAGCGCGCCATAGCCGAAAAGGTTGACATTATAGGTTTAAGTGGGTTGATTACTCCTTCGCTGGATGAAATGGTACATTTTGCGAAAGAAATGGAACGTGAAGGTTTTACTTTGCCACTTATGATTGGTGGTGCAACAACATCCCGGATACATGCGGCCGTTAAAGTAGATCCTCATTATTCGGGAGGGGTGATTCATGTCCTGGATGCTTCCAGAAGTGTTTCGGTATGCAGCCACCTGATGAATCCTGATCTTCGGGACGGCTATATTAAGAATATTAAGAGTGAATATACCAAAGCAAGAGAGGCTCATGCTAATCGAACCTCGGATAAAAGGTTTAAAACAATTGAAGAAGCGCGTACTGAAGCTTATAAAATTGATTTAGATCAGGTAGTGGCAACGCCCCCTTCTTTTATCGGTACGCGAAACTTTGACAATTATCCGCTGGAAGAACTGGTTCCTTATATTGATTGGACGCCTTTCTTCCATACCTGGGAATTGAGGGGTACATATCCCCGGATCTTTGATGATGCAACGGTAGGAACGGAAGCAAAGTCCTTATTTAATGATGCGCAGGAGTTAATGAATCGGATCATCAAGGAAAAGCTGCTGACTGCCAGGGCTGTAGTTGGTTTCTGGCCTGCGTATGCAGATGGGGATGATATCGTGGTGAATGCTCCCGGTAATGGGCATTTTGAAGAAAGCGGCAAGGCTGTTATTCATACCTTGAGGCAACAGGCGGAGAAAGTAAAGGGTGATCCGTATTATGCTTTGTCAGACTTTATTGCGCCAAAGGAATCGGGCATCCAGGATTACTTTGGAGGTTTCGCTGTCACAGCAGGGATCGGTACGGATGAACTGGTAGAGAGTTTTCAAAAGGTACAGGATGATTATAATGGCATCATGGTTAAAGCGCTGGCAGATCGTTTTGCGGAGGCTTTTGCCGAACGCATGCATGAATTGGTTAGAACAGAACTTTGGGGTTATGCCAAAAACGAGGGGTTGACCAATACCGACCTGATCAAGGAAAAATATCAGGGAATCAGACCGGCACCAGGTTACCCTGCTTGTCCGGATCATACTGAAAAAAGAACTTTATTTGACTTGCTGGATGCGGAAAAGAATGTAGACATGCATCTTACTGAAAGCTTTGCTATGTATCCTGCTTCTTCAGTGAGTGGCTTTTACTTCTCTCATCCGGAATCGCGCTATTTTGCATTGGGCAAAATCAGCAAGGATCAGGTTGAAGAATATGCCGTCAGGAAAGGTCTTTCTATGGATGACACAGAAAGATGGCTAGGTCCTAATCTGGCTTATTAAGTTATTTAAACTATTCGTACACAATAGGATGATTTGCATAGTGCTTTATTAGTTTAAAGTACTATGCTTTTTTATACTTACAAAGCGATATAAACATACCGCTCATTATAAAAACAAAAAGACAATACTTAACCGTAAAATGAAAATTGTAGACCATATAACCAACGCGAAGGGTAAGACCTTATTCTCATTTGAACTTCTTCCACCAATAAAGGGACAAAGCATCAAGGGTATTTTTGATGCGATAGATCCGCTGATGGAGTTCAATCCTCCTTTTATTGACGTAACTTATCTACGCGAAGATTATATCTATAAACAACATGCCAATGGTTTACTTGAAAAGGTAGCTTACCGTAAAAGGCCGAGTACAGTGGCTACTTGTGCGGCCATTATGAACAAGTATAAAGTCGATGCGGTGCCTCATTTAATTTGTGGTGGGTTCACTAAAGATGAAACGGAAAATGCCTTGATCGACCTGCAGTTTTTAGGAATTGATAATGTGTTGGTACTGCGGGGTGATGCCCGAAAGAGTGATAATGCGTTCATCCCTACGCCAAATGGGTATGCTTATGCATCGGAACTTTTGCAGCATGTGGTGGACATGAACAACGGACGGTATCTGCATGATGACATGGAGAGTGCGGAAAAAACAGACTTTTGTATTGGTGTTTCTGGTTATCCGGAAAAGCATTTTGAATCGCCTAACCTGGATACAGACTTTAAATACATTAAGCTTAAAGTTGATCTGGGTGCTGAGTTTATTGTAACGCAGATGTTTTTTGACACTAGTAAATATAAAGCGTTTGTAGATAAATGCAGGGCAAACGGTATTCATGTGCCTATTATCCCTGGATTGAAACCTATTACCAATAGCAAACAGCTGATTAGTCTGCCTAAAACCTTTCATTTAGATATTCCATTAGATCTGACGGAGGCTATCCAGTCCTGCAGCAATGAAAAGGAAGTAAAAGAAGTGGGAATAGAGTGGATGATTAATCAATGTAAAGAGCTTAAAGAGATGGGTGCTCCTGTATTGCATTTTTATACGATGGGAAATGCGGAACCTACTAAAAGAATTGCTCAGGCGATATTTTAGGGGTTGACATTATCGAACTCATTAAACAGAAAAAGATCATCCGGCTGGATGATCTTTTTCTGTTTATGTCCTATATGTTTGCAAGTCTGTAAATTGCAATTCATTAACAACTAGCTTTTTGAACTTTGGGGTTTCCTATTAATTTTCCAGCAGATACTGTTTAAATAAATCAAAATCTGCCTGAAGTTGAACAGTAAGGATAGGCTTACCAAGAAGCTCCTTTACCTGTTCGGGAATAGTGATGCTTGCTTTTATTTCGCCCTCATACATATCGGGAAATTTACAAGGATGCGCTGTGGCTAAGAATACGGCTGAGGAGGTGTCATCTTTGGTATCATAACGATACTGGCCGATGGCCATCCAGGCGATTGCAGTATGCGGGCAAACTACATATTTGAAATCATCATAGACAATATTCACCGCATCACGGGTTTGTTCGTCATCATAACTGTAGGCGGTAACAATCTCTTTCAGCGCTTCTGTATCATCCTTGAAAAGATTCATTATGCGTACCCAGTTGCTTGGATTTCCAACGTCCATGGCATTGGAGAGGGTGGCAACAGATGGCTTTGGGGTATAAACGCCTGTCTCGAAAAAGGAGGGTACCGTATCATTGCTATTTGTGGCAGCAATAAACTGTTTCACAGGAAGACCCATCTTCCAGGCTAACAGTCCTGCACCTATATTTCCAAAATTACCGCTTGGCACAGAAAATACAATATCGGTCTTTCCCTGGCGCTTTAATTGTGCATAAGCATTGAAGTAATAGAACGTCTGTGGAATCAAACGGGCTATATTGATGGAGTTAGCGGAGGTTAGGCGGAACTTCGCATTTAATTCGGGATCGGTAAAGGCTTGTTTAACCAGTGCCTGACAGTCGTCAAATGTACCGTCTATTTCAATAGCACGAATATTCTGTCCGTTTGTAGTCAGTTGTAATTCCTGAACCGCACTCACTTTTCCTTTGGGATACAAGATTGTAACCAGCGTATTGGGTACGCCTAGAAAACCAAGGGCAACGGCTCCACCTGTATCTCCAGAAGTAGCTACCAGCACATTCAGCATCTTCTCTCCTGTTTCCATAAAGTATCCCATTACACGACTCATAAAGCGTGCACCGAAATCTTTGAAGGCTAAAGAAGGTCCGTGAAACAGTTCCAGCACGTAGGTCTTTTCATCCAGTTGGATGACAGGAGCAGGAAAGTTGATCGCTTTTTCTATGATATTCTTCAGGTCAGCTTCAGGAATCGCACCATTCAGGATATGATTAGCCACTTTAAAGGCAATCTGAGGTAGGGAAAACTGATCTATATTTTCAATAAATTCCGGATCAAGCACAGGAATAGATGCCGGCATATAAAGGCCTTTATCCTGAGGCATGCTGTTAAATACGGCTTCCTTGAAATCTACAAAAGAAGAGGGATTGTTGGTACTGTATAGTTTCATAATATTCGTGGTCCTTCACCATTAATAGGGGAAACATAAGTTTGACATCCTATATGAAGGGCATTTAAATGTTTTTTTATTTCTATAGTGATTTTATCGGCAGTGTCTTTATCCTTAGCAAAGGAGAAAACAGAAGGGCCTGATCCGGAGATTCCAAAACTAATGGCACCCAGGCGCATGGCGATATCTCTTAATTTATAAAAGTCAGGTATCAGAATCGAACGTACTGGCTCTACCAGCACATCGATCATACTTCTTCCAATCAGATCAAGATCCTTCATAAACAGGCCGGTTACCAGACCAGCAATATTTCCCCATTGGGTTACTGCATCTTTTAAAAGAACCTTATCCCGGATCATCCTTCGCGCATCACGGGTAGGGACATCCACTTCAGGAAATACAATAGCGCAATATAGGGATTCGGGAAAGGGTAATTTAATGAGATCTAAAGGCTTGTAACTCCTGATGAGCACAAATCCGCCCAGGAGAGCGGGGGCCACATTATCTGCGTGTCCTGAACCACAAGCCAGTTCCTCGCCCTTCATGGCAAATGGCACCATCTGCATTCTGGTAAGAGGCTCATCCAGCAAGGTATTGATGGCAAATAAACCGGCAACCGTACTGGCAGAACTGGAGCCAAGACCACTACCTATTGGCATCTTTTTATGCAATTCGATCTCCACACCAATATCAGTCCTTTCGATATAAGAAAGATAATCCTGAACACTGGCGCTTACTGTATTCTTGGAGGCTTCCATAGGAAGTCTTCCATCATCGCCTGTTATCTTCGTAATAACAACTCCGGGTTCAGCCTTACGGCGCATGATTACTTCATCGCCGGGCGCATCTACGGCGAAGCCTAAAATATCAAATCCACACACCACATTGGCTACAGTAGCCGGGGCAAATACCTTTATTGATTCTCTCATTATGCCCCTACGTTTACAATGTCAGAAAATACACCAGCGGCAGTAACTTCTGCTCCTGCCCCTGGACCTTTTACTACAAGTGGACGTTCTTTATACCGCTCTGTCGTAAATGAAATGATATTATCACTTCCTGATAACATATAAAAGGGGTGTGCATCATCGACCATTTGCAGGGTTATTGCCACCTGACCATCTTCCAGTTTACCTATATACCGAAGCACTTTACCTTCAGCCTCGGCTTGTTGTTTAATCTGCTCAAAGTAATCGTTATTGGCAAGCAGCTCTGCGTAAAAGTCTGCTACAGTTTCTGCTTCCAGGCAGGATTGTGGAAGAATATTCTGAATTTGGATATCTGCCTGCTCCAGGACATGACCGGCATCACGGGCAAGAATTAACATCTTCCTCATGAAATCCATTCCGCTTAAATCATCACGTGGATCAGGTTCGGTAAAGCCTTTTTCCTGAGCAAGTTTCACTACATCATGGAACTTCACGTCTCCTTTAAAGTTATTAAAGATAAACGATATGGTACCTGAAAGAATTGCTTCGATACGGATCACCCTGTCGCCACTAAGCTGTAAATCTTTTAGCGTACGGATGATAGGCAGTCCGGCACCCACATTGGTTTCATAATAGAAATCAACACCATGCTTGCGTGCCAGATCGCGGAAGGTTTTATATTGTTCGTAAGAAGAGGAGTTTCCTATTTTATTGCAGGTTACCACGGATACATTAGAGCGAAAAACATCAGCATAACGGCTGATGGGTGCAGTACTCGCTGTATTGTCGACGAATACGGCATTTGGAAGATTCATCTCTTTCATGCGGGCAATGAATAGATCAAGGTCAGCTGTTTCTTCAGATTGATCTAATGTTTCCTTCCAGTTCTCCAGATCCAGTCCTGCGGCATTAAACACCATCTTGCGACTGTTGCTGATTCCAATTACATTAACCAGGATTCCGTTTTGAAGCTGCAGGAATTCCCGATGCTCCTGTAATTGTTTAAATAATGTTCTCCCGATGTTACCGGTACCCAGACAAAACACATTCAGTGTTTTCTTCAGGTCGGTATAATAGGCGTCATGAACCGCGTTTAAAGCTTTTGCAAGATCATGACGGGAGATGATTACGGAAATGTTATATTCAGAGGAGCCCTGTGCAATCGCGCGGACATTGATACCATTTCTACCCAGCGCGTGGAACAGCGTACCGGAAATACCCGGGGTTTGCTTCATATTCTCGCCTACGATAGCCAGAATTGAAAGGGAATCTTCTATTACAGGAGAGTCTATTTTCTTAGCCTCCAGTTCGAGTTCAAATTCTTGTTCAATAAGTCTTTTTGCACTCAGCGCGTCAGCAGGTTTCACAGCAAAAGTTATACTGTGTTCGGAGGAAGATTGGGTAATCAGTATGATGTTGATCTGTTCCCTTGCTAACAAGGAGAATAAACGTCCACTGAAACCTGCTTTTCCTACCATTCCACTCCCTTGCAAATTCAGAATACTGATTTCATTGATGGAGGAAATTCCCTTAATATTCTGTGTTGATTCGTGACAATCATGACGTATAACGGTGCCTTCAAACAAAGGTTCAAACGTATTGCGGATCACAATAGGAATCTTTTTCATGAAGGCAGGAATCATGGTAGGCGGATAAATAACCTTCGCCCCGAAATAGGAAAGCTCCATGGCTTCGGTATAGGAAAGTTCCTTTAAAGGAAAGGCTTTCTTCACCATCTTTGGATCAGCCGTCATCATTCCATTGACATCTGTCCAGATCACAATTTCTTCGCAATGTAGCGCCGCACCTATAATCGCAGCGGTATAATCACTGCCTCCCCTGCCTAAAGTGGTTACCCGACCTTCGTTATTACTGGCAATAAAACCGGTAACGAAGATTAATTTCCCTTTGTGCTTGGCATAAAAATCCTGAACCAGGATATCAGTAAGCTCCGTATTTACATACGCTTGTCCGTAACTACTATCCGTTTTAATTAATGCCGTAGCATCTGCAAAGACCGTTTCACCGAGATGTTGCTCTGCAATTTTACTAACCAGTAATGCGGAACAACGTTCCCCATAACTTAAAACCAGGTCATTGATCCTGGGAGTCAACTCACTCAAAATTGCAATTCCCTGTAAGATGTCCTCCAGATCGTTAAAATAGATTTTAAGTTGTGTATAAACCGGATTCTGACGAGGCACATCCAACAGCGTCTTTACGACTTCGAAATGCCTGCTTTGCAGTTCTGTAAGGTACGTACTGAAATCATCACCAGCGGCAGCCTTAGAGGCCATGGCAGATAGAAGATTAGTCACACCTCCCATTGCAGAAAGTACGACAACCGGATTTCCGTTCGTCGTCACTTCACTTTTAAGAATATCTATTAAAGTACCTATACTCTTTACTGAACCAACGGAAGTACCGCCAAATTTAAGGACCTTCATTTATTTGCTTTTTTTAAACAAAAGCGCCTTCCCTTTATCGGGGGAAGGCGCTTGTACTGGTTTCTTTATCTATTTAAAGATTTACACCATAAACGATCTTCCTCCAGGCCTCGAGGGCGTGATGGTTGTGGTCGTACTCATATTGGCATAAATCATATTATTCATTTGTATTACTTCTCTAAAGTAGTAGTTTAATCTACAATATAAAAACAAATTGTAGATTAAATGGAAATGAATTGTAAATTATATTTCCATTTGAGCATATAAACAATTACAAATCAACAAAATACGATTCTATTTCGTATAAATTCTATTCCGGAAGTATCATTGTTAATTGTAGAATAAGGTATAAATACCGACTAATACGCTTAAATTTACAACTTTATGCAGGGATTAGTTATTAAATCTACGGGAAGCTGGTATCAGGTCGCTACAGACGGTGGTGAACTGGTGGAATGCCGTATTAAAGGGAAATTCAGGACAAAGGACATTCAAACCACGAATCCGATTGCGGTGGGCGACCGTGTGAAGATTGAAATGGAGCCTGATCAGGATACAGGCGTCATTAAGGAGCTGATCCAAAGGAAGAACTACATCATCCGAAAATCGGTTAACCTGTCCAAACAAGCCCAAATTATTGCGGCAAATCTAGATCAGGCCTTTCTGGTTGTTACCCTGGCATCTCCCCGGACCTCACTGGGCTTTATTGATCGCTTTCTGGTCACTGCGGAAGCATATGACATTCCGGCGAAGCTTATTTTCAATAAACTTGACCTTTTTAGTGAAGAAGGAATGGAGATTCTGGCAGATTATCAGGCTATTTACACCAGCATTGGCTATCCTTGTTATGAGGTGTCTGCTCTGGAGGGAACAAACCTGAATATTCTGGAAGATCTGTTAAAAAATAAGGTCAGTCTCTTTACCGGCCACTCCGGTGTGGGCAAATCAACGCTTATTAATACCTTAATTCCTGGCATGGTATTAAAAACAGGTGCTATATCCGATTGGAGCGATCAGGGTAAACATACGACAACCTACGCGGAAATGCATCCCCTTCCTAAAGGAGGTTACTTGATTGACTCCCCGGGAATCAGGGAACTTGGTGTAATTGATATCGACAAAGCGGAGTTAGGCCATTTCTTCCCGGAGATGCGTGAACGGATGAACACCTGTCGCTTTAACAACTGCAGACATATAAACGAACCAGGATGTGCTGTTTTAGATGCGGTAGCCAATGAAGAAATTGAGCTATCACGCTATGAAAGCTATTTAAGCATTTACCATAATAATGATACACGGAATTAATGAGAGCTGTAATACAAAGGGTGACAGAGGCTTCCTGTTCGGTTGATGGAGAAATCACTGGCTCTATTGGTACGGGTCTATTAGTCCTTTTGGGAATAGAAGATCCCGATACTGCCTTAGACATTAAATGGCTGGCTCAAAAGATTGTTAACCTCAGGATCTTTAGTGATGCGGACGACAAGATGAATCTGTCGCTGATGGATATAGATGGTGGAGTCCTTCTTATTTCTCAATTTACTTTATTCGCCAGTACGAAGAAAGGAAATCGCCCAGGCTTTACGCGTGCTGCTAAACCTGAAATAGCCATACCGCTTTATGAAGACATGATAAAGGAACTTGAACTCCTGAGTGGTAAAAAAACACAGGCTGGCATCTTTGGTGCGGATATGAAAATCAAGCTTTTAAATGACGGCCCGGTAACCCTTATTATGAACACCCATGATAAAGAAAATCATTAGGCAGGATAAAGAAAATTACTAATCAGAATAAAGACAATCATTAACCAGGATAAAGACAATCACTAATCTTAATTGCAAACTATGAGTCTTAAAGAAACACAAACTCGCGTAGATGACTGGATCAATACGACCGGAATCCGCTATTTTAATGAACTGACGAATACGGCAATCCTCATGGAAGAAGTGGGAGAAGTAGCGAGGATCATGTCCCGCCGTTACGGTGAACAATCTTTTAAAGAATCAGATAAAGCGGTAGATCTTGGAGATGAAATGGCCGATGTGCTGTTTGTGCTTATTTGTCTGGCCAATCAAACCGGCATTGACCTGACTGAAGCCTTTGAAAAAAACATGCAAAAGAAAACGCTAAGGGACACGGATCGCCACAAGAATAACAACAAATTAATATAAGGCCGAACCTTATATTAATTTGATTAGTCTATCACCTTCAAGCACAGGAATAGCTGTTGTAATATCAACATTCAAACAAAAATCAATATCAGCCTCAATTCCCAACAACCTAAGGCGTTCACCATGTGAAGTTTTCTTTAAATAACCGCGCAAATCATCCTTTGCCAGAAGATACAGATCTTCAGCCGCAATAGAAGAGTCATCCAGTTTATAACTTGCTCCGTTTAATTGATGCACCACCGCCCCTGCAAAAATACTATCCTCCAGATTAAACTTATTTTTCCAACCCGCACATACCAACAGTACATTCTCCTTCTTGCTAATCAAATAATCACAAAGAGCAGTCAGATTAAAAAATGAGCCAATCACAATTTGTTTAGCCATCTTGGAAAGGTGAATAGCATGTGTTCCATTGGTAGTGGTTAAAACCACTGTGCGGCCCGCTATCTTTTCAGGAACATACGAAAACGGTGAATTGCCGAAATCAAAACCTTCCACCACTTTTCCATCCCGTTCTGCTGCCAGAAGATGATCCGTACCATGATAAGCAGCACATTCTTCCACTTCGGAAACCGGAATAATTGCTGTTGCTCCATTATCGATGCCATAACAGATCGAAGAGGTTGCTCTGAAAATGTCAATTACAACGACTATACTGTCATTGATGTTGTAAAGTGGCAATAAAGCTGGTGTAAGGCACACTTCTACATTTAACTTTCCTGCTGAGGATAACTTAACTACTTTCAATTTTATAAAACTGGAAATTTAACAACACTTGCTTTTATTGCAGCATTACGGATCGAAATAAATATCTCTGACCCTAAGGCGGAATATTCAGACTCCACATACCCCATACCAATCGCTTTATGAAGCGAAGGAGATTGCGTACCTGAAGTAACTTTCCCAATTACACGGCCTTCTGCATTTACGATCGGGTAATCATGACGCGGAATCCCACGATCAATCATTTCAAAACCAACCAGCTTTTTAAGTACCCCTGCCTTTTTCTGTGCTTCCAAAGCATCAGAATTAGTAAAATCTTTAGAAAATTTAGTGATCCATCCCAAGCCTGCTTCCAGAGGAGAGGTTGTATCATCTATATCATTACCATATAAACAATATCCTTTTTCTAAGCGAAGTGTATCGCGGGCACCTAGACCGACCGGCTTGATATTTTGTTCTTTACCTGCTTCAAATATCGCGTCCCAAATCTTTTCTGCGTACTCATTGTCGAAATACAATTCAAAACCTCCTGCACCTGTATATCCTGTTGCTGAAATTAACACATTATCTACCCCAGCAAATTCACCCTTTTTAAAAGTGTAATACGCCATTGAACTCAAGTCTACAGGAGTTAACTTCTGCAATACTTCAATCGCAAGCGGACCTTGAACAGCCAACAAAGAAGTCCGTTCCGAAATATCCTTAATATCTACACCAAACGTATTAAACCGGGTGATCCAGTTTAAATCTTTTTCAATATTGGAAGCATTAACAACTAAAAAATACGTCTTTTCATCTATACGATATACCAGAAGGTCATCTACAATTCCACCATCCTCATTAGGCAAACAACTATATTGTACTTTTCCATCAACCAATATAGAAGCATCGTTAGAAGTTACATGTTGAATTAAGTCAAGAGCTTTGTCCCCTTTAAGAATAAATTCACCCATATGACTTACATCAAATACCCCTACTGCATTCCTTACTGTAAGATGCTCAGCGGTAATTCCTTCGTATTGAACAGGCATATTGTATCCTGCGAATGGCACCATCTTAGCTCCGAGTTGGATATGTTTATTGACTAAGGCTGTATTTTTCATAAAATCTGTATTAGTATAGTTAGGACAAATATGCACAACAATGTTCTGCATATAAATGATATTGAACGGCAAAAATAGAAATATGAATTAGCATTTCGGGTATACTTTAAAGCGCTATGCGTTTAAATCGTGCCGGATTCCGCATGTACTGTTCGAAAAAGATCAAGCTGAGGGTCTGTAACACGGAAGGTTTTCCGATGATAAGGTGAAAAGCCGTACTGCAAAACAGCATTACGATGTTTGATAGTCGGGTAGCCCTTATTATTACACCAGTCATACTCAGGATGAAGTAATGAAATAGCTTGCATAAAGTCATCCCGATACGTTTTTGCCAGAATCGATGCTGCCGCAATAGAAAAGAACTTTCCGTCCCCTTTTACAATGCAGGAATGAGGAAGATCCCGGTATGACTTAAACCTGTTTCCGTCAACCAGTATATATTCAGGTCGTAGCGCTAACAAATCAAGGGCCTTATGCATAGCCAGAAATGAAGCATTTAATATATTGATCCGATCTATTTCTTCATGATCTACTTCGGCGACAGCCCAGGCAATAGCATTTTTTTCAATGAAAACACGTAGTTCGGCTCTTTCATCTGCTTTAAGTTGCTTTGAATCGGTTAATATTTCGTGATAGAAATCTCTGGGTAAGATGACCGCAGCGGCAAATACAGGTCCAGCCAGACAGCCTCTACCTGCCTCATCACAACCTGCTTCAATTCGTTCTTCCTGATAATAAGGCAATAACATTTTAATGAATCTTTAAGGTAAGCAAAGTGATATCATCCGAGTTCATTTTAGCCCCTTTTGACTCTTTTATATCTGTTAAAACGCTTTTATTGATCCGCTCGGCCGTTTGATGACTATGCTTAAAAACATACCCCACTAAATCCTCCTCCAAAACGAATGCATCTTCTTCGAAGCTTTCAATAAGACCATCTGTATAATTAAAGATCAAAGAATTTTCCGGGATTATCTGCTTACCCTGATGTACAAAAGGTAGCTCATCAAATACACCCAAAAGCGTAGTGCCTGTTTTCAAGAAAGAAATTTGATCCCCAATAATTAATACCGGTGCGTTATGGCCAGCATTTATATATTCCATTTCCCTGCTTATAATATTATATCTACCCAGGAATAACGTAATGAAACGTTCGCCTTTTGTATTGTTTGTGACCACTGCATTTAACTTGCGGATTACTTCACCCAGATCACGCTCCACAGAAGTCCAGGCACGCAGACTAGCTTGCAGATTGGCCATCAGCAACGCAGCCGACACTCCCTTTCCCGACACATCAGCAATACACCAAAGAAATTCATTTTCATTCAGATGAATAAAATCGAAATAATCGCCACCAATATTTTCATGAGGCAGATAGGTCGCCGCAATTTCATAAGCTCTACTCTTGGGTAATCTCAAGGGCACAAGCATATTCTGCACTTCACCTGCCAGTTCAATATCACGCTGAAGTCTTTCCCTTTGTACCCGCTCTCGAAATAGCTTCTTATTTTCTAAAGCCACCATTACAATATTAAGCAGGGTTTGAATATAGCTCAGCTCATGACTTAATAATTCCGGAACTGCATTAAAATCTCCAATCAGAACAAAGGCAAGCGTTGTATCATTATGCCTTACAGGAACATAATAATCATACTTTTTGAGATTTGGAATCTCATATTCAGCAAGGGCCGTGATGGCTTTGAGCGTAATAAGCTGTGAACACATTTTTTGAATACCTACAAAGCTATCATCAGGTTTACCAAAATGCGAAGCACAATCGAAATGATCTTCCTCTTTTACAAGGAGTAACATGCTGCCTACTTTAAGATTAACCTGAAGAATAATCTTAAGCATTTCAAAAAGTACCGAAGCCGAACTATTTTTATTAATAGCCAGTGTAATTTCAAGTAATGAGTTCAATTCCGCCTGCCGCTTTAACAGCATTTGAACTAATTCGTTATCAGAGGGATTCTCAATATGCTTCACTTCTTCCAAAGTAGCCATTATAAAGTTAAAAAATTAATCTTTACTCTCCTGATACACCAAGAAAGCTTAATATACATGAAATACTAACGAACAAGTCTGTCTTTCCATATATATTTTCCTGAATTTCCCGCTATGCCAATGTAAATGATATAAATAACATGCACAACCGATAATAATGGAAGATATTTTAGAAGTTCTGTTCGATGCGCAAACCGGGTAACAGGTTTTAGAAACAGCATTTCCGCCAGGGCCTTCAAAACCAAAGCCAGTAAAGCAGTAATCCAATTTCTCGAGTCAAAAAACCCGGCAAGCATACTTACCAGCAGCATGACGTTAAAGAACCATATAGCCACACCTAATACCACAATCTTTTTATCCTTGTAACGGGTACTTTTAGATGCCCATCTTTTACGCTGACTAATAAATTCCGACAAACTAGCTTTTGCGTCTGTAAATACGATTGCATCACTGGATTTGCAAAAACCGATACTTTCAGGGTAACGTGATGCTACCTTATGCAAAAAGAGTTCATCATCTCCCGAAGCAAGGTCGTCAATTCCTTTGAAACCACCCAATTCAACAAAAACCTCTTTCTTGTAGGCCAAATTAGCACCATTACATGTAGAGGGCATCTTATTCCCGATAGTTGAAGCGCCTAATCCGATCAGGTACAAAAACTCAAGGGTTTGTAACCTTTCAAAAAAACTTATCTCGTTTGCGTATACTACAGGTGAAGAAATCAACTTACTGCCCGTCTCTTCATAAAATCCTACAATCGCTTTTAACCAATACGGTTTCATCCTGCAATCCGCATCGGTCGTAATAATCAATTCACCAGTAGCCAGATTTATGGCCTCAGATATAGCCTTCTTTTTATACGAATTAAGCTTTTCCTTTTCATTTAACTTGATTAAACGTACTCCCCTATCCCGGTAACTTAAAATGATAGCTGAGGTTTGATCGCTTGAATGATCATCTACCACAATCAGCTCCCGTAAATCTGCGGGATATGACTGGGCCAGAATATTCTCAATCGTTAAAGCAATCTTATCTTCCTCATTCCTTGCTGCTATTAAGATACTCACTTTTGTTCGGGGAATTCCTTGAACCGAAACATAAGGAGGAATTGAAAGCCACCCTTTCCTAAGAAATAATATCGCTGAAACATACAAACATGTCAGCATCAGAGTTAAAAAACTAATTACGAGCAGTACCAAAGAAATTAAGCTTAAAGACGAAACCAGCACCTAAAATAGCCGGAATAATTAAATTAATAAACCAAATACAAGCAGTAGAGGCCATAATTGCAACTTCGTGTTGTGTGATAAAACTAAAAAAATACGTGGCAGTCATGGCCCTTACTCCTACATCCAAGAGATCCAGGGAAGGTAGAGCTGATTGTACAAAGAACAGGATAAAAATCATCATGACCATTCCTAAAATAGGAATTTCAGGAATAAGTAAGTGAATTACCAAACAATACTGCGAAGTAAAGACAATAAATCGGGTCATCGCATAATTAAAAACGATCATCAAATCGCGCTTACTATACCGTGCCAGGATCATATAAAACTTTTTAAACTGCTTCAGGAAGGAAATTCTCGAGAGTAAACCAATGAGCCATTTGATGTTGAAATAGAATAGCAAAAAGAAGAGGGAAAAGACAATAACGACAGGAATAAGGGCATATAACAGCCATTTATCAATCGGTATAAAGTTCCATATAAACCATAAAACGGCCACAGCACCTACTACATTGGTAATGACCATTTGGCCAACGGCCCCAACAGCCATGGCTATAGCACCAAAAACGCGTTTGCGTGGTGTTAAGAAAAATATCCTGCCACCATACTCGCCAATTCGATTTGGTGTAAATATCGCCCATGTCAGACCGCAAAAAACTGACTCCACGGCTTTCAAGATACTAATTCGCTCTATATGCTGAACCAGAAACTTCCATTTTAAAGACTCAAGAAACCAGTTTAACAACATCAGTATAAACAAAGCTATCATCGCGCTATACACCTGCTTATCAGACAATTGATTTACAAGTCGCTTAAAATCGCTTAAGTTGGTGTTATGATTCAGCTTATATACAATAAATATGGTCGCAAGAATCAGTACAGAACACTTGACAAGAATACTTATCGCTTTTTTGTTATTTAGATTCAACTGTTTTGAAAGTTTGATACAATGTTACGGAAAAGTTAACAAGCCGTATATAAAGTTTGATTTTTCCATCGTAATATTGCCAGGTGTTAGAAAAAGAAAAATCCATAGAACGAGTGATCCTGGGAATAGATCCGGGAACTGCAATTATGGGATACGGGTTGATTAAGGAAGTGAAGAGTAACATAGAGCTCATCAGCATGGGAGTAGTCAAGATGGATCATCTGGATGATCATCCTTTAAAGCTGAAAAGAATCTTTGAAAAGACCATTTCTTTAATAGACCAGTATCATCCGGATTGTCTGGCTATTGAAGCCCCTTTTTATGGAAAAAACATCCAGGTGATGCTCAAACTAGGACGCGCTCAGGGTATTGCCATAGCTGCGGCCCTGTCAAGAGACATCCCTATTTTTGAATATGCACCCCGAAAAATCAAACAGTCGATCACCGGAAATGGAAATGCCGCCAAAGAACAGGTCGCAGCCATGCTTCAAAGTTTATTAAAATTTACAGAAACCCCACAGTTTTTAGATGCCACGGACGGCCTCGCTGTAGCGGTATGCCATTCCTTTCAGCGAAACGCAAGTATACCGGGTAAAAAGTCTTATTCAGGATGGGAAGCTTTTGTAAAAGATAATCCGGCAAGAAAGAAATAACCTGTTGGATTTCGTTATGATCAATTTAAAAAACTATCTCCCATTAATTTCAGGGAATAAATTCAATTGCAATCTTTTTTGCAGTCATTTCCAGCTCTTCAGCAGAAGGACTGAGCTTAGGTAATGTAAAATCCAGATCCTGCATCGCGTTCATTGGCACCAGGTGGATATGTGTGTGAGGAACCTCCAGGCCCATCACAACCACCCCTACCCGTTTACAAACGATGGCTTTTTTAATACTAAGCGCTACTTTTTTAGCAAAAAGCTGTAGCCCGATATAAGTCTCATCGTCCAGATCAAAAATATAATCCACCTCTTTTTTAGGGATCACCAATACATGACCCACTACAAGTGGATTAATATCTAAAAAGGCAAGGTAATGCTCGTCTTCAGCTACTTTATGCGAAGGAATTTCACCCAAGGCTATTTTTGAAAAAACAGATGCCATAATTATCTTGATATTTCGAGAACTTCAAACTCCACTTTTCCGGCAGGAACATCAATTTCCACTTTATCTCCTACAGACTTCCCAAAAAGACCTTTTGCGATAGGTGATTTCACAGAGATTTTGCCCGACTTTAAATCGGCCTCTGTTTCCGAAACCAGCTGATACTGCATCACACTTCCATTTTTGGTATTCCGGATCTTCACAATAGAAAGAGCCAGCACTTTTGAAGTATCCAGCTTAGATTCATCAATTAAGCGAGCATTCGCATAAACACCTTCCAGCTTAGAAATCTTCGCTTCATGATGACCCTGCGCTTCTTTAGCCGCATCATATTCTGCGTTTTCTGAAAGATCTCCCTTATCCCGCGCTTCAGCTATTGCCTTTGCAATCTGGTAACGACCTTCTGTCTTTAAAAAATGAAGCTCCTTTTTTAGGTTTTCTAATCCTTCCTTAGAATAGTATATTAATTCTGACATTATCTTTTTGTTTAAAACCGTATAAAAAAAGACAAGACCACACCTGCAGTAAAGCCGATATAGTCTTGTCTATTAATAATACGAATATATATTTACATTATTACAATTGCAAATTAGGTTTAATTCTTAAATGAAAATCACAAACAGTTAACAAGCCATACTATCAGTAATTATCCCAATAGCCAGCTTTTTTATTGTCGCCACAATTGAAGCAGCATCATACCCACATTCTGCCCATAGTTCCTTTTGTTCCCCATGTTCAATAAACTGATCAGGAATACCTAAGCGAATAACCGTAGCGGAATAATGATGATCCGCCATAAATTCCAGCACGGCAGTACCCATTCCCCCCTGCTTGCATCCATCTTCTATGGTTACGATTTTTTTATATTTTGAAAACACTTCATGAAGCAACTCTTCGTCAATAGGCTTTACAAAACGCATATCATAATGAGCCGGATTTATACCTTCGGCAGAAAGCTCCAGTCTTGCTTTAACAGCTTCATTTCCAATATGCCCAATAGTAAGGATGGCTACCTCTTCGCCATCACAAAGCTTCCTTCCTTTTCCAATCGGAATCGCCCTCATCGGCTGACGCCAATGCTGCATTACGCCATTCCCTCTTGGATAACGAATAGAAAAAGGCCCCATATCGTCCTGCTGTGCCGTGTACATTAAATTACGCAACTCCTCTTCGTTCATGGGTGCAGATACGATCATATTAGGAATGCACCTCATGTAAGCCAAATCAAACGCCCCATGATGTGTAGCCCCATCCGCACCTGCCAAACCTGCCCTGTCCAGACAAAACACTACATTTAATTTTTGTATAGCAACATCATGGATCACCTGATCATAAGCCCTTTGCATAAAACTAGAATAGATATTACAAAAAGGCAACATCCCCTGAGTAGCAAGTCCCGCCGAGAATGTAACAGCATGTTGTTCCGCTATTCCTACATCAAATGCCCGCTTTGGCATTGCTTTCATCATAATATTCAAAGAACTGCCACTTGGCATAGCTGGAGTAACACCCATAATCTTTGGATTAACCTCTGCAAGCTCTACAAGAGTAAGTCCAAAAACATCCTGATATTTAGGAGGTTGTGGTTTATCATTACCCGACTTGGTTATTTCACCGGTAATTTTATCAAACAGTCCCGGCGCATGCCACTTCGTTTGATCCTTTTCTGCCAGTGCATATCCCTTTCCTTTCACCGTTACACAATGAAGTATTTTCGGTCCCGGGATATTCTTTAAATCTTTTAATACTTTAACAAGTTGTTTAATATCGTGACCATCAATAGGACCAAAATATCTAAAATTAAGTGCTTCAAAAAGGTTGCTCTCTTTCAAAAGAGTACCTTTAATACTCTTCTCAATTTTTTTAATCGTCTTATGCGCATTAGGCCCAAGTTCTGATATTTTACCAAGAACATGCGATATGTCATCCCTGAATCTATTGTAAGGTCTTGAGGTTGCAATCCTGGTCAGATATTCTTTCAAAGCACCTACATTTGGATCAATAGACATGCAGTTATCATTCAGGATCACCAAAAGATTGGTATTTTCAATCCCGGCATGGTTCAGCGCTTCAAAAGCCAAACCGGCTGTCATTGCACCATCACCAATTACAGCTACGTGCTGACGATCGGTTTCCCCTTTATAATGCGATGCGACTGCCATTCCCAAAGCTGCGGAAATAGAGGTAGACGAATGCCCGACACCAAAAGTATCGTATTCACTCTCTGCCCGCTTAGGAAAACCGCTTATTCCCTTATAAAGTCTGTTGGTATGAAACATGGGTCTGCGGCCAGTCAGTATTTTATGCCCGTATGCTTGATGTCCCACGTCCCAAACTAGCTGGTCATAAGGCGTATTTAAAACATAGTGTAAGGCTACAGAGAGCTCAACTACGCCTAAACTAGCACCAAAATGTCCTCCGTTTACCGATACAACATCAATAATATACTGACGCAATTCCTGTGATACCTGCTCTAATTCACTTTCGTTAAGTAATTTTAAATCAGACGGATAATTTATTTTATCAAGTAGCTCCCCAGACTTTACTTCCATACAGTAATAGCATAAAAAAATTCAGACGACAAAGTAACTCAATATTATTAATAAATTATTGCCCTAAGCTGTTTTATTTATAATTTACAGATCAAATTAAATCTTTATTTTTGAATGTTGTGAAAGATCAGGATACTTATGGAATTAGATTGCCCCAGTTCGAAGGCCCATTTGACCTCTTGCTGTTTTTTATCGAGCGCGATGAGCTCGATATACATGAGATCGCTATAGCAAAAATTACAGATGATTTTTTATCTTACATGTTAAAAATGAACGCTTTGAACATAGAGTTAGCCAGCGAATTTATATTTGTTGCCGCTACCCTTATGCGCATAAAATCCAAGACGCTTTTACCACGACATGAGCCGGATGAGGATGGAAACGAACTGAATACGCGCCGCGATCTGATCCAAAAGCTGATCGATTACAAGCATTTCAAACAGATCTCCGAAAAGATGTACCTGCTCGAAGAGTCCCGGACGCACATATCAAGACGAGGAAATATTTTAGCCGATCTCTCCCTGATCACAGAAAAGGCAGAGCCGGCAGAAGAACTTTCATCGCTGGGCCTATACAAGCTGCTGATTATATATAAAAAAGTACTGGCAAAATATCAGACAAAAAACACACATGTAGTACATACAGTTGCTCCATACCCCTATACGATAGCACAGCAAAAAAAAGTCATTGCCGAGCTGCTGCAAATAAACAAACAAATAGACTTTTCGGACATGAAAAAGCATTCCGCTAACAAAGTTCAGTTTGTTTACAATTTTCTTGCGGTACTCGAAATGCTTCAACAACAGTTAATTTCCATTCAAACAGGATCACTATTTAATGATTTCAGGATAACAGGTACAACTTTCCCTGAAAATAATATACAATTAAACAATATATAATGAACAGAGACAACGTAGTTTTCAAACTCATTGATGAAGAGCAGGAACGACAGGAAAGCGGTATTGAACTTATTGCATCCGAAAATTTTGTAAGCAAGCAAGTGATGGAGGCAGCAGGTTCTGTTCTTACCAACAAATACGCCGAAGGGTTACCAGGAAAACGCTATTACGGCGGTTGCGAAGTTGTAGATGAGATTGAAACTATTGCCATTGAACGCGCAAAAAAACTATTTAATGCAGAATGGGCCAATGTTCAGCCACATTCAGGCGCTCAGGCGAATGCTGCAGTATTACTTGCTGTTTTGCAACCAGGAGATAAGATTCTTGGATTTGACCTATCGCACGGTGGACATCTGACTCATGGTTCTCCAGTTAACTTTTCTGGTAAAATATACACCCCTTTCTTTTATGGTGTAGAAAAAGAAACCGGACGAATTGACTACAAAAAGCTGGAAGAAGTTGCCTTAGCCGAAAAACCAAAGCTGATTATCTGCGGTGCTTCTGCTTATTCCAGAGATTGGGATTATAAATTTATTCGTTCTGTAGCGGATAAGATCGGTGCATTAGTTTTAGCTGATATCTCCCATCCAGCAGGATTTATTGCACGTGGATTGCTTGACAACCCACTTCCATATTGTCATATCGTTACCACTACCACGCATAAAACATTGAGAGGTCCCCGTGGAGGTCTGATATTATTGGGTAAAGATTTTAACAATCCTTTCGGAATAAAAACACCTAAAGGCGAAATACGCAAAATGTCATCCCTGCTTGATATGGCTGTTTTCCCGGGCACACAAGGTGGACCCTTGGAACACATTATAGCAGCAAAAGCAATAGCCTTTGGCGAAGCTTTAAGCGATGAATATTTGGAATATATCACTCAGGTTAAGAAAAATGCTGCTGCAATGGCCAAAGCATTTGTTGCCCGTGATTACCAGATCATATCAGGTGGCACAGATAATCACATGATGCTGATTGACCTTCGGAATAAAAATATTACTGGAAAACTTGCTGAAGCTGCACTTCAACAAGCCGATATCACCGTAAATAAAAATATGGTACCTTTCGATGATAAATCACCATTTGTCACTTCAGGGATTCGTGTGGGTACTGCTGCAATTACAACACGTGGTTTTAAAGAGGAACAAATGGAGACTATTGTAGACTTTATTGATGCGGTACTATCAGACCCTGAAAATCAGGAAAGTTTGAAGCTAATCAACGCTAAGGTTAAAACAATGGTAGCTGATTATCCTTTATATAAATAATAAAGATTTAGCAACATCGCTCATAATGAATTCAGAACTTCCATTAACAGGTAAGATCCTCGTTGTCGAAGACAACGAAATTAATAGATTTTTGGTTAACAAACTACTGAGCACATGGGGTATTCATGTAGAATTTGCCGAGAATGGCCAGGTTGCTGTTGAAAAGGTGACAAGCAGACCTTACGACGTTGTTTTGATGGATGTGCACATGCCTGTTATGGATGGATTTGAAGCTGCGCGAACAATCAGATGTTACAATAAGGGCCAGTTTAAAAGCCTTCCTATAATAGCTTTAACAGCCTCTGTGATGCAGAATGATCTGGATGAAATTATGTTGTCGGGTATGAATGGGTACATCATTAAACCTTTTGTACAAGCTGAATTAAGGCTTAAGATCTCAGACCTTTTGAATAATGCTGCTTTAAATAAGAACTAAAGAAGAAAAAGCCGGGAACCGATATGGTTTCCGACTTCTTCTATCTAAATTAACGCTCTCATATACTTATACGACGAAAAAGTGTTTATGTTACATTAATATTGTTTTATTTATTTTAAAATATATTATTCGTATTTTTAATATAGTGATCATCTTAATTATCAGGCAGATTACCCGGACCTAAGTCGCACATCCTCCGCACCTTGTCCGCTCGCCAAGCAACTCAGCTGAATTTAATATCATAATTAATTCAAATAAAAATAAATACTAATGTGCAAAGGCGATACTGACTATACTAACACGTACCCCCGGAATGGTCAGCAACATTGAAGCACACGCTTCCAACGTTGCCCCGGTAGTAACCACATCATCAACCAGCAAAATATGTTTACCTTCTAGTTCATGAGCGTGCTCCAGGGTAAATACCTCTGTCATGTTTTCAAAACGAGAAAACCTGTTTTTATGCGTTTGGGTATCTGTTGCTTTATGTCTTAGTAAATACTTCTCCGATACCGGGATCTCTAACACGGAAGAGAGGCCAACTGCTATACAATTGCTTTGGTTATACCCCCTTTCATTAAGTCGGGAATGATGCAGCGGCACAGGAATCAGAAGATCTGTACCCGAGGAATGAACGAGTTCATGGAGTACTTTTCCATACATCCTCCCGATCAGGTGACCAAGCTCCGGCTTATTTTTATACTTCAGTTGATGGATTAAATCCTGAACATTGGTGTGTTTATGAAAATAGAGAAAGGCGCAGGCATAAACAAGAGGAACTCGGCCCCAAAACTGTCGGGCAACCGGGTTATCGGGTTGCAAGTGAAAATTGGTATAAGGTAAATTGTAGATACAAGCTGTACAGAGCAGATTTTCATACGCAATAAGGTGTTTTCCGCAGGCACAACATACCTTAGGGAAAAACAGGGATAAAAAATCTTCCGCATATTGTTTAACCACATGAAGCATGTGCGGGTTAGCTTTCTTTTATGGCCAGCTGTCCGCAAGCCGCGTCAATATCCTTCCCCCTACTTCTCCTGATATTCGTAATCACCCCTTGTTTCTTTAAAAAAGCAGCAAAAGCTTCTGTTTTATCTTCTTCGGCATTTTGGAACGAGGCAAATGATATCGGATTATATTCAATGATATTAACCTTGCAGGGAATATGTCTACAGAACTTAGCCAGTTCAGCAGCGTCTTCTAAGCTATCGTTAAAATCATCAAACAGAATATATTCGTAAGTAACGGGATTCTTGGTTTTTAAGAAATAGTATTTTAGCGATTCAGCAAGTGCCTTCAAGGTATTCTGCTCATTAATGGGCATGATCTCATTTCGCTTGGCATCATTTGCAGCATGAAGAGAAAGGGCCAGATTAAACTTGACCTGATCGTCGCCTAATTTTTTAATCATCTTTGCAATTCCCGCAGTAGAAACGGTGATACGCTTTGGCGACATATTCAAACCATCCTCAGCAGTCAGCCTATCAATCGAGCGCATTACATTCGCATAGTTCAACAACGGTTCGCCCATTCCCATATAAACAATATTAGAAAGAGGGATGTCGTAGTTTGCCTTTGCCTGCTGATCGATGAGTACAACCTGATCGTAGATTTCACCTGCATCCAGATTTCGCTTCCGGTCCATATAACCTGTGGCACAAAACTTACAGGATAAACTACAACCTACCTGAGAGCTTACACATGCAGTCATGCGCTCCGCAGTAGGAATTAATACGCCTTCGATAATATTATTATCAAATAAACGGAATGTGTTTTTAATCGTCTTGTCTGAACTATGTTGAGACTGATGAATTGTTATAGCATTAATAGTGAATCTGTTATTGAGTTTTTCACGCAACGCCTTTGGCAGATTACTCATTTCGTCGAAAGTCTGGGCAGATTTCATCCATAACCATTCTAAAATTTGTTTAGCTCTAAAAGCCGGCTCGCCTTCAACAGCAAGAATTCCTTTTAAATCCTCTATAGAAATATTTCTTATCTCTTTTTTTTTAACAATCTCATTCACAGCGCAAATGTACTTAATAATCTGAGCATCATTATAATCATACTGCAAGGATCCTGCAATTGAAACAAATTTCATATAAATTAAAAACTCCAGTTAATAAATTCGTATTATTGTTATAAGAAATTAATAATAACAGACGTTTATCCATGCAGAATAATTCTGTTATCCCTTATATATGAATACTTATTATTCGGCAGACTATATTCTTACCGCATCCGGACCTCCTATCCAAAATGGATATATCGAGTTGGATGACAGAAATGTTATTCAAGGCATCTATCAGGAAGACGAGTTAAAGTTGCCCGACACCTCAATCGTTCAGCGTTTTAGCGGGATCCTCGTCCCAGGTTTTGTTAATACCCATTGCCATCTGGAACTTTCCTGGTTGAAGGGAAAAGTTGAAAAAAAAACAGGCCTGATTCCTTTTATACAAGAGGTTATAAGCAAGGACAGATTGCGTACAAAGGACTATATGGAAGCCATGCAAATTGCAGATCAGCGCATGACGGATAACGGTATTGTAGCGGTTGGCGATGTTTCAAACACGATTGATTCGCGCGATGTGAAGTTAAAAAGCACTATTCACTACCATACCTTTGTAGAAGCACTGGGCTTCGATCCTGATAAAGCGAAAGATATCTTCCGTTCGGCTGTTGAACTAAATGAATCCTTTGCGCCTTTAAAATCTTCGATTGTACCTCATGCTCCCTATTCCATATCGAAAGAACTATTACGTTTTATCAGCCATTTTTGCGGACAATCAGAAAGTCTGATGTCTATTCATAATCAGGAAAGTGAAGAAGAGAACGCACTATTTCGCTATAAAAAAGGACTTTTTCTGGATTTCTACAAGGGCATGAATCTGGATATAGATTTCTTTAAAGCGCAGGCAAGGAGTTCTATACAATCTATTTTACCTCATCTTTCAAAAAATCAGAAAATTTTGCTGGTGCATAACACGTATACCACCTTGAAAGATATTTACTCTACAAAACGCACAGACAGGGATATCTTCTGGTGTTTGTGTCCTAATGCAAACATGTATATTGAAAACAAACTTCCCAAGATAGATCTTTTTATAAAAAATGATCTGGTAATCACCCTGGGAACGGACAGCCTGGCTTCCAATGATGATTTGAGCATTCTTTCTGAGTTAAAGACGTTGCATCGTTATTTTCCCTCTTTACGCTTGGAGCAAACTATTGAATGGGCAACTATAAATGGAGCGAAATTTCTAAATATCGACGCTGATTACGGGAGTTTTACGGTTGGTAAAAGTCCGGGGATTAATTTAATTACTCATGTAGAAGGACTTCAGCTCAGTGATGATTCTAGTGTGCAAAAAATTGTTTAACGGGTTAATAGAGGTTATTTGCAGATGAAGCATATCACAATCATTATATATGGTAAGGTCCAGGGTGTATCTTTCAGGGCGGCAACAAAGGCAATCGCTAATCAATTGTCGATCACCGGACTGATCAAAAACGAAAAAGACGGTTATGTTTATATCGAAGCGGAAGGTGACAAGTTTTCACTTGACTTTTTGGTAGATTGGTGCAAAACAGGTCCCGATCGAGCAATTGTAGAAAAAGTAGAGGTAACGGAAGGCGAATTAAAAAACTACCTTAACTTTGAGGTCGTAAAAAGACATAGTATATAAACGATCTGTAATTGTCAACCTTAAAGAAATTTGCCGGACAAACTGTTATTTATGGATTAAGTACAGTACTATCACGTGTACTTAGTTTCCTGCTCACCAAGCTATATGTAAAGCTTTATCCTGCAAAAGTTTACGGTGTATTTATTAATATGTATGCCTGGGCATCCATATTAAATGCGGTTTTGGCTTTCGGCATGGAAACCACTTTTTTCAGGTATTTAAACAAATCAGAACACGACAAAGAAAAGGTATACAGCAATACGTTTATTATTATTCTGTTTCTATGCTCCATTTTCCTGGTTATTGCGTTTGTTTTTTCGGGAAACATTGCCTTATGGTTATTGAGCGACGATACAACCAGTCTGTCTGATTATGAACATTACGTCCGGTTTTTCATTCTGATTCTGGTGGTCGATTCGCTGAGTGTGATTCCTTTTGCACGACTCAGAGCAGATGGACGACCGTTACGCTTTGGCATGATCCGGATACTGAACATCTTATCTTTTATAGGGTTTAATCTATTTCTACTTGTTACTGTTCCTTCTATCATTGCCAATAAGGGATTTCTGGCCGAATACTTTACCCCCTGGTATCGTGAAGGCTGGTTAGGATATGTATTTATCTCCAACCTGGTAGCCAGTTGTCTGACACTATTGTTTTTGTTGCCGGAATTCAGAAAACTAAAATTCAGTTTTGATAAACCACTGGTTTTAGATATGCTGAGCTACAGTTTTCCGGTACTAATAGCCAACCTGTCTTTTATCATAAATGAAAATTCGGATAAGATCTTTTTGAAAGAACTTTTGCCTCCTAATAATGGAGCTCAGGAAGCAGGGATCTATGGGGCTTGCGGAAAGATTGCAATATTCCTGATGATCTTCATTCAAGCATTTAGGTTAGGGGCAGAACCTTTCTTTTTCAGTCATGCTAAAAATAAAAACTCAGGAGAGACCTACAGTAAGATCATGAATTATTTCATTATAGCTATTTCATTAATCTTTGTGGGAATAGCGGCAAATATTGAGATCCTAAAGCATTTTATCGGCTCAGACAATCCCGTTCAGCGCGAATTGTACTGGTCAGGATTAAAAATCATCCCAATCCTTCTTTTAGGATACGTTAGTTTGGGGATCTATATGAATTTGTCCATCTGGTATAAGCTTTCCGATCAAACCCGGTTTGGCTTATATATCTCAGGAATAGGGGCCATACTAACCATCGTGTTAAACGTGCTCTTCATTCCTGAATACGGGTATATCGCTTCGGCCTGGATCTCCTTTACCGCCTATACTACCATGATGGTGATGTCATATTTGACAGGGCAAAAACATTATCCTATACCCTATGATGTGAAGAAGGCACTCGCTTATTTAAGTACAGCGGTGATTATTGTCATCATATCCTATCATTTTTTAAACCGCAATTTAATTGCCGGAAACATCTTATTCATCGCATTTGCAGCAGGCCTCGCTTATGTAGAAAGAAAAGACCTGCGTAAAATAATAACAGGAAACATAAATTAATACTATACCATACACATGAACGTTAAAGTAATCAATAAATCAAATAATCAATTACCAGCATATGAAACGGCTTTTTCGGCCGGAATGGATATAAGGGCTTTTATTACTGAAGAACTTACGCTAAAGCCTTTTCAACGTATGCTGATCCCGAGTGGTTTATTTATTGAATTGCCACAGGGTTTTGAAGCTCAGATCCGCCCAAGAAGCGGTTTAGCTCTTAAATTTGGCATTACGGTATTAAATTCACCTGGAACTATTGATGCTGATTACAGGGGAGAACTTAAGATCTTGCTGATCAATTTATCAGATACCGATTTCCAAATTAAGAGTGGTGACCGTATTGCTCAGATGATTATTGCCAGACATGAACAGGTTCTTTGGGAAAATGCAACTATTTTAAATGAAACAAACCGTGGCGCTGGAGGTTACGGACATACAGGGGTATAATACATGTTAAAGAAAACGTTTCTTATTGCCTTTGCACTTTGGTCAGCAGGGTTCAGCTATGCGCAGGTTAAAAATAAAGCAGGCAGTACATCACCTGCAAAGGTGCTAAGCGGCATTGACAGCATTGAAGTAAGAAACGATTTTTTTGCAGGCCTGAAAGAAAAAACATCTGGCCGATCAGATCAGGCTGAAGTGTATTTCAAGGAGGTGATTAAAAAAGATCCTTTAAATGATGCCGCTTTATACGAACTCAGCAACCTATACCGCGCCCAGCAGAAAGATGACCTGGCAGAAGAATATGCAAAAAAAGCTACGGATGCCAATCCTTCTAATAAGTGGTATTTTCTGCTGTTATCGGATATTTATAAACAGAGACAAAAGATTGATAAGCTGCCCGCTGTACTGGATAACCTGATCCGGATAGATCCTGACTCGCAGATGTATTACCTCGACAAGGCAAATGCCTATGTTCTGTTGAAAAAGACTAAAGAAGCCCAGCTCACCTATCAGGCTATAGAAAACCGTTTCGGCCCATCTGACGATTTAGAAACACTAAAACAACGTCTGGTTATTAATCAGGATGACCCTCTAAAAGCAATCGCTTCCTTAAAAGAATCGATCAAGAAAGACCCATCTAATGCGAGTAACTATTTAGCGATAAGTGAATTATATATTAAAACAGGGGCAAAAGACAAAGCTTTAACTGTATTAAAACAGGCACATGAGGTAGATACCCAAAACCCTTATGTAATTCTGCTTATGGCAGATATTTACCGATCTGACGGAAAAGACAGCGAAGCTTTCACTGAATTAAAAAAGGTGGTATCCGACCCTGCGGTAGACATTGATATTAAAATGCAGATTATCCTGTCGTACTTTCCAAAGTTAAAAAATCCTACTTCTCTATCTGAAGCAACCGCGCTGGCACTATTAACGACCAAAATGCATCCTGCCGACCCAAAAGGCTTTGCAATTTTTGGCGATTTACAGGCACAATCTGATAACTTTACCGGAGCAAAAATCGCCTATAAAGAAGCTTTAAAATTAAACAAAAATGTATTTCAGGTTTGGGAGCAATTACTGCAGATTGAAACTGCTGAAGGCAATTATAACTCCGTGATTAAAGATGGAGAAGAGGCCCTGGTGTTATTCCCTGAGCGATCTCCCTTGTACTTGTTTACCGGCATAGCCTATGCGGGTCAAAATAATCATGAGAAAGCAATTGTCAACTTCCTTAAAGCCGCAAGTATTGATCCTGAAAATGCGGTGTATCAGTCGCAGGTTTATGCCAGTCTGGCAAATTCATTAAACAGCTTAAAAAAATACAAAGAATCGGATGCTGCCTTTGATAAAGCGCTTCAGCTGGATCCGATAAATGCATTCGCACTAAACAATTATGCCTACTTTTTATCGCTACGGGTAGAGCGTTTGGAAAGAGCGGCTGAAATGTCCAAGCAAACAAACGAACTTCAGCCGGAAAACGCCTCCTTTCAGGATACCTATGCCTGGGTGCTTTTTAAACAAAATAAGTATGACGATGCACGGATATGGATGGAAAAGGCAATTAAAAACAACAAAGAGAACGGTGTGCAGTTAGAACATTACGGCGACATCCTGTTTCATCTGAGACAGGAAAAACAGGCTGTTGAATATTGGATTAAAGCGAAAGAATTAGGCGTCAAGTCGGCAATCTTGGATAAGAAAATAAATGAAAAGAAATACACAGATTAAACTCCTGGTTCTGTTAAGTGTGATCTTATCAGGTTTTGGGTGCAAGACAAGAAAGGAAGCAAAACCAGCGGTAGTACCACCTGTTGTGAAAGTGACCAGCAATAAATCAGCTGTAATTGCGGCCATCAACTCCAGCGCATTTGAATTTACCACGCTTTCGGCGAAATCAAAAGTTGGTTTAATGATCAACACCAATTCCAATGATGTCAGTATGAACATCCGGATGCAGAATAAAAGCATTATCTGGATTTCGGTTACTGCTATAGCGGGTATTGAAGTAGCGCGTGTACTCATTACCCCCGATAGCATTAAGGTATTAAACCGCATACAGAGCTTGTATACAGCAAAACCATTCAGCTATATTTACCAATACGCCAACAAACAGATCACTTTCGGTACGCTTCAAAATTTATTTTTAGGGAACGCCATTGAAGGTACGGTAACCGAATCTTCCATTTTCAGCGTCCATGAAAATCAAACTCAAATTACTTCTGCCCTCAGTGGTATGCTTTATAAACTGATTATGAATGCAAATAACAAAGTAGTTGAAAACACATTGCAGGATCCGAAAGGACAGCGACTGATTGCAAAATATGCTGATTTTCAAGCAGTAAACGGACGCAAGCTCCCCTATTCTATAAATTTGAGCTCAAATGCAACAAACAGAAATATTAAGATTGATTTAAAATATACCAGTGTTTCTGTGAATGAATCGCTGGATTTTCCATTCAGTGTCCCTAAAAGGTTTACAGTAAAGGATTAATTAAATAGATTTGTGCCCATGAGTTTGATTCGGGTTTTCTTCATCTTCACATTTATACTAATTGCAGGAACAACTTTTGCACAAAGCAGTTCAGAATTAAAACGGCGCAAAGAATCGCTTACACGCGAGATTGAGATGCTGCGGAAATCGCAAAATAAGGTTGTGAATAACAAACGTTTGTCACTCCGGCAAATTAATGCATTAAATGCGCAGATCAGACTTCGTCAGGAAAAGATTACGACCATTAATTCGGAAGTTCGGCTCCTCGACAATCAGATTTCAGAAAACTCCAATAATGTACGATCCCTTCAGAGCCAGTTAAACAGGTTAAAAAAGGAGTATGCCGCCATGATTCTCTTTGCCTTTAGGAATCAAAGTTCGTATAGTAAGCTCATGTTTATCTTTGCTTCAACCGATTTTAATCAGGCCTATAAAAGATTAAAATACTTACAGCAATTTGGCGACTACCGTCGTAAGCAGGCCAATTACATTCAGCAGACCCAAAAAGATCTGGGATATAAGATTGTGCAGCTCGATCATAATAAAAGAGAAAAGAGCACCTTGCTTCAGGATCAGGAAAAAGAAAAAGTAACGCTGGGAAAAGAAAAAAGCAATCAATCGGTACAGCTGAGTAAATTAAGTAAGCAGGAAAAAGAACTGAGAAAGGAGCTGTCTCAAAAACAAAGGGAATCAGCACGTCTTAACCGGGCGATAGAAGCTACGATCCGCAGGGAAATAGAAGTTGAACGAAAAAAAGCTGTAGCCTTAGCAGCTGCAGCTGCCCGTGCAGCAGCAGCAAAAGGAGATGATGTAGTAGCTAAACCAGTGGCCACAGGTACTAAAGTATTATCCGCTACTCCAGAATCAGCAAAAATGACTTCTGATTTTACAGGAAATAGAGGAAGTCTGCCATGGCCGGTTGCCAACGGAACGATTGTAGAAAGATTTGGAAGACATAACATTGGAAATGTTTCTACGGAAAACAATGGGGTCAACATCCAGACCAATGAAGGGGCAAGTGTCCGTGCCATATTTGCCGGTACCGTAACCAGTGTACTGAACATGGGTTCCTCCAGTGCAATCATCATCCGTCATGGGGAATACTTTACCGTATACACCAACCTGCGCGCAGTGAACGTGTCAAAGGGACAAAAAGTAAGTGTAAAACAAGGAATAGGCACTGTTGCCAGTGATCCTTCTGATGGAAGCTCTGATGTACATCTGGAGATATGGAAAGGCAGTACGCCAATGAATCCGGAAGCCTGGTTAGCCAACTAAATCAATTTCCGGTCATTTAATAATAAGCGTAAACAAATGGCGTTTAATTTTATTTATATCTTTGTAATATAAACATTTAGATCATGCTGACTTCAGTATTATTATTTCTTAATATGGGCACACCCGAACTCATGTTAATCATGTTCGCCATCCTTTTATTGTTCGGAGGTAAGAAATTACCAGAACTGGCTAGAGGATTGGGTAAAGGTATCCGTGAATTTAAAGATGCTTCAGATGGTGTTAAACGTGAAATTCAGCGTAATATCAACGATGTTAGTGACAATATGCAAGTGGACACGGAAAACAAATATCCAGAGCCAGAAACTTCTAAAAATGAATTACCGGAAGCTATAGCAGCACCGTCACCTCCATTTCAACAGACTGAGAAACCTCATATAAATCTTTAACATGGTAAACACAATTTTATTAATTGGATTGGGAGCACCCGAAATTATACTCATCGTGGTTGCTTTACTGCTACTTTTTGGTGGTAAGAAAATCCCTGAGTTAATGCGCGGACTAGGAAGAGGCGTTAAGGAATTTAAAGAAGGTAAAGATGGTGACGGTACTGATCCCGTTAAAGAAAACGACCCCAAAAAGTATTAAGATTCTGAATAAAAACTTCTTTTATTAACAGATTACCCCATATAATGCAAAAAATGCAGGATATGGGGTTTTTCGGTTTAATGGAATTATGTACCTTCACGCCATGGAACCGTATATTCCTTTAAACGTCTTACAGTTAAAGATCAAAAAGGGTAAACTCAATTTAACAACAGTAGTAGAACATTACCTGCGAAGAATTCAGGAAGAAGCTCATTTAAATGCTTTCATTGAAGTATATGAGCAGGAAGCACTGGACCTTGCGCTGACCGTAAATGAGAAAATCATGAACGGGACTGCAGGTAAACTCGCCGGGATGGTAATAGGTATCAAAGATTTGATTTGCTACAAGGATCACGGCGTATCTGCCGGATCAAAGATCCTTGAAAATTATGTCTCTATATTTTCCTCTACGGTAGTGGAACGCATGCTTGCAGAAGATGTGATCATTATTGGCAGGCTGAATTGTGACGAATTTGCAATGGGCGGCTCTAATGAAAACTCTTATTTCGGGCCGGTGAAGAACTATGCAGATAACACGAAGGTTTCCGGAGGCTCCTCAGGGGGCTCTGCGGTAGCTGTGCAAGCAGGATTATGTATGGCCGCACTAGGAACAGACACAGGAGGTTCCGTAAGGCAACCTGCTTCTTTTTGTGGTATCGTAGGACTTAAGCCTACATATGGACGCGTATCAAGGCATGGTATTGTGGCCTATGCGTCTTCATTTGACCAGGTTGGCCCTTTAACGAATTCCGTTGAAGATGCTGCCCTTATTATGGAGGTCATCGCAGGACGTGACGAATACGATAGCACCTCATCTTCCAAGCCTGTTCCCCTGTATTCACAGGAACTTACTTTCGAAGGGAAAAAACGAATTGCTTATTTACCGGAAACATTGAATTCTGAGGGGCTCGATCCTGAAGTCAAGGCACTCTCCGAAGCCACTATAAAAAAACTACAAGACGAAGGTCATATCGTAGAGCCTATTTCGTTTCCGTATCTGAATTATGTAGTTCCTACTTATTACATATTAACGATGGCAGAATCGTCATCAAACTTAGCCCGCTATGATGGTGTTCATTATGGTTATAGAAGTCCCAATGCTGTAGATTTGGAATCTACGTACAAGAAATCCCGTTCTGAAGGATTTGGCACTGAAGTAAAACGCCGGATTTTATTGGGGACATTTGTATTAAGTGCCGGACATTATGATTCTTTTTATGGCAAGGCGCAGCAGGTAAGAAGATTAATCCGGGAGAAGACGGACGAGATCCTGCGGGATCATGACTTCATCCTCCTTCCTACATCTCCAGGACCCGCTTTTGGATTAGGGGAAAAGACCGAAGATCCGGTTGTGATGTACCTGGCAGATATTTTTACGGTACAGGCTTCGCTGGCAGGAATTCCGGCCATCTCACTTCCCATACGTAATAACTCGCAAAACCTACCGTTAGGTATTCAACTCATTGGGAAACGTTTTGGTGAATCAGAGTTACTTGCTTTTTCGAAATATTTAATGGAAGTGACTAAAATTCAGTAAATTATTCCTGACGCCCCATTCATCTTAACAGAATTATTTGGCTATAAGCGATATATAATGATTAAAAATGCGGCATTAGCCCTTTTTTTGCTTGTTGGTTCTTTCGGCAGCACTTTTGCTGTTGCTCCATCAACTGGCAATCTGACTTCAAGAAACAGTGCAATCAGTCTATCTGATTCCTTAGTTTATAAACGCTCACTTCAGTCTATCCAGAACAGGGTTCCTTTAACCTACAATGCAGAGGTGCAAAAGTATATAGATAGCTATGTACGAGGGCAAAAGAGCCGGGTTTCAAGAATGCTGGGTCTCTCCAAATACTATTTTCCTATTTATGACAAGATATTTGAAAATCGTAATGTGCCTGAAGAACTCAAGTATATCTCGGTAATTGAGTCCTCGTTGGATCCGCATGCTGTATCGCATATGGGCGCAACTGGTCCATGGCAATTTTTGTATGAGATAGGTAAGTTATATGGTCTGCAAATCAATGATTGGATTGATGAACGTAAAGATCCTAAACTAGCCTGTAATGCTGCGGCAAGCTACCTGCTGGAGTCGTATTATATGTATGATGACTGGTTAATGGCAATCGCCTCTTATAACTGCGGAAGAAACAACATCAAGTGGGCTATGGAGAAAGCTGGAGGCAAAACTGATTACTGGTCGATCAGACCTTATTTACCCCTGGAAACACAAAATTATGTCCCTGCTTATATTGCAACTGTATATATCATGAATAATTATTGGAAACATGATATTAAACCGGGAGAAGCAGAAATAACAGTGGAAACGAAAACCATACCGGTAAGCAGCACCGTTTCTTTGGGCTCAATTGCGGCGGCCAGCAATATGACCATTGATGAGATTACGCTATTAAACCCTTCCTATATTCAGCAAACCATTAAAGGGAGTCCGGAGAAGCCTCAGAATCTGGTTATTCCGCTTACGCGCAAAGTATATTACAGTCTGGTTGATGATGTGCTGAACGGAAAAGCAATAACAGCCGGACAATTACAAGCGGCAAATAACCTGTTTTTTCAAAACCAAAGAACTGTTAGGAAGAGCATCGGTGCATCAGGTTTCGATTCTATAATTTCCTACCGGGTGAAGGAAGGCGATACCTTATCGTCCATAGCAGAACAATTCAAAGGAGCAACAGAAGAAGAAATCAGGGTGATTAATAAACTCAAGGATCCTCCTGCTGTTAAGCCGGGTATGATCCTTAAAATTATTGGAGGATAGCCCATCAGGATCATACCTGCAAAACTTATTTAGCTCTAGAAATAATTATTTCCACACGCCTGTTTTTAGCTCTTCCTTCAGGAGTACTGTTATCGGCAACTGGTTTTGTATCTCCATAACCTACGGTACCGATTGAGGCATCTGAAATGCCCAAACTTACAGCAAACGCTTTCACCGATAATGCTCTTTTTTCGGATAACCATTTATTATAATCTGGGGGGCCTGTTTTGTCGGTGTGCCCTTCAATTGACAAATTAGTATGCCCTTTTTGTTTAATTATCTCTAACAAACTTGACAGCTTCGCTTTTGCGGGCTCTGTCAGATAAGAAGAATTGATAGGAAACAGGATTTCTGAGTCGAAAGTAACCTTCAACCCACTTTGAACCCGATCTATTTTTGTATCAGGTAACTTATTCCGGTAAGCGTCGTATTCCGCGTCGCTGTCGGAAGCAGATGTACCCACGGGCATAGATACCAGTGCTTTTTTACTTTTACAGGAACTAAACGAACCAAATGCGACTATTAAAACGAGTATCCAGGTTTTTTTGATCATAATTATAAGTTATTAAAACTGAAGCTATAAGAAGAAAACCACCTGTCGAAGTCCGCTTCCTTTTCCGCAGGCACAATATTAATCGCTTTTATCAGCCAGATTCCAGCTCTGTTTAGTTTCACATATACCTTTCCATCATCATCAGTGATCTGCTCTGAGCTGAATAAACTTCCACTCAGTGTTTTAGTTACAATGGACACATGAACCTTAGGCAATGATTTCCCTTTAGAAAGTATCTGTACGGTAACATCTTCCCCATATTTCATTTTATACGGATTCTGCATCAATACAATTTCAAAATCACTTTCAGAAGGCATCTTATAGGCATCACCTGATGGCTTCTCCGCCATGATTAATGTTTTGACTGCATAGTGATTGTTTATAGAAAACAATTGCTTCATAGCGATCTTTTCAGCCAAATCGGCAAATCCTTCTTCGGTAAACTGATTACTTAAAGAAGTCTTTGATTTCTGTTCTACACTGCCATACAACTCTACAGATGTCAGGTAAAGTCCCTTATCCTTCAACGGAATCAGAAAGGAAGATTTTAAGGCTCCTGCGCTATCGATAAGTGATACCGGTTTTGAGTCCTTAAAATATGCTGCACTTTTAATTTTTACATTTTCAATCTTCCTGTCTACTGCTGTATCAAATTTATTGCCTCGATAAAGGTCTATAACGACTTCCTTTTCTGAATTTGGCATGAATGTTTGAGGTTTAAGATAATATTCCTGCGCTGATCCAGCTCCTGCGAAAAGTAAAATTATGAATGTTGTATATATATATTTCATTTTGCTTTTTTGAAACTCAAACTTACAAGTTTTTAATCTGTGTTTAATAGAATGAAATAGGCAAATTACATTGAAATATGTTAAATTTTGTCCTTTTGCGGTTAAATTAATCTAAACGGTTTGCCTTTATTTTTGTTTATAGGATACATGTGCATGACAAAAACATTCATGAAAATAGGTATTTCATATTATATATTTTCTTTTATTCTCCTTTTTTCCCTCTCTTCCTGCGACCGCATAAAGCAAAAACAGAAGCATCCCCAATCTCTGATGAGTGCTGACAAATCGGCTTATACGGATGAAAGAGGCATCAGCAGGTATGGAGATTCTTTAGATATTCTGGTTCCTGAATATGAAAAAAAACAAAGTATGATCTATACGCTGGGTGATTACTCCTTTTATATTACCGCTTATCTCAACAATGGGGAACCACTGTTATATATTGAGAATGGCGAAAGCAACCAATACGGTCATATTACAAAACACTACTATCTGCACAAAGGCAAAGTGATCCTGTTTAAAGAAAATCATCATAATGAATCCATTGATTTCGCTTACCAGTCTGAAAGGGAATATTTCAGGAACAATGTTTTATTTTATGCGGAATCAAAAAAAGGAAGTAATTCTTCCGATTTCAATGCCGCTCCTTATAATCCGGTAAAAGGTGTTACACGAGATTTGGACAGTACTGTTTCATTCATGACAGATGCGCTTAAAAGAGAAGGTAAATTCAATTTAGTACTTGAAGGAATTACAGAAGATTCCAGAGTAAGGTATATCGTCCTCAGCCGGCCGGGATTAGGTACCTACAGAACGGTGATCCGGGTAGAAAAAGAAGATGAATTTATCAGGGAACTGGTATCAAATACCGAAAAATTTATAGGAGATAAACTTCACCTTAATTTCGATATTATTGATAATGAAGCCGTTTATAAAAGTGGAAGTATCAACTAATCTTTATTTTCTAAAGGTGGTACGAGCACAACCTGAGCCATAGGATGGAAAAGGTAAATTTTACCGGTACTTACTTCCATACAGCTGAATCGGGTTCGAATTTTATTCCCCTTTTTAAACAAGCGATTTTTCAACAGGAAAGACGATTCAACAGGGAGACTTTCAACAAACCGGAGATCTGAAGCAGCATTATAGGCCTGCAACGCCCTAAATAACTTTAAATCGCTACAACTTGAAGCAGCTGGATTTTGCAGATAACGCTCAATGATTTGATGCAGATCTTCAGGAAATAGCTGCATGTCAAAAAAAGGCTTCATCATCCTCTTGAAGTTATTCTTCCATTCTGCACCATGAGGTTTCACCCTATTCTTATTTTCATTCCAGGTAAGCAAATGTGCAAATTCATGAACCGTAGTAATCAAAAATCCATAAGGATTAAGGTCATGATTAACAGAGATACGATGATTCTGACCTTTAAAAGGGGCTCGGTAATCGCCCATTTTGGTACTTCTTTTCACAGAAACTTTGAAATCGCATTTATAGTAATCTATCCACCTGGCTATTACCGGAGCTGCTTGTTCGGGTATGTATTTAGCAAGAATTTTAACTTTATCCACGAAATCTGTTCCTATTTTAAGAGGTTAAATACAATAAGACTTGCAAAATAAGCAAGCGCTGTCATATAAACAAATTGAATCAAAGGCCATCTCCAGGATTTGGTTTCCCGGTACACTACTGCAATTGTACTGATACATTGCATCGCAAAGGCATAAAAGATCATAAGTGAAAAAGAAGAGGCCAATGTAAAAACAGGAAGTCCTGTATCAGGATTCCGCGCATCCCTCATTTTATCTGTAACAGATGAAATATGCGCCTCATCATTACTCACACTATAAATGGTAGCCATAGTACCTACAAAAACTTCCCTGGCAGCAAATGAAGTGATCAGGGCAATCCCTATTTTCCAGTCATATCCAAGGGGAACAATAGCCGGCTCAATAAATTTACCGATCACCCCGGCATAAGATGATTCCAGTAATTCGGATGAACGATGCAGATTGAGTTCTTCGGGTGTATACGTATTGGCTACTTCTGCAGACTGATATTTACTTTCTACCTGAGCCCGCTTGCCCGGCGGACCATAATTGGAGAGTCCCCATAACACAATAGAAACAGCAACAATTACTTTTCCCGCCTCCAGAACAAATGTCTTTACCTTCTCATACATGGTCAGCAATACATTGTCCCAGCGCGGCATTCTATATACGGGAAGCTCCATGATGAAATATCCTTTTTCCTTTGCTTTCAACACCAGTTTAAACACAAGAGCCACTACAATAGCCGCAATAAAACTAATGAAATACATACCCATCAATGCCAGTCCCTGCAGATTTAGAAACCCAAAGATTTTAGTATCAGGTACCACTAAGGCGATTAAAACGGCATATACGGGAAGCCTGGCGGAACAGCTAATCAAAGGAACAATCATAATAGTGATCATCCTGTCTTTCCAGCTTTCAATATTCCGGGTACTCATAATGGAGGGAACGGCACAAGCTAAACTGCCAATCATAGGAACAACAGACTTTCCGTTAAGCCCTACCTTCCGCATCACTTTATCCATCATAAAGGTGACCCTAGACATGTAGCCGGTATCTTCCAGAATAGAGATAAAGGCAAACAAAATAGCGATTTGAGGAATGAATACCAGCACTCCACTTAAACCGGCAATAATTCCGTCACTCAGCAGATCTGTCAATACCCCGGTAGGTAAATGAGTATGCACTAAACCCGTCAGCCACATAAAAGCATTTTCTATCAGTGACATGGGGTAGGCAGACCAGGCAAAAATGGATTGAAATATGATAAAAAGAATAAAAAAGAAAATGACAAAACCCCAGATCCTGTGCGTTAATACTTTGTCTATTCTATTGCTTGGCGTTTCTTTCTTCGGTTCAGAGCTTGTGGTAACGGTGTCTGCAAGAATTATATTAATATAATTATATCGGGCTATGGTTTCTTCTGCTTTTGATGATTGAGAGTGAAAAGAGAATTCTTGTTCGAGTTCTTCAATCCGGCTGCTCTCGTCGTGCGTCAGGAAACGCAAATTCTCATGCTGATGTGCCATCTGAAGTGCCACATAAGGGCTATCCAACAGCAATTCTTCACCAATCTTATGGATCAGTTCCGGTGCAAGGAGACTTACCTCAATCGTGTCTTTTTGCAAAGCAATCGCCGGATTGAAAGCAATCGCCTCTTTCAATTTATCAACATTGATCCCCTGCCTGGCGGTAACGGGCACAATCTGGACACCCAATTTATCCGAAAGGGCATCTACGTCAATGACTGAACCCGACTTATTAGCCAGATCCATCATATTCAAAGCAATAATTACGGGGATTTTAAGATCGGCAACCTGCGTGTAGAGCAGTAGATTTCGCTTTAAATTAGTGGCATCTACCACCACAATGATCAGGTCGGGATGTACAGGATTCTTCACATCAGCAAGAACCTCAAACACAATAGATTCGTCTTTACTTTTTGGATAAAGACTATAGGTTCCGGGAAGATCAATGATCAGTGCGTTTCTTTTATCCGGTAGCTTGCATGTTCCTGTCTTTTTATCGACGGTAATACCTGGAAAGTTGCCAACCTTCTGATTTAATCCTGTTAGAACGTTGAATAACGTAGATTTACCTGTGTTAGGGTTACCAACTAGCGCTACCTTCAAGTTAATTTAATTATAAGTGCTGCAATACTATAGTTGAAGCTTCCTGCATACGTAAGCTCAACTGGTAACCAGATACTGTAATCGCTATTGGGTCTCCTAAAGGAGCATAACGATCAACTAAAATCAATTCTCCGGGTAAACATCCCATTTCCATTAACTTAACCGACATTTCCAAATCAGTGAATTCTTTAATGATACCTGATTGACCCGGGCGCAATTGCGATAGCTTCATTTGTAATTGTTCTATATGCAAACATAGTCCTTATTTGGTATAAATCCAAATAAGACTTCTACTAAGATTACCTTTTAATTGTAAAATTAATATGCTGTTTACTAAAGTGCGGACAATTGCATTTTTTTCGAAAGATTCCACAAGAACTGGACACCAGGATAATAAGAACCAGAATAATCAGCTTAAATCTTCTTTCCATGTCGCGTTCTGCATAAAACTAAATAGCTAAAAACGGCCATTCCTACACCTACTGTATCGCAAAATAGATCCCACCAATCACCCGAGCGATAAGTAAAGACTTTCCATTGCAGCACTTCAATAAACGCCCCGAAAAAAAAACTTAAAAAAGCAATTTTAAAAATGGTAAAAAAGCTTAAAAACAGGCTCTTATGAGAATTGATGCTACCGTAGAAAATCAGGGTGGTTAAAACAAAGAACAAACCAGTATGAACTGTTTTATCAAAACCCTCATAATATTCTTGAGAACTTCCCGGTATATCATTCATCGGCACATTGCAAATCACCAGTACCAGTACCAGCCATAAAATGGCAGGTAACTGATATTTTAAGCTTTTGATCATTGTACGCCAATCTGATCTTTATATTCCTCAGCATTCAGAAGGTCATCAAAATCAAGAATAGACTTCACCTCGATTTTAACCATCCAGCCATCACCATAAGGATCCTGGTTCACAAATTCAGGATTAGCATCCAGTTTATCATTCAGTTCAAGCACCGTACCTGTCACAGGCATAAATAGATCAGAAACCGTTTTAACCGCTTCCACTGTACCGAATACATCATTCTTTGCCACTTCCTGACCGATGGTATTGATATCAATATACACAATATCCCCTAATTCACTTTGTGCAAACTCAGTAATACCGATTATAGCATTATTACCATCTAAACGGATCCACTCGTGATCTTTGGTATATTTTAACTCTGAAGGAAAATTCATGTTGTTTTTTTTCAAAAATACTGTAATGAAATTACTTTCCAATGCTTACTGGATAGTAAACTTCAGATTTATTCCAAAATTACTAAACGAGGTATTAAAAGTTTGCGAAGTATATGGCTTATTGACACTTCCATCATAGAACAAACGGACATTTAACCGCTGATTCAATATATAATCCAAAGAAGGTTTTATACTGATTGTTTTAGCGCCTGATGACACTTCGGCATCTTCTACATCCGCACGATAAATAACCGTTTTTATATCATTTATAGCAACATCCATTTTAAGATTCACATCGTTCTTCGACTTCCTGGAGGCAAACAACCCAAAAGGAAAGCGGAAATTAGCGGAACGATAACCCATACCCATAACAAAACCCTTTTCTTCCTGCTGAGCAAGCTGACTATTGGTTAAGCTCAAGCTCAATCCCCTGGTTTGGCGGTATTCACAGTTCAGCGACACATTATTCTTCAACCGGAAGTCAACACCGATCAACGGAACGAACTGCTCAAATAAAGTCACTTGCGTAAACTGATAATAAGGAAGAAAATTACCCTGCGCATCCTTCACACTCACCGCACCATCCACTTCTGCATATCGTACCAGCGAATTGAATCCATTTACATTATAAGTGGAACGGTAGCTATGATTTAAATTAAAAGAGCTAAACATATTGCTAAAGAAATCGTACTTCGTTAAACCATTATATGAAATTCGCCAGTTTGGTATAGGTATGCCTGGAAAACGTTTCAAGCTAACAGATGAAACATCCTGTCCTGTATACGCAGCGATAAAAGAGGCTACAACAACATCCTGAGAGTTCTTACCATATCCATCCGCATAACCATCCGTCACACCATTTGAATTCGGATTTCCTGCAGCAAGTCTGGAGGATATAAGGGACCTGTTCGCCTCAAACTTCCGGAATAGATTGGTATTTCCTGATGAAGCATTTTTCCCAAATGCAGTACGCAAGGCGATAAAGGAGATACTGAAGTCGCCACTTGTAACCGGACTTTGATTCTCAAACTCGTTGGTCACTTGGTTAAACCTGAAGTTAGTTGAATAATTAAAGTTCGAACTTTTCAATGCGATGAGCTCAATCCGCAAATCCTTGATAGGTTCAATCGTTCCTCTTAAATTGATATCTTCTTTTCTGCTGGTCACGTACAATTGATTCAGTAAGGTATCACGCGTAATCCAGCCCTTTTCAACCGCCTTTCCCCGTATATCTTGCTGACTTCCAAAAATGAAGCCCCAGCCCGGTGCATTTTCATCCAGATCATAACCAAGTAGATTTGTACCCGGAAGATAACCCGGCATAAACGTCCCATTTGTAATGGTATAAGCACCCGTCAAGTTTTTAATACTTGTAACCGTACCCACCAGGAAGGAACTTAAAGACCCTTTATCCCTGGATGCTTTCCGTACAAAATCAAACTTATTATATAACCCTACAAAATTTAAAGTTGGATTAATCTGGATGATCCTCGAATTCTGAATCGTATTACCGTAATCAATAGCCGGATCACGAAGCGTAATTAAAGGCTCGGTTTTCCAACTAAAATTAGTTCCATAACGGGCAATGACATTCGTCCAGCTGAACCCCGGAATCTTATTTACCGGAAGTGTATAGCTTACATTCATCGTGTGGTTATAATCAGTTGTCCGCCCCAGCTTTTTCAGGTTCTCCCAAATCGTGTCTCTTGCCAGTCCATTCACCTTTCCCTGCGGCTCATCAATTATAGAATAATTCGTCGCGTTGAAATCCACCTGCAGAGACTTAGTCAAATTCCAGCTGATCCCATACAATCTGCTCATCTGAAAGTTCTTATTAAACGTGGACAGCGGCAACACATTTCCCGGATCATTATCCCGAAGCGAGTTTTCCGTATACAAACGGTCCACATCTATTCGAAAGTTCAGAACCGAGGGCATGAGGTTGAAATTAAAATCACGCAATAGCGCAAATGTGTTCGACTTAATGATCTTCGCGAAAGGCGTGTAGTTCCTTGGTTTACTATTATAGTTATAGGCCAGACTTCCACGATAAGTCTTCTGTACTGATTTTTCAGTGATATAATCCCGGTGACTGTAATCCGTAAACGAATAAGAAGCACTCAGATTCTCCACATCCCAAATCCTGCTTTTACTCGTCGGATCCGTTTTGATTTTACGCACATTAGTCAGATTAAAACTCCTCCTTTGTGTATAATCATCTACGATCCGGTGAATAGAATCCTGCTTCGCTTTAGAAAGATTCTTCAACACTGTTTTTAACTCCAGATCCGAAGACCGTGGATCATATTGCGGCGTACTGTTCTGAGTGGAAACCTGCACAAACACCGGAATCTGAATTCCTGATTTAGCCGGGAAAAACTTACCGAGCTCTACATTAGCAGCTACGTCCACCGATTTGTCATCATTTCTGTTGCGCTCACTGGTACGCTGATCAATAGACCCGAAACCAACTGTACTTTTACTTCCCGAAACCGTCACATCAGCGAAATCAGCCAGTTTCGCATTCATTCTCGCTGTAGCAGCCCATCCCCCACGCTCGTCAAAATCCGTTAATCGCAGTTCATTGAACCATACCTGTCCCGATTTCTCTAATCCATCATCACCTCCCGGCCTGGTACTGGTACGCAAAGGATTCTTAATCCCAACCATATAGACCCTCACCTTACTTAGATCGGGCTGTCCCATTACCCGGATGGTATTCAAGCCATCCGTATACACATAAGGCACATTTACGGGCCAGGGTAAGCCATCCAGTAAAGCACTGTTTCTTTCCGCCTTTGCAGCCTGCAGATTCTTAAGATCCAGATCCATCGCATTGCTTTCAGGCCAGATCGAATACGGATCACCTGTACCTGCCGGAGTAATCTGCAACGGAATCTCATACTCATAGTAATTATCCTGATTATCCGTTCCTATCCTGACTACAGCAGAAATTTCATTGTCCTGAAGCAAGTCGCCTTCCGCATGGATAAACATTTCCAAACGGCCATACGACCTGAAATCATTATAGCCTGTTTTAAATGCAGCCCTCGTATACCCATCCCTCAGATTCTTCACATTAACCAACAGCGATTGCTCATTTTGCTGCGTATCGCCCGTATAATTGGTTAAATCACGCTCCCTGTTAATGCCAGGCGGTACCACATAAGGAATAGGACTACGCTTTCCATTCTCTTCAATATTGATCGTACTCACATCCAGAACCGAATTATCTAAACCGGGGTTAGTGCCTAAAGTAGGATCAACCAATACTTTCGCCGGACTGCTCTCCGAATTATACCTGCGCCACTCCCCTCTTGCCAACTGTAATTTAGCCAGCCGAAGCACGGAAGAATCAGCAAAGTCAGTCATAAACATCCGCATAAAACGAATGGACTTAAAATCTTCAATATTTCCTACCCGCTGCTGATACTGCGAAATAGGAATTTTAAACTGATACCAGGAAACCTGTTGCGTACTTCCATTGGCCAGTTTCACTGTGGAAGTCACTTTATCTGCAATAAAGTTCTGACCCACCACCATATCCTGTGGACGGATTGAAATCTTATACTGATAATATTCATCCGTTAACGACATGTTATTGTCCCGGTTAATATCCTCCCCATCCGGCAAAGATGTCGCCGCTGAGTTCTCAATGCCGGTTTCCGAAAGCGACTGCGCTATCGTTTTCGAATTACCCTCTGTTCCATTGTACTTCTCATACCGCTTTAATATTCCGGCATTCGTATCTTCCAGACTTCCTCCTCTGTAATACTGATAATTATCTGATGATGGATCCGCATTGATCTCCGCAGCTGCAGAACTAGTCAACTGGCCCGATACTTGGTTCACAAACGGAGCGAAATATTGCTTCTCAATCCCGTCACCCAATCCATCCAAGCCCACATCCTGCACCTTTCTAACCTCTGGATTATTGTCAAACGCCTGAATAATAGGCTGAAGTTTAGGCACCCTTCCCCATTGCGTACTATCCGTGCGACTTTCGCCCCCATCAGCAGGCAATCCATTTTCCAATGACTTCCTGCCATCTTTCAGGATATCCTCTGAGATATTACCCAAATTCAAATACAAATCTCCACCCTCCGAATTCGGTTTGTAAATAAAAGGATCCATCATCCAAATCTCCACAAACTCCACGTTTAACGACTCAAAGTCAGTCGTTTCCAGTTTACGGAATAAACCGCCCCAACGGCTTTTTGGATTAAGCAGCTGCCCATTCTGGTTCAGCCCGGTCGTCGTATAATTATAAGGACCTCGCAACATCGGATAAAACGCCAGGTCAAAAGTAGGCAGCGTCAGCGCCAAACCTGTAGGCGACTGTTTCAGCGGAAATACCTCCTGCTCGTAAACCTCCCGCACATAATGATTCGAAAGCTCATCTTTATTCGAACGGATACTAGCAGGCGCAGTAGAACCCGCCCGGTTAAAAAATATAGGATCCAGGTTATAAAACGCCAAACGAGAACGATTATAACCATACGAACGATCATTACTCAGTGTTGATTCAGGAAACAATTGCGGCGTACCCGATAATTGCCAGCCAATTGCACTCTTCAAATCTATAATAGAACGTGTCCCCTCAAAATCATCCACATAACTCACCCCATTCGTACTACCGGCAAAATCCAGTGACTTAGGATGACCGGGAATCAGGTTGGCAAATTCACCCGACATCGTCACCGAAGAAAGCACCTTAGTATCAATAAATGGTATTTTATCCACCATCCGTGTCAGCCATCTCGAATCTGAACTATAATTCGCATCAAGCCCCCACATCGTATTTGAAATAGGTTCCTCGCCAATGTTTACCTTAGCGGTCAAAGGTTTTTCCGTCAGGTTCATAATCGTTCCCCCAATATTAAAACGGTCGCTCACTTTATAATCCAGACGGGAGCCGAATAAAGAACGCTGCTGAAGTCCAAACAACTCATTACTCTCCAATTTAATCCGGATCGTCTGACCTGAATTCAGCAATGCCTGGTTCAGAATCCGCACCCTCCCAATATTATAATCCACAGTAAAATCTACCCCCTCTGCCAGCGGAAGCGTCCCTGCGAAAACTTGTACAGAGCCAGCAGGAATATTAGTCGCGTTCAACTGAAACTCAGAACTAACTTCCGACTGATACGTTCCTTTAATAATATAGCGATTCAACTTTGGAAACAACTGTTGTGCAATCACACGCGTAGAGTCATACAACGGCTGATACGCATACTTATCCTTCAAACTTTGCTCAGCCGGCGTAAACTGGGCAGCCAGATCAGCACCGAAAGGCTCTACCAGCGGAAAAGTAATCCGGCCATAAAGAGGGTCAATCGTAACGCCATCCACAAAATCAAACGTTCCATCAGCACCCCTATCGCCCGCCTGATTCAAATTATCCAGATCCGTTAACTGCAGCCAGCGTTGCCCAGCCGTATTCTGCCCTTCAGACATCTGCGGTTTCTCTACTCCCGAATTCTCATCCAGACGATAAACATTCAGATTAAAATCAGTTCTACTCACTTGGTAAGCCCCCAAAGAATAGATATTTTTCATCATCAGGTCCCAGGTAGGCAAACTCGTCTTCAAATTTTCATTCTTTAGCAACTTAGTCACCAATGTCTTTGGCGCATTCGGATCAACCGGAACATCCGACGAAAGCTGTCCCACCTGGTATTCCACACCATTACTATTATACCGATAGGCCACCGCCAAAACCTCATCTGCATTTAATGCAAAATTAAGCGAGATATAACCCAAACGAGAATTAAGCACATACTCCTGATCGGTCAGCTTACGCGCATACGTTAATTTCGAGTAGTTATCCGTACCACCATACTGTTGAAAATAAGCATTAATACCGTTCGAATTCGTCAGCAAAGCATCCTGGGGCAGGTTTTGCAACAAATTATTAGATTGCTGCGGAAATGCTGGATCATTTATCGGTCCCCCCGCCGGAAGCTGCGAATATCCCCCTCCACCCTGAAATAAACCAGTCTGGTAAGGAGCATTCTCCCCTAGGTCCATAAAAGCCAGCACATCCCTTGAATCCGTTGCACTATTTGTACGGTTGGTAATCCATACCTCCACTTTCGTAATATTTACACTGCTCCTGATAATAGGAATACTTTGCAGCGCCTCATTATACCGGTTCCGAAAGTAATGCGCAAGAAAATAATGTTTGTTTGTCTCATAACTGTCCGCACTGATCCTGAACTCGTTCTGCTGCGAACCATTTGTAATCGTGATCTCACTTTGCTGCGACTTCTGCTGCGAAAACACACTCGTCACACTCAATGGCCCAAACTGAAGCTGTGTTTTCAATCCAAATAAAGCCTGACTCCCTGTAATCAGGGAAGAACTCAGTGGCATACTCACATTCCCAATCTCGATCTTCTGTATAATATCATCCGGTTTACCCTTCAAATCCAGCTTAATCTCGTTTTCAAAGTCAAACTGCGATTCCGTATTGTAATTGGTCGCCATGCGAAACCGCGTACCAATCTGTCCCGTCACATTCATCTGAATCCGCTGATCAAAATCCAGGTTAAATTGCTGCCTTTGCCTTTCCGTCAACAGCGGATTCTCATTTTTATTAATCTTGCCCGAAAGGGTGATATCCGCCGATCCTTGTGCACGAATGTCAATGTTCGTGCCCCCAAAAATGGTATTAAACAAAGGACTGTTCACCGAAAAGGAAGGAATTAACCCTCCCTGCTGTTTAGTTGAATCTACCTTAGCTGAAGATATCCCTTTCCAGAAATCATATTTAAGCTGCTGATTTTCATACCGCTGGTAGTCATCTATGGTCATATATTGCGGAGCACGGTATAAATGCTCGCCTATTTTCTCCTGAATGATGTAACGTCGGGTTGCCGGATCAAATTCAACCGTACGGATAATATTAGATGGATTGGGCAATATCATTCCCGACGGTTTCCGAAGCTCTAAAAGACGCGAGTCTTTAAAAGGGTAGGGAACCCTTAAACTGTCCGCATGTTTATCTTGAGAATGTACCAGTCTATTTTGTGCATATAATGGTAATGCGGAGAAGGAAACAAGAAATAAAAACCATACTGCAACGACAGTATTAAATCGTTTAAAAACAGGGGATATTTCCGTAATTACAAACTTTTAAGTGCAAATTTAATGAGCTGCTCTACTGATAAGTCACCAGTCTCTCTTTTATATACATTATCTAAAGCTTTTTCTGCTACATTCTTTGCAAAACCTAACATTACCAATGCAGACAAAGCTTCGTTTTTAATCGTATTATACTGGGGAAGAGATGATAAGGTTTCAATCCCTTCTTTTTTTAATTTATCCTGCAATTCCAGGATCATTCTTTGTGCAGTCTTCGGACCTATTCCTTTAATCTTCTGGATCAGAGGCACGTCCCCCTTCACAATTGCAATCTGGATCTCATCAGGCGTAATCGACGATAAGATCATCCGTCCGGTACCGGGACCAATTCCCGACACAGAAATCAGATGAAGGAATACACGTCGTTCTCCTTCATCTGCGAACCCGTATAAAGTATGCGCATCTTCTTTAATATGCTGCCAAACGTACAGCTTACAATTCTCCGTTTCCGGCAGCTTAGCATAAGTATGAATGGATATATTGATGTGGTAACCTACGCCACCAGCTTCTATAATCACATACGCAGCGCATTTAAACACCAACTTTCCATCAATATAAGCGAACATACTTTCTACTATTTAAATAACATTTGAGCAGCATCTTTTTGCTTCTCCTGAACTTCCACCACCGCAATGGTCACCATGTTGACGATCTCGCGCACAGAACTTCCCATTTGCAAAACGTGCACCGGTTTGTTTAAACCTAATAAAATAGGTCCCACAGCCTCCGCTTCGCCCAATTCCTGAAGTAATTTATAAGCAATATTTCCTGACTCCAGGTTAGGGAATACCAAAGTATTCGCAGGAGCGTCAATCAGCTTACTGAAAGGGAAATTTTCTTTCAGCAAACATTTGTTTACTGCAAAGTTCCCCTGCATTTCACCATCTACCACTATCTGTGGATAATATTCATGCAACAAACGAACAGCCTCCCTGGTCTTTTCAGGAACAACCCCTTCATTGGAGCCGAAATTCGAATAAGACAATACAGCAATCCGGGGACTGACATTAAACTTCCGCACAGACTTATCCAGCAAAAGTGCAATGCTGACCAGATCCTCAGCAGTAGGATCTTTATTTACAGTGGTATCCCCAAAAAACACAGGGCCCTTTTTCGTCAGCATCATATACATCCCAGCCACACGATTAATCTCCGGATCAGCACCAATTACCTGTAAAGCAGGTTTCAGTGTGGAGCCATAATCATTCGTCAAACCAGTAATTAAGGCATCCGCATCACCAAACTGTACCATACTTGATCCGTAATAATTACGGTCACGCATCAGTTTACGTGCCTGGAATAAACTTACACCCCTTCTTTTTCTCTTTTGATATAGGAATTCCGAATACTCCTCAAAACGGTCACCACTCTCAAGCGGGTCAATAATTGTGACGCCCCTCAAATCCAGGTCGTGCTCCTTGATGATCTTTAAAATATTCGTTCTGTTGCCCAATAAGATAGGAGTCGCTATTCCCTCCTCTTTCACGATCTGAGCCGCTTTTAAAATCTTGTATTGATCCGCCTCAGCAAAAACCACACGCTTCGGATCCAGCTTAGCCCTGTTGCTCAATGCTCTTAAAATAGCATCGTCACCACCCAGGCGCCTGCTTAACTGCTCCTTATATGCATCCCAATCCGTAATTACAGTACGCGCAACACCCGATTCAATAGCCGCAAAAGCCACTGCCGATGATACCGTTGTAATCAAACGCGGATCCATTGGTTTCGGGATGATATAATCCTTTCCAAACTTCAAATTCTGGATATTATACGCCAGCATCACCGCTTCAGGAACCGTTTTCTTTGCCATATCAGCAATAGCCCTAACCGCAGCAATCTTCATTTCCTCATTGATTGTGGTCGCCCGCACATCCATTGCACCGCGAAAAATGTAGGGAAAGCCCAATACATTATTCACCATATTCGGATAATCCGAACGGCCGGTCGCCATAATAAGATCCTGACGGGTAGCAGTAGCCAATTCATACGAAATCTCAGGGTTTGGATTCGCCATCGCGAAAACAATAGGGTCCTTTGCCATAGAAAGCAAAGCAGCAGCAGAAAGCGAATCAGCAGCCGAAAGCCCGATAAATACATCCGCATTCACCATTGCCTCTTCCAGTGTATGCAAGTCCTTCGTAGTGGCAAACTCTTTCTTCAACGCCTCCAGGTTTACACGATCAGCACGAATCACACCCTTTCGGTCCACCATCACAATATTTTCCCGCTTTGCACCCAGCGTAACATACATTCTGGAACAGGATATCGCAGCAGCACCCGCACCATTCACTACGATACGCACCTTATCCAGGTCCTTATTTTGCAGCTCGCAGGCATTCAATAAAGCAGCAGTAGAAATGATCGCCGTACCATGCTGATCATCATGCATCACCGGAATCTTCATCTCTGCCTTCAAGCGGCGCTCAATTTCAAAACACTCCGGAGCCTTAATATCTTCCAGGTTAATCCCACCAAAAGTAGGTTCCAACGCTTTCACAATCGTTACAAACTCATCAATATCCGTGGTATTCAACTCGAGGTCAAACACATCAATATCTGCGAAAATCTTAAAAAGTAATCCCTTTCCCTCCATCACAGGTTTACCTGCTTCCGGACCAATATTTCCCAGTCCCAATACCGCAGTACCGTTACTGATCACCGCAACTAAATTACCTTTAGCTGTATATTTATAAACATCTTCTACGTTTTCAACGATCTTCAAACAAGGTTCAGCTACTCCCGGAGAATAGGCTAAAGTAAGGTCACGCTGTGAATTAGTAGGTTTGGTTGGTATGACCTCAATTTTACCCGGACGCCCCTGCGAATGATAATCCAGCGCATCTTTTTGCTTATTTAATTTATCCATTTTTGCCCATTAAGAAGGGGCAAAATTACAATTCTTTATATACAAGATTTAGAAAATAATATATTTTATAATTCATCTAAGTTCCGTTTCCCCTCTTTCCACTGTTTACTGAACGATTTAGGCGCTACAACAGGCAATTCACGGTGTTTTCCCCAACTTTTCTTAAAGAATGTGTTTAACATCATATTCTTTACCTTACCGCCCAACAGGTCCACCCAGCGACGCTTGAGCATAGCCATTTTCCATCCTTTCCAGCCAATTACCTCCACTTTGGGCGATAGTCCTGCCGAAACAGAATCCCTGCGGTTCAGCAATAACATTTTGTGGATATCAATCTTCACCGGACAAACTTCCGAACATTTACCACATAAACTCGAAGCAAAACTCAAATGCTTAAACTCCTCCATACCACTTAAATGCGGTGTAATAATAGAACCAATCGGGCCGCTATACGTCGTTTCATACGTGTGGCCACCAATATTTTTATAAATCGGACAAGCATTCAAACAAGCCCCGCAACGAATACAGTATAATCCCTGCCGCTGTTCTTTCTGTGCCAGCAAGTTCGTGCGCCCATTATCCAGCAAAATCACATACATCTCTTCCGGACCATCCGTTTCGCCATCCTGACGCGGACCACCTAAAATAGTATTATATACCGTCAGGTTTTGTCCCGTACCATGCGTAGAAAGCATTGGCCAAAACAAATCCAGGTCATTAAGAGAAGGAATCACTTTCTCCACACCAGCAATCGTAATCTGGATCCGCGGAAAAGTAGTCGAAAGCCTGGCATTCCCTTCATTTTCGGTAACCGCCACACTGCCCACATCCGAAAGCAGAAAATTAGCCCCAGTAATGCCCACATCTGCAGTCGTATATTTCTCCCGCAGCAGCACTCTGGCCTTAGCCGTTAACTGTTCCGGTGTCGCATCCGCAGGCGTATCAAACCGCTCATGGAACAGTTTGGCAATATCCTCCTTGCTCAAATGCATGGCAGGAGTCACAATATGATAAGGCTTTTGTCCCAGCAGTTGCACAATAAATTCACCCAGGTCACTCTCCAGCGAGTCAATCTGATTGGCCTCCAGAAACTCATTCAAATGAATCTCCTCCGTAGTCATCGACTTCGATTTAATCACCGTTTTGGCATTCGCACGCCTGATGATCTGCAGAATTTCCGCCTGCGCCTCCTCCTTATCATTCGCCCAGATCACCTTTCCGCCCTTTTTCTGAAAGTTCGACTCAAACTCCAGCAGATACTTATCCAGGTTCTCCATCACTTTCCACTTAATCACATGCCCCTTTTTCTTAGAAGCCTCCAGATTAGCCAATTTGGAAAGACCACGATTTACCGCAGTGGTATAGCGTCCAATATTAAAGTTGATGATCCGGCGATGATCCAGATCAAACGCCTTTTCTTCCGAAACCTGTTGAAACTCCTCAGCGAATTTTGTCATACCTAAATTCCGTTATAAATTAAGCCATCTCTTCCGTACTGCAAACTGATCCACAGTCGCATCATTCGAATTCTCTATATGAAATTTCCCCTTCGGATCCTTTTGCAGCGTCACAGACACTGTTTTAATCAACCCATCACGGGATAACAACACATTAACCTTTTCACCTGCCTTTCTGTTTGCAATATATTGATCCAGGTCCGTTGTTACTTTCGCAACCTCCACAGCACCGGTAAAACGATTACCATCAACCGCAATGATCTCGTCATTTACGCTGATGCCCTCTTTCCAGGCTGCCCCATCACGCATCACACTGCTCACTATAAACTTTCCCTCTTTATTCGAGGCCACCAAACCTAAAGAAGCCACTTCTTTACCCTGATAATCGTTCAGCAGGTTCAATCCTGCATGATCCAGATGGATCGAGTAATTAATCGGTCCCGCCTGATACACATACTCCCTATAGAAGGCATCCAATGAAATCCCGGACACCTTTTCAGCCATCGCTTTAAATTCCAGCGAAGTAAAACCCCTCTTCAACTTCAGGTAATACTCGTCGTACATCGCTTTCATTACATCATCCAGACCCTTTTGCGCCTTAGTTGCATTGATGATCTCCAAATCGAGAATCATCCCCAGCAAAGCACCTTTATTATAATAGGAGATCCCGGTGTTCTTCGAATTCTCATTCGGACGGTAATATTTAATCCAGGCATCAAAGCTCGATTCCGCAACAGGCTGAATCTTTGTACCCGCCTGGTTCTCCACGATCTCAATATCACTACAAATCACATCCAGATATTTTTCCGGCGAATAAAAGTCATTGCGCCTTAAAATCAGGTTATCATAATAAGCCGTAAAACCCTCCGAAATCCACAAATCCGTCGTATAGTTTTCATTGTCGTAATCAAAAGGACCCAAAGCCTCAGGGCGCAGTCTTTTCACATTCCATAAATGGAAATATTCATGTGCAACCAGTCCCAGAAAATTGGTATACCCCTTTTCTGTACCGTAACCATCACGCGAAGCACCCAATACCGTAGAATTCAAATGCTCCAGACCACCGCCACCCTTCAGCATATTGTGCACAATAAACACATATCTCGTATTCGGCATGTGATCAAAAATAGATTTCTCCGAATTTACGATCTTCGCCATATCGACAGACAACCGCGCCTTATCGTAATTGCCACTGCCAACCATCGCTACCGTATGTTTCGTACCAGCCGCATCAAATTCAAAAGTATCCTGGTTCCCGATCTCTATCGGCGAATCAAACAGCACATCAAAATCAGACGCCCTGTAGCTGAACCCCTTCAGCGGCTCCAATCCCGTAGACACCTTTTTCCATCCAGCAAAGGGCTGAACCGTCACCACAGCAGGCAAATTCAGCATTCCGTTTACATACATAAAAACCCCTGTAGGCGAAATAAAGGCATGGGCGTCATCCACAAAACTCGTGCGCACCGAAATCTCAAAAGCATACACCTTATAAGAGACCGTTATTTTTTTATTATGATTCGTAGTAATCCTCCAGGTATTCTTGTTAATCTTCACAAAAGGCAGAATCTCCGTACCCGATAATCCTTTCACGCCAAACTGCTCCACATTTTTAGAAAACTCTCTCACCAGGTACGAACCCGGCGCCCATACCGGCATTTTTACATCTATAAAATCAGCATCAACCCCCGAAAGGATCATGTTTACATCCACATAGTGCGCCTGAGGCTCTGAAAAAGACAACTCAAAGGCAATTTCCGTTTGAGCATCCGCATTTTTTATAGTAAATAGCATAATAAAAAGTACCAGTACAGAGAAAAGAGTAAATTTATTCATATGATGGGCAAAAGTAATGATTTCATTGCTAGTGTATCAAGCGTTAATTCAGGTAAAATACTTGATACACCTGAAAACACAAGCACTAACATTGTAATTTTACGATTACGGACAGAACGTAACCCAAACAAAGACGGTCAACCTTGTTGTATCCAATAACGTATGAAACTAAAATATATCATTTACGCTTTGCTGATTGGTGGAGTAGCAGCTCTGGTTATTTACAGAATCACCGCTAACAAAAAAGCTACCGCAGCTGAGTCCGCAGGCAAAGGAAATGCTTCTCAAAAAACAGCTACCGTAAACGGGATCATTGTAAGCCCAACCTCCTACGCAAACACCCTTTCTATCACCGGTTCCATCGACGCCAACGAACGCGTAGACATCCGCAGCGAAGTTTCCGGAGTCGTACGCGGCATTACATTCAAAGAAGGCGGCAAAGTAAACAAAGGACAGGTACTCCTTAAGATTGACGATTCCGAACTCCGTGCACAACTTTCACAAGCCTTAACCCGACAGTCGCTAGCTGCCGGAACCGAAAACAGAGCCAGTCAGCTCCTGGCCAAAGAAGCCATCAGCCAGGAAGAGTTTGATATCGCACTTGCCGATCTGCGCTCACTAAAAGCACAAACCCAATTGATCCGTGCCCAGTTAAACAAAACACAAGTACGCGCACCCTTCAGCGGAACCGTAGGACTCCGCAACACATCCGAAGGCGAATACCTCACCCCTACCACTATAGTAGCCAGTTTAGTCGATACCGACCCCATCAAGATCACCTTTTCCGTACCCGAAAAGTACTCTTCCAAAGTAAAAAATAACACGAAGATCACCTTTACTATCTCTGGCAGCAGCCGAAAATACAGCGCTACCGTATATGCCATAGAGCCACAGGTCGAAACCGCAACCCGAACCCTGCAACTCCGTGCCAAAGCCTCTAACCCCGATGGCACCCTGATCCCCGGATCATTTGCCAACATCGAGTTACCGCTCAGCAATGTCGATAAAGCCCTGCTCATTCCCAGCGAAGCCATTATCCCCATTCAGAACGGCAAAAAAGTATTCATCGCCTCCAAAGGCAAAGCAAAGGAAGTAATGGTGGAAACATCCACACGAACAGAAAAAGATGTACTGATCACCTCAGGATTGAAACAAGGTGACACCGTTCTTACCACCGGTGTAATGACCCTAAAAGAAGGAAATCCTGTCAAAGTGGTTATTTCAAAGAAATAATAACGAGCAATGAGTTTATCTACCACAGCCATCAAAAGACCGGTTTTTACCATTGTAATCAACCTGGTACTCATTTTATTCGGAATCATCGGATATACCTTTCTGGGGATCAGGGAATTTCCCTCTATAGACCCCGCCGTGATCTCCGTCCGCACCGGTTATGCAGGAGCCAATCCCGACATCATCGAGTCGCAGATCACCGAGCCACTCGAAAAATCCATCAACTCCATCGACGGCATCCGTAACATCACTTCCTCCAGCAACCAGGGATCCAGCAATATCACCATCGAATTTAACCTCGATAAAAACCTGGAAGAAGCCGCCAATGATGTGCGCGATAAAGTATCACAAGCCTCACGGAGTCTGCCACAGGATATTGATGCCCCTCCCGTCGTGTCAAAAGCAGATGCCGATTCGCAGCCCATCATCACGATGACGGCACAGAGCAGCGTCAGGGACCAGCTCGCTTTAAGCGACTATGCCGAAAATGTAATTTCACAACGCATCCAAACCATTCCCGGTGTCAGCAGTGTACAGATCTGGGGACAAAAGCGTTACGCCATGCGCCTTTGGATCGACCCTATGAAACTCGCCTCTTTCGGCCTCACCGTAGCCGATGTGCGCAATGCCCTAGAAAGAGAAAATGTAGAACTCCCTTCCGGAAAATTAACCGGCGACAATACCGAATTAGGCGTAAAAACCCTGGGAAACCTGGCTAACGAAGAACAATTCAACAACCTGATCATTCTGACAGAAGGCGATAAGATCATCCGCCTGAGCGATATCGGCAGGGCAACACTCGGTCCCGAAAATCTCGAAACTGAAATGACGCAATCCGGCGAACCCATGGTAGGCTTAGCCATTATCCCGCAACCCGGTACCAATTATCTGGAGATTTCCAATGCCTTCCAGGAACGGTTTGAACAATTAAAAAGAGAACTACCCAAAGACATTAAACTCGATATAGCGGTAGATAATACCTTATTTATCAAGCAATCCGTAATCGAAGTAGTCGAAACGATCGGCATTTCCCTCATCCTCGTAATCCTCATCATTTACCTGTTTTTCAGGGACTGGAGCATTGCCATGAGGCCGCTTATCGACATACCCGTTTCCCTGATCGCTACCTTTTTCATCATGTACGCGATGGGGTTCTCCATCAATGTCCTCACCCTTTTAGCTATTGTACTGGCAACAGGACTGGTGGTCGACGATGGTATTGTCGTTACCGAAAACATCTTTAAAAAAGTAGAAGAAGGCATGTCGCCCATTGAAGCCGCCATCAAAGGCTCCAATGAAATTTTCATGGCCGTTATCTCTATTTCAATCACCCTGGCGGCGGTATTCCTGCCCGTCATCTTTATGGAAGGATTTGTGGGGAGGCTCTTCAAAGAGTTTGGAGTCGTCATCGGGGCAGCCGTACTGATCTCCGCTTTCGTATCCCTTACCCTTACCCCGATGCTGAATGCTTACCTGATGAAAGCAGGGAAACATAAAAAGTCACGTTTTTACGACATCACCGAACCCTATTTCGTTAAACTGAATAAGGGATACGCTTCCGCACTCAGCAGCTTCATGACAAGAAAATGGCTTAGCTTCCCCATACTGTTAGCTTGTATTGGCCTGATTGGTCTTTTCTACACGATCATCCAAAAAGAGACAGCCCCTTATGATGACCGAAGTTACCTGCGTACCGTTGTAAGCGCCCCCGAAGGCGCCTCTTTCGAATACATGGAACGCTATATGAAAGATCTCACCAAACTCGTCAACGATTCCATCCCGGAGAAAAAAGTAAACCTGGTGATGACCTCCCCTGGATTCGGTTCCTCTTCCATCAATACAGGAAGGATGATCATTTCCCTGAGCCAACCCGACGAACGCGAAACAAGTCAAAAGGAAATTGCCCAAAAACTTACCCGCCTTACCAAAAAATACAGCGAAGGCAAAACATTAGTTACCGAGCAGCCTACCATCTCAGTCAACAGGCGTGGAGGACTCCCCATCCAATTCATCATCCAGGCACCCAACTTCGAAATGCTCGAGAAAAAAGTGCCCGAATTTATGGACCTGGTATCACAGGACCCAACCTTCACCACTTCCGATGTCAATCTGAAGTTCAACAAACCCGAAATTAACATCACCATCAACCGCGAAAAAGCACAAAGTCTTGGCGTATCCGTCCTCGATGTAGCCCAAACCCTGCAACTCTCCCTCAGCGGACAGCGTTTCGCCTACTTCTTAATGAACGGCAGGCAATACCAGGTCATCGGGCAGTTTGACAAAGTGGACCGCGAAGCACCAATTGACCTAACCTCCATCTATGTAAAAAGCAATACCGGGCAGCTTATTCAGCTCGACAACCTGGTCAGTTTAAAAGAACTGAGCAGTCCCCCACAACTCTACCATAATAACCGGTACCTTTCCGCAACCGTATCCGCAGGATTAGCTCCCGGAAAAAGTATAGGAGATGGCATAGACGCCATGGAACGCATTTCCGGCAAAGTATTAGACGATACCTTCACTACCGATCTTGGTGGCGAGTCCCGCGACTTTGTAGAAAGCGGATCCAATACCCTCTTTGCCTTTGGTCTGGCCCTGTTACTGATCTATCTGATCCTTGCCGCCCAGTTCGAAAGTTTCATCGACCCTCTCATCATTATTTTAACCGTCCCAATGGCCGTTGCCGGAGCCCTTTTATCGCTTTGGCTCAGCGGACAGACCTGGAATATCTTCAGCCAGATCGGAACGATCATGCTCATTGGGCTAGTCACGAAAAATGGAATTCTGATCGTGGAGTTTGCCAACCATCTGCGTCAGCAGGGAAAGAGCAAAATGGAAGCCATTCTCGAAGCATCAGAATCAAGACTGAGACCTATTTTAATGACCAGTCTAGCTATTTCTCTTGGTGCACTTCCAATTGCCCTGGCCTTAGGAGCAGCATCACAAAGCCGTATGGGAATGGGGATTGTCATTGTAGGAGGAACCATTTTCTCCCTCATCCTTACCCTGTTCATCATTCCGGCCATCTATTCCATGTGGTCCAGGAAGCGCAGATCCGAAGAACGGTTAAAAGAAATCGACTCATTTGAAAAACACGAAACTATTGAGGTTAATTAAGCACATGAGATTTAGCCCGATTAGTATCGCATTACTTCTGATCATTACCACGGTCAGTACCACCAAAATCAAGGCACAGGAAGTGTTGACCCTTGAACAAGCCATCCGCATCGCTTTGGAGAATAACTACAATATCCGGATCTCCAAAAACGAAACACAGGTCAGCAGCAATAATGTCAATCTGGCCAATGCCGGCCTGTTGCCTAATGCAAGTGGCAACTTCAGCAATGCCCATTCCATCCAGAATACCAGTCAGACCCAATCCGATGGATCCATCCGTAAACTCGATAAAGCCAAAAACTCCAGTCTCAATTATGGTGTTGGCTTAAACTGGACCATCTTTGATGGCTTTGGCATGTTTGCCAACTACGACAGGCTCAAAGAACTCGAGAAATTAGGCGAAACCAATATGAAGGCTACAATGCTAAGTACCGTTTCCGATGTCGTAAACCGTTACTACTATCTTATCCGCCTGCAAAAAGAAGCAGAAGCACGAGATTCAGTAGTCACCATCTCCCGCCAAAGGCTCAACACCGCCGTCAACCGCTATACCATAGGAAAGGCAGCCAAACTCGAAGTATTAAATGCCACAGTCGACCTGAATACCGACACCACTGATCTGTTACGACAAAAAGACCTTGTACTCTCCAATAAAATCGCCTTAAATGAACTGCTGGCACGAGAGGTCAATACCAGCTTCGAAATCAGGGACAGCATTACAATCGACAAAAACCTGGTCTACCAGGAGCTCCTGGATCGCGCTTCCAAAGAAAACCCGGTCATCCAAACCGCATTTATCAATGAGCGCATTGCCCGCTTAAACCTCAAACAAGTAAAAGCCCTTCGGTACCCAACGGTAGGGGTCAATTCCGGGTATAATTTCAGCAACTCACATTCCGAACTCGGTTTCGCCCGCGATTCCAAGGGACAAGGATTCAACTATGGCATTACCGCCTCCCTCAATCTCTTCAATGGCTTTTTGCAAAAAAGAAACGAGAAGAATGCCAGTATTCAAATTGACAATGCACAGCTGGATTATAGCCGGCTGAAGCAGAATATCATTTCTCAGCTCTCCACAGCCTACCAAACCTACCGCACCAATCTCACCTTGGTAAAGCTCGAAAACGATAACCAGAACGTAGCCAAACAAAACTTACAAATTACGCTGGATAAATACCGTTTAGGCAGTGTCACCCCCTTAGAGTTCAGAGAAGCGCAGCGCAACTTCCTCGAAGCCTCCGTCAGGTTTACCGATTCCCAATACCAAGCCAAACAAGCTGAAATCGCATTAAAAGAATTAGCCGGAAATAACGTTTTCTAAAGCTAATTATGTAACTTTAAAGAGATTTTTCCGTATATAAGAACAATCTGTCTTCTGCTAGCAAGTATTGTATGTGTGATTTTAAATATAAATCGGTGCTTTTAATCGATGATAACTACATCGATAACATAATCAATACCATGCTTATTGAGGCAAATCACTTTGCCGATAAAATCACAATTATTAACGTCCCATTGGATGCTATTGAGTACCTGAGTCTGTGTGCGCAAACCAATACCCTTCCCGATATCATCTTTCTAGACATCCGCATGCCCGGAATTGACGGCTTTCAATTCCTTAAAAGGCTGGAACCCATTAAACACTACTTTCCTGCCAGTTTAAAAATATATATGTTAACTTCGTCTTTCGACCCAAGAGACCTGAAAGAAATAAAGGAAAACAAGCTTATCACCAATTTTATAGGCAAACCACTTACTTCAGAGGCTCTGGAAGAAATATAAACCAGAACAAAATTACCATGATAGTAGTTGCCGATAGCGGATCATCCAAAACAGATTGGATCATTTCAGGAAATCCCACAGGATTAATCGAATTCAGCACCAAAGGCATCAACCCCTACTTCAGCAACGAAAAAGAGATCACCCGGTCCATCATACAAAAGCCAGAAATTAAAAAGTACGCCGAGGACATCAGCGAAGTGTATTTCTTCGGAGAAGGATGCGCCAATCCCGACCGCCATGAAATGGTATCCAATGCCCTGACTACAGTATTCAAAAATGCATTTATTGACGTAGAGAATGATGCCATCGGGTCCGCTTATGCTACCTGCGGCAATGACAAAGGATTCACCTGCGTACTCGGATCAGGCTCGAACATCGCTTTCTTTGACGGAACAGCCGTACAATACGGAAACCAGGGATTAGGCTTTATCCTCGGCAACGAAGGCTCAGGCGCATGGTTCGGCAAAGAACTCGTCACCTCCTTTCTATATGGCACCATGCCCGCAGGGCTGCGCAAAGCATTCAAAGAAGAGTATCAAGTAAGTAAAGAATCTATCATTGAAAATGTATATCAGCGACCCATGCCCAATATTTATCTCTCCTCCTTTGCCCCATTTATGGATCAGCATCGTTCCGATCCTTTTATCGAAGAATTACTAAACTGCGGACTCGACAAATTCATTGTCACCCACCTTTTGCCCTATCACGACCACCGCAAATACCCCTGCCACTTCGTCGGCACCATCGCCTGGCATTTCCAGGATGCATTACAGGCATTATGCAAAAAGCACCACATCATCGTAGGTAAAATCCTCGCCAGACCAATCGGCGAACTTATGGAGTACATCCAACGCAGCGGCGGCATCCAGGCTTAAAAATCATATTCGTTTAGATTTATTCAATAGCCCAGATAACACTATTAAGTCTTTTCTTTATCTTTTTTAGTGTATCAAGAACAGCTTTTTCATCAGGTAAATTGCCATAGACCAAATTTGCAAAATCTCCATTATAGGTAAGCCTTAACTCAGCCCAAACATGATCCAGGTCTTTAAATATTAAAGCGTATCCGTCCTATGAACTACATATTTGATT
>NZ_MDFN01000002.1 GCF_001730525.1 Arcticibacter eurypsychrophilus
AGCTTTTCACAAATCTTCTGACTACATGTGACCCGATAAAGCCGGCTCCTCCTGTGATGAGTATTTTCTTCATAAAACTTTAACTTATCTATTTATCTTACCTTTTACAAATTCAAGATGTTCAGCATACTGACCGACAATCCTATCCCAAGTATATATATCTTCAATTTTTTGAGTGTTATTAGTTAACATCTTCCTAAAGATAGCTTCTGCCTTGATTGTTGACTTCATTGCTGTTGCTACCTGCTCTTTGGTATTAAAATAAAGAGCATCATCACCTAATATATATTTATTAAAAGAATTGTCATTTGCACAAATCAAACTATTGGAAGCCATTGCTTCTAATAGTGAAGGGTTTGTACCCCCAACGGTGTGTCCATGAAAATATAGATTTGAAAAATACCGAATAGTATTTAATTTATTGATATCATATATCCCTCCGACAAAACGTATTGAAGAAAAATCTTTAAACTTATTTTTTAAATATTCACCATACTTAGTATGGTGCTTACCGATAACAAGGAATGGTCGTTCTGAAGATGCTTCAGCTACACCATCTAATATAATTTCTATACTGTTCTCCGGTTCTAATCTGGCAATTAAAAGATCATACTGATACTCAATTAACAGATATTCATCTAAAACAGAAATATCCGGATTTGTAAAAACATCTGCTCCATAAGGAATAAAAACTGATTCCTTATTATATTTACCTTTTAAATAATCTTGAATACCTATTGAATCAGAAATCAAATGATCGCTGTATTTTACGCCAAGACCTTCTGCATAGAGTAAAAAATCACGAACCTTACCAGAATATTTTGTGCGTTTCCACTCCAAGCCATCCATATTTGTAGTTACTGCAACTTTTTTAGGTAACAACCAGCCCCAGACAGAACAACTGGTATATCCTAACTGCAGAATTACATCTATTTTTTGTTTTCTAAGATCAAGTATACAATTCAAATCATAAATAAACTGACCGACTGTACCCAACTTATCTTCCGGATCGTAACAATGTTTCAATCGCACGCCATTCCATTCACTTTTTTGATAAGGGTGATTATGTGAATTATATACAAGAACTTCAAAGCCCCTTTTAACCAACCCTAGAGCCAAATATTCTGCACATTGCTCAAACCCTCCATAATAATTTGGTATTCCTCTAGTTCCTAATATTGCGATACGCATCATTCTTTATTTCTTTAAATACTACCTTCGCCCAATTAACTTTCCAATTCATAAGTTTTAAGCACTTTATGATGTCCTAAATTTGCCCTTTATATTTGTCTTGTATTTTTTCCTTATTCTGTATCATTCAACATCAATACACAGAAAATATTATTTATTCCTACTTGATTTTATAATCAATTATTTTTCAATATTGACGAATATGCTTGTAAAGTTTGAACTGCGGCATTCATCCATGTATAATTAGTAACTATATATTCGCTCAAAATCTTATTTACCGGTTCATTATAAGCTTTTACGACCGCAGTGTAAATAGAATTTATATCAGCGGGATCACAATAATAGGCCATATCATTGAAGTATTCTTCTGTATCCCCTTTTTTAGTTACTACAATATTGCAATTCATTACTCCAGCTTCTAAAGAACTCAATCCTGTAGTTTCAAACCAACTCGCTAGAACATGTACCCGCGCAGCTTTATATATCTTAACTAATTCTTCATGGTCTATCTGATTTACAAAATGAACGTTAGTTCCCGTATTAGCTAATCTTAAGCATTCTTGATAATACGCATGATGATTAGGCGAAGGTTTGCCAATAATAGTTAATTCAAACTTTGAGTTGATCAAAGCCTTGATTAAATTTAATTGATTTTTTCTTCCCTCTATACGCCCAACACAAATGATATGATTATGATAATTTGCGTTAGCTTCAACACTATTATTGAAAATATCTGGATCAATAGCGTTAACGATTTTATAATATGGAGAAGGAACCTTTGTATATTTTATAAGTCGTTGGTATTCGTGATGTGAATTGGGTAATAAAATTGAAGCCTTTTTAGATATGTATTGAATAGATGCTTTATGTCCATTAAATAGATAGCGTATCGTCTTTATTTTATCGCCATTAAATATCCATCTGGCAATTGCCTTCAAGTATTCAATTTGCCCTAAGGTTAAATTATCAAATACATATCTTGTTACACCTGTACGATTAGCAATTTCATATTCTGAATAATCTACGAATATCGTTGAAATTAGAAAAGGAATATCATTTTTAATATGTGGAATAATATCGTCTGGTCTGATAATATTAAAGAAATGAATAAGATCATAACTATTGTAATCAATTACCTCATCAGTATATTTAATATCAATGTTAATTCCAAGTTGACGTAAATATTTCACAGTCATTAATATCTGAGTTGTATCCCCTCCAGGACTTGTATAAAGAGTTGTTCTAACTATTATTAAGATTCTCATTTCTTATACCTATAAATCTCTTTTTTTACATTCTTAAGTGGCTTAAAACCCATCCTACCAGGAGTTAGCCATGCACCTTCTCCATATTCGTTCCAAGCGTAGACAAAAGCCACTTTTTCATCTTTTTGAGTCTTGGTTCTTTCTTCTAGCCAATTGATACATCCACGAATCGAAAAGGTCACAGATGAAGATGAAAATCCTTCATAGTAAGGAGCAGTTGAATACCCATTACTGCTATTAGCCCAAGGTCGAGGATCCCAATTAATTGTACAGACTGGTATATATCTTAGATCGCTATAATCAGCTATCTGATTCCAAATGTGCATTTCTGAGATTTGTAAATTTCCTATTGGAACCTTTTTATTACCTTTTACTAAAGCTGAAGAATGATAGTTATATCCTGTCAAAACATCAAATCCACATTTTTTAGCCAAGTCCATTCTTTCCTTTTCTGGTGTAACACAAACTGCCAAACATACTCCTTTTAGTCCTTTGCTCTTCGCAATAGTTTTTAAAGATTCAAATGCTATCTTGACTTTCTCTGCTGATCCGAACCTTTCAACTAGACCTTCTAATGAAAAAAAAACTAACATAGGTTCCCCATCTATAGTCAAATATTCTTTTGATTTAAAGTTCGATATCCATTCGCTTACAACAGTAGACCATTCAGAAGGACCAATAGTGAAACCTCCATGATTAGCCACGAGTAAGCAGTATTTAAGTTTATCTTTTTGGCTGGAAGATGTGTAAAAACTGAGCGCGCGATTAAGTGGTTCTGTCTTATAACTATTTTTACCAGTAAAGTACCAACAAAAACTAAAAAACGATAAGCCAGAATTATAAGCTTCAATTATTTGTCGATCAACTTTTTGTTGGGTACTAGTAATCCAACCCCATTTTGATTCTCGCTCCGGAAATGACCTAGTTAAGACATCCGTTATGTGATATGGGTAAACACCCGTCCATCCATCGAAATAATAGGCCCCTATAATAGCCCTTTTTTCCTGTGAATAAGAAGAATTAAATATTAACGAAAAAACAAAAATAATCGTAAGCTTAATATTCAAAAGCTTAGTCTTTTGGATAAACAACGGTTGCGACCAGTAAATAAATAATACCAAAGAAAAATTCATTCAATTGTGATTTACATATTTACCAACTTTTGAATTCTTTATTTGAGACATCGCATCTGTAACTATCTTGATGTTATCCTCATAAAAGTACCTTTTGATGTTATTTCTAATAATACTACTTTTGTTACTTTCATTTTCAAGGATTTTTATGATAGCATTACCGAAATCCATTGCTGTATCATGAACATGAAACACTTCACTTATCTCTTTGGGAAGTCCCTTAATACCAATAGTAGTAGTCACCACTTCATTGTCTCTCATTAGCATATCAACAGATTTTATATTCACACCGCTCCCGAATTTAACGGGGTTAATAAGTATTTTACTCGCATCCAAATACTCAGCTATTGAAATAGGATTCTTTAGGACTGTGATTCCTTTGATATTTCCTAAAACGTTTACTAATTCCTCTGATGGACTTGAACCCATGATCAATGTTTTTATAGATTTGAACCTATTTCTTACAATAGGTAAAACATCATTCACAAACCACATGATTCCATTAATATTATTAGGTGTGCTCAAATTTCCAATAAAACAGATATCATATTCCGTATCTATTGTCGTTTGTAAATATGCACTAGTATGACCCACTCCAATCGAAGGCGGTAGCCAGGACCCATGATTAAAACCTTTTGAATTCCAGAAAGCCAAATCATCAAGTGATATGTCAAAAAAACAATCAGACTTTTTTAATACATCAATTTCGAATGACTTAAGATGAACAGAAGAAGCTAAAACCTTAAGTTTGGTAATAAAAGATTTTGAAATTTTCAATTGACCTAACATGTACATATGCTCAATATTATGAAGCCTAACACATACAGGTAACATCAACTCTCTTGCTATCTTAAGACCTATCTGCGCTCCATATATACTATCAATAAAAACGAAGTCGGGATTGAAATCCGGTGCTTGCTTAATAATAGTCGTAAAATCTTGACTATTAATCTTTCTAGAAGACACGGAGAAAGGATATCTAAAAAGGTTTATATATCTTGACAAACCTCTCTTTATTTCAAAGAGAATAAGAACGTCTACAATTTTTTTTACATATTCTATATCATCACTACTAGCTAAATCTCCCAAGCGAACTCCATGCCAAGTCAATAAAAATATTTTATGTCCTGCAGCCCTGAATGCCTGAATCCTATTTAAAATATCAACTCTTGCGCCATGTATTGCGGGGTAAGGAAATTCTAAAGCGACTATTAATATGTTCATATGAATTTACTATATTCAATTGTTATTGGGAAGAGTATAAGCCTATCTTTTAGTAAATATCCTTGTAGAATAAGCCAGATACAATGCTCCCCAAATGGAGGCGACTTTGCCGAAATTAGCTAATTTTCCAACAGCAAAGCTAAGTTCAATTTTAGCTTTCAATGATAGCGATGAGCTTTTAACTGTCTGTAAGATCCACTTTAGTTTGTCTATACTTGATGTCGAGTCATAAATATTGTTCTTTGTAAAAAATTCACTTACCCATGCCAAGTATTTAATGTTTGCTTTGACTTTACGAGATATTATAGCTGAGTCATTAACCTTCGAGGAAATATTTTCTGAACTATATCTCCAATACACAAAACAATCCTCTATTGTTATTAACTCGTTTGTTCTTAGAAATTTAATCCAAGTAGCATCATCTGATCCCCAAGCCAAGTCATAGTTTTCAAATCCACCCTCTCTTAAAAAGAGTTCACGTTTAAATATATACTCAACGACTGTGCTCGAAAGCCGAAGTTTAATTTTTTCTTGAAAAAGTTCACCAGCGCTAATTCTAGTAGGATATCTTTTACAATCATGTAATAGGTTATCATATTTATCAATAATTTTAATATCAATATGAAGAATTTCAGGGCTACCACTTTGATTGATATATGAGTAAAACTTCTCTACACAATTCGACTCCATGATATCGTCATCTGAGAACATCCAAATCCATTCTTCATCTTCGCTCATTGCAATACATCTATTCCAATGTGCGACCAAATCAATACCACCTAAGTTTTTCTCAAATTTGAAATACTTGATTTTGACAACCAATTCAAACTCCTGCACTATACTATATAAATCTTGAGGACTGGCATCATCTCCTATATATAAAACAAAGTCTTGGCTAGTTTGCTTTGCAATTGACTCTAATGCTCTTCTGAAAAATGTATCCTTGTATGCAGGTATAACAATTGCCAATGTAGTTGTCATAAATTAATTTTTTAGCCAATATTTAGCCCTAACAATTTTTTGTGATTTTATAGTTGAATATATTAACCCGTTGTTCGGTTTAATATTATTAATTCAAAGTTACTGTATGTTTGAGATAACATACTATTAAATACATTTATTTATGTATCTACTTTTGAAGGCCGGTATATCGATAGAAAATTTATTTGAGTAGTTTTTCCCATATCTTTAATTAACATTTAAAACTATCAAATAGAAGTGTGAGTAGATCTATCTACCAAACTTGAAAATAAAGATTTATATAACAATAAAACTCTATTAGCATATACCTCTTCGAGGAAGTTTTTAACAGCATATTCCCTAGCATTTGTAATCAATAATAACATTTCGTTTTTATTCAAATAAGCATATATAAGCCATTCTGCAAGTTCATGAGTGCTCTCGTACAACAACCCGTTTTTTTTATGAGTTATTAATTCCGATGTACCTTGTCGATTGAATCCCACTACTGGACAACCCAATAACATTGCTTCAGCTGTAATTCGCCCCATCGCTTCATTTTGTGAACACATAAGCAATGCTTGAGCTTGACGAATAAGATCATCAACATTATCTCGAAAACCTAAAAATTCCACTCTATCTACTATACCTTTACTAAGCAATAATTGCCGAAGATATGCTTCGTAGTTTACATCTTCTATACCTCCAACGATCTTTAATACAACGTTATCTATACGGTTCGCTACAATAGCAAAAGCTAAAATTGCCTCTTCAATGCCTTTTTCCTTCTTTACAACACCGCAAAAAAGATAATAATCTTTCTTGCGATTTATCACAGGTTTAAGTGACGCCCTTACTCCGTTATAGATTATTGTTGAAAATGCCCCTAGGTTAAAATGGTCGCTTACTGCTTTGGTGATACAAATAATTGCATCTGCACTTTTTAATTGTTTTAAAAAGTTATTCTTGGAAATAAATAGCTTAAACCCGTGATCAATGTCTTGAAATTCTCTAACATGCCAAACATGTTTACACTTTAACAATCGCGAAATAAGGGGTCCAATTGTTACAATACTAATATTACTGTGAACAATATCAATTTTAAGATCCTTAAAAACTTTTAAAATTTTATAACAATAAAAGTAGTTGAGGATTGGATAATAAATAGATTTAATGAAATAAATTAGGGGATTATCAATTATACCTCCCTTATACCATAACCCAGACTGTCGATATCTAAACATATGGTAGGATACACCTCGAATTTCCAACTCCTCAGTGAGTGGCCCATATTCGGATAACAACACAAAAGGTTTGATCGTTTTATCTAGCCCATCAATTAGGTTTAATAACGAATGATTTGCACCATACATTCTAGATTCGTGAGTTATAAATAACACATTAAAAATCTTTTCCATCAAAAATTTGATATTGTTATGAATTTATTATTGAGTGACGTTTATTACTATTGTTAACTATCGCTTTCATATGATATATATAATATTAATCATAATTATTAAAGGAAGCAAAGTGTAATGTGGACCATATCTACTAGAAAAATCATCTAACACATCTAAGTCGTACACAAAGTTAAGATTGCAACGCTTCCACGTGATACGATTTTTGAGCTTAGTAACTTTATTTAACATATTTTTAACTTTTCACTGATAATAAACTTTCAACATCCCAACGCGATGATCTTTTTAAGGTCTCCATGTCGATTTAGCCAACTTCTGTATACCTTCTATCTTTCGCTAAAAATTTTAATAAGAAAATTATAATAATTACTATATTTAATTGTAAAAAAGCTGATTGTCCTCCTTTTGTAAAACCTGCAAACGCAAAAATGCATAATTGATAATAGTAGTATAAAAACGAAAGGTTAAATACATTTACTTTATTTACTTTGAAGTACTTTCGAACTAGAAGAGAACAACCAATGACAAAAAGAAAAGCGTATAAAACTCCGAATTCAATATATAAGTCTCCGAAATACGTTTTGAAATTCGACACAGGCACATCAGTCTTAAAAGCCCAGTATTGATAAAAATCATCTGCAGATTTATATAGTTTGTGTTCATTTTCCATTAAAAAGTTGGGGAAAAGCCTCTTACCCATCGGATGGTATTTGACTTTATCCCAAAAACTAAATCCAAGATTAGGAAATGGCTCTCCAAAATATCTTAAAATAGAATTAAGTCCCTCACTCCCTTTTCCAACTCGGTCCGATGTAATAATCCAAGAATAAAATATTGTTAAACTAACAAAAGTACCACTATACAAATATATCTTCGATAAAAAAGACTTTGGAATGAATCGCCAAAAAAGAAGTATGAAGAATAGAAAACAGAAGGCTGTCATAAATAAGTCGCCTCTAGAGCCCAACGCTATCCCGGATAATATTGAAGGAAAGAAACAAAGAAGAATAAGAAAAGAAGCATAGCTATATGACATTCGCTTTCTATATACGGCAATAAACACGTAAGACATGATAAACGGAACGGTAGCATTTAGTATAAAGACTCCATATCCGTTAAATTTTTCCAAAAAATAGTTATTATAAACAAAAAGCGCTTGGCCATCATTATGCCTGGCATCGTACGCATCTCCTAAACCCATAGAAATTGACGCAACAGCTTCTATTAGCTTTAAAGTAGTATAAAGCGTAAAATAGATTGACCAAATTTTAACAAATGATGACATCCTTTTTGAAAATACAATATCAATATTTCGGTCATCTAATTCAATGTTTTTTAACGGCCAAAATAATATCACGTATGTCGTTAAGGTATAAAAATAAGGTTCAAATCTTAGTCCCAAAGCCGATTGATATCCGAAGACGTCGTAATATATGTTGTTGTATACAGTATAATATCCAAGGCTTGCCACCATAGTGTAAAAGAGCACCAACATGGAATATATAGTAATGCGCTTTTCCCTATAGTAAGTTATAGAAAACCATAGTAAGTACAGAAAGAAGTTTAATAATAGTATACTCATAACTCAACCAAGGAATGCACTCAATTTAGATTTATTCCTGTTTGATATAAGAACAGGAAATCTTATAATTAATCTCAGAGAATTAAAAATACAGTCCTTTGACCGAATTTTTATACCTAAAATGACTAATTTTAATGGTTGTTTAAATAATGCCAAAATTAAATTTTTATTTGTGTTGCTCACTTCAGCAATAGCTTCTAAATAAAGCTTTTCTATTGTTACTTTATTAGACTCCACTCTCAAACCGCGATCATGTATCGCAGAAGCACTTGGAACAATTCCTGTTCTATACTCAAAGTAATTAGCTCTATGAAGAAAATTATGATCTTCCCCGTAATGAGGAAAAGAAGCTGAAAAGCCACCAACTTTTTGCAAGCATTCCCTTCCTATTAACCAATGCGCTGCCATCACAAATTCAGTCTCATAGACATCCTTGACTTCATTAAAATATAAATCTGAAAGCATCTTTTTAGGACAGCACAACAAAAAGTTGTCGTCTAATTTCTTGCTACCAGCGTTTAATTGCATTGGACTTAATATTCCGAACTGTTTATATTTCTTATGTGTCCTGATCAGATCATCAAAGGTAGACTCGAATATCCAAGCATCCTGATTCAGTAAATAAATATATTCGTATCCCTGATCAAGGGCATACTTCAAGCCTAGGTTATTAGCCCTACCAAATCCTAAATTTACTTCACTTTCAACCAAATGCGAAAACTTATGATTTGCCTTTAGATGCGTGATAGTTTCATCAGATGATTTATTGTCTACAATAAAGATATCGTTACCAATAGAAGAATTATATAAGCTTTCCATGCACCTATCAATCCATTCCATAGAATTATATGTCACTATAATCACTAAAATACTATTCATTTTTGTCGCGTTTAAAATCCAACTTAGTAATAACTTTCTCTTTAAGATACATTCTTTCGGAGGCGTCAATACCAATAAAATATATCAAGGCAAAAATCATCAACTCTGTCAAAATAAGAATGAACAATGGGCTAAAAGCGTTGTCTTTTAACATAAGCTTTGTTATATATCCTATTAAAACGGGTATGAGGAAAACAGGAAGAACTCTTAGATATATACTCTTGATATATCTAGTGAATTTCATATCAATCTTAGGTAGCACAATCTTCATACGTACTGCTTGGGCAATTAATTCAATGATAAGGTGGACGTAAAAAACAGATTCAGGTATTCGTGTTTGCCTTAGGACTAGATATGATATAGGAACAATCATTAATAACAAAGAACATTCAAATAACTGAAATTTTTTTATATTGCCATCTGCATGGTTCACGATACGGAGAGGATTTGCTAATGAGCTCCAGATACTAATAATTATCATTAACCGTACGAATTGAACTGTGTAATCAGGAACGTGTTTTAACCATACGGTTAATACGAACTTCGCTTCAATGATAATTGGTATTCCAATGATACATAGTAAAAAAAAAGAGAGTTTACTACTAACCGCTAAGAGTTTTCGGGTAGTAGAAAAATCCCTACTTACAAACGACTTAATTATTTGGGGGTTTATAGCGGTCTGAAAATTCGCTGTAAATTGGAGAACCGAGTTTTGGACTAGGACTGAGATCCCACGTGCTGCATTCATTATGGGTCCAAAGAAAATATTTAATAGTACGTTTAGCCCCTGAGTGAATCCAACAGAAACTAGACTCCCATATGCCGCCCAGCCTATAAAATGAAAAACCTTTGTAACCTGTGGACCGGTAAAATTTCGAGTAAAATGGCTCTCCTCGAAATTCTTAGAGCAATAATACCCGTAGATAATTCTATCCAATATTTGAACTATAAAGATCGAAAAAGCATAGAGCAGTAGCTTATCAAAATTCTCAATGTATCGTAATAATAATACCAAAATAAATTTACAGATAACATCAAACAACGACATATAAGCAAAAGCTTTCATTCTTTCGTGAGCAATAATAACAGCATTGTAGGGCACGCTAATGATATTTAACATAACCGTCGCTAACGATATTTGGTAAACCCAGAAAGCGGCGTTTATGCGTTCGACTGGTATTTGTAGCTTATTTAAAAGAACCCATAACCCCGCAGTCTCGCCAATAATCAATATAGCTATACTCAAGATAATATTCACAAACAATATGCTCGAAAAAGTTTGCTTCATTTCCAGGCGATTACCAGAGCCTAAGGCTACGGTAATAAAGCGGGAAGAGGCCGTACTCAACGTTCCACTTAAAAATCCTAAAATGACAACGATGCCCCCGACAATGTTATAAATACCATAATCATTAACACCTAAAATCTCCAAAATTATTCTACTCGTATACAATGAAACCCCCATTGTAACGAACATTCGCACCGATAGAAAAAAAGTATTCTTGGCTATTCTTTCACTACTCATGATATACCAGTATAGAAGAATGTCCACTTTTATTCAAGAAGAAGTAGAAGGCACTTCTTCTTTGACTATTACGCAAGACCTCAGCCCAACGTAGTAATTTATCTTCAACAATCTCAGTTTTATAGATTAGGAATAAATTGTAATGAGGCATAAACAATGGGAATTTTTAAATAGTATAAAAGATTTGTCATGTATGGCACATTTGAAAAATTCTAATTAAAAGGCCACAATTTATTCTTTTTCTTTTTGTCTACTTGCTCACCGTAATTTCCATAACCATAGCCATATCCATAGCCGTAACCATAACCATAACCACCATCCGCTTCAATGTCGTTTACTAGCAAAGTAATTTTTTTCATTCTACCATTTTTGTAGATTTCATCTGGAATACTTAGCTGATTCTTATGTGTGTATTTCTGTCTAACTATGTATATTGTTAAATCAGCGAACTTGCTAAGCAACTGAGCATCTGTAACTAGCCCGACGGGAGGGGCATCCATAATTATATAATCGTATTCGGACTTAATCTTATCAATTAAGATATCCATTCTTTTATCCATAAGCATTTCTGTCGGATTAGGAGGAATCGGTCCTGAATTAATAACGTACAGATTATCATGAATAGTTGAAGGAACAATTAAACTACTAGGGCTAAGATCATTTGATATAATATAATTAGTAAATCCAAATGTATTTTTGATGTTTAAAATTTTAGATAAATTCGGTTTTCTTAAATCCATTTCCATTACTAATACTTTTTTCCCTGATAGCGCCAGTACCATTGCGATATTTAAAGCAACGAAAGACTTACCTTCTCCAGACATACTTGAAGTTAAAAGAATAATTTTGTCCGTATCTTTCATGAAAAATGACAAGTTAGTCCTTAATGCTCTGAATTGTTCCGCAATAGGAGACCTTGATTCATTGGTTACCACAATATTATCAACTCCATTATTTTTTCCAATTTCCGCAATTATTGGAATGTTTGTGAAACTTGTAATATCATCTTTATTTTGAATGCGCGTATTTAGTAGATCCCTTATATAAATGACCGCAAATGGAATTCCCAATCCGGTAATAAGTCCTAGAATTAGAATCATACGCACTTTTGGACTTATTGGTATTGGATCTGACTTTGGAGGATCTATGACTTTCGAATTTGATATATTAGAGGTTTTCGAAATTGCAGTTTCTTCACGTTTTTGTAGAAGGAATATATATAGCTCTTGTTTAATTTGTTGTTGACGAGCCATATCTAAATAAGTGCGTTGAGTAGAAGGCACTTTTCTTATTTCCCCTTCTAATTGACCAGTTTGCTGTCTTAGTTTATTTCGGGTAATTATTAATGAACTTCGTGTGTTAGTTAGATTTGATAGCATATCCGCTCTTAGATTTGCTATTTGTTGATCCAAATTTTTTATATAAGGATTTGTTTCCGTTGAAGACAAAGATTGCCTATCTCGTTCCAATAAAAGTGTGTTGTAGCGTTCTATCAATCCATTAAAAACCATATCCCCCGGAACAATGGCACTTGGAAGTACTCTTTTGTTTTTAGAATCGTCTCGTAAATACTTATCTAACGAATTCAATATAGATAATTGAACTTCAATTTTTGACAACTCTTCTACATATTGACTACTGTTTTCTATTAAAAGCTTTGATTGGGCCTCAATATCAGTTATTCTGCTACTCTGTCGAAATTGTTGAATATTGCCCTCAATATTTCCCAACTCTTCACCTACATGCATTAAGCGACTTTCAATAAAAGAAATAGTGCTGTCCGCTATAGTATTCTTATCATATAAATTACCTTCTATATACTTTTTAATAAGCGTAGCAAGGATGTCCTCCCCTTTTTTTGATACTGGGTAATTAAAACTTAGATCAATTGTACTTACTTGTTTATTAGTTACAGATGCTTGAAAATTGCTCATAAAGCCAGCGACTCTTTCATCGACAGACGACACTGAAAACGAATAGTTTTGATAATTGAATGGAATACCGGAGTTACGTTCAATTTGCACTTTCCCAATATCTTCTAAGATAAAGGGTTGATTGAATTTTACCGTCTTTGAATAAGAGCCACTTGTTAATTCGATCTGGTTATTCTTTGATAAAGTTAAATCAAATGACCTTGTGAGTATTGAATCTTGAGCGTTTAAAATTTTTATGACAAAAGGCGATTCATACAATTCAACATTTCTAACAATTCCTTTGTAATAATAAACAACGTTCAAATTTAACTCCTTCACAACCTGCTCCATTAAGTAACGCGTTTTAAGGACTTCTGCTTCATTATCGACAGAACTTTTAACTCCTAGCAACCCACTTAAATCCAACATATCACTTTTCCCCATCAATCCCCCTGCTTTTTCTTCATCGTTAACCAAAACCTTAGCACTAATTACGAAAATAGGCGTTTGGTAACGAACGTATAAAAATGCTAGAGTAAGACAAATAATTAAACTTATTGCAAACCAATACCAGCTTGAAATAACTTTCCCAATCAGCTGCATTAAATCATTAGTGTTTTCCAGTTTACCAGTCTGCAAACTTGATACTTCTTGTGTGTTATTCATCTATATAATATAATTATTAGGCTTTCAGTTAATTAAAATCTACTTAAAGCCACAATTAGCACCGAAAGCAAAGAACCTATAATTGCTAGTGTTTGTGTTCTTCCTACATTATTTGCAGCAATTTTACCTTTACCAGGCTCTACATAGATAACATCATTCTGCTTTAAATAGAAATAAGGTGATTTAAAAACATTGGATGAATTAAGATTGAACCGTACAAACTCCTTTTTCCCTGCATTATCTCTAACAAGTAAAACATTTTCTCTTTTGCCATAAATTGTTAAGTCACCGGCCAAGCCGATAGCATCCAACAGCGTCACCTTTTCATTGGGTAATGTATAAGTAGCAGGTTTTGCAACTTCTCCAATTACAGTTATTTTATAATTAGCAAAACGAATTTGAACCGTTGGATCCTTAAAAAAAGCAGAAGCCTTTTGCTGAATTAACTCCCTTGCTTGATATGTGGTTAAATTAGATAGTTTAATAACTCCTAACATTGGAATTGCTACGTTTCCATTTTTATCTACTAAAAAGCCAGTTATTACCTGTTGCCCAGTTAATAATGCAGAACTAGCTCCCACTGCAGGCATTGAAGGCCCTTGATTAATTGCAGCTGTTGTGAGGGGATCTATTGTTTGCACGGTTATACTCAAAATATCATCTGGTTGTATCACTGGTTCTTCAAATTCAGCAGGGGTAATACTCCTTAGCATTGCAGTATCGGGCATATCTGTGAAATAAACCGATTTCTTTGTTATAACACAAGATGGCAGGACAACAACTAGCAACATTGCCATTGCTATTAACAAATGAGTTGAGAGCAGTTTTTTTATCATAGTTAATCGGAAAATTTATTTAATTCAAATTTAATATGTGATACAAAAAGTGATGCAATCTAGTAATATTTTTGATATATATCACGTTTTTTTACAAATTTTCACATTATTTCACTTTTAATTGTTAACATTAATAATCAAGAGTAAAATTTACCAAAGCCAAAAAAATAGGTTTAATGACTTTAAAATCGAATCAATAGCTATTAAAAGCGTTTTATAATCTTTTTTGCTGTATTAATACTACCCGAAATCCTACACAAAGTTTCATGCATTTTCACAAATTATTCACTTGGCACCATAATGATTATTCAATAAGACAGCCCCCATTTTGAACATAACTCACCTACAAGCACTTACAAAGCAAGCAGAATTAACTACAACTGATCGTATTCCTATTGAATTTAATGAAAAAACTTAAAATTAAGGCACCAGATGTCCAAATTTATTTTTGTTTAAACGAAATCCGCCCCTTTTGGATAGCATGTCGAACGGTTTCATTTAACGAAATCTTTTTACCAATCTCCCAAGCCTGTTTAACAATCCGATTATCCAGCCCCAACATCAGCAGATTGCCTTTATAAAACATCTCTTTGATCTTTTCTTCCCTACCTGGGTAATCAGCTGATTGATAGTTAACCTCTTTTTTAGGGTATTCAGAAGAATTTTCCGATTGAAAAACACCTATAATCGCACAAGGACTGAACTCCTTGCTATTCAACAACACACTTTCATTAGTCTGACTAACAGTCGAATACAGCATCAGGGACATACTCACTAATGCCAAGCAATCTACTGGTATCTTTTCATCAAAAGTGATTACCTGTCCCTCTATGTTTTGATATCCTTCCAAATCGACATCCTGAAATCCCAAATTTTCATAATACTCCTCCCTGAAATTAAATGCAATCAGCATCAACCGGATCCGGTGTATCATATAGGCTCCGCTTGCCCCTTTAGGCCTTTTGATCTGTGTTTGGGTATTTAATGAACCCAAATTAACACTCACCATCCCTTCCTCACTTTTACTTACCGAGTGGCTCATCTTCAACACTTCATGTAGCTTACTATTTGCATTGAAGTCCAATCCCCGCAATAAAGAAAGATCCCCATCATGTAAATCCCTCTTCCCCTTCTCCCCACTCGCACTATTTAATATCGACCGGTACACCAGTTGTGTACTCCTGTAAGCTGCCGTTCCATCCTTGAAAAAATAAGCCGGTTCAAAGGCCACCCTAATCACTGCCGCTGCTGAACTCGAAAGTCCAAACTCGGTAGCACTCCTGATCGTTTTTTCAGTTTGCTTAAATGTCTTTGCTTTCCCCTGGATGATGTTCTTTCCCCGGTACGCACGGTAAATCACCGAACCTGCGGTTCCGTGGATCATTCCTTTATTATCTATAGTTGCCATAATCCTGATTTTATCCGGTAAAGTAACCAATAATGATTCTTAAGAACGAAACAAGTGCTAAATTCTCTCAAATCTTCCCGGAGACGACATAAAAAAACAATAAAGAGTAAATAAAACAGCATAACCGCTACAATAACTATAATTCAAAGCAAAAACAAACCAATAAGCCTCCATTAAAAGTCCGACTTGAAGTACCCTACATCGGACTCATACCTGAATCTTATTGCATGCTTATCGGGATGATTTACTATCCTTATACACCCATTTCACAATGAGCCCTAAACAAAAATGGCTCCCTAAATCCGGAGCCATCAAACAAACAAACATTTTTACTTAAATCTTTGGATTCTCACCGAACTTAAAATACTTTCGGTTTCCTATCGGGTAAGGAACCAATTTTCCTGCCTGTGCCCATTTGTCTATAGTTCGCTTGGTCACCTTAAGTCTGCCTGCCATTTCATCGGCACTCATCAATGGCCCGCTATAGTCTAAAGGTTCATGATCCAAAAAGAATTGTTTCAACAACTTTACTTCTGTTGCTATAACAAAAGCTTGCTGAAATAACTTGTCCAACAAGTCCACAGCCTTAAACAGATTCTTGTAAATTTCTAAAGGATAATTTTTCATAATTTTACTTGTTTAAAATGTTATTTAACTGAATATAGAAACCTCTTTTAATGCAATAAAAGGTAACAAACATTTAATTAACCGATCGCAATCAGCTTCCTTATACCGGGAGAACTCAATTCGGAGTCCGGAGATCCCTTTCTGCTGGTTCAAGTGGGCATTCCGACCGACAGCATAAATCCGCAGGTCCTTCAATTGAGTGATTACTGTACTCATGTCACGCTTCTCCTTAAAGTGAATCGTGATGAAACGACCACAATCCGGTTTTTCTACATAAGCATAGGTTTTTAAGGCCGTATTCAAGCGGATATACATCTGCTTCATGTGCCTTTTCAATGAAGTAGCCTGTTTTTTAATATGCCTGTCCAACTCACCTGTTGATAATAGCCAGGCCGCTGCATGTTCAATTTCATAGGTTTGGTGACCGGGTAGAAGGGCCACATAGGTTTTCAATACATCGATAAAGCACCTTTCGGCTACTACGTAATTGATATTCTCCCAAATCTGGTTCACCTTGCTGAGGACAGAAATAAAAATTACCCGACCTTTATGCGCCTTTAGAGATAAGCGCTCCGGCAGGTAATCCAGGACAAATTCAGACTCAACTTCATAGGCGATGATCCTGAAATTAAACTCGCATGCCAGCGCAATGAGTGTATTCCGGCTTTCATCATCGGTGATGATACCATGTACACAGGAGGAGTCAGGGCGAATAAATACAACCCGAACATCCTGAGCTTCGCAGATTTTGCGCAGTGCCTGCATATCCATTCCCTTCCCTTTTTGATGTCCGGTACACGCGATCTCACATCCTATCCGGTGAAAAACATTCAGGGGATAATGGTCACTCATACTTTCCATCACAACCAAATCGCCCGGCTGCAATAAGACATCAGCTACGGCATCCAGTCCCCTGCCCTGCGATACCGGTAACAGGTTAGCATAACCGGTCGGTAATCCCTGATCTTTCAACCGCTGCAAGAGATTTTTTTTAAGCGCATGCATAGATTCCTCGCATGAAAGTGATCTAAACTGCTGCTTGCGGAGGATCCCCTGTTGGATCATACATAACCGATGCACCATTTGCAAGGGAAGGGGACTCAGATCCATTTCCAAAACGACCATTTGCTGATCAAATGCGCCCAACGGTAGTGTAAGGTTTAAGGGAATGTAGCCCTGAAATGCAGTGCCCGAATCAAGGAACGGATTGATCCGGCTTTCCTTTTCTACATGTCCGGGTACGAAGTATGTTCCTCGTGTGCCATTGGCAAACAGGATACTTCGGTTTCTCAGCTCCTTATAAGCTGGGTTTACAGTACGGCTGGAAATACCTAAATAACTAGCCAGATCCCGGTAAGTGGGTACCTGCACCAGGTTATTTCCGGATAGTTTTTGCTGATAAACTGTTAAACTTTCTGTGATTGTAGAACAGTTCCACTTTTGGCCATCCGCACGTTGCGGAAAGGCTTCCGATAATACAAAATCCATAATTTATAGTTAAGTATCATGCTAATTAACCATAAACATTTTAGTTATTAAAAAAATTACTATCTAATAGGACTATATATGGCTTGCATTACTTGAAATAACTGCTTGTTGTGGTACAATCAAGCATCTGGGTATCCTTTGAATGACAGAATTTTGAAGATTCTCTTAAATAATCCTTCCCATGTGGAGCCTTCTCAAATACATTGGCTCTATTTATTTTTAAATTTAATTTTATTTTGTAAAGCTTCAAGTTCGTTTAAATCTTTTTCATCTGCCTCTTTAGCTACTTGAATCTTCCTTTTTTCCATTTGTGCATTGCCGATACTTCCTTTATGATTGAGTATGACTTTATCATTCAATTCTATAATTTTATCGATGTTGTTTCTCCAAAAATCCATTGTTATATCCAAGCGATTATTAGCTCTCAATTCGGCGGTTTCTAAAAACACAACTACAAATCGATTCAAAGTATTCCTTTAGATTGCGATTTGCCCACTGCCTGAATTGTGTTCCTCGCTTGCTCCTTACCCTGAAACCAATTGCCAAAATCATATCCAGACTATAAAATATCACTTTGTAATTTTTACTATCTGAGGCAGTTGTCAAGTAATCCTTGACAACTGAATTCTCCTCTAACTCGTTCTCTTCGAGAATATTGATGATATGCAAACTAATATTCATAACTATGAAATTACCGTGGACTTACAGGAATTCGTTTGAATAAGCCGGTAAGCAAGACTCAAATGTAAATTATTTAGTTAGCACGTCTCTGGAAATTACAGGACTGGCATGTTGCTTAATGATAGGTATTTCAGAAACCTTTCATTAAATAAACTCTTTAAAACAGCCGAAGCAGATAAGAAAATTTAATTTGCTTTATTCTTTAGAGATGAAAACAAAATTAAATTCAGTTTGAGAATTGGGATTTTGACTTCTGATACTATGTCTCGTTTTTAGCTTGAATTTGAAAAATTGTCGTATCAATGCCCCGTTGAGAAGAGTTAAGAAGATTGCGGATCATAATCGTTCGTTTAGTGATGTCTGCATAGGTTTATATCATTCAGAAAGTGGTATCGATACCAATCATCTGTAATTATTATGGACTTCTTAACTAAAGAAAATGAAAAAAATTAATCAAGGCGCAAAATGCGCGATTTTAGGTAAAACCGAAATTGCTCTTAAAAGAGCAGCTGGCATGAACAAGGAAGGAGAGCAGGAATGTACATTAAGCGCTATATTATGAAACTGCTACTGGTTTTAATGCTAATACTGGTTATGTCTTGCTCTGTTTTACAAAAACAGAAGGTGCTGAAAGTGGATAGTGTTCAGGTGAACAATAGCCAACATAGTGAAGAATGGGATGTGGATTCTTTGAGCAATAGCTTTAAAAATTTGACCTTATTCGATTCGACGAATTCGGAATATATAGCGGAGATATTTCCGATAGGAGAATTTAGTTTTTCTGTGCAGAACGGCTTTAAGGGTACAGCTAAAAGTATGGTATTAAAGGGGAGTACGAAGAGAACTTTTAAAAGTAAGGATTCCCTGGAAAGCACTCTTCATTTAAAGTCATCGGGCCAGTTAAAGGATCGGAATCAAGTTAAACTTTCGGTTACTTCAAAAGTGATTGAAAAACCGGGTAGTGCCTGGTCTTGGATTGGTATTCCGGTATTACTAGCACTGCTTGTGATGGGTTTATTAAAAAGTAACCTCATCAAATGGGCATAAGTTTACTAGACCAGTCCCGACGGTTAGGCGTACTAAGACGATGGAGAGAAAGGAGCGAGTACTTTAAGCTGTTCGATTTCTTTATTAATAGTCAAAAAATCTTCAAATATTTATGGCGACACGATTGAGACCTACCAGGATCGGCGTGAAATGGAGAGCTTGCTATGGTCAAATATTCTACTGATATATTGGGGATGAGACGAAGCGCATTACACGTAACAATGAAAAGGATATACTATCTATTAAGAAATCGCACGACATCTTTGGGAACCAGATAGTTGAATTTGAAAATTCAAATGGGCAACCAACAATCTCTACTGATGTTTTCAGTAACAGCGATACCTCTATTGGATGCGATGATGATGCTGAGATAGTAAAATTATTAACGAAGTTGCTGCTGGGATCTTAAAATTATAAATCCAGGTTCTTAGTGATTGATATTAAGAATGATACTATGGAAATAGTAAAGGCAGAACGAAAGCCATTGCCGAATATTTACCTTGGATTTTATATACTGATTGTAATGGGTTTTGTGGTTACGCTAAGTGCTATATTATGAAACTGCTGGTTTTAATTGATTTTCAGGAGAAGGTATGCTTTGTTTTAATCATGATACTGGTTATATCCTGCTCTGTTTTGCAAGGAAGGAAGGTGCTAAAAATGGATAGTGTTCAGGTGAACGATAGCCACAGGGTAAGCCGTCCTCATTTTGTTAAACGAATATCCGCGATTCTCTTACAACTTCTCTATTTCTGAAATCGATAGCTCTGTTATCTCAGAAATATCAGTAAATGAATACCCTTTACCTTTTAATTTACGAGCGGTTTCTATTTTCTCTTCTTGCTTTCCTTCTTGCTTTCCTTCTTGTTTTCCTTCTTGCTTTCCTTCTTGCTTTCCTTCTTGCTTTCCTTCAGCATATTTTCTTTCTTCGGCTTCTTGAACTGCATAGGAAAGCACATTCTCGTAATCCCATTTTTGCTCTAAACTTGTTCTGTATGACATATACTCCTCCTTTGTTAAATTGCTTACTTCCGCTATCTGGAACACCTTTTCAAAAACACGTTTGTTGAAGTAGACTGGCATTTTGTCCAGTCGGCTCATGTTCTTCAACAGATAAAACCAGCGATCAAGCCCTGTTTCTAATTCTTCAGCTCTTTTCGTAAAGTTAGGCAATTCCAAAAACTTATAACCCAGTTTCTTATAAAATATTGTGCCAGTATCTTTGTCCATCAAACAGATGTCGCGCAAGTATTGTTTGGAAGGTAATTTGTCCATGGTAAAGTCCAGAACGGCAATTAAATATACTTCCTTCAGCTCATAGGTGTCGCTTTCCTTTCCAACTGACAATTGTTCATTGATCAGGCGCGAAGTATAGAATACAGAGCGGTCTCGGAAATAAAGCTGTTTCCCACGTTGCATTTCTACAATAAATTGTTCTCCATTATCTCCTGTACATGATAGATCAAAAATTGCTTTTTTAAAATCACGCAAATTAGCAGCATGTTCGTTGGGTTTATAGGTGATATCAACGATATGTTTTTCACCTTTAAAAAGTTCATTCAAAAAATCTTTAAGGATATCTTTATTAGGTTCAGATCCGAAAAGGCGTTTAAATCCCCAATCTGTTAAAGGGTCAATATAGCGACCTGTAATTAGTTCCATTGGTTATATGGTTTAGGTACAGGCAATCTACTAATAAATTTAAAGTTTACAGCTCAATTATTTATCAGGAAAATCATTTCAAGGAAATGGATGATCAAAAGCATAGCACCCTTAAAGTCTTTGATTCTGTAAGAGGAGTTTTTTCAGAAGGTGGCCCAGCTTTCCCAGAAGCAGGGATCAAGAAGAAGTAAGATCCATCATCAGATCCAAAGATATATTTGGAAACGAAATTGTAGAGGGGTTTGACGGGAAAGGTAATTCAACGTTCACTATTAAAACGTCTATTGATATTTTTGGGGATGAGACGAAGCGCATTACACGTAACAATGGAAAGGATATACTATCTATTAAGAAATCGGACGACATCTTTGGGAACCAGATAGTTGAATTTGAAAATTCAAAGGGCAACCAACAATCTCTGCTGATGTTTTCAGCTACAGCGATACCTCTATTGGATGCAATGATGATGCTGAGATAGTAAAATTATTAACGAAGTTGCTGCTGGGATCTTAAAATTATAAATCCAGGTTCTTAGTGATTGATATTAAGAATAATACTGTGGAAATTGTAAAGGCGTAAAAAAAGCCATATTGCTATGGCTTTCGTTATTATAAATTAATGTGTTTGGTCTTTTTTATAACTTTTCAATTTCTTCATTTGAAAGTTTAGTGAACTTAGCTATCTGGGCTAAGGGGATTCCTTCTTTCTTCATCTCAGTGGCAATGGAGATAACCCCCTCTTGCTTACCTTCTTGTTTACCTTCTTGTTTACCTTCTTGCTTACCCTCTTGACGCCCCTTCACTTCCCCTCTACGGAAAAGCGGATCTCTTTCTTCCTTGAAAAATTTTGTTATCGTTTCCATAGCTTCATTAAATTGTATTTCTAAGTTACGTAATTGAACCAATACTCGCAACTGGTTAAAATAACGGCTCTCAGCAAAATCACCGTCCGCAACAGCCTTTACTTCCTGTAATATTCTTTTTATAGCAACAACTGAATCATCTCCTTCAAAGTTAGCTAATATCGCTAAGATTTTTTCTTCGGGTTTGTCAGATTTTAGAAATATTTTATAGTTAATAGCAGACAAGGACAGCAGGTTATATCTGAACCATAGATCTTCTGTTTTTATAGTAAAGGCCATTGTAGGCTTGCCTCTTCCAATATAAATGACATACTGTTTAACAGGTATTTCATATTTGCGGTACAGCATGATATAATATTCGGCCATACGAAAGATCATATTGTTTTCCGATTCTGTCTGGTACTCGATATGCAAAATATAGACTTCACCAGCAGCATCCGCTACTTTTTTAAGCAGGTCGGGCTTGCGCTCTTTGGTATGCTGTATATCGTCAGGCAATTCCTCACTGTGAAGTATATGGAGCTTTAACACATGTTTGATAATCCCCGGCAGGGCTTCTTCCATGTTCTCACGAAAGATTTTATCATATTGGCTGACCTGCTTGGGTTCGGTCTTTTTTTTGGTCATCAGTTCTAAGGTGAAGGTTCCGGTTTAAGGCTATTAAGAGTATACTGATTGGTATGCCAAAGATATGTTTTTCAAGGATATCGCAATTGAATTATTATCATTTTCGTCGACATTTCATCCATTATTATTAAGATTACTCCATCAAATGATAATGATTTATATCTAACTCTTTTAAATATAATAATGTATCACCTATTTTTTCTCAAAGCATGATAGTAGAAGTATTTTTACTTAAAGATTGGCCTCTTTTAATATTCTTTAGAAAAATTAGCAAAATTGAATTCCGTTTGAGAATTTGGATTTTGACTTATGATACTACTTCTTTGCTTTTAGCTTGAACTGGAAAAAAGTGTCGTTTTAATGCACCGTTGAGAAGAGTTAGGAAGATTGCGGATCATTATCGTTCGTTTAGTTCAATCTGCATACGTTTATATCATTCAGAAAGGCGGTTCGATACCAATCATCTGTAATTATTATGGACTTCTTAACTAAAAGAAATGAAAAAAATTAATCCAGGCGTAAAATGCGCGACTTTAGGTAAAACCGAAATTGCTCCCAAAGGAGCAGCTTGCATGTATGAGAAAGGAGAACACGATGAAGCTTAGCGAAATGAAGTATTCGGAACAGATTACAATTAGTTTTGCACTCCTACTTTTCCTGGTTTTTCCATGGCTATGCAGAAATGTAGACATTACTTCGGCTCCTATTGATCCGGGGGTGCTAAGTGCTCCCCTATTGGCGGTGCTTTCTTTTCTCCTTTTTAAAGGGGTTACCTGGTGGTGTATGAAGATGATTTGGCCTGTGTTTGCCGAATATTCCATGGTATATTTTGAAGCGGACTTTAAAAGGCTTAGTGCATGCGAAAAGGTGCTTATTTACCTTGGATTTTATATACTGATCGTAATGGGTTTTGTGATTACGCTAAGTGCTATATTATGAAACTGCTGCTGATTGTAATGCTGTTGATCTCTTTAGAAGGTGTATATCAGCGTGAGATTGGTGTACGTGAACAGTCGGGCAATAATGATGGTGCTAAAGTGGAGGAATACCTGAAATATGTTGGGCTGAAAAGAGGTAGCCCCTGGTGTGCTGCTTTTGTGTGCTGGTCGTTAGCTCAGGCTGGAATAGAGAATCCGCGTTCAGGCTGGAGTCCTGATCTTTTTCCAGGGGTGAAAATTTGCTGGCAGCGGAGTTCGGGAGTACAGTTAAATTCACTGAAATCCCTTGCTTCAGTTCCTTGTCAGGGGGATGTATTTGGGATCTTTTTCCCTTCCAAAAATAGGATTGCTCATGTTGGTTTCGTTGATAGCTGGGGTGAGAAGTATGTAATTACGGTGGAGGGCAACACCAATGAGGCTGGAAGTCGGGAAGGCGATGGGGTGTACCGTAAAAGAAGGTTGATCATCTCGATTTACAGGGTTGCGAAGTGGAGGGCTGATCATGAGTAAACTTTTCTGATGGGCATAAGTTTATCAAACCAAAGCCTTAAACAAAAGATTTTGGCAATACTTATCCGCCCATCGCTATCGCATTATTGCTTAAACGACAGAACAAGGAAAAATATTTTATAATAACATTTCCGCGTGAAATTCGTTATATTTACATAAACAAAGACACCATTATCCTTTAAGGCGTCCATCGTTTAACCTTATAAAATTTTAGAAATCATGAGTAAAGACAAAGGCGTCAAAAACGTGAAAAAAGCTCCAGCGGCTGAAGGGACCAAACATACATCAGAATACCAAAGTGGTAAAAAAGGGGGTTTTAAAACTGAGGCTACTCCTCCTGCTAAAAAGAAGTAATTATACAAGCAATATTTATGCTGCATTCACCTCTATAAGGTGAATGCTTTTTTGTTTAAGGTTAATTAAGTGGTAGCGTAAACCAGAAAGTACTGCCTTTGCCTAACTCACTTTCTGCACCAATCTGACCGCCATGCCTTCTGATGATCTCCGCGCTGATATATAGCCCTAATCCTAACCCTGAATACTGATAACCGGAATTGCCGACCCGATAATAGCGCTCAAACAGATGTGGGATTTTAGATGCGAGTATGCCGGGACCATGATCAATAACCGATACTTTAACGGTCTGATCTAATTTTTCAATGAATACACCAATCTCCTTTGATGCAGGGGCATACTTAATTGCATTATTGACAAAGTTGACTACCACCTGGTTAATGCGTTCGGCATCAACATAGGCTTCTGCGTTGAGATCGCCAGTGGTTTTAATGGTATACTCTCCCGCAATGCGTACATGACTGCAACACTCGTCCACAATTTTGGAGAGTTTAATATGTGTTCTATTCAGGTGTAACTGGCCTTGTTTGAGTTTGCTGACATCCAGCAGGTCTTCGATCAACACGCTTACCTTAACCAGACTTTTATTGGCTTGTTCAATCAGGACCGGAAACATTGGCGAACTGGGTTTATTCTTGATGCGTTCTAATAACTGCAAAACCGCTTTTAGTGTGGTGATAGGGGTCTTGAGTTCGTGACTGGCAATACTCATAAAATCATCCTTCTTTTTCATGAGTTCTGCCGTGGCTTCGTCATCAATCTTTTGCAGACTGATATCCAGCGCAGTACCTACATAACGATAGGCAACCCCTTTTTCGTTAAAATATATTTTTCCTTTAAATTTGATCCAGTTGGTCTCTTTGTCCGGCAATTCAATGGTACGGAATTCCTTTTCAAAATCAGACTGGCTGGAATTGATCATCGCCTGCTTTAACTTATTCAGGACAGCATGCCGGTCATCCGGATGGATGTGATTGACAAACGTATCAAAGCTGACAGGTCCTGATGACGTAATACCGAACAGTTCCTTGCAGCGTTCGTCTAACAAGAGCTGCTTGTTTAAAGGGTTATAATCCCAGGTACCCAGTCCGGCGGCATCTATAGCAAATTTTAGTCTGTCCTTGCTTTCTTTAAATAAGAGCTCGACTTGTGCAAGTCCTTCTTCTATTCTCCGCTTGTCGGTAATGTCCTCGATAGCTAGTAAAATCAGGTGGTCATCTTGCTGCTGATCTATCTGGCAGGAATTGAGACACATGATCCGGAGTCCCAGTTCAGGAAAAATATGTGTTACTTCATAATCGACTACTACTTTTTTCTCTGGAAGTACACTCTCCAGCAGAAAACGCAGGGATGGAATATCCCATTGCCCATTTCCTAATGAATAAAAATACTGTCCTTCGGTTTCTTGAACGGTGACTTTAAATTTAGTATAGAATCCTTTTGTAGCCCTTTTGACCATCAGCTGTCTATCGAGTATGATCAGCGGGTCGCGAATGGTATTCATGATCTCCTCGGTGTAGGCTTTTGCTACGTTGAGCTGCTCGTTTCGGTCCTGAAGTTCATTATTGATGATTGAAATTTCTTCGTTTGTACTTTGCAGCTCTTCGGCGGAAGTTTGAAGCTCTTCATTCAAAGTTCTCATCTCTTCTGTACTGGAAAGCAGTTCTTCGTTCGCGCTCTGCAGTTCTTCATTGGCTGTATCTTGCTCTTCAGCCACCAGGCTCATGTCCGCCCGAATCTGTATCAGCTCTCTTTTTAACTGCTCAATCTCCTGATCACGAAGATCAATTCCTGATGGAATGATAAGCGCTTGCTTTACTGCGTTTTCGAACAAAACGAGGTAGTAATGCTCACTATTGCTGCTGAATGGGATCACTTCGATATCTACAAGCTGCTGCTGACCGTCTAGTTTAAAAACGATTTGCTCCTTGCGGGCTGTTGCCTTTGTTTTTTTTGCCTGCTGTAACAGGTTTCGTAATCCAAATGAAAGATCAACACGTATCATTTTAAGCACGTCCAGACTGGCCTTACCTGGGGATGGATCAAGCCAGGTGTCTGTTTTGCCCCTGAACTGCAGGATATTGAAATACTCCCCCAGAAGGAATCCGGCGGGCGAGTGTTTAGCCAAAACCAGGTTGTCGGCTAATCTAAAGACATCCGTTTTTGGATCTTCCTGCTGTTCCGGATAAGTCAGCTCCTTAAAATTAGTTTCTCTGTCTGCAGAGAAATCAGGCGAAAGCCGTCCCCTTAAGCCCTTTCTATGGAAGTATTTATCCCGGTTGTTTCCGGAAACAAAAAGTTCGGTTAAACTATTGACGCTTTCTGCATTGCCTAACATCAGGTATCCCTGATTATTCAGCGCATAGTGGAAGGTACTGAGGATGCGCTTTTGCAACACGGGTTCCATGTAAATAAGCACATTGCGACAACTAATCAGGTCCATACGCGAGAAAGGGGGATCGGTAAGCAGGTTATGCTGTGCGAATACACACAGATCACGGATTTCCTTACAGATCTGGTACGCTCCATCGGTTTCTGCAAAATAAAGTTTCAGACGGGAAGGACTCATTCCGCTCATCTCCGTGCTATGATACAAACCGGATCGTGCCCTGATAATGCCAGCTTCGGATATATCGGTCGCAAAGATCTGGATCTTCATCATTTCGGTTCTGCTGCCCAGGTATTCCTTGATACAGATCGCAATGGAATAGGCTTCCTGTCCGGTGGCACATCCTGCCACCCAGATGCGTAAAGTTTCCTGTCCGCTCTTTTTGCTGATCAGCTCTGGAAGAATGGTGTTACAGAGACTCTCGAAACTAGAGGTATCGCGAAAGAAATCAGTGACCAAGATCAGCATATCATTAAATAGCTCGTCCTGCTCGTCCTTATCCTCTCTTAGAATGACCAGGTATTCTTCTGGTGTAGCTGTATTTTTAAGTGCCATGCGGCGCATAATGCGACGTTTGATGGTACCGGATTTATAATAGGTAAAATCTACGTTTCGACGGACACGTAGTATGGAAAGTAACTCTTTGAAGGTTTCTTCACTCTTCTGCTCTGGTTCTGTAATACCTTCTCCTGTTGAAGACCCATTTTTATGAAAAACGTGGTTGAGTCTCATGAGCTGTCCGGCAATCTTATCGGGTGAGAGTACAAAATCTACCGCACCGGTATTGATCGCGTTTTTAGGCATATCGTCATAAGCAGCGGAGGCTTCGTCCTGTGCAAAGGTGATCCCTCCATAGGCTTTGATTACCTGAAGTCCCAGCGTTCCGTCATTTAGGGTTCCCGACAGGACAATGCCTACGGCGTAACTTTGATGTACGACGGCAAGGGATGAAAAAAAAAGGTCAATGACTTTTACTTTATGGTGTTTCTCATCCAGTGGTGCCAAACGGAGACGCCCGTCTATGGCGGTAAGGATCTTATTTTCGGGGATAATATATAAATTATCTTTCTCGAGATGGATGTTATCGGTGATCTTATGTACGGGGATTGGTGCAGTCCTTTCCAGGATCTCGGTTAACAAACTTTCGTGTGTGGGACTGAGATGCTGCACAAAGATATAGGCCATACCTGATTTTTCTGGTACTGACTTTAAAAATTGTCTTACGGCATCAAGTCCTCCTGCAGAGGCACCGATACCAACGACCGGGAATTGTAAATCTGAAACGGTATCGTCTCCCAATCCTGTTTGTTCAATCATTATTTCAGCTGATCATGATATATATGAAACCCTTGTTGAAGGGTTTCTAACAAAAATAATAAAAAAATCTACCTGTGAATGATGAATACGGTTTTTTTTAATGACCATTCTGTCTCATCGTTATTTTGAAAATTGAGGCATTTCAACTAAGGCTTTGTGGAAAGAATGGGCAAATGCAAACCAGGTTTCATTATTAATTTATGTGCGCCGTAAAGGATTGCGCTACAGGCGAGTCTTCACAGTACGTTACATCGTAAGGTGATTTTCAGGTATAAAGATTGAAAATTTAATTACAATCAATACTTGATTTCTGGCCTTTCCATGACAATTAAAGGGTTTTATTAAAATTCTTCTGACTGTTTCTGAAGGATATCTTGTATGTTAGCATAAATCACATAAAATAGGTATGAAATTTCTTAAAACACATTTGCTTCCTGGGATGATTATCCTGTTGGGCTTATCTTCCTTACAAGCGTGTAAAACAAAAAAAGCGGGTATGGCGACCAACCCTTATGGCGTAGCAAAAGAAGAACCGGTAGCGGTAAAAGAGACTCCTGCTGCTGTAGAACAAAAGAAGGATGAAGAAGTGATGCCGCCGGTTAAAAAGCCTGATTTTAACTTCAGCAATATTCAGTTTGAGTTCAACTCCGTAGTACTGCGAACAATTTCGTATCCGATCCTGGATAAAGCGGCTACAGAAATGAAGAAAGATTCTGCTGTACGGTTTGTAATCAATGGTCATTCTTCTGCGGAGGGCAGTGAGGCACATAATATGGCTTTATCCCGTGACCGCGCTTATTCGGTTAAAACATATTTAGAAAATGCAGGAATTAGTGGATCAAACCTGGAAGTTAAAGGGTACGGCGAAGCGGAGCCTATCCAGCCAGATGCAACTGAGCAAGGAAGAGTCGCTAACAGACGTGTAGAAATTGAAATCATTCCTTAAAACTTGAATGAATTTTAATACTTGGCATAAATTACACGATGAGAAATCATTATTCTCAAATGATGACTCATCGTGTAATTTATGCCTAATTGATCCACAAATTCTTAGCAATTGACACTAATTAGTCATAAATTCAGCGGTTTAGGTTATTTTCGTTCTGTCACCTAAACAGCAATCATATGTTTTCAGTCCGATTTACGATCTGCCTTCTAATCGCCCTGCTCTTTCCCTTCGTTTTGAAAGTTTTTAAACATGTGGAAATTTATCCATCCCTGATTTTGCCTGCAGGGCAAAACACACTTTCCATATCGAAAAAACAAATGAGCTATCAGTACAAGCAAATCTATGTTACTGATATTCATAACCGACGCATAAAAATTAATCATGCTGACTTCTTTGCGCCTATACCCATACAATTCTCATCCTTTATTCTGAAAAGGAACTTTGGACTTAAATTTACAAAATCATCTTCACCTGTAGATGAGGCAAAAAAAACGGAGCTCAAGCATTGGATCGACAAGCGAATTATTGCGCAATCAGGCCCTTATAAAGAATTGTTCATTGTAACATTGAAGAATACGATTTCTTCAGTGGATGGAAAACTTATGGAAAGTAAAATTATCAATGAAGAACCTATCTACCTTAATTAACGAGCTAAACACGAAGTTCTGGACAAGGGTTAATGACTCGGTCAGTCTTCCTCTTGAATCATTATGTTGCTTTCGGATCATTCTTGGATTTTATCTTTTGCTGATCCAGCTGAAGACTTATAGCTGGATCAGGTACATTCCCGATCTACTCTATTCTCCCCCTAAAATGAGCATAGCCCGGTTTTTTCATTCCTTTCCTGATTACTGGCTGTTCTTAGCCATTGATATGGGAATCCTGATTGCGGTACTTTGTATTATTTTTGGCATTAAAGCAAGGCTGGCTTCTCTGTTATTTGGTGTGTTGAATATCGTGGGCTGCAGTTTCAACTATTCTTTTGGGAAAATAGATCATGATATTTTATTATATGTGTTATTGATCTGCATGTCGCTTTCCAATTGGGGCACACTGCTGGCATTTTACCCTGATAAAAAGCTTAAAGGTGCTGACAGAAGTCTTTTGCTGCTTAGCGTACTAATCTGTTTCGGGATGTTTACGGCTGGATTGCCTAAAGCAAGGACCTGGATCAACTTGGATATGAGCTCCAGCGGTTTTCTTTCCTGGTATTTCAGAGGGCTATCTGAAAGTGGAAGATCAGATCTTTTAATGCCCTATGTACTTGATTTTCCGCCTCTTTTGATTAAATCATTTGATTTTATAGCGGTACTATTTGAACTTTCTGCTTTTTTTATGCTTATGGCAGGAAGAAAGTTTTGGAAACTCTGGCTTCTGGGTGTGGTAACTTTCCATTTGTTGAACTGCCTTTTGCTAAACATTCCATTTGTTGTGAACTTTCTGGTCTACCTGGCATTTATTGATTTTTCAGGTTTATATCAAAGAATCAATAATTATATAAGACAGCCTTACGTAAAGATCATACTTTCTTCGGTCGTTTTCCTTCTTGTACTGATCCGTTTATTCTTTATCTTAACCGGGAACAAGAATAACAATCTGTTGATTGATACAGAGTGGGATCTGAATTTTGCAGTCCTGTTATGGGTTGTCTCTATAATCCTATTTATTAAAAATATCTTTCAAAACCCGCTTAGCCGCATGGAAACCACACATACCGTGAACGCCACCTCCGGGAGGGGTTGATGATGAACAGATATACAAGCCTTTGGCAGAGGTCCTGTATGGTGAATAGCGAAGTGCGGGCCTGGTAAATAGCTGTCCCAGATCGATTACTCCACCATTGATATCCCCGCCTACATAATTAGCATTGTGACTTTCCATCGCTGCGGTATCCATGGTATGACGGGCAAGAATGCGTTCGCGAAAGCCTGGTGCAAAACGTTCTATCTGGCTTTCAATGGCTTCTACCCTGGATACAGTAGATCCATGAGGTACGTGGCAGTATCCCCATGCCGTATGTTTTCCTTCGGGTGCCCGTGTGGGATCAAACATACTTTGCTGAGCCATCAGGATATAGGGTTTTTCGGGGTATTTACCCTCCCATGTTTGCTGTTCGGAATAAGCAATCTCTTCCAGGGAATTACCCAGATGAACGGTAGAGGCCTTACTGCATGCCTGAGCGGTGTAGGGAACGGGTCCATCTAATGCCCAGTCAATTTTGTAGACGCCCAGTCCATATCGGTATTTTTCTAACTGCCATTTATAAATATTAGAAAATGTATGTCCGGCTATTTTTAACAACTGTCTTGGTGTAATATCAAAAAGGACTGCATGTGACGAGGGCAGCTGATTTAAGTGACTCACCGTAAAATTGGTTTCTATTTTCCCTCCCAAGGAAAGGAAATAGGATGATAATGCTTTTGCTATTTGTTTTGAACCTCCTTTTGGTAGAGGCCATCCTTTTGTCAAACCCGCTATCATGAGTACAAGTCCAATGGCTGAAGTCGTTAAATTCGTCAACGGTTGTATGGAATGAGCAGCCATTCCTGCCCAAAGTCCTCTTGCCTCCCTGGTTTGAAAATGTTGATTAGCCAGATACATCGCTGAGGTTATTGCAGGTAAGCCAAATTGTGCCATGTTGATGGGATGCTTTGGAATATGCAAAGGTGCCAATACATCGGCCGCTATGGAAGGCCAGATCTTTACAAGTGGCTCCATAAGATTCCGATACGCTTTTTCATCTTTGCCAAATTGGCTGGCAGTCTGCTCAATTGATGGGTATAAAAAAGCCGCTGTTCCGTCATCAAAAGGATGCGCCGCTGCAATAGGCGAATAAATATACTCCAATCCGTGATTAGCAAGCGGGAGTGACGAAAAATAGGGCGACTGTGCCGCCATAGGATGAATAGCAGAACAAACGTCATGTAAAAACCCCGGTAAGGTTAGTTCCTCTGTTCGAAGGCCTCCACCAATCTCTGGTTTAGCCTCAACTAATAATACGGATAAGCCAGATTGCTGTAGTAATATGGCTGCTGCAAGTCCGTTGGGACCTGAGCCTACTACAACTGCATCGTATTCTTTTTTTACTAGTGGTATGCCCATTTTCGAAGCTAAACAATAAAGTATGCATTTTGTTAGCCGGTGATGTTTATTGAACCTTTAATAAGCACTTATATTATCCGAAGTTCTAAATACTTGACTTAGTTAACTGTTTAAAGATCCTAAATCCTGATTATTAGGAAATATTATTACATATAATAGAAAATATTTCCCCAAAAAATTCTCACATTTCCCATATTTTGGGTGTATTTATATGAGAACAGTACGTTTTATGTGCAAATAAGCCAAATTTCCTGTTGGAACAATTATTGACTAAATAATAAAAATTGATGCTATGAAATCACCTTACTCCTGTTTTACACTTTTTGTAATAGCCCTACTGTTGTTTTCATCCTGTAAAAAGGAAACGGCGACAGATAACACGATTATTGATCCTATAGATACGGATATCGCTCCTGATAATTTTAATTTTTCTACGACCCGGGAATTGACTGTGTCGATTCGGCTTTTATCCAATTCTGGGGAAGCGGTAAAAGGTGTGTTGGTGTCTGTTACAGATCCGGCGAATGCAGAAAATGTATTTTTTAAGGCTGCTACTGATGCCAGCGGATATGCATACGGAACCATGGTAGTACCTGCTTCAGTGGATACTGTGGTAATCAGCCCTAATTATGTTGGTTTGTTAAATAATGTAAAAGCAATAATTTCTTCAAAAAGTTCATTAAATGCCGTAATTGGTGGGACTGCAGGATTTAGCGGAGATGTAATTGCTGAGGCTATTCCGGCTACAAGAAGCAGTGGCATGACTACCTTTGGTTTATCCGCTACCGAATTTGTTTACCCCACAGGTTATACAAGTGCTACAGATGCGGTAGTAAATACCACTTTATATCCATTTGTACTGGGGAGACCGGTTTACTTGGAAACAACTCCTGATGTTATTCCATCTACATTGTTAACCTACATCAATTCTTCACTTCCCGAAAGCAAATCACTAACCACTACTCACCCGGAGTACCTGGCGAGTGATGCAATTCCAAATATTATCGTTAAACAAGATGCAGATATATGGCTTACTTTCGTATCTGAAGGAGCCGGATTCCGTAATGCACTAGCTTATTATACTTTCCCTACAGGATCTACACCAGCAGTAGCATCCGGAGGCACGAATGCAGGCGGGATAGATAAGGTGACTATGATATTTCCGAATTCATCAGCTTTTGGCTCATTAGGAGGTTTAAGATCAGGCGATAAAGTTAAGCTAGGCCGTTTTACGGCAGGAATAACCATTGGGTTTGTTTTACTACGAGATGCATGGGTAGGAAACATGGTGAACACCAGTTATGCTAAATTCTACTCCGATGCGAAGTTTAATCCTGAATCAACAGCAGCATTAAAAAAACACACGGTGATGCTGTATGATAATGATCATTCCCTGTTCTTGTTTGGTTTTGAAGATCTGAACAGACAGACTGGTTCAGATCAGGACTTTAATGATGTGGTTGCCTATGCGACTTCAAATCCAGCTAGTGCTATTTCTAAGGATGGTGTAACTGTAGTTGATAAAATACCTGATGCAGACGAAGATGGCGTTTTAGATGAGCTGGATGAATTTCCCGACGATCCTTTGCGTGCTTACATTACGTACAGTCCTTCTAAAACAGGATGGTCCACATTGGCATTCGAGGATAACTGGCCCAAAATGGGTGATTACGATATGAATGACCTGGTTTTAAATTACCGCTATACATTTGTTAAAAATGCCTCAAACGCAGTAGTGGAAATGAAGGGCGAGTATCTTGCTGTTGCAGCAGGAGCTGATTATAAAAACGGTTTTGGTGTCCAGTTCCCTTTTAGTTCTTCGAAGGTAAGTTCAGTAACCGGACAATCACTTCAATCCAGCACCTATATTATTAAAAATGCAAACGGTACAGAAGCGGGACAAACCAATGCAGTGATCATTCCCTTTGATAATCATCGTAATGTGTTAAACAATGCGGATAACTCAGCTATTACGAATACATTACCAGGAAAAGCACAGGCTACACCTATACTGGTTACCGTGAATATTACTTTTACTGCACCGATTGCAGGCAGCGTTTTTGGAACAGCACCTTTCAATCCCTTCCTGATCAGCAACCTGAGAAGAGGTTACGAGATTCATTTGCCGGGTTATAAACCGACAGATAAAGCAACAAGTACATTAATGGGAACTGAAGACGATAAGAGTTCAGTTGCAGGCAACCTCTATTATAAGAACAAAAACAACGGTCCATGGGCATTAAGTTTTACAGGAAGCTTTAGCTACCCAATCGAAAAGAGTTCTATTATCGATACGTACTCTCATTTCATGGGTTGGGCGAAGAGTGGCGGAACATCGTTTACAGATTGGTACAGCGCTACTACTACAGGGTTTAGAAATACAGCTAAGATTTACAGCAAATAAGATTTTAACCGATCATCACATTGATCAAAAAGCCGGTTTGGAAACAGAGGGCTTTTTGATTAATATGATGATCTTTCCTGAATTATTTCCCAAAAATGCGCTGCAGAAAGAATCTTGCTTTTTGTTTTATCACAACTTTCAAAGGCACCCGGATAGCCAGTTCATTTAATCTACGGAACACATATTCAGGCACTAACAACTTGCGCTTTATAAGGTGATCGTACAGATACAGATCCCAAAACTGTGCTAACTGAATAGTTAAGAGCCCCTCATTGCTCAAATGCTGTTTGATCCTTAAACGCAGGGATACTCTGTTTTCGAGGATACGGATCAATCTCTGCTTGTTTAAACTATTGGATACGGAATTTTCGAGACTATAAACAATCGTACGGGGGTGCATATCAAAACCAATTACAGCATGGGCCACTATCATTCTAAACAGCATATCATATTCCTGTGATGATGTCAAACTCTCATCCCATCCGCCTACAGCAAGAACAGCTTCTTTTCGCCATAGGTTAGCGCTGGTAATGCCCAGCTTGGAGGAGATCAGTGATTCATAAATATTAGCATTACGGGGTACTTTAAGGGTATTTATAACTTTTCCATCGACTAGTTTATTCAAATAATAGGCCCCGGAAACAATGTCGCAACTGGTATTTTCGGCAATTTCTACTTGCTTTTCAATTTTATCGGAATACAGTTCGTCATCAGAATCCATAAACTGGATCCATTCCCCTTTGGCATATTTAAGTCCTTTGTTGCGTGCAGCAGGAGCTCCGGGTTTCATCTCTATATAGGTATAGATCTTATCTGGATACAATGCACAATAACCATCCAACACACTTTGCGTCTGATCAGCCGAATTATTATTCACTAAAATTAATTCCCAGTCAGTATATGTTTGTTTCAGTACGCTTTCTATGGCACGACTCACAAAAGACTGACAATTATAGCAAGGCATAATAACAGATATCATAGCTTCAGATTAATTAACTTCCATATCAGCCAGCTGTTTAATCAATTTCTTATTGGTGGGGCAGATCTGAATATATGCACCATCTTTATTACAAATTTTCCGAGTTCTTCGGATTTTTCCCAAAGAGGAAAATATATACCTCCCCCCCTTCAATTCTGCACCTAATGAATCAAACTTTCCTCTGATCAGGTAGATGGCCAGAGTCTTAACAAAAGTTGTAGTGTATATCAATACTTCTTTATAAAAGTTATTATTCAGATCCTTTAAAATACAGATCTGTTTGATGACAGCGATCAGACGATTATGCTTGACCGAAGGAGGCCGCTTTTCCCGATCATGGTAACCGCGAAAATAAGGTGCAAGTCCTAGTTTAAAACCCTTTAACCTGGATCTGTTCATGTAATCGACATCCTCTCCATAAACATTAAACAGGGGATCAAAAAGGCCTACCTTTTGCATGCACTCTTTAGAGACCAGCCACATTGCAGCATTAACAAAGTACAAATCATATATCTCTTTTATCGTATTGAGATAGAGATCGGAAAGAAAGCCAGGACAGCGGTATTCGCGGCAATAGGTTGAGAAATTAAAATCCAGTGCAGTTCCTGCTCCATTTACATGTATGGGACTTACAATTCCATACTGCTTATTCTGCAAATGTATCTTTATTAACCCTTCTATCGTATCTTTTTCTATCCAGGCATCCTGATTAAGGAGAAAAACATAATCAACTCCTTCTTCAATTGCTTTGCGTAATAAGATATTGTTTGACTTAGCAAATCCCAAATCTATTTCATTGCATATTAGGTTAACTTCCGGAAATTTGGTCTGGATAATGTCCACAGTTTGATCCGTAGAAACATTGTCTATGATATTTATGTGCACGCCGATACTTGAATTCAATACACTATTGATACATTTTTCGATCCAATTGGCCCCATTGTGAGTGGATATAATGACATGAACATTCATATATCAAATATATTCATTGAAATTGTGACTTAATTGCACATTTTTTGTACAAACGATCTTAAAATAAAAAAGGCTGTTTCGATTAGGAAACAGCCTTTTTTGTAGAATAAGAGAATTTTAATTTTATTTAACGCCATCCAGTATACCTTGGTAAGCAGGCTTTCTCTGGTAGTTGGCATCGAAAGGTAATGGATAGTCTGGTCTGCTTTTCAAATGAGAATCATTGTCAGTCAGGTTCCATGTTGTAATTCCCCATTGTTGTGCTTTTGGAATTGCATTGTATAATTTAAAAATGGTTTTGTATGCTTCGGCTTGTTGAGTTATCCGCTCGGCAGTCGGAACATACCCCTTAACACCTTCCGGATTTACGGCTATATCTAATTCAGATATATGTACTAAAAGACCTGTTGCAGCAGTTTCATTAATCGCTTTAGTCCAGCTGCTGGTTCCCCTGTTATAACGGGTGTGGAACTGCATGCCTATTCCATCAATAGGTACTTTTTTAGCTCTTAATGCTTTAACATATGCGATAATTCCTTCTCTTCTGCTGTTACCATTTTCATGACCATAGTCATTGATAAACAATTTAGCTGCAGGATCTGCACGATGAGCAAAAATAAACGCCATATCAATATAATTAGGTCCTAAATGCTGACGCCAGATTGTATTTTGAATATTACCGCTGTCATCGAAAGCTTCGTTAATTACGTCCCAAGATGCAACTCTACCCTTGAAATGTTTTACAACAGTAGTAATATGTAATTCAAACATTTTTTTCCATGCCGGATAATCTCCCTGGAAATTCTTAATCCATGCCGGTAATGAACTATCCCATATTAAAGTATGACCATGTACACGTTTACCATTTGCAATAGCAAAATTAACCAGGTAATCAGCATCTGTAAAGTTGTAAGTGTCTTGTGCGGGATGTAATGCACCAATTTTCATGGCATTTTCAGCAGTCAGACTGCTATACTCTTTAATGATCAGATCCCTGTATTCTGGTCTGCTCTTCATGTGGTTCACATTTACTGCTGCACCAAATTTAAAGGGCAAATTTTTAAGGGTTACACCTTCATCTAAGGCAAGAGTTGAACTGGTAGTAGCGGATTCGGATTCCTGTGTTGTAATTGCGTTTTCACTTTCTTCTTTAGCACATCCGAAGCTTCCTAACACCAGGCATGCAATCAGAATTTTGAATTTGTTCATAATTTTACGGAAAATTGTTTTGTTGTGTAATTAGCTGATTGATATACACTTTCGTATTAGGCTTTACGGAATTATACATGCAGTGGTTACATATTTTCTCATATTTTCTCATATCGTGTAAAAATACCACATTTACAGAATTCACTTTTACATAAAAAAGCCAGAAGGCCGTATCGAATCATCAATACGGCCTTCCGGCTTTTAAGTGCTTTTATTTAGATTTGAAGGGGGAATCTAATTCACACCATCCAGAATTCCCTGATAGGCTGGTTTTTTTTGATAATTACCATCAAAGGGTAATGGCCAATCGGGCCGATCATAATAGTTCAGTACCCAGCTATCTTTATCCGTTACATTCCATAAGGTAATACCAAACTGTTGTTTTTTAGGCAGTGCATTATAACTTCTAACGATATACTCATACTTAGCTGCCTGCTCGCGCTCAAGCAATGAACTCAGCAGTAAAGATTGTAGACTTGCCGGGTTTAAGGAAATCTCCATTTCAGAGATATGTACTTTCAAACCGGTAGCAGCAATCTCATTTAAGGCACGGGAAAATTTAGCATCAGGCAAATTTACACGGGAATGAAACTGTGTACCTATCCCATCAATAGGAATACCGCGCTCTATCATTCCTTCTACATACTTAACAAGTCCACGACGTTTATTGTTGCCATATTCCATTCCATAGTCATTAATGAAAAGGATTGCAGATGGATCAGCACGATGTGCAAAGATGAAGGCCATGTCAATATAATTTGGCCCTAGCTTTTGACGCCATATGGTATTCTTTAGATCACCATTATCAGCAAACGCTTCGTTAATTACATCCCAGGCAACCACTTTGCCTTTGAAATGTTTAACCACTTGAGTGATGTGCGCTTTAAACATTTGTTTCCATTCCGGATAACCCCCTTTAAAATCCTTTACCCAACCCGGCAATGAGTTACCCCAAATTAAAGCATGTCCATAAACGCGTTTGTTGTTTTCTTCAGCAAATTTAACCAAGTCATCTGCTTCCGACCATTTATAGGTTGTTGCAGAGGGACGCAGGCTTTTCATTTTCATGGCAGTTTCGGCTGAAATGCTATTGTATTCCTTTATTACAATATCGCGATACCTGCTATCCCTTTTGAGGATACCCATGTTGATGCCAACTCCAATTGGGAAGGGAAGGGTGTTTTGAAAAGTGTTATCATCACTCAATTTTAGTGTAGATACATCAGTTGCAGCTATCGTTTTATCCGCAGTAACTTGATTTGGTTCGCTATCATTCTTAGCGCAGCTTGTACATCCAATTACAAGGAATGCAAGGAGGATTTTGAAATTGTTCATACTTCGATTTTTATTTAGTTTTTGGGTGCAATTAAACAGACAAAAGTTCAAAAAATTGAGGATGATTGAAGTGCTTTGAATATCACCAGAAGTTTCCGTCATTTGCCGGAAACTTCTGGTGATAAAATGGCCAAATATATTGGTAGATGTAGGGTCAGAACCTGATTAACAGGCATCTGATAAGCTTTATTCAGGAAGTGTGAGAGCCATCCTGTAAAAGCATATTATTATTAGGCTGTACCAATAGACTTCACCTGAAAACCAATGGCTTTCAGCTTTTCTTTGTCTAATAAGTTACGTCCATCAAATACGTTGGCAGGCTTTAACATACTATCATAAATACGTTGCCAGTCATATGTTTTAAATTCGTCCCATTCAGTTAGAATAGCTATAGCATGAGCATCCTTGCAGGCTTCATAAGGATCCATGGTTACCTTCAGTCCAAAACGATTTTCCTGAGGATCGCGTGATCGCAGATAATCCAGATCAGCATATACCTGAGATTCCTGTACTTTAGGATCATAAACCGTGATCTTAGCCTGCTCAAACAAAAGATGATCGGCTACATAGATCGCTGCGGATTCTCTGGTATCGTTGGTATCCTTTTTAAAGGCCCAGCCTAAGAAAGCAATTTTCTTTCCGTTTACCGTATTGTAAGAGGTCCGGATAATTTCATTAGCAAACCTTTTTTTCTGATGGTCGTTTATAATAATCACTTGTTCCCAGTAATCCGCTACTTCTTGCAAGCCATATGAACGGGCAATATAAACCAGGTTTAGAATATCTTTTTGAAAACAAGATCCGCCGAAACCAACAGATGCTTTCAAAAACTTTGGTCCAATGCGACTGTCTGTACCTATAGCACGTGAAACTTCAGAAATATCTGCTTCTGTTTTTTCACATAATTCAGAAAGCGAGTTAATAGAAGATACACGCTGAGCAAGGAATGCATTGGCAGTCAGCTTAGATAGCTCAGAAGACCAAATATTTGTAGTCAAAATCCGCTCTCTGGGTACCCAGTTCGCATAAATATCAACCAATGCCTGCATGGCTTCTTTTCCTTCTTCAGTACTATCTCCACCAATTAACACCCGGTCAGGAGCGTTCAAATCTTCTATCGCAGTACCTTCGGCAAGGAATTCAGGGTTTGAAAGAATCTGAAATTTACAACCGCTTCCGGTATGTGCCAGAATATCTTTGATTGCACTGGCTGTACGAACAGGAAGTGTAGATTTTTCTACTACGATCTTATCTGTTTTGGATACACGGGCAATCTGACGGGCACACAATTCGATCCATTTCAGATCGGCAGCTTGTCCAATACCTGCACCATAGGTTTTAGTAGGCGTATTCACAGAAATGAAAACCATGTCTGCTTCATCTATAGCCTCGTCTACTGCAGTAGAGAAGAATAAGTTCCGGCCTCTTGCCTCAGCAACTACTTCACTTAAGCCTGGTTCGAAAACAGGGATATTATTTGTGTCTGGATCATTCCATGCTGCTATGCGCTCTTCGTTCAGGTCCACTACAGTAACTTTAATATGGGGACATTTTTTAGCGATAACTGTCATCGTTGGACCACCTACGTAGCCAGCTCCAATGCAGCAAATCTTAGTAATTTTCGTCATATGTTCAAATGAAATTAAATTTGTTGTAAAGATACCATTCGTTTAAATCGCTCCGACTTCTCCACCATTTCTTTAAACTTGCCACTGTAAGTTACCTCCCCCTGGTCTAGCATATATATTCTATCAGCATTTTTTATTGTAGAAAGCCGATGTGCAATAATAATCATCGTATAACTTCCCTGCAACTTTTCTATGTTTTGTTGGATAACTAATTCTGTTTCTGAATCCAATGCAGAGGTCGCTTCATCCAAAATAAGGATGTCGGCATTTTTATATAACTCGCGAGCAATTGAGATCCGTTGTTTTTGTCCTCCGGAAATCAGCATACCTTTATCACCCAGACTAGTAAGCTCCTTTTCCGGAAGTGATTCAATAAAGGCAGTTAATGATGACATCTCACAAACTTTCCAGAATTGCTTCTTATTTTCTTCAGTTGGTTCAGCCCAAAAGGTAACATTATTAAATACGTCATCTTTAAATATCACCGCTTCCTGAGAGATATAGCCTATGCGACTACGAAAGCTGTCCAGATTATACTCTGTAACCGGAACTCCATCAACATACATGTTTCCACTGTTCATAGGCAGAAGTCCGGTAACAATATTAATCAGGGTAGTTTTACCCGAACCACTCTCCCCCACCAATGCAATCGTCTGGTTTTTCGGAATTTCTATATCCACATTATTCAGCACAGTGGTATCACCATATTTAAAAATCAGATTCTTAATCTCAATACTATGTTGAAATCCAGCAAAAGGTTGTGGTACCTGCACTTCTTTATTTTCTTTCATTTCATCGATCAGCTTAGAAACTGAATCTATGGCACCCACATTCTGAATAAAGTTCTGCCACGAATTCTGGAAGTTCATCAGGAATGTTAAAGCACGATAAAAAAGCAATAAACTTAGTATGATGGAGCCAAGGTTTCCACCTAAAAATTTGATTTGTACAATGATTACGACAATAACGATCAGCATCACCATCGGCTCTTTGATACTAGTAGTTACAGCCTGATAATAACCTACCTTAGTATTCAATGCCTCACTTTCTTTGATCACTTTTCTAATCTTGCCCGAGAAACCCTTGAATTGATTGGTTGCCTTTAAGTATTTAAAGTAATGCACTGCTTCGATCAGGTGAGAGTTGAACACATTACCGCGGGAGGAAATCTTCATGGAAGTTTTCTTCACAGTCTTCACCGCTTTACTGAAAACCAAATTGGAGAGCAGTGAACCTATAGCGACCAGAATTGCAAACTGCCAGTTGGCCAGAAAGGCCATGATCACATAAGTCAGCAACATGGCAACTCCACTCACTGAGTTCAGATAATGGGTAATCGCCAATTGTAGTTTTTGTACTTCCGAAGTAAGGATATTTTGAATCTTTCCTGCATCCAGCTTCAGAAAACCATTATAACTCAGGGACTGCATGTCGGAAGTCAGTCCAAAGCGCAATTTCTTAATAAACGTTTGTTTCAAACGTACCTGTGAGCTTAGCTGGAAGAATTTGAGTCCCCCTTTTGTGGCAAACAGGATGCCCATCAGTCCTAATACACTATAAATGTTAACCGGCACATGTACAGCATGAAACATATCAGTCAGAAAATGAAGATTACCCATTTCATTTCCGGTACGCATATTTCCGTCATTATCCATTAATTTCAACAAAGGAATAAACATAGCCAGACCGATACCATCAAGACAGCTTACCATAACATTGAGTACCATGTCAAATAGAAAGCGGATACCTAGCTTCTCATAAAAGAAGTTAAAATATTCGCCTAAGAACTTATAGTTTGGTTTAAATTTCTCTTTTTTCATGAATTTTAATCCTGTTTTCGACGCGTGTAGGCACCTTTAAAAATTTTATATTAGTGGTCATTAGAAAGACCATACTGATAGCAAAGAATAAATTATTAAACGAAGAGACGGAGAGGCCATTAATAAGAACGATTGCTAAAAACACAAGGATCACATTCCGGTTAATTCCACTTTTGTTCATCAATAGCCAGGTTGCATAAATGATCAACACCAAACCCAATAGTCCATGATCAAGGATCACCCTAAAAAGAAAGGAGTGCAGGATTACTGAATAACAGGATCCATCACCCGAGTAACTGAATAGATTAGTAAAATAACTCATATTATCGCAGGCGTAATAACTCAAAGGAGTGATGCGTTCATTGCCTACGAGCCAGTGCCAAAGGTTCCAGTGTTTCACCTCACCCCAGAAAATAGTCATGAACTTGAAACGATCAATATCTTGGAGACTACCGGAGCGTTCAGAAAATATAAAGTAGATCACTGCTCCCATTACAACAAGAGCTACGGGTATAATATAAACCCAGGTTTTACGGAAAGAGCTGTAAAAGACATAGAATACCAGTACACTATACATCAGCAAAGATGATCTGGAGAGTGATAAGATCGTGATTACACCAACGAGAGCTAGTACAAGGAAGGCTTTTTTGCGGGTTATAGAAAACCGAACTAGGTATAGGGAATAGAGCAGCATCAGCTCGAAATTATTTTCCTCATAAACAACAGGCCTGTCGTCTGTATGTAATACCAGTGCAAGTAGATATTTAACAAAAAAAACACCCAACAGGAAGGTGTAAAAGTTCAGAACGCCTTGAGCTGTCATCAGTCTTTTATCCACCAGAAAGGTGAGAAAAAATAAATAAATGTATGATTTATAAATCAGGAGAAAGTCCAGCGCATTCGCATGCTTATACATAATAACATAAGCGCAGGAAAGCACAACATACAAACCAATGCCCGTTCGCACAATCACAACGCTATCTATCCGTTGCGATTTTGCCCATAAAAAGGCAGCCCCACAATACAAAATCAACAAGCCTTCGAGTCCCGACACCATAGGCGCAGCTTCCTTCCTAACCAAAAGAAAAGCCAATGACACTAATGCCATCGCAACCATGGTAATAATAAAAATTCTTTTAAAGAAGAAGGCCTTCATGTATACGTTATTAATCCTATAATTTATCTTTCGAAATAAATTCCTGTAATGACTGTATTAAACTAACTGATGCCAGATCGCCCATTGCTGGCAACACATAGTGTTCGGCATCATCTCTTAAACTGATCACTTTATCCTTTAAGTCGACCATGTCATACACCACCGGCATATAACCTAGTTCTTCAATTTTTTTAGCAGTTGCATACTGGTGTTCATTCCGATGTTCACCAAGGGCGGCCACGCGAGGGACAATCAAAATGGGCTTTTTGTCTTTCAAAGCAGAAATAATAGTACCCATTCCTGCATGACTGATCACCATCTTTGATTCTTTAAAAATCCGCTTATATTCCGTCGGATTAAGAAACTCAACAATTTTTAAGTTTTTTACAGGGAAATCAACTCCTGATGCCTGTGCTATTACTTCTTCACCTAGTTCAGCGGCAATCTCATCCATTGCCAGGATCAGACGATTAAATGGCGCCTGCGTCCCTGTAGTAACGAATATCATATCAATACGTTCCCCGCATAGGTAACTTTAGATGAAGCCAGATCAGGCCATTGCGTGTAAACCCGGTCAGCAAACCATAATGCGATCCGTCCACTCAAAGAGATCTTTTCTACATTAGCGATACTATCGATCCAGATGGTTTTAGCGCCAAGGATCTTTCCTGCAAATAATCCCATTAAGCCTGGAGCAGCTCCCGTAGTCACGATAACATCCGGTTTTTCTTTCATAACAATATTATAGGCATTCCAGAAAGATTTGAAAAGTTTAAATTTATTCCAACTACTCCCATCGGCGATATGATAAAACTTTTTCCCTGGAACAGTAACAGCAAAATCAGGATTCGTTGATATAAAGATCAACTCTTCCTCCTTAAAAGCCATTACTACTCTTAATAACTGAACCCAATGCCCCCCTACTGATGCAATTCCAATAATTTTCATAATGTAGATGTGTTAGTGTAAATGAACTTGTTCTCGATCCGCTTGGCCATAAACTTCTTCACGATTCTGGATTCTTCTTTAGAAACCAGCGGCTGACTTTGAAGAGTAGCCTTTATTCCATAATAAAAAAACAATGAACCTTCCTGAATACCCCGCTCCTTCACTAATTTCATTGCTTTAAATAAGTACATGTAAAATGGGTATCCCATGTTTCGATATCCGTAAGCTTCCCTAGAGAGACCCTTTTGGAAGCCACCTTCAGCCTGACGCGTTTGCGTGGGGTACAAATGCAGAATATCCTGCTCAAAAAACTTTTCAGTGATATACCCCTTATCGCGGGCCAATATGTCATCAATTCCATCCCAGCCTTTGAAAGGTCTTAATCCACCAATCGCATGGAGACATTCTTTTCGATAAAACTTATTTGGTCCCTGTGTATGCCATTTATGTTTCGATTCGATAATTCTTGTGTTATCATCCCCTAATATGAAAGTGACCCCGCTGGCTATTCCCAAAGATGGGTATTGCTCAAACTTGCTCAACATGAATTCGATATAATCATTTCGCTGTATAACAAGGTCTGCATCCAACTTGGAAACAATGTCCCAGTCTATTTTCATAGTATCCGCAACTTGTAACCCCAGATTAAACAATTCAACTACATTATTTCCGGTAGCACGTGTTGAAGATGTTTTTTCTCTTCGGTAATAATGGATGAATGAATATTTTTTAGCGTAGTCTTTAACAATCTCCGGAGAGGAATCATCTGACCCATCATCCATTAAAAGCCAGGCAACAGGATAAATACTCTGTTTAACAATTGAAGCAATTGTGCCACCTATAGAATCTTCTTCGTTTTTAAATGGAGTAATTATTAACAATTTCATAAACATTTTAAAAGAACATTAAAAATATTGCAAATCACTTATCTGTTACACATACAAAGAGAGCAGTTTTTCTTCTAAAAAGTTTGACACATTTTGATCTTAACGGTACACAAAAAAGTGAGAAAAACTATGAAATCAGAGAAGTAAATAAAGATTGATAGTGTTTCATGATCTGATTTACGCTGAATTCCCTGGCTCTGTTGGTGAGTAAAACAGGGTCGATAGGATGATCTAAAGCATAATCTATTTGCTCCGAAAGGGCATTTACCTGTCCGATTGGAACGAGAAAACCATAGCGGTCTTCCAATATTTCAGCAGGTCCATAATCGCAATCCGTAGATACAATAGTAAGGCCCGCAGCAAGGGCTTCCACCAGCACATTACCGAACCCTTCATAATCAGAGGAAAGCACAAATAAGCTAGCTTTACTCATCCAGGATACTGGATTTAGTTTAAAGCCTTCCAGGCGGACAAAATCCTGTAAATTCAGGCGGTTAATCTGCGTCTGCAGCTTTTCACGCAACGGCCCCTCTCCTATGATAATCAGTCTGACCCCACGTTTTTTTGACAACAAGGCTACGGCATCAATCAGCAGTTCATGATTTTTAGCATCAACTAAACGTCCTACGGTAATCAGGACTGGAACAGTATCATCTAGCCAGTCGTGCTGAACAGGTAGTCCTGCCTGCTTTTCCAGTTCAGGAGACCAGGCCGGATTATAGATTACATGGATCTTTTTTGCCGGGACCAAGGCAACCTTTTGCAGGCTCTTACCCAAGCCCTTAGACACCGCTACGATGGCATCAGCAAAACGATATAAAAGCGGTATGGATAAAAAAGTAAGCTTGGAGAGTGTGAGCGCACTGTTTTTAAAAAAAACTACCGTATTATTCCGTTCAGAGATAACAATTTTTGTTTTTACACGAGCCATTAAACGGCCAATGATCGTGAATGTATTTAAAGAAGGGGTTGCAGTAAAGAGCACATCAAACTTCTCTCTTTTTAGGATTTCAGAAAAGGAGAAAAAGAGGCGACTTTTTTTTAACGAGCTGAAGTAAATCAGTTTGATGCGAGGGTCAAGTAAACTGACATATTCCCCTCCAGAGATCATTAGTACCACAGAAACATCGTTACCTTGCTCTACAAAGTAGTTCGCGGCATTCACAATCATCTTCTGAATGCCCCCCTGATTCAGATTTCTATAAAAATAAGCTAGCTTCATACCCCATTACACTTTAATCATTTTTTTAAGCATAAGCTTAGATACCAGGATGATACTATCCGATGTAAGATTCATTTTACGGAGCAACTGATAGTCCAGAGGTTGTTTATCTACGATCTGACCTCTGAGAATACTATAAATGCGTTTATTTTGAAAATCTTTTATGGCCTGTTCCAGTTCCGTATTTTTACTTTCTCTTAATATATTAAACAAAAAAGGAGAAAATATATAAAGCGATTCCCGTTTGATGGACTTGGTGACCATGTTAACCGCATCCAGGTAATAATAAGAAAGCGGTTTGTTGATCCACAAATTCCCTTTGCTCTGCCACAAACATCTGATCCAGGTATCTACATCACCCCCTCTCTTATAGCCGCTTTCAGGAAACTTGCCGGCCCGTACAAGCAGATCCTTTTTAAAAGAGACCGCTCCAGTCCATAACGTATGCTTTTGCCGAAACAAATCAATCAGTGCAAAAGACTTCTGTTGCACATCTGCATTGATCACTGAGGTTTTATCCAGTTTTTTTTGCGTCCCTGTAGTATTATAATATCCCCAGGTCACACATTCAATATCCGGACTATTAACAATTGCGTTTTTAATGGTTTCCAGCAGATCAAGACTCCATTCATCATCTGCATCCAGGAAACAGATCCAAGGATAACGAGCATGATCAATCCCCACGTTTCTAGCCTTATAACCACCCGGACCGGGTTCAGTACGGGTATAAAGGGAAATCTTTGGATCGGTAAATTCAGTTAACTTTTCTGAAGAACCGTCCGTTGATGCATCATCAATAATAATCAATTCAAAGTTCTGATAAGTCTGCCTCAATACCGAAAACACAGATCGCTCCAAGTGAGGCAGCTTATTATGAACCGGTATGATAACTGAAAAATAAGGTTCGTTGTTCATCCGATTGTAACACTTAATTTTTACTGAATAGACTCTTAATTTTTGCTCCTAAACCAGCACGCTCATCGCCATAATTATAATTACCGTAAGCATAATCAGTACCAGGGCCCATTCTGATATCATTCATCACGATAGCCAGACGTTTCATTTCGTTTTCTTTCAGAAGATCCTCTACGATAGAAAGCTGTGATTTTGATGTAACACGTTGTCTGACTAAATAAAGGCATAAATCGGCGTATTCTGCCAGTAACTGCGCATCAATCACCACCCCTACTGGGGGAGCATCAACAATTATATAATCGAACCGTTCTTTCAAGTCCTTGAATAATACAGCAATTCGACTATTCATCAGTAATTCAGCTGGATTGGGCTGAGTTTCTCCAGAACTGATCACGAATAAATTATCCAATACACCCGATGGCCTAATGATCTGTTCAGGGATCATCTTATCATCCATAATATAATTTGTAAAACCAACACTGTTATCCACTCCTAATTTAGAGGAGAGGCCTGATTTACGCAGGTCAAGTTCCATTAGTAACACTTTTTTACCCGATATCGCCAATACACTACCTAGATTAATAGAGGTAAAAGACTTCCCTTCATTAGCCATACTGGACGTTAGCAGAATTACTTTTTCATCCGCAGCCTTCAAATAGAAGAACAATCGGGTTCGCAATGCCCTGAACTGCTCTGCTATTGGCGACCTTGGGTTATGAGCGACAATCAAATTGTCCGATCCTGAATTATGGCCAATCTCACCGATCACCGGCACCTGTGTTCCCTTAACGATATCATCTTTTCTTTCGATCAGACTATTCAGCAAAAACCCGGTATAGATCACAGTAGATGGTAATATTAACGCCAGAAGTGCGGCTATTGAATAATAAACGGGCACCTTAGGACTTATTTTCTCCTGTGTTTTAGGAGGGTCAATTTTTTTAGAATTAGGTGTATTATACGTTTTCCCTATCGCCGCTTCTTCACTTTTTTGCATCAAAAAGATATACAGCTGCTGTTTAATCTGCTGTTGGCGTGCCAAATCTAGATAGTTACGTTCTATTTCAGGCACACCTTGTACTTTTCCCGCAACGGTCTGCACTTGCTTCTGCAGAGAATTACGGGTGATGTTCAAAGAATTTCTACTACTGGATAAACTGCTTAACATATCTGCACGAAGGTTAGCGATCCGCTCGTTAATATTCGTGATTACAGGATTTTCGGCAGTTACTCCTACCATCCTGCGGTCTCGCTCCAGTAGAAGCGTATTGTATTTATCAACCAGACTGCTAAATGTTGGATCGGATACAACTAATGAACCCGGTACAATACGATCGTTTCCAGCATTTTTTTGCAGGTAATCCTGAAGGCTGCTCAATACGCTGATCTGCGTTTCTACTTTGGCTACTTCATCAGAAAATTGACTGGTATTTTGAACCATTACTCTGGATTGTTCACCCATTTCAGCAATCTGATTCCGTTGTTTAAAATTTTGAATATTTCCTTCCAGATCACCAAGCTCACCACCAAGGTAACTCAACCGGTTCTGAATAAACTTGACACTGCTATCAGCTAACGTATTACGGTCTTCCAAATTAGATTGTACATAAATATCCAGCAATTTATTCAGGATATCTTCCCCTTTTTTAGGCACTGGATAAACTAAGTTAAGGTCTATAATACCCATCTGCTTAGCCAGTAATGCTACCGTCAAGTTACCACTCAGGCGGTTCACTGCCTGGTCTACAGAAGAAAGTGTAAATGCGTATTGTTCCGGTTTTAATCCAGGTTGTGGATTAACCAGTTTAATCCTTCCGATGTGGTCCAATTTAAGCGACTGGTTAAAGTCAATTATGGTATCGAGCACATCATTTTCCAGATGTATTTTTTTATCTCCCAGAACCTCAGCATCAAAGTGAGTGAAACGGATAGTATCCACAGGCTCAGAAATTTGAACCGTAAAGGGTGGAGTATATAATTCTTCATCTCTGATCGGACCTTTACTGAAGTACGTAATGTTCAGCTTCATGTCATTCACAACTCGCTCCATTAGGTACTTGGTTTGTAAAACCACCGCTTCCTCATCTACGATAGAGGCCGTTGCTACTCCAAATTCAGTAGAAAGGGAGTTATCGGTCGAAGTGGAAGGTGCGCCACGGTTGGAGTTATTGATTTTGATCAGCGCATGTATGTTATACATGGGCGTGGTATACATCACATAAAAAAAGACGGCAGTAAAAAAAACGATGAAAGCCAGTAGAAACCATGGCCATGCGGCTTTCATCTTCTTCCAAAGCTGACTGTAATTCGTCTCTTCATTCTCGTCGAATGACATTCCTGTATTGTTTATTCTGCTCATAAAAAGAGGATATAGCCTTTAATAAATTCTTGTAATAATGAGAACAATTGTCGAAAGAGCGGATAAAGCAATAACTGCAGTAGACCTGGCAGTACTGTTTAAAGAAAACACCTTAGCTTTATTCGGTTCTACATAGACCACGTCATTCTGCTTCAGAAAATAATAAGGACTTTTGAAAATATCAGAGGAGTTAATACTTACTGTTCCGTATTCTTTCCTTCCGTTTACATCACGGATAACCATGATATTTTCCCTTTTTCCATATAAAGTCAGATCGCCTGATAAGCTTAGGGCATCTAGTATCGTCACTCTTTCATTAGGTAAGGTATACGATCCTGGTCTGTTGACTTCACCAAGAACTGAAATCTTAAAGTTCGCAAAGCGAACGCTAACATTTGGTTTCTGATAATATCTTGCTGCTTTAGTACGGATTAACTCCCTTGCTTCATAAGTTGTCAGTCCGGATACTTTAATCTTGCCAATAATAGCAAGCTCAATTTCACCATTCTTATCTACCGAAAATCCTTCTATCTCGCGGGAACTTGGATTTCTTGGTGTTCCCATCGTTTCCAGTGTGGTGGATTGATTGACTACCGCTGAAGTCGTTGGATCAACTGTAATGATCGATAATGATAAAATATCATCAGGTTGAATAACCGGCTCGGTAAAATTGGTAACCGAATCCAGCCGCTTCCGGTCTGTTTGGCTTAAGTTCTGAAAATACGGAATATTTTTAGTACTTACACAAGAAGAAATAAGGGTGATGCCAGAAATAATTATGAAGTTGAAGGCGAAAATTTTCAAAAATTTGTGTGTCATAGATTAAGAATATGCATAAAGTAAATGAACGTAAACAAAAGTATCACTTATGATCCCGCTCGTGGTACACATCTAATACACAAAAGCCTTCCCAGAAAATGTGAAAATATGTTCAATGTGCTTAATAATTATCTCCTTAGTTAAGCTCAAAATCAATTTACTGACTATTGGTATGACGATTTTAGTATAAATTCTTTATAATTGATAACGATTATACGATGATATGAACACTGATGGCTCGGAGTCTGTAAAACCAGACCCTTATGCGGCGTTACGCTTTCCTGAATTCCGTGCTTACTTACTCATGCGTTTCTTTTTAACATTTGGATATCAGATTCAAGCTGTTGTAATTGGGTGGTACATATATCATCTGACTAAAGATCCATTATCACTGGGACTAATTGGTTTATGCGAGGCTATTCCGGCTGTGGGCATTTCACTCTATGGCGGTTATGTAGCTGATAAATCTGAAAAAACTAAGCTTCTGAAGATTATTATTGGAGGTATGATTACCTGTTCGGCAGTACTGTATCTCATCACTCTACCCGCTTTTTCTTCCAAACTCAGCACTGGCCATCTCGTAGGCATTATCTACGTGATGATCTTTTGCATTGGCATCTGCCGGGGATTTATGGGACCAACTACCTTTTCGCTCATGTCGTTGATCATCCCAAGAGAGCTTTATCCCAATTCATCCACCTGGAATAGTACCGGTTTCCAGATAGCGGCCATTGGCGGTCCCGCAGCAGGGGGATTGATCTACGCCTTTGCCGGAATCTCTATTACTTTTTTAACAATTTTGATATTTCTGTCTATTGCTTTATGCTGTATCTTTTTAATTAAAAAGAGAGAACCTGTATTTGTGCCAAAAGAAAGTATTTTTGAAAGTCTTTCTGTAGGAATCAAATTTGTATTTGGAAACAGGATGATGCTTGGCGCAATGAGTTTAGACATGTTCTCCGTATTTTTTGGCGGTGCTGTAGCTCTTATTCCAGTAATTGCAAGTGAAGTACTACATGTGGGGGCGGAAGAGTTCGGCATAATGAGAGCTACACCGGCAATAGGAGCCGTACTAACCATGCTTTTCATGGCTCGTCACTCCCCTATGAATAAACCCTGGAGAAATCTGCTGATTGCCGTAACAGGATTTGGAGTCTCGATCATCTGTTATGGACTGTCTACAAATTTTTACCTGACCCTTTTCTTTCTCTTCTTCGAGGGAGTTTTTGATAGTGTGAGTGTCGTCATCCGGTCTACAATCATGCAGCTGCTTACTCCTGATGATATGAGGGGACGAGTATCTGCCGTCAACTCAATGTTTATCGGATCTTCTAATGAAATCGGCGCTTTTGAGTCTGGTTTAACAGCCCGACTCATGGGAACAGTTCCAGCTGTCGTATTTGGAGGGACCATGACGCTGATTATTGTTACGGTTACCTATTTTAAAACCAAAGTATTAGTTCCGCTTGGGTTAAAGGAGATTGGATAAGTATTCTGAAAAATCCACTGCAACGGAAACACTAAGTTAACAAAAAGGACGAAGAATGTTAATTTAATTCGTAACTATTTGATTTACAATTACTAATAGTATTTTTTATAACATTAACCTTATACAGTGTTTACATGCCCCACATAAATTTGCCGCATGAAAAACTTTTATGCAGGTTTATTCCTATTTCTATATCTCTTCGCACAAAACAGCGAGGTTTTAGCCCAGGAGAAAACAACGGTAACTGGTATGGTTCAAGATATAAAAGGTCTTGGCTTACCTGGAGTATCCATCAATTTAAGCACCAATAAAGGGATTGGTACCACAACAGACCTTGAAGGCAAATTCAAACTAGCAGTACCAACGAACTCAATCGTACGCTTTTCGTACATTGGGTTCGAAAGTCAGGACATCAGCTTAAAAGGTAAAACACAAATTAACGTGATTTTACTAGAGAATCCCAATGCACTAGAAGAAGTGGTAGTAGTAGGTTATGGATCGCAAAAGCGAGGGAACTTAACCGGATCTGTGGCTTCAATCAATTCCGCAGAGATCAGCAGATCACAGGTAGCATCAGTATCCAATGCCCTTGCCGGGAAATTGCCTGGATTAATTACGTTGCAATCCAATGGAATGCCCGGCAGTGATCAATCAACGCTAAATATCCGAGGCTTCGGCTCTCCATTAGTACTGATCAATGGAATCGAAGGGAATATCAATTCCATCGATGCCAATGAGATCGAGTCAATATCGATACTGAAGGATGCTTCTGCATCGATTTACGGTGCACGGGCGGGAAATGGAGTCATACTGATTACCACTAAACGCGGAGTATTAGGTAAACCTATCATCTCCTTTAAAACTAGCTTTACAGCACAGGGAATTACATCAATGCCTGAACCGGGAAGTTCCGGCATGTATGCACAAATTCTCAGAGAAGGATGGATTCAAGGAGGACAACCGGAGGAAACAGCTCCTTATACTGCAGCAGAAATACAAAAATTTTATGATGGTACCGATCCGCAATATCCGAATACAGATTGGTTCGGACTTTTAGTGCGCGACTGGGCACCTCAGCAACAACATAGTGTTTCTGTCCGCGGTGGAAGCGAAGCCATAAAATACTTCGGCTTCCTTGGTTACCTGGATCAGGAAACAATCATGAAAAGAAGTGATGCCAGTTATTCCCGCTATAACTTACGTTCCAATATTGACGCTAAAATCACCAGGGGGCTGAGGGCTACCATGGATTTTTCAACTATTATTGAAGATGGTAAATTCCCGAGTCGAAATCTGGATGTAACGAACAGTATCTGGAGTGATTTATGGAATACCCGTCCAACATCTCCAGCTGTACTCCCGGACCCTACCAAAGTCTCATGGGCAGAAGGCGGAGGAACAGGTGGCGCTCATATTACTGGTGATAGAAGTCTATCCGGCTATTCAGATTACAAAAATCAGGACCTGCGCTTTAACTTTGACCTTACCTATGACTTCGCCTTCCTAAAAGGACTGCAAGCAAAGGGATTAATTAATTATGTGCAGGGCTACGGATCTACAAAAAAATTCCAAAAGCCAGTTGCCTTTTATACCTACGACTACGCTGCAGATATCTATTCTCCAGCTGGAAATTTTGGAACATCAGCTAACTTAAATTTAGGTCGCACCAGTAACAGGCAAATCAACAGACAGTTATCTTTAAAATACGACAAAACTATTAATACCAAACATGATTTCAGCATCCTTGCTTTATATGAAGACATTGACTACTTCAACGATGCTGTTCAAGCCGCACGCTCTAACTTCTTAACTCCAGCCATCGACGAAATACTGGCAGGTAGCACAGAAGGGATGACTAATGGGGGAAGTACTTCTGAAATGGGTAGAAAAAGTTTGGTGGGCCGTGTCAATTATACCTATTTAAACCGTTATATCTTTGAAACATCGATCCGCGCAGATGCATCAGCAAAATTCCCAACGTCTTCCCGTTGGGGTTATTTCCCAAGCGTGTCTGTTGGCTGGCGAGTGGAGCAGGAATCATTCATGAAATCCTTTGAATCCATTGATGCCCTGAAGTTACGGGCCAGTTATGGTATGTCAGGAAATGATGGTGTGGGCAACTTTCAATACCTAACAGGTTATGAAATTACAGGCGTCAGAACAGGAGGTTCTTATATCTTCGGAAACACGAAGTATCCGGGATTAGTATCCAAAGGCTTGGCTAATCCGGATTTAACCTGGGAAAACCTGAAAATCTTCAACGGAGGATTGGATTTATCTTTATGGAATGGCTTATTATACGCTAATATTGATGCGTTTTACAGAAAACGAACTGGTATTCCCGGCACACGCACTGCTACATTGCCCTCTTCTTTTGGCGCCACACTTCCCCCCGAAAACATTAACAGCACAGATACAAGAGGATTTGAACTGGTGCTGGGAACATCCCACCGAAGTGATAAATTTGACTGGAACATCGGTGCAAATCTCTCCTGGGCACGATCCAAGTGGTTATCTTTTGATGAGCCTGATTATACCGATCCCGACCAGATCAGACAAAATAAGAAAACTGGTAATTGGACGGACCGGACTTTTGGTTACCGGTCTGACGGTTTGTTCACCAGTCAGGAAGAAATTAATAATTTACCCTACGATCAGGATTTAAGAAAAAATGTTACTCTCCGTCCCGGGGATGTAAAATACCTGGATATGAATAATGATGCTGTAATTGATTGGAAAGACCAGGTTGAAATTGGTAAGGGCACTTTTCCAAGCTGGATGTATGGCATTAATACATCTTTTCGCTACAAGAGCTTCGATCTGGCATTATTACTTCAAGGTGCGTTTGGATTTAATATCCGCGCAGTGCTCAAGCAAAATTCAGTACCACCGGTCGTTTATTTCGAAAATAGATGGACAGAAGAAAATAATGACAAATATGCTTTTGTTCCACGCGTTGGCGGAGCTGCTTCAAATGGTTGGTTGTCTGATTATAACTTAGTAAACTCTAGTTATCTGCGACTGAAGAGTCTGAACATTGGTTATTCATTGTCCAGCAGCTTATTGAAATCAATCAATATTTCACAAGTCAGGTTCTTTGTAGCCGGCACCAACTTGTTAACATTTAGTAAATTGAACAAGTTTGAGCTCGATCCCGAAAGCCCATCAGGCTTAGGCAGCATCTACTATCCGCAGCTAAGAAACGTCTCCTTAGGCTTAGATCTCTCATTTTAATTAGCAATGAACATCATGATAAAATTTAAACATTTTAAAATAGTCACCATTATCACGCTTCTGATTACCGTTTCCTGCAATAAAGGGGTATTGGACAAAGTTCCCTTGGACATCATTTCAGATGCAGTGGTGTGGAATGATCAAGCCTTGGTAGAGGCCTACCTCACAGGAGCATACGTTAGTACCACCGTATTTACAAATGATGCAGTGGTGGTCGAAAGTTCAGCTCAGCCCTTCTTCGCCATGTTTTACGTCAATAACGTCAGCGATGAATCGAAGAGTACCTCTAATTTTTCAGGAAATGCCTATGTATTTAAGACGGGCGGACTAAAAATTCAGGGAGGTCTGATGGAATGGTGGGAAAAATCGTACAAAGTGATTCGCTCTTTAAATGAGCTGATCGAACGCTTACCGCAGTCAACCTTATCAGAAGAGTTCAAAAACAAGCGGATTGCAGAAGCCCGTTATTTAAGAGCCTTCAATTACTTTTATATGGTAAAACGATATGGAGGTGTGCCATTAATCAAGAAAGCGCAAAGCATCAATGATTCGCAGGAAGAATTGTATGCTTCCAGAAATTCTGAAAAAGAAGTGTATGACTTCATTTTATCGGAATTAAAGGAAATCAGTTCGATACTTCCGAAGATTCAGGCAGCCAATGACTGGGGACGCCCCACTAAGTTTGCCGCATTAGCTTTGACTTCAAGAGCTGCATTGTATGCCGGAAGTATTGCCAAATATGGCACTTTGCAATTAAACGGATTATTGGGATTTAACGCTTCGGAAGCCAACAGCTATTATCAACAGTCAGCGGATGCTTCCAGACAAATAATGGAAAGCAACCAATTCAAACTCTATGATGCAGATGCGGATAAGATTACCAATTTTAAAAACATCTTTCTTGTGAAGAAAAACGCAGAAGTGATTTTTGCAAAACAGCATGACGGAAGTAATAAAGATATTGGAGGTGCAGGCTGGGCATACGATTATTTCCAATGCCCGTACCCAAATGGCTGGGCAAATGGAATTCATGATGCCCCCTATCTGGAGGTAGTAGAATCGTTTGAAAACAAAGATGGAAGCTCCGGAAAGCTGGACCAGGCCGTTTTAAATAGTAAACTGTGGACCATGCAAGAGCTGTGGGGCAATAAAGATCCGCGCTTCCAGGCCACCATTTATACACAGGACACCAAATGGCAGGGACGAAATTTAAATTTCTACAATGGCATCCGTACCGCCGATGGTACCATATTAACGGTTGGTTCTTACCAGGGTGTACTGGCCAATGGAGATCAGAAAAGCACACAAACAGGTTTTGGAGTGATGAAATATCTGGACGAATCTAAAGAAAATGGCGATGGCTCCACTGCCGGGATCTTTGGATCTACACAAGACTACATTGTATTCCGCTATGCAGAAATACTATTAAACGATGCGGAAGCGGCTTATGAATTAGGCCTGACACCTGAAGCATTAGACGCCATAAATAAGATTAGGACACGAGCAGGAATAGCCTTGCTGACCAGTATAGACATGGAGCATATCCGAAATGAAAGAAAAGTAGAGCTCGCGTTCGAAGGGCATCGCTATTGGGACTTAAGAAGATGGCGATTAGCAGAAGACTATCTTTCGCGAAATGGACATGGTGTTCGTTATATTCTTGATCATGCTACAGGAAAGTTTTTAGTCAAGCTCAAGGATAAACAGGATGGCACGGTTACTTCTCCCCTATTTGGAAAGCAAAACTACTACTTCCCGATTACCTTGACACGAACGGCTAACAACGCCAACCTAGTCGAAAATCCAGGTTATTAACGCTTTAGGTACAAAAATAAGTAATTATATGAATCCGAATCACAACAGGCACGTTAGCCGCAACACGATCAAACACATCAGCTTAATAGCAGGCTTAATCCTGTTTAGTAATATTAACCTGTTCGCCCAGAAATTTACCATTCCTATCTTTCCGGATACTCAGGGCATGGTACAATCCAGACATGATATGTTTTTTAGTGAACTCCACTGGATTGCCGCCAAGCGAGATTCGTTGCATATCCCTTTTGTTTTGCATGTAGGAGATCTAGTCAACTTTGACAACATCACGCATTACGAAACAGCCAGCAAAGGTTTTGAAATTCTGGACAGTGCGAAAATACCCTATGTTATTGCTTTGGGTAATCACGATACGGAAGCGGTTGGCGTCAATAGCGGAAGTGCTGCACCCGGCAACGTAAACCTTAATTTAAGAAAAACCACTAAATTTAATCATTACTTCCCGACAAGCCGTTTTACGGCACAGAAAGGCAGATTCGAAAAGGATAAAAGCGATAATTCATATTACACTTTTGAAGTTGAAAACACAAGATGGTTAGTCATATCTTTAGAATTCTGTGCCAGGGAAGATGCGGCTAAATGGATGGATAAGGTAATAAGTAAACATCCAAAATACAATACCATCATTTTAACGCATTATCATTTAACGCCAAAGGGAGAAATAAATACAACCAATGCGGGTTATGGAGATATGAAGTCCTCTGACATTTTTGAGCGGTACATTAAACCCCACAAAAATGTGCTGATGGTATTGAGTGGCCATGTATGTTATTCTGCTTCCCGTGTGGACATGGGTTTAAAAGGAAACCAGATCTACCAGATTCTTCAGGATTATCAAAATGCAGATTCCGGCGGCGGTTACTTACGCCTTTTAGAAATTGATGTGGAGAAGAACACGATAATGGGTAAAATGTATTCTCCGTTTTATAATAAAGAGATAGAAGGGGACGAATCAAAAGTCGCTTTTTCTGATGTGAAATTTATTAAGAAAAAGTAATCATTGAAAAACCATTCTGTCTTAAGCCTGATTGATTTGTTTCTGATGTAAAGATCTATCCGTACAGGCCTTTTATCGTTGTAAATGTAAGGCCGTTTAACTGTCTGGTTTTTGTAAGGTATTTGGATAAAATACAAGGCATTTCCGTATAAGACATAGTATAAAATTCCAGTATGAATGCAATAAGATTCCGACATAAGTCCAACCTACACTACTTTAAGTCGGACTTTTGTTGGAATCTTACTGCTTGGAATTTACATTGAACAATAATCAGGTTACTAAAATAACAGGATTTTGCTGTTTAAAATCTGCAAATTACTTAATAGCCGGATCTTAAATCATACCAATTTATGGCATAATTATAGATAGATAAGGGTATTAAAAAAACTATCTATCTACATTATGGAAGCATCACAAGTTAAAAACATTGAGATCAAAAAAGATTTTCCAGTATCAAAAGAACAACTTTATGAGGCATGGACAAATGCTGATCATTTGAAAAAATGGTGGAAGCCATTGCATGCGACGTTGACTGAAGTGGACAATACTGTAGAAAAAGCAGGTAAAATAAAGTACACTTTTGAAAACAATGGAATAAAAGATTTCCTGATTATTACCGGCGAATACCTGGAAGTAGAAGAAAATACCAGGTTAGTTTATACCTGGGACTGGGTGACGAAAGAAGGTCCCTTAGGAAATGGAAGTTATAAACTAACCGTAAATTTTACAGATGCCGATCAAGGCAGTCAAATTGCGATTCTTCAGGAGAGCAATTCAAAAGACGAAGCAGTGATGCCGCATCAGGATGGTTGGGAAAAATCGCTTGAGGACTTACGCAATTATTTAAGTGTAGAACAAAATTCTGTGGATGACAAAGAAGTGGTAGAGCCAACTGCAGAGAATGAAAGCACTCATGAATCTGACTCATCAGATGTGGCTGGTTACAGAGAAGCACCGGACCAGCAAAAAGTTGGCGAATAAGCAGCGCTAAACCGCTCTTATAATTGTATTCCGACATCAGCCTATTTTTAATACTTATCTAAGCAGATAAGAATAAATAATCTCCTTAATTAATACCATACAGATGAACTGTAGTAGATTAACTAAGGAGATTATTTGTTTATTACCAGTATACAATTCCTGCTAAACGGGCAAGTTCCAGTTTAGCCAGGCAAAGTTGAAAGTCATATTGAAGCAACGCCAGTGAGGCGCGCTGCACATTGGTACCGGCATTAGTTAACTCCAGATTGGTACCTGTACCATTTTTATACCGGCTCTGCGCCAGTTTTTGTGCTTCTTTAGCCTCATCTACTTGTGTTTGTGCATTCAGCAGGCTGGATTGATTACTTTTTACATCATTCATCGATTGCCTGATATCTTTCAGATATCTGTTGCTCAGTGTCTCATATCCTAATTGAGTTTGCTTAAGCATACTTTGAGCTACTATAATCTTTTTATCAGATCTGCCACCTTCATAAATCGGAATATGCAGGGATACCCCTGCGGAGTAACGGTATCTGAATTGGTCAATATCTGGGGTATATCCATTGGAATAAAGGGAGAAGGGAAAATTTAGCATCTGTGGCATTACTGAAGTCCACTATTTTACCCTTAATCTCCTGATCGGGATAGCCATCTACTTCAACATGAACAGGCTGACCTATTTTCATGTGTTCAATTTGCGTTTCTTTAAAGTTGGCTACAATCCAATATTGTTCGTTGCTGATGATACTGAAAAGCTGCTGTCCGGGTTGGACATATTGCCCCTTCTGCAAATGAGTTTCACCCAATTGCCCATTTGCAGGAGCAGTAATCTGCGTGTAGGAAAGTTGCAATTCAGCCTTTTCAAGGGCTGCTTCTCTTATGGCGACATTGGCTATGGCCCGCTGTATTTGTGCATTTGCATACCGGATTGCGTGCTAACCTGCAATACCCTGGTTTTACTGGAGGCTAATTGTTTTAGAGCCACCTGTGAAGCTGCTTTACTATTATCTAACTGATGTTCGGTGATAGAACCTTCATTATATAAGGCTTGATCACGTTTTAAATCAAGAGCAGCTTTTTCCCGGTTTACCTGCTCTACCCCTACTCCTGCGCTAGCTACATTTTTATCAGAACCAAGATTGTTCAGTTGTTCCTGCGCATTGGTTAAATCAGCTTTCGCTACAGCCAGATCAGCAAGAGCTTGCTGAACCGCTAACTTATATTCTCGGTCATCTATGGTAATGAGCAATTGACCGGCTTTTACTGATTGATAATCTTTAAGCTCAAAGACGTTGATATATCCGGATACTCTACTTAGAACCGGAATTGCATTGCTTTCGATTTGCGCATTATCGGTGCTTTCATAGGTCATTGCATGATGAATGGTAGTACCGGCATAACTGAGCAGGGCTAATGCGATAATAGTAATACTAAGAATTTGTATTCTCTTTTTAGTAGAATTAGATTTGCCTTCTTGCTGTTGCATAAAAACCGTTTTTGTATGTTTATGAAAAAGGTAAACTTAGTTTACTAAATAGTATATTTCTGACATAAATATGACAAATTTAATTTTATGGAAAATCAAGAGAACAGTAAAATAGTACATAAAATAGTTTACATATTAAAAAGATTGACTGACGAATGGGGAGACATTCATGTTTGTTAGGCCTTCAATTCAAACTTTAAGATGTCATATATGCCCACTTTCATGTGTATTGGGTTGCAGGGCATCTCAAACAGTGAGGTTGCCAGGGAGCTTAAAGTGACTAAAATGGCAGCAAGCAAAATTATTAAGGAACTACAGGAACTGGGCTTGGTACGAAGTGAAAAGAATTTGACGGATGCGCGTTCGGAGACCTTATATTTAACAGAGGAGGGCGAAATCTTTAATCGAAAGCTGAAGAGCATATATGCCGACCAGATAAATGAATACAAAAAGGTAGTAGGAAATGCGAATTATGAAACCGCTATAGATGTGCTATTGCAGATCAATCATTATCATGAATCATTGAAACTAAAGTAATTTTAATGATTCATGATCTGATTTCGGTTACTAAATTAACCGTTAGTATTTCTAGAAGGTATATACATAGTTGGCTAGCAAGTAACCAATAGCAACAGCTGTTCAGGTACCAATTAATCCAGGAATCATAGAACTGTGGTTAAAAATATACTTGCCAACGTGTATGGTTCCAGAGCGGTCGAAACTGATAGTCGCCAGGTCGGTAGGATAAAAGCAGAAGAAAAAGGAAGCATAAGATGCGGGGATACAACCAACCAGTGTGGCTACGGGAACTCCCAAAAAAGCAAAACTGTTACTTTTTGTACATAAGAGAGGCTGTATCGTTGGTTAAGTTAGCATGCCGGAGAGCATGATCGGTACCTATGATACAGCCTTTGAATTTTATTTATTATGCAAATTTAAGCCACGAGCTATTATCTGAATAGTCGTCAACAACCTGAACGATATTATCAAACTTAAATGAGCACATCAGGGAGGAGATTTCCTGCTGTACCATGGTGATACAGTTTTCAATCAAGTCTTTCCTGAAACCTTTAGCCTCAAGATCCAATACGTATCCCACTGAAACAATTCTTCCAAGAATCTTACCTAGATCAACAAGCTTACGCTGAGAGATGGTGTTACTAATTGAAAAGCTTAGGTCTTTTTTGAAATGCAAACAAGCTTCGGCTGTTACTTTAAAATCTTTAAGGAAATCAAACAGGTTCAGTTGTTTTTGTTTTTTCATCAGACGGGTAACCATTTCGGCTATCTGCGCATACAGCATTTCGTTAGAGCCTTCAAAGATTTGGAAAGGTCGGCTATCCATAATTCCACGACCACCAATATGGCTGATGCGGTATCCGTTTGCACCGGAAACCTGAACCAATAACTGGGCAGATTCTTGCATTAAATCAGTTACAACGGCTTTCATACTATTCGCTTCAAGGCCATCGGTTGCCAAGTTGTGCTCAATTCCACTGATCTGGCTACTCTTAGCACACATGGCTGAACAAATGGTAAAGGCAGATTGGATTCGGGCAATCTGATGTTGCACCTGATCCATGGATAATAAGTTTCCGGCTCCAACCATTCTATTCTTGCAGTGGTTAATGGCTTCGTCCATCATGCGTTTGATAAAGCCCATACCCATTCCTGGGAATTGCATTCTGCTTCGATGTAAAATATCAAGCATCATTTTAATACCTGTAGTCTCCGGTTCTAATTTGAATTTAGAGGGAACTTCAATATCCAAGGTGTTTAATCCGTAAGGAATCATGTAAAGTCCTAAACTATCATAAAGTTCCTCCACTACTACCTGCTGATTCCTTTGAGCGGTATCGCAGATAAAAAAGTCGATATCCCTGCTTAGTTCACCATTGTCTATTGATTTCCGACAAGCAATCAACCAATAATCAGCTAAACCGGTAAGTCCTTGCCAATGTTTAGTACCCTTGATTGCATAGCCGTCATTGATTAGTGTATGGCATGTTTTCATGTTTAAGGCATCGCTTCCAAAGTCGGGCTCAGTGATCATGAGTCCACCCATATTCTGATTCATCAGAAAGCGGTCGAAGATCTCCTTTTTTGCGCCTTCGTTTGCATATTTAGAAATAGGTTCTAAAAAAAGAGCAATGTTTATTCCGAATGTCAGTGAAAGAGGAAGTGATTCGTAGGATGCTGCAGCTAATAAGCCTAAGCATTCTTTTACTTTGCTTCCACGGCCTCCGTATTGTTCAGGAATAGCAACGGCTAAAGGCACTTTGGACATAATTCCACTCATAACTGAAGGAGGAAGACCTCTTTCAAGGCTGAGTTTGTTTATATCTGCTTTTTCGTGAAATAAATGTCTTAGTGTTTCTTCGAACTCTTTAATAAACTCTGAAAAACTAGTTGTAGTCAATGTCATATGCAAAGATAATTATCTTAGTAGTAGGTTATAGGAGTATAAACAAATTATTAACGATTTAGTTGTATGAACAGTTAAAATCTTTCATTATAATGTCATTTCTCTGATTAAAGACCACTCATGTGTTTTTAAATTTAAGATTTAATGGCATAATATTAATATACATGCTTAAGTGATAAACTTACCTTAGCAACAAATATCAGATACATAGCACCAGCTACTTTGGAGGTTATTATCAGGTACTTCAATTCGATATAAATGGACATGGTGATCAAAAATAATAATCTTGTTAAAATCCAATACCTAATTCTGCTTACCTTGTTGATGTGTATATCTTATCTTACTATGGCACAAGGGAAAATTGATATTGAAGGACACAGAGGATGCAGGGGACTGATGCCTGAAAACACTATACCGGCTATGAAAAAAGCAATGGATTTAGGCGTTACTACCTTGGAGATGGATATTGCCATTAGTAAGGATCAACAGGCGGTATTGTCACATGATCCTTTTATGTCAGCAGATTTCGTATTGAAACCAGATGGGCAGCCAGTAACAGCAGCAGAGTCTAAAAGCTTAAAAATTTACGAGCTTAACTATGAGGAGATCCGGAAATTTGATGTGGGAAGCAGGGGTAACGCCAAGTTTCCGAAACAGCAAAAAATGGCAGCATATAAACCTTTGCTGAGCGATCTAATTGATTCAACTGAGGCTTATGCCAGGAATTTTAATTTACCGACACCTTACTATAATATTGAAACGAAGGTTTCTCCGGAAGGAGATGGTATTTATCATCCGGAACCAGAAGGTTTTATGAAAATGCTGATACCTGTCATCTTAAGTAAAGGCATTGAAAAAAGGGTGATCATTCAATCTTTTGATCCCCGAACACTGGAAATTGTACACCGTGATTATCCGGAAATTAAAACAGCGCTGTTGGTGGAAAATAAGGAAGGCCTTGAGATTAACTTAAAAAGACTAAGCTTCAAACCAACAATATACAGTCCTTATTATCTTCTTGTTGACGACCAAACAATCAGGGATTGCCATAAACAAGAGATTAAAATTATTCCATGGACGGTCAATACGCAGGCTGCTATTGAAGATTTGATCAACAAGGGAGTGGATGGCATTATTACTGACTACCCGGATTTGTTAATCCATAAAAACAAATGAATTTGAGAATAGGATTAAAGATACTTGGAGCAGCGATCTTACTCCTGATTGTTGTTTATTTCTGCGGCCCTTATCCTAAGACTCCATTTTATACGACTCAACTGCCTGTTGTTCCGGAGTTGAAGGATCTTGATGCATACATTACTGAAAAAGAAGGTAAATTAGCTGTTAAACAAGGAAACGGAGCAAAAGTTATTTGGGCAGACCGTGCGGCTAAAACCCAAACTGAATATGCGGTAGTTTATCTGCATGGATTTGGTTCAAGTCATGAAGAAGGCAATCCTGTACATCGGGCATTTGCAAAAAAGTTTCACTGCAACCTGTACTTATCAAGGCTGGCAGATCATGGTTTAATTACTAAAGAGCCAATGATTGATTTTAGTGCAGAAAGACTTTGGCAATCTGCATTGGAAGCTTATGCAATCGGTAGAAAGCTTGGTAAAAAAGTAATTTTAATGAGTACCTCTACAGGGGGCACAATATCATTAAAACTAGCAGCAGATTATCCTGAGATCAATAGTCTGATCCTATTATCACCAAATATTAAGATCAATAATGACAATTCCTGGTTGCTAAATAATCCATGGGGACTACAGATTGCACGACAAATTTCAGGAGGCAACTATTTAAGGTCCCAGATAAAAACAAAAGAATACAGTAAATACTGGTATCCATATTATAGGCTTGAGGCCGCTGTTGAGCTTCAGGAACTTATTGAAACGACGATGTTACCTTCCACTTTTAAAAAGGTTAGACAACCAGTTCTTCTTCTGTATTATTATAAAGATCAGGCCCACCAGGACAATGTGGTAAAGGTTGATGCCATGCTTAACATGTTTAATGAGCTTGGAACGCCAGTTCGTTTAAAACGTAAGGCAGCTATTCCAAATGCAGGAAACCATGTAATCGGATCATGGATCAAATCGAAAGATATTAAGATGGTTGAAAGGGAAACAGCACGTTTTGGATCTGAAATATTGAAGCTGCATTGATTTATAATTGATCCGCAGCTCCTCCAAAAGTATTGCGATATGCATCTATCGATATAATCAACCTATCCATCGGCACATATAATTAATTTTTTTAAAAGAATAAACTTATCCGACAAAATTTATTCTTTTAAAATTTAGCTGAAGTAATTGTATAGTTATTGAAAAAAAACAACGATATCGACTGATAATTTAATTTTCTCCTCATTCTATAGTAACAAGAAGATGGTAGCTTGCCATCCAAAGTTTGATTATGAAGAGGATTAAAGTGGCATTTTTTGCTGAAATTTTAATAGAAGATTTTGATGGTGCTTCACGTACCATGTTTCAGCTTATAAAAAGAATCAATCCAGAGGATTTTGAATTTCTTTTTATTTGTGGAGTAGGGCCCGATCAACTTTACGGATTTGAATGCATGCGTATTCCTACTATTACACTGCCGGTTAATCATACTTATAAAATGGCTTTACCTGTTTTTGCGCAGAGCAGAATTAAGGAAAAGCTGTTAAGTTTTTATCCAGACGTAGTACATATTGCTACACCTTCCCTATTGGGACACTTTGCAATGAAATATGCGCGTCGGCGACTCATTCCCATTATATCAATTTACCATACCCACTTTATATCTTATATTGATTACTATTTAAAGCATGCCTCATTTCTAATTGGTGCTATTAAACCTATGATCGCTGAGAGTCAAAGAAAATTCTATAATCAGAGTAACTTAACCTATGTACCTTCAGAAAGCATTTCAGCTGAATTATGTGACATGGGGATTGAGGGTAGTCGTTTAAAAATATGGAAAAGAGGGTTCGATGCCTCTATTTTCTCACCGACAAAAAAAGACTTAGGTATCATTAGGAAAATTACAGAAAACACATTTCCAACTATCCTATTTGCAAGCAGATTGGTTTGGGAAAAGAACCTGGAGACCCTATTTGGTGTTTATGATGAATTAATCAAAAAGAAAATAGACATTAACCTTTTAATTGCAGGGGATGGGATAGCTGAAGATGCGTGCAGAGCAAGAATGCCTAAAGCTTTTTTTGTTGGCAAAAAGAATCATGAGGACCTGGCTGTTTTATATGCTTCATCTGATATTTTTCTTTTCCCTTCTATTTCGGAGACCTTTGGAAATGTGGTGTTAGAGGCAATGGCATCGGGATTACCTTGCGTAATCGCAGATGGGGGTGGTTCTAAAGACTTCATTGAAGATGGAGTAAATGGTTTGAAATGCGATGCAGAAAACGCAATGGATTACATGAGTAAAATACAGTTACTGCTGGAAAACGAAATGCTTCGGGAACAGTTTTCAAAGGCGGGATTGGCATATAGTAAACGGTGCAACTGGCAACAACTGGTTCAAACGTATTTTGAAGATATACAATTTCTTTCTGCTGAATCGCTGCAGGTTGCTGTTTAATGTCCTTCGATGAAGTTTATAAAGGTTTTAATACTGATTTGCGTTATTGTTTCTTTGATCATCTTCGTCTATGCCATAGATTATAGATACGTCATCTCTTCTATACAAAAAATTGGATTTAAGTTTATTTATCTAATTGCCATTACAGGTATTGCCTATGTTTTGGGTACCTTAAGTTGGAAGTACTGTATGGCTGAGCAGGCTGTAGATATTTCGCTTGTCAAATTATTTTTGATTCGGCATGTGGGTGAAACGGCAAGTTTACTGAACCCTGCAGGCATATTGGTTGGAGAAACGGTGAAAGCTCATCTTTTACAAGAGCATGGAATTGAAAAAAAAGCGATTCTCTCTTCCATATTGGTTTCCAGGGTTATTATGATTGTAACACAGCTCATTTTATTTTCCTTTGCACTCAGCGTTCTTCTATTTAAAAGTTCAACCATTATAAGCTCGCCCATTCATTTAGAATTTACATTTACAACTATTGCTATTCTTTTCTTAATTGTCGTTTCTTTATTTGTTTTTAGAAGAAGGTTAAAGATTTTAATGCTGAGAACCAGGTTTGGTTTAACAGTATATGAGAGAACAATAAAAATCAGATTAAAAATCTTAGAGCTTAAGCAAGATATTGCAAATCTTTTTGAAGATAACAAAAAGACTCTTGTACTGGCAATATTTTTTGCGCTGTTACACTGGATTGCAGGTTGTATCGAATTCTATCTTATACTGCAATTTTTAGGTGTTAACATCCATATCGTACAAGCATTGCTAGTTGATATGGGTGTCATATTTTTCAAAGCCGCAGGGGTCTTTATTCCAGGACAGGTAGGAATTGAAGAATTTGGCAACAAGATCATGCTCGCTGCAGTAGGAATAACTGGAGTTGAAATTTGGACTACGGCATCTATACTAAGACGTTCAAGACAACTTACCTGGATAGGGATAGGCTTTATTATCTATTGGTTTATGTATCGAATCAGGATTTCAAACTTAAAAACACTGAATGGAAATTCTGTTTATTAGTCACAAATATCCACCCGCTTTAGGAGGGATGGAGAAACAGAGCTATGAACTCATTAATGGATTAAAGGCCGATCTTCAAGTGCATAGTATCGTTTATGAAGGAAAGGAAAGCAGGCTGAGTTTCTTTTTAAAGCTTAACCGGAGGATTCTCCTACTCTGTAAAGAAAATCCAGGTATTTCAATCATACATTTTAACGATGCTTTAATAGGTGCCTGGAGTTTAACACATAAGGGATATCCTCATCTTAAAAGAACGATGACAGTGCATGGCCTGGATATAGTTTTCCCTTCCCGAATATATCAACATCTTATACTTCCGAAATTTAACCGCTTTGATTTAATTTTTGCAGTAAGCAGGGCTACTGCTGAAGCTTGTATTTTAAGAGGTATTTCAAAAGACAAAGTAGTTGTTATTAATAATGGAGTTGATAACAGCATCATGCCTTCGCTTTCGAGATCTGATGTACTTATAATGCTTAAAACTAAGTATCACCTGGATTGTACAGGTAAAAGAATACTGGTGGCAATGGGAAGACCTGTTAAACGCAAAGGGTTTTCATGGTTTATACAAAATGTACTTCCAAAGTTGAATGAAGACCTTATACTTTTACTTATTGGACCTTCTGTTGACGAAAAGGCTTGTTTTAAAAATTATCTATTTCAACATACACCGTCAATTATCAGAAGCCCAATAGAGCTCTTTCTAGGCTATCCATCGGACAGACAAGCGATTAACATACTCATTGAAAATCCTCGTATTTCAGATAAAGTTAAAAATTTAGGGAAGTTACCATTTTCAGACATCATTCATATTTTAGGGGTTGCAGAAGCCTTTATTATGCCCAATATCTATATTAAAGGCGATATGGAAGGATTTGGTCTTGTCGGGTTGGAAGCATCAATGTGTGGTACTAAAGTAATCGCTTCAGGCATAGAGGGGATTACTGATGCTGTTAAACAAGGGGAAAATGGCATTCTTTTACCAACTAAGGATGCAAATGCATGGATTGGTGCTTTGAATCATATTGTAAAAGAACCGGAAGTGGCTGAAAGAATGAGCCGTGATGACATTATAAATTTCACAAAACAGCAATTTAACTGGAAGAAAATGACGGATAATTACCTTTCATACTTCAATAAACTTAATAAAGAAAAATAGAGTCTGTACGCGAAGAATAGAAACTACAGCTTTATTCTAAAAATAAATTGATTTAATCATTGACTACATCCCTAATTCAACATAAAGGCCGGCACGTCATTTTTAAAGAAATGATCAATCATACATCCTAACTACTTAAGTATATTGGTTAATTTTTGATCACTAACTATTAAAAGTAATTATTTCATAATCAGCAAAAACTTCTTTAGGAGTGCCTGTTCGCACAATCGCACCGTTCTCAATACAGATAATTCGTTCTGTCAAACGTAAGATCTCTGCGGGGTCGTGACTTACAATAATCATGGTAGTCTGCTTAAACTGGTAAGCTTTTTTTATTTCCGTTTGTATGGAGAGACGCATCTTGTAATCAAGAGAAGAAAAGGGCTCATCTAGCAATAAAATATCGGGCGTTCGGGCAAGGGCACGAGCGAGAGCAACACGCTGTTTTTGTCCGCCAGATAATTTATCAGGTTTCTGTTTTCGGAAACCAGTTAAACCAAAGAGCTCCAGAAGCTGATCAACCATTTCTTCATCCTTGGTAGTCTGAGCATACCGAATATTCCCCTCTATGGTCATATTTGGAAACAGGGCATAATCCTGAAACATAAAGCCTATATTCCGGTTCTGAGAGGCGACATGGATGCCCTTAAAAGAATCGAACCAGACCTTCTCTCCATATTTAATAATCCCCTTATCAGGTTTAGTGAGTCCTGCCAGCATTCGGAGCAAAGTGGTTTTGCCTTCTCCTGAAGCGCCGAACAAGGCAAGAAGTTCACCACTGGCAATCTCTGATTTAAATACCAGGTTCATCTTACCACTGGGAGTAATTATCGTTTTTTCGATATCAATATATATTACAGGACTTTCCATTGATCATTTTTTCTATTGACACTATAAATTACAGCAAGGAGAACGAAAGAGATACCAAATAGGATAATAGCATACTGATCAGCAAGGGCAAAGTTTAATGCTTGAACTTCATCGTAAATAGCGATGGAGGCTACGCGCGTTTCTCCTGGAATATTTCCTCCAACCATCAGCACAATACCAAACTCACCAATACAATGCGCAAAGGTAAGCGCAACGGCGGTTATAAAAGATGATTTGACATTGGGCAGTAGGACACGAAAGAATGTGGTCGTTTTCGACTTACCAAGCGTATATGAAGCTTCGGACAAACTATCGGGTAAAGATCGTAATCCACTAAGGAGAGGCTGCACCATAAAAGGAAGGCTAAACAGAACAGAGGCTAACAGGATCCCGGAAAAAGAAAAGGCTAGTCTGATATCCAAAGTCTGCGCAAGCCATGCACCAAAGGCATTACGTGGACTATACACCAATAACACATAATAGCCCACTACGGAAGGGGGCAAAACCATTGGCATACTAATCAGCGCTTCGACCAGTGGTTTAGCCTTGAATTTGGTGTAGGCTAATCCATAGGCAACAGGCATCCCTAGCAGAACAAGAATAAAAGTGGTCAGCAAGGCTAATTTTAATGTGATCCAAAGTGTGATTAGAAAATCGATATCCATTAGAACGTTTTGAATGAGGAGCTTTTAATTTTTGCAGATTAAGGTACAATATATCCATATTTTTCAAATATAGGTTTGCAGGCTGCACTCATCACGAACTTCATAAATTTAGCCGCCCCGGGATTGTACTGAAACCCTTTAACCAATACCATAGCCTGTTCAACTGGTTTGTAACTTTTAGGATCAGGCATGATATAGCTTCCTTTCATTTCAGGGGTTTTTACCAGAGAAAGTGCAAGAATACCAACTTCTGCATTTCCGGTTTGTGCAAACTGGGCAGCCTGTGAGATGTTATCAGCGAATACTAATTTATCTTTCACCTGATCATATAAATGATAGTATTTAAGACATTGAATCGCCCTTTCTCCATATGGAGCTAAGTCTGGTTTTGCTACTGCAATGTGTTTTACTGATTCAGATAGGAGTATATTCATGCTTTTCACATCAACAGAATTGCTCCATATTGCCAATTTACCATAAGCATAGGTTTTAACTTCACCTATAACGGCACCCTGCGCTTTAAGTTTTTCAGGAAATATTTTATCAGCAGCCATGAAAATATCATGAGATGCTCCATTTATAATTTGTTGATATAAAGTACCCGATGACCCAATAGTTAATACAAGGTGTGTTTTAGGATTCAACTTTACATAGTTAGTTTTGATCTCCTCAAGGATATAGCGAAGATTAGCGGCTGCTGCCACTTTAATGGTTTGAGCTGTTGTATGCAAAGAAAACAAAACAAGCAGGCTTAAAAGTATTTTTTTCATTTTGATTTTTATAAAGATTAAAACCGAGGGTTAAGGCATTAATTAGTTGACTTCTGGTGTTTTGTATAACTGTGGTTTAATGGTGAACATGAGGTATGCATATTGAGGAAAATGACTATCTTGAGTTACCTTTTTTAGCGCCCTGGTTCCATCCGTAGTAAAATAAGAACAATAGCCAAGCTGAATGGCTGCTTCTTTCGTGAGTTTATAGTTGAACACCAAGTCAAGTTCAGAACCGATATTACGACGCACTTCCAGTTTATCTACTATCATTTGTTTTGCCAGTAAGAAGTGATGAAAGGTTAGATCAGCAGATAATTTACTTTTACCGGGATAAGATACTGCAGCAAGATAATCGATCAGTCCAGCCTTAGGTAAGGTTGCCCAATATTCCATAAACCCATTAAACAAATGATTTACGCCGTATAACTTATTGAAAGTATTATTTTGAGTACTAACTGTTTCAGGAGATGTACCGGAAATATAATCTGCACCCAGCGATAACCCGAAGGAACTGCTGAACTTATTATTTACTTTAAAAGCTAATAAATACGCCTTCAAATCTGTAGAAGCATTACTTTTCCCGGATTGTGCATAGGCAGTCATCAGGAAACTAAGTGGGATAGAATCATTTTTTAATTCTAACGTACCGCCCATGGTATTCCGATGGTATAAATTTTTTATCAGTGCTGCTGTGGTTCCTTCCTGAAAGCCTTCCTGCACCCCTAGTAAGGAGAGATTTAAACCATTCAGGATTGTTTTTTTCATCCATAAAATGGAGATGTCTTTATACATACCGGTTACATCATACACAGCTTCACTTAAAATATCATTTTTATTGCCATAGCCAAATGCAAGATTTGCTTCAAAGCTACTGTTGTTATATTTCAACATAGCCAGATCATGTGCACTGCCCGTATTGCTCCATGGTGCAAGACTGAACAACCTTCCATCTTCGTATTGGAGGCCCTGTCTACCGATCTTCACAGAAAGGCCCTGCATTAACAGTAATTCCGCATAGGCTTCATAAATGCCCAAACTGGCCGTCTGTTTAATATCCGTTGCTCCATAAATCCGGCTATCCTGCATAGTTAATTGCGCAATGATCGCATTACTTTTATAGTTTGCACCAAGACGGGTACGCTGAAGACCAATGCCTACTGCTTTTAATGAATCGGCTAATGGGGATTTAAAACCATTTCTGTATTCAAATCGGGGTCTGAATTCGCCATCCAGAAGGACTTCCTGCCCTTGGCAAGAAAAAGATAAAACAAACAGGTAAAGAGTGCAAAATAAAGTGAAGTGTAATTTCATTGATGATAGGGTAGAATGTATATAATCGATATAAACTTGAAGAGATAACGATAGGTAAAAAAATCACATATTAATTTCAGCATTTATTTGCTTTACAAATAGGTTTACTTGTTTTTCGATCTGTTGATATTCATTCAGAACTCGAAGGCCAGAGGAAGTAAGCGTTGCTCCTCCCCCACTTGTTCCTCCCCGCTGTTTAATAATCAGTGGTTCAACGGCAACCGTGTTCATATCATTGATCAAATTCCATGCATGCTGATACGATATCCCCATAATTTTTGCTGCTGATCGAAGACTTCCATTTTGTTGAATATGCAGTAACAGACTGATCTTAGTTTGATCAAGATAAATCTGTTTATCTTTTTTAATTAAAATCCGGCATTCTACTTCAATCATATATCTATTCGTCTATAGCTATAATAACCTCTGTTGATTTGATAATGGCATAGGCCATGTCGTCTGCCTTAAGGTTAAGATCAGTGATTGCATCCTTGGAAATAATAGCAGTTATAATATTTCCATTCCCTAAGTCAAGTGTGACTTTTGCTGTTATTAATCCTTCATCCACTTTAAGGACCTTTCCTTTTAATTGATTTCTTGCACTTAACTTCATATAGGTAAACCGTTTTAATTTTACTATAATACAAACCCTATGCCATGGATACCACACAGGATTGTCCTGATTTAGACCGCATTGTAGAGGTGCTGTTAAAAGACAAGGATAGTGTGCAATTCTAATTATCAAACTAAGCTGAATGTATTGGTCTTATCCACCCACTGGCTAAATTTTGCAAACGTATCATTAGCAGATTGAATCACCATAGCCTCTTCATTCGCTTTTAATGGCTGATCCATAAATTGTTTAAAAAGCTGCCACATCGAGTCTGTATTACTTCCATATCCGTCAAAAAAAGACAATCCTGTAACTATAGGAAGATCTATTTGCTGCCGTACCATTTTGCTTATAAATTTACCTCCCAAAGTAGATCCTTCGATCACATAAAGGGCACCTAATGCTTGTAAATGATTATTTATTTCTGGCAAATCGTCATTGCTTGCCAGTGATGGAAGTGCTGTTTCTAATTGATTCAGATCATTAACCAGAGCTGCTGTTTTCCGGCGATCTGCATAATCGGGCAAAAAAGTATAATCAATGTGTTTATTGATGTTAATTTCCAGACCTCCAAAAAAGCTATAAAACAGCACTAATAACTGTGATAGACTTTCCCGATCATGAATGGATTTCATTGGGACAATCAATTTGTTTTCGAGTGACTGATGGCTATTTTTAGTACTAATTTTTATTTTTTCGGAAAGCATAAAGAGTTATGGATTTGTATCAGTTAATGTGCAAATAATGGCCTCTACAACCTGTATCAGATCTGTGGGATTCAATTTAAATTGCAATCCACCTTGACCAGCGCTAATATAGATAGAAGAAAAGTTTAAAGCGTGTTTATCGAGGTAAACCGGGTACTTTTTTTTCATGCCTATAGGTGAACAGCCGCCTCTGATATACCCCGTTAGGGGGAAAAGCTCTTTCACTGCTACCGTCTCCACCTTTTTATTACCAGATACACTGGCCGCATTTTTAAGATTGACTTCCAGAGCACCAGGAATAACACACACGAAAACACCTGATTTATCACCCCGGACCAGTATGGTTTTAAATACCTGCTCAGTAGGCTGCCCTAATTGTTCGGCTATATGGATCGCATTCAGGTGATCTTCATCAACCGGATAGCTGATCAGATCGTAAGAAACAGGTATTTTATCAAGTATCCGGGCAGCATTCGTTTTATGAGGGTGCATTTGTTTGTTTTAATGTCTATAGAAAACCGCTACAACGGAATATTTATTATCTTAATTAATTTGAATAACTTAAGTTTATTAAAGCTAAGCTACACAAACAAATATTTAAACTGTAGAGAACAATCATGCTATATCTAGATTTTATACAAATTCCAGTTTTGTTAACAGAACGCTTGATATTAAGACCACTTCGTGTGGATGATGCTGCTGAGATTCATTTATTACGATCCAATGAAAGCGTTAATAAATATATAGATCGGGAAGCTTCAACCTGTATAGAGGATGCTGAATCGCATATCCGTATGATTGAAAGTCTAATTAAAGAAAAAAAAAGTGTTACCTGGGCGATTACATTGAAGGAAAGTACTACTTTAATCGGTACTATCTGCTTTTGGAACTTTAATAGTATGAGCGAAATAGTAGAAATAGGGTATGAAATGCTACCCGCATCTCAAGGCAAAGGGCTGATGATTGAAGCGGCTAAGATGGTTATTCAATTTGGTTTTGAACAAATGAACGTACAATCTATTACTGCCTTTTCATCAACACAAAACTTGAAATCAGTTGCTCTTTTAGAAAAATTGAATTTTAGTGATGCGCATACCTATAGTGTCCTTCAAAATCTGCATGAAAACTTAACTGATACAGCCACCTATATCTTAAACAGATGAACCGGAATATATCCATGATTTTGCAGCATATTGCTGTTATAGCCTTGGCTTTGTCGTTTTATTACATTGATGAATATGATCTGATTGAACCGGAGAAACATCATATGATATTTCTTACAGTAGCTACGCTTAAAACCATCTATTTCCTAACACATAGTTTCAAAAAGGTTAAGGACCTTTCAGTTGTAAATAACTTTTCCTACTTCATGAAAGTCATGTCCATTAACATATCCCTGGTGATATTATCCTATGCTGCAGACTATTTTACGCTGTTCCAAATATATCCATCCGCATTCACAGGAATCACCACTCCTGGAGATCCTCTAATAACGTTTTGCGATTTTTTTTATTTTAGTGTGACTATTTTTTCAACTACAGGATTAGGCGATATCCTTCCTTATTCCCTATCTGCAAAGTATCTGGTATGTCTGGAAGTTATCCTGGCCTTTATCACCATAATTTTTCTCCTGTCTAATTTTGCAAACCTGAAAAGCAGTCATAAGGAACAAGAAGATTAACAAATTATACCCTTAGACAGGTGTTTTGCAGAATAATAGTATCCACCCATTGTTTTTGTTTCTCCGGACTATGATAACGAGCGGGAGTATCCAGTTTACAAAACCGGATCCCTTTTTGCAGGCAATGCGTAGAAACAAGCTTCATTTGAGTGCGCATATTAGGAATGCCATTAAAAGTTTTCCTCGTGAAATAAACAGCCTTTAATTGAGGCATCATATCTATGATTCCAATGATGTTATTCCATTGCTTCACATGACTATCTATAAAAGCATCATCCACATTCTCTTCTTCTCCTTCGGGAATTTCTAAAGCATCAATAACATCAGCAAAGTCTACTTTATATTGCTGCATAAACGCCTTCTTGTACTTAAGTTCAGCCTCTTTAAGGTCCTCTACGCCCCAGCATTCCGGTAATAAATGCCATAAAAAGTTTCTTGACCTACCGTAATAAAAATCAGGACCGTCAATCGTATCCGGATTAAAAGTACCTAGTATAAGTATTTCAGCTAAAGGGCTAGCCTGGTGTTCCTTAAATTTATTGAAAATAATGGGCATACATGTATGGTGTTTATTTGATCACGAGCCATCCCTTCAAATGTAGAGAGAGCTGAAATGCATTAAAAAGCAAAAGTAATCCTATTCAGCCAATTAGAGCGTGTTTTAAGCTAAATAGCTTAAAAAATAAACACCATCCACTCTCAATTAATAGGCTTCATGATTCGGCTCCACCTAATGTTACTTAAAAACCCTTCGGTGGGGTCGAGACTCAACCATGTGATCAGCGCTTTACCAACAACATGATCTTCAGGAACATAACCCCAAAAACGAGAGTCAAGAGAATTATGGCGATTGTCACCCATCATCCAATAGTAATTCATTTTAAAGGTATAACTATCCGCTTTTTCACCATTAATCCACACTTTATTTCCTTTGACTAGTACCTTATTGTTCTCATACAGCTCAATAGCACGGCGATATAAAACCAATGTAGAGTCATTCAGAGGAACTTTTAACCCCTTTTTAGGTAACATTATGGGACCGTAATTGTCCTGATTCCATTTAAACTTTTCATTATGAGGGAAAACTGCCTGATCATACGCTCCTGCCATCTCCACAACAGGGGTCACATTTTTAACCCATGCGTACATTTTAAAACTATTCAGGTACTGATTTGGAATGATCATTTCATATGAATCCGTATTCCTTTGTTGTACCACATCAATATTCATATCATGTAATACCCTGGGATTAATTGCAATACCATTGGTAACTACTTCATAGGATGTTTCCGCATCTGCTGCATTGGGTCGTACGGACCCATTTATATAAACCATCCCGTTCACGATCTTTAGCACATCACCCGGTGTAGCCTGGCATCGTTTGATCAGATTTGTCCTTACATCAACTGGTTTATTATAAGAGACGTCAGCCTCATTGGGCTTATTAAAAACTACAATATCTCCCTTCACTATATCGGTCAAACCTGGCAAACGGAAATAAGGCAATTTCACGGCATCCCAATACGTCTTAATACTATCTGCTGTGACTGTTGATTCTAAAAATGGCACTTGTACAGGCGTAAAAGGCATCCGTGCACCGTAGCTAATTTTACTAACGAATAAATAATCTCCACTGAGCAGGGTGCCCTTCATGGAGTCGGACGGAATGGCATAAGCAGAGAAAAACAGACCCCGAATAATAGTGGAAACGATAATGGCGAATAACAGGGTGTCAATCCACTCACGGGCTTTCGACTTTTTTTACTCTGTTATTGTTCGTTTCTTTTTTAAAATGTGCTCTCCAATTCATATCTAAAGGTTTTAAACGTCCGGAATATTTTAATTTAGAGCACCTGATTCATTGATTGTTACAGGATCATGTCGTTCTCTCTTTTGCATTCAGGAACGCCTCATCCTCTTTTGCATATTCCATGATGGCATCATGAAGGGCAGATTCCATTTGCACATATTTATCCGGACATACCGATGGATCTGTAATTTTAAACCGCCCTTCTGCATCAATTTGCATGTGAAACCTTAACTTCTCATTTTCATGCAGCACATATACCTGAAATAACTGCAGCCTTTGTACATTCATCGTATGAAATTCAAATAGCGTCCCGTCTATTTCAGTTTTAAAACTATTTTTCATGCCGCAAAGATAGCAAACCGCCCCTAGAACAAAGTATACCTGACTCCTAAAAAACCCCTTATTCCCTGAAGCGGCGCATAGTTGTACTCAGTATCAAAGGTATAGTGGTTTGGATTGGTTACAGGATCATTGGCCGTTTTATCAAATGGATCAAAGGGGCGCATAAAAGGATCTTTAGGTACAAAATTAAATAGATTCTTAATGCCTCCATAAATTTCCATTCCATTTGTAAACTTCCTGGTTAACTGGATATTGGCAAGAGTAAACCAGGGTGAATAAGCTGCCCTGTAATCGTTTTTCTGAATAGGCAGACGCATCGGTCCGCTAAATGTACCTGTAAAATCTAGCGTGTACTTTTTCTTATAGGTGTAAGAAAACAGATAATTACCACTCCATTTTGGCGCGTGCAGCTGAACAACCCTCTCCTCCCCATTTCCCCGGTCTGCTTGCTGATAAACATCTAGAAAAGTTACACCGGCAAGAAGTTGAAGTGGGAAATTAAAAGATAAATCTGTGTTTAACGAGATGCCCCGGGATACCGCATAGCCGTTTAAATTAGAATAGATGATCTTATTGGGGTCCTGATCAAAATCACCTACAATTTTATTGGTAAAGTAAGAATAAAATCCAGTCAGGTCGAAGCCTAGATAGTAAGATTCGGAAGGCACTTTTAACACATAATTCAAATTGCTGTTATACGATTTTTCGGGATTGAGTTCTTCATTTACGATGACTTGCCTGGCACCTGTCAGCGCAGCATGATCCTCTGTAAACAAATTTACAACGCGAAATCCAGTACCAAAACTTGCCCTTAACACATTGTTTTTGTCCGGTGACCACTTATATGCCACCCGCGGAGAATGAATAGAGCCATGATAGCGGTCATAATCATACCGATAACCCAATAAGAGGGTTTGCTTATCCGAAAACTTCCATTCATCCTGTATGAAAACGCCAGGCAATGGTGTTTTTGCCGGAGCATTATGGAGGCCATCTGCAGACAAGGTACCCGGTGTATTGTCATCATACCAGGTATAGCGCATGGTTCCTCCCAACAAAAAGCTATGTTTTTTCCCGAAGGTCTTATCCCAGAATAGTTGAGCAAAGCCAACCTGCTGAGTAGCCATATAGGGTAAAATGCCATAATATGAGTTTTGATTGTGCCAGTTATACGATAACTGAAGCATAATTTTCTCCTTAAAAGGCAGCTGATATTTGCTGATCATTTCCCATCTCCGGGTATAGATACTCTCCCCATAAATACTATCTGATCCTCTCCATTCGGGATTCCAGTCCATCTGTCCACCCCAGCGATCTTCGTTTACATAGCGCAGTGCTACGGTGGCTAATCGCTTATCTTTTCTTGTAAAGTCCCATTTGTTAAATATGGAAATCCTGTTTTGTAAGGTTACATCTGTAAAACCATCATTATTATTATCTATAGGGTTAGCATAATTGAAATAATTTAAACCAGCCAGACTTATAAACTTTTTTCCTGTAAACTTTATCGCAGCATCTGCATTATACTCTCCCCATGTGGTTCCAAAAACATCAGCGGTAACCAAAGGCGCTTTAGAAGGACTTTTTGTAATCACGTTAATGATCCCTCCCATTGCCTCAGAGCCATATAAAGAAGAAGCCGGCCCCTTAACCACCTCAATACGCTCTACCAGACTGTTCGGAATTCCGGATAAACCATATACCGTTGAAAGACTGCTTACAATAGGCATTCCGTCAATCAGCACTAAAGTATAAGGCCCCTCCATTCCGTTAATGTGAATATCGCCTGTGTTGCACACGTTGCAATTCAATTGCGGCCTTATACCATTCACTAATCCAATCGCCTCGAACAAATTGGGTGTGGGGTTCTTTTGAAAAAACTTAGGCGTATAAACTTCTACGGGAACGGGACTTTCTAAACGGCTTACTTCTTTCATGGTGCCCGTTACCACTACTTCGTTTAACGAGTTCCTGCTTTCCTTCAAGTGCACATGAAGATCTAATATAGAATCAGGCAGTACCTGAAGTCTGAGTTTTAATCGTTCATAGCCTACTGCAGAGAAAATAATTTCATGTAGCCCAACAGGTATTCCAGTTATAAAAAAGCGACCTAATGAATCTGAAGGCATTGATAAAGAAGTATTTGAAATAGAAACAATTGTTTGCAACGGATTCCTGCCATTCAACACTCTTCCGCTTATTCCTCCACTTTGAGAGTAAGAATAGAGCACCAATAAGGTAAATACCAATAGTAATAAAATCTTCATACACATATTTTTAAGCAAACATAAATAAATAATTAGATAAACCTAACACCTATATTAGATATATCTAATTATCATAACAATAACATAACATTCTGATAATCTATAACCTAATTGGTCTATATGAACGGGCACCCATCTCTTTTAGAACTTATTAAGCGGGTTTTACTATCTTTGCATCCGCTAATGTTCATATACAATAGCGGAAGGATTAAAACCACAATAGCAATGATCGAAATCGGAAAGTTCAATTACCTTAGAATCGTACAAAAAACAGATGTTGGCGTTTTGTTAACCGATGGCGACACCGAGGTAATGATGCCTTATAATCATGCTCCCAATGTGGCTATTCCGGGTGACAACATCAACGTTTTTACTTTCATGAATAAGGAAGGTAAACTACTGGCCACAAACCAAACTCCTTATGCCACTGTAGGTGAATTTGCTTTTCTGGAAGTCGTAGATGACTCAGAAGACGGCGCATATCTGGATCTTGGAATTGATAAAGACCTTTATGCCCCTAAACGTGACCAAAAACGCCCAATGAAAAAGGGTGAAAGTTATGTCGTGTATGTCTACCTGGATGAAAGCAATGGCCGCATGTTAGCTTCTTCCCGTGTATCTAATTATGTAGAAGAAAAGAACTTTGAATTTGAAGAAGGCGATGAAGTGAGTTTATTGATTTCAGAGCAAACCGATTTAGGGTACAATGCCATCATCAATAACCAATACATTGGCCTTTTATACCATAATGAAGTGTTTGATAATGTTCAACCTGGTGATGTACGTAAAGGATGGATTAAAAAGATCCGTGTTGAAGGTAAGATTGACCTTACTTTACAGCCAACAGGCTATGGCCATATTCTGGACACTAAAGATGTGTTGCTTCAGGAACTAAAAAAGAATAACGGCCTAATCAATCTGGGTGATAAAAGTAGTCCTGAGGAAATCTACCAACGCTTTAAGATTAGCAAAAATGCATTCCGTAAAAGTGTAGGAGGGTTATATAAAGAAAGATTGGTAACAGTTTCAGACTTTGAGATTCGTCTTGTTGCTGAAGATTAAAAATACTTTTTGATTTTATAAATCTGCTCTATTTCAGAATCCGTTAAAGCCCTGTTAAATACGGCGATGAAACCGATTTGGCCGACAAAGTTATTTCCCATTTCACCTAAACGGTGTACGGCTCCTACTGTAAAGTCAGATCCACCTGATCCACCATCAAAAATACCTTCTCTATACGAATAAGGATTAGTTTCAGCTCTACTATCCAGCTGACCATTCAAATAAGATCGGATCATTTTACTATCATAAGTAAAACCAGCGAATGACCATTGATTATAGACAACAGGATCATTACCAATAGCAGCATCCATACACCATTTCTGTCCTGGAGTTGGTCCACCCACTCCGGATATATGTCCGCATACCTGGTCAGCACTATCATGCATGTGTAAATTCAGGAACAGACAGTATTGCCGGAGCTTTTCAGTTTCATTCCACATACCGGCTACAGCCTCACATTGATTATAGCTTTTCAGCTGCCGTTTCACCCAGGATAAGACAGTAATTTGCGCTTCCGGACCATGTATATTTAAAGCCGGACAGTCCTCCCGTTTGATATAAAAATATTGTCCCTCTTTCAGATCTGCCGCATTTCTTGTAGCCACATCTTCCTTATCAAATTCAATAGAACCATTTCCTTCAATAAGCACATAATTGTAAGGCCCCTTTGAACATAAGGGTTCATTTCCTTCAAAATCCCAATAGCAGATTAACCCGGAAATGTCTTTAAGGATCTGTTTATAATCAGCCATCATCATTTTTATTAAAATAGAATGCTCTTTTTGACAAGCATAACCAAGTTAGCTAAAAATTATTTAATTGAATAACACAGAGTTAAATAAAAATATAGACTTAGGAACAGAATTACTCCTCGAACTAAAAATCCTTTGATTGGCTACAAAACATAGAACAGACACACTTAAATAAGCATACTAAAAAACAAATCAATAATCAATAAACTCCTGATAAACCTCCTGCATACAGGCTTTCACATCACGCAGTAACTTTTCATTCCCAGCCTTCGATCCAGGGCTCCGTTTGTAAATCACAGATTTACCAACCGTTTCATAAGATAGTGCCTGATCGGCGTTGATAACGCCCAATCCATAGTCCCAATTAAAGAAACTAAAGTCCGGCGACTTTGGATGAAGAAGATCCTTGCTCCATACATAAGGATTGGAATCCATACCCAACTGATTCAGCAGTGTAGCCGCTATATCCGTTTGATTACCAACTTTTTTGATCTTTACCCCTCTAAACTCCGGTTTAATTACTTCCCCGAAAAACAAAAGAGGAATCCGGTAGCGTTGCGGATCAGAAATCTCCAAATCACCTTTCGGAAGATAATGACCATGATCTGCTACCATGATAAACAATGTGTTCTTATACCAGCTCTTCTTTTTAGCTTCTCTAATAAAGGCGCCCAGACAAGAATCTGCATAATAAGCCGTACTCCTGAACTTATTACCCGTATCGTCACCAGGGAAATGAGAACGCCCTGGAAGATCAAACGGCTCGTGATTAGTTAACGTTAAAAAAGTACTAAAAAACGGAGCTTGCTGATCAGTTAACTCAGCTAGCATCTTCGTGTAAACAGGTCCATCATAAGCGCCCCATTTTGAACTCAGATCTAAGTTTGGAAAATCATTCCGATCAATTATTTTCTGGTAGTTATGACTCAGCAAATACGATTTCATATTAAAGAACCGGCTTTCCCCTCCATAGTAAAAAGAAGTTGAATATCCCTTTTGTGCAAATGTTGTTGATAAAGCCGGCAGTTTAACCTGTTTGCTATTTTCCTTCATAATGCTACGTTTCCCTTGTGCAGGAAAAGCGCTCAGAACCGACACCACACCTTTGTCCGTGCGGCTCCCAGAGGAATACACCTCATTAAAAAACAGGCCCCCAGCAATCAATTTCTCCATCTCAGGATCAATTCCCTTCTCCCCTCCCAAACTCTCTACCACATTTCCGGTAAAACTTTCCATGATGATAACAACGATATTCGGTTTTGCAACACTTAGAACTTGCATATTAATACCATCAGGTTTAGTGTAAAGCTCCTTAACGATAGCTTTAGCTTCCGCAGGTTTAAAAAAGCTATATACATTCTTGCTGCTATACCTGGCATTCATAAAATCGTGAATGAGACTCCACTCTGTATTCACAGAAGCATAATTCAATAGCGGTTTCAAAGAAAAGTAAGCCATACTCTCATTCATAGGGGCTAATTGCCATCCTCCACGGATAGCTAGAAAATTGAGCCCCATAATAAACAGTCCCACACTTATTTTCAAGAATATATTCCCTTGCTTTTCAATCCCCGGCTTTACTAACAACCGAAAAAGAAGCACTCCTCCAGCAATCAGTACCACCAATATAAATAGCGTTAAAAACAAAGGAGAGGACACACTGCTGGCTATTGCCTCAGTGGGAGAACCAAATGCAAACTCAAATGCGCGGTAGTTTATTTTTGTTCCCCATTCCCTGTAGATATTGAAATTTACAACGGTTATAATGGAGAACAGTACAATCAGGAAATACGAATAGATTTTTAATATTCGAAAAGGTAAACGGAATCCCCGAATAACCCAGATCAGAACAAACAGTAACAAGGGAACTACACAGATATAGCCAACCATCGATGCATCCATCCATAAGCCATATAAAAATACCTGTACTATTTCGATAAAAGAGGTAGATTTTAATTTGTCCGCATTATATAAAATAAACACGAGTCTCTCCAGGAAAAAAAATAAGATCCAGAAAGTAAAATAACGTACTAAAAGGGTAAGGTTGCGAAACATATTAACTTATATAATACCATCAGTTCCTTTAGTGTCCAGTTGTTAGTTGTGTTCTACCGTCATGGACAATCTGATAACTTCTTCTATCTTTTGGGCAATCAATACCTTGCTGAGACAATCAGCCAAGCGAGTACAGATAAAGAAGATTCTCATAAATTCAAAAAGATGTGGGCTGCAAATATACATTAACTTAACAGTTTATTAACCTAAAAATCAACACATACCCCAAACCCCAATTTAAAAATAGCAGTAATAGATAAGGATCTTGCATGCTGATAATGACACGCAAATTCATCCTATACAGGAGGGAAAAATTTATCAATAAAATTAACCAAATAGAGCTCTTGAACAGAACGAGTAACAGCCGTATACATCCATCTTAAAAATTCCGTATTCATCATTTCATCAGTCAGGTAGCCCTGATCGACAAAAACAGCATCCCATTGTCCACCCTGAGCTTTATGACACGTGACCGCGTAAGCAAACTTCACATGAAGCGCATTATAGTAAGGATTCTTCTTCAGTTCTTCCATGCGTTTATTTTTATCCCTGATGTCTGCATAATCCTTCATCACCTCTTCAAAGAAGCGTTTACCATCCTCTCTCGATAAACCGGGGCCATCTGCATAAATAGTATCCAGTAAAATCTTGCAGTTAAGCGGTTCCTCATCCGGATAATCAATAAAATCCAGCACCACATCTGCAAAGCGAAAACCATATAGCTCCTGAATATTACGCACCTTCCGAACCTTTGCAATATCGCCGTTCGCAATAAACGCATTGCTGGATTCTTCCTTTTCCAGCCAAAAATAATTATTACGCACTACCATTAAGTAATCACCCCCAGAGAGCTCTTCTTCACGCCCAAGGATCCTATTCCTGATCTGCTGGTTATAATTGTTAGCATTCTTATTCGACCTGCAAATAACGAGTGTATTGTCCATCCCAAACTTACTATAGGCATAATGCAGACCTTCAGAAAGCTTTTCTCCGGACATACGAAAAACATCAGGGTATCCCGAAACCTTAATTGCAGGAAACTCCGCTTTACCCGTCCGCACCAGCTCTCTTAAATTAGTCGCATTGTACAGAATGCCCGACTGTTTCTCCTGCCTCACCACATCCGTCATCTCATAATAGTGAACCTGAAGTCGAAATAACTCATTAAGCAAAGCAGGATTAAGAGCAGGACTAGAATCAGATCCCACAGGAGGAAGCTGAGCAGTATCTCCTACTAGCATCAGCTTGCAGTTTTTTCCCTGATAAACATACGTGATCAGATCTTCCAGCAGACCATTCCTATTGAATCCACCATCTTCATTTGAAATCATCGAGGACTCATCCACTATAAAAACAGTCTCTTCAGCCATATTCTGAGCCAATACAAAGTCCATATCTAAGCTTACGGCATTCTTTTTACGATAAATCTTTTTGTGAATCGTAAAGGCTTTCCTACCCGAATAATGACTGATCACTTTAGCCGCTCTGCCTGTAGGAGCTAACAAAACTGACTTTAACTTTATCATAGGCAGCACCTTAACCAATGAGGCGATCAACGTTGTTTTACCCGTACCCGCATAACCTCGCAGCACAAAACATCCCCTTGTTTCATCAACCGACAAAAAATGCTCCAGCTTCTTGAATACTTCAAGTTGCTGACTAGTAGGACTTAAGCCAAAGTTTTGATTCAAGAGTTCCGTAACCTTCATAATGAAATGTAAAAATGCTAATTCCTTCCAAAAAACATTTAGTTTTGCTGTAATGAACAATGTCGGGACACTTCATCTTAAAGATAAAAACTTTCTGCCTGAAAATGCAGATGTGTGTGAACTGCTCATCAAGCTTAGCCAGCACAAACTGTCCTATGCTATAAGAGATATACAAACGAATCAGCTCTTTGTGATATATGACGCTGTACTTTCAGAAACACCGGAAAACACGCTGGTATCACTGGAAGCGCAGCATGATTATCTGAACCTGAAATACAAACAGGTCAAAATTAGCGCAGAAACATTTAATTTCGTCTTTATACCCACAGAGCTTTATACAGAAATAGCAGCGCCAAGTTATAAAAACTTTGTGCGAACCACAAAAGCATCTCGCACCCTGATCAATAAGACCGTGGATGGAAACATGCATACCATCAGTTCCGTTGATGAAAGTCTGATTGCCCCATTACTAAATAAATATCCTGATGCAGCCGTTTATTCACAGGCCGAAGCACTTATTGAAAGTATCTCCGGTCCCGATAAACAAACAGCAGGACTCCTTGCAATCATCCAATTCAACTCCGGTACGGTTGAAATAGCCCTACTATCCGAAGGACAATTTATATTCTACAACATATTCAAAACCGATACCGTTGATGATTACAACTATTATTTATTGCTAGTCAAGCAACAGTTCAACCTGCAACCCAATACCAATATCTTACTGGCTGGCGAAGTGGAAAAGTATAGTGAATTATACCGAAGAACAGCCAAATATTTTAAGAATATAAAGTTCGCAGACAGCACCCGGATCATGAAATATCCGGAATCATTCAAGCTGCTGCCCGCTCATCAGTTTTACTCTTTACTAAGTATGAGTTTATGCGAATAATCAGTGGAACACTAAAGGGAATACGATTAAATCCTCCTGCAGGTTTACCTGTACGCCCGACCAAAGACATGGCCAAAGAAGCCCTGTTCAATATTCTCCACAATCAATATGATATCGAGGAATTGAAGGTGCTCGACTTATTCAGCGGAACCGGTAGTGTATCTGTAGAATTTGCCTCCAGGGGAGTACAAGACATTGTATCTGTAGATCTAGACAGGGGATGTTATAATTACCTGCGTAGTGTGGCTAAACAATATGAGCTGGACGCGATCAAACCACAAAGAGGGGATGTAATTAAGTTCCTTCAACAAGAAACCGACACCTACGATCTGATATTTGCCGATCCGCCGTATGATTTACCACAGATTCCCATGATTCCGACTCTTGTGTTTGAAAGAAATTTACTTAAACCAGGAGGAGTACTGATTGTTGAACACCATTCCATGAAAAAAATAGATGAGCACCCTAACTTTGTCGAACAAAGAAGATATGGTTATTCATCATTTAGTTTTTTTGAACTGAAAGAAGTAGAATAAAGCAAACCACCAAAATCCTTTGTAATGAAAATAGCCCTGTTTCCAGGTTCATTTGATCCTCTTACTGTAGCTCATGTAGACATTATTAAGCGTTCAGTTTCCTTGTTTGATAAGGTAGTGATCGCGCTGGGCACTAACAGTACCAAAAATGCGATGCTTTCTTCCCAAACACGCATCAGTATTCTGGAAGCCGTATTTGCATCCGAACCCAAAGTGGAGATCACATCCTACGAAGGTCTAACCGTTAACTTCTGTAAGCAAATTGGCGCTCAATATATGATCAGGGGAATCCGTACCGTGTCTGATTTTGAATATGAAAAAGCCATAGCTCAAATGAACCATGAACTAGAACCCGAAATTGAAAGTATCTTCATACTCAGCAATCCCGGTTATTCTTATATGAGTTCCACTATCGTACGCGATATCCTACGCCACAATGGAGACATAAGCAAATTTGTGCCCAAGGAAGCACTCACTTTTTTATAAATAGTTACTTCAGGATCAAGTCAAGCATATCACGAATCAAAGGATACGTGTTCTTTCGCACAAATTCAAAGTCATCCTTTTTCATCCAGCGGGCTTCAGTAATATCCTCTTCCAGCTGCGGAACAAGCTTTTGTTTTTTAGCCTGCATAAAAAACCAGCTTGTCTTTTTAAAGATGATCTGTGTTTTTTCCTCATACACATGCCAGGTAGTACAAAGCTTGTTATTGATACGGGTAACCTTCACACCACACTCTTCTTCCACTTCCCTACCGGCCGCATCCCTTGTTTTCTCGTTCAGATCCAGCTTTCCTTTCGGTAAATCCCACTTTCCTTTACGAAAAATAAAGAGGTACTGATCCGTTTCTGATATGACAATACCTCCCGCAGCTTTGATCATCAGAAAGCTTTTCCTGAGTTTCTTAAAATACTTCTTTGCATCGTCTACCAAGAGAAGATGAACAGACCGCCCATTCTTTCTGGCCTGTTTGTAAAACTCGCGAAAATCAAACGTTTGAATATCAACAGTTTGAAAATCACCAATTCCATTAGGGACAATATCTGAAATGACAAGTGCAGTTTCGTTAATATAAATTCTATACATCAAGCTTCTTTTTTTCGTTTTAAACAATGCCTCAAATACATTTAAACGAGGTTTTATAATTTAGGAGAGGCATTATTAATGCTGTTATCGATCAGAGTTAAGTTGATGAATCGTTATTAACCCAGTCCTAGACCCTTCAAAAATGCACAAATTAAGTTATTAAAAGCTATTTTTTTATTTACTTATTTTAAGCTTATTCAGAAAGCTACTTGATTCCCTATTTAATTGCTCCTTACGTAATAAGTTTAATTTTTCGAGACTTTGACAGGATTAAAAAGCATATCATTAATTTCTTTCTACTCCTGAAATAGAGTCTTTCAGAAAAGGCATTTTTCACCACTTGAAGTTGTTTACGGAGCTACAGAAGGATTCCCAGCGCCAGATCTGGAAGAAGAACCTCAACTGAATTCTCCAGGAGCAGATGATATTGACCCCGATATGTTTAAAGACATTGCAGCCAAGCTTGGTATCAAAATTTAAGTAAAAATGCATAAGGGGAATCGAAGGAATTCCCCTTATTATAGCATCTCATTCTCATTTGTGTTGCCTTACCAGTTTTCTTATTGTGATAATGTATATTCGCTCGTTGATGCCCTGCTTACACGACCTATATAATGACACTAGAAGAGTTTGAAAAGAAGTTTAAGAAAAGCAAAAAATTCGAGAGCTATTATTACTATATACTTTGCCTGGTGTTTATCGGCTTTGCTTTATTTGAGCTTTTTTCCCTTTTGACGAACCCAACGCCAAATCTTACTGGTGTCAAGTATATCGCCTATATAGGTGCTATGCTTATTGGATCAATGACTTATCCGAAGAAATGAATATCCAGGTGCTAAACATGGCCTGTACAGAATTGTTAAAAAAACCTGTCAGGCTTGAGGACAATAGCATCCAATTCAGGTACCGTAAAAGCTGGTGGAGAATGCCATATGATGTACATGTATTTGCTGAACGAAACCTAATAGTTATTAACGTTGAGGCCGTTGATACAGTTGACGGAGGCATTATAGATTTCGGCGCCTCAAAGAGGGCTCAAAATAAGATTTTAAACTTAATAAAAAGCCAGACATTAATAGTGTTCAAACAATTAAAGGGTGAATGAAAACTCGTTCCTTTTTACTTTAATATTTTCAACTTAGTGTATACTAATCTATGCTTAGTTTTGCTTAATTAATAGTACCCTTTGCATGGCTTTTGCATAACGGTGCCCCATAAGGCGTGCTGATGGAGCATCTAAATGAGTATGATCTCCAATGTCTTTCACATCCTTGGCATCTATAAACGTATAATTTTTAATCTGCAGATCCGCAATTGCCTTATTTATTAACCCTGCAGCGTGATTTACACTATCATTCCCTGCCTTATCTTTTTTATAAATCTGATAATCGGGCAACTGCCCGGCTACAAAAGCGAGGTCAGGAATACCTAAATCCAAGCGTAAATTTTCAATAAGTTTTTTTAATCGAATTCCGTATACAGCACTGTTTTGGAAATTACTGTCCGATTCACCCTGATTCCAGATCACTCCTTTTAATACGCCTTGCTTCATCGCTTCACGTGCACGTTTAATTGCATCATCGTATGGAAAAGTCTTTGTCGGTTTATAATGGGCTCCAGATCGCCAGGCGGCTAATGGAGTACCCCCAACAGCAGATGGAATGAGTCCGATAATGTTCGATGTATCTATACTGGCCATATCCTTTCCAAATGTAAAGCCAGGTCCTACCCCAGCCGCAGGCTTATCAAAATGCAAGGGATCTTTTGCTAATTCCCATTCCATCTGCTTATTCAAACAGAGCACATGTTGATCAGGCAAGGTATCAACCGGCTCCACTATCCCCCTACCGGCCATATTAGATTGCCCAATAAGTAAATAGAGTTCGAAATGTTGTCCTGAAGGTGGCTGCGAGACAATTTCTCGTAAAGCCGGTCTTACTATTTGAGCCCCTACATCCAGATTCAACAAGATACAAAACAGGAGTAATAGCTTTTTATATTTTCTTATTAGGGTTTCAAGACCCTTCTTTGCTGGAAACTTATTTAACACTATCTGGATCATACAAAACATATCGTAAATCTATGCGCAAAAAATGAGATACTAACATTAATTAAACAACTATTTCAATCCGCTAATAATGGTTTAAATGATACGAATAAGCATGCAATATGATTCTAATATAAGTCCAATTTGGACTACTTTAAGTCGGACTTATACTGCGTAATTATTAATTTGTTTTTGCTTTGAATTACAGTTATTCTATCTATTAGGCTGCCCTATTTTGATTTATGTTTTTAGTTAAAGAGAACGACCATGCTATTAAAAATAAAAAAAATAACCTCGAATGGATTGCTTTGGAAGATTTAAAGATCAGGCAAATTACCTTTTAGAGAATTCCCCCATTAACCAATAGCTTTTTCGTCTTTGATACAGAACAGATAGACAGTGCACTTTATAGGAAATTCATGCTGTCTTTGGGAAGATTTGAGAAGATTTAGCAGTTTTTTCGCTCTTAAGAATTTTTAGCGATTACTTTATACAAATAATACAGCAATATGGCGACTATAGATAACAAAGGAATGGTACACGGAACCGCAGGTTCGGTAATCTACCGTGAGTACCGGGGAAAGAATATCATCCAGGGCAAGGCAAAGGCATTTAAGCAAACCGAAAAAACGATTAGGAGCGCTACCGAGTTTGGACTTTCAAGTTCTTCGGCAGCAATTATAAGGACTGCATTTGAACCGGCTTACTTTTTTAAAGATGGAACGGCAGCCTACAGAAGTACGCAATTGGTTTATCTGTCGATACTAAATAGTGCGAGTGGGGAGAAGGGGAAGAGGGATCTTCATGATGGTGATCTTTCTTTTGTGAACGGAATGGACTTCAATGCAAATAGTAAACTGCAAGAAGTGCTGCAAATGAGCCACTCTGTAAGTAAAAGCGCAGAAGGAAAGGCAAGTGTTACGCTTGGTTCCTTAAACACTCAAACCAACATCAAAAGGCCGAAGAATGCAAGTGGAGCTTATATGAAACACCGAATCAGGCTCATGCTGGTTGCTTTTAACTTCAGGGAGGAGTATTATGAAAACCTCGGCTTTCAGGATTTAGATCTGGAAGGGTATCAAACTATTAAAGGTCAAGTGATCACTTTTACAGAGAAAGTTCCTGAGGACTGTTTGGCATTGGTAAGCATGTCACTGATGCTATATTCTACGATCAACCAAACGAATGAAGACATCTTGCTAAACAGCAAAGAGTTCAGTCCCTGCGCCATTATCGGCATTTTTCAATCCGAAAAGCCTTCTGACTACCCTATAAAAGAGGTTGATATGAAACCATCCAATTATCCGGACAGGGAAGAAAAAATCAAAGAGATGTTCTACAAAGGTAATCTCCTGATGCTTAAGATTGATAATATGATCAACAAACGGGCCATTTTAACGGGTATGATGACCGCTGAAAACCGCCTTATAACATCTTCACAAAAGCCAATAACGGATAAACCGATAAAAGGACGGGTATCATTTAAGAAAAAACAGACGTTTGGCAGAAATGAATAGACCGAATTTTCAGAAGGCCGCTTAGCTTCCATCAAATAGCAACCTAATGTTCAATAGTTGTGTTTTCTTCAGTACTTACCTGTTTTAAGATCCTGCTGACATGGCTTTCGTCCGTCAAGCCAAACTCTGCTGCAATCTGTTTCAGACCATAGTTGCCACTCTTCATGCGTGCTGTTATCAAACTATTTCGATAGTCGCGCATGTAGTCACGAAGCGTTATTCCGGTATTCCTTTTAAAATAAGGTCCAATGTAATCGGCCGTCGTATTGAAATGTTCAGCCAACACCATTGCTCTAAGCATTTCAGGTTGATAAATATACTTATGCAGATAACAAAAGAGCGCCTGAATGTCCTTTTTATGGCTCATCGAAATTTTAAGCTCCGGCATGTTTCTTTGCAGAATGGTTGCGATCGAAAGCATTTGGAGCCAGATCAGATTTTCGTTTTGAAGCTTATCCCCTTTCAAAGAAATAATAACGTTAACTATTTGAGCTACAGTTTCACGTTCAGGCTCAGTCAGGCTAAAGCCTGATAAATGTGTCTCTCTGCTTTTTATCAAATATTCCAAATGACGCACACTCCCATAAGCACTTGTATTTTCCTGATATAGATATGAGTCTGTAAACTTGATATAGATAAAGCGGGTGGACGAGTGGATGTCAAAGTAATGTTCTTCTTCCGGGCCTAATAAAAAGACATCCCCCTCGCGGTAGGGTATCGCTAACTCATTGATGTAGTGGTTACCTGTCCCTTTTTTAATAAAAATGAGTTCATAGTGATTGTGTTTATGCACAGGATGCTCCCATTTTTCGCTCTCGAAATCCGAAATGACTAATGGTTTCAACTGACGGTAGCGTTCCATAATGGAAATATACAAAATACTGACAGAGTTTTACAAATGAATCCGACAATATAAGCATCAACTTTGTACATCAATTAAGACAAACAATACACAGTATCATGAAAAAACTAGCATTAGTGGTTGGCGCAAACGGGGTAATTGGCACGAACCTGATTAACTATTTATTGGAACTCGGCGACTGGGATATTCTTGGTCTTTCCAGGCGTGGAGGTTCAGATAGCGGCAAACTCCGGTATATTGCGGTTGACCTCCTCGACCCCGAAAGTTGCCGCCAGCAGCTCAGCAACCTGACTGATGTAAACTACATCTTTTATACTGCTTTCCAAGACCGCCCGACATGGGCCGAACTAGTGCCACCAAACCTGGCCATGCTGGTAAATGTAGTAGATGCGGTTGAACCTATTGCCCATGATCTCCGTCATATCAGTCTGATGCAGGGCTACAAAGTTTATGGTGCACATCTTGGTCCTTTTAAAACTCCTGCTAAAGAGAGTGATGCGGGACATATGCCTCCTGAATTTAATGTGGATCAGCAAGAATTCTTAGAAAAGAACCAGCAGGGTAAAAACTGGACCTGGTCAGCTATCCGGCCATCTGTTGTCGGAGGTACAGCATTGGGTAATCCGATGAACCTGGTTTTAGCTATCGCCGTTTATGCTTCTATATCGAAAGAACTAGGTCTACCACTCCGATTTCCAGGAAAACCAGGTGCCTACAAGAAGCTCATGGAAATGACAGACGCAGGTTTACTTGCGAAAGCAACCGTCTGGGCCGCGACGAACGAGCAGTGTGCCAACCAGGCATTCAACATTACCAATGGTGACCTTTTCCGTTGGGAAGAGTTGTGGCCCAAAATTGCAGCCTATTTTAAATTGGAAGTGGCAGCGCCATTGCACATGTCACTGCAAACTGTGATGCAGGACAAGGAACCTTTGTGGGACAAAATTCAGAAGAAGCACGAGCTTGCCAACGCTGCTTATAATGATGTATCAGCCTGGGCTTTCGGTGATGCTGTATTTTCGTGGGATTATGATTTTTTTGGCGATGGGACGAAAGCCAGGCGCTTAGGCTTTCATGAATTCATAGACACCGAACAGATGTTTTATCAATTATTTGATGAGTTAAGGGTTAAAAAGGTTATTCCTTAAGCGGCACCTCATGGTAAACTCTTCTGTTGAATAATTCCTCCTCCTCCAATTCTCTCAAAGTCTTGGTAATAGGTCATGTCACCTGCCTTGGCCCGGATTAAGGTTATAGTTAAAAAAGATAACGGTTATGTATGGGTTCCTATGGCTTTTTCAACTTCTCAATCATATGGGTCATGAATACCTAATTAAATCTGGTTGAAAAATCTCTTTATTGTATAAATTGATGAGCTATTGTTTTGTACAAGCGAACCGTTTCATCTCGATTACTATAGTTAATAAAAACAAAGTTACCTGTCCTCATTCTTATTTTAATGATGGGACTGCTATTTGTTGTTACAAACAATAGCGCATTGCCCATATCGGTAACATGAAAGTATCCCTTATTCACAGATCCAAACGAATATCCGTTGCTTTTGAATCCTATATGTGGCATTGATTGAATGGAGTCAATACTTTCTATACTTGTGAAAGGAATTTCTATTCCATACATGCCATGAATATTTATGCTTTTGTTTTTTATTTCTATTGTCGCATCCTGGTTGGAATAAAAGATAAAGACCGCAATAACCGTTAGAACCGTTAGTAACAGGTACCAATGATTCTTGTTCTTTAGGTCAAATTGATTTTGTTTAAAACCGACTAATTTCATGGCTTTGATAAATTTCGAATACCTTTTTAAAGGTTATTTAATCTCTTTATTTTACTGAGTTGATTCAGGAAGTAGTTTAGGGTGTAACAGCATTCACATAAAAACCGGCTACTTTGTTTTTCTGGTTGAAATGTAAATACAATACGGGGCCTGATTTTCCAAACGGACAGATATAGGTTGTAATCCCCTTGTCTGCACTAGTAAATTCACTGATCAGCAATTTTCCTAATTGATTTTTTAACTGGGTTATTAGTGTGGGAACGTTACTTGCAGGCAAGCTCTTCTTTACTTCGTCTGAGCAAAGTGAATAAAGACTATCTGCCTGATCAGCATTGTAATAGCTAACAAATTTTGCTGCTAAATTCTTAGTAGTCTGAGTTTCTTGCGAATAACCGTTTATCAGAATAAAAAAGAGGCAAGTGGTTAGTAAAATAGGTTTCATAAGGCAATTATTTGAAGAAGAAGAATGATTGGATCAAATGATTTAAGCTAACAGATAGTATTTCGGCAAGTATGAGTGCTATGATAAATCCAATAATGGCTTTGGTTCCTTTAACATTTACGGATATTATAAACCCGTTAAACAGTAAGGCGATCATCCATATTACCGGAAGAAGCACAATGATACCGACAGCGATAACTGCATTACTGATATGCCCTGGCTGTATATTATGAAGCAAGGGAATAAAGCCTATAATTGCTACCAGTAGCATGGGCGCACGTGATAAAGCTACGGTTCCTGCAATATCAATAAACCGGAATTTTGATTTAGAAAGAATTAACCCTGCAATAAAAAAGATGAGCACTACACATCCCCAGGCTATTAATTGTTCGAGAGCGAACATAGATAAAGGTGCTTGTAACCCAATATGCGCATCAATTGCACCGTCAAAGTGAGTACTGCTATAAAATGATGCAACAAGTGTAATGGCCATGAAAATAAAACCAATAACTAGCGCTTTCAGGCCAGCTATATAGGTAAAGGGATTGAATAGTCCTATTTTCATAGTTTTGATTTTTCGTTTTCCTGAAGTTTTACAATGATATCGTCTAATAGGTTTCTTACGGTTGGATAGCTTAAGCCAAGTTGCTGAGCCATTAGTTTGAGGCTACCACTGCTTTTCACAAAGTCTAAAATGAACTTCTGCTCATCTGGAGCTAAGCGTGCTAATATCGGAAGAGGAAACTTCCCTGAAACTGTAGTTTCGCAGGTACTACATCCTAAACTAGTTACCTGTAAAGGGGCAGAGCAACTTGGACATAAATCAGGCAATTTTCTTTCAATGTTTAACATTATTAAATAATTAATAAACAATATTAAACATTATATTAATTAAATTAAAAATATTTATTTATTTATTTATTTATTTGATTAATTGTTGAAGAACTCACCGCATCCATACTAACATTCCAAAATAGATCACCATACATATCGAACTGATAAAGACCATTCGCATTGCGTTTTTAAAACTGGCGTAAATTGTATTTTGAACGGTTTTGTAAAACCACCAGGTGAAAAAGATGAAGATTGGCGCAATGCAGATTAAAAAGAGATAGAAATTAGTTAAAGAGCCGCTGGATTTCCAATAAAAGAAAGTTAGGATGAGACCAGCAATAAACAATCCTCCGGAAAAGAGGAATGAGCCTTTATAGCCCAAAAGTAAGCTCAATGTATGGTCTCCCCGCTTACGGTCTTCCTCATGCTGATAAATCTGGGTAAGCGGATAAGATGCCCCGATCAGGCAGGAACAGATAGCTCCTGCAATGATCTGATGGCCCAGCGAGCCGGTAAAAGGATCAATATCTACAAGTGCGAAATAGGTGCTCCAATAAAAAAATATTCCCTGAAAAAAGAAAACCACTAAAAAACTTATAAACGGATACTTCTTTAACCGAATAGAGGGATGGCTGTACATTTTTGAAATCATTCCATAAATAAGAACAGCAATTGCAAACCACCAGCTGATAAAAAATGACAATACAAAGGCTGCGATCTCGAGCAGTAAAGAAAAATAATAAAGGCTGAGATCTACTTCTGGTGGCTTTTCTAACAGTGCTATGCTCTTCTCATCCTTGTCAAAATAGCTATTATACCCATTGCTTGCAGGGAAAGCAAGAAAGTGCCAAATAAAAAATATAAGAAACGCTTGACTCATGTTTACAACTGGAGTCTGACTTAAAGCAAATAAAAATACTGGAAACAAAAAAAAGGAGAACACCAAACGAAGATGTGCAAGGGCCGAAAGGCTTGGTATAAATTGTTTTGTATCCATATGATAATTGGTACGCTAAAATAATAATTAACAAATGATTATGCACTAGCTAGATCTTTATTAAAATTGAAAAATCACTACTATAATTACGCATAGATTTCGTATTTATACGATCACTGGAGAGTAGTATCACGTTAATATCGCTATTATTTTCAATCCATCCCTTTATATTTATGAAACCCATGATTTTAAAAATAAATACGTCTTTGTTTGTTCAATTTCGATTTGCTTTCATACTTTTGACACCTAAGTATATGGTGGTGGATTTAAATAATAAACCAAAAAGAAAGGCTAAAGAAAGTAATTCTGATAATTCCTTATTTAAATCGTTTTTTCATATGAAAGTTTCTGTGAACCCATCAGAAATAACAACAAACCCCTTTAATTTAAATTCTATACCTTTATACCATGATCAACAAAAGTGAGATTGAGCAGAAAGTTGCTGAATTTTTGTTACAAATAAAAGCTATTAAATTACAACCTACCAAACCCTTTACATGGGCGTCAGGGTTAAAATCGCCTATATATTGTGACAATCGCATCACGCTTTCATATCCGTCCATTAGAACTTATATCAGACAGAACCTGGCTGCATTAATTCAGGAAGAATACGGATCTGTAGGTGTAGTTTGTGGTGTTGCAACCGCAGGGATTCCTCAGGGTGTATTAGTTGCCCAGGAATTAGGATTACCTTTTGCCTATGTACGATCAGCTGCTAAGGAACACGGAACCGGAAGTTTAATAGAAGGTGAAATACATGAAGGACAACGTGTAGTTGTCGTGGAAGATCTGATTTCTACAGGTAAAAGCAGTTTACATGCAGTGGAAGCGTTACGCGCTGCGGGATGTGATGTGGCTGGCATGGTTGCCATCTTTAGTTACGGTTTAACTGAAGCAACAGAAAACTTTAAAAACGCTAAATGTAAATTCTCTACTTTATCTAATTATAATGCGCTGATTGAATATGCATCTGAACATACCTATATCAGCAAGGAAGATGTTGAACTTTTAAGAAAGTGGAAGACCAATCCAAATGATTGGAGTGGCTCTATTTCTGAATCATTGTAAAAGACGAAAATGACAGTTTTTGAAAGTAAAACAAGCATCAACAAACCTGTAGCGGATGTTTTTGCTTTTCTTAAAGATTTCAATAATCATCAGCAACTGATGCCTGATTCTATTTCCGAATGGGTATCTACGACGAATGATGCTAGTTTTGCAATCAAAAACATGTCCCGGCTTTCGTTGAAGATCTCTAACCGGATTCCCAATATTAGTGTCATCATTATTCCGGCTAGTGAAGTTCCCTTCAATTTAGAAATGCGCTGGGTAGTAACCAGCCTTGACAAGGATAGTACTGAAGCTATACTTACTGTATCTGCTGAGTTGAATATGATGATGAAAATGATGGCAAGTGGCCCATTAAAAAAGCTTACTGATTTTCAGGTAACTGAGCTCAAAAAGGTATTGATTTAATTACATTCCTACTCTTCTTAATTTTAACGAGCTAACCAATTCATTATAAGGATCTCCTATTCTTATTAAGCCAAATAAGCATATACCATCCCTTTAACTTGTTAAAAAATAGACTTTTAGTCATTTCAATTTAAATTTAACAGACAATATTTCATATTGGACGTAACTATTTCACATTGGCAGCTGTTTTGTCCTTAATGAATACAAAACAACAACAATAATGAATTTTAACAACTATACAATTAAAGCCCAGGAAGCCGTGCAAAAAGCTTCTGAAATAGCTACTGGAAATCAGCAGCAGGCGATTGAAAATGCGCACCTGTTAAAGGGTTTGCTCTTAGTTGATGAAAACGTTGTTAATTTCCTGCTGAAGAAACTCAACGTGAATGTCAACCGTCTGAATACTGTACTGGACGCGGAAATACAAAGTTATCCTAAAGTCACTGGAAGTAATGTTTACCTTTCTGCGGACACCAACAACACTTTACAAAAGGCACAAGGTTATCTTAAAGAGTTCAAAGATGAATTTATATCTGTTGAACATATTCTGTTAGGACTTTTAGCTAACTCCGGTAAGGTGAGTTCTATGCTGAAAGATGCCGGCGTTACGGAAAAAGATCTTAAAAAAGCGATTGTCGACTTAAGGGGCAACAATAAAGTAACTGACCAAAATGCGGAAGCAACTTTTAATGCGCTGAATAAATATGCGCGTAATTTGAATGAATATGCCGAATCGGGTAAACTGGATCCAGTTATAGGTCGTGATGACGAGATCAGAAGGGTAATTCAGATTCTTTCTCGTCGTACTAAAAACAACCCCATTCTAATTGGGGAACCCGGTGTGGGTAAAACTGCTATTGCTGAAGGAATTGCCTTCCGGATTATAAAAGGTGATGCGCCAGAAAGTTTGAAATCTAAAACTGTTTATTCCCTGGATATGGGGTCCCTGGTAGCAGGAGCAAAATATAAAGGGGAGTTTGAAGAACGACTTAAAGCCGTGATTAAGGAAGTAACCCAAAGTGACGGAGAGATCATCTTATTTATTGATGAGATCCATACCCTGGTAGGTGCCGGAGGTGGAGAGGGTGCCATGGATGCAGCAAATATTTTGAAACCGGCATTGGCTCGTGGGGAACTTCGTGCAATTGGAGCAACTACCCTAAACGAGTACCAGAAATATATTGAAAAGGATAAAGCGCTGGAACGCCGTTTCCAAAAGGTGATGGTGGATGAACCGGATACCGCGGATGCTATATCTATTTTAAGGGGATTGAAGGAGCGTTATGAATCGCATCATAAGGTGCGGATCAGAGATGAGGCTATTATTGCGGCTGTTGAACTTTCACAACGGTATATCTCGGATCGTTTTCTACCGGATAAGGCCATTGACCTGATGGATGAAGCGGCTTCTAAATTGCGACTGGAAATGGATTCTGTGCCGGAAGCTGTGGATGAGATTGAACGCCGGATTATGCAGCTGGAGATTGAACGGGAAGCGATTAAAAGGGAGAATGATACCAAGAAGGTGCAGGAACTGAGTGAAGAGATTGCAAACCTTTCTGCTGAACGCGATTCGTTAAGAGCTAGCTGGCAGGGCGAAAAAGACCTGGTTGATGGAGCCAACAACCTGGTAGAGCAGATTGAAAATTATAAGCTCGAAGCGGAACAGGCAGAACGTGCTGGTGATTATGGCCGTGTTGCGGAGATCCGTTATGGAAAGATTAAAGAAGCTCAGGATAAAATTGAAGTGTTAAAGGCTGAGCTTGCTGAGAAACAGGTGGATAGCAGGATGCTGAAAGAGGAAGTTACGGCTGATGATATCGCGGGTGTGGTATCGCGCTGGACTGGCATCCCGATTACTAAAATGGTGCAAAGCGAGCGGGTTAAACTGCTTCATCTGGAAGAGGAACTGCATAAGCGGGTGGCTGGACAGGATGAAGCGATAGAGGCTATTTCGGATGCGATACGTCGTTCCCGTGCGGGTTTACAGGATAAAAACAGGCCTATTGGATCCTTTATTTTCCTTGGAACTACGGGTGTGGGTAAAACTGAACTGGCTAAGGCTTTAGCTGAGTACCTGTTTAATGATGAATCATCCATGGTCAGAATCGATATGAGTGAGTACCAGGAACGTCATGCGGTTTCCCGTATGATTGGGGCGCCTCCGGGATATGTGGGCTATGAGGAAGGGGGACAGCTTACTGAGGCAGTGAGAAGGAAGCCTTACAGTGTGGTTTTGCTGGATGAGATTGAAAAAGCCCATCCGGATGTGTTTAACATCTTGTTGCAAGTGTTGGACGATGGTCGTTTAACGGATAATAAAGGCCGGGTGGTAAATTTCAAAAACACGATTATCATCATGACTTCCAATATCGGTTCGCACTTGATCCAGGAAAACTTTAGCTTGCTGATTGATAGTAACCGGGATGAGATTGTGGCAAAAACGAAAAACCAATTGTTTGAATTGCTGAAACAGACTATTCGTCCTGAGTTTTTAAATAGGATTGATGAGTTGATCATGTTTACTCCGCTAAACCGGAAGGAACTGAGAGATATTGTTACCCTGCAATTTAGACATGTACAGGATACCCTGGCTGAGATGGGGGTTACGATAGAGGCTTCTGATGAAGCGCTGGATTGGCTTTCACAATTGGGATATGATCCTCAGTTTGGAGCACGTCCGTTGAAAAGGGTAATTCAAAAACGAATTTTAAATGAGCTTTCAAAGGATATCCTATCGGGTAAAATTGATAAAGACAGTCACATTTTACTGGATGTATTTGATCAGAAATTTGTGTTCCTAAACAAAGAGCTTTTAGAAAAGAACGAACCGGCGCAAGTATAATTAAACATGTTTAGAGTTTTAGAGTAAAACAAGCTGTCTCTTTGTAGGAGACGGCTTGTTTTGTTTTAAGCGATCAGGTGAAGTACCTCCCCGATTGGTTGATTGGAATCAATGAGTATTCCGGTAAGACCTGCTCCTTCTCCTGCTTCGATATCGCGTTCGCGATCGCCAATGAAATAGGATTTGGAGGCGTCAATATTAAAACGTGCTACTCCTTTTTCAAGCATGAGTGAGTTGGGTTTGCGACAAAGACATCTGCCGTTATAATCCGGGTGATGCCGGCAATAATAGACTTCACTGATATGAATTCCATGTTTCGTGTAGGCGGCTCGTAAAGCGTCATGCATTTCAGCTAACGTTTCTTCAGTATACCATCCTTTAGCAGTTCCGCCCTGATTCGTAATGATAATCAAAAGATATCCACGATCTTGCAGTGCTTTCAGGGGTTCAAAGTTATGTTCCAAAATATGAAAGTCTTCCATCTTGCATACGTAATCTCCCATTTCCTGATTTAAAACACCATCGCGGTCCAGAAAAACAGCCTTATTTTTTTCCATTGGGCAAAACTACAATTCCTTTTTATCTGATTTGGGTCCTGGAATCAAATTATCACGATTAAAAGAAGTTTTTTTCTCTTTTTTGCGATTAATCATAATACTTTTGTGGCAAAGTCATTTCAGTAATATATAAACCATGTCAGAGATTAAACCAGAGAAAGAGTTCAAGCCTTATATTGCTGCCGGCGAGCGGGTGGCGGAATTTACAGTCAAGTCTATCCTTCTGGGTGCCATATTTGGTGTCATCTTCGGAGCGGCAACTGTATATCTGGCGCTGAAAGCAGGACTTACGGTGTCTGCTTCTATTCCAATTGCTGTTCTTGCCATTTCGATAGGAAGGAAGTTTTTTAAGACGACCATACTGGAAAATAATATTATTCAGACTACCGGTTCTGCGGGTGAGTCTATTGCCGCAGGGGTTGTGTTTACCCTTCCTGGATTTCTATTTCTATCTGCAGGCAGTAACGGAGAGGGTTTCTTTTCGTACTGGCCTATTTTTATCCTGGCTGCTTTAGGTGGAATTCTGGGAACATTGATGATGATCCCACTGCGCAAATCATTGATTGTAGATGAACATGGTACTTTGCCTTACCCGGAAGGAACGGCTTGTGCTTCGGTATTGATTGCCGGAGAAAAGGGTGGCGATTTTGCTAAGACCGCTTACCAGGGATTGGGATTTGCTTTTGCTTATGCGATTTTGCAGAAGGTGTTTCACGTGATTGCAGAGAGTCCGGCATGGGTTACGGAACAAAGTAACCGTTATTTCCCTTCCGCTACGGTGAATGGGGAAATCACCCCGGAATATATGGGGGTTGGTTATATCATAGGTCCAAAAATTGCTGGCGTACTGGTTGCGGGTGGTGTTTTGGCATGGTTGGGTTTAATTCCCTTGCTGGCTACATTGGTTCCCCAGGAAACTACAGCACTTCAGCTGATTAAATTGGGTTACTTAAAAGATCTGGCCACTCCTGGTGGTGCGGGGTCATGGGATCCGATTACGAAGACGTTCGCTGATTATGCAGGGGCGCTTTACCGGGCTTACATCCGACAGATTGGTGCTGGTGCGGTTGCAGCCGGAGGGTTTATTACCTTGATAAAAACGATTCCAACCATTATATCTTCTTTTAAATCGAGTTTGGGTTCGATTAAAGCCGGCGGAGATGTGGCCGTTGTTAAAAGAACCGAAGATGATCTTTCTTTTAAAGTTGTCATATTTGGAAGTTTGGCATTAGTTGCCCTGATGATGATTTTACCTCAGGTGCCTGGTGATACCTTCTTTAATAAATTTATTATCGGTGTCCTGGTTATCGTCTTTGGTTTTTTCTTTGTTACGGTTTCCAGCAGGATTGTTGGTTTGATCGGTTCGAGTTCAAATCCTATCTCAGGGATGACCATTGCTACGTTGATGGCCACTTGTCTGGTTTTTATCAGTGTAGGCTGGACAGGCAAGTTATTTGAACCTATGGCCTTGGTAGTGGGTAGTATGATCTGCATTGCTGCTGCAAATGCAGGAGGTACATCTCAGGATTTAAAAACGGGTTATATTGTGGGTGCTACTCCGCGTTATCAGCAGCTTGCGCTGTTTATTGGGGCGATTGTATCTGCAGTAGTAATTGGACTTACCTTATCTATTTTGGATCGTCCAACTGCAGCCATGCAGGCTCAGGGAATTATGCATGCGATTGGTACAGATGCATATCCTGCACCTCAGGGAACTTTAATGGCCACTTTGATTAAGGGATTATTGTCCTTTAATCTGGATTGGCAATTTGTATTGGTTGGTGTTTTTCTGTCGATTACCATGGAGCTTTGTGGAGTAAAATCACTTTCTTTCGCTGTTGGTGCCTATTTACCTTTATCGACTACGTTGCCAATTTTTGCAGGTGGTGCGATTAAAGGAATCGTGGATATGAAGAACAAGAAGAAGGGCGTTGTTGAAGATGATGAGCTTGGAAAAGGAAGTTTATTTTCAACTGGATTAGTTGCTGGAGGAGCGTTAATGGGCGTTATATATGCCTTCTTTATGGCTTTTGAAACTACTTCCGTACCTGTTGGTAAACTGAACATTGAGCCTTCTTTGGTAGGAAGCCTGGGTGAAGGGGGTTATCAGCTGATGGGATTTATCTTCTTTGTGATTATGGGTATTGCATTGTACCGCATTGGTATTTCAAAAAATAAAGAATAATTAAATTAAAATTGTATTGAAACAAGCCCGGGTGTTGAATCACTTGGACTTGTTTTTTATAGGCTCTTTTGTTAGCTTCAATAGTTTGTATTGTTTTTTTCGTATGATCAATTTTGGACATTAAAATAAAATTGTTAATTTTTGAATAATAATAAATCTCCTTCACAAGAGGCGATGATCATCGTATGAAATTTATATAGCACTCTTTAAATTCGACCATATGAAGAGAAACAAATTTATTGCTTCAATTTTAGCATTCGCATCTGTACCGTTCCTTTCTTATTCGCAAACACAAAATACTTTTCAAAGAAAAGATAAGGGATTTAAAGTTAATTCCGGAGAGGGAAGGATACATGGTCATATCAAGTTGAAAGGGGTGAACTCCAATGTATTGGATGTGAAAATATCCGGCAATGATACAAATGGAGATTTGGCCATATTTGAACAGACTTCGCTTTCTCCAAGCAGAGGAACGCCTTTACATATTCATCCTTTGCAGGACGAAATATTTTACGTTATGGACGGTTCTTATCATTTTAAGGTTGGGGAAGAATTGTTCGATTTAACTATTGGCGACAGTATATTTTTACCTCGGAAAGTTTCTCATGCATGGACACAAGTATCTGAAAAAGGAAAATTGATAGTAACATTTCAGCCTGCAGGAAAAATGGAAAACTTTTTCCTAACGATGTCCACTCTTGATCATGATCCAAGTATTGAAGAGGTTGCAAAAATATTTGCGACTAATGAAATGCTGGTAGTTGGACCGCCATTAAAAATTGATTAGTAGATTTTCATAATAGAGTCTTCTACTTTTGTAAAAAGTCGAGTAAATTGAAGATGCGGAGTGAATATTTGATTGATATTAGCTTCAAAATTTAGGTTTTGAGGTTTCTTATTTGAATACGTTCAATCGTTTTTGAAGAAGTTTTTTCTGATCTTTAACATGAAGCAAACCTGCAATTTTTCCCTGCTCGGTGTTCATTTCAATAGTTATACCGCCTTAAGAAATAATATTTGATTTTATTTTAAAAAAATATTTGATTGGATAAGCCTCCCTGTTTGATCAACAAGTCACTTTTTAACTTTATATACCTTCAAACTCTGGTAAAATGGCTTGCATTGCGTGTTTAAACGCTTGATAATCAGAATTCTTTTCAGTTGATTTGTCAACATAAACCAGATTATAATGAAAAGAATAATACTATTTGGCCTTTCGGGTCTCTTTCTGCTCATGGCCTGTGAAAAAAAGACCAGTAAATCTCAAAATAGTTTTTTAGTACGATTAAAGCAAACACAGGATACGGTTAATATTTTCCAAAACCAAATTCTGAAGGACAGGGTTATTACTAATCTGAATAAATATGTCCGCGATAATGCCTTAACGTTTAAAGACTGGAACTTTAAAGTAGAAAATATTATAGGGGATCAGGTTAACTTAAAAAGTACTATTCCTGGCGACTCCAGTATTTACGGTGTTAAGTTTGCCATAGAGATTCCAACAACTGAATCAAAGATAAAGACTGATGTATCGAAGCTAAAGGTGGGAGATTTAATTGAGATGAATGGCAATATGGCTATGGCTACTGAAGATGGCAGAGTGTCTATGAATACTTATTTTGCCTCTGATTCAACGAACATTATCAGGTTAATGCCTACTGAAATTAAATTATAATCAGTAAGATTTTAGTAGCGCAAACATATTTAGGGATTAGTTTAAAAAAATATTCTATTAAAGAGACTGCCTGATGAGGCAGTCTCTAATTTTTTATAACCCTTTTAACCAAGTAACAACTTCGTCGCGTGTTTTACCTGTCTTAGATTGAAGGCGTCCGTATAACTCATCCTCTTGTCCTTCCTGATACGTCAAATCATCATCAGAAAGATCGCCATATGCTTGTTTTACTTTACCTTTAATTTCATTCCACTTGCCTTTTAATTCTAGCTTGTCCATTATATTATGCTTTTAATTAGATATCAGTAGAATAACAAGGAAGCAAAAAAATTGTTCAAAATATTTAAAAAGCACCATTTTTTATGTCTTCTATTATATCTGGATCCAGCAGCGTACTGGTATCTCCAAGATTACCCGTCTCCCCTTCTGCAATCTTTCGAAGGATTCTTCTCATAATTTTACCTGAACGTGTTTTAGGAAGACCTGTCACAAATTGAATTTTATCCGGCTTGGCTATAGCGCCTATCAAGCGGGTAACGGTCTTTAAGATATCTTTCTTCACGAGCTCCTTGTCGTTGTGCGTAGAAGAGCCTAAAATAACGTAGGAGTAGATTCCCTGACCCTTGATAGCATGAGGATAACCAACAACGGCACTTTCTACAACATCGGCATGCATATTTATCGCGTTCTCTACTTCTGCTGTACCGATCCGGTGTCCGGATACATTCAATACATCATCAACACGTCCGGTAATTTTATAATAACCATCCTCGTCCCTCATACATCCATCTCCTGTAAAGTACAAGTCTTTATATGCGGAGAAATAAGTTTGACGGCATCGTTCATGGTCGCCATAAGTGGTGCGCAACATACCAGGCCAAGGGTATTTGATACATAGATTTCCGTTAACTCCATTTCCCTTAATGATCGCTCCGCTTTCATCTACCAGGCAGGGTTGAATTCCGGGAAGAGGTAAAGTGGCATAACCCGGTTTTGTGGGTGTAACTCCGGCAATTGGACTGATCATAATCCCTCCGGTTTCGGTTTGCCACCAGGTATCTACAATAGGGGCTTTCCCTTTCCCTATCTTTTCATCAAACCAATGCCATGCCTCCTCGTTGATTGGCTCTCCTACGGAACCTAATTTAGTAATCGAGCTGAGATCTTTCCCGTTTAAAACATCGTTACCAAAACTCATTAATGACCGAAGAGCGGTAGGCGCTGTATATAAAATATTTACTTTATATTCATCCACAATATCCCATAAACGGTCGGGACCCGGCCATGTTGGGATTCCTTCAAAGAGCAGGGATGTGGCACCCTGACTTAAGGGTCCGTAAACAATGTAAGTATGTCCGGTGATCCAGCCAATATCTGCCGTACAGAAATATATTTCTTCGGGCTGGTACTGAAAGACATTGGCAAAGGTATATCCAGCATAAACCATGTATCCTCCACAGGTATGTACGATGCCTTTTGGTTTTCCGGTAGAACCAGAAGTATAGAGGATAAATAACACGTCCTCGGCATCCATTTCTTCGGCCGGGAAATCATGTTTACCCATGGTTTCTACCTTTTTAATTTCATCTTCCCACCATACGTCCCTGCCTTTAATCATGGATACGGGTGTGCGGCTGCGGGTTAAAACAACTACTTTGGTTACGCTCTTGCATTGTACAAGGGCATCATCAATGACTTCTTTTAAAGAAATGTCTTTGGGACCGCGGAATCCTCCATCGGCAGTGATTACTAAAGAACAATCTGCATCATTTATCCTGTCGGCGATGGATTGAGCAGAAAAACCACCAAAGATGACGGAGTGGATAGCACCGATACGGGCGCATGCCAGTACAGCAATAGCCAGCTCTGGAACCATAGGCAAATAGATACAGACACGGTCACCTTTTTTTACTCCATTATTTTTCAACACATGTGCAAACTGACAAACTTTATCATACAACTGCTTGTAAGTCAATATGCGATGTGCTTCATCGGGATCATTGGGCTCCCAGATAATTGCCGGTTTATCTCCGTTTAATGCGAGATGCCGATCCAGACAGTTTTCAGTAATATTTAGTTTTGCTCCTTCATACCATTTTATTTCCGGGTCTCTGAAGTTCCATTTGACGACGTTATTCCATTTTTTTCTCCATTGGAAATTCTCGGCTATTTCGGACCAGAACTTTTCAGGATGGGAAACACTATAATTGTATACTTCGGTATAATTTTCAAAAGAAGAAACTTTTAATGATCTCATTTCAATGCGGTATTAATGTATATTAAAATTAAACGGAGTCAATCTCCTTACTATATTCGCCCTTAAAAGCGTAATATCCAAATAAAATAAACCCAATTATAATGGGAATAAAAATGGTTATAATAACTAACCAGAACACGTAATCTTCGGGATGGACCACAGTTGATCCAAGAACGGTTATGCCCTTGTAAAAGAGAAATACAGCCAGTAAAATCCCTGCTAAAAGCCATATAATGCCAAGGTATTTTCTTAGTGAGTTCATTTTAATCGTTTGCTGTATTGTAAGTACTTTTGTTAATATAGACCATTCCGATAATTAAACAGATGGTGGCAACGCCAATCGGGTACCAAAGACCATCAAAGGGTGTAGCTCCTGGAAGGGAGGTCAGACTTATGGCAATGAATGGGGTAAGTCCCCCGAAAACCCCATTTCCGATATGGTAGGGCAATGACATAGAGGTATAACGAATATTTGTTGGAAATAGCTCAACTAGGAAAGCGGCGATAGGGCCGTATACCATGGTTACAAATAAAACCTGCACAAATACCAGGCCCACCAACATCCAGAAAGATCGGGTAGAAAGATCAACTTCTGATTTTATTACTGCTTGTTGTTCAGGCAATTGGGAAGATATTTTACGACTGACTGTTCCATCGGTATAATGCGTTTCCGTCGTTCGGGTTACTTTATTTTCACCGCTCTCTGTTTTACTTATTTCATTTTTAATTTGCAATTGAGCAGGCATTTCGGTTTTTACACTCAGGTCAGACAAGGCATACATTTGTTTGTATATGGGTCTATAAAAAAGGATACCGCATAACATGCCTGCCATCATAATATTTCGCCTGCCAATCGTATCAGACCACCCTCCGAATACAACAAAAAATGGTGTGGCAACGAGCAACCCTATAGCGATCACATAGTTGGATTGTACGAATTCAATATTCATGGTTTTCTGAATGAATGAAAGAGCGTAAAACTGACCGGTATACCAGATAACACCCTGTCCTGCTGTTGCTCCAAATAAAGCAAGAAGAACCATTTTTAGATTTTCTTTCCGTCCGAATGACTCTTTTAAAGGGTTTTTAACGGTCTTCCCTTCGGCCTTAATTTTAGCAAACAAAGGCGATTCGTGCATTTTCATCCGGATCACAATGGAAACGATGACCAGCAAGGAAGAGAGGAGAAATGGGATTCGCCAGCCCCAGCTGTTAAAAGAATCGACCCCAACGACATGTCTGGTCAAAAGAATCACACCAAGCGATAAGAACAGACCCATTGTGGCTGTGGTTTGAATAAAACTAGTGTAGAAACCTCTTTTATTGGCAGGAGCATGTTCTGCAACGTAGGTAGCCGCGCCACCGTATTCACCGCCTAATGCTAAACCCTGTACTAATCGTAGAAATAATACCAGGATGGGCGCGCCATAGCCAATGGTAGCAAAGCCGGGAATGAGGCCGATGGCAAAGGTTGATCCACCCATAAGCACAAGCGTAAGCAGGAAAGTGTATTTACGGCCGATGAGATCTCCTAGTCTGCCAAAAACTAATGCTCCAAAAGGACGGACAATAAATCCGGCAGCAAAAGTGGCTAACGTGGAAAGGAATGCGGCTGTAGGATTAGCCAGTGGGAAAAATTGGGTAGAGAGAATAGTCGCCAAACTTCCGAAGATGTAAAAGTCATACCATTCGATAAGTGTCCCCACAGAAGACGCGGTGATAACACTCCATAGTTTGCTTTTGCCTTCAACAGGAACCAGCATCTTAGAATCATTCATACTTGAGTTTATATTTGTTTAGTGGGCATTAAATTAGACATATTAAAGAACAGTATAGAAATAAATCTATAAAAAGTGTGAAATAGTAATCTTCTGTATAAAACCTATATAAAAATACTGGTTTACAGAAGTTTGAAATATTTAGGTAAATAATATTGCTTGTTAAATTAATTCTTATGATATTTGCAAACTCTTAAAGAGGCTGATTTTACAATAAGATACACAACATAGTCATGTCGAGAATTTGTGATTTAACAGGAAAAATGGCAATGAAAGGTTTTAACGTTTCTAACTCAAACGCTAAAACTAAACGCAGATTTTATCCTAATTTGAAAGTAAAGAAATTTTACATCCCTGAAGAAGGCCGCTGGATTACGCTGAAGGTATCAACCTCAGCAATCAAAACTATTAATAAGAACGGAATCAGCGCCGTGATTAGTAAATTCCTTAAACAAGGATTCATTTAATAAAGTAAAGAAATAAAAAAATGGCTAAGAAAGGTAACCGTGTTCAGGTGATTTTAGAATGCACTGAACATAAAGCTAGTGGCGAACCTGGGATGTCTCGTTATATCACCACAAAAAACAAGAAGAACACTACTGAACGTTTAGAATTAAAGAAATTTAATCCGTTCCTTAGAAAGGTAACTGTTCATAAAGAAATTAAATAATCCAGGTTTGTACCTGATTAAAATATAAAAGATGGCAAAGAAAGTAGTTGCAACCCTTAAAACAGGAAAAGGCAAAGAATATTCTAAGGTAATCACGATGGTTAGATCTGAAAAGACTGGCGCTTACACTTTTAAAGAAGCTATTGCTCATAACGACCACGTTAAAGATGCTCTTGCTGAAATTAAAAAAGTATAGTAATCATATTCCTTTAAAAACTGTAAGGAGCCGTCCCGATTTATATCAGGAGGGCTTTTTTTGTATAGTCAGCACATTTCATCATCATGGGATTATTCGATTTTTTTAAAAAGAAGGAAACCACGCCGATCGAGCAGGAAGCTTTAGATAAAGGCCTGGAAAAGACTAAAAATGGTTTGTTCTCCAAACTGACAAAAGCAGTAATTGGGAAATCTACTATTGATGACGAGGTGCTCGATAACCTGGAAGAAATATTAGTTACCTCTGATGTAGGTGTTTCCACTACGCTTAAAATCATTGAGCGGATTCAGGAACGGGTTGCACGTGACAAGTTCTTTGGCGCTTCTGAATTAAATAACCTATTAAAGGATGAGATTCAGCAGCTTCTTGCAGAGAATAACAGCAATGATTTTGAGAAGTTCGAATATGGCAACTATAAGCCGTATGTGATTATGGTGGTGGGTGTAAATGGGGTTGGAAAAACAACCACGATAGGAAAATTGGCTCATCAGCTGAAGGCTTCAGGAAATAAGGTGGTACTTGGTGCTGCTGATACGTTCAGGGCAGCAGCTGTAGATCAGCTGAAATTGTGGGGCGAGCGGGTTGGTGTACGTGTGGTAGCCCAACCAATGGGATCTGATCCCGCTTCGGTGGCTTATGATACACTTCAATCTGCAGTAGCTAACGGCGATGATGTAGTCATTATTGATACAGCTGGACGTTTGCATAACAAAGTGGCTTTGATGAATGAGCTGACGAAGATTAAAACAGTGATGCAGAAAGTAGTGCCTAATGCTCCTCATGAGATTCTGCTGGTTTTGGACGCTTCTACCGGACAAAATGCAATTGAACAATGTAAGCAGTTTACTCAGGCTACTGATGTAAATGCACTGGCACTGACGAAACTAGATGGAACAGCAAAAGGTGGTGTCGTAATTGGAATTTCAGATCAGTTTAAAATTCCGGTTAAATATATTGGTGTTGGTGAAGGGATTGATGATTTACAGCTATTTGACAGGAAAGAATTTGTAAACAGCCTGTTCAAATAATTTGCTAAGAAGGGAACGATATGATAACAAAGATTGCAAGTAAAAGAGGATTAATTAAGAAGCCTAAAGTGAATGTAATCACGCTGGGTTGTTCTAAAAATATATACGATTCGGAAGTACTAATGGGTCAGTTACGGGGTAACATGATCGATGTGGTGCACGAAGCTGATTCCGTTTCTAAGGATGATATCATTGTTATCAATACCTGTGGCTTTATTGATAATGCCAAACAGGAATCTATTGATACCATATTACAGTATAGTGAGTTGAAAGCACAGGGAAAGGTTGCGAAAGTGATTGTCACTGGTTGTCTGTCTGAACGTTACAAGCCTGAACTTCAGGCTGAAATAACAAATGTAGATGCCTACTTCGGCACCAATGACTTAAAAGATATTTTGTCTAGTCTGGGTGCTGATTATAAGTATGAGTTATTGGGTGAACGTCTTTTAACGACTCCCTCACACTTTGCTTATTTTAAAATAGGTGAAGGTTGTAACCGTCCATGTTCTTTCTGTGCTATCCCTTTGATGAGGGGTAAACATGTTTCCAAGCCGATTGAAGAGTTGGTAAATGAAGCAAAATTGTTGGTTCGTAATGGCACAAAGGAACTTATTCTTATTGCCCAAGATCTTACTTATTATGGTCTTGACATTTATGGTAAGCGGAATCTGGATGAGCTGTTACGCCATCTTTCTGACGTAAACGGCGTAGAATGGATCAGGTTGCAATATGCTTATCCTTCTGGTTTTCCAATGGAAATTCTGGATGTGATGAATGAGCGTGATAATATCTGTAAATATCTGGATATGCCTTTACAGCATATTAGTGACTCGATGCTAAAATCAATGCGAAGGGGTATTACCAAACAGAAAACGCTGGATTTGGTTAGCGCTATCCGTGACAAGGTGCCTGAAATTGCTTTGCGTACTACTTTGATTTGTGGGTATCCTGGTGAAACAGAGGCTGACTTTAACGAGATGAAGGATTGGGTAGAAGAGACCCGTTTCGACAGATTGGGTTGCTTTACCTACTCTCACGAGGAAAAAACGCATGCTCATGTGCTGGTTGACGACGTTCCCGCAGAACTCAAGGAACAACGAGTTGAGGAAATCATGAATATTCAACAGGAGATCTCATTGGAGAAAAACGTGGAGAAAGTGGGCAAAACCTTTAAAGTTTTGGTTGATAAAAAAGAAGGTGAGTATTTTGTGGGCCGTACGGAATTTGATTCCCCTGAAGTAGATAATGAGGTTCTATTGCATGCAGAGATTAATTATGCCACTATTGGTAGTTTTGTTCAGGTCAATATTGACCGGGCTGATGACTTTGATTTATATGGAAGTATTGTCAAATAAAGCAATACATCTTCGAGTTATAAAAAATAGCTCTATTTTCGCCTTAGGATGAAAGCAACATACATCGAATATCACGAAACAAATAGTTTTTCATCTACCGCTCTGAGCTATCTGGCTGGGGATTCTAAAATCCAGCCTTTCATTTCTCATTTCCCGACTATAGCTAATTTCGGTCATCTAATTGAGTCCCGACGGGTTACTACAGACAGAAAAGTGCTTAGAGATGTACTGACTAGGCAGTACTCAGAAACATTAGATTCTGGCTTGCCATCTCAGTTGAAGGTAAATGAAAACATTGAGCTTCTTTTAAGAGACACTACTTATACGATTACTACGGGACACCAATTGAACATCTTCACCGGTCCCCTCTACTTTATATATAAAATAGTAACGACAATAAACCTTTCCAGGGAATTGAAGCAGGCTTATCCGGATAAGGATTTCGTACCCGTATATTGGATGGCTACAGAGGACCATGACTTTGCAGAAATCAACCATGTTAAGCTGTTTGGTAAAAACATCAATTGGGAACTAAATGCGAGTGGTGCGACAGGCCGTTTAAACCCAGAAACCATTGCTGAAGCGTTAAAGGCTTATCAGAGTACATTGGGGATCTCAAAGAATTCTGAAAGACTGACCGCTATCATTGAAGAGGCTTATTTGCATCATGATACGCTAGCATCTGCTACCCGCTACTTAGTTAATGCCCTCTTTTCTAGCTACGGGTTAGTTATCGTTGATGCAGATGAGAAGGACTTTAAAGCGCAGTTTACGTCTGTTATTGAAGATGATATTTTTAACAAAGTAAGTTCAGCAGCAATTACGAAAGCGACTAACAAGCTTAAAGAAGCAGGTTTTGATCCTCAGGTTAATAGCAGAGATATCAACTTCTTTTACATGAAGGATAATTTGCGAGAACGTTTGGTGGAGGAAAAGGGTGTTTATTACCTATTAAATTCTGAGATTCGTTTCAATGCGGAAGAACTGAGAAATGAAATCAGGGATTATCCGGAACGCTTTAGTCCTAATGTAGTAATGCGACCTCTTTATCAGGAAATCATACTTCCTAATCTGGCTTACATAGGTGGTGGATCTGAACTGGTATATTGGTTGCAATTGGAGCAATGTTTTGATGCGTTTAAGGTGGATTTCCCTATTTTGCTTCTTCGCAACTCGGCTATGATTACGGACGAGTCTTTTGGTAGTAAACTATGCCGGCTTCATATCCCTGCTAAAGATATATTCAAGAGTACAGAAATCTTACAGAAAGAATGGGTATTAAGAAATTCGCAGAATGTCTTGAATTTATCGGATGAACGAAAAGATTTTCAGTCTGTGTTTGAGAAAATTAAGCTTAGAGCTTATAAAATTGATCCGACATTGGCCCCAAGTACGGAAGCAGTAAAAGCAAGATTGTATCATACGCTTGAAAATCTGGAGAAGAAATTCCTAAAGGGAGAGAAAAAGAATCATGAAGGTGCACTTTCTCAAATAGAGGGCCTGCGCACTAAATACTTTCCGGGGAACAGTTTACAGGAAAGGTCTGAGAATTTCGGTTTATTCTTTGTTAAATATGGAGATGATTTTATAGCAGAACTGGTCAAGCGTTTCAAACCTCTTGATTTTAAATTCACTATTATTGAGCCTTAATTAGCTTCAAAATAGTATTGGATTTTAACTAAATCTAATGCTGCTCTCTTTACTGCACTTAGTGTGGATGTCATTCTTAAATGTTGTTTAATTTATCATTATTGACTTAATAAGCTTTTAAAAATTCTACTTATTAGATTTAGCCTGACTCTCGTTCTTAAGAGTTGATTTTAAATTTACCAGTATAAGATTAGCTAGCTTCGAATTATTCAATGTGATTAGATTTATGCTGGTTCTTATTCTTAAGAGTTGATTTCAAAATTTACCAGTATAAAGATTAGCTAGCTTAAGAATATTCAATAAGATCAGATTTAGCATTTATTATATTTCTAAAAAATTGATTCGGTATTCATTACAAGAACCATTTTTAGTAAACTTGGTTACTTTTGATATAAGCTTTTATAAGCCTATTGATATAAAATTAAAAAGAGGCTGTTTCAACCTATGAGGCAGCTTTTTTAGTATCTAGGGACTCTTCCCTATTTTAAAAGAAGAGTCCTTCTTTAAATGTTAATTATTAAATTCACTATTATTGAACCTTAAGTATGAGTTCCTTCATTTTTCAGGAAAACAAATTAAGAGCCTTTACAGAATCTGTATTTCATGCAATGGGCTGCAGTCGGGAACATGCTGTTCTTGCTGCTGATGTATTAATAACCTCTGACCTGCGAGGAATCGATTCGCATGGAGTAGCAAGACTAAGCGGTTATATCCGTCTCTGGAAAAAAAAACGGATTAATCCTAATCCAAATATCAGAATTATTCACGAAACAGCAAGTACTGCAACTGTAGATGGTGACGGCGGATTAGGGTTAATTGTAGCTCCATTCGCAATGAAACTGGCTATGGAAAAAGCAGAGAAATATGGCTCGGGTTGGGTTTCTGTACGAAATTCCAATCATTTTGGTATAGCTGGTTATCATGCGATGCAGGCTGTGAGTAAAGATATGATTGGCATTGCGATGACTAATGCGAGTCCGCTGGTTGCTCCTACATTTACGACAGAACGTTTACTGGGTACAAATCCGATGTGTTACGCATTCCCTGCAGGTAAATATCCCCCGGTAGTCGTGGATATGGCAACCGCAACAGCGGCCAATGGAAAGTTGGAAATAGCACAGCGGGAAGGTAAACATATTCCTGAAGGTTGGGTTCAAACCAACACAGGATTGCCAACTTCTGATGCACATGCACTTAAAACTGGAGGGTCACTATTACCTTTAGGAAGTGATCGCGATCATGGCAGTCACAAAGGTTTTGGATTAAGTGCAACGGTGGATATTCTTACTTCTATTTTATCTGGTGCTAATTATGGTCCATGGGTCCCTCCTTTTGTTGCTTTTTTAGATCCACTACCCGATTTGCCAGGTGAAGGAATTGGTCATTTCCATGGCGCAATGCGTATTGATGGCTTCAGACCTACTGCCGATTTTAAATCACACATGGATCGCTGGATTGAACGTTTTAAAGCCGCAGTTCCAATAGATCCAAATCAACCGGTAATTATACCAGGAGAACCAGAAGCAGAAGCAGAAAAGATCCGACGTGTTGAAGGGATTCCTTTATCTGAACCCGTAGTGAAAGACTTGGAAGCTTTAGCTGAATTGCTTGGAATAGAGAAATTGCAAAAGTAATATCGAATTATAATTAATACTTTCCCTTTCGCTTTAAAGGAATTATCACTCAGCGACTGCACAGCGTTGGGATCAAGATATAGCTGGAAGAATCCAACCTTCTTGATTTGTTAATAGTTATTATTTTATTCAATTTAAAAATTAGATAGAAAAATATTTATATTGAATAATACTCTTTTGGAGGATTTAAAGGGATTAGGTTTGAAAGCAATATTCTATCCATGCAGAATAAATTGATTCAATATTAATTCGATGGAATATTATTTCATATCTCCTAATTGGAGATATCTATCTAAATAACTAATGCATTAGTTATTCGGATAGAATACAAGAAAGGGGTTGTTTTGAAAATCAAAACAACCCCTTTCTTGTATCTTTATAACAAAGGTTACAGTGCTTTTTATTTAGTACTGGCAATTCCCTAAAACTCCAGCTATATAAATTGCCTAAATCTATTTATAAAAATCATTTATTAACCTTAACAAACCAGCAACAAATAAAATTTATTTAATGCCCATAAACAATCTGTCCCAACGAATTTTACTTAGGAAAGTACCATTTGTATTCCAGCTCATCCAAACAAATAAAGCCTTACCAACGATATGATCTTCCGGAACAAATCCCCAAAACCGGGAATCAAGTGAGTTGTCTCTATTATCTCCCATCATCCAATAATAATTCATTTTAAAAGTATATGAATTAGCAGGCTGACCGTTAATACTGATTTGATTATGGTTGATTACCTCTACCTTATTTCCTTCATAAACTTCAATTGCTCTTTTGTAAAGTGGAATATTTGTACTGTCTAGCTTAACTGTCCAGCCCTTTTTAGGTATAATTATTGGCCCAAAGTTATCTACATTCCATTTAAAGGCAGGATCTTTAGGAAAAATCTCTGTATCATACATAGACGCGGATTGAATGTAAGGTTTCACCTCCTTTACATTTGCCCAAGCTTTAATTTCCAAAGCCTGACCTTTAGTCATATTAAATAAATAATCAACGTCAGACCGTCGCTGTGCATCGATATTCATGTCCGTTAGCTTCTGTGGATTAAAATCAGTACCATCCGAAACTACCGTATTGTACTTTTGAGCAAACTTAGGATTAACACCCTTTTTACCATTCACGTATACCTGGGCATTTATAATCCTTAAGGTATCTCCACCAATAGCAATACAGCGTTTGATATAATTTTCGCGCTTATCAACCGGACGATTAAAGGGAGCATCCGCTTCCATAGGATAATTGAATACCACTACATCATTACGTTCAATTTCCTCTAGTGCGGGAAGTCTTCTGTATTTTAACACTAATCCATCCCAATAAGCTTTTGTACCAATAAGAGGCATGGTATGGTGTGCAAAAGGAAAGGCAATAGGGGTCATCGGAATTCGTGCACCATAATTCACTTTACTCACAAAAAGAAAATCTCCTATCAAAAGCGATTTCTCCATGGAACCTGTAGGAATAGTATATGCTTCCAAAAGAAAACTACGGATAAGGGTTGCAGCCACTACTGCAAAGATAATTGCGTCACCCCATTCTCTTGCTGCAGATTTTCTATAAGGATATTTTATATGAAATTCCTCTGTTGCAGACTGTCCACGATAGATTGTATTCCGATCAAAACCCCAGTAAGGGAAAATCACAAAGGACAAAAGCACAGCACCTGCATGTTCCGGAAAAGAAGTCTTACCGTAACTTTTTGCAAAATCAACAATCAAACCCAATGCTACAATTAAGTTTATAACGGGAATTAACAGCAGAATAATCCACCATAGAGGTCTTCCTGTAATTTTCAGAACAACAATCATATTATAGACGGGAATGAGAGCTTCCCAACCTTTACGATTGGCTTTTTCAAAGAGCATCCACATTCCGACCAATGTTGAAATGGTTAGAATACCTATTACTAACCAAATTCCAGTACTTTCCATGTAATTATTATTAATTATTAAAATCAAATATACTTTCTACCGAATAGAAACCTTTTTTATTTTTAAGCCATTCAGCCGCGATTACAGCACCCAACGCAAAACCAGCCCTACTATGTGCAGTATGCTTCAGCTCAATTTCATCCACTTCCGAACTATAGATCACCGTATGTGTTCCAGGAACGTCTTCAATTCGTAGCGACTCTATCAATAACTGGTTAGGTTGATTAATAACTTGTTTTCCTTCGTCAACCACATTATTAATCCATTCACTTTTACGATTAAGACCTTCTAAAATCCCCTCCGCAATTGTTATTGCCGTACCACTTGGTGCGTCAAGCTTTTGTATGTGATGTATTTCTTCTACCTGCACATCGTATTGAGAATAGGGATTCATAATTTTAGCCAGCATCTTATTTACAAAGAAGAAGATGTTTACGCCAATACTGAAGTTAGAGCCATATAGTAAGGTATTGTTACCTGAAATACAAAGATCTTTTACTTCCTGCAGTTGATTGTACCAACCCGTCGTCCCCACTACTATAGGAAGTTGGGCATCAAAACAGGCGTTGATATTTTGCATTACAGAATGAGGCGTGCTAAAATCAATCGCCACATCTGCTTTTTGAAGATTCTCTTTGGTGAGTAAATGAAGACTGTTCTCGTCTATTTTTAATACTATTTCATGATTACGATTTTCAGCAAATTGCTCGATAATACGTCCCATTTTACCATAACCTAAAAGAGCTATCTTCATTGAAATATTTTTATGTTAATATACATTACAGAGCAAAGCAGATTTTTATCCCCGGTACCGGAACCAAAGAGGCATTAACTGGAAAACTTTGTAAAGATGGTTTAATTTTAATGGCTAATTCATCTGATATATCCCACCGAAAAAATTTGGCGTCTACATAAGCATCAATGATATTTATCGCATATACGCCCAATCCAGCTAATACACTTAAATCGCGGCTTCTTCTATAATAATTACGCCCACTCAGTAGAGCGGCCTTATCCAGGTTAGCATATAGAGGATTCTGTGTTTCCGGTTGGTCTTCAGCTCGAAGTTCCCTGTATTGCAGTTCAGTTAAAATATCCTTATAATAGCGTTGATTAAATTCAAATACCAATCCAGCACCTACCAAACCTCCATAAATAAAAGGAACTTTCCACCATCTTTTATTATTGATTTGACCCCAACCAGGTACAATTGCAGATCTTCTGGCAGCCTGACCAGGCATTCTTTCGATAGCAAGGCGTGCAGAATCCTTTACTACCGATGCTTTCCCTGATCCAAGTCCTTTTCCCTTTACAGAAACAACAGTATCTTTCTGAACAGTAGTTTTAGGCATCTTAGAATCAGGATTAGACATAGCTGAGTCTACTTTAACAACAACTGTATCCGTTTGTGCAAACACGGATAAGGTGAATGTCATAATCCCTATAAACAGAAAATATTTTAAAGAAATCATTTACCAGTCTAATAATTCAAGTATACGGCTCAGATCATCATCTGACATAAAAGGAATTTCAATAGAACCTTTTCCTTTTCCCTGAACTCTTAAACGCACATTAGTAGCAAACTTAGATGCCAGATCGTCCTGGATCTTTTGAAACTGAAAAGAAACCGGCTCAACCTTCCCTGCACCTGTTTTGGGAATTCCCATTTGCTGTATAGCACGAACAAGCTCTTCAGCCTTACGAACAGAAAGTCCATTTTTCAGAATCTCTTTGTGAACATAGAGTTGTTTGTCGACCTCTTCCAGTCCAAGAATTGCTTTGGCATGTCCCATCGAAATATTATTATCACGGATAGACGCCTGCACTACAGGTGGCAACCGCAATAAACGAATATAATTAGTCACCGTCGACCGGTTTTTACTCACACGATCGCTAAGCTCTTCCTGTTTTAAATTGCACTCTTCAATCATCCGTTGAAAACTTAAAGCTACCTCAATAGCATTCAAATTTTCCCGTTGGATGTTTTCAATAAGTGCCATTTCCAGCATTTGCTGGTCATTAGCAGTACGGATATAAGCAGGAATCTCTGTTAGACCAGCAATCCTGGAAGCTCTAAGACGCCTTTCACCTGATATTAACTGATACGAACCTGAACCTGATTTCCTAACGGTAATTGGCTGGATCAAGCCTTGTGTGCTAATAGAATCAGCAAGCTCCTGAAGTGAAGCCTGATCAAATTCAGACCTGGGTTGAAATGGATTTACTTCTATTTGACTAATGCGTATATGAGCTATATTACCCGGGGAAGTCACTCCATCAGTAGCAGGTGCCGAACGCATAGGCATTATGCGGTCACTATCATCCAATAGCGCACTTAATCCCTTCCCTAACCCTGTTTTTCTTATCTGGCTCATGAATTAACTATTGCTTTTTTAACGCCTTTTCCACTAACAAGACCATTTTTCTTGATAATCTCTCTAGCTAAATTAAGATAATTAATGGACCCTTTGCAATTTGCATCGTGCATGATCACAGAGATCCCATAACTGGGAGCCTCACTCAGACGCGTATTACGCTGTATAATCGTGTCAAAAACAAGGTCATGGAAATGAACTTTTACCTCTTCAACTACCTGATTAGAAAGCCTTAATCTAACATCATACATCGTTAACAGTATGCCTTCAATTTCAAGATTAGGATTCAGTCTGGTTTGCACGATCTTGATGGTGTTCAATAGTTTACCAAGCCCCTCTAAGGCGAAATACTCACATTGAACAGGAATGATCACGGAATCAGCTGCTGTTAAAGCATTAATGGTAATCAACCCTAAAGAAGGAGAACAATCAACGATAATGAAATCATAATCATCCCTGATCTTGTCCAGCACAGCCCGCATCTTAAACTCGCGGTCAGTAAGATTGATCATCTCTATTTCTGCTCCTACCAGATCGATATGCGCAGGTAATAGATCCAGATTAGGCGTTTGAGTAGCCTGAATGGCATCATGCGGATCTACATCATTAATAATGCACTCGTATATACTTGATTTTATTGTACGTGGATCGAAACCAATACCGGATGTGGAGTTGGCTTGTGGATCTGCATCTACCAGCAACGTTTTATATTCCAGCACAGCTAAACTAGCTGCAAGATTTATGGATGATGTGGTTTTGCCGACGCCTCCTTTTTGATTAGCTAAAGCTATAATCTTACTCATTCCTTATCCCTGTTCTAACCTTTTATTTACAATTACTTACTTGGAAAATAGATTTTTAAATCCTTACTTTTGCCCTTTGTCTCGTTTTCTTATCAATCGCCTAAGATACGAACTTTAAACAATTTAATAAGATAGGCTAGTATCTCGTTTTAAACATATTACCGAAAGATGATCACTATTATTGCCAGCACGAACCGTATAAACAGCTATAGCCTCAAAACCGCTCTATATTACCAAAAAGTGATGAAACAAATGGGACAGGAGGCCTCCATTTTATCTTTGGAAAAGTTGCCGGAAGATATCATTCACGCGGATATGTACAGTAAGATAAAACCCAAAAGCTTCGAGCCCTTCCAGCAGATTATCACCAACACTCAGAAGTTTATCTTCATCATTCCAGAATATAACGGAAGTTTCCCTGGCATCCTAAAGATCATGATTGACGCCTGCACTTTCCCTGATAGCTTTAGCGGCAAAAAAGCATGCCTCGTAGGTATCTCAACAGGCAAATATGGTAATATCAGGGGTATTGACCATTTCACAGGTATTTGTCACTATCTAAATATGGAAGTGCTGCCTTTAAAAATTCACATCCCTCTCATCAGTAAAGAACTTGATGATGAAGGAAACGTTTTTCAGGCGGATACACTTAAATTTACAAATCAACAAATCAGTCGATTCATTGCTTATTGATAGAACAATCATAAAGATGTCATTCCGTGAAAGGTCGATTCTTCTGTAATTGTGAGTACGACTGATTTTAGAAAATAAGTCAAAACTTCAACCCGAAACATTCAATACATAAAATAAGCTGAAGTTTTAAAGGGAATTAGATTTGCAGAAGCTTTTTTAATTTCACATAACCAGTCTTACTTACCGGCAGTTTATCCCCCGACTTTAAGATCACTTTATACGCATCCTTTTCATAAGGAACCAATCCTGTGATATGAGAAACCTGCACGATAAACGAACGATGGACCCTCACAAACTGCCTTTCATCCAGATTATTCTCAAAAAATTGCATGGTTTTATTCTTTAAAAAAGTACCGTCCGGTGTATTTATCTTTACATAATCATCATACGCTTCCAGAAATATGATATCACTTGCCGGGATGATCTTAATCGTACTTCCTGCTTTGACTACAATACGTTCATTATAAATTGGCGAAGCGACACTATTATCCAGTAAAGACTGCACATGCAGCTTCGTTTCTTCCAGATGTTGCTTTTCTAACCATTTATCAACCGCTTGTTTAAACCTGACTTTGGCAAAAGGCTTCAGCAAATAATCGACCGCATGCGTTTCGAAAGCCTTGATCGCATACTCATCAAAAGCAGATGTAAATATAACAGCCGGACGAGGATCAACAAGCTCAAGCATTTCAAAACCGGTTATTTTAGGCATTTGAATGTCCAGGAATATAAGATCAGGTTGAAACAAGCCAATGGCCTTAACGCCCTCGAAACCATCATTACATTCAGCAACCACTTCAATATCCGGGTAGTCTTCCAAATATTCCTTTACCACTTCTCTTGCTAATGGTTCGTCATCTATTAAAATTGCCCTTGTCATAGTTGCGGAATTTTTACTGTTGTTGTAAAAATATCATTTTCTCCTTGTGTTTCAAGTAAATCAGTACGTGCAAAGAGCAAATAAAGTCTTCTTTTTATTCCTGTAATTCCAAAGCCAGTACCGCTTTTAGGCCTTACTGTATGTACATCATAAGGGTTACGTATCACTATCACCAAATAACGATCAACACAACGCGCTTCTATACTGATGGTTACCTGTCCGGTAGTGTCATATAAACCAAATTTAATTGCATTCTCAACAAGCGGCTGAAGCAACATAGCGGGCAAAACTAATTTTCCACAATTATCTTCCAGCACGATCTCTGTATTTAAACGATGACCAAAACGCACCTTTTCAATATCCAGATACAACTGCAGATGCTGAAACTCCTCTTCCAGCGAAACCACTTCATTTTCTACTTTGCGTAAAGTACCGCGTAGAAAATCAGAAAGCTGATAAATCATTGTACGGGCCTCTTCAGGACGGCGACCAATCAAAGCACTGATCGAATTCAAACTATTAAACAAAAAATGAGGTTGAAGCTGCTGTCTGAGATTAAAAAGCTCAGCCTCTCTGGCCAGCTTTTCGGCATCCTGTTTTCTTTTCTCATTTGCTTTCTGCTCTTGTTGCGTGTACCATAACATACTAATCAGTGCCGTTCCACAAATCAGCAGAAAACCTATACTGCCTCTCACCAATAAGGATGTGTTCAACACCCTGGCATAAAAAGCTTCACCGTGTAGCATATACAAAAGCGTCCATCTGGAAAGAAACAGCCACATACCGGTTAGCAATACACACCATGCCACCACATTCAGGTATTGTGCTTTTCCTGGTTGATAAAACCTCAAGGTATTACTTACAACCAGAGAAGCGAGCAGCAAGAGCACGTTACTGATTAATGCATCTGTAACGGATACTTCAAGGTTGAAGCCCAACATGTAAAGGGAAGCCGCATGCATAGAAATCCACACCAACCAGGCTGCCCCGATATAAGAAATAATGCGCGTTGATGAGAATAAGGATACTGACACAATTACAAATTAATAGCTTCGAATATCAATTCCTCCAAATATCGAAGTTCCCCTCAATATAAGAACCTTATTGTCGGCCAAATTGATAGACTGTACCAAAGGCCGTTTATCCTCTATCCCGCCAAAAATAGCAGCCAGATCAGAAGAAACTTTCCATTGCGGAGGAACAATCAATTTAGTTCCACCAAATACCTGGGTAATATCAATCACAATAGTACCATTTATATCGGCCTGAGTAAGATTGATTTCTGCCCCACCCATTATCGTAACGATTTCACCACCTAAAAAATTCTTAGAAACAATGTTCTTTTTGATACCTCCAAAGATAGATACCGTATCCAGATAGTCCTCTGCTCCCCCAGTATGTTGTTCCTTCTGATCAGAAGACGATTCCCCCGTTTCTTTTTCAAGTATAATAGGCTCACCATCCTCCTCTGTAGGAACACGTTTATCCCATACAATAGGGTCTTTCACTACTTTTATATCTTTGTTTAAAAATTGCTTGCTAAACTTCTTTTTACCTAAAATCAGATAAAGACCAATTGCCATAACCAACACAGGAAATACAAAGTTACCCAGATCTACTCCAGGGATAATCCTGGCTACCAAGAAGACCACTCCTATTACAATTAATATGACAGAAGTTGGATTTCGATAATTTTGACGGTTACCAGTAAAAATACCAACTGCAATCAAAATCATTGGCCAGCTCGTTAGCCAATCGGGTATGAGCACGCCAAGTGATCTTACCAGAAGTACAACACCTATGAACAAGAAAATTAGTCCAGCCCACTTTTTCCCGGAACCTTGTCTTTTATTATATATGGGATTTGAGTTTTCCATTTGTTATTCTTTTTATCAAATATATACCGATGCAGGCATCCCGGCAACAGCTATTAGGCTGAACATAACGAAAACTCGGTAAACAGCGGTAAAGGGTCGGTGAAAATTTATTATTTGATATTATTTCACTTCTGAAATTTAGTAAAAACAAATGTTAATCTATAAAGCAATCAAACATTTAAGATATGCTAGAATTCTTATTGAATATATTAGATGAATTCCATATGTATTTTATCGCCCATTCCACATACTCGTATAGTCATAATTATAGTTGCTAGAGCTAGGTGTATTTGCTATAGTATACCTCAATATATATGGAAAGCATGGTTTATGATAAAAAAGAAGGCACTTAAATAGAAAGAGGTGGTGTCATCATGTATGGTGATGCGCCAGTCTTAAATTCAGCGACTGCTGCTCTTCAAACTGCTGTATCTGAAGATCGTCAGCCATTGACTTATGGTGGTTCTAATACTGCTCATAATGGTGGTTCATTAAAATACGCGAGAGTTGAGTATGCCGGTCAGATCATTACTACAAACAATAAAGAACACGATGCTTTTTCATCTTATTCAGTAGGAAGTGGTACCGTTTTGGAAAAGTTAGTTTCTTAGAAAGGTAGTGATTAAGGTTTTGAGTTCTATGCAGTACTGTAAGTGGAAAAACTTATGCAATGCTAGAGCAACCGGTCGAGCAGCGCAGTAGCAATAACCTCATCATCAAGTTGTTTACTCCAATCTTTAGGTTTTTTATTTGTCGTGATCACAATTGATGTAGATTCATAGATCTGGTTAATAAAGTTAAAGAAAGCTACAGCCATATTCTTTTCCAGGGCGAATAGCATGATGTCATCAATCACAATCAGATTAGCTTTGAGAAGCCTTTTATATTCATTCTGCTGCGTTTTTAAATATTCTTTTGTCTTGAACATGTTGACCATGTCATCCATCTTGCTGAAGTAAGCATCGTATCCCGCTTTAACAGCATCCCTGTAGAGTCCTGCCGCTAAAAACTTTTCTCGTTCTGCTTTGGGTCATCATGCCTGTTCTCAGGGATAAAAAGTAGTTTATCATAATCTTCAAAAGTTGCTATTGAAAACTAAGATGAGCCGTATTGACGGTACCATTTATAAGTTTTTTGACAATCTTACGAAAGCAGACTCCCAGGGTAAGACAATCCGCTTTCTAAGGATGTGGCCTCTGTATTTACGTGTTGATGTTTTGTGCAGTATCGGGTTTTTGTTTGTTGTGCAACATCACCCACATCATCCCGCCTTATATAGTGTTTCTGTTCGTAAGCCCACATATTTGCCGCCAGCTTCCTTCAGATTCGCAGCCGCCCGCGACACCCTTACTCCTGGCTAACCCTTCTACTGCAAAGTGGGTTCGGGACTTCCTCCCTATAGCTGATCGCCATGCCTGGACCACAAAAAGAGGGTGATCATAATTTATGATACACCCTCAATGCATAGCGCCTACATTTTCCTTTACCTGACAACGTGAAAAAATTATACGAAACCAAATCTAAAAGATCTACCGCTTCAAGCTTGTGGTACTGTCGGAAGCTTCCCATACACAGTACATTTTTTACAAGGAGACTAAGTATTGCCTAAGCCCGCATAAACAAAATGACGATCTGAGCCGATACTTGCCAGTACGAGTATTTTATTAGCTGTTCTTTTAAAATAAAATAACAAGCTAATAAAATACTATATTCTTATTGGTTTGGATATACATAGCATACGATCTCGTTTTGTATAAACGAACTTGCAACGTCTCCTGTAGCAGAATAGGTAAACATATTTTTAGAAGTATCGTCATAGCTATATCTATATAAGGGAACAGTACCTGGTACTTGAGTTGCATAGGCGTAGAAAGCAACTTTCGGTGGTGTTGTATCCCAGAGACTTCCTGCATTATACAACGGAACAGTTGGAAGTTGATTTGAACGTGAATAATGCCGAACTACACCTTGGAGTCCTGGAGTTCCATCTGAATCGAATGCTTTACCAGTAAATTCATAAATTGGGATTATACCGAGCGAAACCCATGGTTGGTTGTAAGCTTTAAATGCAATCCCTCTATTTGACCAACCGCCTGACGTTGATCCATCGGTTGACAAATAAGTTTCAGAATTATATACGCCTCCTTGAACAAGATAAATAGGCACCGATTGAGGAGTCGCAGGCGCAGGATTAATCGTCACTGTAACGTACTTCCATTCAGAAAGTACATTTGATAAATTTCCTTTCGCATCATATATCGACATGGTCAATAGAAATTTCAGCACCACAGTTTTAGCTACTGAATTAGTGTTTGTTAATGTATAAGTAAATTGCCCCCCTACATGATTTTCATTAAAATAATTGGTGGTATACAGCCAGCATTGTACACCAGATTCAAGCGAGTTGTTAACAGTGGCGTCCGGATTTCTAGGAACAGTTCCAATGAATTTCCTTGCAGTTTCACCTGTCGCGGTAAAAACAAATCTTGTTCCAGACGCTACGTCTGTTGTCGGCCCCGAAAAGCCGATAGTTTGCGCACTAACTTTATCAGTGAAAAGGAAGCTTAAAATAAAGCCGAATATTAAGAAGATATTTTTCATTTTTTTATTCAATATTAAATGGGAAAGGTATTATTTATTTGATACAGGCACACCATTTTTATAATGAAGGACTGGATGATTTTCAGAAAGCTCCTCTAGCTTTTCTCTACTTATTTGGTCTACCCCATTTATTTGATACATTTGAGTAACTGCATTATAAGATATGGCTGCAGCATCGGTTCCGGTCAAATCACTTAGATAATTTACTAACAACTCAACTTTGAGATCCTTTGGAGATTGATCACCCTCAGGGTTTACATCTTCTCGTTTACAACTTAAAGTCATAACTGTTATTACAATGGGAAAAAGCCATCTGATGGCCTGCGCTACTTTAAATTTTTTTTTCATTTTTTTTAATAATTTAGTGCGTCAATAATACTTAATATACCTTACACTGTGTTGTTATACTTAATTTTTTTATCAACACTTCGGATGCTTAACCTTAGTTGTATTTATGTCGTAAAAAACTTTGATAACTATAACACTCCCCTAAATCAGGGCCATTAGTTTAATTAAAAAATTCTTAATTAAACTAAAGAGATGAGCAAGCAAACCCGACGCAAATTCGTGTTTTCCAACCAATAAACACAATTATTTAAATGATCACATACGCTAAACCGTATTAAAATATTGGATAATGAAATTATAAGGCGGGAAATTTTTACCACTCTAAGTCATCAGAAACAAGTATGCAATGCCGACAAAAGGTAGGCACTTATGAGGTCCTTTTTATGAGTAGAAAGATCAAGCAAAGCTTAGAATATAAAGTAGCTATTATGCAACAAACTAACAGCCATAAAGTCTATCAATAGAAAGCAGAAGATTCACCTGATTCACTTCAAGATGCCGAACGTTGAGTTTAATTTTATAAATGGATTGGTAACGTTGGGCTTATATGCCCTCAGACAAATAGATATTCTTTAGAACCTAAGCTTAATGTTATGAATTGCATAATGGACAACAATTTATTTTTAGGTAAAACTTACCTCCAATTTACTATCGATCCACAGGTGTTCTACAAAGTGATTGTATATATCAACCCGAAGGGATAAAAAGTTTAGGTTATTTTGCAATAGAAAGCTTCAGTAAAATTTTGTTTAACACTAATTGTATCAATAGGTATATCATCTACAGTACCTATTGATACAATTAGTGTTAAACATCCATTTTCCATATTCTTCTTTTACACCTTTAATTAAGCCGTCAATAATATCATAGGAACCAAATTACTGCAAGCACAAGAATTATGAAATACAATACTTCCATCTTGGATATTTTGTTTATTCAATGAAAACGAACGACTCTCTAATGGCGCCTTTATTAATAACTCATCCACTACGTCACAATATTCAATGTTTTACTCTGGTTAAAGAAAACACAAGAAACTATTTTTTAATTACAGTAAATGAATCCCTAATATCCGCTTTGTTATAAAATTTAGTTTAAATTCAACGTATTTCTCACATGCAGTTAGCTAATATTTATCAATATTGCAATCATTATTCTCTGAGCAAGAAGAATAAAAAAAGGGGTAAAGGCTTACGATTAAGATAAGTTTCTAACTTTTCATAAAAAATTTAGTTTATTCGAATTACGTTAATTGATAACTCATCTTAAAAATTTGTGCAAGAATAAACTATCTAATGACCCATAAAGCAATAGCCCTTTATCGAGAAACATTTTTTTTAAACATAATTAGTCTCGAAAGAAACTATTTATAAATAAAAAATGGACCTATCCGTATAGAAATACAGATAGGTCCATTTAAGTAAATGATTTTTTCTAAAAAATCTTAGTAAACATTAGTTCCTGGAGTCCAGCTAGCCCAACCAGTTGACCAGTCAGTTGTATTCATCGCACCACGATAAGTTACAACATCAAATCCTGTTAATCCTGTAAAACTTGCACCTGTTTTAGCAGGAGATGTAGAAGTCAAAAGCAAGTTAGGAGCAGTAAGAATTGTACTTGTAATTCCAGCTGCAGCTGTATTAGCTAAAGTCACATTTGCATTTGTTGAATTAGTTGCAAATGCAGTAAGAATAGCTGCTGTAGTAAAGGTAGTTCCAAGTGTACCACTTACCTTGTAAGGCATTTCATTTCCAAAAACAAGATTGTTTTTAAAATCTGATTCACCAGTAGCTAAACGGTCACTTGCTACTGAAGTAGTCAATTCAAAACCAGCTTTCAAATGATCAACTATGATTGAATTACGCAATACAAATGCTGTACCTTTTCTGAAAAGTACACCTGAATTGTGTTTTGCATTTGCACCAACACCTGGACCAATAAAAGTAAAGTTAGATAGTAACGGTTTATTAACCGGAGTTACTACTTCAGTACTTCCATTGTCACACTCAATACCGTTTGATGCACCACTAGAAGAGTTATCAAAGATTAATGGATCTTTAATAGACACTGCATATTGTATGTGACCAGAATATCCGTACTCAAAATCAAAATCATCATCAGTACATCTGTAAGCTATTAGATTCTTAGCATTCACAGAGCCACCAAAAAACTCAAAACCATCATCACCACCATAAGAAACCTGAATATTTTCTAAAGTAGTTCCAGATCCAACAGCTGCTAAAGTTAAGCTGTTAATTTCTTTATCAGCAGCATAAGCAATACCTGCATATTCAATACGAACATATTTCATTGTTCCTGAATTATCAGCAGCATCAGTACCACCGTAATTAGCCACATCTGCTCCTAAAATACCACCTTCATATTGTGATGTTCCACCAGCTTGATTTATAATTCCTTTACCACAAATAACCACACCGGCCCAATCTCCAATACCACGTGTATTTACTGCTTGGTTAGATGTAAATACTATAGGCGCATTTGCTGTACCAATAGCGTTAATTTTTCCACCTCTTTCAATAATTAAAGCTGCTTTAGATGCTTTGTCTCCTCTAATTGTAGTACCAGCTGCTATATTAAGAACACCACCATCCATCACTCTTACTGTACCACTCAAGATCCAAACTTTATCTGCTGTCAAGTTAGTAGTAGTTGTAATATTACCCGTAAGGGTTTCCGGAGCTAAAACAATAGGCTCATCACTATCATCACTGCTACATGAAGTAACAATTGTCGCTAGACACAACATTGCTATTGCAAGAAAATTTAATTTTTTCATCTTTTTCTGTATTTGTATTACTTTGTAAAAATATCGTCCCAATATTGCCTTAGATTAAAGACAGTATTAAGTAATTGTTAATTAAAAATTATATCCCAGGGACAACATATAATTAGATCCGTACTTAATGCTTCTATTGGATTGATCCACTCCTTTATTATATTTCTTATCATTATTTGTATCCTGGTAAAGGATAGACTCCTGATTAAGAATATCGCCAAAATTGAATTTTATCTCAGCACGACTATTAAACAATCTACGGGAAACCTGTAAGTCAATCACATCACGTGGATTTTCATAAATATCAGGGTAATCAGATTGGAAGACATCGTTTATGTATGATCCGAAGCCTACTATGTTAATACGTCTGCCTATTCGGTTATACAATACATTAAAGCCCCATTTGTTATCGTTATATTGAAAACCTGAATTAATTACATAAGGCGATTGTCCCTGAAGTGCACGACTAGAATTTACATTGTCAAAATCATCTCCCTCAAGCGTTACATCCGATTTCATAAATGCCAGGTTAGTATAAACAGAAAGATTAGAAAGAAAATCAGTCTGAGCTATAAAACTTAGCTTCTGCCTAAGTTCCATTTCTACCCCAAATAAAGTAGATTTCGTTGCATTTTTATACGTTGCAGTTTTACTTGCAGCTACAGAACCTTCCTGAAATACTTGTTCAATAGGATTTTTAAATTGCTTGTAAAAAGTAGTAAAGGATATAATCTGGCCTCCCGGGGAGAAATGTTCAAAACGGAGATCATAGTTATTTATTCTTGATCTTTTTAAAGTATTACTTCCTATTATAACATTGCCACTTTCGAAATCATAGAATGGAAATGCAGCCAATTCTCTAAACTCGGCGCGCCCTACTGTATTGGAGTAACTAGCACGCAAATTAGTTTGATCATTCAAACTATAGATCAAATTTGCAGAAGGTAACAGGTCTAAGTAATTATTATCTACATGTACAGCAGTACCCTGCAAATTCCTAGAGTTTAATTTTTCCTGATAAGATTCAACTCTTAGCCCCCAATTAAACTTCAATTTTGATGATAACTCATTCGTTAACATCATGTATCCTGCATTCAAAAATACATTAGCATCATAAAAATTTCCTGGATTCGATATCTCATCGAATATAAACCCCGTACTACTAATATATGGAGACGAAAATATCTCACCCTGAGGGAGGGATAGATAGTCTTCACTTTCTTGATTTGGCTGAGCCCTAGCATATCCTAGTTCTCTAGCACTGAAATCACGGGTTCTGTATTGAGACCATAATCCAACTTTAATGGTATGGCTTAGGTCCTTGAACTTAAAAGGTTTTGTATAATTGACCGTTCCAGCATATATATAATCCTGAAGCTCCGAATAAAAACGACCTGCGTTTTTTGTACTTGCTGATCCACTACTGACACTTGCCTTTATAGGATCAGTCGAGCCTACTGGTCTTGAATAATAAATTCTTCGCAAATCCGGCTGATCCTGACTACTTGAGCTAAAGGAGGTGCTCCAGTCTAATTTACTTTTATTTTCAAATGAATGCTCTCCTTCTAGTATAGAACTTAAAAGTGATTTCTCTAACAATTGGAATTGAGAATTTATATTTTCTTGATTAGGTTCTTCCAATGCAAAACCAGTTCTGTCTGTATAGGAGTCTTCGAATACACGATTATAAATATTCTTAAAAGCAATTTTTGAATTCTTAAAAGCATAAGCGAAATTGGCTAATCCACCTATATTCACACTATGCCTATATACGTCATCCTGAAAATTAAAGGATTCATCACCAACAGTTTCGATATCTGCTCTGGTTTGATCCGTTATATTCATTCCATCACGGTATGTTAAAGCAGCGATGAACCCAAACTTATTATTATTCTCTTTCTGATAAGAATTACCGTACGTAAATTGAAAACTTTGATTTGGTAGTGCCTGGCCAAGGTCTTGAACAGCCCATGTATTCTTAAAAGCCTTTGAATATGCAACTCTTTGGTCTATCGATGAATTCGTATAATTTGTCCGGTTAGAAGGAAACGAAGATGGTAATTTTCTTGTTCCATCGTCAAAGCCCAGAAAATCGTACTTTCCTCTTTCACTTCCCTTAAAATCTTTGAAAGTTGATTCTGTATTGTAAGTTGTACTATAATTTAAGCTAATAATTTTTTTCTCTGGAAAATCGCGTGTCTTGATCTGAATCACACCACCAGCGAAATCTCCAGGAAGATCCGCAGCTGCCGTTTTATTAATAACGATTTGATCAACTAGATTTGCTGGAATAATATCAAAGGAGAATGCCTTTCTATCTGGCTCTGAACTTGGCAAAGGAGCATTGTTCAATAATGTAGTGTTATATCGGTCACTCAATCCACGGATGATAATAAATTTATTGTCCTGAATACTCGCGCCACTCACTCTTTTCAATACATCACTGGTATTCCTGTCAGGCGATCTTCGAATCTGTTCAGCAGAGATACCATCAGAAACCCGGACACTGGCTTTTTGTATCGCATATAACGCACCAACACTCTCTTGTCTTGCAGTAGCAGTAATAACTACCTCAGATAGGCTCTGTCCTCCCTCTGCTTCTTCCATCACAATATCTGCGTTAGTTACCTGAGATTCTCTTACTATAATGTCAGATACATTTTTAGTAGAAAATCCTACATAAGAGAAAACCAATGTGTATTTCCCAGCTGCAAGTCCGGATATGGTATAGCGGCCTTCCACATCGGTAGAGGTTGCTTTAACAGCTCCTTGTACTTTTACAGTTAATCCTATTAATGTTTCACCCGTTTTTTTATCAGTTACTTTACCAGTTATTTTTCCAACAGACTGTGCTGAAACTGTAAATAGGTGAAGCGTTAAGAATATAAGTAATCCTGTAATCTTTAAAATAAAATAGTTTTTCACTTTTGCGTCGTTTAACTAACCACAAAAGTATTACCACAGTGTTAACATGAGGTTAACAACCCATCAACAATACATCACTTAAATGTTAACTTAATGTTACCCGCTATTTTATTATCCTTAATCTTCTAAAAAGAGCATTCATAACCCACAGTGGGCCATCCATTAACGATCGGATACTCGATGAAGCAGAAGGGATAGCCCTTTCTGAACGATGACCAGCAACCTGAGCCAAAAGCGCAGGTAGCAAAATCAATAGAGGAATAATATGCATTTGTGGACCGCCTCCCTGAATATGGAATTTCTCCAAAGAAACAATGAGCCCTGAAAAAGCAAAAATCATTATTAATATCCCATAAGATAATAAAGGAGACACCCTGTAATAATAATAAACCGCAAACCCGATCAGGATCGATGCCCAATTAATAAACCCATTATACCGTCCCAAAAAAGAAAGCGAAGGAAAAGGGATAGCCCAAACAAGCGCTAATACCGAAAAACTGACAAGAGGAATAGTAATATAATGGATGAGCTTGTTTACAGCAGTAGAATGACTCGCTGAAAATTGACCTAAAATTTTTCCTATTGGATTGGGCGAACTCGTCTTTTGGCTCATGTAAAAAAATAAAACCTATCCCTTCAAAAGAAGAGATAGGTCAATAAATTTATTTCGCGTAAGACACAGAACGTGTCTCACGAATTACTGTTACTTTAATCTGTCCCGGATAAGTCATCTCCGTTTGAATCCGGTTAGAAATATCGGCAGCTAGAATCTCAGACTGTGCATCAGTGATCCGTTCACTTTCAACAACAACACGTAACTCACGACCCGCTTGGATCGCAAACGTTTTTTCAACCCCAGGATAAGAAAGCGCCAATGCCTCTAAATCCTTAAGTCGTTTGATATAACTTTCCACTACCTCACGACGTGCACCGGGGCGCGCTCCAGAAATAGCATCACAAGCCTGAACTATCGGGGAAATCATAGAAGTCATTTCCACTTCATCATGATGGGCTCCAATCGCATTACATACTTCAGGATGCTCTTTATACTTTTCAGCAAGTTGCATACCCAATATAGCATGTGGCAATTCAGGATTGTCATCCGGCACCTTACCAATATCATGAAGCAATCCTGCACGCTTAGCCAACTTGACATTTAAACCCAGTTCAGAAGCCATAGTTGCACAAAAATTAGCAACCTCTCTTGAATGCTGCAATAGATTCTGACCATAAGAAGACCGGTAACGCATCCGTCCAATCATCCTGATTAATTCAGGATGTAAACCATGGATACCTAAATCAATCACAGTACGCTCACCAATTTCAACTATTTCGTCCTCAATTTGCTTTTTAGTTTTAGCAACAACCTCTTCAATACGGGCAGGATGGATACGACCATCCGTTACCAAACGATGAAGTGCTAATCGGGCAATTTCCCGACGTACCGGATCAAAACCGGAAAGAATAATTGCCTCTGGCGTATCATCTACAATGATTTCAACACCCGTTGCTGCTTCCAACGCACGGATATTACGACCTTCACGACCAATTACCCTACCCTTTATTTCGTCATTTTCAATGTTAAATATGGATACTGTATTTTCAATTGCCGATTCTGTAGCCGTACGTTGAATAGTCTGGATCACTACCTTTTTCGCTTCTTTACTAGCGGTAAGCTTTGCTTCATCCACAATGTCCTTAATCTGGATCATTGCCTTCGAACGGGCCTCTTCACGCAAACTATCCACCAGTTGATTTTTCGCCTCTTCAGCAGAAAGTCCGGCAATAGCTTCCAGTTTAGATTGATGCTGTAACCGTACCACTTCAACCTCTTCCTGTTTAAGCTTGGAAGTTTCAATCTGCTTTTCCAAAGTCTTCTTCAATGTTTCCGACTCCAGCTCCTTTTTATTCGCATTTTCAAGCTTTTGATTCAGCGACTGCTCTTTTTGCTTAATCGAATTCTCGCGTTGATTGATGGTATTGTTACGCGTGTTCACTTCCTGATCGTACTCAGCCTTCAATTGTAAAAACTTTTCCTTTGCCTCCAGAAGTTTGTTTTTCTTTAAAATCTCCGCATTATTTTCAGCGTCTTTTAAAATCTTTTTTACTTTGTTCTGTGCCGATACTTCCTGGCCTTTCAATAATTTGCGGAGCATGAATCTCCCAATTACCACACCGGCAGCTATTCCTAATAAAACGTAAAGTACTATATCCATATCTGTTTTAAATAAAAAAAACCGCAGTTAAAAACTTGAACCCCATGTACTGTAAAACTTCATCAAATAAAGATTAGAGTATTAATCATAATCAAGTAGACAAGCTAAGTGATTTACATTTTTTAACTCTTTTGATATTGAAGTGTTAAGTTTATTACAATAGTGAAACTCAAGAATTAACTGCGGTTAAGTCTTAATGTAATGCCCATATTTATATAAAGAACGTATACTACTACTTCGAAAAAAAGTTACCAAGCAACTGATCCAATTTATAAACAGTATCAGAGGCTTCTATATCTCCCTCTGATAATTTCTTTTCTGCCCTTAATGTAGCTGTAGCATAATGCAGCACACTCATAGATAGCAAATCCTGTTTATCCCTGACCGCATAATTGTCCTGGTACTCTTTTATACGATCATTGATCATTTTAGCTGCCTTCCGCACTATTTCTTCCTCTTCCATATTTATCTTTAAAGGATAAACACGGTCAGCAATATTTATTTTTATGGAGATTTCTCCCATTGAGCCTTTATTTCAAAATTGAACTACTTTTTCAGTAACACAATACATTTATCTATTTCCCGCACAAATTCGCTAATTTTTTGCTTAATATCAAGCGTTTTTTCATTGGGATCTAATTTTTTTGCTGTTATCCCCTCCAATGACCGCGCTAGCTTCAGCACATTCATCTTTTCATCCATCTCAACAGCCTTCTTTTTGCCTGTTTCCACCGCCGACTGTAAAGATTGATTTTCAAGCTTTAACAAGTCATTTTCCTCCTGTAGAGCCTCACATAACTCAATCAATCGATGAGTTCTATCAAGTACACTATTTAATTGTCCGGCAAGCGACATTCTTTTCCAAATTTAAAGTATAAAGTTCAAAGTTGCTATCAATTCGTAATTATTTTCTTACTTCTGCTTCTACTTCTTTTCCGAAAGTAAAGATTAATTTATTCATAACCGAATCTATTTGTTTATCGGTAAGTGTTTTTTCTTCATCCTGCAGAAGAAAGCTGATTGCATATGACTTTTTACCCTCTGGCAACGATTTGCCTTCGTAAACATCAAACACATTTACCTCCTTCAACAAATTCTTTTCAGTACGGAATGCCAGTTGTTTCAATTGACTAAAGGTAACTGCCTTATCCAGCAAAAGCGATAAATCTCTACGCACAGCAGGAAACTTGGATACCTCCTTATACGTAATCTTGTTCTTCCGAATACTCTTATTAATCAAATCCCAATCGAAATCAGCATAATAAACCGACTGGTCAATATCCAATTTCTTCAGGATTCCTTTAGAGACCATTCCAAAATAAACCAGCGTTTTATCACCCTTTTTATATTGAGAGGCCTGATTGAATTGACTCGAATTAAAATCAGTTTCCACCAACCCTGCTACAGCCAACCTCTTTAATACCGCATCTACTACTGCCTTTAAATTGTAAAAAGCAACATCTTTCACCTCATGATTCCATTGTGCAGATACCTTTGAACCGGTCATAAATACCGACAAACGTTGTGTTTCTTTAAATCCAGTAAGATTAGTTTCATACACCTTCCCAAACTCGTAGAACTTCAAATCTACATTCCTTCTGTTCTGGTTATAAACAATCGCTTCCAATCCTGAGTAAAGCAGACTTTGTCGCATTACATCCAGATCACTGCTCAAAGGATTAAGAATCCGAACAGCAGTCTCCGGACTTTCCGAATAAACAGACTTAGTAAGCGAGTTCGTTAGAATTTCAGAAAATGCATTTGAACTCAACAGCTCAGCAATATGATTTCTTACAGACTCTTTATCCGGCTTAGCACCATAACTTAAAGAAGCTCTGATCTGTGTTGGTATTGCGATATTGTTATACCCATAAATCCGAAGCACCTCTTCAATCACATCTACCTCACGAGTAACATCCACCTTATAACTAGGCACCTCAAGCTCCAAACCTTCAGGAGTTGATTCCAGCACTTTAATATTTAAAGCTTCAATAATCTCCTTAACCGTCTCCGATGGAATCGAGGCTCCAATCAAACGATTTACATGATGATAAGAAAGAGTTACCTTGAACGAAGCGATCGGATTTGGATAATAATCATACACCTCTGAAGCAATCTCTCCACCAGCGATCTCCTTAATCAACAATGCAGCCCGCTTAAGCGCATAAATAGTCATTTCTGGATCAGTTCCCCTTTCAAAACGAAATGAAGCATCTGTTTTAAGTCCAAAACGCTTAGACGTTTTCCTTACAGCAACCGGACTAAAACAAGCACTTTCTAAAAACACAGAAGTCGTACTCAAACTAACCCCTGATTCAGCACCTCCAAAAACCCCTGCAATACACATCGGTTTTTCTGCATTACAAATCATCAGATCTTCTATACTGAGTTTCCTTTCTACACCATCAAGCGTTACAAAAACCTCTCCCTCTACTGCATTACGAACAATCACTTTACCACCGGTAATAGTTGATGAATCAAAAGCATGTAGCGGTTGTCCCAATTCATGCAATACATAGTTGGTAATATCGACCACATTATTGATAGGCCTGATTCCGATGATTTGTAGTTTTTCTTTTAACCAGTCCGGCGATTCCTTAACTGTAATCCCGGTTAGTGTCAGGGACGAATAACGCACACAAGCATCATCATTCATCACTTCCACAGGAATAGGTAATTGAAGATGATCCGGTTTAAACGCCGAAAGGTCAGGCATGGTGATATCCATACGCAAAAATGCCGCAAGATCACGTGCCACACCAAGGTGAGAAGCCGCATCAGCACGATTTGGTGTAAGTCCAATCTCAAAAAGGAAATCATCCTTCAACTGAAAGTACGACTGAGCAGGCGTACCAGCTACCGCTGTATCTTCCAGCACCATAATACCCTCATGAGAGTTGCCAAGACCAATTTCATCCTCCGCACAAATCATCCCTTCGGATACTTCACCCCTTATTTTAGACTTATTAATTTTAAAAGGCTCGCCAGCAATCGGATAAACCGTAGTTCCAACAGTTGCCACGATAACCTTTTGTCCCGCTGCCACATTCGCTGCACCGCAAACAATCTGAATATCATCCGCGTTCCCTACATTTACCTGAGTAATCCTTAACCGGTCCGCGTTTGGATGCTGAACACAGGTCTTCACATAACCAACAACAAGACCCTCAAGTCCTCCAGGAATAGCTTGTACTTTTTCCAGACTCTCCACTTCAAGACCTATATCCGTCAGAATCAGAGAGATCTCATCCGGAGTTTTAGTTGTATAGATAAACTGACTAAGCCAGTTGTATGATATCTTCATTTAATTTTAGACTAATAAAGCACAAAGATAGAAATTACAGCAAAATAACCGTCATTACATCAGCCCTTCATCTGCCAAACTTAAATATGCCGTGTCCGTAAAGATCAAATGATCCAATACCCCAATATCAAGAAGAGTTCCTGCATCTTTCAATTTGCGCGTAAGCTGCAAATCAGCCTGACTTGGTTTCAAACTTCCCGATGGATGGTTATGACTCAGAATAATACTAGCTGAATGATGTTCTAAAGCTGTTTGAAAGATGATTTTAGGATCAGCTATCGTTCCAGCCTGTCCGCCCTTACTAATCAAATGCCGGGAGAGAATATGATTGGATCTATTCAGCAACACAATCCAGAACTCCTCATGGTTCAGATCGGTAAAGTGCCGCTTTAAATAATTATGAACATCCTTACTGGAGGTCACCTGATCCATTTTAGGAGTAGACACATCCCTGCGTCTGCGTCCAAGCTCTAATGCTGCAATAATACTAATCGCCTTTGCCTCCCCTATCCCTTTAAATTTAGACAGTTCCGGCACCCCCAACTTGCCTAATTTATCCAGATCATTTTCCAGGGAAGCCAAAATGCGCATGCTTAACCCTACTGCTGTTTCAGTACGATTTCCAGATCCGATAAGAATAGCAATCAATTCAGCATCCGTGAGATTCCTCCTGCCCTGAAGCTGCATTTTCTCTCTCGGACGATCCTCTTCTGCCCAGGCTTTTATGGTAATTTTCTTATCGTAGCATTCCATTTGGAAAGCTACTCAATGAGGTGCCAACAAAAAGTGATGTAACGCATTATTGAAACAATATTAACACTAAAAAGAATTAATTAAAATTTTAGCACTAATACTGTTCAATTCCCCCAAAGATTACCTATTAAATATTTTCAAATTATTGCACTGAAGGTGGCGGTACTTCGATGCCCCAATTCATATTGGGCCTGCTACCCATTACAAAAGTCAACTTTCCACCCTGCATCAATTCATCACGATACAACCAGCAATTATTTAACACTTTGGCATTAAATTGTGCAGATTGGATATAAACGTTTTCTGTCGAATTATTTTTAGTTTCAATTACCAAATTCTTTCCATTACCAAGTTTAATTGACGCTTTGATAAAAACAGGACTTCCGAGTTCTACAATTGGTCTCAAATCAGTAAAGCCCTTTACGTCAAACAAACCCAGAGATGACATCACATACCAGGAACCCAACTGTCCCTGATCCTCATCTTGCCCATACCCGTAACCATGAATACTTTCAGTACCATAAAATTCATCACCAATCGCACGAGTCCATTTTTGAGTTAACCAGGGTTTACCCGAAAAATTAAAGAGCCAGCTAATATGTAAGTTCGGCTGATTGCCATGATTATAAACAGACTTAACACCTGCAAAAGCATCTATTTCTTTACCGCCACCAAAGCTGTTTTTCTGAGCAGTTTCAAAGATCTTATTAAGCCGGTCATTGAACTCATCTTTACCAATAGTGGCAACCAGCAATGCAGGATTTTGAGGAACGAAAAAAGTATACTGCACTGCGTTACCTTCCTGAAAACCTCTCCATGGCTCATATGGATCGAATTTGTCAATAAAACTACCATTTGCATCCTTCGGTTGGATCAATTTAGACTCCGGATTAAAAAGTTTTTTCCAGCCGTTTGAATACTGTATAAGTTTCTTATAATCCTCATCTTTACTTAAAGACTTTGCCAGTTGTGCAGCAGCAAAGGCACTAAAGCTGTACTCCAACGTATGTGATGCAGAAAAATGTGCACCAGTTGAATCATTTTTATCGTTCTCCAGGTAGGGCACAAAACCCAATTTCACAAAGGCCTTGACATCTGTCTTTCCTGCCCCTACTTTTCTGTTTTCTCCGCTTAATTCATTATCCCTGATCGCTTTGTAGGCCAAATCTATATCATAATCCCTGATCCCAACATGATATGCAGCGGCGATGGCTAAACCAACGAAGTTGGTTCCCACACCTGACACAAAATTGCTGTTTACGATGCCGTCGCCAAACCAGCCCCTTTCTTTATAAACCTGTAACTGGGTTTGAACGAAATCATTATACTGTTGAGGATAAGACATCGCCCACAACTGAGTTAAATTCCAGTATCCTCCCCAAATGGCATCTGTATTTATAAAGTGATGTGTTTGATTACCATCTTTATCCAGTGGTAACTGCCCAATGGAGCCATCATGTTTTGGAAAAGCTCCATTTGCATCACTGGCAACACCTCTACCCAACAAGGCGTGATACAACCCGGTATAGAATTTAATCTTATTTTGATCAGCCCCTTCTACGTAAAGTTTACTTAGCTCGCGTTGCCATACCGCTTGAGCCAGTTTTTTAGCCTGGTCAAATGAAAGACCCTTTGCCTCTACCTCCAGATTAGCCTTTGCATTATCCACTGAAGTATAAGAAAGTCCTACTTTGATTTCTATCGCCTCTTTGTCATGGGTTCCATATTCCAGAAAAAGCCCTGCACCCTTTCCTTTCGCTTCATTTGCCTTCATTTGAATACCGCTAGCTGTAAACGACCCTATATTATCCGGCTTTCTACTTATTTCTCCGAAAAAGTACATAGACACCTGCCCATCCGGATCATTGGTCTTTAAATATTTAGGAAATGTAGTTACAAAACCCTCAAAATGCGTAGCATCAATCATGCGCACAGATGCATTTCTTACCTCTCCACTTTCACCTTGTGTATTTCCAATATCTAAAATGACTCTTGATTGTTTGTTCTTAGGAAATGTATACCGATGAAAACCAACATGTTTAGTAGCCGTTAACTCAGCGGTGATCTTATAATCATCAAGCAACACCTTATAATAACCAGGTTCTGCAATCTCATTTTTTCTGTCAAAGCGGGAACGGTACCCACTTTCTGGTTTCTCAAGCTCTCCAGGTTTCACTTTTAGTTCGCCTGTAGCTGGCATAAAACTCACTCCCCCAGCCTGCCATTCGTGAAAATGCACGAAACCTTCAATAGAATTATGCCGGGTATCGTAACCCACAGCCTCCCATCCTTGTGGATTACCATAATGTGCATTAGTGGAGGGAGCAAGCTTAGCCATACCATAAGGCAATGCTGCCGGAGTATAAAAGAACCATCGGCTGTGCGCAGTGCCGATATTAGGATTCACATATTTTAAAACGTTTTCACGTTTTATGCTGCAGGACGAAAGCATACCAATTAGTAGAAAAATAATAGTACTGGCACTCTTTATCATTTTTAAGTTCATTTTACTTTTTTTAGAAAAAATACAAATTCGCATATTCAAGACTTAGGCGACTAAAGCAATTAACAGGCATTAATTAGTTATGGCATAACTGGAAGATCTTCAATACCCCAGTTTCTATTTGGTTCAGCACTCATTTCTAGAATCAATGATCCCCCCTTTAACAATTCGGATGATTTAAACCAGAAATTATTCAACGGTTTCCCATTCAGTGTAGCCTTTTTGATATAGATATTTTTCCGGCTGACATGGTTAGCCGTAATGATGAACTTTTCACCTCTTCCATATAAAGAACCCAAATTGATAACGACTTTTTTAAATATAGGACTACCAATCTCATATATTGGATCTACTCGTGTTCCTCCATCAGTTTGAAATAACCCTAATGCATTCATAACAAACCAAGCACTCATTTGACCCTGATCTTCGTCCCCAAGATAGGCATTTGATGTACCATGTCCATAATATCTCTCTGAAATAGCCCTACTCCATTTTTGAGTGAGCCATGGTTGCTTTACCCAGTTAAACAGATAGGCAAAATGCATGGATTGTTGGTTTCCTTGTACTACAGGATAGTTCCAATATTGATCATTCGGTCCATTAAACCGCCACTTATAGCTCTCTTCAAATCCCGATTCCAGCCTTTTGATAAATGTATTTTCCCCTATCATTTTCGCTAAACCTGGTACATCCTGAGGTACAAAAAAGGTAAGCTGCCAAGCATTTCCTTCAACGTAATGGTGATTAGCGCCAGACTTAAAAGGATCAAAATCAGGAAACCAATTTCCTTTAGCATTCCGCATTCGGGCAAACTTAGTTTCAGGGTCTATAGCATTCTTCCACCAGGTTCCTCTATCTTTAAAAATTAAATATTCTGCCTGCTTATTCAAACCTTTTGCAAACTGAGATACAGTCCAGTCATCAAAACTGTATTCAAGGGAATTCGAGAATCTACCTTCATCATAAGGAACATATTTGTGCTCAAGATAGGTTTTCAGGTCTCTATTGCCTGCAAACCCACCTTCTACAGATGAAGGCATTGTCGTTTGCATTTTATAAACTGCTTTAAAGGCTTTCTCTACATCGTAATCCCTTATTCCCATTTGATAAGCTCCTACAAGTAATGGTATTTCATGTTCAGCAACCATTACAGGTATATACTCCATACCTGCAGGTCCCTTTGCCAACCAACCGTTTGCATCATACATGGCTAATTGCGACCGAACCCACTTATTGGACCACTCCGGAGTAACCAAATTCCAAAATTGATTAAGATTCCAGAAAGTATTCCAAAAAGCATCTCCTCCCAAAGCTCTATCCTCTTTGTCCTTAAATTTCCGAATAACCTCATCAGCTGAACGCCAACTGCCATCTACATCATTGAAGGTATTTCTACTAGCCAAAGACCGATACATGTTTGTATAGAAGCGTTCTTTTTCTAATAGATTATTGGTGCTAATTTCAACGCGGCTTAATAGCTTATTCCAAGCCGACCTTTGTTCATTTTTAACCGCATCAAACGACCAGTTAAAAGGTGTAGTTATTTCATTTTGAAGATTTAAAGCCGCATTTTCTACACTGACATAGGAAATTCCAGTCCTAACTTGTACTGCGCGTTTTTTTTGCAAATCAAATTCAACAAACATACCCGCATTTTGGGCACTATCCGATTTGAGATCATGGTCATTAGTCACCCTATCGTTTAACCATGTACCATATTGTTTAATTGGCTGGTCAAATTCAATCACAAAATGGACTATATATTCCTGATCTACCCCTCCCGACCATACATTTTTAGATATTTGCTTACTATAACCTTCGATACGAAAATCACTCACCTTCTTTATTTCAATAGCCTTTAAATCGTAATCGTATTCAGTCGGAATTTTCAAATCTATCATTATACGACCAGTATTCCCTTTATGGTAGGTATATCGTTGGAAACTAGCACGAGTTGTTGCTGTAAGTTCAGCTGTTATATCATAATTTGTCAGCTCTACTTTATAATACCCCAAAGCGGCTATTTCAGTTGCCTTATCAATATTTGAGCGATATCCGCTGCTTTTATCCTGTTGGTCACCAATCCTGGTCATTAAAGAACCTGTAACAGGAAATGTGCCTAATCCTGCCATTGTCCATTCATGAATATGGCTAAAGGTGCCAACTGATTCAAAAGTGGGGTCATATCCGGCCTGCCAGCCACTATTTTGATTGTCCGGACTTAATTTAACCATTCCAAATGGCATCCATGGACCAGGTGCAATCATCCATCTGGAGTGAGCTGCTCCCATCATCGTGTTCACATAATCAGCTGGACTTGCAACTTTTTGTTGACTTCGAATCACATCACCAGCCTTGTATTGAATTCCATTGATAAGCACTTCATACTTGCTATCTCTTTGCTTCTTTACCGCTGGCATTAAAGCTTCTATAATTGCCTTTCCACTATCTAATTGCTGCTTTAAGATAAGCTTTCCATCCAGTTTAACGAGTAGGGTTGAATTAGCATCTAACGTTTCAATTCCTATCAATAAAGGTTGATAATTGTCTATTTCATTCCTAACCTCATAATTAGCAGGTTTAATTGTTGTTATTAACGCTTGCTTGGTCTCAACCAACTTTGTACTTAAAGGCCCTGTCAGCTTTAGCTGGTCAAAGGCAATCCATCCCCCAGACAAAGTAGTTAGCAAAATTTCATTAAAACCTTCCTTCATTAGAGAATGAGGAATATTGATATTAATTTTTTGCTCATCGTTTACACCAAAAGGACCAATAGGATCTTTATTTCCCTTTCCTTTTTCAAGTTCAAAGAGCCATGGCTTTCCATTAATTGAAACTTTAACTAATGGAGCATGTTCCGAATCAGTACCGAGACAATCTATCACAAATGTCCAATCGTCATTCTTTGTCAAATTTTTTAATTCAAAATAGATATTAAAAAAATGAGAACGAATACCAGCGGTATTTCCCGTGCCACCCCATTCGTTAGTTGGACCTGGCAAAACATAAGCCCACTCTTTCTCCGCCTGCGATCTTCCAATCAAGAAATAGCGATCTTCATAACCAAAATCATTTGCTAAAAATTCTTTAAAGTTTCCCGGCGATAAGGCCATACCTTTAGAAGAATTATCATTTTCACCAATTTTCCAATGCGTTGTCTGCTGACCAAAAACAGGAATAGTTATGATCACCATAAAAAGGAGTAATCCCAAAAGGGTCTCAGTATTAATTCGATTCGAAAACATCATTTTTTATTTAAGGATAAAGCTTCCTCTTTTGCAGCCCACTGCTTCAAAAGTTTAATGGAATCATATAAAACACCAGCCTCACCTCTGAAATTCCCTGATCCCTTTGGAATACCAGTTTGCACATCATACCATTCATAAAAGCCGTTATTGGCAATACTACGGTCAATCATCGGCATCAATTCAACATATGCTTCATTAGGCATATTAAAATTCAATAATGCCCCTACCATCCGTCCACCAAACCATGTCCAATCACCAGCATTTTGATATACATAAGCATGCATATTAGGAAATTCTTCTGTTGGATAGGGTGGATAAACCGTAATTCCAATAGTTGCATATTTCTCCATCGATGCAGCAGCAACCATCTGTCTATTAATCTCTTTAACTTCTAAAGCGGTATTAAAACCCGCTAATAAGGCACATATTGATCCTCCCGTATACAGCATATTATCTTCATCAAGCATTTTTAAAAAAGGACTTCCGTTTAAGTATATGTGTGGTTTATATTTTTGTGCTTCTTGCATCCATAGATACCTTCGAACATTTTTTTTTATAGCATCAGCAATTTTTTGCCAATTTTCACCTGCATGATATTCTTTAGGCTTCATCGCTAAAAAGTCGTGAATAGCCATCACATACATCGCATTATCATAAATATCAATTGCCATTTTGGTTTTATCATTAATAGCAACTCCCCACCCCGTTTCTGGTTGCACATCGCCCCAGTCTATTGTAGTAGCACCCGTAACCAACCCGTATTTTTGTGACCACCTTTCTTTTCTTATATAATTGAAAGCATCTTCTATTCGTTGTAAAACAGTTTTTCCGCCCACGTCCACTGTCAAGATTGATTTGTCGTTGGTTATATCAATATACTTCTTTACCGCCTGAACAAGTGATGATTCTTGATCTGTTTCCACCGTATTTTTGTGTGCTGCCCATCCAGGCAGAAGATCGGAATAACGATATTGGTATCCTCCCTTTGCTTTTGCACGCTCTACCACTCCATCAACGATGTTGCCATCATTTCCCTGGATTTTAAAAAACATAAGTAACATGTTTCTTACTTTTTCTTTAGGATGAACCTCTAATGATCCTTTTATGAAAGTATTGAAATCCCTTATCCACACTTCAGCATAAGAAGTTCCGGCCGAAAATTCGTTCAAAAGTTTCAGCGCATTTGCCTGAACAGAATCTAAGCGTATGTTAGAAAGTATTTCTTTCGCAAGAACAGAATTATTCTTTTGCTGAGCCCCCACAAAATAAGGAATTAGATAGACTGCTGAAAAGATAGAAAACAACATCAACTTCATTACCTGGATTTTTAAATTGATAGTATCAGAACATACCAATTTAAAATGAACCTCTTATTTAGAGGTCCATTTTAAATTACTTAGTAGCCTGGATTTTGAATTAAACTAGCATTACGTTGTAATTCATCCGTTGCTATTGGAAAAAGCAGGTTCTTTTCCTGAATGACGGCACCTGCATTGTTTACATGGCCAATAACAGGTTCAAAAAGAATATTACCGCTTGCATCTCCTACAGGAACCGGAAAAAGTCTCGTACGCTGAATATCAAACCATATTCGCCCTTCAAAAACCAATTCTCTATAGCGCTCTTTCCATACTTCCTTTATGAAATCATCTTTAGATAATTGTGAAAGTTGCAATTTAATTGTAGCCAGATCAGCTTTCCAATAAGCCCTTTCTTTGACTTGCGATAAATAATCAACAGCCTCTGTGGTAACGCCTTCTGAAAGCGCTATGGCTTCAGCACCAATTAGTAAAGGATCCGAATACGTATAAATAGGAAGATCTTTGCCTGAGCTAGCAGTCGAAAAAGATGCTTTATCATCTTGCCATATGTAAGGTGCCCGGGCAAAGTTTAATACAGTACCATTGCTTCTAGTTAAAGATGAATGAAATAATTGCTTCTCTTGTGCCCTTAAATCTTCTGTCTGATTATATCCCTGAAAGAACTTCGGTGTCGGTGCATAGGTGTTGACAGTAACGGCGAATTTAGTATCTGCTGCTGCAGTAGCAGGAAAAGCCCATGCGGAGTAGGCAGAGGTAGCGATCCCCTCAGCATATTCATAATAATAAATATACTCATCTGCGGAGTTATCAGCCAAACGTAATTTATTATAAGCCGTATTTGTCAGATCAACAACTCCATTTCCATTTCTATTATGTGCCGTTAAACGATATACATTAGACGTAATCACAGACCTGGCATTTAAAGCAGCTTTGACTGACATATCCTTCTCTAAAGGATAGCCACTCATGGTCAGGTATACATCTGCCAATAAAGTCGAAACTGCTCCCTTAGTGATACGTCCACCATTATTAATCATAGCAACATTAGGTAATCCTCCTTCATTAACCGCAGATTCAAGATCCGCTGTTATGAGGTTATACACTTCTTCTATTGTACTTCTTGCTACTTCAAGATTTTCCTGATTTTCGTAAGGTTCAGTAATTAATGGTACACCTCCAAACATGCGTACCAGCTGAAAGTATGCATATGCTCTAAAGAATTTTGCTTCAGCAGATAGACGTTTCGATTGTTCCTCTGTAACACCTGGAGTAACTGGAATATATTTAATTGCATTGTTTGAACGGGCAATCCCATTATATATACTACTCCAAATGCTCTGAAGATAGGATGAAAGATTGGTACCATTTAAAGTCAAGTTCTGCGCATACTGTACATGTATTTCCTGTCCTTTAAATTCATTATCTATATAACCAGACATGTAAGGGCCGATCATCATTCTCGAACCGGAATAAGCGCTCAGGTTAGATTCATATAATTGAGGTGCACCTGTCCTGTATAAGGCATTTACAGCATTCACGGCATGATCGGGTTGTGTAAAATACTGGCCGCTGGCTATTTCATCCTTAGGTACTTCTTCTAAAAATTTTTTGCATGATGTTGTTATCATCATGACTACTAATAAACATATGATTGCAAGTCTCATATTCTTGTTCTTTAAATTTAACTAATGTCAATATTCGATCTCATGAACTTAAAATTGAAGAGTAGTGCCAAATGTAAAAGTTCGTGGTTTTGGATATTGATGGAAGTAAATATTTTGTCCCCACTGATTATCGCCATATGAAGTAGCTTCCGGATCATATCCTTTAAACTCTTTGGAACTAATTAAAAAGGCATTCTGAACGCTAAAATAAACGCGCATATTTTTTATGTTATACTTGTTTATCGCTTTTTCTCCCAGGTTGTAACCCAATGTAATTGCGCTTCCGCGGAGGTACGAACCATTAGCCACCCAATGATCATCAATTTCTGAGCTCTGACCTGAATAAGGACCATTACGAATCTGCTGAATCATCGTATTTGTATTTTGTTCGGTCCAGCTTTCATAAAGGGTAGAAGCAAATCCATTTGAATAACCTGTCCTGTCCTCTGTAGAATGAAGAAATTGCTGCAAGACATCTACTTTATATACGAATTGCATATCTACATTCAGATCAAGGTTCTTATATCGAAAATTATTAATAAAACTTCCGCTCCAATCTGGCAAACCCTTTCCTATAACACTCCGTTCAGTACTTCGCTTGGCTGTCCCTGGCACAGCACCTACTAAAGCAGCTTCTGCGGCCTCATCTACACCCCAAATACCTAGCCTTTTATATCCATAGAACGAACTTAAACTCTCTCCTACACGTAAAATGGTCTGACTGCCTGACACGAAATTCGGACCAGGAAAGATATCTTCACCATTTGCACCTAAAGATTTTATCCGATTTTTGTTGTAGCTGAAATTTAAAGTTGATTCCCATTTAAAATCCCTGCCGGCAAAAGGGCTCCCTCCAAATAAAACTTCTACTCCTTCGTTTAACACAGACCCAATATTATCTCTTACTGATGCAAACCCGGTTGATGTCGGAACTGGTTTGTCCAACAACAGATCAGTAGTCAGCTTATGATAATAATCTATACCTAGCGTAAATCTTCTTTGAAAGAGGGCAAGATCAAATCCTATATCAAATTGCTTTGATTTTTCCCATTCTAAATTTGGATTGGGCAACCTGTTCACAAAGCTCTGAGATACTCTTGTCCCGTTAAGTAATGTAGTTTCTGAAGAAATAGTACCAAGGGACTGATAAGTAGGTATTTCTGTGTTACCGGTTATACCATAACTTGCACGTAACTTCAACTCATTAATAGCGGTTACATCTTTCAGGAAGGATTCCTGAGAAACTACCCAACCTAATCCCAAAGATGGAAAAATTCCATATTTATTGTTTTCTCCAAAACGTGATGATCCGTCTGCCCGACCAGTGAACGTCACCAGGTATTTGTTTTTATAACTATAGCTGCCTCTTAAGAAATAGGAATTCATAGCCCAACGGTCGTAAGAAGAACCTGGAGCTCCGGGCTGACTAGCTGACTGGATACTGTTGAACCTGAAAAAATTATCAGAAAACCCCTGAGCTGATGTCCAGCCATTTTCTGCTGTTCTTTCTTGCCAGCTTAATCCTAATACTGCATTTATACGATGATCCCCCAGTTGTTTGTTATAATTCAAATAAGTCTCTTCCTGCCAATAAAAGGAGTGCTGATTTTCAATATAAGCATAACCTAATGGTGCTGATATATTGATCAGATCGGTAGGATCGTAATTTTGTATCAGGTTATCACGCTTATCAAATCCGAATTGAGTACGTAAATCCATTCCAGGCAACAAATGGAACGTAAGATAAGTATTACCAAAAATCTGATTCCTATTCCTAAGCCTATCCTGAGTATTAAGCACATGCACTGGATTTGCAATAGACTCCAGTGAATATGGATCCGTAATCATACTACTATTTGCCCATGAACCATCAGGAAATTTCACCGGAAATATAGGTGGCATTTCTAGCATTGATCTCCTGGGTGCCTGGTTTCCTCCATCTTCCTGAACCTCATTCCCTTTATTATTATTAACCAAAACATTTAAACCTACAGAAAGCCACTTTTTAGGATTGGCATCATAGGCTACTTTACCATTAATCCGATCCAACCAACTATTAAGCATGATCCCTTCCGTTTTGGCATAATTCATAAAGGCGCCAAATGACGATTTCTCAGATTTTCCTAAAATAGATAACTGGTGATTGTGCGAGATAGCCGTACGCGTTGATTCCTCCTGCCAGTCGGTATCGTAAAGCGGATTACCACTTGCATCAAATATCCGAGGATCTGTTTTACTAAATATAGGCGGAGTCCCTGTTGGATTGTATTTGCTGTAGTTCTCAAAACCTCTTTGTATAACCTCCAAAAACTCGCTAGAATTAAGGACATCGAGTTTTTTGGGTAAAACACCCGCACTTACGTAACCATCATATCCTACAGTTACTCCTTCAAGAGTTGCACCTCTTTTAGTAGTTACCAGAACAACACCATTTGCTCCACGGGCACCATATATTGCGGTAGAGGAAGCATCTTTTAACACTTCCATTCGTTCAATATCATTCGGATTCAGAAACTGTATATCCTCCATCACCACCCCATCTATCACGTATAATGGACTAGAAGATGAATTTATTGTACCTAATCCGCGGATCAGCACTTTCGGGCTACCTGTTGGCGATCCTGAATTTAAAAACACATTTACTCCTGAAACTTTACCCTTAAGTCCCTGCAATGGATTATTAACCGGGGCATTAAGCAAATCTTTTGCAGAAACCACTCCAACAGATCCCGTCACATCAGATTTCTTCTGTGTTCCATAACCTGTTACAACCACTTCCTCCAAAGCTTTGCTGTCAGAAGTTAGATACACATTCAGTTCACGCCTTTCACCAACAGTAACTTCCTGATTCTTCATACCGATATAACTAAATATCAGGACGGATTGAGCAGATGTAATCTCGATCTGAAAAGCTCCATCGACGTCAGTAACTGTTCGCTTATCGCTACCTTTAAGTGCTATACCTACACCTGGCAAGCTAACCAACCGGTTGGCCGCATCATAAACAACGCCCTTTATTGGTATGCCCGACTGTGTTTGCGTATAGCCTGATAGGCTGCTTCCTGAAATTATCATGAATGACATGAGAAAAATGCATACTCGCATTTTCTTTTGATTAGTACAACACGTTTTTTTCATTTCATACGGATTTAGTTAACGGATTTATAATTGGTATTTAGAAACAATGGTTATTTATTCATCCAGCTATGTTCAATGTCCTCCAATGATTTCCCTTTTGTTTCAGGAAGCAAGAGATAGACAGTAATAAAGGCAACGCAACAAAAAATCGCAAAAATCCAGAATGTACTTGCTACACCCAGCTCTTGTAGGAAAATGGGTGTTAATTGCCCTACAATTGTATCCGCGATCCACATCACCATAATGCTTAAAGCCATGGCACGACCCCGTATCTTAGCAGGAAATATTTCCGAAGCTACTACAAACTTTAAAGGACCAATGGAAAAAGCAAAACAGGCAAGAAAAGCCAGCACAGCGACCAGCAAAAACATACTATTGGTCGCACCTGTATAAAAAAACAGGCCAGTAATAAATAAACTAAAGGATGCTCCCGCAGTTCCAATCAGGTAAAGTGGTCTGCGGCCTAATGCATCAACCTTCCATACTGCAATAAAGGTAAACAACATGTTCGCCAAGCCAAAGATCACCTGGCTTTGAAAAGAATTACTTAAACTAATTCCGGCACTGTTCAAAATACTGGGACCGTAATATATGATGGCATTAATTCCACTAAATTGAGAAAACAAAGGTAGGAGTAAGCCCAAAAGCAAGGCTCGCCTCATGCGGGGAGAAAGTAAATCTTTATATGACCCTTCTCCTTCATCCTGGTTGCTTTTTATATTGGCAGCATCTTTTTCCGCCTCTTCTCTACCTATCAGTTCCGTTAATAGTTTAACACCTTCAGCCTGACGCCTTTTTTGGATTAACCACCTTGGGCTTTCAGGAATAAATATTAAGCCTACAATGAATAACAAAGCCGGAACAGTACCAATACTGAACATTCCTCTCCAGATCTGTTCTACAAAGAGAAAATGAAGCAGTTGGTTACTGGATTCAATTGGAGCAAGCAGCGAAAATTTCAACACCGCCGCATTACTTAAATATGCTAGTAGAATTCCGAAGGTAACAGCCAGTTGATAATAAGTAACTAAGCGTCCGCGTATTTTTGAAGGCGCTATTTCAGATATATACAGGGGTACAATATTAGAAGCAATACCTACACCAATTCCAGCTAAAATCCGGGCAACTATAATCCAGAAAAAAGTAGCAAACAGCGTACAACCTATTGCCGCAAATAAGAAAAGGATGGCAGAAAGAACCAACATTTTTTTACGCCCCAGACGATCACCTAGTTCACCTGACATGGCAACACCTGCAATGCAACCTACCAAGGCGGATGACACAAACCAGCCCTCCTGTACCGCAGTAAGGTTAAATTGTTTTTGAACGAAGGGTAATATGCCAGAAATAACTGCCATATCGAAACCAAAAAGTAATCCTCCTAGTGCTGATATACAACATACCAGGAATAGCATGTACCTTTTTTTCTCTATCATCCTGCAGTTTTTAAAAATGCCTTAACTACCTTAGCTATTCCTTCTCCTTTATTAATTAACTTATAACCCTTTGCTGCTGCAGGTACTACAAAAGTTTCTGCAAAGTTGAACACAGCTTTGGTTCCATCCGCCGTTTCTATGGCAATGCTTGATCCTTCAACCAGCATCAGCACATGGCAAATATTTTCATTGACGACTATAAATTCTGATGTAAATTCTATTCGGTGTATATCATAAAAATGTTCAGCATGTGTAGGGAGATGAATCAACTTCCAGTCTATCCCCTCTTCCACTATCACTGGCTTCGAAATCAGTTCTTCAACTACCTTTGCTCCTTTTCTGTCGAAGTTCAAGTTTTTAAAGGCATGTTCAATATTTATAGGCCGGGGTTCGCCATCTAGACCCATACGAAGCCAATCGTAAATTTTAAAAGTAAAAATATAGGGGGTAGCACTAATTTCCAGAACCAGATTGTTTGTACCTGCACTATGAATCGTTCCGTTAGGTATTAAGAACAGGTCATGCCGTTTTGCCGGATGAATCTGCACATATTGCTCAATATCAACTTCTTTACCATCGGCAACACTTTCCTCCAATACTTGTCTGAATTTATCTGGTTCAATACGCTCCTGAAAACCTAGATAAACTACAGCATCCTCCTTGCAATCCAGTATATAATAGGTCTCATCCTGAGTTATCGTTTCTCCGAAAGTCTCCTGGATATATTTCAAAGATGGATGACATTGAATGGAAAGATTGCCCCCATCGAAAGTATCCAAAAAGTCAAATCTTATCGGAAATTCGGTTTTAAATTGCTCTGCGTGTTGCCCTAGTACTGACTGATAGGCACTAAACATTAAAAAATCAAAAGAAATTTCCAACAGATTGCCATCACTTTCAAAAACTAAACCATTTTCTGGAACAATAAATTCAAAAGACCAGGCATAATTAATTTCATCTTGATTTAATTGTTGGACATGCTTTTTTATCCATTGTCCGCCCCAAGCTCCTGCATCAAACCATGGACGTACTCTGAATACTGATTTTGAAAGTTTTTGAAGTCCGGAAAACACATTTGCTGATATGGCCCAATTGATTGAATTTACCCATTGCGCATCAGCAATTACGCTCATCTTCCTTAAAAGACTTTCTTTATGCTTATTTAAGACAACCCAATCAATAAAATAGAATCGCTTGTACATGATTACTGGATTTTCAGCGATGGCTTTTCCCAGATTAGTGATAGACCCGGCACGCATTCTATATTGTAGTTCATTCTTCGCGAGATCAATATAAATAAGAGGGAAATCCCAATTTACAAGATAGGCCCCAACTCCTATAACAATATTTATATCACACGAATTGTCTGGATTTATCTTTTCCAGTTCGTTAAGCCGAAAGAAATCATGGAGTTCCAACGTTGTTTTGGTTCCCCATACGCTATGCTGATCACCTAAAAAAGAGTTTGTTAATACCTCTATTTCACTCTCATCTTTCAAATACTCCGCTGATTCATACCACCGTACCAGTACCTGTTTCTTCTCAAATTCATTAGCTAGACCGGCTTTAATATTATTCCAAAAAACTCCCCCATATCCATCAATTACTACTGTTTTTTGTTCAATTATCCAATTTGCAAGAGATTCATATCCACTGAGAACTTTCCCTTCTCCAAGAGAATGAAACGGGTAAATAGTATACCCAGACGCCACATGTGCTACATCAATATGTTCAGGCATTAAAGCCATATTTGTTTTTCTGGTCAGCATTTAAGTCTATTTAAAAATATATCATGATGTGCTAATTATTTTGCACCCATTCTTACACACATTGGTGAGGAAATACTTTTATCCTGAAAGAGACAGTGATGAAAGCAGAATAAGTAAATGTATCGAAGATGATAGTAAATGCTCTTTTTCCATAATTAAGGCTAATAAAAGAAACATAAGTTAGTATGTACAAACATAGTATTTTTTATAACAATACCAAATTAATTTAAATATTATCAACTTACTAATTTTCAATTGATTATATTTTATACATAATTTGAATGTACATACATAAAGATTTATATTATTATCTTTTATTATAATTGTACATCAAACAATACTATGAAGCTTTCAATTGATCATAAAAGTCCGGTTCCACTACATATCCAAGCAGAAGAACTATTAAGGCAACTTATTGAAGCTCCTCAGTACCGGGACGGAAAACTTTTTCCGAAAGAAGTTGAACTATCAAAACAACTTGGCATTGCCAGATCAACCTTAAGACAGGCGCTTAATAAATTAGTCTACGAAGGATTATTAGTAAGAAAGAAGGGAATAGGCACCAAAGTATCCGAAACAAAAACAATCAGTTCAAAATCTAAAAACTGGCTCAGCTTCTCCCAGGAGATGGCAGCCCGTGGAATCCCAATCAAAAACTTTGAACTTCATGTTAAATGGGTGTTTCCCGAGGAAAGGATTGCTAATTTCTTTGAAATCAAAACAGATACTAAGGTACTAAAACTGGTTCGTCTAAGAGGTCGCGTAGATGGCCCTTTTGTTTACTTTGAGTCTTATTTTCACCCGCGGGTAGCGCTTACTGGTGATGAAGATTTTAAACTCCCATTGTATGAGATGCTGGAAAAAGAGCATGGAGTTATAGCTTACATTTCAAAGGAAGAGATCAGTGCCCGTTTAGCGGATAAATTTATAGCCGATAAACTGGAATCAGAAATAGGGAGCCCTGTATTATTTCGGAAAAGATTTGTTTATGATATAGAAGAAAGGCCCATTGAATATAATTTAGGTTATTATAAGGCCGACAGCTTCGTCTATACTGTTGAAAGCAAACACAAGAATAAGACCTTTATAATCACCCCATAAAATAAAAGATCTTCTTAAAAATTTATGTCATCGTATTTAAACACCAAAAGCCTGCAAAATAAATTGCAGGCTTTTGTATTTCAATCTTATATTTTAAGAAGAGTAAACTATACGTTCAAACTTAGTTTAATCCGTTAACGAATTTTGTAAGTTTAGACTTATTGTTTGCTGCTTTATTTTTATGAATAACGTTCTTTTTCGCAAGACGATCAAGCATTGAAATAACCTTAGTCAAAAGAGGTGTTGCTTCTTCTTTTAAAGTTGTACCACGTAAAGTTTTAATAGCTGTACGCGTAGTCTTTGCCTGGTAGCGGTTACGTAAGCGTTTTGCTGAATTTGATCTAATTCTCTTGATCGATGATTTATGATTTGCCATTTGTAATGCTTATTTCCGTTCCTGTTTTTGGGATTGCAAATATAATCCGATATTTTCAATATTCCAACAGATCGAGCAATTATTATCATTATTAATTTTTTATACCCTCCGGATATCAGTACTATTGCATACCCTAAAGCTGCAAATCAAGCCCCATGAAATGCTATATAAGAACCTGAAAACCTGCTTATTAATTCTGATTGTACTCACTTGTTCTTCCTGGGGATTTTACGCCCATCAGCGCATTAATCGTATGGCCGTTTTCACCCTCCCTAAAGGCATGATCCGCTTCTATAAAAGCAATGTGGAGTATCTTTCCGAACATGCCGTTGACCCTGATAAACGGCGCTATACTGATCCAAAGGAAGGTCCCACCCATTTCCTCGATACCGAACATTACGGCCTCAGTCCTTTTGATAGTATCCCCGAAAAGTGGACTGATGCAGTACTTAAATATAGCGCTGACACCCTTATTAAGTATGGCACTGTGCCTTGGAAAATCGAAAGGACCTATTATGCGCTGGTTAAAGCTTTTCAACAAAGAGACTCCTTAGCTATCCTGCGTCTATCGGCAAATCTGGGACATTATGTAAGCGATGCATCTGTACCACTGCACATGTCCTTAAATTATAACGGGCAGTTTACCAAACAAACCGGCATTCATGGATTTTGGGAAAGCAGGATTCCCGAATTGTATTGCGATCACTACAACTTCTTTGTAGGCAAGGCAAAGTACATCCCTAACGCCCTAAAAGAAGCATGGGCAATTGCAAAAAACTCCCACAGCTTTAAAGACAGCCTATTTATTATTGAGGCACAACTAAGCGCTACCTTTCCTTCTGACAAAAAATACAGCTATTCAGAGCGCAAAGGAATTGTATTGAAGCAATACTCCGAAGGATACGCTTACGCCTTTCACAAAGCCTTAAATGGCATGGTAGAACGACAAATGAGGGCAGCCATCTTCAAGACTGGTTGCTTCTGGTTTTCCGCATGGGTAGATGCCGGACAACCAGACCTATTTCTTTTTCCTCAACACCTCAAATAAAGGTGGAATAAGAGAAATCAATATAATGGCAAAAATGACATAAGTGAAATTATCCTTGATTAGAGGAAGTCCCCCAAAGAAATAGCCTAAAAACAAAAAGCTACTTACCCAGGCAACACCGCCTACTACATTATAGGAAGCAAATCGCGCATAACTCATCGTGCCGATGCCGGCGATAAATGGTGCGAATGTGCGTACGATAGGAACGAAACGGGCATAAATAATCGTCTTTCCCCCATGTTTGTCATAAAAGTGCTGCGTCTTTTCCAGGTACTCTTTCTTAAGTAACTTATATTTTCCACTAAAGGCTTTCGGACCAATATAATCACCAATATGATAATTGGCCATGTCACCCAGTACAGCGGCAGCAATCAGCAAAAGACCCATGAAAAAAATATTTAAGCCACTCTCAGGACGGGCTATAATAGCACCGGCAGCAAACAATAAAGAATCTCCTGGTAAAAAGGGAGTCACCACAAATCCGGTTTCTGCAAATATGATTATAAACAGGATCAGGTAGGTCCAGGTACTATACTCACTAACGATCTCGACAAGATGTTTATCAATGTGGAGAACAAAATCAATCATTGTTTGAATAAATTCCAAAGCATTAAGGGGTTTTAGCAAAAATATAAATATAGAGCAAAAGTAATATTGAATGATATTATTTTATTTGACTGGTTGTACAAAATAGCTGATCGCTACCGAATCAACGCCTTTGCGCGCAATTAAACCCTTCGTATACATTGTGTAAGTGACACCTGGTGATGGCCTAAAATTTAACGATTTCAATGGTGTTTTTAAACTTGCGCTATATACATTGTACTTGCGCATGCCTGTGTCTATCGTAAAATAGGCAGCACTTAAATACTCAAGATTGATAAACTTCCGCGTACTATCAGCAATACCAAAATCTATTTTTGCCATATCCGGACTCAGATTAACAAACCGGATCTTTACCTTGCCTGACCTTGCCGATGCCATCGTATCCACAAAAAAGGCCATTTTTCCTTCTCCCGTCTTCCCTGTCACGAAACAGGTATATAAAGTATCTGATTTTAAATCCTGACTCACACTGACTACTGCCGATGTTAACCCTTCAGGAATTGCTGAAAAAGAATGCGTCCCGGAATAAAAGGCATTGTAGGTGTTGATGGAATCGTATAACCTATATCCATAGGTCCATTTCCGGTCATCGACATTAATATTCACGCCCTGCGCAGCATCATTATATACATTTACAAATAAGACAGAGGATGTAGTCCTGAAGGAATCATCATCACCTTCCAGGCATGATGTTAAAGAAAATATCCCCAACAAAAGCAGTCCTGAAATAAAGAAATATAGGAATGACCTTTTCGATTTCATATAATTTGTATGTTCTGCATAAAGGTAATGATAGGGGTATATTATGCAAAATTATCTCATAAAAAAAGGGCTTTCGCCCCTTCTTTTATATTTATTAACGTCTCTATTGAGCTACCGTAGCAAATACCTTTAGAGCCCTGTCTCCTGCTGCATTCTTTTGACCGCTCAAAATAATGGTATAGAAACCGCCTGCTGTGACAGGTACATCCCCTGTAACAGCGACATCAGTTGGTGAACCTGCATCTCTAACCGAAAATTTTACGGTACCCGGGTCTACCTCGATATAACTAGATACAGATGAGAACTTTTTGTTAGTAAATAGCGGCGCTGTTATGCCTGGCTTATATACGTCATATGAGCCTATACCCGGACTTAACTGCGCAAAACGAACTTTAGCTTTTCCAGTAGTAGGTGCAGTCAAAGTATCCTTGACTAAAATATTCGCAACACTGTCTTTTGTAGTCAACATATTTGCTACAAAAACAGAATAGATTTGATTCTCTTCTAACGTGATAGTTTTGCTCGCTAAAGTAGAAGAGGTTGTCCCGCCAACCGTTGTAGTAATTAATCTGCTACCTACATCGGCACTATAATACCGTGTAAATTGCGAATATAACAACGCATTGAATGGAGATTTTCCATCTACAAATATATTGACTGATGGCTGTGATGCTCCTGCATGAGTAAAACTTATAAGTGCTTGAGGCCGCTGAACATAGTCGTCAGAATTATCTTTTAAACAAGATGTAAGCAATGTGGAAGCCGCAAGTAAAATCAAACCTGCTGTAAGAAAACGATTTTTAAAAGGGAGAAAATAATTGAGTTTCATAGTGTTTAATTTTATGCCAGATAATCTATTCTTTTAACCCATACGGATAAATTTGGTTAAACGATACAATGCTTTAAAAAATCAAAAGTCCGGTCAAAAAATTGACCGGACTTTTTTTTACAAAAATTTAAAATTTCACACTTAGTTATGCGCAATTACATTGGCACTTGCAGTTGTACTGCCATAAATCACTATAGTATAAATTTTACCCGCCTCTAAAGCACCAAACGTGATGTTGGTAACAGCAGTGATATTGATGTTGCCGAAGGGAAGTATACCAAATCCTGTAACACCTGCGTTAACGTCCTGAAAGGCTGTTATCTCATCCCCTCTTTCCAGATCACCAGCAATTTTCACAGTTCCATTATAAATATCAATATCTTCTGCAACGGCACCACTTACATGAATGAACCGAACTTTAGCTTTACCGGATGATGGTGCGCTTAGGTCATCTTCGGCTACCTGAATGTCTGCTGAAGAACCTGTTCCTGTTAAAAAAACCGTGTAATTTCTATTTTGCCTTAAATCTGTGTCTTCTGATTCATACACATTAGCCGTTCCTGCGGTACGAAATTCAATTCGTCTGTCGTTACCCGAATTCGGCGTAGTGATATATCCTGTGGATTGAGAATACGCTACTGCCGAACTATTAAGTTTCGTATCATTAATAAACACATCCTGAGCTGGAGATGCTTCTGCGGCATTTACTACCTTAATATTAACAGATCCACCTGCTTCGAAACCGTCATCTTTACTACATGAACTAAAGGACAAGGTGAGACCAGCAGCAGCGAATAAGAATAGTTTACCTAAAGAATTGTTTGAATTTTTCATACTTAATGTGTGTTTAAATGGAATGATTACTCCTATAAGAAGTTCATTACAATGATTTAATTGATGATTATATCGATCAATTATCGCTCCATGCCATTAAATTTCCGTTCTCATTAATCTGGTTTAGCCTGATTTTCAACCCCATAAAAAAAGAGGAAACAAATCATGTTTCCTCTTTTTTTATATTTATCAATCTAAAATTCAAGCTATTATAAAACAAACCTAGCTAATATCTTAGTATCCGCATCTCCTAATACTTTAAAAATCCATTTATGTATAGAAAATCAGGCATAAGTGTTTAGCATAACAGGCATAACCAACATTAACACATCTTCATTTTCGTCGTTAGTTTGCGGTACCAATAAACCTGCACGATTCGGTGTACTCATTTCAAGAGTTACCTCTTCGCCGCCTAAATTATTCAGCATCTCAATCAGAAAACGAGCATTGAAGCCAATCTCCATATCATCACCTTCATACTGACAACTCAGACGCTCATGCGCTTCGTTAGAGAAGTCAATATCTTCGGAGGATATATTTAACTCACTTCCTGCAATCTTTAGGCGAACCTGATGTGTAGTCTTGTTTGCAAAAATAACCACCCGACGAAGTGAGCTTAAGAACAAGCTCCTGTCAATCGTCATCCTGTTTGTATTATTTTGAGGAATGACCGCCTCATAATCCGGATAACGCTCATCAATTAACCGGCAGATCAGATTGATATTTCCAAACCGGAAAAACGCACTGGTATTATTGTACTCGATAGCTACCGATACGTCATCTGTAGGCAGAGATGATTTAAGTAAAGTAAGTGCTTTTTTCGGCAATATGAAAGAAGCTGACTGTTCCGCTTTTGCATCGTTACGACGGTAACGGACTAATTTATGCGCATCAGTAGATACAAAAGTAAAGTTTGAGGAGTTCAGCTGACAATAAACACCTGTCATTGCCGGACGAAGTTCATCGTTACTTACCGCAAAGATTGTTTTATTGATCGCCTCTGCCAATACACTTGCTGGAAGACTAACCGCCGAAGCGTTTTCCACACTCGGAATCTTTGGAAAATCATCTCCATTTTCACCACTCAACTTATATTTCCCATCACCTGCGTTAATTTCAATGGCAAATGTAGTATCATCCACATTGAATGTAATCGGCTGATCGGGAAGAGTCTTCAATGTTTCCAGTAAAATCCTGGAGGGTATAGCAATCTTGCCGTCTTCTTTTGATTCTACTGCAAGCGTAGTAGTCATACTGGTTTGTAGATCGGTAGCAGAGATCGTTAAGATGCCGTCTTTTATCTCAAAAAGAAAATTTTCCAATATCGGGAGAACAGTACTACTGCTTGATGCTCCGTTTACGGCCTGCAATTGCTTTAATAAGGTTGAAGTCGAAACTATAAATCTCATATATCGTGTGTAAATCTTTTGTATTTTCAGGTTAAAAGCTACAGGATTATTCAGTTTCCCGTATTTATCAAAAGTAGAAATAAATTCTATTACCCTCTTGTATTTTCTTTACATAAAAGTGTTTTACATTGAACTTGGGCGAACTCAAAATAATTCAATTAAAAAAAGCAGTAGGATACTGTTCTTCCTTTAATCTGATTGTTATTTATAGCAAAATTATACGGGTAAGAATCCAGTAAAAGTCCGACTTAAAGACCCTACACTCGGACTAATACCGGATTCTTATTGCTATCATATTAGCATCATTATAATAAAGGTAACCATTGAATTAATCTATTGTACAGTAATTATCTTGAAAAATACAAAGACTGATCCATCAATTAAAGGAATAAATAGTTGAAAGGAATCATTTATTCTTGTAAAATCAGAAGGAATGATCGGGATTAAATCAGGAATACTTTCTCTTTCTGTAGAAGTAAAGTGAGACTCCGGTAATGACTAACAACACCAGCGGTAAGCCTATATTGATAAGCTGCCAAAAAGTGTGATCTTCCTTAATCCTTGCGCGGTCAAGCAAATGCATTTTTACCTCCTTACTTCGAAGCATAATAATAGCAGGATCGTCAGTCAGATAATCCACTGCATTGAGAAAGAATGTTTTATTACCAAACTGCTGCTGGGTATAGCGGTCATAACCGAGTGGAAAAGGCGAGCCATCCTGAGTACTGACCTGGTTTTTCAGCATATCTCCATCGGAAAGGACAATCATCTTAGCAGGTTTGGACACTCCTACAGTCGTCATTGGATCCAGAATCCCTTCGGGAACTGGTCTGTTTTTAAATACCTGGGGGAAGACTCCCTCTATGGCGACAGCAGTTATTTGTGGCTGTCCTTTAAACTCAGCCGGGTTGGGTGCCTGTTCCACTTGTTGCAAAGAAATTAGTGCCGGAACAGTCAATAGTTTGCTGTAGGGCGAGGAGCTCAACAATACATCTTTCCTGATCCCGGCAACAGCTAGGGTGTCGATTGACCCCGAAAACTCAGATCGTACTGCATCTATATTTTTAACTACCGGATGGTTGCTTATTGAAACAAATAGAGGGTAATATATCCAGGGCACCATTTGCATTTGTGCCTGTCCGGCTGCGCCTCCAACCTTTAAAGGAATTTTTGCACAATTCAAATCAGCAATCAAATTGTAGTTCAACTTTACCCCATAGCGGAATAACATATCATCCAGGTTTAGCGATTTAACAAAGGCAAGTTGTGTTCCTGCACCGCGCAGACTGTCGAGCTCGGCATTTACCTGGTCTATTGCCCAGAGCACACTTCCACCATGAGCAATAAAATAGTCGATTTTGTATTTCTCCAATTCTGTAAATGACTTTTGGGGTTTAGGAATAACGAGTAAGTTCAGTTTGGAGATGCCTTCTAAGGAAATAGTTTGCAGATTAACGCGTCCCGGTTCAAAGGCACTTTGCAGAGAGCCCATGGCATCTGCCAGCTGCGGGTCCGTCAGTTCATCATGACCTTCAGTAAAACCAATTTTCGGCTTCCCGCCTCTTTTCAACTTCCTGATGGCGGTAGTAAAGGCATATTCTAAGTTTTGAACCGAATTATTTAATACCTCTTCGGGGGATGCGCCCATGCGGGACTGCAAGAAATTGACTGCAATTTCTTTACCCTTATAGGATATAAGAGCTGAAGGGAAAATAATTTTCTGCGTTATTCCCTCTTCGGTTTTCACACTCAGGTTGGTAGCCAACAGACCTTTTTCGCTCAGTTGCTGATAAAAGGTTGTAGCCTGTTCTTCCCCGCCTTCGGATGGATTGATGAATTTATAATTGAGTTTGCTTCCTGAATAGGCTTTATAATCAGATAAAAGGTCACTTACAGCATTTTGAAGGCGTTTGAATCCGGCAGGAAAATCGCCATCAAGGTAAACGGTGACTTGCATTTCGTCATCCAGACCTTTCATTTCTGAACGGGTAATGTCGGATAAGGTAAACCGTTTATCGGCAGTAAAGTCTATTCGGGTAAAGTAGATCGAGGATACTAAACTGATACCGATAATAATCAGCAGAAAGATCAGGAGTGTTTGAAGATCGGTTTTTTTTCTATTTACCATTTTCTTGCACCAAGTACAGTTTTAGTCAGCATGAGAAATAAAGAGGTAAAGGAAAGGAAATAAAATAAATCGCGTGAATCTAGCACCCCTCTGCCTATGGACTGATAATGATCATTGATCCCTATGGCACTTACTAAGGTATCAACAAATTGAAGGGATATCAGCTGACTCAGGGAATCGAATCCGCTAAAAGCGAAAAAACACAAGAAAACGGAAATGGCAAAGGAGATGATCTGATTATTACTTAACGAAGAGGCAAAAATTCCGATTGCGACAAATGAGCCCCCCAATAAAAGTAAACCGATATAAGACCCGGTAATAGCACCGGAATCAATATTTCCGGAAGGAATACTTAGTTCTGAGGTGGTGAAATAGTAGATGAGCGTAAGAAATAGGGAGAACAGGACTAATGCGAAACAGGCAAAAAACTTACCTGCAATAATCTGTCCGTCGCTTACAGGACGAGTAACCAGAAGTTCGAAAGTACCGTCCTTACGTTCTTCGGCGAAGGATCGCATGGTTATTGCCGGGATTAGGAACATAAATAAATAAGGAACAATGGCAAACAGGGAATCCAGACTGGCATATCCATTTTCTAGAATACTGGAATCAGGAAACACCCAGAGGAATAATCCTGTCATCAATAAAAACAAACCGATGGCTATATAAGCTACAAGGGAGCTAAAAAAGCCGGATAATTCTTTAATAAAAATAGCGGACATGAGGTTTTTTAGAATTGATAACCTACTTTAATGCCCAACTGGTTGATGTTGCCACCTTCGCGTGACCATGATTCAAAACGCAGACCTCCGTTGATCGAACTTCGTTTCGTTATTGGGTAAGAGATCCCCACACCGGGAGCAAAAATGAACGTTACACCGGCACCTTGTTGAATTCCAACACTGGTACCTATTTCAGTTTGGGCATAAAGCATTCGGGAGAGGTAGTACTTGGCACCCGCTTTCATCGGAATATAGGTACGTGTACTGGAGTTTTTTCTATAAAAAGACATTACCCCTGCTGATCCGGTAGCATATAACGCCCGTGTAATTGGGATATCCAATCCTCCTGAACCTCCAAAGCCAACGCCAAATAAGTCTCCATAATCTCCTCCCGGTAATGAAATCTCCAGATCTACATTTACTCTTGGTCGTACAGGAAAAGGGGTTTTATGTATATCCTGGGCCTGAGCCTGGGAAACTAAAAATCCGAACAGCAAAACTGCGATTAATCTTTTCATATTATTATAGTACAAAGAAAGTCAATCTTATTCTTAATTGCTAATAGTACGAATAGGAGATTTGTTTATTTTATTTTTATTACAAGGAATGGTAATCGGGTTGAATAATTAAAAGTTTTAATTGTTGTGTTTCAGGACTGAGTTCATTTTGAAATCTTGCTTCAGGTGGTCGAATTGTCTAAAAAGTATTAATAGATCTATCATGGAAGGAAAATAGTAATACCTGTTTAGTTGTCCAGGTAGGTAGATATTAAAACCAAGGGTTAATCCTAATCCAGACATATCTGGGCTTAAGCGAAATATATAGACAAGAATAATGCAAGGGATAAAAATAAATGTTTCATAAAAATAAATTTAGATGTTAAAATATTTTTCAGGTTTTAACACTATTTCCTAAATTTTGCTGACGATTTATTTTTGAACTGGCTGGACTAGATTCAAGAAAATCTCTTCTAATGTATACTGAGGATACTTTTTCATTAAATCAGGAAGAGTTTCGTCGCATACGAGATGCCCTTGATTGATAATGATTGCCCGATCACATAGCTGTTCAGCCTCCTGCATTATATGGGTTGAAAAGATAATTGTTTTGGTTTTTCCAAGTTCCCGAATTAATGCCCGGATACCAACTAACTGAGCAGGATCTAATCCGGATGTAGGTTCATCAAGGATCAATACCTGAGGGTCATGGATCAGGGATTGAGCAATGCCAACCCGTTGTCTGAATCCTTTGGAAAGCGCATTTAATTTTTTATGTTGTTCCTGTTCGAGACCTGTAAGGGCTATAATTTCTTCTATTCGTGCCTTTTTATTTTGGAGCTGATGCAGATCGGCAATAAAACCAAGCGACTCCTTTACATACATTTCCAGGTAGAGGGGATTATGCTCAGGGAGGTAACCAAGCTGACGGCGGACTTCCATAGGGTTTTTGATCACATCAAAGCCTGCCACCTCCGCTGTTCCGGATGTTTGAGGAATGAAACAGGAAAGAATTTTCATGGTAGTAGACTTACCGGCACCGTTAGGTCCTAGAAAGCCAAGAATCTCGCCCTGATGGGCTGTAAAGGAGATGTTATCTATTGCTTTCTGATGATTGTAAACTTTTGTCAGGTTTGTGACTACTATACTCATGTTTAGCAAAACTACTGAATATATCACAGTGATATATTTTGTTAAATTATTTAAGTTTGCACCATCATGAGTAAAAACAATGACGAGATCTTCAAAAATGTGATCTCACATGCCAAAGAATATGGCTTTGTATTCCAATCCAGCGAAATATATGACGGATTGAGCGCTGTTTACGATTATGGACAGTTGGGTGCTGAATTAAAAAACAACATCAAAGCTTATTGGTGGAAATCAATGGTACAAATGCATGAAAACATTGTAGGCATTGATTCTGCAATATTTATGCATCCCAAGGTATGGAAGGCAAGTGGTCACGTGGATGGTTTTAATGATCCCATGATCGATAATAAAGACTCAAAAAAACGCTATAGAGCCGATCAGCTCTTAGAAGATAAAATTACCCGTTACGAAAAGGACGGTAAAACAGATAAAGCGAATCAGCTTCAAGAAGCAATGGATACTGCGCTGAAAGCTGAGGATATGACCGCTTTGCGTGACTTGATTGTGGAGCATGAAATAGCTTGTCCGGTTTCGGGTACGCGTAACTGGACAGATGTCCGTCAGTTTAATCTGATGTTCAGCACACAGTTTGGCGCAATGGCTGAAGGCAGTGAAGAAGTTTATTTACGTCCTGAAACGGCACAGGGAATCTTCGTAAACTTTCTGAATGTGCAAAAATCGGGCAGGATGAAAATACCTTTCGGTATTGCACAGATCGGTAAAGCATTTAGAAATGAAGTGATTGCACGTCAGTTTATCATGCGGATGCGTGAGTTTGAACAAATGGAAATGCAATTTTTTGTGCGTCCAGGTGAAGATAAGAAGTGGTTTGATTACTGGAAGATTGCCCGCTTAAAATGGCATACGGCTTTAGGTACTTCTCCTGAGAAATACAGGTTTCATGACCACGTTAAGTTGGCTCATTATGCCAATGCGGCTACTGATATTGAATTTGATTTCCCTTTTGGATTTAAAGAAGTGGAGGGTATTCATAGCCGTACAGACTTTGACTTAACGCAACATCAAGAGTTTTCGGGTAAGAAACTGCAATATTTTGACAATGATCTGAATGAGGAAGGTAAGCCTTATGGCAATTATGTGCCTTATGTGATTGAAACTTCTATTGGTTTAGACCGTATGTTTCTGTTAACGATGATCAATGCTTTTGAAGAGCAAGATTTAAGTACAGCAGAAAAGAAAGATAGCCGTACGCTTCTTCGTCTGCATCCCTGCCTTGCTCCTATTAAAGTAGCGATATTTCCATTAACTAAAAAAGATGGGTTGCCTGAGAAAGCACGTGAAATCATGAATAGTTTAAAGATCGACTTTAATTGTATCTATGAAGAAAAGGATGCTATAGGAAAACGTTACCGCCGTCAGGATGCTATTGGTACTCCTTTTTGTCTAACGGTAGATCATCAGAGTTTAGAGGACAATACCGTTACGATCCGTCACCGTGATTCCATGGAGCAGGAACGGGTTGCTATTGCTGATTTAGAACAAATTATTAGTAAACGTGTGAGCTGGAGAAACTTGCTCGTTTAAAACATAACAGGGTCATTATTAGACCCTGTTGTTTCAAATCTTGACATTTATAGAAACTTTTTTATCTTTGTAGGCGTAAACACTTTAATAAAACGAATTTTATAGAGAACAACTTACTTAAACATCACCTACGGATATATGAAGAACAGGATTTTAAGAGGAGCAACTTATATCATTTTAGCACTTAGCTTTCCGGCAATTGGATGGGGACTCAAGACAGATCATTCTCATCTTGACCATTCGAATACAACAAATCAAAGCCTTACTAAAGAAACAAAAGCGAATTCAGCCTCTGTTTTATTTGATCAATACATTTCCGGTATTTATACGAAGTCAGGATTAGCCCTTACATCTCTGGATTATGCGGTATTTAAAAAAGCGTTTACTGGTTACTATAATTTAAAAAATGCAGGTCTGATCAGCAAAGACAAACAAATTATTTCTATAGTTGATTTCAATAAGCCGAGTACGGAGAAAAGATTATGGATAGTTGATCTGGCAGAAGCGAAATTATTATTTAATACTTTCGTGGCGCATGGAAGAGGAAGTGGTGATAATTTTGCAACTACCTTTTCAAATGTATCTGAGTCTAACCAAAGCAGTTTGGGTTTTTATATTACAGATAATACGTATTCGGGAAAACATGGTATGTCCTTGCGCATTAATGGTATGGACCGCAAGTTCAACAGCAATGCACTCAACCGTGCTGTTGTAATTCATGGTGCTCCCTATGTGAGTCAGGAATTCGTTAATCAACATGGTCGTTTAGGACGCAGTTTAGGTTGTCCTGCCTTACCTGAAGCATTAACGCCAGCTATTATCAATACAATTAAGAATAGAACAACTCTTTATATTAATGGCCCTGCATCTACAAACTATGCTTCAGACTATTTAAATGAAGAATCTGCTCTTCATCAGTTTCTTCCGAGTGAAGAGCAGATTCTTGCAGCAGGCGTTTAACCTCTTTTTGCCCGCTCGTACTGTTCAGGCCACTTTAGCGTGTCTCCCAATGTTTGAGCTGCATGCATAGGAAAGTAAGGATCCCTTAACATTTCCCTGGCAAGTAAGATAAAATCAGCCTGTCCTTTTTGCAAAATTTCTTCTGCCTGTTCAGGCTTAGTGATAATACCAACAGCGCCGGTTATGATATCTGCCTCTTTTTTAATTTTTTCGGCAAACAGCACCTGATAATTAGGCCCTGTCGGAATAACAGCGTCAGGTACGTTTCCGCCTGATGAACAATCTATGACATCAACTCCTTTTTCTTTCAGGATGAGGGAGAGCTTTACAGAATCATCTACATTCCAGCCACCTTCTACCCAATCCGTAGAAGAGATCCGCACAAATAGGGGGTACTCTTCCGGCCATGCCTGACGTACACCCTCAACCACTTCAATCAAGAGACGAATTCTATTTTCAAACGATCCTCCATAATTGTCAGTTCTGAAGTTTGACAAGGGGGAGAAAAACTCATGTAAAAGGTATCCATGTGCAGCATGAATTTCCAGCACTTTAAACCCGGCTTTTACGGCACGTTTAGCGGCGGAATGGAAATCAATAATGATATTTTCAATCCCCGTTGGACTTAGTGCATGGGGTAATTCATCGTCTTTTGAGAAAGGAAGTGCAGAAGGACCTACCGTTTTCCATCCTTGTTCATGTTCAGATAAGAAAGTCCCGCCTTTCCAGGGGGCACTGCGACTTGCTTTTCTTCCGGCATGAGCTAGTTGGATTCCTGCTACAGCACCTTGGTCATGAATAAATTCAGTAATCCGCTTAAGGGGATCAATATGCTCGTCAGACCAAATACCAAGGTCTCCAGGAGAAATCCGGCCTTCAGGAGATACAGCAGTTGCTTCTGTGATGATCAGACCGGCACCACCGACAGCTCTGCTGCCTAAGTGAACTAGGTGCCAATCATTTGCGAAACCATCTTCTGCGGAATATTGACACATAGGTGAGACTACTATCCGGTTACGAAAGGTAATCTTTCTTATTTTTATAGATTGAAATAAAAGTGACATGTTAGTTTTATTTTAAGAACAGTGCTAAGGTACATGTGTTTGTTTTATCCTAGTCAAATAGCTGTCAATATAGTGCTGAAGGAACGAGTTCTTATGAAGAGATAAAAGACTACCCGTATAATGAAGCAGAAGAACAACATATTGCCTATAATCGGCAGCGCATGGTTTATGGTAATCCAGAGCAGGTAAAAGCTAAATTAACTGCGCTGGCTGACCGTTATAAGGTGAATGAAATTATGGCGGCTACCATAACCTATGATTTTAAAGACCGGATTCACTCCTATGAGTTACTGGCTAAAGAGTTTGGACTTTAGAGTCCAAACTTAACCCAACCCTGACCTTCGTATCCGAAGGTAAACTGCTTTGAATTCAGTATTTCAGCAATCATTTCTATTGTATCAACCACGCCGTTTTCAGACCCATTGAAGTAGCGTGATGCATCTGCGATGTACAGGTTTCCGTTTTTAATGGCATCCAGCTCATTGCAGCCGGGAAGATCAAGCAGCAGGTTGATTTGGCTGAGCGTTTGTTCAATGGTATGTCCTTTTAGGGCCACAATAATGTAAGCGGGATTGGAACCCGTTAAATCCGTTTGCTCTACAGGGGTCCCACCGGCAATACGGATTAACTCAGGCATCCAGTTACCTGCTAACTGCATGGGATCGAGATTCTCCAGGCAAGCCACTGTAGGTTTCAGCTCAACAAACATCAATTTATGTCTCACTATATCAATACGATCCTGGAGTTCTTCCAATTCAGACTCATTTGATGCAGGTAAATACGACAGGATATTTTGCTCAGCCATTAGAAATTAATTTTGTCCAAAGGTACAAAAAATCAATTCCCTGTACCTTGTTGACCTGAATCTTGCTTTAAATCATCGTTATTAACACCTCTTTTCTTTTTGGGCTGTGGGTTAAAATTAGTCTTCCCAAACTGATAACTAAAATTTAAGCCTACGGAACGGAATGGAATACCAAAATCTGATTGCTGAGTAAGCTCTGCACTCTTAATACTCGACTTAAAATGTTTCGTTTCATTGAATGGATCCACTACGTTTATCCCAATCTTCGCTTTCTTGTTTAGGAACTGCCTGTTTAATGATAGCTGCCACATATTAAAGGAAGGATTTCTACCCTGAAAGGTTCTTCGGGGAGAGTTCAATATAAAAAAGGTCTCCGCAATTAAGTTATTAGGCAATGTAAATGAACCACTGACGAATGCTTTATATAAGGCATAGGTTTTCGCTTCACCTGCAAGTTCGGTAAAAGAGCTTCCTGTACTAGGCTTATAGGTAAATATATCAAAATTCCCTCTTAGGGTTGCCCCTTTAAGCGGAACAATAGATCCAAATAAACTGGTGCCAATGGAATTATTGTTCCCGATATTGTCGAAGGTAGTTAGCGTAACCGGCTTTCCTTCATAGGTATCGGGACGGGCAATACTTTCGATGATATCCGTGGTATGGCGGAAATAAACGGAGGTATTGATCATCGACTTTTTAATCATGGTAGAAAAACCAAGCTCCACTGTTTGAGATATTTCAGGAGATAAGTTTGGGTTTCCTTGTCTTTGGAAACGGTCATTGCTTATATCTTTGAAGGGATTTAAGTATTGTAAACTAGGGCGTTGAATTCTTTTACTGTAGCTTAAACGCAAGGTTTGCACTGGAGAGAGGTTCTTTGAGATAGCAAAACTTGGAATAAAGTTGGTATAATTATTCTTTACAGATAATTGCTCAGCGTTTCCTGCACCTGAATTACCATCAATGTTGGTATGCTCCATTCTTCCACCTACTTGCAGACCTACGCTTTTACTTGCCTGAATACTCAATACGGCATAGCCTGATAGAACATCCTGGTTGTACACGTAGGTGTTTGATAATAAAGGGTTAGATAGAAGTTTCATTAATAAATTTTTATTCAACGCTAGAAGTCTGAAAAGGCGATTTTGTTACATGTAAAGAATTGTAACATTTTGCGCACAGTACAGGATGCAAGGCTACATGCGAAACAAATTGGCGGGATTAAAAGGAAGGTCTTAAATACACGAGCTGCTGAGAGAAACCGATTCAGCAGCTCGTGTATATTACACTACAATATTTACGATTCTTCCCTTAACCACAATCACCTTTTTAGGGCTTTTACCCGCTAAGTATTTTTGAACATCAGCGTTTTCTAAAACCAACCGTTCTACATCAGCAGGTTCCAGGGATAGCGAAAATGTCAGGTTCATTCTCATTTTACCATTCACAGAAACCGGATAGGCAAACTCATCCTCTACCAGGTAAGCTGGAACAAATTCGGGGAATTTTGCAAAAGAAAGCGTTCCTTCTGTATTTCCTAATAAGGTCCACAGCTCTTCAGTAATATGCGGGGCATAAGAAGTAAGCACGATAACAAGATCCTGTAAGATGCTCCTTTTATTACATTTGAGATCGGTAAGTTCATTAACGCAGATCATAAAGCTGGAAACGGAGGTATTGAAGGAGAAACGTTCCACATCATCCTCCACCTTACGGATAATTTTATGCAAGGCCTTGAGCTCCGCTTTCGTAGGTTCTGCATCAGATACCTGAAACTCAAACTGATCGTTATGGTACAACTTCCAGTATTTACGCAGAAACTTAAACACACCTTCTATTCCATTGGTATTCCATGGCTTACTTTGTTCAAGCGGGCCGAGGAACATTTCATAAAGTCGAAGTGTATCCGCTCCGTAGCGTTCAATGATGTCATCCGGGTTCACCACATTGAACTTAGACTTAGACATTTTTTCTACCTCTACACCACAACTATATTTCCCGTTTTCAAGGATAAATTCTGCCGTGCTGTATTCTGCTCTGGATGTTTTAAACTTTTCCAGATCGAGCATATCGTTCTCCACAATATTCACGTCAACGTGTAAGGCTTTAGTTTTATACTGCTCTTTTAGTCCATGAGAGACAAAAGTGTCGGTATCCCCACCGTCGTCGTTTAAAACGCGATAAATAAAGTTAGATCTTCCCTGGATCATTCCCTGGTTGATCAGCTTTTTAAAGGGTTCTTCCTCATTTACATAACCAAGATCTTTCAGAAACTTGTTCCAAAAGCGGCTATATAAAAGATGGCCGGTTGCATGTTCAGAGCCTCCAATATATAAATCGACATCTTTCCAGTATTCAATAGCTTGTTTAGGGGCAAAAACAGATTCTTTTCTATCTTCCGGAGAGGCCATATAACGGTACCAATACCAGCTGGATCCTGCCCAACCAGGCATGGTGCTCAATTCATAAGCGTAGGTTCCTTTGTACTTCCAATCTGCTGCTCTTCCTAATGGTGGGTCTCCTGCTTCTGTAGGCAGATATTTATCTATTTCGGGTAATACAAGAGGAAGTTCTGATTCATCGATCAAATAAGGTAATCCGTCTTTAAAATAAACTGGAACCGGCTCTCCCCAATAGCGTTGGCGACCAAAAATGGCATCACGCATCCGGTATTGTACCTTAGCTTTACCGGCATTCAGCTCTTCGAGCTTTTTAACCAGAACGGGTACTGCTTCAGCATAGGTCAGACCATTGATTATATCAGAGTTGATATATAATCCTTCCTTTGTTGGATCGGCTTCTGTTTCTAAATTTTTCTGTCCGTCTATTACCGGGATAATAGGCAGATTATATTGCTTGGCAAAAAGCCAGTCACGCTGATCTCCTGATGGCACAGCCATTACTGCACCGGTTCCATATCCTGCAAGAACATAATCGGCGATCCAAACGGGAATCTTCTCTCCGTTGAGGGGATTTAAAGCGTAGGTTCCAGTGAATGCACCAGATACTGTTTTAATATCTGACATCCTGTCTAGTTCCGACTTCTTCTTCGTTTTCGCTATATAATCATCAATATCAGCTTTCTGTTCTGGAGTGGTAAGGGCAGATACGAGCTCATGTTCCGGGGCAATAACCACGAAACTTACTCCATATAAGGTGTCGGCACGGGTAGTGAATACTTCAATGATCTCTTCCCGGTTCTCTACATTAAACTTAATCGATGCACCGATACTTTTACCAATCCAGTTGCGCTGCATTTCTTTAAGCGGATCGGGCCAATCTACTACATCCAGACCTTTTAAAAGGCGATCGGCATACGCAGTGATGCGCATACTCCATTGCCACATTTTCTTCTGCTCTACAGGATAACCGCCACGTTCGGATAAACCTTCTTTCACCTCATCGTTGGCTAGTACGGTTCCTAATGCCGCGCACCAGTTCACGGTACTTTCTTTAAGGAAAGTTAAACGGTATTTTAAAAGTTCTGTTTGTTGGGTTTGTTCGGACATGTTCGTCCATTCTTCAGCAGTAAACGTATTGATATCTTCGTCGCAGACAGCAAAAACACCTGCACTTCCTTGTGTTTTAAAATGATCCTTTAGTTTTTCAATAGGTTGCGCTTTGTCTAATTCCCTGGAATACCAGGAATTGAACAACTGCATAAAGATCCACTGTGTCCATTTGTAATATTCGGGATCACTGGTACGTACTTCTCTGCTCCAGTCAAATGAAAAACCGATCTGATCGAGCTGACGACGGTAGGTTGCAATGTTATCTACGGTAGTGATAGCAGGATGTTGTCCGGTTTGAATGGCATACTGTTCGGCAGGAAGTCCAAAAGAATCATATCCCATGGGATGCAATACATTGAACCCATGCAATCTTTTAAACCGGGCATAAATATCAGATGCAATGTAACCAAGCGGATGCCCTACATGTAGCCCTGCTCCCGAAGGATAAGGAAACATGTCCAATACATAATATTTGGGTTTATCGGACGCATTATCTACTTTATAAGTTTGATTTTTCGCCCAAAACTGCTGCCACTTATTTTCAATGTCTCTAAACTGGTAATCCATGTGATTTAAATTCTTTGGATTGCGAAAATAGCAAAATTGGTTTACAGTCGTGCGGACAATGCTTCCATACTACCAAACTATTTCCTATTTTCGCATATCTTTAAAAAGTATTATGGAAGAATTTGAGAGCAGCGCTTATTCGAAAAAGACAAAGCCTGTGTACATATCTACAGTAATCAGCATCGCTTTGGTGCTGTTAATGATTGGTCTCCTGGGACTTATACTGGTTCATGCCCGCAACTTGTCTAATTACGTAAAAGAGAATATTGTATTAAATATCATTGTGAATGATGGTGCGAAAGAGGTTGATGTCCTAGCATTACAGAAGCAACTTGATGTTAATCCTTACATTTTAAAAACACAATATGTAAGTAAGGAGCTAGCAGCCAGAAATTTACAGAAGGATCTTGGTGAAGAATTTGTTCAATTTTTAGGATATAATCCCTTGTTGTCATCTATAGATGTTTACATGAAAGCAGATTACGCCAATAACGCGAGCATTGAAAAACTAAGCGGACAATTGTCAAAGAACACACTTGTTAAAGAAGTGATCTATCAGAAATCATTAATCGACATGGTAAATCAAAACCTAAAAGTGATTGGCTTCGTTATTTTAGCATTTGCTGCCATTTTGATGATCATAGCGGTGGCACTTATTAATAATACAATCCGTTTAGTGATCTATTCGCAACGTTTTTTGATCAAAAGCATGCAATTAGTTGGGGCGACAAAAGGATTTATACGCAAACCTTTTATTGGATATGGTCTTTTACATGGGTTTATAGGAGGTCTGATTGCAGTCATTCTTCTTCTTTTAGCGCTCTATGTGGCGCAGCAACAAATACCGGAACTCATCATCCTGACAAACTGGTTTGAGTTTGGCATTGTATTCCTAATCGTTATTGGTGCGGGGATGTTAATATCAACAATGAGTACCTGGTTTGCAGTGAGCAAATATTTGGGTTTAAAAATTTACGATCTTTATAAATAATGGCAAAGAAAACTATACTGGAAACTTCAGAAAACAAACAGGCACAGTTTATTTTCGACAAAAATAATTACCGTCTGCTCATTCTGAGCATTGTTGTAGTAGCATTTGGCTTTCTACTGATGAGCGGTACTACTGATATATACGACTTTCGTAAAATAGTTGTAGCCCCTATCGTTGTGATTATCGGTTTTGTAATCGGCTTTTTTGCCATTCTGAAAAAGCGTAAATAATCACAGATGAAACTTATTGAAGCAATCATACTGGCTGTCATAGAGGGCCTGACGGAGTTTTTGCCTGTATCTTCCACAGGGCACATGATCATCGGTTCTTCGTTAATGGGAATTGAACAGGATGAATTTGTTAAATTATTCACCATTGTGATTCAATTGGGAACCATTTTATCTGTAATCGTACTCTATTTTAAAAGGTTCTTTCAAAGCTTCGACTTTTACTTTAAACTTATCGTAGCTTTTATACCGGCTGTCATTTTCGGCTTGTTGCTGAGTGACACCATTGATAAATTGCTTGAAAGTCCGATGACTGTAGCCATATCTCTGGTACTTGGAGGTGTAATTTTGCTATTTGCTGATAAATGGTTTAATAACCCTACAATTGAATCTTCAAATGATATAAGCTATGGTACAGCTTTAAAGATCGGTTTATTCCAATGTCTGGCTATGATTCCGGGAGTTTCCCGTTCAGGCGCAAGCATTGTGGGAGGTATGACTCAGAAATTATCACGGAAGGCGGCTGCTGAATTTTCTTTTTTTCTTGCCGTACCGACCATGTTTGGTGCTACCGCAAAAAAACTTTACGATTTCTATAAGAGCGGTTATCATCTCAGTTCGGAAGAAGTTAACCTTCTTCTTGTTGGGAATATCATTGGATTTATTGTCGCAATCATCGCCATTAAAAGCTTTATTGGGTTTGTTACCAAACATGGTTTTCGAGCATTTGGATGGTATCGGATTGTAGTTGGCGGGATTATTGTAATTTTGCTACTCGCAGGTATCGACCTGCAGGTGATGTAATGGATATAATAGAAGAAAGAAAAACTGAATTCCCTGCCTTCAACTTTATTGATGGTGAGTTACTCCTGGTGAATAAACCTTATCGCTGGACCAGTTTTGATGTGGTCAGTAAAATCAGGAATTCGTTAAAACCACTGAAATTGAAAGTTGGTCATGCAGGTACATTAGATCCATTGGCAACCGGTTTACTCATCATCTGTACCGGAAAACTGACCAAGAAGATTGACGACTATCAGGCTCAGGAAAAAGAATACACTGGCACGATGGTGCTGGGCGCTACTACCCCATCTTATGATCTGGAAACAGAAGTAAACGAAACTTTTGCTATTGACGCAATAACAGAAACGGACATTTACCTGACTTGCCAGTCTTTCATTGGCGAAATAGCTCAATTTCCACCTGCATTTTCAGCATTAAAAGTGGATGGAGAACGGGTTTACAATAAAGCAAGAAGAGGCGAAACTGTAGAACTTAAGGCACGGGAGATTACCATTACTTCTTTTGAAATTACACGGATCGAATTGCCCGAAGTAGACTTTAAGGTGGTTTGCAGTAAAGGAACGTATATCAGGTCGCTGGTGTACGATTTCGGCAGAAAATTGAATAATGGAGCCTATTTATCCAGACTAAGAAGAACAAGAAGCGGGGATTTCTGTATTGAAAAAGCATTTGAAGTAATGGAGCTTTCCGGACATATCAAAAGCCTGAGAGAGCATGAAAGTCTATAAACATATTGATGAGTTTGTAAAGCTTGAAAACGCTATTGTTACCATCGGGACATTTGATGGTGTTCATTTAGGACATCGTAAAATCATTTCCAGATTGGTGGAAGAAGCAAAACGTCTGGATGGCGAAAGTGTAATTCTTACTTTTTTCCCTCATCCTCGAATGATTCTTCATCCTGAAGATCAAAGTTTAAAGTTGATCACTACGATTGATGAAAAGATAGATCAGATGAAAAAATTGGGTGTAGACCACCTGATTATCACTCCCTTTACACGAGATTTTTCTAATCTGTCGCCCGACGAATACATTAAGCAGATCCTGGTAGATAAGATCGGAACCAAAAAAATTATTATTGGATATGATCATCATTTTGGAAAAGACCGTCAGGGCAATTTTTTAAAACTGGAAGAATGTGCAGCCATCTATCATTTTAAGGTTGAGGAAATTCTGGAACAGGATATTCATGATGTTGCGGTAAGTTCGACAAAAGTACGACAAGCACTTACAGCAGGAGATGTAAAAACGGCAGAAGAGTTTTTAGGGTATGCTTTTCAGCTAACCGGTTTGGTTATAAAAGGAGATCAGATAGGCAGAACCATAGGATTTCCTACTGCCAACTTATATGTGGAAGAAACCTATAAATTGATCCCTGCCGATGGAATCTACGCTGTTTTAATTGAATTTCCTAAGGAAGGCGTAATACTTCAGGGAATGGGATATATTGGCACCAGGCCCACTATAAATGGCATGAGTCGCAATATAGAAGTAAATATCTTTGACTTTAATAAAGACATCTATGGGAAGATGATCCGAATTCATTTTTCACACTTTATTCGGGGAGATTTAAAGTTTCATTCGCTGCAGAAACTGACTGAGCAGATCAAACAGGATCAGATCACCGCTCTTCAATTATTAAATTAGTTTTTTTATTGGATATGAATAACCTTAATGTTGATAAACAGGAGGCTCAATTCCTTGATGAAACCATCAGCTATTGGGAAAAAGAGGGCCTGATTGATCAGGATAAAGCAGCTGGCTTAAGATCATCTTATGACGTTAAACAATTTGATTGGCGCCGACTGGCTCAATACTCTTTCTGGATTGCGCTGGCTTGCGGACTGATTGCTGTGGCTTCCCTGGTTATCAATGATGCCATTATCAACCTCTTACAAAATCTTTACAATACTCCTGATGTATTAATTAGTGCTATAGCGGCAGGAATAGCCGCATGGATGTATTACTATGGGCAAAGGCAAAAAAGAAAGTTTCCGGAACGTTTGTTCAGCAATGAAGCCACCTTGTTTTCGGGTGTACTTTTTACGGCCATCAGTATTGCATTTTTAGGGAAGGCACTGGACAATGGTTCGGGCCATTTTTCTACTTTATTTTTACTCTCCGTTTTTATATATGGAATTCTTGCTTTAAAGTTTCAATCTAAGCTAATCTGGGCCTTTGCACTAATTTCGTTAGGGAGTTGGTTTGGAACAGAAACTGGGTATCAGACCAATTGGAGCAATTATTTCCTGGGACTTAACTACCCACTTCGCTTTGTTGTTTTTGGTGCGGTGCTTACTGCGGTAGGGCTAATATTGGAAAAACTAAAAAAGCTGGATGGGTTTAATACATTGACGTATATAATGGGCTTGTTCTATTTTTTCATCTCTTTATGGATTCTCTCGATCTTTGGAAATCTGGGCACTATTGAAGATTGGTTAAAGACGAGTCAGGTTTCGCTGATTTATTGGGGAATATTATCATCAGGTGCAGCACTTTTGGTCATGCTGTATGGATTAAAGCAGAAAGATGAAATAGCCCGTGAATTCGGGATCACCTTTCTGCTGATAAATATCTATACCCGATATTTTGAATATATGTGGGACCGAACTGATAAAGCTATATTCTTTGGAATACTAGCGGTATCCTTTTGGCTTATCGGTCGGAAAGCCGAAAAAATATGGAACCTAAAATAAGGTTATTGGATATTGATGGTATAGCTGATCTTCACTCCACCTGCAGCTAACATATTATGTACTGAACAGTACTTTTTAACTGCTAGTTCTGCTGCTTTTTCCGCTTTTGCCGGATCTATAGTACCTTTTAGGTTAAATGTCATACGGATAGCCGTAAATACCGCTGGTACAGCATCTGTACGGTCAGCCTCTACTGATACAGAGATATCCTGAATATCCTGACGTTGCTTTTTTAGTATTGAAATAAGATCAAAAGAACTGCAAGAGCCTAGCGCCATTAAAATCAGCTCCATTGGACGTACGCCTAAACCCTGACCACCTATTTCCGGTGATCCATCAATATGAACCTTTACAGTAGATGAAGGTGCAACTGCTTCCAGATGCACGGCATCATTTACCCGGTTAATTTCTATCTTCATCGTGTTATTTTGAACGCTCTAAGGCTTGTTTTACATCATTAAGAATATCGTCAATATCTTCTAATCCTACAGAAATACGAATAGACCCTGGATATATTCCTATGGCTTGTCTTTCCTGTTCAGTCAGTTTAGAGTGAGTGGTAGAGGCCGGATGGGTACCTATTGTACGGGAGTCGCCGAGATTTGAAGTAATCAGGATCATTTCGAGTGCATCAAGGAATTTCTTAGCACGGTCAAAGCCTCCTTTAACGATAAAGGTTACAATTCCTCCGCCCTGCTTCATCTGTCTTTTCGCTAATTCGTATTGCGGATGTGAGGGTAAATGCGGATACCGTACCACTTCAATTTCTTCGTGATCATCAAGTAACTGGGCGAGCTTAAGCGCTGAACTGCAATGCCTGTCCATACGAATAGGTAATGTTTCCAGACTCTTTGAAAAGATCCAGGCGTTGAATGCAGACATGGCAGGACCGGTATGCCGGATAAAAAACATCAGTTCTTTAATCAGATCGGCTCTTCCAGCAACTAATCCGCCGAGAACACGACCTTGTCCGTCCATATATTTCGTTGCAGAATGAGATACAAGATCAATGCCATACAGTAGCGGTTTTTGCAGGTAGGGTGTTGCAAAGCAATTATCAACGTTCAGGATGATGTGAGGATATTTCTTCTTTAAACTACCAAGCCATTCCAGATCAACTAGTTCCAGTCCGGGGTTAGAAGGAGTTTCCAAAAAGATCATCTTGGTCTCAGGACGTATTGCGGCTTCCCAAGTTTCAGGTTCCAGTGCATCCACATACGAACTGGTAATTCCCCAGCGAGGTAGGAGCTGTGTAAGCAACTGGTGTGTGGATCCGAAAATAGACCGGCATGCCAGCACATGATCGCCACTTTTAAGTAACCCGGCTAAGGATGCAAAAACAGCAGCCATCCCGGATGAAAAAGCTAAACCAGCTTCTGCTCCTTCGAGCATACATACTTTGTCAATAAATTCTGTTGTGTTCGGATTAGAATAACGGGAATAGATAATTCCTTCTTCTTCGTCAGCAAATACAGCTCTTCCTTGTTCTGCATCATCAAATACAAAGCTTGAAGTAAGATATAACGGAACAGAATGTTCTCTGTTTTGGCTACGTTTAGCCTGGATACGAATTAATTTAGATTGTTCGTTCATTTCGAATTTGTCGATCATTAAAATAAAATTCTGATTAAATCGCTCAGAAATCCAACAATACTTTTTAGAGAAGCCAATATAACGATTATTCCCACAGCTACCATAATGGTCTTAGCTGATATTCGATTGGCCACCCTGGCAGCAATAGGAGATGCAATGGCACTTCCTAACACTAATCCACCTACGGCTTCCCAATGCAATCCCTTGAGCATAGTTACAAAAGTAAGAGAACTCATAAATGCAATAAAAAAGCGGGAAAACTTAACGGCACCGAGAGAGAAACGAGCATTCCGACCTCCTGCAATCAGTGTAGACAGTACAATTGAGCCCCAGCCTCCACCTCCAACAGCATCAATAAATCCGCCAAAGAGGCCTAATGTCCTGATATTTTTTATTTTTTTAGGCGCCACTCCCTTTTTTCTCTTACGGGAGATATCAAATGATTTTTTAAGAATTACGATCCCTAGTATTAAAGTATATAGTGAAATAAAAGGTTTAGTATAGTGACTGTACTGTTCAAGAGAGGATAGCAAATAAGCACCTGTTACGGAACCGATTATACCAGGAACAACAAGTAATCTAAATAATTTCATATTGACATTACCCATTCTGTAATGCATAACTCCTGCGATTCCATTACTTAGAATTTCGGATAAATGCACCGCAGTACTTGCCGATGCGGGAGGGATGCCCATAGCCATACTAAAGGTTGTTGATGTAACTCCATAAGACATGCCTATAGCCCCATCAATCATGGCAAAAATGAATCCTGCTATCAGAAAATAATAAAATGTTGTTGGTATTTCTTCGAAACTCGCTTTGAAAGCAGGGACATAGTGCCATAGTAGAAAAAAACTAATTGCTATGATGGGAAGTGAAAACAGCCAGTACAACCACTTTAAAGAGGTATTTTCTTTAGGAGGACTATCAAGTGTATTTAATTCGTCGGCGAAGTCCCCCTCTTCAGTCTTTAAATTCATTTATGAATGGATCAAATAAGAATTTCAAATATACCAATACTCTATCAAATCTATCTATTTTAAAACACCTTTTAAAAAGGCCCCAGTATACGATCCTTTCACTTCTGCCAAATCTTCTGGTGTGCCCTCAAATACAAGGTTACCACCCCTGTCTCCACCTTCGGGACCGATATCGATAACCCAGTCCGCACACTTAATAACATCCACATTATGTTCAATCACCAGGATCGTATTTCCCTGATTCAGGAGTGCATTGAAGGACTTTAAAAGCTTCTTGATATCATGAAAATGAAGACCTGTAGTAGGTTCATCAAATACAAAAAGCGTACTGCTTCTGTTATTTCCTTTAATGAGAAACGAGGCCAGTTTGATTCGCTGGGCTTCACCACCGGATAATGTATTGGACGACTGACCCAAATGAACATAACCAAGGCCAACGTCCATTAGCGGCTGAAGTTTAGCTGCTAGCTTAGGTTCGTCTTTGAAGAATTCCAATGCCTCTTCAATTGTTAGAGCAAGGATGTCTGAGATATTCTTCTCCTTGTATTCAATATCAAGGATATCTTGTTTGAAACGTTTACCCTGGCAGGCTTCACAAGGCAAAAAGATATCAGCCATGAACTGCATTTCGATTTTAACCTCCCCTTCACCCTGACAAACATCACATCGCCCGCCTTCCACATTGAAGGAAAAAGCAGAGGGTTTTAAACCTGTAGCTTTAGCTGCTGACTGAGATGCAAATAAATTTCGGATATCATCGTATGCCTTGACATAAGTCACTGGATTTGAACGGGAAGAACGTCCTATAGGGTTTTGATCTACGAGTTCGACATGTTCGATCTTATCAAAACTTCCTTCCAGAGAATCATAGGCACCTGTTTGTTCTCCCGAATAGTTACCGATGACTTTTTGCAATGCTGGTTGAAGTATCCGTTTTACCAATGATGTTTTACCTGATCCGGATACACCTGTTACACAGGTAAATACATTCAAAGGAAATTTTACATCAATACCTTTGAGGTTATTTTCCCTGGCTCCTTTGATTTCGATAAAGTCAGTCCACTTCCTCCTGCTGGTGGGCACTTCTATTTTCTCTTTACCACTTAAATACTTTCCGGTAAGGCTATTTTCGTCTTTGAGTATCTGCTCATAATTGCCAGCAAATACCAGGTTTCCACCATGCGTTCCAGCTTCAGGACCTATATCGATCAGGTAGTCGGCAGCCTTCATCATTTCTTCTTCATGTTCTACCACGAGCACGGTATTGCCAACATCTCTCAGGGACTTCAGCACACCAATAAGGCGATGAGTATCCCTGGGATGAAGTCCTATGCTGGGTTCATCTAGAACGTAGACAGAACCAACCAGGGAACTTCCTAAAGAGGTGGCCAAATTGATCCGTTGGGATTCGCCTCCTGACAATGTATTGGACAAACGATTGAGGGTAAGATAGCCAAGACCCACTTCATTTAAAAAGCTAATACGGCTTGTTATTTCTGCAAGCAAACGTTTAGCGATCGTTGCTTCATTGCCTTCAAGATGCAGTGTATTAAAAAACCCAAGTGCCTCATCTAATGGAATTAATACCAGATCGGTGATTGACTTATCAGCAACTTTAACATAGGTTGCATCTTTGCGGAGTCGGCTTCCCTTACATTCCGGACAGTTTGTTTTTCCTCTGTAACGAGAGAGCATCACGCGATACTGTATTTTATACGACTGTGATTCTAATTCTTTAAAAAAGTCATCAAGACCTTGAAAATATTTATTACCCTTCCAGATTAGTTCACGCTGTTTATCAGTAAGCTGATTAAAGGAGCGATGAACAGGAAAATCAAATTTTAACGCATTTTTAAGAAAGACTTGTAACCAGGTACCCATTTTCTCTCCTCTCCAGGGAGCTATTGCGCCATCATAAATAGACTTTCCTTTATCGGGAATAACCAGATCCTCGTCAATTCCTATTACTTTTCCAAATCCTTCACAACGTTTACAAGCGCCGTAAGGGTTATTAAAGCTAAAGAAGTTGGGTGTAGGATCCTCAAACCGGATCCCATCTAATTCAAAGCGATCGCAAAAGAAATGGAGCACATCCTGATGCTCAATATAACAATCTCCCTTACCTTCAAAAAATGAAGTTTGAATGGAATCGCCCAGACGGCTTAATGTTTCCTCTTCCTGGTTGACGGTTATGCGGTCAATGACAATTTTGACAAGATCACTTGTTGTTAGCTTTTCATTTTTAACAGTTGGATCCTCTAAAATGTCTTCAATTTTAAATAACGCATTATCTTTAAATACCCGCACAAAACCCTTTTGTAGTAATACTGCAAGTTCTTCTTTTAGTGTACGGTTGTTATGGGGATGGAGGGGGCATAAAATCGTGATCTGTTCCCCTTCAGGCAGCTTTGTAATAAAATCAATGACAGAAGTTACAGAATCACGCTTAACTTCCTGACCTGAAATAGGTGAGATCGTTTTACCAACTCTGGAGAACAGCAGTTTTAGGTAGTCGTAAATCTCAGTTGAAGTACCTACTGTAGACCGGGGATTGCTTGAAATAACCTTTTGTTCAATGGCTATCGCAGGCGCAATTCCTTTGATATAATCCACATCTGGCTTGTTCATTCGCCCCATAAATTGACGCGCATAGGAAGAAAGGCTCTCAACATATCGCCGTTGACCTTCAGCGTAAAGGGTATCAAATGCTAAGGAAGATTTACCGGAACCTGATAGCCCGGTAATCACCACTAATTTATTTTTAGGAATATTAACGTCTATATTCTTTAAGTTATGTACCCGGGCACCCTTAATTATTATGTTATTTTTAGGGTCCTGTTCTGATTCAATATTCATGAAACCGATTATCGTTTAAAACACAAAGGTAAGGCTTAATAATTCAACGTTAAATCAGGAATTTAACATAAATTAACAATTTAATTAAAACCGGATATGAATTATGTGCGTATATTTATAAAATAACTAATCGTAAAGCTGATTACATAGAAGCATGTGATTATTAAACTTGTTAGTTACATTATTATTGTTAAATTTCGAATAATATTTATTTATATTTGACATCATTAACTCTGATAAGCGAATAAACACACATAAACAAAGATAATTTGGCAACACTCTACTCTACTATTTAGTATTTATTTAAATCAAAATTAAGAGGGAGTCCTATGAAGCTTCAAGAGAAAAGTGACCAAGAACTTATACATTTGTATATAGAAGGTCAAGAGACGGGTTTGGAAAAATTAGTGAGCAGACACAAATCCAAAATTTACACATCTATTTATATGCTGGTTAAGGACCAGTATTTGGCTGAAGATATTTTTCAAGATACCTTTATCAAGGTAATCAATACGCTTAAAACTGGTAAATATAATGAAGAAGGCAAGTTCCTGCCTTGGGTTTTACGGATTGCACATAACCTGGTAATCGATTATTTCCGTAAAGAAAAACGTACCCCGGTTATTACAAATGGCGATGGCTTCGATATATTCGATGTACTAGGATTCTATGATGAAAGCATTGAGGATCAAATGGTGAGAGAGCAAACGCATCAGGATTTACGTAAAATGATACAGCTTTTACCTTCAGAACAAAAAGAGGTTTTAATTATGCGCCATTACGGCGATATGAGTTTTAAAGAGATTGCAGACATTACAAATGTGAGCATCAATACGGCTTTAGGACGCATGCGCTATGCTTTAAATAATCTTAGGAAAATGTTTGAAACTAAGGAAATGAGCATCAAATTATTTTAATCAAAATAAAGTTTTATTTCCTTAAAATAATTCATCAATCCAAACCGTTAGTTTAAAATAATAACTAATGGTTTGGCTTATGATACAATTTTCTACCCTTTCCTCCGGCTTGTATGCAGCCGATGACTTTGACGACAAAGTGTCTGAAAATCTTGATGAAACAGATCTATTCTTCTATCAGATGATTAAAAAAAATCTAAACAAAGAACTGAAGGACCCTTCCCCTGAATCAATCCTTTTCATAAAAGCATATTCTTTAACGTTAAGAGCTTAAAGCAGTATTTTCTTATTTTTGTACATGCTGAAAAAAGATCGGTTCAAGGCGTTTGTAGAATATTTTTCATCACATCAACCCGAGGCTAAGACAGAACTTCATTATTCAAATCCATACGAACTGCTTGTAGCAGTTATTTTATCGGCACAATGCACTGATAAGCGGATTAATTTGATAACACCTGCACTATTCGAGCGGTTTCCGAACGCTTATGCGCTTTCTATATCCACAACTGATGAGATATACAACTATATCAGAACAGTAAGCTATCCTAATAATAAGGCTAAACACTTGCTCGGTATGGCTCAAATGCTTGTTTCTGATTTTACAGGAGTGATTCCATCTGATATAGAAGAACTACAAAAGCTACCTGGAGTAGGGCGAAAAACAGCTAATGTGATCGCCTCTGTTGTTTATGCCACTCCTGCAATTGCTGTCGACACGCATGTGTTTAGAGTAGCGAATCGTTTAGGCCTTACTAATAAAGCCACTACTCCCCTTGCTGTTGAAAAACAATTAGTTCAGTTTTTACCTAAATATACGCTAGCTATTGCGCATCATTGGCTAATCTTACATGGTAGATATATCTGTGTAGCTAGAAATCCTAAATGTACTATTTGTCCATTGACTTCTTTTTGTAAGTATTACGAGCAAATAAATCGCATTCAACAAAAATTGCCGTAATGTAATTAATTACATGTTATGTGAATTCATTTACAGATACTTGTATGACCATTATATAATCTGAATAGTTATCCTTTTAAGATAACTTATTGATAATATTTTTAGCATTAAAATATTTTATTATCTTTGATACACTATATAAAACTAAATAAATGAGCAACGTAGATAAATTGAAAGCACTTCAGTTAACCCTTGATAAACTTGAAAAGTCTTATGGAAAAGGCACGATAATGAAGCTAGGGGATAAAGCGGTAGAGTCAGTTGAAACCATATCAACTGGTTCAATCGGATTGGATATTGCTTTAGGGATTGGTGGACTTCCTAAAGGCCGTGTTATTGAAATATATGGTCCTGAGTCATCTGGTAAAACAACGTTAGCAATACATGCAATAGCTGAAAGTCAAAAAAAGGGTGGAATTGCTGCCTTTATTGACGCAGAGCATGCATTTGATAAATTTTACGCCCAGAAATTAGGTGTAGATGTGGAGAACTTACTAATTTCACAACCAGACAATGGCGAGCAAGCACTAGAAATAGCAGATAACCTAATAAGATCAGGTGCGATTGACATCATTGTAATTGATTCTGTAGCTGCTTTGGTACCTAAAGCGGAGATAGAAGGTGAAATGGGTGAGTCAAAAATGGGACTACAGGCCCGGTTAATGTCACAGGCTTTAAGAAAACTAACTGGAACCATCTCCAAAACAGGATGTTGCTGCATTTTCATCAATCAGTTGCGTGAGAAGATTGGTGTAATGTTCGGAAATCCAGAAACAACAACAGGTGGCAATGCCCTTAAGTTTTATGCTTCTATACGTTTAGATGTGCGACGTATTTCTCAGATTAAAGATTCTGATGAAGTGTCTGGTAACAGAACTAAAGTTAAAATTGTAAAAAACAAAGTTGCTCCCCCTTTCCGTATTGCCGAATTTGATATTATGTTCGGACTAGGTATTTCAAAAATCGGTGAAATTATAGATCTAGGAGTTGAATATGAAATTATTAAAAAGTCCGGATCTTGGTTTAGCTACAAAGAAACTAAACTAGGACAAGGCAGAGACGCTGTTAAACAATTATTAACAGATAATGTAGAATTAGCTGACGAACTTGAAGCACTAATTAGAGAAGCTGTTTCTGGTGTTACAGCTTAATCAAAAATTAAAATTCTGTATTAGTATAATTTCATGCAGTATAGCATGTCGTTACTAATACAGATTTTTTTATGATTAAAGCGTTTCGTTATTAATAGAGATTAAATGGTATCGGAATCGTATCTACTTCCCATTCATCATTAAGATCCAGTCCAATACCCACCGACATTAAATCAGTCAAATTTGCACCTATAGACCTCATCTTACTCCGTTCTATTTTTATGTTACCAATAGTTTTACTCTTGATGAGAGCACCAGAAGCATCCAATGTAATAACCTGTATGGATAGAACCTGTAAATCATTCATGATATATTTCCCTATACTAAAGTTAGATCGATTTGCGGAGGTCACATCCTTAATAACGGTTGACTTTTCTATTATATTTAAATCAACAGCTTCAGTGGCACACCAAAGATAAGGGGCCTCATTAACAACAGAAAATGAAATTTTTGCTACATTACTAGCAATGGCAGCTACGCTTTTTAATTCCAAGTAACCAACAATTCTTTTTAAGAAGAACTTCTGAATCAAGCCATCGGAGGTAACAGTAATCTCACTTTTATTGAAGAAAATATCACCGCTCCCAGTTATAGCTTTAAACTTTGTAACGGAAAGATTAAGCGGAGTTACTGCAAGCATAATATCTCCAGTACTCGCAGTTAAAACAATTGTGTACTTTCCAACTTTAAGCTGATCAGAAAAGACACCGAAATTGGCAACTGTACTTAATTGTTGGACCTGATGCAAATATTTACCTGTCTCATCAAAAACCATATAATACAAAACGCTTAGTTTATTTAGCGCTGAATCGGCAGTAGAAGAGGTTACTGTCCCTGGACTACCCATATCTATGGCAGGACTCACAATAAGATTAACTTCAACCTGTACAGGATAAAGAATTTCTGGCTTATCAATATTATTTTTATTACATGCAATAAGAAAAAACATCATACTGATTAGAAACAATAACTTTTTCATAATTGTTAAATTGATTAAAACAAATCTTAACATATGAAATCGCAAAGCAAATTTATTTCTTATAAAATGACGAAGATCATTATTTAGCATAAACTAATTTGGATATATCACATAAGCTACAATTATAAACCACAAGCTAACTAATTAGTAATTGAGTAGGAAGGTAATCATTATCTGATTACCTGTCCTCTCACACCACCGTACGTGCCGTTCGGCATACGGCGGTTTGTTAGAATAATTTCCTTTGGTGTTCGGTTATCCAATAGTAGTAGTTGGCAAAACCTGTGTATTTCAGCTTTATAAAGTAGGCATTATTTAGCGTACGGTATAATATAGGGCTATGCGCGATCCTGCAATATGACTTTCGGCTGTTTGACCATTCATAGGATTTGCCCTTTGGAATACCCAGCCTGATCAGGTTACGCATACGGCTACTGACTTTCTTCCACTGTTTCCAAATGATCATCCTTAGCCTTGTGCGAACCATTTCGTCTACTCTAAGTAACTGTTTTTTGGCTTTAGCTATCCGAAAGTAGTTTACCCAGCCCCGTATGACGCTTTCTAGTTTAGCGATCCGTTCATTGGTACTAATCGGGTGGTTTCGTTTGGTCTGTTCCCTTATCTTCTGTTTTGTTCTGCTCAGAGATTGGGGCGCAATCCGTATTTGCCACCCTTCTTTGTTCCTGTAGAAAGAAAAGCCCAAAAGCGTACTGGCCGTTGGCCTGCTTACTTTGCTCTTTTCCCGGTTCACCTTAAGTTTCAGTTCATTTTCCAAATATCCCGTGATGCATCCCATGACCCGATTGGCGGATTTTCTGCTCCGTACGTATATACTGCAGTCATCTGCGTAACGTACAAAGCGGTGACCACGCTCTTCCAGTGTCTGGTCTAATTCATTCAGGATAATATTGGATAATAAGGGGCTCAAAGGACTGCCTTGCGGTGTCCCTTCTCTTCTGGGGCTGACCAGTCCGTTTTCCATGATGCCGCTACTTAGGTAAGAACGGATAAGTTTTAAAGTTCGCTTATCTTTAATCTTAACCAATAGCAGGCTCATCAGTTTGTCGTGGTTTACCTTATCGAAGAACTTTTCAAGGTCCAGTTCTACTACCCAGGTATAACCCTCATTTAGGTTTACCTGCGCCTGAAGCACTGCATGATGGGCACTGCGTCCCGGCCGAAAGCCATAACTGTTTGTTGAAAAGCCCCCTCGTACTTAGGGTTTAGCCATTGGGAAATGGCTTGCTGTAGTAACCTGTCGATTACCGTTGGGATGCCCAACATTCTCTTTCCTCCGCCTGCTTTGGGTATTTCTACCTTCCGCACAGCTTGCGGATGATAATGGCCTGTCAGTATATCAGCCCTTAATGTTTGCCAGTTGGCGTTCAGGTAGTCACGAAGTTCATCGGTCTGCATACCATCGATACCTCCGGCTCCTTTATTGGCTTGACCTGCATAAAGGCTTTTTCTACATTACGGATGTCTAATATTTCTTCAAGCATACTACTAAAAAAAAAACTTTTAATCCCAGGCATTGTGCACATTGGTTGCATGGTTCTGCTCAACTCCTCCTGCATTTTACTTTAAGCTTCCGGCTTATCCTCCCGCAGGTAGTTCTCTGATGTGGTTCTGTTGTTATCGCTTCGCCATAAACGTCCTGTTTCCTTTGCCATTCTAACATTCAGTCCTTCCTGTTTGTTAATCAATCAGTACTATGACCTCTGCTGACTTCTGTCTGTACCAATTAACCATTATTATTCTGGTTAATGTTTCTTCTCCAGCATTCGCGCATGCCCTTGACAGATTATAGACAGATCTCCCGGGGTAAGATAATCCGCTTTCTATGGATGTGGCCTCTGTATTTACGTGTTGATGTTCTGTGCAGTATTGGGCTTTTGTTTGTGTTGCAACATTACCCACATCATCACGCCTTATATACAGTTTCTATTCGTAAGCCCCCATATTTGCCGCCAGCTTCCTTCAGATTCACAGTCACCTGTGACACCCTTGCTCTTGGCTAACCATTCCTACTGCAAAGTGGGTTTGGGACTTGCACCCTATAGCTGATCGTCATGCCCGGCGCACAACAAAAAAAAGGGTACACCAATGGTGTACCCTTTTTCAAATTAATTACGAAACCTTATTGTCCAATCGAAGCACAAGCTTCATTCAACATTTCCAGGTTATTTACTGAATCATGAGTTCCAAGATTTTCACCTGAACCATCACCAACAGTTGTAGAATTATTAGCAACAATTGCCCTATTACTAACAGTTTTGGGTTTACTATCCCATACGCCTCTAAAATCATATCTTTTTGTAACATCAAGGCTGGTAGTAGATATGTAACCTTTTACAACCTCACCTAAAGGAAGGAAAGCTGCGTTCGAACCTGTTAAGCGAAAATATAACTGGAATGTTGGCAAAGCGGATACTGTAACAGTTTGTCCAGGGCACCTGACAAACAATTGCATGGTAACAATCGGCTTTTGTATTATGGAAGCTAATGTAGCAGAAATCAATGAACCGCAGTTAACATTTACAGGACCATTGAACAAAACTGCTCCTGTAGAAGAATGGCTAACAATTAAAGTCGAAGTCCCGGTAGGCACAACCGGTAATGGAATAAGAGTTGTTGTACTGGATACATTTAGTATCTGATCAAGAATAACTTGATTCTGACTATTCAAAAACTTCACATTTAATGGATAGGAAACTCCGGCAGTCATCCAGGTAGCATTTAATTGAAGGCTTGAATTTGAACAAGCTCCTTCAACATATCCAACTATATAGGCTGTTAAGTGACTTATTGGGTAAGAAACCGCTAATTTGTTATTATTGTGACTGATAACAGAAACTGTTCTTTCGAATTTAAAAATACCGGTTGTTACTTCATAGCTGAATACTTCTAAAAGATCGCCAACCTTTACTAAGGCACCTGTTTTAGGGTTAATGTAAGATGGGTTAATATCTTGTACGATAGTTACCTCCTTATTGAAGCTTTTAACTTCTACAGCATCCAGATAAAACTCAATATCGATTACACCAGCCGGTACAAATGAACCAGAGATAGTTTGCCCTACAGCATTAACAATAGATTCACTTGCCAGACTTCCACCAGGAAAAAGAGCTATACCATCTGCATTTCGAGCATCAAGATTAACCAAAACAGTAGTAAATGTATTTCCTGACAAAACCTGACCTGCCGCATTTAAAAACTGCGTACCTGCCTGTAGTTGTAAGGTAGAAACTAAAGAAGAAGTTGTCGCATTTGTACTGATTGTAACTGGCTGTGTAGCAAGGGTTGTCAAATTAACAGTTGGTTTAGACACTGATGCTCCAGAAGGTGGATTATTAATATTAAGGATTTTAATAGGTTTTACTTGAAATCTCTGACCAGCAGTAATAGTAAATGGAATATTAACATCCAGAATTGCATCTCCACTGACTTTTACATTGAATTCTAATGGGGAACCACTTGTAGGATCCTTATGGGGATCTATGCCCATGTAGATATAGCCCTCCTGAACAATAAAGCTTCTAGTTCCTGAGGTGTTATAAACCGCGCCTGCATCAGGACCGGTAATCTCAACCACAAGTCCTGTAGGTAAAGCATTTCCTGACGCGTCATCCACTTTAATCGCTGTCGTATAATTGAAAATATTAGGAGTGATTATAAGCGTTATATCATCCGTCGGGTTTTTACAAGCTGTAAACACACTTATAAAAGTAATTATTGATAGGTACAATATTTTTTTCATAACAAAAAGTATTAATAGTTATAAGCGAATTTAATTTCTAGCTTAGGAAGCCACTTGTAATCTTTAAGGTTTCTTCTGAGAATAGGTTCATTAACCTCAGGATTTGAAGAAAGCCAATTTGTTGCGGTCATTTTAACATCCGGATCTCCAATATAATAAGCACCTAGGTTAAGTCCCATATTAAAACCTCCAGCGATTACAAGATTATGCCAACCCAGACCTGCGTAAGGGGCCCAGCCCTTCCAGTCTACTGTAGTACTCAAAACTCCAACCTCTTCTGGTGAAAATGCAATATCACCTACATAATAAGGTTCGTTCAACATAATATTAGCACTACCCCCAGCTTTAAAAAAATAAGCTCCACCTGCGGTTAAAGCAAACTTACTGAATAAGACTCCGGCGTTTGGAAAAGGCTGCCAATCAATAAAGCCACTAAAGTTCATAAACTCAACCTTAAAATCAGCTTTATAGTCATAACTACTGTTGAATTTCTTTACAACATCACCTTTATAAGGAAGCAAGGTTGTGGACAACCTTAGATTAAATCGGGTGGATAAAGGTGTGCCAACTTCTACTCCCACTCCTTGAGTACCTACAGTAAGTCCTATTGAATTTGTAAATGCGGGATGGCCAAGAGTCCCATCTGGCAGCCATTCCTGTTGAGCAAAAGTTGCAGTGCTAGCCAGCATACCACAGCCTGTCAAAACCATTAAGAGCGTTGATTTCATATAATTTATTTTTAAGTTTGAAGATGTATGAAATTTCAATACATTAATAATGTATAAGAAATCGATCAAATATATGATATAAGGCACTTTATAACAAGTAATTTATCACATAATGTCCCATTTTTTTGCACATATGAAATTTTCAAACATTATTTAGCTATTTTTTCGAAACGTTACCCAGACTCCCATGGTTCGGCTATGAATATAATATTGGGAGTAAAGCCGAATTTTTCATAGTAATAGATTTATTTTCCTTTTATGCTAGAATATCATCAATAAATATTTTTATCACGATGAATTAGTTGAACAAAAAAATTACTTTAATTTGCTCTATTTAGCTACATTTCTTAAGAAAAAGTAATTATTTAACAGAAACACATCTTTTATTTAATGTTAATTGGGAGAGAACAGCAAATTTCATCAGTATATAACCCTTAACATGTACATAAAACAGATATGACTACTACAGTATTATCTGTCATTACCTGCAAAGTAATAAGATCCAACTTTAACACGCAGTGTATAAAAATACGATCCAGTATTTTTGCTTTTATTTATAATTGAAAATAACTCGGACAATATAATTACAAATTCTTTTGCATCCATTTCAAAAAAACCCCTTAAACAAAGAAATCTTATAAATTAACCCGGTTAATTTATAAGATTTCTATAAAGCAAAGACTTTTTCTAAATAATTTCAATAAGCGTTATCCTCGCCTTTAACCATATTAATAACAGTCATAAAAATGATTTTCACATCTTGCATTGAGCTCCAGTTCTCCATATACCATATATCGTGCTCAACACGCTTTTCCATTAAACGGGGATCCTCAGTTTCACCCCTGAAACCATTAACCTGTGCCCAACCGCTTATACCTGGTTTCAAAAATTGTCTTACCATATAACGGTCAATAATTGCACTATACTGTTCCGTATGCTTGATCATATGGGGTCGAGGGCCTATAATACTCATATTCCCAAGTAAAACATTGAAAAATTGAGGGAATTCATCCAAGCTACTTTTCCTTAAAAACTTCCCAATTGGAGTAATTCGATCATCGTCTTTACTAGCTTGTTTCTTGTCACTATCACTATTCATCCTCATACTGCGGAATTTGTAACACCAGAATGGCTCATTATTCCTTCCACTACGTAATTGCCTAAAGAAAATTGGTCCTCTACTTTGACTTTTTATAATGATTCCAATAATGGGAACCAACCAACTCATTACAAAAAGCACCACTAATGAACTAAAAACAATATCAAAAATTCGCTTCTTAAAGCGATTCTGCATATTTTCCAAAGGCTCATGCCGCAAACTTATGACCGGAAATTCGCCCATATAACTCATTGTAAAAGGAGCAGTAAGTGAGCCTGTCAAATCAGGCACAAATTTCAGCCTCACACATTGCCTTTCTGCTTCCTCTAAAAGATATTTCGCTTCAACCATCCTATCAGGCGTTAACGATACATATACGTCCTTAATCCCTCGACTAGCAGCGTCAGCTATATGTTTACATGTAGAAGGCAATAAAGATCCATCTTCATTAACAAAAAGTGTATCTTCCTCATCATTATAAAGAAACCCTTCAAATTTAAAATTTTGACTTTTCTCCAGATAACCAGCAAGACGAAGTCCAGTATTGTTCTTACCCAAAACAGCAACTGGTTTACTCACTCTGAAGTGCCTGTATAAGACAAATTCAAAAAATGTACCAGCAAAACGGCTTAACAAGAAAGCAACACTTATTGCCAGATAAAGCGTTATTATAAAAGCCCTTGAAATTGTGTAATTATCTGAAAAAGTCAGATAGAAAACAAATAGTACTGCGTGGAAGGCAACCGCTCTCCAACTGGCTCTATAAATACTTACAATTTCAGCTAATGATTCATTACGGTATAATCCGCATACGTTGGATGAGAAAAACCATATCAAATTACAAACAAGCAGATAATTCTTATATGACCCTTCCAACGGTGATGCCTGTATCCCAAAAACAGCATAGAATGCCAAAAAGAATGATGCGTTTATTAAGATAATATCCGTGGCTAAAAGCACAAAACGCAATAAATATAAATATCTTGTTTGCATAAATCCCCAATTAATGTTATAACAAATATAAAAATAATTTCATTTAATTAAAACATTGACAATAATTTAATAGAATTAAATGAAATATTATAATCACATTTTACAAAATAACACTTGATAAGTATTAAAGTTTTTAATATATTCTAAACTAATATACTGCTATCTATCATTCCTTTTTTTACCCATCTATTAATTTCCACCGCTAGCTTGTATTTAAATTATATACGTTAATACTTATGGACAACTAAACTTAAAATTACATCAGACATTTAAGTATAAGTAATAAAACATGCCCTGGTTTTTTTTATAGTAATTCAGGAAGAGTCAAAAATTATTTCTTAAAAAAAACACTTACCTATTCAAGTATAACTCAAGATATAACCGAGAAAAGTGTTTTAATAAATTTCATAAGTATTCCTCCCTGCACTTTATCAGAAAATCATTTTCGTTTCCTAGTTAGTCATAAGCATCGAAAAACATTTAATCCTCTGCTTTAACCTGATAAACTTTATTACTTTCCCCATCGTAACATTGACCAGAAAATTTAATACTGCACTTCAATCTAAAAATCTTTTATTTATTTGGCATATCGTCAAAATCGCCGAATACATTAATCCTGCAATCAACCCGAAAACCTTTTTCATTTTCCGCGTCACAAAATTGCCCGGAAAATTTAATCCTGCGCTTCAAACCGAAATGCCTTTCAAGTAGATATTAAAAACTTAGCCTTCGAAATTTAAAATCAAAAAACCCGATCAACTAACTCCCCCTTACTTCAAAATTGAATTGATCAAAGCAAGCTCCTCCTCGCTAAAAGCAGTATTTCCCAAAGCCAGTAAAGAATCGGTAATTTGTTCTGGCCGACTCGCTCCTATTAATACGGATGTAATCCTTTCATCCTTTAATAACCAAGCTAAAGCCATATGCGCAAGTTTTTGTCCCCGTGACTGAGCAACTTCATTCAACTGCCTAATCACTCCCCGCACTTCTTCAGTAATATTACTCTCTTTCAAAAATACCCCACTGGTAGCAACTCTTGAGTCTTGAGGAATTCCATTCAGATATTTATCAGTAAGCAGACCTTGAGCTAAAGGCGAAAAAGCAATACAGCCCAAGCCTTTATTACCCAACAAGTCCAGGAGTCCATCTTCCGCCCATCGTTCAAACATGGAATATTTAGGTTGATGAATCAGACAAGGAGTACCCAGTTCTTTTAAAATTGATATTGCTTTTTCCGCTTCCTCAGGTTTATAATTTGATATTCCCACGTAAAGTGCTTTACCCTGACGTACGATATGATCCAACGTCCCCATAGTCTCCTCTAAAGGTGTATCCGGATCAGGCCGATGAGAATAAAAAATATCCACATAGTCAAGATTCATTCTTTTCAAACTTTGATCCAAGCTCGATATCAGATATTTACGAGAGCCCCACTCTCCATAAGGCCCATCCCACATATTATATCCGGCTTTAGAAGATATAATCAGCTCATCACGATAACCATCCAAATCAGCATGCAGTATTTCACCAAAACGCGTTTCCGCAGATCCCGGAGGAGGTCCATAGTTGTTAGCCAGATCAAAATGTGTTATTCCAGCATCAAAAGCTGTTGTAATCAGATTGCGACTGTTTGTCTTATCTGAAGCCTGGCCGAAATTATGCCACAAACCCAACGACATGGCAGGGAGTTTTAATCCACTGTTTCCACAGCGACGGTATTCCATATGTGAGTATCTGGAAGGAGAAGGAATATATACCATTAGTTTATATATAGTAAAGAATTGAGATCATAAAAGGAAAAGGATTATATACAATTAGTTCAAAATGAAAAGAAAGATATTTAAAAACGCAATAGGAAAAGTATAATATACCATTAGTTTTATAAATACGAATCGTTAATAAATTCATACTACATAGGAACAAGGGATATGTATTATCTTTTTTTTGGTAAAATTAGTGAAAATTTCATTCTTTAAGCAATTACCCCTTACAATCAACCAAATTTTGTATTTTGCATCGGGCTATTTTAAATCTACGTGAGATAACATATATAGCCTGAATCGAAAAATCATATTTTTACATCACATACGCGAGGAACTCGTATATAAACTTTAATACTATACCACAGATGATTAATCAAACACAAAACAGCAATTACTATGCTGTTATTATGGCAGGGGGAGTGGGAAGCCGTTTTTGGCCTGTTAGCCGTACCGCATATCCTAAACAATTTATTGATATTGCGGGTACAGGCATGAGTCTCATCCAAGCAACCTATGAGCGTTTCAAAGATATCGTGCCCACACAAAATATATATATATTAACAAACGACAAGTACAGAGACCTCGTTAAAGAACAGTTAAAAGGAATTCAGGACTATCAGATTCTTTGCGAACCAGTTATGCGTAATACAGCTCCATGTATCGCCTATGCCTGTCACAAAATAAGCGAACTCAATCCTAAGGCATCAATTGTAGTCGCACCTTCTGATCATCTTATCTTAAACACACGTCAGTTTACACTGGATGTTAGTAATGCTTTGCATACTGCTGAAAGCAATCCTTGTTTGATTACGCTTGGCATACAGCCATCCAGACCCGATACCGGTTATGGTTACATCCGTTACTCCGATCAGGAATTAGGTAATGGCTTTAAAAAAGTGGCTCAGTTTACTGAAAAACCCGACAAAGAGCATGCTGAAAGCTTTTTAAAGAGTGGAGATTATTTGTGGAATGCCGGAATTTTTATATGGAGTGCTGCAGAAGTATTAAAAGCTTTTGAAACACAATTACCCGAAATGAATAAGCTATTTCTTCAGGGAAGAAACGTGTATAATACAGGAAATGAATCCACATTTTTAAAAGAGAACTATCCAAACTGCCAGAATATCTCTATTGATTATGGAATAATGGAAAACGCTGAGAATGTATTCGTATTACCCGTAGAATTTGGATGGTCCGATTTAGGAACCTGGGCATCATTATATTCTCTGGCCGAAAAAGATGAAAATCAAAATGTAGTCATTCCTTCAGAGGGAACAATTCTGCGCGACACTTCCGGCTGTATGATTAACATTCCAGAAGGCAAAAAGTTAGTAATCGAAGGATTGCACAACTATATAATTGCAGAAGCAAACAATACGCTGATGATTATCCCCCGCGAAAGCGAACAGGTAGTAAAACAGATCGTTGCTGATGTAAAAACCAAGTATGGCGAAAACTTTGTATAATCAAAACTAATATTTGCATATCGAAGCTAATAAATTATAATTCTTTAGGGGTGCCCCAAGGCTGAGATCAAGACCCTTTGAACCTGATACTGCTCGTACAGCCGAAGGGAAAAGTTTTATATAATTTTCAGGAATGCTGTACATAAAACAGAGGAACCGGAAAAGAAGTACTCTTGACTTTAAACGTGATTCCAATTTTTTAGGAATCTCCAACCCAAAATATAAGAAGGCAAAAATAAGCTGATTCTATTAAACGGTTCAAAATAGAAATGCTATCTATAACCTATTTTTATTATTGCTTGCCGCTACAAAAACCCAATGCTTTTGAAGAACATAGTTGAATAAAAGGGATACGATCAAATCAATAACAAGCCGGCTGATCCTATAGTCCAATCGTAGTAGCTCAGTCAACGAATAAGTACCTGAAATTTTCAAGCAAATACTCCCACAAACAACCAAACAAAATCTGAATAACTGTGCATTAATGGATTTTTGATCTTCATTATTAACTTTAAAAGTCCAGTATTTATTAATGGTAAAATTAACAACTGCTCCTATAGTTCCTCCAATAAATATAGAAAGGGTATAATGAAACCCGACGACTTCAGTAAAAAAAATCATAGTCAGGTAATCAGCTATACCTCCTGTAAAGGCGGAGAATTGAGCTCTAATAAAAATCCTTAATGAAGACCGGTTGATCATTTATTACCTTTATTGGCGGCCTTTTCCTCTAGGTCACGCTGATTGCCAAGAGCCAACAGATCCTGAGTATCAATTAAATTAATAATAAACAAGGCGAAACACATAATCATGGCAAGCCAGTCAATAGACCCTGCAAAGAAAATTTCAGTGATCAGAAGTCCGCAAATAATAAGTCGAACTTCCGTAGGGCCAAATATCCCTGAATCAATGGTATACTTATCTGTAATTTTATATCGAAGCTGAGAAATAATCATAGCCCAACCATAAAAAGCCACAAAAAGAAAAGCTACAATTTCAAAGTCCCCTTTAATGTAAACCAAAAAACCCAAACCCATCAGAATGGTACTGATCCAATCCATAATAATATCCAGTGAAAACCCATACCACTTCCTGGGAATATTCCTATAATAGGCAATTCTTCCATCCAATGAATCGCCCAACCAGTTTATAGCAAGTCCGGTTACCCCAATCAAAAGATAGGATACATGCAAATGAGCGGCTAAAAGGAACCCTACAAGAACGAGAAGACTCCCAAACATTCCGAGTCCGGTAAGCATATTAGGAGAAACAAAAGCCGGCATTCTGCTCACCAGCCATCCAATTGCACTTTGCTCCGTACTCTTTAAAATATTGGTTCTTTTTCTATCTTTAAATGTTCTTTTTCTATCCTCATCTTTTTTAATCAAAATAGAAGAGGAAAGGGTATCTTTATCCATACTTTATAACCTAATCTTAAAAAGGTGTGCAAAAGTAAGAATAATAGGGCTATTATTAACACCGTGTTATCTTAATGTCAATTAATTAACAAAAACCTGGATTTAAACAAACCAAACCTTTTCAGCTAAAGATCCGAACCTTTAAAAATAAATTTCGTAGAAATGAGCTAATATGCAACCGTGCAAATCATACAGGAATTTATAAGTATCAACTGGTTTAAACTTATTGGAAGTAAAGAACACTTCTCATTGGAGCAACGCATCTTTCATGCAACTTGCATCCTTCCATTAATAATCAGTCTATTAAATATTTTTGTAAACCTGTATTTGCAACTTTATAACCTTGCAGCATTAATGTTTATTCTGCATCTCACCATGCTGTTCCTTTATTTTAATTCCAGGATAAGAATGAAGACCAGATCGAGCATTTCCATCTATTGTCTTCTTGGAAACGTTTTATTTGCGCTTAACTTTTATTATAATTCAGGAAGCAATGGGCCAACAACCCTACTATTTTTAATTCTATTTTTAATTACTGTTGTCCGGTAAAAGAAAAAAGGTT
>NZ_MDFN01000030.1 GCF_001730525.1 Arcticibacter eurypsychrophilus
AATTTCTGTGCATTGTTAATTACCGACTACAATTGTAGACAAGTAAATAAAGCGGAATAACTATTATCGCAATTGGGAAGATGATGAGAAACAATAATAAATAATACGCTTGTTTGTGCGCCATGTTGAATGTTTGCCCAAATCCATACTTCTTTTCAACAAACAGCTCAGGATCATCAGGATTGTAAAAAACATTCCCCATGTCCAGTACTTAGAATTCTTCCTATGATTATACTTCCATATTGCATATTAGAATCATCATCACATCAATATTCTGACTTGTAAAAGTTACTTCTTGAAGGGCCTTTGATTTATCGTAAACAACCTACAAATATGCGCATGATACATGGAGTGCTTTGCTTAAGCTTCGAGGATATTCTCCTTCACAGTGTATGTAATTAAGAAAAATCAATTCTTCTAAAGTTGTTAGGAGTAAAATAGCTATTACTAGCTATTGCGTCAATCATTTACTCAAGGTACATTAGAGAACTCAATCATATCAAAATGACTAAACTCTATTCATTATTTGCCCAAGGATTCTCTTGTGTATTTTTATTAATGGTTCTATCGGGATGTGGTACTAATTGCAAATATTTAACGGTTGTCTGTCCAGTCACGAATATGCCTGTTAATTACCCAAAATCTCAGAAATGTGCAAAATTATTTTATGAGGACGCTGTTAAGACCTATGAACCGCGCTTCAAGGGGGATATAGATATTCTAAGTAAAATAAAGATTATGTCTGTAGATGCTGGTGTAGATGCAAAAGTGGACTTATTAAAAGAAAAACTTACGAGCGAACACCAGCTTATGCAAGGGGTTCTGCAATCGGCTACATTGTTGTTAGCATCACACCCATGCGATGGGATTGTTGCTTATACACAAGCGATGGATAATGTTGCTAATTATAAAATCCGCCTTGAAATGATTGCTGCCGACGTAGAAAAAAACAAACAAAATCCAGAAGCACTTAAGCAGGTATTAGATACTTACAATAAGGGAAAATTCGTTGGCAAAAGAGTTGGGATTATCCTGGGTGCTTTAGATACATACTATGCTAATAATAATAAATATCCTTCCAGCCTGTCAGAGTTGCCGGATAAGCTTTCAAAAGACTCTATTGCAATTCTTGGATTGAGCTTGTTATACACTGCTGATTCCGCTGAAACTTACACGTTAAGATTTGCGGGCCAAGATGGAGTGATAAATAGTTCAGATGACAAAATACACAAAGGCACTAATGGCAAGCTCATCCCATTTTAACAAAAAGAACTAAACACTTACACCTCTTTTTCTTAATTCGCTTAATGGTCATTAATTCGAATATAGTACCCTAGTATTTTCAGTAACCGTTTATCATATAGGCTTTATTTTCAATACTTGACTAGTTTGGTTGTATGTGTCCTTTTTTAAGAACCAATTAAAAAAGGACGCTAATAAATTCTTTATAGCTACTAGTAATACTCCTTTATATAAGCATAAGCCCGATCAAACAAAACCTGTTCCTTATGCAACTTATACTTCAACAAAGCCTGGCGCAACGATTTCTGCACTTCCCGTTCCCCTGATGCAGTTTTTTGCCATCCAGGAAAACGAACCAATCGAACAATAGAATCTATATCATTTACAATCCTCTCCACAACCGCAGGAGTCTGGTCAGTTTTAAGCTCCAAAAACAACTCTGTTAAAGCAGCCTGAGGCGTTTTCTCAGGAATAGCTAGCGCAAGCTCTTTCTCTGCCTGAAGAGTCTCCTTGGCTAGCTTACAGAGTTCTTTTACAAATTCTATAGAAGTGATCAATCCCCGCTCTGCTCTATCTCTCAGGGCTTCTAAAAGCTCACTCAATTTTTTGAACCTAGGATCACCGCCACGTTTTTTAAACCGCTTTATCAATATCTTCTCCAAATCCTTAGCTGCCTTTGGATCTGGATTGTTAAAAATATCTTCAATCACATCCGCATCCAGTACAAACTCATCCAATTGATGTATTTCACCAACATGGATATTTTCATGGATAAGCTTAGTTGTCTGTGCTCCCAAAGAAAACCATAGCAATTTACCAATATGATTAGACGCAGGACGAACGGATTCAAAAACTTGAGAAAGCCATTTATAATCTACCTGATAATCATTCAGTATCTGATCCGGTGACAAAGACTCCCATAAATTAGCCAGATACTTAAAGTCTTTTGCAAAAGCATCCTTTTTTTCATCGGTATTAATAACATTTTGAGCAGCTTCAAGTCCGTCAAAACCTGTTATCGTTCTATCCAAGTCTCCAAAATGCATTAGCGTTTTTTCTATCGCTTTTGGTAATACGTTGCGTAATTCTGATAAGTTAGATATTATCTTTTTTACACCTTCTTCATCAAATTCAAGAGCCTTTGCTGCATCATCAAAAACGCCAAAATAATCTACAATCCTTCCAAATGTCTTTCCTGGAAACAAACGATTCGTTCTACAAATGGCCTGTAATAAAGTATGATCTTTTATCGATTTATCCAGATACATCGTTTGCAAAATTGGCGCATCAAAGCCTGTCAAAAGCTTGGCTGTTACAATTAAGAATTTCAATTCTGTTAATGGAGCATTAAAGTCATCAAGTATTTTTTCTTGCTGACTCTTATCTACAGCCCATTTTTGTTTAAATTCATACGAATCATTGGCTGTTGTGGATATTACGACTTTACTCGCAGCAATCGGAAAATAACGATCCAGTTCTTCTTTGTATTGAACACAAGCATAACGATCAGGACAAACAATCATAGCCTTGTACCCTTGTGGCCCAACCTTTTCATTAAAATGCTTAGCTATGTCCTCAACAATTTTTGCAACCCGCTCAGGCGATTTCAAAAATGCAGCCATCTTAGCTGATTTTCTATTTAAAGCATCAGCTTCCTCATCAGATAATGCAGACTCTTCTTTAAAATCCTGGAAAGCCTGATCAATTGTCTCCTTATCCACATGAACATCTACTAAACGAGGCTCAAAATGCAAAGGTAAAGTTGCGTTATCACGAATTGAATCTTGAAAAGTATATCGAGACAAATATCCGCCTTCATCTTCCGAAGATCCAAATGCCCAAAAGGTGTTTTTATCAGCCTTATTAACCGGTGTTCCAGTTAATCCGAATAAAAAGGCATTGGGTAATGCAGCACGCATTTGTCTTCCTAAATCACCCTCTTGCGTTCTATGCGCCTCATCCACTAAAACAATAATGTTATCACGTGTATTCATATCAGGCTTTGCATCCCTGAATTTATGAATCATCGAAATGATGATCTTTCTGGTATCCCGCTCTAATAAGGTTTTAAGTTCGCTAATACTTTCTGTGGTAACCACGTTGCTAATATCCGCGGCGTTGAAGGTACCCGTAATTTGGGTATCTAAATCTATTCTGTCCACCAAAACAATAACCGTTGGGCTTTTTAAAGCAGCCAGCTTACGTAACTTCTGTGCTGCGAATACCATCAATAATGACTTCCCAGAACCCTGGAAATGCCAGATCAATCCCTTTTTAATTCTACCTTCAACAACCCGATCAACTATTTTATTTGCCCCTTCATATTGCTGGAAACGACATATAATTTTTATCCTCTGTTTCTTTTTATTGGTGGTGAATAAAGAAAAATTCTGAAGAATATCCAGTAATCTTACAGGACTCATCAAGTCTGATAACTCCTTCCCTATTTCAGCTAAACCTAAACGCCTAGCTAAAGCATCATCATCACCTTCAATACGCCAGGGGGACCAAAACTCCAAGGGAGTTCGAATACCGCCGTATTTTAAAGTTTTACCTTCAGTCGCAAAAGAAAGAATATTTGTAACAAACAATTGCGGTATGGCATCCTCGTAAACAGCATGAATTTCATGGGCACCATCAAGCCAACTCACGGAGGGACGTATTGGTGTCTTGGCCTCACCAACAACAACCGGGATCCCATTGATGAATAATACAATGTCAGGAATCTTCGTCTCTCGGTAGTGAACGCGAAATTGGTTCGTTACCCAGTAATGGTTATTATCTAATTTTTCAAAATCTATTAGGCGAACCTGTACATGGCGGTTATTTTCACTAAAAGGCATTGTCTTTTCGCCCTGCATCCATTTAAAAAACTCCTCATTCGCTTTTACTAACCCTACCTGGTTAACTGATAACAGAATTGCCCTGAGCTTATAAATAACCTCATCCGCCAATTCATTACGAACTCCAATTTCCGGATTTAACCTAATTAAAGCATCCTTCAGTTCAGTTTCCAGTAAAAGTTCATTAACACCTCTTTCCAGCTCTGAAGGATCTTTATAAATCCATTTATTACCATAGTTGGCTTCTGGTTCAGTAACTAAGCTGCTATTTAAATTCACATTGCTTAATTGATGAATGATATAATGTTCTACTGAGTTGAGTTCGTTGAATGACATTAGTTTTTAGGCTAGGCTAATATATTTACAAAGTAGTAAAATTATACTGTAATAAAAAAAGAGATGGTTTTATCATCTCTTTCCTCTTATACAAATACATTTTGTTTATGTTGTTCCAAATGCTCTGCGGCAATTCTAACATGCCTTTCTTCAAACATATGGGCCTTCCGGGGATTCCAGGCTTTAATTTCGTGAACTAGTAATCCCAGATCTTTTGTTTTATTCACCTGCTGTACAAAATCTACTGAAGCTAATAGTTCCAATGAAAATGTAGACTCAAAACCATTGATTAACTTAAGTACATTTTGTAACCTTTGCTTTTGTTCAAAAGATAACTGGGTTTCTACGTATCTGTTAATTTCATCTGCTTTAGCATAATTTAGAAACAGCGGTTCGAATGGTTTCGCCTGATTCTGTTCCATACCTTTCAAATAAACGCCATTTAAATAACCAAGCACATGATTCAGCTGAACAGTATAAGGACCATAATGATGTGCTTTAAAATCCAGTTTTAAATTTTCACCACTCCGTTGTAAAAAATATGCTAATTTATTTACCACAAACAGACTACTTTGCTCACCATAAATTTCATATTGGTGCATTAAATGCAACAACATCGCTCTTGCCGGTGTTAGCTTAATTTCTTTTTTTACACCTTCTTTTTGTAGAATCTCTTTTATATGATCATTTGGTGTGTAAACTATTACTTCAGCAGATAAGTTGCCCAGGTATTTATCGATCATTGGCTGAACTTTTTTCCAATCCAACCCGCCATTTCCACAACCTAATGGAGGTAATGCGATACTTTGTACCTGCTTTTCAATAATAAGTTTACGAAGTTCTTGTAATCCAGATTCTATGTATTCATATCTCGAATCTCCACGCCAATGCGCTTTTGTTGGAAAGTTAATAATCAACTTTTTATCAGTCAAATCATCTTCCTGAACAACAAGTAATTCACCCACATGAAAAGACTTCACTCTACAAGCTTCCTTATATACCTTGTAATTATTGGCAAAACGGTTTTTAAACTGCAATGCAATACCTTTCCCCATGACACCTACGGTATTCACAGTATTTACCAATGCATCAACAGATGCATCTAATAAATTTCCTTGTGTGTACTTGATCATGGGTAATATAATTTATTTCCTGTATCTATATGAACTGGAATATTCAATCCAAAAGTATACAATTGCTCTTCAATATAGGTCTTTTTTTCTTCATTTTTAACAACTATCGCACTAATTAATTCTACAGGCAGATGGTGCCTAACCAGAAATTCCGCTTGTTTTAAATCTCTCTTCTGAATATTTTCTTCTGTATTTTTCCATTCAAGGGCATTAATGCAATCCCAATTCAATTTATCTAAATCAGCAGTATCCGTGAAGGTTTCAACAAATTTTAATTTAGCATTCCGATCGGTAAAGAAGAAATCAACACCGGACTGACTTACTACCTCAATTTTGCAAACAAGAAATATCAAATCTTCTTGTGGCCGCTTTTGAACCCCTAGATAACCATTCATTATGACGTAGAGCATTGGGGAATGCCCTGCAAAGTAGAATGGAATGTAATCTCCTAACACACCTAATCCTTCTAAATCAATGGGATGCTGATCTCTATCATTAATTAATTGTTGATGACCAATATTAATAAAATTAGCATCCGCATTTTCATGGGCACGACAACATAATCCATATTGTAAAATATGAGGAACGTTTTGCCAATGCACCATGCGATATATGTATTTACCTATAGCCAACTATCCAAATATTTGATTGATTAAGGCTTTTTGTAAGGATTTGGAGGCATTAAGTTTTGAATTAACACCAGAAATTGACGTATCAAAGTATTCCATTTTTTTTATAATCAAATCTTGTACTTTTAATATTGGTATTGCCAGTGGGAGACTTCCAATATCACTTTGATCTAAGCTTGCTTGATTAATAGCTTGCTTTGCTCTTCGTTCATAAAAGCGTTTTGCTGGCTTATTATCTAAAAGATAATGCAAAAACGTATATCTGATCAAGGATGGGTCTGCTTTTAATCTCATAAGATTAACTCCATGATATAAGTCTACGTGTTCTTTATAAAGAGCAACTTTGCCAATATGAGCTACACTATTAATGTGACTAAACAATATATCACCAACATCCAATTTATATTTTGAATAATCTCTAGTGGTATCAATAAACCCTACATTCTTTATATTTATTACACTCTCTGAGATAGTTTCTATACGGGTTACTTTAATCCCTTTCTCATTCAAGTTTTGTTCTTCTGAAATTCCATTTCTCAGGCTTGATAACAATTCTTTAAGATGAAAGACTGTCCAACTCTTAGGATAAACTATTGACTTATATTTAGCATTCTCTTCATCAAAGTAAATTCCTGAAGTAATGCTCCTATTGAAATAAACATATTGACCTCTAGTTATTTTATTTAGTAATTTATGCTCCTGCTCAATTAAATGATCAATTCTCCACAATAATCTACCCAATCGTTCTTGTTCTTCTAAAGGAGGTAGATGAAACTCTTGTGTTTTTAGTGTTCCCCAATTTATAGTTGGAGAAAGTGAACCAACAGAAATATCAACCGCCCTATTCATGAACAAATCGGAGTGTATAAAAAAAGGAAAAAGTTTAGGATGAATAACCGCTGGATTAGCTCTCAAAACCAATGAATGCGCTGAGCAGAAACCATCGAAAGTTGCTATCGCCGCTTTACGCTGATATGCTCTCCTTCTTCCAAAAATGATATCCCCAGGGTAACACCTAAGTTTTGTTCCATTAACATCATCTGGCGTTCCTGTTCTTTTTATGTGTAAAGATTCAGAATCAATATGTTCTAAACCTACATATACTTGTAAATCAGTATCATTTGGGTCTACACGTTCAGATATATTTTTAGCAATCTCATCAAAGCGATAAGATCTCCACTTAGACCTATCAATATTTTTCAAATCAATCCCTTGCAAAATTGTTTCCATTTAGTTTAAGATTTGAAATAACTCACTCATACTTTTCTTTAAGTCAACAGATTGCTTATTAAATGCCGACAGTGCTTCATCAATTGATAATTGCACTTTTTGTGAATCGACATTGCTCACATACAAAGCCATGTTTAGACTTGACCTATTATTTATTATTTCTTCTATGGGCACTACTTTACAGAATCCATCAGCGTCCTGGAAATTCTTATAGGCATCAAAGATTTTAATAATATGATTTTGTTGTAAATGAGAAATAGTCTTTTCTTGTTTTAGCTCCTTAACCGCATTGATAATTAAAACCTTACCTTTCTTACTAACAGCCTTGTTATTATTAGTAATCAACAAACACGCTTCCATCGGTGAGTTATAAAATAAATTGGGACCTAACCCAATCACACATTCAACCAAATCTTGTTCAATCATCTTTTTGCGCATTTCAGTTTCAGCATCTCTAAACAAAATACCATGAGGCCATAATGAAATAGAACGCCCGTTCTTCTCATTTAAACTTTTCTGAATATGTTGTTGGAAAGCATAATCTGCACAGCCTTGAGGTGGTGTTCCCCAAATATTTCTACCGTAAGGATCACTTTCAAATCCTTTACGGTCCCAAGCCTTTATGGAATAAGGTGGATTAGCTAAAATAACGTTGAACTTTTTTAGTTCATCATTCTCTAAAAATGCCGGCTGAGCTAAAGTATCCCCACGTACAATACTGAACTCCTCTATACCATGCATAAACATATTCATACGGGCAATGGCTGAGGTTATCAAATTTATTTCCTGCCCGTAAAGTTTTAAAGTCCGAAATTCTTTACCTTCTTCTCTTAAATGTAAAGCACAATTCAGCAACAATCCTCCAGAACCACAAGTAGGGTCATACACACTCTCTCCAGGTTGCGGATCCATGATCATTGTCATCAGCTTCACTACAGTTCTGTTGGTATAGAACTCAGCAGCAGTATGCCCACTATCATCAGCAAATTCTTTAATCAAATATTCATAAGCGTTGCCTAATTTATCATCTGGCACATTTTCAAGATTAAGTTTGTGCTGAGAAAAATGCTCTACCAGATTATTTAAAGTAGCATCTGACAGGCGCTCTTTATTTGTCCAGCTGGCATCACCAAAGATACCAAACAGGGTTTCAGGATTAGCCTTCTCTATCTCCCGCATAGCCTCCTGAATGGCCATACCAACATTCACTGTCACTTCTCTTACTTGATTCCAATGAGCACCAATAGGTATTTGAAAGCGATGATTCTCCTCAAAGGCAGCATACTCTAAATCTCCGTCACTTTCTTTTAAGGCTTTTTCAAATTCTTCTTCATACACATCGCAAATGCGTTTAAAAAAAAGCAAAGGAAAAATATATTGTTTATAATCTCCGGCATCTATTGTACCTCGTAAAGCAGTAGCTGCACCCCAGAGAAATTTTTCTAATTGTTGTTGAGTCATGATTAACTAAAATTTTCAACTTTATATAAGACTCTTACTGCTCATGTTAAGGTTGCTTGAGGACATCTTTATACTTAAATAATAAATCTGTCTAATATCCTTTTAAATTTTTCTTCTGCTTCCAGACTTGCATCCCAGGCTGTCTTTAAATCAGCTAGAGCTTCCTCTACTGAAGGTAAGTTGTCTTCAATAATCTTCTCTACATAAAGCGGAATATTTAAATTATAATCGTTTTCTTTAATAGCTGCCAAGTCAGCCACCTGAACGTAATTTGCAACATCATTATAATTTTTATACCATGAATAAATTTGTTTAATGTGGTCAGGCTCCAAGTAATTTTGTGCCCTACCCTCACGAACCTGATCAGAGGCATCAATAATCAACACCTTTCCTTTCCTGGCTTTTTCTTTATTTTGCTTAAAAACCAGTACACAAGCCGCTAATTGAGTACCATAAAAAATATTCGACCCTATACCAATTACAGCCTCTAATAAGTCCTGATTAATTAAAGCCTCTCTAATTTTTCCTTCAGCGCCTTTTCTAAACAAAGCACCATGAGGTAAAACAACTGTCATTCGGCCAGTTTTATTGACTGACTTAATCATGTGTTGGACCCAAGCCATATCACCATTTCCTTGAGGAGGCACTCCCGCAATATTTCTTCCAAATGGATCATTTGCCCAGTTTTCAGCCCCCCAATCTTTCAGTGAAAAAGGTGGATTTGCAATCACACAGTCAAAAGTCTTTAATTCATCAGCTTCAAAAAATGCAGGATTTCGTAAAGTATCCCCTCGAACGATGTGAAAATCTTCAATGCCATGCAAAAACATATTCATACGAGCAATGGAACTTGATGTCAGGTTTTTTTCCTGACCATAAAGCTTCAAGGTTCTGAAATCTTCCTGATTGTCTCTCAAGTGATCAACACATTCTAATAACATTCCGCCTGTACCACATGCGGGATCATAAACACTTTCCCCTTCGTGTGGATCCAAAATTAAACCTAGCAAATGCACAACCGATCGGGGCGTATAAAACTCCCCTGCTTTTTTGTTGGTTAGATCTGCGAAATGTTTAATTAAATACTCATAGGATTGACCTAAAATATCCGGATCAACTAAAGAATTTGATAGTGTATACTGGGAAAAGTGCTCGATTAAATCTATTAAAAGCCTATCTGAAAGTTTATTCTTGTTACTCCATTGTGCATCGCCAAAAATGCCATATAAAAATTCCTGATTGGCTTGCTCTATTCCCCTAAGCGCACTCTCAATAGCTAACCCGATATTAGATGTTTTTTCTCGAACATAATTCCAATGACAACCTTCAGGAATAATAAACCGATGTAATTCTGGTAGTAAAGCATATTCTTGATCACCATCAGAAGCATTCAACGCCTCCTGATACTCCTCATCATACACATCTGAAATTCTTTTAAAAAACAAAAGAGGGAAAATAAACACCTTAAAATCTGATGCATCCACCGGGCCCTTTAAGATCCATGCAGCTCTTGATAGATACTGTTCTAATTGTGATAATGATAGCTTGGGTTGAGACATCTCGTTATTCGGCATTATTAAGAAGTTTGCAAATTACCAAATATTTGCTGATTGTGGGTCTTAAATCTGGCACCTATTTTTCAGCAGGAGCAACTAGTCTTATAGAAAATTCTATTCAATAACAATAACCAATAATGATTCTCTCCAAATTTTCACATAATCAACGACCTCGTTTAGATTCAATTCAGAAGACAACAGCCCAATGCACCAAAAATTGGCGAATCTTGTAAATCAACACCTTCATCACAATTTAGTCCTCGGTCCTCTAAACATTCCCTTATATGTTTATATACTTCTTCCTTATGTTACTAAAAGTTCGCTAAAGAGACTAAGAGTTGAGTGATTAGTATCCCGAAGATCTAATCACTCAATTCTTAGTCATTACAACCAGTTTCAATTCCAAACAAATAGGAAACAAAAACAGTTCACTTGTATAACCAATTGACCTTTGCTAATTCTGTGAAAGTATTCTTATCTACATCTTTTAGGAATTCATATATTAATTACTCTTCTTCCATTTTCCCCTCTAAGGAGTTGCGACCTTTTTCCCTTCCGTGGCCTTGCCTAACCCTGACGGGAAAGGCAAGGCCACGGCAAGTTCGTTTTTGTAAGTCAATCGTGCGGAGCAGATTGTACGTACAAAAACACAACTCGCAGTTAATAAAACAAAACGCCTTTTCTTATTAAAGTATGTGAATCAAGAGAATAAAGAAAAGAAAATTCCCCACCCTAGTGTTACACAATTTCTATTCGCATTCGTTGACTGGTAGGAATTTCATGGCCAATTCAATCAGGAAACTCTTGTTCGCTAGTATGGACCACGGTATGCTTTGTAAACCAGCCCATCAACTCAACATCTTTCCTTATTTCTATTTCTAAACTATCCGGATACTTTTCTAGCTTATCGACATATGCAAATAAAAACCGATGCTCCCGGTTTGATGATATCAGTATCATTGATTTACTCTTATAATCTGTATAAAGATTTGAACTTTCAACCGCCAAATTATTTAAGGTATTGACCATCTCTAAATCCATTTGTTTTGTATAAAAAGTAAATAACACTCCGATACCATCATAATCAGCAAATCTTCTCCCGAAGTTCAAACCTGCTATGTCCTTATACAAATCATAAAAATCAAAATAGCTTTTAGCAATTGTTCTCCTTGTCAGCCTATCAAATGACAGGAGTGCTTTCGCCAAGCCTTCCCGCATAGGATTTAAATTTTTAAGTAAATTATCCTTCAATAATTCGTTTTTAACGAACTCATCTATAAAATAGCTTACCTTATCGGCTTGGGTCTTTTTAAGAACCTTTTGATTTGCCGCAAAACTTTCCCAATCTCCGTCTATTTGTAGGTAGTAGCTATCGGAATCACCATTAAGTATTTCAGGAAAATTCCTTTGATTCTTAAAAAAATGGGACAACAGATCTTTTTCCGTTCCTGATATTAATATATTCTTTTTGCCTAAAGTTTCCCCGAACTTTGAAAATTCCTGCTGTGTTTCAACTGGAAAATCGAATTCATCTCCTGGTAATATTATAGTTGTCTTACCTTTAAAGAGTTTTTCCCGTTTTTCCAAATAATCTATGAAATCAGGTATGGTATCTAATTCATCAATTATTGCTTCAAATGATTTTTTATCAAAAAGTGTGACGTAGTCATCATTTTTTGTAGTTTGGTTGAAAGGATAAAATTTTACGCCCTCACCTAAGTTAATTACAATCCTAAATACCTTTTTAATCTGGTCTTTAGGGAAAATTTCTATTTCTTTGTCGGGATGCTTAATCTGGACTTCAGACGAACCAAATAAAACCCGACAAGCACCATATATCTGCTTTACCGCCTTTTCAATGGTATTATTGAAATATCGGAAGTGGTTGCCTTTGAACTCATAATTTTTGACTGAAACCACAATCAATATTGAATTAAATATTATTAGTAGATCACAAATCTCTTTTTTATTACCATTTTCAAATCTAGGTCCAGGATAGCACCAAAATTTCAGAAATGAACTATATGCTAACTCATTGACAAATTCCTCTCCTAATTTTCCTTTATCTTCCATCTTACGTTTTAATTTGCTTAATCGTAAAAGTAGTCAATAAAATAGATTCAATATCTTACTGGTATTATCAGCTTAACGGTAGGGTCACACTAAACATTAAGGTTTACAATGCGCATAGTTCTCCGTTGTTCAACTGGGTCGCTAAGTTTCTTTATTCTAGCCTCATTAGGTTCGCTCAATAGTGCGATTACCTTTGACTGTACTTCATCTACAATGCCCCAGTCCTTTTCGATATAAATATCAGTAGTCTTATTTCCCTGATCTACGTGATTAAGCGCTAATCCCACATCATCCTTACTCATGCGGCATTTGTTACGGCCAAGATTTGCGAATGTATGTCGTGCCCAATAAAAGGTTATACCAGATAACTTTGCCCTTTCATTAACAATCTTAATCCCCTCATTGATCGCTCTATCCAGATTTTCAAAGCTGTTATACCGGGTATGTGATTTTTCAAGATACCTATCCAAAAGTGGTTTCGCCTCTTTCACTACTTTAATACTTATAAAAGCTTTATCTGATCTTCGGATAGTTTTACTTCTGTTATATTCGACACGGCCTTTAATAATATTGGACGTTCGTAAATGGTATAGATCAACCGCGTTCATACCACATAGGTAAAAAGACAGCATAAAAAGATCCTGCACCAATTCAGCCCTGCTATCAGTTGGCACTTTGCAATCACGGATCGCTTTAATCTGCTCAACCGTCAGATTTCGTTTCCTAGTTTCCGGGGCATCAACGATTTTGTAATTATCGAAAGGGCAATAAGGTATCCTAATCTCGCCGATTTGCGGTTTGTTATAAAATTTCATTGCCGCTTTAAACAGTATTCGTAAATCCCGGAAATGATTGTGCACGGCTGCATCACTCATGCCCTTTACTGTCCGGGTGATCAATTTCCCCTGATTTAAGCGCGTTAATTTTCTTTCAGCCCGTAAATATTTCTCATAAGCGGTAAGCATCCACTCATTGATTTCCAAAGGTGACAAAGCATTACCTTTGAAATAATCCTTCAGGCTTAGCAGGACTGTATTCAATGTCCCAGCTGATCCTTTTCTCCCCTGGTTCTTTAAGGCTTCAATATGGTCGCTGCAAAACCTAAAGAAATCCATCGGTTCATTTTTATCCCTTAAATGGTTCCTTAACGTTTCCGCATTAAAGAGTTCCAGTTTAGGCCCCAGGTTACTGATTGTGATTCGGTAATCATCGAGAGTCTGGTTCAGAAACTTTCTTAAGGTAGCATCCTTCAGCGTAGATTTAGCTTGAGTTGCTTGTCAACAACAAAATGGGGAGTATCGATGTATTTCTTTTCCCCTTTGTGTGCAATCCTGATTTTTACATTGTAAGTTCCATCTGCTTTTTTGTGGTGTTTGTGAATTTTGATACCTACAGTAGCCATGACAAAACCTGTTTAACAAAAAAGTTATGTAAAAGCTATCGGAACGGGACGTTCCTGACAGTTGGCTTAAATCTTAAAAAACCGCCTTTATAAACGAGAAAAGGCCTTTTTCTAAGCGAAAAAGACCTTTTTTGTTTTGTGGTACCACCTGGATTCGAACCAGGGACACAAGGATTTTCAGTCCTTTGCTCTACCGACTGAGCTATGGTACCCTATTCGTGTTTGGGTTTGCAAATATAGAATCTTTTTATATTAAATTAACATATTTCGCAAAAATATCCCTTCAAATTCCCAAATTCAAATGCTCCCTCCTGATTATTAGAAAATTAAGTCCTAATTATTTTTTTATCCAAACCCTCATTTAGCCCTAAAATCACTCCTTAATACCCCTAAACCTCCAACCACATGACAACCAAACTATATTTAAGTCAATATTGATACTAACATGATTCTATCATAAGTCCGACTTTTGCCGCTAAAACATGGACTTATCATGGACTCAACCCAGTATCTTACCCGATTCAATAATAATAAAACCTAAACCTATCCCCTCATTCTTACTAATTCCCTACCACACAATTTTACCTCTACCCTATAATTCTCTAAACCCAAATTATGTATATTTACATTATGGAATTTTCACAAAATTCAAAGGTTTGGATTTATCAATCCAACAGACCTTTTGCTCAAGAGGAGCAGGTTAAAATAGAAAAAATAGTAGCGGAATTTGCCACTGAATGGCAGGCTCATGGCGTACAATTAAAAGCAAGGTCCGAAATTCGATATAACCGCTTTATTATATTCATGGTGGATGAAATTAAAGCAAACGCTTCCGGCTGCTCTATTGACCGCTCTGCGGACTTTATCAAGGAATTGGAAGCCGAGTATAAGGTCAGTCTGTTTGATCGCTTTAATATGGCTTATAAAACGAATGAGGAAGTAATTTCCTGCAACCGCGATGAGTTTGAGGTTTTACTAAATAATGGGATCATTAAACCGGATACGATTGTGTTTAACAATATGGTGCATACCAAGGCAGAATTAGATACGAATTGGGAAATTCCTTTTAATAAAAGCTGGCACGCACGCGTATTTGCTTAATCCAACAAGTATCTACACTTAATCAGGCACCTATATTCGCTTAATCAAACTACTATCTGGCTTTAATCATAAACGTATCTTCACTTAATCCGGCAACCTTATATACCGCATATTCCGCATAATCACCCCTCTTTTATAATAAATATAATTGGTTGGATGCTCCGGCGTCCATTTCCTTGGATTCGGAAACACAGCTACCAGTAGTGCAGCCTGCCTTCTACTCATGCTCCGGGCAGACTTAGAGTAATACTCTTGTGTAGCCGCTTCCGCTCCATAAATACCATCCCCCATTTCTATCACATTCAGATAAACTTCCAGAATCCGTTGTTTACTCCAGAATACCTCAATCAGCACCGTAAACCAGGCTTCAAATCCTTTACGTAACCAGGACCTTCCTCCCCATAGAAATACATTCTTTGCGGTTTGCTGACTGATAGTACTTCCCCCGCGGATAGGTTTACCTGCACGGTTCTTTAGATAAGCTTTTTGAATCGCATTGGCATCGAAACCCCAATGCTGGACAAACCCTGCATCCTCTCCGGCAATAGCTGCCTTCTTCAGGTTAGCGGACAGCTCATCATAGTCACGCCACTCCTGGTCAATCTTCCAGCTCTTACCGTCAAGCTTTCGCTCAAACCCTCTTTGAATCATCAACGAGGTAAAAGGCGGATTGATAAAGCGATATAACAAAACCCACAAAACACTCAGGGCCAGAAACCAAACGAAGGCCCTTTTTAAATATGTTAGAATGCTAATGAAAAGAGAACGACTACCCTTCCCTGCTGAATACTTTTTTTTACTAGACATTTTCTTACAAAAAAAGGCGCCCTGTTATGGAGCGCCCTTTCATTATCTTTAAAATTAACTTATTCAGCGATCACTTCAAAAGGAACCTGAACCTTAACTTCTTTATGAAGATTTAAGTTAGCAACATATTCGCCAACAAATTTAGGTTCTGATTCGAAAGTGATACGACGACGGTCTACTTCAAATCCTAGTTTTTTCAATGCTTCTGCTACCTGAATGGTATTTACTGCACCAAAGATCTTTCCGCTTTCACCAGCCTTAGCGCCGATACTTAATTTAACTCCTTCTAACCGTGCTGCAACAGCAAGAGCGTCATTTTTGATCTTCTCTTGTTTGAACTGTGCTTGTTTCAGGTTTTCTGCAAGAACTTTCTTAGCAGATGAAGTAGCCATAATTCCGAATCCCTGAGGAATAAGGAAATTACGTCCGTAACCTGGCTTAACGCTTACAATATCGTCTTTCTCGCCAAGGTTCTTAATATCTTGTTTTAAAATGATTTCCATGCTGATCTACCTCTCTTATTTTATTGAATCAGTAACATAAGGTAATATACCAATATGGCGTGCACGTTTAACTGCTTGCGCAACTTTACGCTGAAACTTCAATGATGTTCCTGTTAAACGACGTGGTAATACTTTACCCTGGTCATTGATGAACTTCAAAAGGAAATTTCCGTCCTTATAATCAATATACTTGATACCGTTCTTTTTGAAACGGCAATATTTCTTACGCGTATCCTCTACTTTAGGGGCTGTTACGTATTGAATTTGTTCTCTTGCCATTATTTTGAAGCGTTCTCGGTTTGATTATCAGTTTTAGGTTTCTTCAGGAATGCTCCACTGCGTTTCTTTTCGTTGTACGCACGGGCATGTTTGTCTAAAGAAATCGTAAGGAAACGCATAACTCGTTCGTCACGTCTAAGCTCAACCTCCAGTTTGTTAATTAAGTCACCCGGGGCCTTGTATTCAGTTAGGTGATAGTATCCTGTTGTTTTCTTTTCAATAGGATACGCAAGTTTCTTCAAACCCCAATTATCCTCTTGGACAATTTCGGCTCCGTTATCGGTTAGAAGTGTACTGAATTTGGTTAAAACCTCTTTCACTGCTTCTTGTGATAACAACGGGGTAAGAATGATTACTGTTTCGTACTGTTGCATTTTATATAATTATCAATTATTTACCCTCTTTATAAGGGATTGCAAATGTAGCAGATTCGGTTGTAAAAAACAAATTTCATGTACATTACTCTTATCCTTGCACATCAACTCCCTTCTGCTTATCTTAGTGGCGATGGATAATTTCTTAGTATCGGCTAGAAAATATAGACCTACAACGTTCGAAAGCGTTGTAGGTCAGTTACATATAACCAATACGCTTAAAAATGCCATTAAAAATAATCAGCTCGCACAGGCCTTTTTATTCTGTGGTCCGCGTGGTGTGGGCAAAACTACCTGCGCCCGTATTCTTGCAAAGACCATTAATTGCGAAAATTTAAGTGCCGAAACTGAGGCTTGCGGCGTTTGTCCTTCCTGCAGGGCCTTCCTAAATGGCAATTCCTTCAACGTGCATGAGCTGGATGCGGCATCGAACAATTCGGTGGATGATATCCGGAGTCTGACGGAGCAGGTTAGGATTCCCCCTCAGGCTGGCCGGTACAAAATCTATATTATTGATGAGGTTCATATGTTATCCCAGGCGGCTTTCAACGCCTTTTTGAAGACACTGGAAGAACCTCCTCCATACGCGATTTTTATTCTCGCCACTACAGAGAAACATAAAATCCTCCCTACTATTTTATCAAGGTGTCAGATCTTTGATTTTAACAGGATCAAGGTGGACGATATGGCTCATCACCTGGCGGGAATCGCGAAAAAAGAAAATGTAACCTATGATGCAGATGGACTGCATGTGATTGCACAGAAGGCGGATGGCGGACTGCGTGATGCCTTGTCTATGTTCGATCAGATTGTCAGCTTTTCTAACCGTAACATCACCTATAAGGCGGTTATTGATAACCTCAACATCCTGGATTACGACTATTATTTTAAAGTGACTGATCATTTGCTGAATGAGGATATCGCTTCTACCCTACTTGTTTTTGATGAGATCCTCGTGAATGGTTTTGATGGTAATAATTTCATTACCGGACTGGCTTCTCATTTCAGGAATCTGTTGGTGGGTAGGGATACGGCTACTTTAAAGCTTTTAGAAGTGAGCGAGGGAATCCGTAACCGGTATATGGAACAGTGCAAAAAAACCTCTGCTTCTTTTTTACTTTCGGGTTTAAATATTGCCAATCAATGTGACCTGAATTATCGGAACAGTAAAAACCAGCGTCTTCAGGTGGAAATCTCACTGATTAAGATCTGCCATATTACCTCTGCTTTAAATTTGGCTAATGCTGCTCCTGAAGAGGTTGTAAAAAAAAAACCTAATCCTGTCATAGGTAATTCTGCTGTTATTCCGGTTCAAGTACCTGTAAAACAGCCTAATCCTGTTGTTCAAACACCTCCAATACCAACAAATTCAGCTCTTCAAACTCCTTCGGTACCAACAATACCGACTATTCAGTTGCCTGCTGCAGCTGTACAGGTTCAGAATGATTCTGCTCCTACAAGCTTTCAGGCTGCACTTCCGGTTAAGCCTAAAATTCTAATCAAGAAAATGGTTAATACGGGGTCCCTCATTCCAAATCTGAATGATTTGGCGACCAGCATGGTTGCTGAAGAGGATAATGCACCTAAATATGTATCGGGCGACATGAAGGAGCATTTCAGCTCCGAAGATCTGTTAATTGCATGGAACAAATATGCTCAGGATATTTTGAAAGAGAATAAAATGAGCATATATACTTTAATGCATGCGAATGAGCCTGTTTTAAAAGACAATTTTCAGGTGGAGGTGATTGTAGACAATCGCATCCAGGAAAACCTGCTTGTTCATGAAAAGGTTGATCTGCTTAATCGTTTAAGGGTTGAACTTCAAAATTTCGACATTGACCTGATCGTCCGTTATATAGAAAAAAATGAGAAGAAGCAGTTGTATACTTCTCATGATAAATACCAGCACCTGGTTGCTAAAAACCCACAGCTGGATGACCTTCGTAAACGATTCAACCTTGATCTGAGCTAATCGGCAGTTTATAAAAAATTTCCGTCTTTATCCGGATCAACGTCATTCTTTGGGTATCCTTCTTCATCGAGGTCGCCTCTTTCGTCTTCCGGTGTTTCAGACAGCTCTTCGTCTAACTTATCCAGTACCACTATTTTACCACTGTCTATGTGCATGCCATACTCATCTATTCCATCGTCATCTTCATCATTGGCACGGTCGTATTCATCATTCGCAGTAGGATTGGCTTCATCAAAATCCGAATCAGAATCACTTCCATTCTTTACTGAAGTATCGTATGGATCGGGATGTACATAATCCGGATCTTCACTTTCCACATCGATCTCATAACTCCCTTCTTCTTCGTTATATTTAAGGTCCTCCTTATCTACTTTAGCTCCTAATTCGTCTTTTATTTTCTTGTCCCTATTGCTGTTTTCGTTGTTTAATTCCGGATAGGGTGTATTTTCGTTACTCATGATATATAGGTTTTATACTTATAATAGCAATTGAAAGGGTTAAATGTTTGTCATCAAATACTTTTGAAGCACCTTACATTCCCCTCTTTATTCAATTTTTATATATTTGTGTTTCTGAACAAATTACTCAAACAAACTCAAATATGTCAGTGCAGAAAATTAAAGTTGTTAATTCAATAGTAGAACTAGACGGGGATGAAATGACCCGCATCATATGGAAGTTTATTAAAGATAAACTAATTCTTCCTTATCTTGACCTTGATATTAAATATTATGATCTGGGTATTGAACACCGCGATGAAACCAATGACCAGGTTACTATTGATGCCGCGAATGCAATTAAAGAACATGGTGTTGGGATTAAATGTGCTACTATCACTCCGGATGAACAACGTGTTGAAGAATTTAAACTGAAACAAATGTGGAGGTCTCCAAACGGGACTGTACGTAATATTCTCGATGGTACTGTATTTCGCGAGCCTATTCTGATGAATAATGTACCTCGTTTGGTTCCAAACTGGACCGCTCCTATTTGCATTGGTCGTCATGCTTTTGGTGATCAATACCGTGCTACAGATTTCCGGACTAAGGGAAAAGGTAAGTTAACCCTTACTTTTACTCCTGAAGATGGCTCTGAAGTGCAGTCTTACGAAGTGTATAACTTCACCAGTGACGGTGTCGCCCTTGCGATGTACAATACAGATGAATCGATCACTGGTTTTGCCCGCGCTTGTTTTAATCAGGCATTAATGAAGAAATGGCCTTTATATCTTTCTACTAAGAACACGATCCTAAAGAAATATGATGGTCGTTTCAAGGATATCTTCCAGGAAGTGTTTGAACAAGAATTTAAGGCTGAGTTTGAACAAACAGGCATCACTTATGAACACCGTCTGATTGATGATATGGTTGCTTCTGCTTTGAAATGGAATGGAAATTTTGTTTGGGCTTGTAAGAATTACGATGGTGATGTACAGTCGGATACGGTTGCTCAGGGATTTGGATCATTAGGTCTGATGACTTCGGTTCTGATCACTCCGGATGGAAAAACAATGGAAGCTGAAGCGGCACACGGTACAGTGACCCGTCATTTCCGCGAACATCAAAAGGGAAACCCTACTTCAACTAATCCTATTGCTTCTATCTTCGCATGGACAAGAGGTTTGGAATTCCGTGGTAAACTGGATGGTAACGAGGAATTGATCAAATTCTGTCATGCATTAGAGCAAGTTTGCATCGAAACTGTTGAAAGTGGTAAGATGACCAAGGATTTGGCTATCACCATCAAACCTAAAGTAGAGCATGGAACGGATTACTTGTATACCGAAGAATTTTTGGATGCTATTGATCAGAATTTACAAGCTAAACTAGCATAAGTTGAAGCACGTTTAGGATAACAATATAACAAAAACAGGAAAAGGCTGGGTCGTAAAGATTTAGCCTTTTTTTTATGTCCTAATTTTCATATCTTTGATGTCCAAAATTATAAAAAAACATGCCTGAAAGTGTTCCTCGTTATTTCTTGTGTATTCTCGTCTTTGCGTGTCTGATGGGCTCTGCTCCTGTATTTGCGCAAAATATAGATGCTATAATTTCCTCCGAAATGAGTGATTATAAAAACAGGACGATTCATTCGAATTTAACGGCTAAAGTGATTGATGCGACTCCGGATCAGGAATTGGTACAGGTAATTAAGGATAATTTATTATCTAAAATGAAGAAAAGCATGAATAATGAAGATCAGGTATTTAGTATGTTGTCCGAACCCAGGAAAGCGATTTATACCATCTGGCAGGTAGAAGCGGAAGTTAACAATGGTGGGTTTAAACAACTATTTTCCAGTCCTGCCCGCAAGTTTGTTGTTCATGCGCAAAAGTCTTTTAACTCTATACGGGCTCCCCATTTTGCTAAATTGCTTGCAGAGGTAGTAGAAAAAGAGAAAAACGGACAAATTTCTGATCAATATATCTCATTTAATGAAGCATTCGTTGCTTTATATGATCAAGAAGATCTTCAAAAACTCAAAATTGCCTATATTAGGCATAATAAAAATGAGTTTATTGACAATTAAGGTTCCTATTGAAACAAGCTAAATCCTCTTTCCTTCTTGTAATTATTGCTTTTGCTACTGTTTATATAGTTTGGGGCTCAACTTATTTCTTTATCCAAAAAGCAGTACTGCATATCCCCCCTTTTGTTATGGGCTCGATCCGATTTTTGATAGCCGGAGGAATCATGTTGTCCTGGAGTGCCCTGAAAGGGGAAAAAATTTTTCGTAAAGATTTGATCCGATCTGCTGGCATCAGCGGATTATTGTTGCTCTTTGTTGGAAATGGCTGTGTGATCTGGGTGGAACAATACATTCCGAGTGGCATGGTTGCCATCATGGTTTCTTCTGCTCCTCTTTGGTTTGTGCTGTTTGATAAGCCTAACTGGGGAGCTAATTTCAGAAGTCTGCATACCATCCTCGGTCTGGTAGTCGGTTTCGCTGGAGTAATTCTTCTTTTTTGGAACCAGGTGGGTGCATTATTCAGCAAACATGACCTGACTAATTTGCCGGCGTTAATTATGTTGCTCATTGGCTCAATGGCCTGGTCTGCAGGATCCTTGTATTCCAAGTATTATTCGAAGTCCGGATCTGCCATTGTAAATACCGGCTGGCAAATGACAATTGCTGGTTTGGCTTTTGTTCCAGGAACTTTCATTTTGCAGGAATGGAAACTGGTAGTTTGGGAAAGTATCCCTACGGAATCCTGGTTATCGCTGCTTTACTTAATCTTTATGGGTTCGATTGCAGCTTTTAGTTCTTATGTATGGCTTTTACAGGAGCGACCGGCCACACAGGTTAGTACCTATGCGTATGTGAATCCTGTCATTGCTGTTTTACTGGGTGTATTTTTTGCGCATGAAAAGGTTTCCTTTATCCAAATAATTGGGCTAGCAATCATATTGGGAAGTGTGCTGCTCATTAATCTTTCCAGATACAGACAGGGCAAAAAAAAACTGTCCTAATTAAATCAAGACAGTCTTAAACTTTTATAAAACAGTATTACACTGAGGCATCACGAATGGTTTGATCTTCCCGAAGCTTATCTACATTGTTTGTATCACCAAAGTTTTCTGTTTTATCAGCGAAATAATCTAAGATTCCAGCAATGGTATCCAAATTATCGGCAGTACGCTGATGAACATCAGGTAAGTCTTTTTCAAGCCTTTTATCACCTAATTCCATGTTATCTACTTCGATCTTAGCAATTTTTTGTATGACAGCTTGCTGACTGTTTTTTAGATCTTCCAATTCTCTAACAATTTTTGCCATCAAATCGAACTTTTTCAACTTATCCATAAATATATATTTATATTGATTTGCTACTACATACTATAAAGCAATAACTCTGCCGAAATGATTTTGAAGCACAATTACCCGTAACAACGGAGAAAACAGGTTCTTTTACTAGACAATCGTATCGATATGAAGACAGTTAAATTGCTTGTGCCTTTTTCTGAAGCCATTTTAAATCTTCGGCATCCAGAAATGGACTTAATTTAGCGACTACTTTTTCGTTATAGGCATTTAACCATTTTACATGTTTATCTTCAAGTAAGGATTGATCTACAAGACTGGTATCAATAAGAAACTGTGTAAGGGTTTCAAAGGTATAAAATTCGCCAAACTCTGTTTCTTCATCTTTTACGGTCAGCACCAGGTTCTCAATCCTGATTCCGTATCGTAATGGACGGTACAGACCGGGTTCCACAGAGGTGATCATACCAAGGTCCACTTCTACCGTACTATTAGATGCGTTGAATACTTGCGGACCTTCGTGCACGTTGAGAAAATAGCCAATTCCATGACCTGTACCATGTCCGTAATTCCGGGCAAAATCCCACAATGGTTTACGGGTAATGGCATCAATCTGATAGCCTTTGGAGCCTTTTGGAAAACGCGCGGTTGATCCTTCAATCATTGCCCGAAGCACCAATGTGTAATCGGTCTTTTCTTCCTGACTTAGATTACCCAAGGAAATGACGCGGGTGATATCCGTAGTGCCGCGCAAGTACTGCCCTCCTGAATCAAGTAAAAATAATCCTGATTGCAATAAGGGAACATCGCTTTCGGGTGTAGCCTTGTAATGAGGCAATGCTCCATGTGCGGCATACCCTGCAATAGTATCAAAACTTTCGCCAACAAAACCTTCTTGTTCTGCCCGGAAAGCATAGAGCTTTTCTGCTACGGATATTTCTGTTAAGGTTGCCTGATCCGGATTAGTTTCCATCCATCTGAAGAAACGGGTTAGCGCTACACCATCCCGAACCATAGTCTGCCTGATATTAGCTATTTCTATTTCATTCTTAATGGCCTTGAAATTGGTACTTGGATTGGTATCCTGTACAATTTTAACACCGGCAGGAATCATTTGGTAAAGGGCGTTGCAGGTTTTCTTAGGATCGATCAGGATACTGCTGGTCTTAGGAAGGGATTGGATCTGTCCGTTTAGATCCTCATAGGGCCATATTTCTACTCCCCAGATTTTAAGTTTGGATTGATCCGTACTGGAAAGTTTGGCTGCATCAATATACAAGCGCGTTTCGTCTGGACTAATTAAAGCAAAGCCGAGGGTAACGGGGTTGCATTTTACATCTGCTCCACGGATATTGAAAACCCAGGCTACATCGTCAAGAGAAGATATGAGATGATAAACAGCACGTTTCTTTTTTAACACTTCGCGGATGCGCTGCAGTTTGGAAGGAACGGATTCTCCGGTAATTTCTTCTTCCAACAGGAACGCCGGGGAAGCTGGAAGTTGGGGACGGTCTGCCCAGATTTCAGTTAAATAATCTTTATGCTCAGCTACACCGATATCCGCAAGATCCAATCCTTCGGCAATCATTTGAGCCAGTTGAACAGAGATGAGGTTAGAGTCGAAGCCAACAACTGCACCGCTCTTGAGGCATTCGGTCAGCCATGTGATATATTCAGGAGTAGCCTGTGCAATTAGTTTCACTAATACAAAACCGCTATTTTCTAATTGTTCTGCAGCCTGAACGAAATACCGGGCATCTGTCCAGAGTCCTGCAAATTCTTGTGTGATCACTAAAGTTCCAGCCGAACCGGTGAAACCTGAAGTAAAATAAATACATTTATAGCGGTCCGGAAGGTATTCGCTGATATGTGGGTCAGCGGATGGAATTATATAGGCGTCTACCCGGTCATCGCGCATTTGGCGACGTATTCCTGAAAGTTTTTCCTGATATGTCATTTTGAAAAGATTAAAGTCTGCAATTTACAAACTCATTAGCTCTTTGAATGTATCAAAGAAGGAAAACTTACATTTAACGGATGGCTGACGAAGATTTCGAAATTATAAAGAAAAGAATATGATTAAACAGTATGCGAATAAAGCAGAACATGGATATGATTGGATCGATTTGACAGATCCTGAAGAAGCTGAATTACGCGATGTAGCAAAAAATTATAATTTACATGAGGCCTTGGTTCATGATTGTTTGCAGCCTGGACATTTGCCTAAGTACGAATCATTGGAAGCTTATGCCTTTATCATTTCCAGAGTTTATACCGATATTGATATGCTGGAGGCGGATACAGTTCAGGAGCTCACCAATAAGGTTGCCTTATTTTATGCGGACAGCTTTTTTATTACCATACATCGGAAAGATCAGCCTTTTTTAAATAAATTGGCTTGTCTGGATCGCACCAAAGGTTTAAAAAACACGCATCAGCTTTTGAATACCGTGGTCAGGGCCTGTTTAATGACTTATGAAGAGCCTTCTAATAAGCTGGCTAAGTCCATCGACTATTATGAAGAGCAAGTGTTTTTAAGTAACAGAAGGACTCCATTGTTAAAGGGACTCTATTATTTAAGGAGAAAGATTGATTTGCTGAGGAGAATGCTGATCCTATCTTTAGATACGATAGAAAACATCGATGACGACCGGGGGAATGTAAATACACGGGACACGCGCGATTTGTACGTAAAGCTTACCACGATTTATGATAGTTTGAATGATAATATCAATCAGCTGCTGACCACTTATTTCTCCACTTCCTCTCAGCGGACCAATGAGACCATGCGGGTACTGACTATTTTCTCCGTATTTTTTATGCCACTGACCTTTATTGTAGGCATCTATGGCATGAATTTTAAATTTATGCCCGAACTTGAACACCCTTTGGGATATCCTGCTATTTTGATCGTGATGGCGGTCATCACGATTGGCATTTATTTTTGGTTTAAACGAAAAGGCTGGTTATAAACAGCTTATCGTTTAAACCTGTTTTTAATTAGACACTAAAGCCTTTAAGTTGCTCGGCAATTCTTGACTGAAGATCTTCATCAATATTAGTCGTATTGGTATCAATGGCAAATGACCCATTTTTATCATCCTTGAATGTGGCGATCAAGGTCTCTTTATCATATACTTCATAATACTGGGCTTTTCGATCTGTTTTAACGTCATAGTCAGCAAATTTGCCATCCTTTAACATTACCTGCATATTAAATCGTTCCATATTTTCTTTTTTTAACAATAACCTCCTTATCGGATTAATGTTTGTTTTGAAATCTTTCTGATCGGGTGTACCTATTGTGGGTCGTATTGAAATATTGCTGTACTGAAAAAACAACATGTGTTTGCAGGCTTTTAAAATCCATGCAAAAGACAAGGCTTGTTATAAATTTAGTTATTCATTATCAGCATCTTACAAGTAATCCTATAAGGCATCCTGGTTTTGGCATGTTTTTGGAATAATCCTTTATATAACTTTAAACCAAACATCATGAAAAAGATCATATCTATTACCAACATTAGCGAATTGACACAAGATTTTGATATTGAATTAATGGAGATCCTTAAATCAGAAGTTAAAAAGTTTAAAACAATCAAGACATATATAAATCTACGCGATTCTATTATACAAGCAGCATAATCTATTTACTTTATTATTTTATCAACTACCTATGAGCATAAAAAAAGGGAACTTCTTACGAAATTCCCTTTTTTTATGCTCATATAACCGGTTTTAAAGTGTCTTACGGTGAAAAGACTGCGGTTTTTCTCTTGGCTTAAAACTTCTTTTCTTTGCTGCTGCGGCTAAATTAATTTTAGTTTTCGCTCTTTTAACAGAAGAAGCATCCATCAGTTTATTAAAAAACATCGGGTAAGGATGATCTTCAACCAATGGAATGTCCTGTTGAGTAAGTTTTAAGATATCATGCAGGAATGGGCGATCTTCTTCATCGCAGAATGACCATGCTGTTCCGCTTGCTCCTGCTCTTCCTGTACGTCCGATCCGGTGAACATAAGTTTCCGGAACATTAGGAAGGTCGAAATTGATTACATTTTTCAGTTCATCTACATCAATACCACGTGCTGCAATATCTGTAGCTACCAATACACGCAAAGTTCCGGCTTTAAAACTTGTTAATGCACGCTGACGCGCATTTTGAGATTTATTTCCATGAATAGCTTCTGCATTGATGCTTGCTCTTTCGAGTACTTTTACCAGTTTATCTGCACCATGTTTGGTCTTGGTAAATACCAAAACGTTCTCGATGGATTTATCCTGTAAAAGATGGATAAGTAGATTAGGCTTATTTTTCTTCTCTACGGAATAGATTGCTTGCGTAATCTTTTCCACTGTAGAAGATACCGGAGATACTTCTACCCGTACGGGGTTGGATAAAATGGTATTAGCCAGGTTAGAGATCTCAGAAGGCATGGTAGCTGAAAAGAACAGGGTCTGTCTTTTAGCCGGGATTTTAGAAATGATCTTTTTTACATCATTTACAAAACCCATATCCAGCATGCGATCGGCCTCATCAAGGACAAATATTTGGATGTGCTGTAAATTAACCAGACGTTGAGAAACAAGATCCAGAAGTCTTCCAGGGGTAGCAATTAAAACGTCTACTCCTTTATTGATTTCTTCTACTTGTTTTCCTTGAGAAACACCACCGAATATAACGGCTTGTCTTAGACCGGTAAATTTTCCGTAAGACTGAAAACTTTCCTTAATTTGAATGGCAAGCTCGCGGGTAGGTGTTAGAATAAGTGCCCTGATGTCTCTACGGGTACTTTTCTGAATAGGTTGTGCACTTAATAGCTGTAACATCGGCAATGCGAACGCTGCCGTTTTTCCTGTACCTGTTTGTGCGCAACCCAATAGATCTTTTTGTTGTAAAACGATGGGGATGGCCTTTTCCTGGATAGGAGTTGGATGTGTATAACCTTCTGCACTCAGAGCTTTTAGAAGTGGCTCTATGAGATTTAATTCTTTAAATGACAAAATTGTTGATTTTTTTTAATGTGATGTATCGTATTTGCCCTCGAATACTTTGTTATATTACAGGAGCTTTCTGAATGAATAGTATGATTCAAAACAGTTTTTACGACTCAAAGATACGAAATTATTACATCTTAGCAATTAGAACTGAGCAACACTCTGAAAATGAGTCAATTTTAACAAAAGTAAGACAACTAATCATTTTTAATTATACTTGCGTTGATAAACTGACATACATATCATGGCAACATTATATCCGCTAAAATTTAAAACTATATTTAAAGACAAGATCTGGGGAGGCGAAAAGATTCGTACCTACCTTGGAAAAGATTTTAGTCCGCTGCCTAATTGTGGTGAGACCTGGGAAGTATCAGGTGTAAAAAGTGACGTTTCTGTGGTACAGAATGGCCCCCTTGAGGGACAAACCCTGGCGGCGTTACTGGAAACCCATCAGGAAGAGCTGGTAGGCAAAAAGGTTTACGAACGCTTTGGCAATGAATTCCCTTTACTGATTAAATTTATTGATGCTAATGAAGATCTGTCTATTCAGGTACATCCGAACGATGCATTAGCACGTAAAAGACATAATTCCTTTGGAAAAACAGAAATGTGGTATGTGCTTCAGGCTGATGAGGGTGCATCCTTAATTGCTGGATTCAATCAGCCTTTGGATCAGGAGATCTATCTGGAGAAATTTAATAGTGGTCATCTGATTGACATCCTGAATAAGGAAGAGGTAAAAGCGGGTGATGTATTCTTTTTACCTGCTGGACGGGTTCATACTATCGGTAAAGGTTTACTGATTGCTGAAATACAGCAGACTTCTGATATTACCTACCGGATTTATGATTTTGACCGTGTAGATGATAAGGGTAACAAACGTGAATTGCATACCGAAGATGCTTTGGCTGCTATCGATTATAATTTTTATCCGGAGTACAAGTCGCTTTACAAGGAAAAGCTGAATGAACCGGTAGAGGTTGTCACTTGCCCCTATTTCACGACCAATATCCTTGAATATACCGAATCTGTTTCACGCGATTATGCTGCAAAGGATTCATTTGTGATCCATGTATGTGTTGCAGGATCTTATACCTTATTATATGGGGAAGAGAGTTTGAAGGTAAGTATGGGTGATTGCATTCTTATCCCGGCTTCTATTGACCGTGTAACCTTACATGCACAGAAAGGGTTTAAAATATTAGAGTCTTATGTATAAGACTCTAATATTTTTTTAGTTTTCTAAAGCCTGGTAGGCCAACGCTCTGAACTTATCGTAAACATCCCCTTTAGGGGGGTTGTTGCGTAAAGATCAAGCAGAGTAGTTTCTTTTGTGGATCTATCCTAAAGTTCATTGTCGGATAAGAGACAGTAATGGTTGGGAAAAAGTATAATTTACAATTTATGTTAATAAATCAAACATTTATGCTTTTTAACAATTATTGATTTGAACTAAATACATTTAACTTGAGAAGATTCGGTACCCTCACCTTAAAAATCATTCTGTGGATCATTGGGATTTTAATTTTTCTGGTTCTTTTAGTATTTGTCCTGATTCGTGTTCCGGCTGTTCAAAATTTTGCAAAAAAAAAGGTTGTAAGTTACCTGGAGGGTAAGATTGGTACGAAGGTAGAGATTAATAAGATTAGCCTGGACTTGCCTAAACTGATTGTACTGGAAGACATTTATTTCGAAGATCAGAAGAAAGATACCTTGTTGGCGGGAGATACGCTAAAAGTAAACATCAGCTTATTAAAGCTGCTTGATAATAAACTTGAAATTAATGAAATTGACCTAAGAGGTATTACGGCTAATATTCAGCGTGGATCCGATAGTGCATTCAATTTTGACTATATCATGAAGGCTTTTGTGAGCGAGCAAAAAAAAGAGCCTGAGCCGGTTGATACTTCATCTACCATGAAGTTTTCGCTGGATAAAATTAACCTGGACCGGATTAAAGTAAGTTTTAAAGATGCTCCATCAGCAAATGATGTTTATTTTTCTATTGGTCACTTTGACACCCGGGTAAAGGAATTTGATCTGGATAAGATGAAGTTCAGTATCCCCAAAATAGTACTTTCGGGAGTCAATGCGAGGGTAATTCAGAGTAAGCCTGCCGTAGTTGCAAAATCAGTTGCGGTGCATGAAGCGGAAAGTGCTGAGCCTATGAACCTCGATCTGCAACTAGGAACCATTGATCTTTCTAAGATAAAGGTATACTATCAGAATGATGTGTCAGCGATGAAAGCGGATGTAAACCTGGGTTCTCTTGCTGTTGAATCTGATCAGATCGATATGAAGAATCAGCATATCGCTTTGAATAAGCTTGATTTGAGTAATTCTTCAATTTTATTTCAGCTTGGGAAAAGTCAGCAGGCTAAGTTGGTGGCTTCAGAAACCGTAAAAACTACAGAGGCGACAGCTAACAACTGGAAGTTTGATACCAAAGACCTGAATCTGGGCAATAACAATATCCGCTTTGATAACTTCAACATGCCCATGCAAAAGAAGGGGATGGATTTCGCTCATATGGATATTAAGGACTTGAATTTAAGTTTGAATGACCTTGCTTATTCTGTAGACACCATTTCAGGGAAAATCAATTCAGGCACGTTTAAGGATAAAAGTGGGTTTAACCTGTTGAAGTTTGAAACGAAATTCTTTTATGGACCTAAAGAAGCCTATTTGAAAGACCTGCTGATTCAGACTCCTTATACCAGCATTAGTAATAATATCAGAGTTACTTATCCTTCTATAGCCAGCATCTCTAAGAATTTGGGTGAACTTGGGGTGGAAGCGAACTTGATTAAAACTAAGATTGGATTCAAAGATATCTTAATTCTGGCTCCGGATCTGGTTAATACAGTTCCCCTTAAAGGTAATCCAAATGCGGTACTGAATATAAATGGCAAGGTGAAAGGTAAGGTGAAAAATCTGGAGATTGAAAATCTTCAGATCTCAGGATTGGGAGGTACGATCATTAAGGCCTCCGCTAAGACCAGGGGGTTACCGGATATGAATAAGGCTTGGTTGGACATTAAAATTGATGAGTTTAGCACCAGAAGGTCCGATATTCTCGCATTAGTTCCAAAAGGTACCATTCCTGCAAATATCCGGATTCCTGAATCGATTAAGTTGACGGGCAAGTTTAAAGGTGGAATGACCAATTTCAGTACAGACTTAAACCTTTTTTCAAGCTTTGGAAGTGCGAAAACTATTGCGACGTATAATGCGCTGGTTAAAGGCCGGGAATCTTATAAAGCTAATGTACGGATCTTCAATTTTGACGTCGGAAGGATGATCAAAAATGATAGTATCGGGCGGATTACACTGGCGGCAAATGTGGTAGGGAATGGATTGAATCCTAAAACGATGCGAGCCAGGGCAGTTGCTAAAGTGATTAAAGCGGAATACAACCACTATACCTACCGGAACTTTTCTTTTGATGGTTCTGCCAGCAGAGGAAATATGATGGTGAAGGCTGATATGCCTGATCCAAACTTGAAGTTTAATTTGACTGCTTCGGCTAATATGTCGGGCACATATCCTGCGATTAAGTTGAACCTGGATCTGGACAGTGCAAATCTGAAGAACCTACATTTTGTGAAAGAGGACATGCGTTTCCATGGTAAGTTGGTTGCCGATTTGCCTACTGCTGATCCTGACTATTTAAATGGGAGCATTCTGCTGACTGAAGCGTTGTTTGCCAAAGCAGATCAGCGAATTGGTTTGGATACAGTGAGTATCATTTCCAGTGCTTCTGCGGATAGCAATACACTTCGTTTACGCTCGGAAGTGATGTCCGCCGACTTGAAAGGAAAGTATAAATTGACGCAATTAGGTACTGCAGTGCAGGATCTGATTGGCAAATATTATACAATAGGTTTGAAGGCTAAACCGGTAAAATATGGGCCGCAAAAATTGATCTTTAATGCAAAAATTGCCAATGGGCCTTTGATTCAAAAGTTTGTGCCGGATTTGAAAGAACTTGCGACCATTGTTTTGAATGGAGATTTTGACAGTCAGAAAAGGCAACTGAATGTAAATGGTTCGATACCCCGTATTTTGTATGGCACAAATGACCTGAGTAATTTCCAGATGAAGATCAACACAGCGGACAGTACGCTGAATTATGCATTGATGCTAGATAAGATTACAACAGGCTCTATGCAACTTCTTAAGGCTAGTGTTGCCGGAAATGTGAGGAATAATACGATTACGACTGCGATCCAGACCCAGGACAATAAGGGTCGGGCTGATTATCGGATTGCTGGTGCGCTAAAGGCTTTGCAGGACGCTTTTCAGTTTAGTTTGAATCCGGATGGATTAGTTTTAAATCATACGCCATGGAAAGTAAGTCAGAATAATGCCATTCTCTTTGGAGGAAAAGGGATAGAGGCAACGAACTTTGTCTTATCCAACAATAATCAGCAATTAAGTATCAATACGAGTCCACCGGGACTTAATAACCCTTTGGTAATTGACTTTAAAAATTTCCAGATTGAAACGTTAACCAATATAGCGAAACAAGATTCCCTATTGGCTGGTGGTACAATAAACGGGAATGCACAAGTGCGCAATTTCAATACAACTCCTGTATTTACTTCGGATATGACGGTGAGCAATTTCAGCTTCATGGGTGATACCGTAGGAAATATAGCTCTAAAAGTCAATAATGAGCAGGCAAACACTTTTGCAGCGGACGTTAAGATTACAGGACAAGGGAATCAGGTTAACCTGAATGGCTTATATTATACCAACAATAGCAGCTTTGACATGAAGCTCGACATTGCCAACCTTAATATGAAGAGTATTGAAGGTTTTACTATGGGGAGTGTGAAAGAAACAAAAGGTTTTATGAAGGGGAACCTGGATATTACCGGCACCACTACTGCACCTGCCATACGAGGAGGAATTGACTTTAAGGAAGTAGCCTTTAATGTGACGATGCTGAACTCCTATTTTAAAATTCAGGACAATGCGAGGATTGGTTTTACGGAGGATGGGATTACGTTTAACGACTTTGCCCTGATTGACTCCGCTAATAACAAAGCGCAGCTTTTAGGAACTGTATATACGAAAACGTATACAGACTTCCGTTTTGACCTGAAATTAAATGCAAATAACTTCAAGCTTATTAACTCAGCAGCAAAAGATAATGACCTGTTTTATGGAAAGTTATTTATTGATACCCGTTTAGGAATTAAGGGAACAGTAGCTGCTCCTGCTGTGGATGGATCTTTAAAAATCGATCCGAAAACGGACTTCACTTTAGTGCTTCCTGCCAGTGATCCGGGAATTCAGGACAGGGCAGGCATTGTTGAATTTGTGGATAAAGATAATCCACAGCTTGCAAAGGTGTTTAAAGATCCTGCTGATACTTTAAATTCTTCTGCGATTACAGGAATGGATGTCTCAGTGAACATCGAACTGGATAAAGAAGCGCAACTCAACGTTTTGGTGGATCCTGCAAATGGGGATATGTTGCGGCTTAAAGGTGCGGCACAGTTAAACGGGGGTATTGACCCTAGCGGTAAGGTTAGTTTAACAGGTAACCTTACTGTAGAAGAAGGTTCTTATGACTTAAGCTTAAGCTTTCTTAAAAGAAAATTCTTAATCAAAAAAGGAAGTACTCTAACCTGGAACGGAGAGCCGATGATGGCTGATGCGGATATTACTGCAACGTACGTGGTCAATACAGCTCCTATTGATTTGGTGGAACAACAATTGGGCTCTGTGGCACAGACTACGCTTAATACCTATAAACAGAAACTTCCATTTAATGTGAACCTGATGTTAAAAGGAGAACTGATGAAACCAACGATTACTTTTGACATCATTCTGCCGGAAGCAAACTATAATGTTGCCACAGAAGTGATTACTAATGTGAATGGCAGATTGACGCAGCTAAGAACAGAGCCTTCGGAGTTGAATAAACAGGTATTTGCGGTATTGTTATTGAACCGTTTTATATCGGATAATCCTTTTGCGAGCAGTGCTGGTGGCGGTGGTCTGGAATCTTCTGCCAGACAAAGTGTAAGTCGCCTGTTATCGGATCAGCTGAATAACCTGGCCGGTGATATGATTGGTGGTGTGCAGCTGGAATTTGATCTGCAGTCATCGGAAGATTATACGACCGGACAAATGGCTAACCGTACGGATTTGAACGTAGGTTTATCCAAGCGATTGCTTAACGATCGTTTGAAGGTAACGGTGGGTAGCAATTTTGAATTAGAAGGTCCTCAGCAACAAAACCGAAAGACCAGTAATATAGCGGGTGATATTCAAGCGGAATACCAGCTCAGCAATAATGGCCGGTATATGTTACGGGCTTACCAAAAAAATCAATATCAGGTAGCACTTCAGGGACAAGTTATTGAAACAGGTGTAGGATTTGTAATTAGCATGGATTACAATCAGTTTAAAGAAATATTCGGAACAAAAACAAGAGAAGAAAAGAGACGTCAGCGTGCTCGAAAATCGGCTAATGAAACTACTAAAGAGAATGACTAAACGATATATAAAATACTTCTTGTTACTCTGTGTAGCGTTTCTTGCTGCATGTAATGTGACGAAAAATGTTCCCGAAGGTGATTTTCTGTATACTGGTGCAAAGGTTAAAATTGAAGACAAGGACCTGAAGAAAAAAGATAAAAAGATCTTGGAACCCGACCTGACCAGTTTATTAAGGCCTAAACCGAATATGTCTATTTTGGGGATCAGGCCCAAAATATGGATCTATAATATTACCAAAAACGCGAAGAAAGGACCGTTGAAATGGATTAAAAAGTACGGTGAGCCCCCTGTATTATTCAGTTCGGTAAAGGTAGATTACAATCGGGATATCGTTTCTAACAGGCTTGAAAATAAAGGTTTTTTTGTGGCTAGCACGAATGCGGATACCACTATACATGGTAAAAAAGCTTCTCTTACTTATCAGGCTTTGGCTGGACCGCGATATCTGATTAAAACCGTTAATTTTACTACGGATAGTTCTGACCTTGGAAAAGCAGTACATGCTACAGCTGAGGATAGCCAGTTAAAAGTTGGCGACAGTTATGACCTTGATGTCATTAAACTGGAACGTGAACGGATCGACTCCCGGCTGAAAGAACAGGGATTTTACTACTTTAGCCCGGAGAATCTTATTGTTCAGATTGACAGTACTACAGCCGATCACAAGGTTGATTTGTATATGAACATCAAAGACGCAACTACTGAAAAAGCGAAGGATATTTACAAGATCAATAACATTTTTATCTATCCTAACTTTAAACTTAGGGACACTGTACAGGGAAAAAGTCCGGAAGCTGTGAAGTATAAGGACTTTTATGTCATTGACCGGACGAATATGTTCAAACCTGCTGTATTTGAACGGACTATGTTCTTTTATAAGGGGGACACCTATAATCGTGCAGATCATAATTTGTCTTTAAGCAGATTGACCAGTTTGGGTACTTTCAAGTTTGTTAAGAATCAATTTATAGAATCGGACACGACGAAAAAGGCACTGGACGCCTATTATTACCTCACTCCTATGGCTAAAAAGTCTATTCGGGCAGAGGTAACGGGAAGAACAAATTCAGCTAATTTTACCGGATCGGAATTTACATTAAGCTGGCGGAACAGGAATGCTTTCCGGGGTGCGGAACTGCTAACTCTATCTGCTTATGTGGCCACTGATGTACAAGTATCGGGCAATAATAGCGGAGACGGGATTTTTAGATATGGTACAGAGGCCAACCTCAGTATTCCACGTTTCCTTACTCCTTTTAAACTGAATACGAGTAGTGCTTATATTCCACGTACACGGTTTGTTTTGGGGTATGACCGCCTGGAAAGAAAGAACAGTTACAAGTTAAATTCATTTCGTACCTCGGTGGGTTACACCTGGAAAGAGAGTTTGGAAAAGGAACATCAGCTGACCGTTTTAGGGGTAACTTATGTACATGCCCCATTTGTATCTCCAGCTTATGACACATTGGCTCAAACTAATTCTACTTATAGAAATGCGATTCAAGATCAGTTTATAATTGGCCCTAACTATAATTTCAATTATACGAACACCCACCGTGCTTATAAAAAGAATACCTTTTATTTCAATGCGAATCTGGATATGTCTGCTAATTTATTGGGCTTAATTCAGGGGGCAAAGGTAGAAAATGAAAAGAAATTATTCAACACCCCCTATTCCCAATATGTAAGGGGTGAATTAGACTTCAGACACTATTATAAGTTGGGTATAAATTCACAATGGGCATCTCGACTAATTATGGGTTATGGTCAAGCGTACGGGAACTCGCGATCATTACCATTTGTTAAGCAGTTTTTTATTGGCGGCACGAATAGTTTAAGAGCATTCCGTGCAAGGTCTCTGGGTCCGGGGGTATATCGTGATCCGGCGCAGGATTCCAATGATACCATAGCAGCCGATCAATCCGGAGATATTAAGCTGGAATTTAACACCGAATTCAGGCCTAAATTATTCAGTATTGTAAGAGGAGCCTTGTTCCTGGATGCCGGTAACATCTGGTTACTAAATAATGATACTAACCGATCCGGTGCTAAGTTTACTAAAGATTTTATGAAAGAGCTTGCCGTAGGAACAGGAGCCGGAGTAAGGATTGATGCCTCCATATTAATTTTACGTCTTGACCTGGCATTTCCTCTCCGGAAGCCATGGTTGCCTGAAGGTGAACGCTGGGTATTTGATGAAATCAATTTCGGAAACAAGGAATGGAGAAAAGACAATCTAGTGTTAAATTTAGCAATTGGGTATCCATTCTAATGTTTAAACAAAATTTGTGTTACATTTAATGAATTCTATCGAATAGGTTAGGGGATTTATTTAAATTGCCTAACTTTTATTACATACTAAATTACCTAAAACATGAAAGTTACAGTAGTGGGAGCAGGTGCCGTTGGAGCAACCTGTACTGATAATATTGCTAGAAAAGAATTAGCAGAGGAACTTATATTGCTTGATATTAAAGATGGTTTTGCCGAAGGCAAGGCTATCGATATGATGCAAACCTCTGCCCTATTGGGTTTTGATACTAAGGTTAGAGGCGTCACGAATGATTATGCAAGTACAGCTGATTCAAACGTAGTTGTTATTACATCCGGATTACCGCGCAAACCAGGAATGACTCGCGAAGAGCTGATTGGAACAAATGCTGGTATTGTAAAAGGTGTAGTAGAAAACATACTTAAGTATTCTCCAGAAGCTGTTATTGTTATTGTTTCTAATCCGATGGATACAATGACTTACTTGTCTCTTAAAACATCAGGATTACCAAAAAATCGTATTATTGGTATGGGTGGAGCACTTGACTCATCCAGATTTAAATATTACCTGAGTCAGGAACTAGGATGTTCTCCTGCAGATTTGAATGCGATGGTTATTGGCGGACATGGTGATACTACGATGATTCCTTTGATTAATCATGCTACATGGAACAGTATCCCGGTTACTCAATTCTTAAGTAAGGAACAGCAGGATAGTATAGTTGCGGCGACTATGGTTGGTGGTGCTACACTGACTAAACTAGTTGGTACTTCTGCCTGGTATGCGCCAGGTGCTGGAACAGCTGCCATGGTTGAAAGCATTCTTAGGGATGAGAAAAAATTAGTGCCTTGCTGTGTTGCCCTGGATGGCGAATACGGACAATCGGATATTGCTATAGGAGTTCCTGTGATCATCGGCAAGAATGGATGGGAAAAAATCATTCAACTTCAGTTAAGTGATGAAGAAACTGCTGCTTTCAATAAGAGTGCAGAGGCTGTAAGGGCTATGAATAGTGTTTTGACCTTCTAATGATAGAGGTAAAATTGAAACTTTTGAATCTACATAACGACGGCTTTCACGCTTTAGTGGACGTCGTTGTATTTGGAAAAAAGTTCAAAGCGGTTGTTGATACAGGAGCTTCAAGAACTGTTCTTGATAAAAGCATGGTGGAGAAATACATCAGTTCGGATATGATCTCTATCAGTGATTTACTTTCAACAGGACTAGGTACTAATTCAATGGAAAGCTATACGCTGAAAGTTGAAGAAATGAGTATTGGGGATTTAGTGATATCGAATATGGAGGTTGCTATTCTTGATCTTTCGACAATTAACAATGCATTTGAGCAAGTATCGGTCAAACCGGTAATTGGTGTAATTGGTGGGGATATTTTAGTGAAGTATAGGGCAATCATCAATTATCCGTTGAAAAAGATCTCTTTTTCTGAGGTTCGAAAACATATATCCAAGGATACAAAAGTTTCGTTTGAAAAAATAGATTCAGGACAAACTACATTTGATTAAAAGAATTTATTTATTTTCATTTATTTATAAGCATAAAAAAAGAGGCTGATCAAATGAATCAGCCTCTTTTTTTATGCTTATAAGTATTATACGTCTATTCTTGCATACTTTGCATTTTTCTCTATAAAGTCACGACGGGGAGCAACTTCATCACCCATCAGCATTGAGAATATATGATCACATTCGGCCGCATTTTCAATGGTAGCACGTCTTAGCGTTCTGGTTTCAGGATTCATAGTTGTTTCCCATAACTGCTCCGCGTTCATTTCTCCAAGACCTTTGTAACGCTGTACATGAACGTTCTCTTCCTTTCCAGCACCTTTTAAGCGTTGAACAGCAGCATCACGAGTGGTATCATCCCAAGCGTAAGCTTGTTCTTTACCTTTCTTTACCAGATACAATGGAGGGGTAGCAATATACACGTAACCAAACTCAACCAACTCTTTCATATAACGGAAAAAGAAAGTTAAAATTAGCGTAGTAATGTGAGAACCATCCACATCCGCATCCGTCATGATGACCACTTTGTGGTAACGTAACTTATCCATGTTCAATGCCTTGGCATCATCAACCGTTCCTATACTTACACCAAGAGCAGTAAAAATATTCTTTATTTCTTCATTTTCATAGATCTTATGCTCCTGTGCTTTCTCCACGTTTAAGATCTTACCTCTTAAAGGAAGAATAGCCTGGAAATACCTGTTTCTGCCTTGCTTGGCCGTTCCACCTGCAGAGTCCCCTTCGACAAGATACAGTTCGCATTTGGAAGCATCTTTTTCAGAGCAATCGGCAAGCTTACCAGGAAGACCTGATCCACCCATAACCGTTTTACGCTGAACCATTTCCCTTGCTTTACGGGCGGCTGCACGGGCTTGTGCTGCAATAATAACTTTCCCTACTATAAGCTTTGCTTCCCTGGGATTTTCTTCCAGATAGTTGTTCAGGATCTCTCCTACCGCCATATCGACGGCTCCCATTACATCGTTGTTACCAAGCTTGGTCTTTGTTTGACCTTCAAACTGCGGTTCCTGAACTTTTACAGAAATAATGGCAGTCAGACCTTCGCGAAAGTCATCTCCATTAATTTCAATTTTTATATTTTTAAGCAGGCCTGATTTTTCCGCATATGATTTAAGCGTACGCGTTAAACCTCTTCTAAAACCAGCAACATGGGTTCCACCTTCAATTGTGTTGATGTTATTCACATAAGAATGGACATTCTCGGTGTAGGTTTCATTGTATTGCATGGCCAGCTCAACTGGAATACCCTGTTTAATTCCTTCTACATAAATAGGTTCAGGGATTAAAGGAGTGCGGGTGCCATCTAGAAATTTAACAAATTCTTTTAATCCGCCTTCTGAATAAAACTCTTCTTTTTTAAAGCTTCCATCTTCATGTACTTCCCGTTCGTCGGTTAAAGTCAAACGGATGCGCTTATTCAAATAAGCAAGTTCTCTTAAACGAGCAGCTAAGGTGTCGAATTTGTATTCGTTGGTCAGACTAAAAATGCTGGTATCAGGAGTGAAAGTAATCGATGTTCCTCTTTTATCTGAATCGCCAATAATTTTAACATCATATAATGGTTTTCCACAACTATACTCTTGTCTGAAGATTTTACCATCACGGTAAACGGTTGCAATTAAAAGGGTGGATAGTGCATTTACGCAGGATACCCCAACACCGTGTAACCCACCTGAAACCTTGTATGTATCTTTATCAAATTTACCTCCGGCATGCAGAACCGTCATAACTACTTCAAGTGCTGACTTTTTTTCTTTTGCCATAATCCCGGTTGGGATCCCACGGCCGTTATCTTCGACAGAAATAGAATTATCGGGGAGAATAACTACGTTAATATCGGTACAATATCCAGCAAGTGCTTCATCGATAGAGTTATCAATTACTTCATAAACAAGGTGATGTAATCCCTTTATACCAATATCGCCAATATACATAGCAGGACGCTTACGTACAGCTTCCAGGCCTTCTAAAACCTGTATATTTTCCGCTGAATAATTAGTTTTGTCTTCCTTTTGTTCGCTCATAATTATTTTAAAACAATAGATCAAATCTAGCCATTTTAAGCGAATTAACAGTATTTTATACCATTAAAGCGTCAGAGAAAGCTGTTTTATGATTTCTAAATTGTTTACATCAGGCGAAAGATTATATTTGCCTGAAATTATAAGTAAAAATGACAATATCATTCGGAACATTCTCCAAACTTACAGCGGGATTCTTGTTTGCAGCCGTAGTTGTTTCATGTAACAATAAAGAGCAGGCTAAAACAAATTCGCCATCTACTTCAGCTTCGGCATCTAAAGCTGCAGAACCAATTGTATTTGTTAATTCTGATTCTTTAGTTAATAATTACAATTACTTTAAAGACATTAAAGGTAAACTTCAATCTAAATCTAAAAAAGCTCAGGATGACTTAAGTTCTAAAGGGACTGCTTTCCAGAGAGAAGTTGCTGAATACCAACAAAAGGCTCAAAGCTTGAGTGCAGATGAACGGGCATCAACAGAACAACGCCTTGCTCGTAAGCAACAGGAACTACAGGCTTTTAATCAAAATGCCAGTTCTGCTTTAGCTAACGAATCTGCTGGAGAAAACGAAAAGCTTTATGATAAAGTAGCGGAATATTTGAAAGTGTACGCAAAAGAAAAAGGCTATAAAATGGTCCTGACTTATTCTAAAAGCAATCCTTCATTGTTATTCGCAGATGAAAGTCTGGACGTAACCAATGAAGTGGTTAAAGGGTTAAACGATCAGTATACGAAGGATAAAAAATAATCATCACAGGTTAAACTACATAAAGAAGGTTGCATTCGGTTTGGTTTGCAGCCTTTTTTAATATCCCCTTATTATGGAAGAGAACGTTCATCATCAATTTATGAGAATGGCTATCTCATACTCCAGGTCAAATATACTGGAAAGCCTTGGCGGTCCTTTCGGAGCGGTCATTGTTAAAGATAATTCCATCATTGCCGCCAGTCAGAATTTAGTACTTTCCACTAATGATCCTACTGCGCATGCAGAAATCTCTGCTATTCGGAAAGCATGTCAGCTATTGAAGACTTATGACCTGAGTGGTTGCATTATTTATACGAGCTGTGAGCCTTGCCCTATGTGCTTAGGTGCAATATATTGGGCCAGGTTAGCTAAAATTTATTATGCCAACACCAAACATGATGCAGCGGTAATCGGGTTTGATGACCATTTCATTTATGAGGAGCTAGAATTAGTTAAAGAACAAAGGCAACTTCCATCTGAACAAATTTTGGAAGACGAAGCTAAAGTTGTATTCGATCTTTGGGTTCAATCTGAAAAAAAAATGCGTTACTGATTGAAATTAAGATTTAGGCGTCTATTATTTAACAACTATTACTATTTCTGACTTTTAACATTACTATTCTTGACTTTTAACATCTTCATCACTAATCAGATCATCAATTTCTCTTCTATCTTTCTTTGTAGGCCTTCCCGTGCCCCTGTCTCTCTTCAATGAGGGAGCATGAAACATTGATTTATAACCTAATGTTTCTTCTTCTGGTGTGATATCTTCGTAAAAATTGACTACCGTTTTAGCATCTACCCTACTGTGTAGAAGTCCGGTTACCCGTACCTGTTTACGTTCAATACCTTTTGAGACATGAAAAACATCTCCTATTTTCACCTCGTAGGAAGGTTTAATATTTTGTCCGTTTAACTTTATACGTCCGGCTTTGCATGCATCTGTTGCTAAAGTACGCGTCTTAAATAGTCGGATTGACCAAAGATATTTATCTATTCGTAGTTTTTCTTTCTCGCCCATGCCTTTAATAATTAGATATAAAATTACCAATTTAATTCTTATGAAAATAAATGGTTCTAACCCAACCATTTTAAACTATTCGTAAAACTGATTGATTTTTCAATTGATGATTATAACCTACCAATTCTAATTATTAATTCAACAATTGCTTCTTAAATCAATTAGGTATAACCATCCTATTTTGATTCTTTGTAAAAATGATTGGTTCTTATTGATAGAATAGATAACAAAAGTCCTTAAAAAAGCTTTATTTTGCTGGAAATATAATTAAATGATCTTTAAACTACAAAAACAGATTGAAGAAGCCTGGGAAGATAGAACTCTTTTAACTTATAGTGAATATATCAAGGCTATTGAGCACGTTATCGACCTGCTTGATAAAGGAGAAATCAGAGTTGCTGAACCTGTGGCAGGCGGATGGCACGTTAATGAGTGGATTAAAAAAGCAGTAATTTTATATTTCCCTATTCGCACGATGGAAGAAATTGAAGTTGGTCCTTTTGTTTTTCATGATAAAATGAAATTAAAGACCAATTATAAAGAACTTGGTGTACGTGTAGTACCACATGGCATTGCCCGTTATGGTGCTTACCTGGCTAAAGGTGTAATTTTGATGCCTTCGTATGTCAATATAGGTGCATTTGTTGATGAAGGCACCATGGTGGACACTTGGGCTACGGTTGGCTCATGTGCGCAAATTGGAAAACATGTTCATCTGAGTGGTGGTGTGGGCATTGGTGGCGTATTAGAACCTGTTCAGGCAGCACCGGTAATTATTGAAGATAATTGTTTCATAGGATCCCGCGCTATCGTGGTTGAAGGGGTTCGGGTTGAAGAAGAGGCTGTGTTAGGAGCTAACGTAGTGCTTACTGCTTCTACAAAGATCTTTGATGTATCAGGTAGTTCCAGTGTGGAATATAAAGGTATTATTCCTGCCCGTTCGGTTGTTATTCCTGGAAGCTATGCGAAGCAATTTCCTGCTGGAGAATTCCATGTTCCCTGCGCATTGATTATTGGAAAACGGAAAGAATCAACTGATAAAAAGACCTCATTAAACAACGCTTTAAGAGAAAATAACGTAGCAGTATAACCTGTTTCAAAAACCTGCATGAACTTACCTTAAGTTTATGCAGGTTTAATATTTTATAAAAAGTCAATTTTCATTGATTTAATAACCTATTGTACTTGGTTTTGGTTTATGCAAATTAAAACATGGAGCAGTTAAGTATTTTATGCCTACAAAACCCTTTTTCTACTTATTCGGGTTTATTATCTTAACTTAATGTTATAATCAAACAGTTTCGGATATTGGTTTGATACTGAAATCGATTTCTTAAAATAGCAAATTTTTCATTCCAATGAAGGAGTCTACATCGTGATAATTTTACATGAGAGGCCTCAGTATTCATCGGGCAATCAGATCAAAAATGACCTGCTGATTCCCAGGAAGACACGAAAGTCTATTACTGTCTGAGGCGATTAAGCATGGAGATCGTTTAACGATACTTTTATCTGATAACAAATAATAACACTATTTAAAAAAGCACAATGAGGATTGGTTTTGATGGAAAGAGAGCAGCAAATAATCTCACTGGTTTAGGAAATTACAGTCGATCTTTAATTGTGCAATTAGCTAAATTATTCCCGGATAACCAATATTTAGTTTATGCACCTAAACACAAAAAATCGAAACAGATTGATACCTTTCTTGATACCGTTGGAATTGAATTAAAACTTCCGGAAAAAAAGTCATTATCCTTGATGTGGAGAAGCTTTGGAATAAAAAGTCAACTTAAAAAAGACAACATAGTACTTTACCATGGCTTGAGTAATGAAATCCCTTTTGGCATCCAATCTACTGGTATCAAAAGCATTGTAAGTATCCATGACCTGATTTTTTTACGTTACCCTGATTATTATAAGCCCATAGATCGGTTCATCTATAATTTCAAGACGAGGTATGCTGCGAAAAATAGCGACTGTATTGTTGCAATCAGTCAAAAGACGAAACAAGATCTAATTGAATTTTACAACGTTAAGGAAGAAAAGATAAAGGTCATTTATCAAAGTTGCGATGCGGAGTTTAAGCTAATCCAATCACAGGAGTTTAAAAATTCAATCAAGGCAAAATATGCTTTACCAGATAAATATTTACTGAATGTAGGCACGATTGAGCCCCGGAAAAACTTATTGTTGATTATTAATGCACTAAAAGATATTGATCCGGCTTTTAAGCTTGTTGTGGTCGGTAGAAATAAACCTTATGCAGATCAGGTAAGAGCACAAATAAAATCATTAAATCTATCAGATCGGGTAATTTTTTTGAAGGATCTCCCTTTCATTGATCTGCCGGCTATTTATCAAATGGCGACTGTGTTTGTTTATCCCTCATTTTATGAGGGCTTTGGAATCCCGGTAATAGAAGCTTTATATTCAGGCATCCCAGTGGTTGCGGCTACTGGATCCTGTCTGGAAGAAGCAGGCGGACCTGAAAGTCTCTATATTGATCCAAATGACAGTTCAGCATTGGCGCATGCACTAAATGGTATTTTAAGTGATTCCCTTCTTCAGAATAAAATGAAGATTGCAGGACTAAAGTATGTGCAAAAGTTTGATAGCGATTTACTTGCTCAGCAAATGATAGAATGCTATTATACCCAACTTAATAAAAACTAATACTCAATCATTTCAGAGGCAATTTATTATAAACCAAAGCCAATAATCAGAAAACATCATTTGGCCAAGTTTATTATCTTATCTTGCAGATTATTTTGTCTAAATGAGTGATATGGAAATAAAAAGCCATTTGTACTCCATTATCGAATAACTAATTGCTATAATTAATGAATGCTGAAATAACAAAGGCACTTGAAGTACTTAAATCCGGGGGACTTATCCTCTATCCTACTGATACCATTTGGGGTATTGGTTGTGATGCAACAAACGTAGAGGCTGTTGAACGCATTTATAAGCTTAAAGGCCGTGATTCCAGCAAAAGCCTGGTTATTCTCCTTGATTCTGATAATAAACTCCTTTCTTATGTATCGGAAGTTCCAGATATTGCCTATGATTTGATCGAATATGCAGAGAATCCTCTTACTATAATTTATTCCAATGCTAAGAATTTGGCACCTAATATTATTCATGAGGATGGAAGTATAGGAATCAGGATCACAACTCATAATTTCTGTAAACAACTAATTCAAAAATTCAAAAAGCCAATTGTTTCTACTTCAGCTAATCTGAGTGGAGAGCCATCACCTGAAAACTTTTCACAGATTTCAGAAACTATTATGGAGGGTGTCGATTATGTTGTTGATCTGGAACAAGCTGACATGTCAAAGAAAAAGTCTTCTACTATCATGAAAATTGAGCCTGACGGTCGCTTTTCATTCATCAGGAAGTAGTTAAAACCTGAACCAATTACTTGAATTTCAAATTAGACAGTTCAAAACAATCAAAATACATTAATTTTGCATTCCCAAATCGTATTCTTTAAATAAGAAATAGGATAAGGGCAACGTGTTTTATGAAGCAACACCTTAAAAATCCTTTATTTAGAAAACTCAATAAACTAGCTGACGAGAGAGGTGTAGAAACGTATGTTATTGGCGGATTTGTAAGGGATATTTTCTTAAAGAGGCCATCTAAAGACATTGACATACTTATTATCGGAAATGGAATTGAGTTCGCAGAAGCAGCTGCCACTGTACTCAAAACTAATGTATCCGTATTTAAAAATTTCGGCACAGCCATGCTTCGCTTTAAAGACCTTGAAATTGAGTTTGTTGGTGCACGTAAAGAATCATACCGAACAGATTCAAGAAAACCTATAGTGGAAAATGGCACTCTTGAAGATGATCAGTTCAGGCGTGATTTCACTATTAATGCGATGGCTATCTCGCTGAACACATCAAATTTCGGTGCATTAGTAGATCCATTCCATGGAGTTGATGATTTGAAAGAAAAAATCATACGTACACCTCTAAATCCAACAGAGACCTTTTCTGATGATCCATTGAGAATGATGAGGGCTATACGCTTTGCATCACAATTAAATTTCACTATAGAAGAGAAAGCCTTCGAAGCAATTAAATCATTTAAAGAGCGAATATCCATTGTTTCTACCGAGCGTATTATGGATGAGCTCAATAAAATTATTTTATCTCCAAAACCATCCATTGGTTTTAATTACCTGTTTGACACCGGTCTGCTTCATCTCATCTTCCCTCAGATGACAGAATTATATGGCGTTGAATTTATTAATAGCAAAGGACATAAAGATAATTTTTACCATACATTGGAAGTTTTAGACAACATTGCAGAAACAAGCAATGATCTATGGTTACGTTGGGCGGCGATATTGCATGATATAGCAAAGCCTACTACTAAACGCTTTGACTCTGATCACGGTTGGACATTCCATGGACACGAAGATCGGGGAGCACGTATGGTTCCTAAAATTTTCACTCAGCTTAAACTTCCATTAAATGAAAAAATGAAGTTTGTTCAAAAGTTAGTACAATTACACCTCAGGCCAATCGTTATTGCACAGGATGTAGTTACTGATTCAGCTGTAAGGCGTTTACTTTTTGATGCAGGTGAAGATATTGAGGCTTTAATGTTACTCTGCCATGCAGATGTTACGACTAAGAATGAGTATAAAAAGAAAAAATACAGGAATAACTTTGAGCTGGTTAAGCAAAAGTTAAAGGATGTAGAGGAACGGGATCAAATAAGGAACTGGCAACCACCCATATCTGGTCTGGATATAATGGAAACGTTCGGAATTAAGGCTGGACGTGAAGTAGGCATTATTAAAAATCAAATCAGAGAAGCAATTCTTGAGGGTGAAATCAAAAATTCTCGCGGAGATGCAATGTCTTACATGATTGATAAAGGTAAAGAACTGGGCCTCTTTCAAAAGAATACTATTATTTAACATAATTTCAAACAATCTGAAATAGAGAGCGTTAAAATTACGCAATTTTTCATTTCGCATAAAACATAAAACTTGTCATGGCTATTTACCGATTCAAGGTTACTTTTGAAGATTACGACGACGTAGTACGGGATATCGATATTAAGTCAACCCAAACATTTGAGGATTTTCATCTTGCAATACATAAAAGTACAGGGTATAATCCGGAGATGGCTTCCTCTTTTTTCGTCTGTAATGATCACTGGATCAAAAGTGATGAAATTGCATACCTCCCGTCTCAAAGAAAAATTGATAGAGGTGTTGCGCTCATGTCAAACACGAAATTGAGCCGCTTTATTGATGATCCTCACCAAAAATTTTATTATACCTTTAATTTTGAACGTCCTTATGACTTTCATATAGAACTAGTCAAAATCCTTGAAGAAGAAAACGGAAAACAATACCCTTTTCTTTCCAGAAGTATTGGTGAAGCTCCAAAAATGCCGGGTACAATACCAGTACCTCCAGCTACTACAGAAGACGATGAGGGATTTGATTTCCTTAATGAAACAGAATACGGCTATATTGAGGAAGAAACGGATGATATGGATACGGCCAATTCTGTAGAAGAATTAAATGGTGGTGCCTCTGAAGATGAAGAAGATGAATTTGCAGATGGTTTTTCTGATAACGACAGTTCCGATTCCGACGACTATGACAATAACAAAAATAAAGACGACTATTAAAAAATATCCTTCTAATAACAACATATGGGTTCTGATAACACGCTAATTGTTATAGCCGGACCTACTGCTATAGGTAAAACTGAACTTGCCATTAAGGTTGCTTTGAATTTTGATACTGAAATTATATCGGCAGATTCAAGGCAATTTTACAAAGAAATGAGCATTGGAAGCGCTAAGCCAAATCAAACCGAATTAGAAGCAGTTAAACATCACTTTATAGATTCCATTTCTATAGAGGAGTCTTACTCAGCAGGAAGTTTTGAAAATGAAGCCCTATTCAAACTGAATGAAATCTATCATAAAAAGAATACAGTTGTCTTAGTTGGAGGTTCCGGTTTATTCATTAAGGCTGTTTGTGAAGGATTCGATGAATTTCCTGATGTTGATCCACTAGTAAGAGACCTCTTAAATAAGGAATATGCTGCTAAAGGGATTCAAACTCTCCAAGATCAATTGGAGAAACTTGATCCTTCCTATGCCAAAGAAGTTGATTTGAATAATCCTCAACGCCTTATTAGAGCTTTGGAAGTTTGCATTTCCACTGGACAGCCTTTCTCTATATACCGGTCAAATTCTATAAAACAAAACAGACCTTTTAGTTCAATAAAAATAGGTTTAAATATGGAAAGGCCATTGCTTTATGAAAGGATCAACAAAAGAGTGGACATGATGATTGTAGCTGGATTAGTTGATGAGGTAGAAAAATTAAAACCATTCAGGCATCTCAATGCCTTAAACACAGTAGGCTACTCGGAAATATTTGACTATTTAGATGGTTCTCTTAGCTTGGAGCAAGCTATAGATAAAATAAAGCAGAATACCAGAAGATTTGCTAAACGTCAGCTTACCTGGTTCAGGAAAGATCCAGAAATAAGCTGGTTTCATCCAGAAGATTATTCCAGCATAATCTCCCATATTAATCAACAAAAATAAGAACAAGCTATTTTGAATTTTAAACACGCTAAAAATGTGTATTTAATTCACGAAAGAAGATGTATTCAAAAAGGCACCTTACCGTAAAGTATTCAGCTTGATAGTCATTCCTCTTTTCATCCTGTAACCAATGCCGATCATATTAGGGTTTTGCAATAAACGGATTTCACCATTAAACGGCTACTTTTACGTCCGCTACTTATACTTGCTATTTAGTCCTTGTCTAATAACAATAAGCATACATAGGAGGTTTCTAAATCATCCAGCTCGTATTAAGCTTGTGCCGTTGGGCCTCCAAAAGTAAGCGGCACACCATTATCCTTTTGTATTTTTATTCTTCCATTCTGTTCTTCAAACTTTTCAATATTATCTTCAAGCGCACTGAGAAGTCTTTTTGCATGCTCTGGTGTTAGTATAATCCTCGATTTAACTCTTGCCTTTGGCACTCCTGGCATTACTCTGATAAAATCCAATACGAATTCAGTATTGGAGTGAGTAATTATAGCAAGATTGGAATAAATTCCTTCTGCAATTTCTTCTGATAATTCAATATTTAACTGATTATCTGTATTCTGTTCTTCCATAATGTAAAAATAAAAAAGTCCCCCTAAATTAGGGGGACTTTATAAATAATATTTAATATAAATTAAACGGCTTCTTCTAATTTCGACGCCAATAATTTATCATACTCTTCCTGAGAACCAACTATGATACGTTCATAGCTACGTAAACCAGTACCTGAAGGAATCAGGTGACCTACAATTACATTCTCTTTCAGACCTAACAGATTATCACGTTTTCCACTAATCGCAGCTTCATTCAGAACCTTAGTAGTTTCCTGGAAAGATGCTGCTGAAATAAATGACTTCGTACCTAATGACGCACGGGTGATACCCTGAAGAACCGGACTGGATGTTGCTGCGATAGCATCGCGTGCTTCAACCAACTGCAAATCCTTACGTTTTAGAACAGAATTCTCATCCCTTAACTTACGGACAGAAATAATCTGACCTGCTTTAAAGTTTGGAGAATCACCTGCCTCAGTAACTACCTTCTTGTCATAGATATCATCATTTTCAATCATAAAGTCCCAACGGTCAACCGCATCCTTTTCAAGGAAACGAGTATCACCTGGATCTTCAATCTGAACTTTCTGCATCATCTGGTGAACAATAACTTCAAAATGCTTATCATTTATTTTCACACCCTGCAGACGGTAAACTTCCTGAATACCATTTACCAGGTATTCCTGAACCGCAGCCGGACCTTTAATAGATAAAATATCAGCAGGAGAAATTGAACCATCAGATAATGGCATTCCCGCTTTCACGAAGTCATTATCCTGTACAAGGATGTGTTTAGATAGGGGCACAAGATATTTCTTAAGCTGTCCATCTTTAGATTCGATAGAAATCTCACGATTACCACGTTTCACACCACCCAATGTTACCACACCATCAATCTCCGTTACAACTGCAGGATTTGATGGGTTACGTGCTTCAAACAATTCCGTTACACGTGGTAGACCACCCGTAATATCCCTTGTTTTACCAGTTGAACGAGGAATCTTAGCAATTACCTCTCCCATCTTAATCTTAGCACCTTCATCAACCGAGATATGAGCTCCTACCGGGATGTTATATCCTTTCACAATCTGAGCTTGACCATCAGCAATCTGAATTACCGGATTCTTTGTCTTATCACGGGTATCAATGATTACTTTTTCTCTGTGACCAGTCTGCTCATCAGACTCTTCACGGAAAGTAACCCCTTCAATTACCGCTTCAAAAGCAACTCTACCTGTAAATTCAGAGATGATAACGGCATTGTATGGATCCCAGCTACAAATTCTGTCGCCTTTTACCAACTGCTGTCCTTCTTTAACATACAAGTAAGAACCGTAAGGAATGTTATTTGTCATAATCATTCTTCCTGTTCCAGCTTCTATGATACGGAACTCACCTGAACGTCCAAGAACTACCTCTACCGGACCTTCTTCAGTTTCGTAAGGAACAGTTCTGATATTTTCAAACTCGATAATACCTTCAAACTTCGCGTTGATCTGAGATTCAGCAGCGATATTCGATGCAGTACCCCCAACGTGGAACGTACGAAGTGTTAACTGTGTTCCCGGTTCCCCAATGGACTGTGCAGCAATTACACCGACAGCTTCACCAGCCTGAACACGTTTACCAGAGGCAAGGTTACGACCATAACATAGCGCACAAACACCTCTTTTATTTTCACAAGTAAGAACGGAACGAATTTCGATACCTTCAAGTGATGAGTTTTCAATGTTGTGACCTATATGCTCAGTAATATCCTGATTTGCATAAACCAAAAGTTCTCCGGTGATAGGATCATAAACATCATGTAATGATGTTCTACCTAAAATCCGGTCGTATAATGGTTCAACAACATCTTCATTATCCTTAAGCGCAGTTGTATAAGTACCTCTTAAAGTACCACAATCAGTTTCACTCACGATCATGTCCTGAGCAACGTCATGCAAACGACGAGTTAAATAACCCGCATCTGCTGTTTTAAGAGCCGTATCCGCAAGTCCTTTACGTGCACCGTGAGTAGAGATAAAGTATTCCAATACCGTTAGTCCTTCTTTAAAGTTAGACAAAATCGGATTCTCAATAATTTCACCTCCTGAACCTGATTTCTGAGGCTTAGCCATCAGACCACGCATTCCACAAAGCTGGCGAATCTGCTCCTTTGAACCACGCGCACCTGAGTCAAGCATCATGTATACCGAGTTGAACCCTTGATTATCATTAGACAAAATATCCATCACATTCGCTGTTAAACGATTGTTGATACGGGTCCAGATATCGATAATCTGATTGTAACGCTCGTTATTAGTAATGAAACCCATGTTGTAGTTACTCATTACCTCTTCAACTTCCTTAGTAGCCTGAGCAATCAATGTAACCTTAGCCTCCGGAATATTTAAATCCTGAAGATTAAAGGAAAGACCACCATGGAACGCCATCCGGAATCCTAATTCCTTAATATCATCAAGGAATTGAGCGGCACGTGCCATACCGGTAGCTTTAACTACCTCACCAATAATATCACGAAGTGATTTCTTAGTTAAAAGTTCATTGATATAACCCACTTCTTCCGGTACCATTTCATTAAACAGCACACGACCTACAGTAGTGTCGATGATTTTGCTGACAATAGAACCGTCTTTTTCTTTCTCTTTTGCCTTTACCTTAATAAATGCATGAAGATCGATCTTCCTTTCATTGTAAGCAATGATCACCTCTTCAGCAGAATAGAAAGTCTGACCCTGTCCCTTAATAACTCGTTCTGCATCAGTCTTACGGCCTTTAGTGATATAATAAAGACCCAAAACCATATCCTGAGAAGGTACGGTAATAGGAGTACCATTTGCAGGATTCAGAATGTTATGAGAAGCAAGCATCAAAATCTGAGCTTCCAATACGGCAGCATGACCCAAAGGTAAATGAACAGCCATCTGGTCACCGTCAAAATCCGCATTAAAGGCAGTACAGACAAGAGGGTGCAACTGAATCGCTTTACCTTCAATCAGCTTTGGCTGAAAAGATTGGATACCTAAACGATGAAGCGTAGGCGCACGATTAAGCAATACAGGATGTCCTTTTAGTACGTTTTCTAATATATCCCAAACGATAGGATCCTTACGATCAACGATTTTCTTAGCAGACTTCACTGTTTTGACCACACCTCTTTCTATCATCTTACGAATGATAAACGGTTTGAACAACTCAGCAGCCATATCCTTTGGCAAACCACACTCATGAAGTTTCAAACTCGGTCCAACAACAATTACCGAACGAGCTGAATAATCCACACGTTTACCTAATAGATTCTGACGGAAACGACCTTGCTTACCTTTCAAAATATCTGAAAGAGACTTAAGGGCACGATTTCCTTCAGTTTTAACCGCATTTACTTTACGTGAATTATCAAATAAAGAGTCAACAGCTTCCTGTAACATACGTTTTTCATTACGTAAAATTACTTCCGGAGCCTTGATCTCGATCAAACGTTTCAAACGATTGTTACGGATAATTACACGACGGTATAAGTCATTTAAATCCGAAGTAGCAAAACGGCCACCTTCCAGAGGAACTAAAGGACGTAACTCAGGAGGTATAACAGGAACGATTTTAACGATCATCCATTCAGGACGATTTTCAATGTTCTTGCGAGCACCTCTGAAAGATTCTACAACATGAAGACGTTTAAGGGCTTCATTTTTACGTTGCTGAGAAGTTTCGTTAGCTGCCTGGTGACGAAGATCATACGATTGCTGATCAAGGTCCAGACGTTTTAACAATTCTTCAAGAGCTTCCGCTCCCATCTTGGCCAAAAACTTTTGAGGATCTTTATCATCAAGATATTGATTTTCCTTAGGAAGCGTATCCAGAATATCTAAATATTCCTCTTCAGTAAGAAAATCCATTTTGTTGATACCATCAGCCTCTTTAATACCTGGCTGAATAACAACATAACGCTCGTAATAAATGATAAGATCAAGTTTCTTAGTAGGCAAGCCTAGTAAATAACCAATTTTATTAGGTAAAGAACGGAAGTACCAGATATGCGCTACGGGAACCACCAAATTGATGTGTCCCATACGCTCACGACGTACTTTTTTCTCTGTTACCTCAACACCGCAACGATCACAAACGATACCCTTATAACGGATACGTTTGTATTTACCGCAATGACATTCGTAATCCTTTACCGGACCGAATATACGCTCACAAAATAAACCATCACGTTCCGGTTTGTAAGTACGATAATTAATCGTTTCAGGCTTTAAAACTTCACCGCTTGAACGCTCCAGAATTGATTCTGGAGAGGCCAAGCTTATCGTAATCGATGTGAAATTGCTCTTTATTTTATTATCCTTTTTATAAGACATAGCTCTTTATAAAGTTAAACCTTTGTAACTAATCTAACGTGATGTCTAAACCAAGACCTCTTAATTCATGAACCAATACGTTGAATGATTCCGGAACTGAAGGAGTTGGAAGGGTTTCACCCTTAACAATCGCTTCATAAGTCTTAGCACGTCCTACCACGTCATCCGATTTAACGGTCAATATTTCCTGAAGAATATTAGCTGCTCCAAATGCTTCAAGTGCCCAAACTTCCATCTCACCAAAACGCTGACCCCCAAATTGAGCTTTACCACCCAATGGTTGTTGTGTAATTAATGAATATGGTCCAATTGAACGCGCATGCATCTTATCATCAACCATGTGTCCAAGTTTCAGCATGTATATAATACCTACTGTTGTTGGCTGGTCAAAACGATCGCCGGTTAAGCCATTATACAAATAGGTACGGCCTGAAGGTGGAACCCCGGCTTTAGCAACCCATTCTTCTACTTCTTCATGTGAAGCACCATCAAAGATTGGTGTAGCAAACTTTATTCCAAGTTCTTTACCTGCCCAGCCTAATACAGTTTCGTAAATCTGTCCAAGGTTCATACGGGAAGGCACACCCAGTGGGTTAAGTACGATATCTACAGGTGTTCCGTCTTCCAGGAATGGCATATCTTCATCACGAACGATTCTTGCCACAATACCCTTGTTTCCGTGACGACCAGCCATCTTATCACCAACCTTAAGCTTACGCTTTTTGGCAATATAAACCTTAGCCATCTGAACAATACCTGAAGGTAACTCATCACCTACACTGATTGCAAACTTATCTCTCTTGTAAGCACCAAGTTCTTCGTTAAGCTTAATGTTATAGTTATGCAGTAAAGCTTTAATCAAGTCATTTTTGTCATCATCAGTAGTCCATTTTGTAGGATTGATGTTGGCATATTCCAACTCAGTAAGTATTTTCTGCGTAAACTTAGCACCCTTAGGCACAAGAAGCTCCTTGTAAACATTAAACACTCCTTGCGAAGTCTTACCATTTACGATAGTGAACAACTTTTCAATCAAACTTTCTTTCAGACTCTTAGAAGCTCTGTTATGAGAAGAATCCAGTTTTTCCAACTGTGCTTTTTCTTCCGCTTTAGAAGTTTTCTTCGCACGTGAAAACAGCTTAGTGTCAATTACCACACCCCTTATAGAAGGAGGAGTTTTCAACGAAGCATCTTTCACATCACCTGCTTTATCACCAAAGATTGCTCTTAATAGTTTTTCTTCAGGAGAAGGATCAGATTCACCTTTCGGAGTAATCTTACCAATCAAAATATCACCTTCTTTTACTTCAGCCCCAACGCGAATGATACCATTCTCATCAAGATCTTTAGTAGCTTCTTCAGAAACATTAGGAATATCAGGAGTCAATTCTTCTTCACCACGTTTCGTATCACGAACTTCAAGTTCGAATTCTTCAATATGTAATGAAGTGAAGATATCCTGAGATACTACACGCTCAGAGATTACAATAGCATCCTCAAAGTTGAAACCCTGCCAAGGCATAAATGCCACTTTAAGATTTCTACCTAATGCTAATTCACCATTCTGTGTCGCATATCCTTCACAAAGAACTTCACCCTTTTCAACCCGTTGTCCTTTTTTAACAATAGGCTTCAAATTGATACAAGTACTCTGATTCGTTTTCTTAAATTTAATTAAGTTATATGATTTTGACTCGCCGTCGAAAGAAACCAATATATCATCATCATTACGATCATAAATAATACGGATTTCATTTGCATCAACATAATCAACCACACCACTGCCTTCCGCATTAATCAAGGTACGTGAATCACGTGCCACACGACCTTCAAGACCTGTACCAACTACAGGAGCTTCCGGACGCAATAATGGAACAGCCTGACGTTGCATATTCGAGCCCATCAAGGCACGATTCGCATCATCATGTTCAAGGAAAGGAATCAATGACGCTGCGATTGAAGTAATCTGATTCGGAGCAATGTCAATTAAATCAAGTCTCTCCGGTTCAATAACCGGGAAGTCACCTTCAAATCTGGCTTTAACCTTAGGTGTTGCAAACACACCGTGTTCATCATAATGTGCATTCGCCTGAGCAATGGTTTTACCATCCTCATCCTCAGCAGAAAGATAAATAACAGGTTCTTCAACTACCACACGCCCTTTATCTACCTTAAGGTAAGGGGTTTCGATAAATCCAAGATTGTTTATTTTCGCATGCACAGCAAGAGAAGAGATCAATCCAATATTCGGACCTTCCGGAGTCTCAATTGTACAAAGGCGACCATAATGCGTATAATGAACATCACGAACTTCGAAACCAGCACGTTCTCTGGAAAGACCACCAGGGCCTAAAGCCGAAAGACGGCGTTTATGTGTAATCTCAGCAAGTGGATTGGTTTGATCCATAAACTGGGATAACTGATTGGTACCAAAGAAAGAGTTGATTACCGATGACAACGTACGTGCATTGATCAGATCCGTTGGCGTAAACACTTCGTTATCACGAATGTTCATACGTTCACGGATTGTTCTTGCCATACGAGCCAAACCAACACCAAACTGGGCGTATAACTGCTCACCTACCGTACGTACACGACGATTAGATAAATGGTCAATATCATCCACTTCAGCCTTAGAGTTGATCAGTTTGATCAGGTATTTAACAATAGCAATAATATCATCTTTCGTAAGCACCTTAGTTTCTTCAGAAGTACTAAGCTTAAGCTTACGGTTGATACGGTAACGACCTACATCTCCTAAATCATAACGTTTGTCTGAGAAGAACAAGCGGTCGATAATACCACGTGCAGTTTCTTCATCAGGTGGTTCTGCGTTACGCAACTGCCTGTAGATGTGTTCCACGGCTTCTTTTTCGGAGTTAGAAGTATCCTTTTGAAGCGTGTTATATATAATCGAATAATCTGCGTTATTAGAAGCATCTTCCTTTGTCAGGATAATACTTTTAACTCCTGCATCAATGATCATATCAATATGATCTTCAGAAAGTACAGTTTCACGCTCCAGGATGATTTCGTTACGGTCGATAGAAACTACCTCACCTGTATCCTCATCCACAAAGTCTTCCACCCACTTCTTCAGAACCCTTGCTGCAAGCCTACGACCTACATATTTCTTTAAGCCTGATTTACTGACCTTAACCTCATCAGCAAGTTCAAATAATTCAAGAATATCTTTATCCGAATCATAACCAATTGCACGAAGCAAGGTTGTAACCGGAAACTTTTTCTTACGGTCAATGTAAGCATACATGACGTTATTTACGTCAGTCGCGAACTCAATCCATGATCCTTTAAATGGAATTACACGGGCTGAATACAATTTACTACCGTTAGTATGACGGCTTTGTCCAAAGAACACTCCCGGTGACCGATGTAACTGAGACACAATAACACGTTCAGCACCATTGATTACAAACGTTCCTTTAGGAGTCATATAAGGGATAGTCCCCAAATAAACATCCTGAACAATCGTTTCAAAGTCTTCATGCTCTTCATCATTACATGATAAACGCAATTTTGCTTTTAATGGAACACTGTGAGTTAAACCACGTTCAATACATTCCTGAATGGAATACCGGGGTGGATCTACAAAATAATCAAGAAACTCTAAAACGAAGATATTTCTTGAATCAGAAATCGGGAAGTTTTCAGCAAAAACCTTAAACAATCCTTCCTGATGGCGGTTGTCAGAGGTTGTTTCGAGCTGAAAAAACTCCCTGAAAGATTTCAGTTGCACATCCAGAAAATCGGGATAGTCGATTACGTGTTTGCTGGTCGCAAAGTTTATTCTTTCGCTTTGATTTTTGGTTGCCAATGGATTACGATTTTAGTTTATCAAAACTGTGACTTATCGGGCATCTTGTAAACCATGTCGTAAGTCAAACAACTATGGGTACAATACAAACAACAATAGACCCCGGTGAAAACCGGAGTCTAAAGTATAAATTTATTGAGTCAAGAAATTACTTAACTTCAACTACAGCTCCTGCGTCTTCTAATTGTTTCTTCAGGGATTCAGCTTCTTCTTTAGATACACCTACTTTTACTTCTTTCGGAGCACCATCAACTAAATCTTTTGCTTCTTTCAGTCCAAGACCAGTAAGGTCTTTTACCAATTTAACAACTGCTAATTTAGCACCACCTGCTTCTTTAAGGATCACGTCAAACGTAGTTTTTTCCTCAACAGCAGCAGGTCCATCGTTAGAAGGAGCAGCAGCTGCTACTGCAGCAGCAGCAGGCTCAATACCATATTCATCTTTTAAGATCTGAGCTAGCTCGTTAACTTCTTTTACAGTCAAGTTTACTAATTGCTCAGCAAACGCTTTTAAATCTGCCATTGTATTTAAATTTTAATATATTTCTTTTAAATTATAAGAGCTTACAGGTGCCTTACTTAACCTCTTTCTTGTAATGTTTTAACTAAGCCTGCAAGTTTAGCACCACCAGATAATAATCCGGAAATAACGTTCTTAGCAGGAGATTGTAACAATGCGATAACGTCTCCAACAAGTTCTTCCTTAGATTTAAGGGTAACAAGTGCGTCTAACTGGTTATCACCGATAAATATAGCGCTATCAATATAAGCACCCTTTAAAAGTGGTTTATCACCAGTCTTTCTTAGTTCCTTGATCAATTTCGCAGGAGCATTAGCTACTGTTGAAAATGAGATACTCGAGGCACCTTTTAACACTTCACTGAACTCTGTAGGATCAACACCTGCTGCTTCAATAGCTTTAAGGATTAACGTATTCTTTGCTACCTGAATTGTGATTCCGTTTTCAAAAAACTTACGTCTGATCTTATTTACCTTTGCAACTGAAAGATTAGCAGTATCGGTGATGTAGAAATTACCGTATTCTTTAATCTGTTCGGTAAGGGCTTGAACAATTTCTTGTTTCTCTTCTTTTCTCATGATTAGATTCCCCCTACTGATTTAGTTTCAACTTTTATTCCAGGTGACATAGTAGAAGAGATATGAACACTCTTAAAATATGTTCCTTTTGATGCTGATGGTTTTAATTTAGATAATGTTTGAAGAACTTCCAACGCATTTTCGTAGATTTTATCAGCACTAAAAGATGCTTTTCCAATTGACGTATGGATAATTCCAGTCTTGTCAACCTTGAAGTCAATTTTACCTGCTTTAACATCTGTTACTGCTTTACCTACATCTGTAGTTACAGTACCAGATTTTGGATTCGGCATCAGGTTACGGGGACCTAAAATACGTCCAAGTCTACCTACTTTTGCCATCACACTAGGCATGGTGATAATGATATCCACATCTGTCCATCCCCCCTCTATTTTGGCGATATACTCATCCAGTCCTACAAAATCTGCTCCTGCAGCTTTAGCTTCTTCTTCCTTATCAGGAGTTACTAAAGCTAAAACACGAACAGTCTTGCCTGTACCATGAGGTAGAGTCGCAATACCACGAACCATTTGATTTGCTTTACGAGGATCAACGCCCAAACGAACATCGATATCTACGGAAGCATCAAATTTGGCTGTCGTGATTTCCTTAACCAATGCCGCAGCATCAACTAAAGAATATGACTTTCCAACCTCAATTTTGGAGAGTGCCATTTTTTGATTTTTTGATAATCTAGCCACTTCTTAACTGATTTAATTAATTAACTGTTCCAGGGTGCATTACCAGAAATGGTAATTCCCATACTACGTGCTGTACCTGCTACCATTTTCATAGCAGACTCTACAGTAAAGGCATTTAAGTCTGGCATTTTATCAGTAGCAATTGTTGTTACCTGATCCCAGGATATAGCAGCAACCTTCTTACGATTGGATTCTGCCGATCCACTTTTCAGACCTGCAGCTTCCAATAATTGGACTGCTACCGGTGGGGTTTTAATGATAAAATCAAAAGACTTATCAGCATAGACTGTAATTACAACCGGTAATATTTTACCTGGCTTATCTTGGGTTCTAGAATTGAACTGCTTGCAAAACTCCATGATATTCACACCCTTTGCACCCAATGCGGGTCCTACTGGAGGTGAAGGATTTGCAGCGTTACCCTTGATTTGTAACTTTACTAAGGCACTGACCTCTTTCATTTTTGTTTATTTATTTATTACTTCAATGTTAATAGTTGGAAGCTGTAACATTTAAGCCCTTATAAAATTTATTCTTTTTCTACCTGCATGTAGTTAAGTTCGAGAGGAGTACGGCGTCCGAAGATTTTAACCATCACCTTCAACTTTTTCTTCTCTTCATTAACTTCTTCAATCACACCAGTAAAACCATTAAACGGACCATCCATTACTTTGACATTTTCGCCAACATAATAAGGAACATTCATAGTTTCACTCTGCTGGCTCATTTCGTCTACCTTACCTAGTATCCGATTAACCTCTGCAGGGCGCATTGGAACTGCTGCGCCACCCTTACCTTCGCCAAGGAAACCTATAACGCTGGTAATATTCTTAATAACATGCTCTAATTCCGCATCTAGGACAGCTTCAATCAAAACATAACCAGGATAGTAGTTGCGTTCTTTCGCAATTTTCTTACCCTCCTTCATCTGGTAGTATTTCTCCATCGGGATCAATACCTGCGGCAACAAATGTGCCATACCCAAACGATTTATCTCCGCTTCAAGATATTGCTTTACTTTCTTTTCTTTACCACTAACCGCACGGACAACATACCACTTCAGCTGATCACTCATAATTGCACTCATTTAGTTAGCAACTGATCTATAAAATAATTTCAATAAGTTACCTACAGACTCATCCATTGCCAATACTAATAAGGCAATGATTACTGAAGCAACCAGAACTATTACAGCAGAATTTTGTAATTCAGCCCAAGTTGGCCATGACACTCTATGGGTCATTTCCTCATATGAATCTTTAAGAAACTCAACTACGTTAGACATATTTGCAAACTTTAAGCACGGGAACAAGGATTCGAACCCTGATCAAAGGTTTTGGAGACCTCTATTCTACCGTTGAACTATTCCCGTATATAAAATTCTCTTTCGAGATGTATAATAAACCTTATTAGAACAAAATACTCAGAAAATCTCTGAGTATTTTGTAAAGTATTATATCTGAATCAGCCCTAAGGCCTTATCTGACTATTTAATAATTTCAGTTACCTGACCAGCACCTACAGTTCTACCACCTTCACGGATTGCAAAACGTAGACCCTTTTCCATTGCGATTGCATTGATCAACTCAACAGTAATCGTAACGTTATCACCTGGCATAACCATTTCAACACCTTCAGCTAGAGTGATTTCACCTGTAACATCTGTTGTACGGAAATAGAATTGAGGACGGTATCTGTTGAAGAAAGGAGTGTGACGTCCACCTTCAGCCTTTGATAATACATAAACCTCAGCTTTGAAGTTTGTATGAGGAGTTACAGTACCTGGTTTGCAAATAACCATACCACGACGGATATCAGTTTTTTCAATACCACGTAACAATAAACCTACGTTATCACCTGCTTCACCTCTATCAAGGATCTTACGGAACATCTCAACACCAGTAACAACTGATTTAAGATTTTCAGCACCCATTCCAAGAATTTCAACGGGCTCACCAGAGTTGATGATACCGCGTTCAATACGTCCTGTTGCTACAGTACCACGACCAGTGATCGAGAATACATCTTCAACCGGCATAAGGAAAGGAAGCTCAGTTAAACGTGGAGGAATAGGAATGTAGCTATCTACAGCATCCATTAATTCCAGAATTTTAGGAACCCATTTAGGATCACCATTTAAACCTCCTAGAGCTGAACCTTGAATAACAGGAATATCATCACCTGGATAATCGTAGAAAGATAATAGTTCACGAATTTCCATTTCTACTAATTCCAACAACTCAGGATCATCAACCATGTCCACCTTGTTCATGAAAACAACCAATGAAGGTACACCAACCTGGCGGGCCAAAAGGATGTGCTCACGAGTTTGTGGCATCGGACCATCAGTCGCAGCAACTACAATAATCGCACCGTCCATCTGAGCTGCCCCAGTAACCATGTTCTTAACGTAATCCGCGTGACCTGGACAGTCAACGTGTGCATAGTGACGTTTTGCTGTAGAATACTCAACGTGAGCAGTATTAATTGTGATACCTCTTTCTTTTTCTTCTGGAGCAGAGTCAATTGATTCAAATGAACGTGCTTCAGAAAACCCAGCATCAGCTAAAACCTTAGTGATAGCTGCAGTAAGAGTAGTTTTACCGTGGTCAACATGACCGATTGTACCGATATTTAAGTGTGGCTTACTGCGGTCAAATTTTTCTTTTGCCATTTTTTTATACTAATTAGTAGGTTAATTTTATTTTAATTGTATTTGATTATATACCTTAACCGAGCCAATGATGGGAATTGAACCCATGACCTCTTCCTTACCAAGGAAGTGCTCTACCGCTGAGCTACATCGGCTTATTCGTCATTTTACAGTTTTTATTCACTATACCCTGAAACACAAAACTGCAAACGGCAAACTGCCGACTGCTTACTGTTAAAATGGAGCGGAAGAAGAGGTTCGAACTCTCGACCTATAGCTTGGAAGGCTATCGCTCTACCAACTGAGCTACTTCCGCTTATTTTATTTCTTAAAACTTCCAGTCCCGGACTTTAAAGTTTCGAATCCATAAAGGAAACGTAACTTCAAAATCTAAGATTTTGGTGGGGGGAGAAGGATTCGAACCTTCGTAGCCGAAGCAATGGATTTACAGTCCATCCCATTTGACCGCTCTGGTATCCCCCCAGCCTGATTGTCGATCATTATAATCTCCAAACTGGAGCCTCCTATCGGGATCGAACCAATGACCTACTGATTACAAGTCAGTTGCTCTACCAGCTGAGCTAAGGAGGCAATTTTTTACTCTTTATTTTCAAAACATTAACTCGATCGTTAATGGGCTGCAAAGATAAGAGATTTTTCTATATAAAAAATATTAATTTAAACTTTTAAAGAACAACCCTTTTCCTGTTCAAATTTCCACGTTAGAACCTCTCGGAAAGGGATTGCAAATCTACAAAAAATACGTACCCCACAAAATTTATTTTAAAAAAAAACTGACAGTGGTTAAACTGCCAGTCTACGTTTAATTTTTACTTGTTCCTCTTACAAATCTTCCGATGGAAGAGCTTCAATTTCTGCCTTATGATTACTTAAATGAGGCTTTGTTTTAATTTTATGTTTATCAATTTGTCTCTTCAGCGACTCTATCGCCAGGTCTGTTGCTTCTTCAAACGTCTTACATTGTTCTTTTGCAAACAACTGACTTCCAGGTAAAATAACTTTGATTTCAGTGATCTTATTTTCCTCGCTTACCGTATTCTCAAGCTTTAAATAAATTTCACCACTTACTATCTGATCTGACATCTGATCTAATTTATCAGCCTTTTTCTGGATAAAAGCTAACAACTTTTTGTCAGCTGTGAAGTGGATTGATTGAACACTAATTTTCATTTTGCCTCCTTTTTTAAGCCTTTGGATGGGCTTGTTTATAAATTAATTTTAAACGCTCAACTGTATTATGGGTATATACCTCCGTTGAAGCCAAACTTGAATGGCCTAATAATTCTTTTATCGAATTTAAATCGGCACCATTATTAAGCAAATTTGTCGCAAAAGAATGTCTTAATACATGCGGACTTTTTTTATCCCTGGTCGTTATATAAGCTAAATGCTTTTTTACAATCCGATAAATCAGACCTGAGTACGCAGCTTCACCCCTATCAGTTAAGATTAACACACTTAAATTACAATCGAAACCTTGGGTATGTTTTTCCCTAATGTACTGTTTTATTAATTCAATAAGCGATTTGTTCAATGGAACTAGCCTTTGTTTGTTTCTTTTCCCATTGATAAGCACGGTTTCCTCATATAGATTAATATCATTCTCATTTAAACTGAGCAGCTCAGACAAACGAATCCCTGTGCCGAATAAAAGCTCAATGATTAGCTTATTCCTTAAGCCCTGAAAATCGTTGGAAAAATACGTATTGCTGTCAAGCAGCATATTCAGATCATCCTGTTCCAGGTAATCTGGCAAACGCTTTGGCGTCTTTAAAGTCTTGATCTGAAGTAATGGATTGTTTGCTATAAGACCTTCCCTATTTAGAAACTTATAGAATGCACGTAAAGAGGATAACTTTCGGTTTATGGTACGCGGGCCACATAAATCCAGTAAAGTAACCAGCCATGCCCGTACATCCTGGTAGTTAACCGTAGCAAGCTCGATTTGCTGTAAAGAAAGAAAAGCTTGAAACTGATTCAAGTCCTGTAAATAGGCCTCCGTGGTGTGCACGGAAAATCGCTTTTCGTATAGAATGTAATTACTGAATTTCTCTATAAACATCAAAAACTATTTGCACATTACATGATATGCAATATACAAATAGTTTTTAAAGTATTAATTTATAACGAATTTTAAATTACCTCAAGGTTAAGGTTTTGTTTGTATACGGCACGTTTAACGATAGTACGACGGGTTACAGACTTCTTTTCATAGGCCTGACGGCTGCGTAGTTCTCTTAATACACCAGTCTTCTCGAATTTCTTCTTGAATCGTTTCAGGGCTTTATCTAAAGACTCGCCGTCTTTTACGTTGATAATAATCATATGCTAATATACCTCCTTTCGTTTTTTTAAAGGATTGCAAAAATATGCAAAATATTATAAATTAAATCATTGATTTGCTATTTATTACAAAATAGTTGATGGTTATACTATACAAACAATTACTTGTAAGTTATACATCCATCTCAATTTAAAGGAACAAAACTATATAACTTATCGAATTTTACTATGATATCACTATTTATATCTCAATATGGCCGGCAACCTTAAATTGTCTGATAAGAAAATATATTACTAGCGAAAAAATAGAGATTGAAAGGATACTTATTCCAGTCGAATACGTATTGAACAGTTCAATATTATAATCTAATGTAATCAGTAAATACAACTGCACAGAAATT
>NZ_MDFN01000031.1 GCF_001730525.1 Arcticibacter eurypsychrophilus
TCCTGCAATATGGGTTGGTAGGGCGGATACGCTAGTATAGCCAGGCAGAAAAAATCTGTTCTATAGGAAACTAGTTGTTTTATTCCCTCGTATTGCTCTGGGCTTGCATAATAAAAAGACAAAGGTTGTGAGCCTGCGGCAGTAATTGTCTCAACACCTAACGCTCTTGCTATACCAAAATCGAGAACGACGGGTGCTCCCGTGCTTCTAATTCTGATATTTTGGGGTTTAAGATCTCTATGAACATATCTTGATTCCCATACCGGTTTTAATATTATTGCAACTTCGTAAATTAGTTTTAAAACCTTTTCTTCCTGTCCGATATATAAATCCAATAGTTCAGATAAATCATTTCCCTCAATGAATTCTTCCAATATTATAGTGTCCCCATTAAATTTTTTAACGCTTATAATGGAAGGAATTCCCTCAATATGATTGAATTTCTGGCAAATTTCAATTTCCCGATCAAAACGTTCATCTGCAATGTGAATGATTTTAAGTGCATAATTGCTATCATCAATATCAACTATAAAAACTGTTTTTTGGCCACTTAAAGCAGCCTGTTGATAATGCTTGATTTTGAATTCCTTTAAAAACTCATTTGATAGGGCTATTGACTTCATCATTTTTAGGTATGTACAATTGATAGCATTTGAGCTATCTTCTCAAACTATAGCAATAACTCCACATTGAACCGCACTTAAATGATTATTCTGATCAGAAGCAATGTAAACTGAAATTATTATATCATGCAGTTATATACTGGTTCCTTTTTTTAGGCTTTAGGTTTAGAGAAGTAAATCGGCAGACAATCTTAATTCTTTTTTCTTAAACATTTAGCTTTTAATTATAAAGTTTAAAATAATTTTTTCGATACTTAAGATTGAGGCAAATTGAAAGGTTAAAAGGAGTATCGTGCTCTGGTCCTATAAGGCTATCTAATTCCTAAAATAAATAAAAATATTTTGTGATGTAAATATAGATTAATACATTAGTGTATTATTTAACTAATACACTAGTCAATGATCATTATCGAAAACCTAAATTTCGGTTACAATAAACGTCCATTATTATTCAGAGATATGAATATGCAGTTAAGCTGCGGTCATATCTATGGTTTGTTTGGCGAAAATGGAGCCGGGAAATCAACCTTATTAAAAAATATAGCCGGTTTAGTTTACGCGCAAAGCGGGACACTAAATGTGATGGGTTTTGACCCTAAGCAAAGGCAACCTGCACTGCTGCAGGAGATTTGTTTCATTCCGGAAGAGTTTGAGCTTCCATCAATTTATATTGATAATTACCTGAAGGGCACTGCTCCATTTTACCCGAAGTTCGATTATGAGGGATTTAAATCGCTGATAGATGAATTTAATATTCAGTCAGACCAGCGCCTAAATGAGATGAGTTATGGGCAGAAGAAAAAATTTATCATTGCTTTTGGCCTATCCACACAAGCTCGTTTGGTGATTATGGATGAACCAACTAACGGACTGGATATTCCATCCAAGACACAGTTTCGAAAAATTATGGCATCAGCTTTAACAGAGGAGCGATGTATTATCATCTCCACTCACCAAGTGAGAGATCTGGATAACTTGATTGACACCGTGATCATGCTGAATGAGAATAGGATAGCCTTGAAAGCTTCAGTAGAAGAGATTACACAAAAACTTTGTTTCAAGCGAGTGAAGGAACTGGATGATACGGTAATATATTCTGAAACTTCTATATCTGGTTACCAGGCAATTTTCCGCAATCTTAATCAACAAGATAGCAAGCTGGATATTGAGCTTTTGTTCAATGCACTGCTTCACGAAAGCAAAAAACTGACTCAAATTTTCAATTAATCTTACTGAACATGAACAATACATTCAATTTCAAACGTTTTGGGCTTTTGATGAAGAGACAATGGCTGGAATTTGGAAAAATTTACCTAATCTCATTAGGCATAGTAGCAGGCGTAATTATTGCATCTTATGGATTATACTACTTTCGTTTTATTGAAAATGAAGGGATGAAAAATGTTTTAGTTCCGGATTTAAGAGTAGTGCTATTCTTCATCTTAGGAACTCTATTTTTAACAATAGCAGCGAATACGCAATTCTCTCAATTAGGTCAAAAGTCTAAATTAATTGTAGACCTAATGGTTCCTGCATCTACTTTGGAAAAGTTTTTAACTGGGTTATTTTTTTCAGTAATCCTGGCATTCCTAAGTTACCTCTTGGTGTTTTGTTTGATTGATTTTGCCCTAGTCTCCGAATTAAAAAACACATCTCATTCTGAAGCTTTACAAATGAACGATGCAGGGCAATTGGTTATGGGGAAGTATAATCCAGCTTATTTCTTTGAAAAAAATTCGAATATGATTATACAGATTGCTTCTGTACCAATTCTAATCAGTAGCCTATTTTTCCTGGGGTCAGTATATTTTACGAAACATCAATATGTAAAAACTATGATTTCTTTAATGGTATTTAGCGGACTTTGGATTACGTTCACCGCATATACCAATAAATACATATTTCATGATAAAGTAATAAGTGGGGATTTTAAGTGGATTGTTTATATCCACAAAACAGAATGGTGGATTGCCTTATATATTGTACTAAGTGTATTTTTTTGGGCTATTACTTATGTGAGATTAAGAGAAAAGGAGGGTTGAAATGGAGTTTAGTGACCACAAAGCTATTTATCTGCAAATAGCGGAATATGTTTGCGAACATATTCTATTGAAAGAATGGAAAGATGAGGACAAGATTCCATCTGTAAGGGAGTTAGCAGTTACTTTGGAAGTAAATCCAAATACAGTAATGCGAACGTATGAGTTGTTGCAATCAAAAAACATTATTAGCAATAGAAGGGGAATCGGCTTTTTCTTAGCCGAAGACGCTATGAGTAAAGTTAAAGATTATCGGAAAACTGCTTTTATCGATGACGAGTTACCCAATGTTTTTAGAAACCTCTATTTACTGAACATTGATTTTGAGGAGTTACAATCACGCTACCAAGTATTCATTCAACAAAACTTTAAATCTTAAAAAATGAAGACAAGTGATAAATTATTAATTTCCGTAGGCATATTATTCTTCATTATTCCGTTAATGGGAATGATTATCGTCTCTAAAGTATATTTTAAAACAGCTAAGACTCAGGATAATGTTACTTATGAGTTTTTCAATGACAAGTCTTTTGCAAAACCTTCTAAAGGAAGAACAGCGATACCAATTAATCGTCCGTTCCATGCCATTCATATCATTAATGGTAATAAGTCTTGTATGGAATTACATTTGAATCAGAGTAATGATTATGGAGTTAAAATACCTAAAGGTTCCAAAGAGGAAATAAGCTTTAAGGTAAAGAACAACGTATTGAATATTATTCTTAGAAAGGGATTCCGGACACCAAGTTATGAAAACAGGATGTTGATTACTGTATATTCACCCAAGTTTGATGCTTTGAGTATTAAAAATACTTCTGATTTTAACTTGATTGCAACTTCCGACAGTTTGAATATAAGCTTAGCAAACTGCAAATCTTTCACCGTTCAAAATCCCAATGTGGAAGCCCATACTTTGAAATCAAAGGGTGGCTTAATGAACTATAAGACAGTTAATACGATGTTAATTAAAAACTTGAACGTTGACCTGGATAATTCGGAGTTCTCATTGAGTGATCAGAGTGTCGACAACTTAAGCTTTAAGGCTCAAAATAATTCCACCATAAATCTGGATGGTACCAATGAAAACAAAGGGAAATTTGTTGCTGGTAAATTGAAAATCAAAACCTTAGGGGTGAATGTGATTAAAATAGACAATTTCACCGCAAAAGAGATAAAGGCTGATTTCTCGGAGGAAACAACATTAGAAATTCCGAGTTCTATACTGAAATTACTGGTTAAGAGTAATTGAGAGAAAGGTAAGTCAATGACTGATATTTTTTTTGGTTTATTGTCTGTATCGATTTTGCGGCCAATGTTGTCATGCTGTTGCCAAGGTTAGTAGAAGCCGTTGATAGTCTGTAAAGGGTTATGCCATTGTTGGTCTTCCAGATTTTGGATATACAGGGTGAGGCATTTAGGTTGAACCCATATTCTTTCTCGTTTTTGAAGTTGAACGATTTGTATTCCACTTCATTGTTATCTATTGTATAGGCGAGTAGTGCAATGAGGTTTTTGGTCGAAGAGTAATAAACGTCTAAATTGTAATTAGTCAAAAAATTATACCCTGCCTGTAGGTTATGTGTATACTGTGGCAAAAGGTTTGGGTTTCCCGTTACTACCATATAGTCGTGAACCTGTAGGCGATAAGGATTAAGATTATTGAAGGAGGGTCGCTGAAGTCTTTTGGAATAGTTTAGAAATAAAGATGATCCTTTATCCCCATTGAGCGTGTGCATGATATACATAGAGGGAAATAAATTAAAATAATTTCTTTTAAAACTTTCGTCTGAAGTCACAGAATGGCCATATGATAAAGTTTCCTCTGCCCTTAATCCTACTTTGAAACTGGTATGTCTGAAAGTCTTCTCCGCGGTGGTATATAACATTAGGAGCTGTTCTCTATAAAAAAACTATTACTTACCAAAGTATTTAATGTCCATGCATCTTGGACCAAGTTTTCGCTTATGCTCTGGTTATCTCTTTCTACAGAATGGTGTAATCACTATCAGCATAATTATAAACAGATAATTGGAAAGGCTGGGTGTAAATCGACTGCGTCATTTATGTATCCAGTTTGCTATCGTTTTTACTAATGTAAAAATTGTCTACGCACTGCGTAGACAATTAAACACTTTGAGTATGAATTGATTCCATCTAAGTGGTCGTACCGTAAAGAATTGAAAACAAATTTCCTCAACCAATAGGTAAATGGGAGAAAACAATTGGTGTGAGGGTTGACAAGGAATCTCCCGGCTAATATAATAATCAATGTACACCAGCGTTATTAAACTCTAGCAAAGACAAGTAGCTTTCTATTTGTTAAACCTACACAGATCATGTTATTGAACAACACGTCATATGGCACACAGGTTACCGGACTTGCAAATAGCAACCCGCGTAATGTTTTGGTGTGCCTTACCGTTCGTTCCCCTCAATATAACTTACCATACGATTCTCTTCAAAGCAGTAAGGACTTTATCAATTAAGCCCTAGCCATTTATGGTTTGGGGCCAGTTTTAAAACAGATGTTTTTCACTGTCAGATAAAGTTAAAAAATGATCCATTTTCCATTCAAGTTTTTTAAGATGCTGCAAAATAAACGCAGCAAAACACAAACGTCCCTCGTCTTGTATTGCTTGTTTGTACCTGTACATTTTCATTTCGGCTATTACGCCCAAACTACCAGCAAGGACTTTGTAAAGTAAGCCCCAAAGGTATATCCAGGTTTGGGGCCAGTCATCAATTATCTATTTTTCCAAATTTTAATTGTTGCTTTATGAAAAAATTTCAGTTCAGATCTGGTATTGGTCTTGCTTTTATCTTACTTTTTATTTTAAATATCGGTTTAGTCGTTGTCGCAGTCATCATCAACAATCACTTGCTGATTGGATTGGGGATTGTGCTTTCTTGTTTTCAGTATTATTTGCACGACTTGTCACGGCGTAGAAACAGCACTTTAATGAATTATCCGTTCGGCCATTGGTTGAAAGATCTTTTTTCCTTTATTCCCCGAAAGATTACACGACTGTTCACAACAGTTCATGGGACGACTACTGAATTGACAAAAAGGGAGCAGCAGCTTCTTATCCGCCGCTCAAAAAGCGTGGAGACAATGGTAGTGGATAATAATTTGTTAAATAAGCACGATCCAGGGTTTGAATATTTGCAGACCCACCCGGCCTTCATGTCTCTTAGTCCACTTGATTTAAGAGTCGAGGTTGGCACTGCGCATTGCCTGCTTCCTTATAGTTTAAGTGTGTTCAATTTCGGCGCGCTGGACAGGGGGGCGATGAAGAAAGCAAGCGTTCACGCCGTCTCACAGGCTGCTAACATATGCAGTTGTGCAGTAAATTCGGGTGAAAAGGGCCTTACACCTGAATTAGTTAGGGGAGGCGGTGATATCATCTGGCAGATCAGTTACGGTGATATTGCTTTAAGGAATCCTGATTGTTCAATTAATGAAGGCCTGCTGAAGACGATCGCCTGCAAACCGTATGTCAAGATGATTGAATTACGGCTCCAATCGACGCAAAACGCTGACCATCAAAGCGTGTTAAATGAACGTGCGATCTTTGCTCTTGTTAGCAAACTCCAGGTTTGTTCTGGCGGTAAGCCAGTAGGGATTCATGTTTTGAACCCAGCAAAGGAGACGATCGACTTATTGGTAAGATCAATGGCTTCTGCTGATATATGCCTGGACTTTATCAACATAGAGGAGTCATGGGTGCTTAACCGTTTGCTGCACAAAGCCGATGATCAGCGTTTCTTTGAGGCTGTATTTACAGCTAAAAACCTGTTTCTTGGTTACGGAATTCAGACTAAAGTAATGGCAACTGGAGTTATCCTTTCTGAATATGATATTTTACGACTATGCGCTTTAGGTGCTGATGCTTGTTTTAGTGCGGCGGGCGCCTTAATGGAAAATGGCCTGCTTCAACAGAAATTAATGCGGCGTTCCTCATCTCCAAGCGTACGGTTAGCTAATTTTCAGCGCAATACAGTTGAGGCCAATCGAACGCTCATGCAGCAATGTGGATACGAGCACTTGTCTGATGCAGATCCTGCTGATTTCTTTAGAAGGATCAATGCAATCGAAATTTTATCACTGAGTGAAATTTTCTGCCAAATGGGACAAGAAAGATCCATGCCTTTGTACGTACATCTCAATTAAATTTTTCAGCCCGTTTGTCCTTTTATCAATTTAACAATTAAAATATGAACACACAACCATTGATCCTGATTCAGCGAGAGCTGGACATCTTAAGAAAATATCTGCAGGAATCCATTTTAACAGATTTTAATAAGAAGAATCTTTTGTCCCAATTAGCGTCCGCTCAGGTGGTAAAAGAAGATGAACTTCCTGGCGACGCTATAGGCCTGAATTCTGTCGTACATGTTCAGGAACGCCAAAGCAGGCAAAATTTTATATTTCAAATCGTATTGCCTGCTTCAGCGGACGTCAGAAAGAAAAAAGTGTCTGTATTTTCACCTATCGCCATAGCTTTACTTGGCTACCGAAAAGGGTCAATTACAAAGTGGGAAATGCCTGGCGGAATACAGGAGTTTGAGATCTTGAAGGTCAGCCGGATTGGCCTGGAGCAGGAAGTTGATGGACCAGTCGTCTAACAAGCTCAATTGTCTCCGCATCGCGGAGACAATTGAGCTTGTTACTTTAAAAGTTTTATAGAGACTCTTGTGCACTAGCATTACTTACATGAATTTATTGTTTATTACTTTAATAAATGTTTAAAGCTCAACTTATCGGCAACCAATACATCTTCATTGTTCCCGTTTTTTATAAATTTCATATTGATTATTCCCGTAGATCGGGGAGAGACTTTTTCTGCAGAGTTATGTGTATGCATGACATACCGGTAATTTCCGGAGTGGTCTTTAAATAAATCACCGTGTCCGGTGCCGTTATAATGAATAGTTGACCTGCTGATAATTGGGTTGCCGCTGTATTTTTTCCATGGGCCCATTGGTGATTTGGATGTGGCATAACCTACTGCATAATCCTTATTTCTGAAATCATTGGCTGAGTAGATCAAATAATAAAGATCTTTGTGTCGCAGTACAGTAGGACCTTCTGTAACTGCCCATTTCGTTTTTTCTGTGTTTTCCCAAGGTTCAATCCCGGTAATGCATTCCTTTGTTTTTTCGAGTAGTACATCCGAAAGATCAGGCTTCATTTCTGATACATAGATCCGGTTTCCTTCCTGAAGCTTTACATGGTATAAATAGCATTTCCCATCTTGATCAAAGAAAATAAAAGGATCTATTTGATTTCCTGTACCGGAAAGTGGCTTTAGATTCTTTTGTTTGAATGGGCCTAATGGACTGTCGCTCGTAGCTATGGCTATTTGTTCATTGGCCGTATAAGCCATATAATAGGTGTTATTATGTTTGAAAACTTGTGGCGCCCAAAAACCTTTGTCGCCAAAAGATTCTCCCTTGCTTAGGGCAAATCCATTATTACGGCCGGCTGGCCCTTTCCAATGAGTCAGGTCGGTTGATTCATACACCAGGAATCCTTCATCACTGCTTGTTCCGTACAAATAGTATTTTCCATGGTCAGAAAATATGGTAGGATCAGCCAGGAAAAGGGTGTCTTTGGAGGTGGGTTTTTTGTCAGGGATTATCGTTTCAGCTCTTACTGTTATCACGGATACGAGTAGAAGCAGGAATAATTTATAATGGAGATTGATGCGCATTAGCTATTTTTTAATGTTAATAATACTGTTTCTAATGCTGATTTACAAGATTAGTTTTGCTGGTCAGCGATCTGATTAAATCAACTTCGTCTTGCTTGTAAGGTGTTCCATCTTTTCTGAAAATGTCATGGAACCACAAAGGAGGCTCAGTCGTATAGTTTTTAATCCAGCTATCCCATGGAAAGATGGTTTGTGTTTTGCCATTTACAAAACCCCAATTGAACATTCCTACATTATACTTTTTTGCAACGGGTAGAAATCCTGCAAAGGTACTTCCATTAGGGCGCGCCATGTATTCGGTACATAGAATAGGGCGACCATACCGTTGCAGCAATTTGATTCGTTTCTCAAATTCTGCCGGACTATCATAATTGTGGAAGGTGATGATGTCAGACTGCTCTATTTGCATTTTTTCTATAGGTTTCATTTTTGCGTGTGTCGACCAATCTCCCACCCATATTGCTGAAGTAAGGGGTTGTGAAGGATTTACAGCACGTGCCCATATAAATGCTTTTTTCATTAAGGGGATCACTAAATCTACTTTATTGGCGATTTCTACTTTTTCGTAAGACGGACCGGTCATGTTATCCGGTTCATTCCATATATCCCAAGCTAAGATACGTTTGTCAGTAGAAAACTTTGCAATTACTCCTTTTACATAGGCCTCTAGTCTTGGATGAGTCGTAGAATCTTTAAGTGCAATCTGCCCTGGGCTTTGTACCCAGCCTGAATTATGTTTAAAAGGAATAGGCTCTCTTTGTTTGCCAAGCTTTGGAAACGGATCCCAGCAAGAATCGAATATAACCAGAATGGGCTTGATATGATGACGATCTGCTATGTTAAGAAAGGTATTGATGCGTTTATATAAGCCTATAGAATCTTGTTCATAAAGCTGATCCTGCAGGTATACGCGTACTGTATTCATTCCTAAGGATGCTGCCCAGCCTAACTCCTTATTAATAGTAAGGGTATCAAACGTTTCTGCCTGCCACATTTCTAACTGGTTTATGGCTGTGCTGGGGATGAAGTTAGCGCCTACAAGCCAGCCTTGTTTGCTATACCACTCATTGGCTTTTTCTTTAGTCCAAATAGCACGGGATGTATTTGTTACTTCTTTTTTTTCAGAGCAACCTTGAAGGAACAGGATGGTGATGAATAAAATAATGTTGATCTTGATGAATTGCATCGGCTAGGTTTTTTTGTTTAATTGGATGTTACCGTACCCTTTATGATCCACACTTCTGTGGAGTTTGAGTAGGCATTCGTGCTGGTGACAGCCAAAACTGTATTGTCACTCAATACACTGAGGCTATTCCATAGGCATGATTTGTTCAGAGGGATAATAAAGGGAACGGTTTTTCGGTTAAAATTTTTGGCCTGATCGTCACCAATAACCACCTTCATATCTGGAAAGTCTATTGTATTTCCCCGGCCTTCCGTTCCCTGGTAAGATAGTATGGTTTCGCCTGTTTGTAATTGCCTGATATAAGGTGCTCCTGCATAAATGGTATTATTAATCTTATCTGCTAATGCATAAGTTCTGTAAATGCTTGACGCATCTACAGTTGTAGCCCAGTTGTCCAGAATGGAGTTCCTGATGATATATGGTTTGAAATCGATCAATCCGTTATCTTCTATAGCGATCACAATGTCTTTACCATTTTTTAAAATTAGTGGTACGGGCATGCCATCTCTTTTTCCTGCTCTGAAGCTCACAATCTCTGGTGTTTTGGTCCAGGTTACTCCGTTGTCCAAAGACCTTAAAAGGGCGATGTTTTGTTCGTTGGAATTTGGAAAATTGCCCTCATTGGCAAAGAATAGCTGTATTTCCCCTGTTGGTAATTGTATCGCAGAAGGTTCCCAACATCCATTCTCGAATTGATATCCGGCTTCATAAAGCAATTGTTCATCGCTCCAGGTTAAACCGCCATCTACACTCTTTTTAGTTCTGATACCAAATCTCCTTGTTGGGGAAATTTGGTAGGGCCTTGCATTGTAACAAGCGAGTAAAGTGTGATCTTTCAATTCTAATAAATCAGGAACGGTCATATTTATTCCATCATTGCGGGGTGCTATTGATACTGGCAAAGACCATGTAGCTCCGAGATCATTACTTTTTACACTTACAATACTACCGTCCGCCTCATAAATGGCTAATAACGATTGATCTTGCAGTTGAATGATCCGTGCATAACCGCAATACTTTTCTCCGGCAGCAGAAGATGAAACTTTTTTAAGCGTGCTTTGATCCCAGTGGATTTGAATCCCTGCCTCAGGTTCTTTTACAGGAACCGGTGTTTCAGTGGGCTTTTTACTGCATCCAAAAGAGGAGAACAATACTAAGGGCATGCATATACCTATTATTCTGATGATTCTGCTCTTTGTAATTAGCGCTTTTATTATTTCGATCTTCATTTGCCGGAGTTTATTTAAGGTTGCAACTAATAATTAGGATTTTGAACCAGGTTGGTGTTGTTCTCTACTTCAACCTGTGGCAAAGGAAGCCTGATGTTTTTGCCTACTACAAAGTTCTTAAAATCCGGGTCACGGAGTGCCACTTTATTTACACCCTCCTGAGTGTCGAGATCTCCCCAACGCTTTAAATCTGCCCATCTTACACTTTCTCCGCACAGCTCAAGTGACCTTTCTGTTTTAAGTCGTTCTCTGAATAGATCTTTGTTTGTGCCGATCGCTGGATAAGCAAGAGCAAGACCGGCTAAATTAGCGCGGGTACGTACCGTGTTTACATATTGATAGGCTTGAGCGGTGCTTCCTAACTCATTTAAGGCCTCCGCATACATGAGCAACACATCAGCATAGCGGATCACACGGTTGTTAATCTGATTAAAATAATCCTCATTGTTACGCATGTAATCACGGGAATATTTTTTAAACCATGCTTCATCGGCATTCCACGCCCAACTTCTACCATAGGTTTTATCTCCAAAGTCTGCCTCGAGTCCTGGATAAAATAGGGTGTATCGTAAGCGAGGATCGATCTGTCCATTAATGGTCTTTTCTTTCTTAAATTCAGCTATAATCCAGTTTCTTGCCTGACCATCGGACCAGCCAATACTTCTTGGTGCAAAAAACTGACTTCTATTACTTCCCATATTTGAGCTTGGACCATCGCCTTCAGCTGTTTTATTCGCATCTGAAAATTGAATCTCGAATACAGACTCTTTATTGTTTTCGTTTTCTGCCCTGAAATTATCCTGGTAATTCACTAAACCATAATAGCCTTTTCCTGCTCCAGTGACCAAGTAATCGAATGCGGTCTTTGCTTCATTCCATTTGTGCTGTTGCATGTATGCTTTTCCCAAAAGTGCTTGTGCTGCCCCTTTTGTAGGTCTACCTACTTCACTTGAAGCCCATTGTTCTGGTAAATCAGCACTTGCTTCAATTAAGTCTTTTTCAACCTGTGACCAAACTTCACTCAAAGTACTTTTATTTGGCAAATCTGTTGGATTCTGAAGTTCGGTGACGATAGGGAAATTCTCCCATAGTATGGCGGCATAGTAGTAATAAAAGGCTCTTAGAAACTTTGCCTGGGCTAATGTTTGTGTTTTTTTAGTCTCATCTGTAAAGGGTATTTCAGGTACATATGTTAATACCTGGTTGCATCTGAAAATTGCTTTGTAGGTATCACGATAGGTATTTACGTTACCTTCCCAGAAATTATAATTGATATATTGAAAACGCGTCCAGTCTGCAAGTTCCGCCCAGGGACTATTGCTAAACCCTTCATCAGAGGTAAGATCCAGTCTGAAATAAATCCACCTGGCCCAGCTTCCAGATTGGAACGACATGGCATAGATTGCGTTGACACCCTTCTGTGCATCACTTTCGGTTTTCCAGAACTGTTCTACTGTAAGGGTATTTGGATTATCCTGATTTAATAAATCTTTTTTGCAGGAAGGAACCGACATAAGGATACTTATGAGGATTAGTATGGAGATTATATTTTTCATGTCTCTAAAATTAAAAGCCGAATTGTAGACCAAGGGAAACTGTTCTTAGATTTGGGAATGCACCAAAATCATAACCTTTCTCAAAAATACTTGAGTTACTGAATTCAGGATCAAGACCTGTGTATTTAGTAATGGTGATCAGATTTTGTGCTGAAAGGGTGATTTGTGCATTGCTGAAACTTATTTTGCTCATCAGTTTTTTAGGGATGTTGTAGGAAATGCCAATGTATTTTAAACGGGCAAAACTTCCGTCTTCTAACCAACGATCGGTATCACCTCTTGAATTTATGGTGCTACCATAATAGGCACGAGGCACATCAGTATTCGGGTTTTCTGGTGTCCATGGCTGTACTCCCGCCAGGTAATTTGAGTTATCGGAGAACATATTCAGCACACTTTTGGGACCATTGAAAACAGTGGAACCAAAAGAACCAAACCAGTCCATTGTAAATTCAAAGCCTTTGTAAGAGGCTCCAAAATTTAACCCCATTTCGTAATCGGCCCAAGGGCTTCCAACGACAACCTTGTCTGCGTTGGTAATTGCACCGTCATCATTATTGTCTTTAAAGCGAATATCTCCGGGCATGGCACCTGGTTGCACAACTACGCCTTGCGAATTTTTATAATTGGATACATCATTGGTATTCTGAAACAGGCCGTCAGTCTGCAGCATGTACCACATACCAATAGGGCTACCAACTTCAGTAACTGTATTTCCGACAAAGGTTCTGTTTTTGTTATATCCCAGGTTGATAACTTTGTTATTCAATGTGGTAAAATTGGCAGTGATGTTATACTTAAACAATCGGGAATTGTCCTGGTAAGTAGTAGTAAGTTCAAATCCTCGGTTGCCGAGTGTGGCACCATTGACAAAAGGATTTCCCCCATCATTTCCTGTTGAAATAAGTAAAGGGTATTCTATTAATACATCTTTTGTCTTTGATATAAAATATTCTGCTGTTACCGTCAGCTTATTTTTTAAAAAAGCAGCATCAAAACCGTAATTCTGCTGTGTTACTTCTTCCCAGCGCAGATCTTCATTTGAAAGTTTTACCTGAGTTGAACCCTGTTGAATAGTTTGACTCTGACCCATTGGGATCGTAGAGAAGGTGTTTATAAAGGCAATGTAATCATATGGCCCGATGTTGCTACTTCCAAGCGTTCCGTAATTTGCTCTTAGCTTAAGATCATCAATCCATGATGCTTTAAAGAATTTTTCCTGACTGATACGCCATGCACCGGAAATCGAAGGAAATGCACCAAACTTATTATCTACTCCAAATCTTGATACCCCATCAGTTCTAAAAACGCCATTCAGTAAATACCTATCGGCATAATTGTATTCAAAACGTCCAAAGTAGGAAATTAGATCTACCCGGTTTTTGTATCCCCCGGTTTGAGGCTCATTGCCTTGGTCGAGCACATCGTAATAGCCACCTGAAGGATTGGCTAAAATATTACGTTTAGTTCCCCAGAGCTGAGCATAATTGTCCTTTTGGTAGGATTGTCCGGCAATAACATTGAAGGCATGTTGCCCGAATTTTTCATTAAATGTCAATGTGTTTTCAGCAAGTACAGTAGAAGACTGTCCCCGATTTTGATTGATGATAGCAGGATCATATGACTGGTTGAGGGTCCATGACCCATCTTTCCTCAGATAGCTATAATGGTCGTTACTGGTTTCATATCCTAAATTAAATCGGTATTTTAGTGAAGGCAGCAGTTGTAATTCTGTATACAGATTACCTCTGAGTCTTAAATTTTCATTGATACGGTCCTCAAGATCGGCGATAGCTACAGGGTTGGTGCCAAAGGTACGGGCCTTAGCTTCATCTCCATAACCGTAGCCACCCGCATGAGAAGCGTCGTAAACGGGAATAGTAGGCAGCATACGGAATACATCAATAATGGGATTGCCCGACATTTCATTGTTTTTTGCATTACTGATGGCCAGATTTTCACCTATGGTAAAGATTCCTTTTGTTCCTTTCGTGTTAACTCTGAAATTTAACCTGTTGAAATCGGTACTTATTACCGTTCCTTTGTTTTTGAAATAACCACCTGACACATAATAACTACCATCTTTGTTGGCTCCTGAAAAGCTCATGTTATAGTCTTGCGTGTTTCCAGTTCTGAAGGTCTCATCCTGCCAGTTTGTATTGATATCTAGATCCAGGTTTTGTCTGGGCGTATTTGAATTATCATAAGCCATGTAATTCAGCCTGCTAAACTCTTCAGTTTCTGCCAGATCATATCTGGGCATGGTTTGTACGCTGCTTTTTCCGGAAAATGCAATTTTCATTGGACCTTCACGTCCTTGTTTTGTGGTGATGATGATCACACCATTGGCCGCTCTGGAACCATAAATTGCGGCAGCAGAGGCATCCTTTAGGATTTGAATGGATTCAATATCCGCTGAATTAAAATCGCGATTTGCACTGGTTACTAATCCATCTACTACATATAAAGGGTTGGTACCAGAAAAGTTTTTTAAACCCCTGATTTGGATTTGTGCCTCAGAACCAGGTTGTCCTCCACCTCTAACGCGGATACCTGTGGCCAGGCCTTGCAGGGACTCAGCTACAGTTGTAGCTTGTCTCTTTTGTATGTCGCCAGTCTTTACAATAGAGATGGCTCCTGTTAAGTCCTTTTTTCGTTGAGAACCGTAGCCCACTACAACAACCTCATTCAAATTAGTTGCTGTCTCTACTAAATTTACATTTAAAACAGGCCTGTTTTTTAAGGGTAATTCCCGAGTGATAAAGCCAATATAAGTAAATACCAGCACTGACGATGCGGGATTGGGTACGGTTAGGCTATACTTGCCATTTTTATCGGTCATAGATGAAATAGTAGTGCCTTTTATGTGCACTCCAACACCTATTAAGGGTTCAGTATTAGCGGTAACCGTGCCTGTTACGGCAACTTGAGCAAATGCGCTTGAGCTACAAAATAAGAAAAGTAATGAACAAAAAATAAAACAGGTCTTAGGACCCTTAAAGTTCCTTTTGTTAAAGAACTTTAGACAGGAAGTGAATCCCTGCCGCTGAGGTAGTAGTTTTTTCATGCAATTTAGTATTTATGTTGAGTTAGTTCAATTATCTATAGCAGCATAATTGAAAGGCTAAATAATGAATAAGTGACTGATAAATCAGTTCAAATTTTATTCAAATTGTCTCAATTAGGCCTTAAATTAAGGGGATATTGGGAATTTGCACCATTGGTGCATATTTCTGATATTAGAATTTGGAAGATTAATGAAATAGATATCTGGCGTAGATCTATTCGGTCAGAAAATAAGCTATATCCAACGGAATAGATTTACATTTACAGGCCAAGAACCAATTTATACTATATCAATTTGGACAAGTTTCTATTTATAATATGCCTGCTTTTGGGCACAGCATCTTTGGCTTCCGGTCAGTCTTACAACTTTAGGCGTTATCAGGTTGAAAATGGGCTGTCGTATAATTCAGTGATGTGCAGCTTACAGGATAAAAAAGGTTTTCTGTGGTTTGGAACTAAAGATGGATTAAATAGATATGACGGTTATGTTTTTAAAATTTTCAGGAATGACCCTGACAACGCTGGAAGTATAGGTAGTAACTTTATACATAGCTTATTTGAAGATCCAGATGAGAATATGTGGGTGGGGACATTAAGAGGCCTATACAAGTACAACCCCTTAAAGGAGACTTTTACCCTTATTGCGTCTTCGAAAAATAAAGATATCAGGGATATAAAAACGGACAAGCGGGGCAATGTTTGGTTTATAGGAGGTGCCACGCTCTACCGGTATATCGGGGAAACAAATAAAGTAATTACATATAATCAAAGAGTACATTCGGCAATTACTTCCATAGCCATTACAGAAAATGATCAGATATGGATCTCTACCACTGATGGCTTTATTCAAAAAATTAATCCCGCAAATAATACGATTAAAGGGTTTAATGTTTTTTATAAATCCAGGCCAGCGTTAACACATTGGATTGAAAAGATATATGATACGAGGAAGGGCTTTCTACTCATAGGGACTTCCAATCAAGGAGTTAAATTATTTGATCTCAAAACTTTAAGTTATAAAGATGTACTAATAACTAATGCCGATCGAACAGCTATCTATGCAAGGGATTTTATAGAAGTTCGAAATAATGAGTATTGGATTGCAACTGAATCTGGAATATATACTTATAATATAAAAAGCGGTAAATACCTTAATCTGCGAAATAAATTGAACTATTCGTATTCAATTTCTGATAATGCTATTTATACTTTAACTAAAGATAAAGAAGGAGGAGTTTGGGCTGGAACTTATTTCGGAGGGTTGAACTATCTTCCTAAACCGTATACTTATTTTGATAAATTCATTCCTCAAAAGGGAAATAAGGGACTCAGCGGTTATGCTGTAAGGGAAATTTGTGAAGACAGGACTGGAAATGTATGGATAGGAACTGAGGACGCTGGTTTGAATAAATTTAATCCTAAAACAGAAACCTTCGAACATTTTCTTCCTACAGGAAAATCAACAAGTATTTCGCATACAAATATTCATGCGTTGCTAGCTGTAAATAATGAATTATGGGTGGGTACTTTTGATCAGGGATTGGATGTACTGGATATAAAAACGTCAAAGGTTATCAGACGCTACCGTGCAGGAACTGCAGTTAATGCTTTAAAAAGCAATTTTGTGGAAAGTCTACTGAAAACAAAAGCAGGTGAAATTTTAGTTGGCACCGGATCAGGACTATATCGTTATAACAAATCAAGTAATGATTTTGCTTTGATCAATGAAGTACCGGGTAATTTCCATTATTCTGCTCTATTAGAAGATAATACTGGCACCATATGGGCAGGTACTTTAAGAGATGGTTTATATTTCTTTAATTTAAAAAGTGGTCGGTCAGGTGGATATAAGTATAATGAGCATGATAAAAAAAGCTTAAGCAGCGATGATATTAATAGTGTATATCAGGATACTAAAAACAATATTTGGGTAGCTACGGAGAATGGTCTTTGTCTGTTAAATGAAAGAGATAAAAATTTTACCAGGTACAACGTTAAAAGTGGTTTCCTGTCTAATGTATTCTATAAGATTCTGGAAGGCAAAGGGAATGATCTTTGGATCAGCACGTCGCGCGGTTTAGTGCATTTTAATCCGGGTACAAATAAATTGAAGTCGTATACCAAATCGAATGGTCTATTGAATGACCAATTTAATTATAGTTCGGCATTCAAGGATCAAAAAGGAAGAATGTATTTTGGGAGTGTAAAAGGCCTTATTCGTTTTCAGCCAGAACAGTTTACTGCTGATAAATTTATGCCGCCAGTTTATATTACCGGTTTTCAGGTGCACAACAAAGAACTTTCCATCAGTGGTAGGGATTCGCCACTAGACAGGTCTATCAATTTTACCAATGAAGTAACCTTAAACTATAACCAATCAACTTTTAATATTGATTTTGCAGCCTTAGGGTTTACAGCTCCGGAAATGACATCCTATTCCTTTAAAATGAAGGGGCTTGATGAAAACTGGACTTATATTAAGACGAATAGAAAAGTGTATTTTACTGATCTTTTTCCGGGTACTTACGTTTTTATGTTGAAAGCGGCTAATAGTAGTGGTGTTTGGAATGACCGGATTACTGAGCTGAAAATAGTTATTAAGCCACCTTTATGGGCTAGTCCGGTTGCTTTTATATTTTACGGATTGGTAGTAGCGTTCATGATTTTTTATGGGATAAGATATTACCATCATCGGATTAAAAGACAGAATAATCAAAGGAATGAGTTATGGGAATCTAAAAAGGAAAAGGAATTGTATCAAGCAAAAATCAACTTCTTTACCTATATCACACATGAAATAAGAACGCCACTGACATTGATCAATGGTCCGTTGGAAGAGATAATAAAGAAATCGAAAGATGAACCTTCTATCACTGAGAATTTGGTAATCATGAAGAAGAACACAAACCGATTAATTGAACTAACGAATCAATTACTGGATTTTAGGAAGACTGAAATTAAAGGTTTTAGTTTGTCTTTTGTAGAAATCAATGTGCTGGAGTTATTGGAAGAAAACTGCCTTAGGTATAAGCTGGCGACTGATGAAAAAAAGCTGAAGCTTAATTTTGATTTGCCGAAAGGGCCATTAAATGTCTATGCTGATCCGGAGGCGCTTAATAAAATACTTAGTAATTTGGTTGATAATGCTTTTAAATATGCGAAAAGTGCGATTTCTATATTTTTAGTAGCAGATGATCATGTATTTACAATTGAAGTTAAAAGTGATGGGAATTTGATACCACCAAGTATTCATGAAAAGATTTTTGAACCATTTTTCAGGATGAATAGTAATATAAACCAGATAGGAACTGGTTTAGGTTTGCCACTTGCACGTGCACTAGCGGAACTTCATGAAGGCACCTTGGCGATAAGGAATGATGATGCATACTGGAATACCTTTATTTTGACCTTACCAAGGCATCATGCTCAAGAATTTATTATAAGTAAAGATGAAAAGCTTGTCGAAAATGACATTCCGTTACAGAACAGTGATCTTGATAGACCAACAATTTTGTTGGTGGAAGATAATGTAGAGATCAGAGCATTTATAGCGAATATAATTAAAGAATTTAATGTAATTCAGGTGAGTAATGGAAAAAAAGCGCTTGCTGTTCTGAAAGAAAAAAGTGTTCACTTGATCATTAGTGATATCATGATGCCTGAACTGGATGGGCTGGAATTATGTAAGGCGGTGAAGGAAAATATTGAATATACGCATATTCCTATGGTATTGTTAACGGCTAAAAATACCCTTCAATCTAAAATAGAAGGGTTGGAGGTAGGTGCGGATGCCTATTTGGAAAAACCTTTTTCTCCGGATCATTTGTTAGTGCAAATTTCAAATTTGTTAGCAAGTAGGGATAATATTAAAAATTATTTTGCTCATTCCCCTTTATTGCATGTGAAGAGTATGGCTTATAATAAAGCTGATGAAGCTTTTCTGGAAAAACTGAATGACATCATTGTTAAGAATATAGATAAAAGGGCTCTTGATGTCGACTATTTAGCTGATAGTATGAACATGAGCAGACCTACATTGTACCGGAAAACAAAAGCAATATCTAACCTGTCGCCGCATGAATTGATTAATATAACTCGATTGAAACAAGCAGCAGTGCTTTTGGCAGAGGGGAATTATAAAATTCTGAAAATCGCATCGGTCACTGGCTTTAGTTCGCAGGCGCAATTCGGAAGAAGCTTTATCAAGCAATTTGGAATGACTCCTTCCGAGTATGTAGCATCAGTAAAAAGCGATGTTTAAATTTATATCACTTGCACTTCAATTTGACTAATTACCAAACCTGGATCCAGTAAATAAATTCTAAATGTTGTTTCTGTCGGTTTGCCTATGTTGAATATAATTTTTGGTAGATTGCCAGTAAACTGGTTTTCCATCTTTAGCTGTTTTAAGATTCCCTACATTGAAAATCCACATTCGATTCGCATTGTAATGATATGCCTTGCTCATCTCATTGGGAATTGAGGATGGAGAGGTTGAACATAACCATAAATAGTCATGGGACCATGATCTTTTCCATATGCCTCTTTAAAGTTTTCGTTTCATTAAAATTCTGTATCACGTAACATGCAGCAGTGTCAATGTCGGAAGGTGATCCCCATACCATCTCAGGGGCTTGTACTTTAAGCTGCTCAATTTCTTTGATGTCCAGATCTTCTTGATTTAATTCCGTAATACTTGGTAAACGAAAAGTAAAGCTGCTTTTTAAATTTTCAAGTTCCTTAACGTTCAAGTCTTCCTGATTTAATTCTGGATTATTTGTTAAACGAAATGTAAAGTCGCTTTTTAATTCTTCAAGTTCTTTTGTATTTACATCTTCTGGGCTGGTTACGATTGGAGATGGTAGGCTAATACTGGTCTTTCCTTTATTTTCATTGGCTGATGCGTGGAAAGATGTGATGATTAAGAGTGCTACCGTTAGGGTTGAAATAGTTTTCATGATCTTGTTTTTTTTGTTTGATATTTTTGTTTGCCTTGTTTGTTGAATCAAAGATATATGCGTTTTTATTGCTCTGGAATGATAATTAGGCGGGTTAAAGGAACTTCTCGGTTAATACTGTTTTTTTGTCGGTGAATTTTTTTTACTCTTTAAGAATTGTTTGAAAAGAGGTAGGGTTTTCTTAGCTTTAATGTAAAATATGGCTCATTCTCAAATTCTTATCATTGGTGCAGGAGCAGCGGGGCTGTTAGCGGCACGTTTATTATCATCAGCAGGAAAAAAGGTTGTTGTTCTGGAGGCAGGTGCTCGAGTTGGGGGCCGTGTCCTTGATATTAATGATCCGGAATGGCCTGTTCCAATATCATTGGGTGCTGAATTTATTCACGGGGACTTACCTGTTACCATTGATCTCTTAAAGGAGGCGGGTTTGACTTACACGCAGATGGAACAGAAAGGCGTAAAATTGATTGGGGGTGTTGAGGTAAATGATCCGGATAGAAAAAGTTATTGGGATGAGTTTATGAAAGAGCTAAACTTGTTGAAAAGTGACCAGACCTTGGTTGATTTTCTTGAAAATTATTTTGATGATGAGAAATATATCGGTTTAAGAGGTGAAGTTTTACGTTTTGCACAAGGCTATGATGCTGCTGATCCATATACTGTTAGCATGTTTTCTTTGCGCAATGAATGGTCAAAAGAGGGACCGCAATATCGTGTGGATGCCGGTTATGGAAAATTGATTGATTTTTTAGCGGCCCAATGTCAAGAGGCGGGTTGTTCTGTTTTGCTGCACAAAGTGGTTACTCATATCAGGTGGAATAAGGGTTTCGTGGAAGTACTTACTTCAAATAGAGAGTGTTATACGGCTAATAAACTGATCCTAACTATCCCTCCAGGTGTACTTCGCATAAAAGATGGTCGTGCGGGCTCTGTTTTGTTTAACCCTCCACTTCCTTTGCGCTCGAATGCAGTTAAACTCATGGGTTTTGGTGAAGTAATTAAGATTGTGATCCGTTTTAAGTCTGCTTTTTGGACTAGCATGGTAAGTCCTGATACGTGTTTTTTATTTTCAGATAAAACAATTCCAACCTGGTGGTTGCATGAACCCAATACTGTGCCTGTATTAAGTGGATGGATTGCTGGTCCGAAAGCGGAAGCCTTAAATGACTATACAGACAAGCAGTTAATGGATGAAGCCGTAAATTCTCTTTCTTCGGTTTTTGGAATGAGTAATGAATCTCTCTTTGAACAAGTTAAAGGGTATTATATTTTCAACTGGAATACGAATCCCTTTTCAAGGGGCGGGTACGGTTTTGCTACTCTACTTGGTGCGGAATCTAAAGCGATTTTAAAGGTGCCAGTTGAAGAAACGCTTTATTTTGCGGGTGAATCTATGTATGAGGGGCCACATGGAGGTACAGTGGAGGCGGCTTTAGTAAATGGTAAGCAAGTTGCTGAAGCAATCTTAAAAAATTAACGGTCTATTTTTTACTTTTGCACATGCAATATCTGCGACTGTTTTTGCTTCCCTTTTCCTGTCTGTACGGGTTAATAGGTATAATTAGGAACTTTGCTTACCAAACCGGGTTATTTTCCTCGAGACGATTTGATGTTTCAGTTATCAGTATCGGCAACCTGGCGATTGGAGGGGCTGGAAAAAGTCCAATGGCCGAATATATCATTCGGTTGCTCAGTAAAAAATATCGTGTTGCTGTGCTGAGCCGTGGATATGGAAGAACGACAAAAGGATATAGGCTGGTTTCATCTGATGATTCTACTTTACAGGTGGGGGATGAGCCTTTGCAGTTTAAAAAGAAATTTCCTGCTATTACAGTTGCTGTTTGTGAGAAAAGGGTGTATGGTATAGAACAACTTCAGGATAATCATGATGTAATTATTTTGGATGATGCTTTTCAGCATAGAGCAGTTGTTCCTGGTCTAAGTTTGCTGCTTTTTGACTATACCAGTTTGGATAGTCCATTTATTGTTTTACCTGCGGGGAATTTGAGAGAGCCTTTTATGGGAAGGAAAAGGGCTGATATTCTAGTTATTACTAAAAGTCCGGAGGCTATTTCTGATGAAGATCGGAAGCGTGCTATAAATAGGGTAAAACCTTTTCAGCATCAACAGGTTTTCTTTTCTTATTTGAAGTATGGAGATTTGTTGCCCCTATATCATGGAGACAACATGGCTTTAGCCTCCCTTGATAATTCATATACCATTTATTTGCTAACCGGAATTGCTAATCCGATGCCTTTACTGGATAAACTGGCATCTGTGAGAGGTAAGATCAGGCATTATGATTACCCTGATCATCACCCTTTCAGCCGGAAAAATATTAGTAAACTTGCAGAGGATTTTAGTATGGATGCTGGACATAGAAAAATTATAATTACGACTGAAAAAGATGTTCAGCGTTTAAGGTCTGTAAGTCTTCATGGAATTTTAGAAGAGCTACCTGTTTATTGTATTCCTATACATGCTGAGATTCATCCTATTGATAATGAGTATTTTAATTCTATAATACGTAAATATGTTAAACAGCATTTATAGTACAACTGAATATATAAAAAAGAGAATAGGTGATTTTCAACCTGAAATAGGAATTATTCTTGGAACGGGATTAGGCGGATTGGCGAATGAAATTGACGTGCATCAGAAATTAATGTACTCGAATATTCCTGACTTTCCGATTTCTACAGTGGAGTTTCATTCTGGCCGGTTAATCTTTGGTTTATTAAATGGAAAGAGGGTGGTCGCCATGCAAGGCCGTTTGCATTATTATGAAGGATATTCTATGCAGCAGATTACGTTTCCGGTAAGGGTGATGAAAATGCTGGGGATTGCTCACCTTTTTGTTTCAAATGCGAGTGGGTCCTTAAATGAAGATATCAAAAAGGGTGACCTTATGATTATTGAAGATCATATAAATCTTCTTGGTGACAATCCATTGAGGGGAAGAAACTGGGATAATTTTGGTCCCCGTTTCCCGGATATGAATGAGCCTTATGATCGTAATCTAATAATTAAAGGATTAGAAATTGCTTTGGCAAATAACATAAGATGCCATAAGGGCGTTTACGTATCTGTTCTGGGTCCAAATTTAGAAACTAAAGCGGAATACAAGTATCTAAGGATGATTGGTGGTGATGCAGTGGGAATGAGTACAGTTCCTGAAGTAATTGTAGCTAAACATATGGGACTACCGGTTTTTGCTGTCTCTGTAATTACTGATGAAGGTTTTTTGCATGCACTAGAACCTGTATCTCTGGAAGAAATAGTGCGGGTTGCACAAGAGGCTGAGCCTAAAATGACTTTAATATTAAAAGAATTGCTTAGTTTTTTATAACGACGAAATTTTAATGAAATATATTTTAACTGTTCTGTTAGGTCTATTCTTATTTGGTAACAATGTGGCAATGGCGCAAGTTAGGCCACCTGCTACTCCAAGAACTGCAGATGCTGAACTTGATTCGCTTCGTAAAATTGAAGAGGGCGGAAGAGATACGGTGATTTTTAACGCTACTTATATTCGTTATACAAATCTTGATTTGCTAAAAGATAGCACGCAAACTGAACCGATCGACACCACTTTGCGTCATTTTCAGAATTATAATATAATGAATCAGCCGGAGGCTCCTACGGCTAATTTAGGAAATTTAGGGTTGCCCTATAATGATCTGCTGTTTGATCCTTCTAAATCTATTGGGTTTGATGCTGGATTTCATTCGATGGATCGGTATAAGCTGACCCAGGATTCGATCAAGTATTACCGGGCCAGGACTCCCTTTACTTCCTTGTATTATGTAAATGGAAGTACCACAGAACAGGTTTTTAAGGTCATTCACTCGCAGAATATTAAACCGAATTGGAATATAGGGGGAAATTATTTCAGGATTGGAGCAAGAGGAATTTATCGAAATCAGAATTCGGACCACTTAAATGCAGCGATATTCAGCTGGTATGAATCACCAACTAAGCGGTATAATATTCTAGTCAATGGCCTGTTTAACACATTGAAAACAGAAGAAAATGGGTCAATGGTCAGTAATGATATATTTAATTCTACCAACACACTTGGAGCCCAGGAGGAATCAGTAAAGCTGAATAATACCAGTGACCCGACCAGGCAGACATATAATCAAAAATCATTTTTTTTAAAGCAGTTCTATTATCTCGGTCGAATTGATACCACTGGAAAAAATGCTGATTCCAAAATTTTGCCCACACAAAGGGTTTCTCATTCATTGCTTTACTCTGCTGAGCAGTACAAGTTTTATAAAAAGGAAGCTGATACCTATAACGTTTTTCCTGATTTAAATTCGGAGATTGATTTAGTACAGGATTCCACGCATATAAGGAACTTGCGAAATGAGTTTATGTACAGCTTTTACTTAAGGGGACGATCAGTCAGTTTTCTTAAAAATGAGGTTAAACTTGATCTTGGAATTCAGCATGATTTGTACTGGTATGATCAGATGGGGTTTTCAACGTCTTTTCAGAATATTATGTTGAAGGCAAATGCAGGCTACAGGTTTAGTGACCGGATATCTCTGAATGCGAATGTACAGCAGATTGCCCAAGGTCGTAATGCCGGAGATTATTTATATGATGCAAAAGCACAAATTAGGTTAAGCCGCTCAGTTGGTAAGATTATCTTAGGTGCTTATTCGCAAAACAAATCGCCTGAGCAATTTTTTGACAGGCTGAACTATACTTATCATCAGTGGTCAAATAGCTTTGATAAAACTAAAATCAACAATCTTTCTTTTGCTTACCTGAATTCTAAGTTTAAGCTGCAGGCTAAGGCTGAATATTTCCTGGTAACTGATTATTTATATTTGGCTGAAACCCCTTTTGTTAACGAGATTGAACCTCTTCAAATGAATAGTGATATAAATTTGCTGAAGCTTACGCTGAGTAAGAGTTTCAAGGTTGGGAAATTTAATATGGAAAATTATGTTGTATATCAAAAAACGGACTATCAAGATCTTTTAAGTACCCCCGAATTTTATACATACAACAGTTTTTATTTTTCAAATACTTATTTTAAAAAGGCATTATCTGGTGATATAGGTTTTGATGTGCGTATGAATACGCCTTACACTGCATCTTCTTATGCCATCAACGTAAGCCAGTTTTATAATGGATACAATGTAAAGTACGCATCATACCCAATAGTAGATGTGTGGGCACGTTTTGCATTGCGAAGAGCGAACATATTTGTACGCTATGATTATGCAAATCAAGGCCTTTTGTCTAAGGGTTATTATACAGTTAATCGTTACCCTATGCCTAATTCCTTATTTAAATTAGGTGTAAGCTGGAGTTTTTACGACTAAATCAGGTCTTTTGTTTTTTCTTTTTTGCAGCTGGGAATAATACGTTATTTAAGATAAGACGGTAACCTGGTGAATTGGGGTAAAGGCTCAAATCTGTTGGTGGATCTCCTACAGCATGCTGATAATCTTCCGGATCATGCCCTCCATAAAATGTCCATTGTCCTTTACCGAACTCTCCATGGATATAGCGGGCTTCATTTGCAGATTTAGTTTCGCCAAGCACCAGGACATCGGATTTCAGTAGAGACTTCCGGAATGCAGTAGTTTGGCCCATAAACCCTTTAATTACTTTGTCGTGGTTTTGTGTCAGCATCGTAGGTACAATATCCCATTTTGCTGAGAAGTCAAATAAGGTAAAGAAGTCGTCTGTGCGATCGAGGTTTCGGGTACTAGTCGCATCAATGTCAGAGAATTCATAATTATAGGGATTCAAGTCCAGCTTAAAGTTTTGAAAAGCAAAGGTCTTGCTAAAGTCCAGTTTCTGTTGTGCATGCTGATCAGCTGGGTCTCCATCAAACATCGTTTCGCAAATATCTATTCCATCAGCGGCTAATGCTACGTCGAAACTTTCCGTTCCTGAACACATCGCAAAGAGGAATCCTCCTCCAGCACAAAAGTTACGTATGGTTTTAGCTACCTCCAGTTTCATTTGTGATACTTTTTTATAACCAAGTTTCTTTGCTGTGGACTCTTGAAATTTAACGTCGTCAATATACCATTGTGCTATGCGGAAGGTTGACCAAAATCGACCATATTGCCCTGTAAAATCTTCATGATGAAGATGTAGCCAATCATATTTTGATAAGTCGCCTTTCAGTACTTCTTCATCATAAACAACATCATAGGGTATTTCTGCGTACTTTAGAACTAAAGTTACTGCATCATCCCAAGGAAGCTTATTTTTAGGAGAATATACGGCCATCTTGGGGGCTTTCTCCAGTTTAACTATCTCGGTATTGGACTGGTTATCTGTGATTTGATTTAAAATTGTATTTACTGCTGCATCTGTAATGACCTGATAAGTAACTCCCCTGATTTTACATTCTTTTTCTGCAGGTTCCGAGTAAGGTATAAGAAAACTTCCGCCCTTGTAATTAAGCAGCCAGCTTGCTTCAAGTCCATTCTTTATCGTCCAGTACGTTAATCCATAAGCTTTAAGGTGGTCCTTTTGATCCTCATCCATTGGGATAAGCAAAGATGCTGCATGTGACCTTACTGACATCAAAATAAGAAGACTTATAAAAGTTAACCTAAGCATAGCGTAATAAGATTGTAGTAAAAAGCTTTAATCTATTAAATCTAAATGAAATAATTAACTTTGCCGTTTAAATTTGAAATCATGAGTAAAGCAATTATAAAAACCGAAAAGGGCGATATGACCGTAGAGTTCTACGATAAAGATGCTCCTAACACAGTAGCGAACTTCTTAAAACTTTCTAAAGAAGGTTTTTATAATGGGGTAACTTTCCATCGGGTTATACCTGATTTTGTTATTCAGGGAGGCGATCCAACAGGCACAGGCGCAGGTGGATCAGGTATTCAGATCAAATGTGAGTTAACTGGCGAAAATCAGTACCATGAACGTGGTGTACTTTCCATGGCTCATGCAGGCCGTGATACAGGTAGTTCTCAGTTTTTTATCTGTCATAGCCGTAATAATACTGCTCATTTAGATAGAAATCATACTTGCTTTGGCAAAGTAGTTGAAAATGTAGATGTTGTTGATGCAATTCGTGCAGGTGATAAGATTTTGAGCGTTGAAGTATTAGAAGAAAACTAGTTAAGCATGAATTTAAGAGGTCTGGTATCTGTTTCGGGCAAACCGGGATTATACAAAGTTATTGGTAAGAATAAAAATGGTTTTATTCTGGAGAGTCTGGATGGACTGAAAACTAAACTTGTTGTCAGTATATCTGCATCAAAGTTAGCAACACTAGAGGACATTACAATTTTCGGTGAGAACACTGACCTGAAATTAATTGATATTCTGGAACGAATTAAAACAAGTGACTCTACACCGCCGGATTCAAAATCTGATGGTAAAATTTTACGGGCTTATTTTAGAGAAGTTGCACCTGATCATGATGAGGAAAAGGTTTATGCTTCTGATATGAAGAAAATTCTAACTTGGTATTCACTTATTAAGGAAATGCCTTTGTTTGATGAAGAGCCAGCTGCAGCTCCTGCTTCCGCATTAGCAGAAACGGAGAAGCCTGCAGAGTAATTTAAAAAAAGGGGGCAAAGGAGCTATATAATTGTTCGATTTGTGCTCTATGTTGTCTGAAATTAGGTTCAAGGCAATCATTTGGTTATCTAAAAAACGGCAATATTCTATATGAATATTGCCGTTTTTTATTGACTTTTTATTACTATTAGAGGTCGCTCAAAAGCGTATTCTGTTTATGAATAATGATTTTGATTAAGGATACATTTTTGGCTTTTATTACTATTAGAGGTCGCTCAAAAGTATATTCTGTTTATGAATGGTGGTTCTGATGAATTAAATAGCCTGGTTGTTAGTTAGAAAAAATACATAATTGAGGCACCTATAAGAATACCTATCACAATAAAAATCCAAAAGTTCTTTCGTTCAGACTCTGAATTCCCTCCTTTATATCGATAATTTCGTGTTTTAAATGGCATAGCTGTATTGTTTATTCATGATGATATGGTTCCCCTTTTAAAATAGTAAACGTCCTGTATAACTGTTCTATAAAAAATAAACGAACCATCTGATGTGAAAACGTCATTCTGGACAAAGATGTTTTTCCCTGGGCTATTTTATATATACTTTCATCAAAACCATAAGGTCCTCCTACAATAAACACGAGGTTCTGAATTCCACCAATCATTTTTTTATTAATAAATTGTGCGAATTGAGAAGAGGTGAATTCATCGCCCTTTTCATCCAGTAAAATTACGTGATCAGACTGACTAAGTGCTTTCATGATTAGTTCTGCTTCTTTTGTCTTCTGCTGATCTTCTCTAAGGTTCTTCGTATTCTTTAATTCTGGTATCTCAACAAGCTCAAATTTAACGTAGTGTTTAAGCCTTTTTAAATATTTGTTGATTCCTTCATTTATGTAGCTATCTTCAGTTTTGCCTACAACAAGAAAAGTTATTTTCATTAATAATTATTTAAGCAAAGGCTTTGCTGTTAAAAAAGTAATTTGAACAGGCATCTTTCTGTTCAAAACAATTGTTTAAGCAGAGTTTTCGCTGTTTAAAAATTAGCTTGAGTACGCATCTTTCTGCTAAATAGATTTGTTTTAGCATAGATCATGCTGTTAAAAAAAGTAATTTAAGCAGGCATCTTTTTGCCCTATAGAATTATTTTAGATAGGATCGTGCTGTTCTAAAAGTAGCTTGAGCAGGGATTTTTCTGCTTCATAGAATTATTTTAACAGAGATATATTGGTGTAAAAAAGTAGTTCTGGTTAAGACCATGCTGTTTAATGAAATTGTTAAGGCAAAAATATTGCTGTTTATTGATGTATTTGGTTTTTTGAGTTTTGGATAAACTAGTTAAACCTTTTTTAAAAATGAAGTATTATTAATTGAAGTGTAAAATTAAATAAATAATCCATTTATTCGGCTTAGAAAACTATTAGCTGTTGTAACCCGTATATTAATACGAATAATAATTTCGTTATATGGACACTATGAAAGTAATTCTTGTTGTTAGCAGTCTTTTGTTTGTTGCGCTTAGTTCTTGTGGACAGGATAAAAAACCTGTTAAGCAAGAAAATATTAAAACATTTAATGAAAATAAAAATATGAATTATAATAAATTAACGGCCGAAGAAGAGCGTGTTATTGTAAGTAAAGGAACTGAATATCCGGGTACAGGTAAACTCTTAAATAATACGGCTAAAGGAACTTATATCTGTAGAAGATGTAATGCTCCGCTGTATCGTTCAGAAACTAAATTTGATTCCCATTGCGGATGGCCTAGTTTCGACGATGAAATTAAAGGTGCTGTTAAAAGGATCCCTGATATTGATGGACAACGTACAGAAATCGAATGCGCAAAATGTGGTGCTCATTTGGGCCACGTATTTCTAAATGAAGGTTTTACAGATAAAGACACCCGTCATTGCGTAAACTCCGTGTCGATGGCTTTTGTACCTGATTCAAAGTAATTAAAAAAAACTTTAACTTCACCCCTGTTAAAATTAGTTTTTATGAAGTTACTTGAAGGAAAAACTGCGCTCATTACGGGTGCTTCAAAAGGTATTGGCCGTAAAATAGCTGAAAAATTTGCTGAACATGGTGCCAATGTTGCATTTACGTATTTGTCATCAGTAGAAAAAGGACTTGCTCTCGAGCAGGAGCTACTGCTGGGCGGCACTATAATTAAGGGGTATCGTTCCGATGCTTCAAAATTTGATCAGGCCGAACAACTTATAAATGATGTAGTTGCCGATTTTGGCACCATCGATATTGTAGTAAACAACGCTGGAATCACAAAAGATGGTTTATTGATGCGTATGACTGAACAGCAGTGGGATGATGTGCTTGAAGTGAACTTAAAATCTGTGTTCAACATTACAAAAGCCGCTTCGAAGATCATGATGAAGAATCGCAAAGGTGTATTTATCAACATGAGTTCAGTTGTCGGAATTCAGGGTAATGCAGGACAAGGAAACTATTCCGCATCTAAAGCAGGTATTATTGGCTTTTCTAAATCTATGGCCAAAGAGCTTGGTTCTAGAAATATACGTACAAATGTGGTTGCTCCGGGTTTCATCAAAACGGAAATGACTGAGGTCCTTGATCCCAAGGTTGTGGCAGCTTGGGAGCAGAATATCCCTCTAAAACGTGCAGGTGAAACCGAAGATGTGGCTAATGCCTGTCTGTTTCTTGCATCTGACCTAAGTGCTTACCTTACTGGTCAGGTTCTTTCGGTTGACGGGGGCATGTCTTAATCTAAAATAATAATAATTTGTTTTTATTTAGGTCATGTTCTTTCGGTTGACGGGGGCATGTCTTAATCTAAAATAATAGTAATTTATTTTTATTTAGGTCAGGTTCTTTCGGTTGACGGAGACATGTATTTATAGAAATTTAAAACAGTTAATTCTTACATTGGTCAGGCCCTTCCAGTTAACGGAAGTATGTCATAATTCGAATTAAAAATAGCATATTTACATAGTAGTAAATATGCTATTTTATTTGCCTTTGGAATTTAATACACTTCATTTTTTATGGTTATTGATCAGTATCCTCGTAGGGTTAGGATATGCGTACCTATTGTATGGTAAAAAGCGGACGACCCCAGAGATCCCTCAATACGTTTATTTTTCACTCCGGACAATTAGTGTCTCGCTCATCACCTTTCTCATTTTTGCCCCTCTCCTTAAGCTCAATAGTTTTAAACTTGAAAAACCTGTCCTAATACTTGTTCAGGATAACTCCGCTTCTCTCAAAAATTCAGCACCTGCCGGATTCCAATTTGCAAATTATCAAAAGCAAATGGACAAGTTCTATAAGAGCCTGTCTCAAAAATACGAAATAGATACACTACTGCTAGGGAGCACTACACGACCAGGTTACAAGCTCAGCTTTCGCGATAAAAGTACGGATATATCATCTTTCTTCACCTATATCCGGAATCAATATGCGGGAAGAAACATTGGAGCTATAATACTTGCGAGTGATGGTCTATATAATCAGGGAGGAGATCCTCAGGAGCCGGCACTTTCAATTAAAGCGCCAATATATAGTGTAGCCATCGGAGATACTGTTCCCAAGAAAGATCTTTCAATTGCAAACGTAAATTATAATGAAACCGTTCAATCAGGCAATGGTTTTCAAATAGAAATTCAGGCGGCAGCCTATCAAAGCAAAGGTTTGAAAAGTCGTATTACTGTTCGAAGCAACAAGAAAATGTTATTCAGGAAGGATCTCAATATCAATTCCAATGATTATCAAATTAATATTCCGTTAACCCTTCCTTCCGATAAACCTGGACTTAAAAAGTATACCGTAGCAATCGATCCGGTAAATAACGAAATATCTAAAAATAATAACCAGCAGGATTTTTACGTCAGGATAGAGGATTCAAAGAAAAATATTCTCCTCGTAGCCAACTCGCCGCATCCCGATATTAGTGCCATTAAACAAGCACTTGAAACAAATAAAAGCTTTGAAGTACAGGTTGAATACGCTCAGACGATCAACAATAGCGCGTTTAAAGAAACTGATCTGATCATTTTGCATCAGCTACCCGCTCTTAATCGGACTGTGGGTAATTTGATGAACCAAATTAAGGATAAACCAATTTTCTTTATTTTAGGTGCTCAGAGTAATCTAAATCAGTTTTCCAATCTTCAAAATCTGCTGAAGCTTAATTCTAGCGGCCAATTAAAAGAAATTACTGCTGTTTTAAATCCTTCATTTTCTTCTTTTGTAATGGCTGACAGTTTAAAAGATCAGCTCAAGCAATATGGCCCGCTTTCAATTCCTTTTTCTAACGCTCAATTTAAAGGAAATCATGTCGACCTGCTTTCTCAGCAAGGTGGAAACCCGGCTACAAATCCACTTTTAAGTTTTTCAGTCGATACGAAACCACAGATTGCTGTGCTTGCCGCAGAAGGGATTTGGAAATGGCGATTACAGTCATTTTATACCTATGGAAACACGGTTAGTATCGATCAGTTACTCCGCAAGTCTGTACAGTACCTGTTAGCCGATGCAGATAAACGAAAATTCAGGGTATACACCGCTCAGAAAACCTTTAATGAGAATGAGCGGGTTATATTGAATGCTGAACTTTATAATGACGCCTACGAGCTTATAAATAGTCCCGATGTGTCCATTACGATCAGCAATAGTAAAAAGCAGGTGTTTTCATTTCTGTTTTCCAGAATAAATAAGTCATATACATTAGACGCAGGTTTTTTGCCAGTCGGCGAATATGTTTATCAGGCAAAAACTAAGTTAGGGAATAAGTCACATGCAGCCGAAGGCCGGATCCTGATCACAGAAAATCAACTGGAGCTTCAAGAAACCAAAGCCAATCATCAACTTTTAAGACAGCTTTCAAAAGAGAGTGGGGCAGAACTGTTTTATCCCGGTCAATTGGATCAACTAGCTAATACTATCAACAAAAGCGAGATGGTCAAAACAATTTCTTACGCTGATTCAAGCTACACCGAACTCATTAATAAAAAAGCATTATTTTTCCTTATCCTCGCATTCCTATTCCTCGAATGGTTTCTAAGAAAGCGAAGCGGAGATTTATAACATATAATTAACGCTACAAAGAGTTATCAAAAAAGAAAGCCTACCCTGAATTCTCTCCCCTCAAACTAGTCCCCAATCAACAAAATTAGCACTTTACAACGAATTGTAATTATCCTTTTTAAAAAGATAAAAAGCTAAACTTCCTCGTCTTGCTTTAAAAGACCCTTCGATAGTCCCTTCATAATTCTCCCTCCCCTGAAAAGTATAAATCGTCTGCCTTTTGCTATTTACGCATTTCAGATGCCAGATTCTGGTTTGTGTATTAAAGTCGCCGTCCATAATAAAGGTATTACCCGATGCCGCTTCATAACAAGTTCCTTTTACTAAAATAATATTATTTGATGAATTGGATTTTAAATCATCTACCACAGAAGGATTCAAAACAACCTTAATATAAGATCGACCCTTTATTTCTCCTATGTAATTGAGAGAAGTGTTCCTTTTTATAGGCGTGTTATTATCCAGAATGATAACATCTTGTTGCGGATTAGCCGTATTTTGCGCGATAACCAATTGTTTTCCAGACAGCAGCAATGCTATTATAAGTGTAAAGAATATCTTAAATAAATGGTTCAATTTAAATAAGGTTAAATAGAAATACCTATTTCTCTTTCGGACTTTCCGGAATAATCACATAAACATCCTCATTTTCTTTTTTCATGAGGTATTTTTCACGTGCGAATTTCTCAAGCATACCCTGGTCAGAAGTCAACTCACCCAACGTCTTTTTTACACGTTCAATTTCAATCGTATAAAAATCCTTTTCTTCCTGAAGTTTGCTTAATTCTGTTCTGTAGTCATACTGCGATATCAGATCATTCCGATCAAAAAATAACATCCACCCTGCAAATACTAGTGCAGAAAGAAAGTATTTATTACTGAACAGATTTAATATTCGCTTCATGACCTACAAATATAGAAACATCCCGTATGAAAACCATACGGGATGCTTAATTTATAGATTATAATTTTAAAAATCAGTACTTTACTGATTTTACTTCTTTAGAAACTTAAAGTCTCTTCCGATGAAACGTGCAGAAGCACCTAATTCTTCTTCGATACGGATCAACTGATTGTATTTTGCAATCCTGTCAGAACGTGAAGCAGAACCAGTTTTGATCTGACCACAGTTAAGTGCTACAGCAAGATCAGCAATAGTTACATCTTCAGTTTCTCCAGAACGGTGACTCATTACAGTAGTGTACCCACTATTCTGTGCCATTGTAACCGCGTTGATAGTTTCAGATAAAGAACCGATTTGATTCACCTTTACCAGGATAGAGTTAGCTACGTTAGTATCAATACCTCTTTGAAGGAATTTTACGTTAGTAACGAACAAATCATCACCTACTAACTGAATTTTCTTACCTAAAGCCTGAGTTAATTTTTCCCAACCAGCCCAATCCGTTTCAGCTAAACCATCTTCAATAGAAAGAATAGGGTATTTAGCAGCCCATTCAGCCCAGTAAGCAACCATATCGTCACTGCTGAATGTTTTACCCGGGTTTGATTTGTAAAAGCTATAAGTCTGTGTAGCTTCGTCGAACATTTCAGAACTAGCAGCATCCATAGAGATAAAGATATCTTCACCTGGTTTGTAACCTGCAGCTTCGATTGCACTAATTACAGTTTCAATAGCTTCTTCATTGCTCTGTATTTCCGGAGCGAATCCACCTTCGTCACCTACGTTAGTAGAATAACCTTTTTTCTTTAGAACTGATTTTAAAGTATGGAATACTTCAGTACCCATTCTCAACGCTTCAGAAAAAGTATCAGCACCAACCGGCATGATCATAAATTCCTGAAAATCGATCTTGTTATCAGCATGAGCACCACCATTCATGATGTTCATCATCGGAATAGGAAGTGTGTTTGCATTTACACCACCAACATAACGGTAAAGTGGTTGACGGCTTTCAATTGCTGCTGCTTTAGCCACGGCAAGAGATACACCAAGAATTGCGTTTGCACCGATAGAACCTTTATTGTCTGTTCCATCAATTTCATTCATCAATTTATCAATTACGTTTTGTTCAAAAACGTCGATACCTTGTAATTCTTTGGCTAATTTTTCATTTACATTGTTAACTGCGTTTAAAACGCCTTTACCCATGTATTTGCTTTTATCATTGTCACGTAATTCAATCGCTTCAAACTGACCAGTAGAGGCTCCTGAAGGTACCGCTGCGCGTCCCATAGCACCATTTTCAGTAATTACATCTACTTCAACTGTCGGATTACCCCTTGAGTCAAGAATCTGGCGGGCATGTACATCTAAAATTAAGCTCATTTGATTTTTTTTATAAGTTTTATTTACCTGATTTGGTTATATTGTTATCTGCGTAGCTTACGCATTAAGCTGGATTAATCGCAAAAGTAGTGTTTTTTAAAACACCGATAATAACATATATTACAAAAAATAGTGATTTTAAACAATAAAACCCGCCGATCTTACATCAGCGGGTTTTGTTATTAGCTTACCGATTTCGGAATCATCGAATCTATAAACTGATCAAACAGATAGCGTGAATCATGCGGACCAGGAGACGATTCAGGGTGATACTGTACCGAAAACGCCTTTTTACCTTTCACGCGAATTCCTTCAATTGAATTATCGTTCAGATTCAAATGGGTGATCTCTACCAAATCCGAATTGCGAACATCTTCCTGAACCACACCGAATCCATGATTCTGTGAAGTTACTTCGCAATGATCAATAATAATATTTTTAACCGGATGATTTAAACCACGGTGACCATTAAACATTTTCATTGTGCGGATGTCATTAGCAAGTGCCAGTAACTGATGTCCCAGACAAATACCAAATAAAGGCTTATCAGCCGACAATGCTTTTTTAACCGTTTCTATGGCATAAGGCATAGAAGAAGGATCGCCGGGGCCATTAGAGATAAAATATCCGTCCGGTGCCCATTTTTCCATTTCTTCAAAAGAAGTCTTTGCCGGAAATACTTTAGCATATACATCACGATGATCAAAGTTGCGCAGAATATTCTTTTTAACACCCAGATCAAGAACAGCCACGCGATGTTTGGCCCCTTCATTTCCGTAGTAATACGGCTCTTTCGTACTTACCAGCGAAGCAAGCTCCAACCCATCCATTGATGGAATCGCTGCAAGCATCTTTTTTAGTTCTTCAATGTCCAGCACTTCTGATGATATGATCGCATTCATTGCTCCTTTATCACGAATGTGACGAACCAATGAACGGGTATCCACATCTGAAATACCTACAACATTCTCTTCCTGAAAATAATCCTGAATAGACTTGTCCGATTGTTTCCGGCTGTAAGCGATATTGAAATTCTTACAAACCAATCCAGCAATCTTGATATCACCCGATTCAATTTCTTCCGAATTTACTCCATAATTTCCAATATGGGCATTGGTCGTAACCATTATCTGGCCGAAGTAGGAAGGATCCGTAAAGATTTCCTGATAACCGGTCATACCTGTATTAAAACAAATCTCCCCGGTAGTTGTCCCAATCTTTCCGGCAGCCTTTCCGTGGTATACCGTTCCATCCTCTAAAAGGAGCACAGCAGGTAGTTTGATGTAGTTGATCATGTCAGTTAATATCGTATAAATTTATTTGTTGCTTTTCGTTTAATATCGCATTCGTCCATTCATAATAGAGATTCTCTGCACCGGGGCCGTAAGCAAGAATAAAATCTTTCTCTGCATATCCCTGATTTAGTAAATCGGTAAAAAAATGAAAAAGCTTAAAACTCCCGAAAGATTTTCCGGATTCAGAGTACAACATACTGAAGTAGGTCACTTCAATTTTCACAGGGGTCAAAGGTATAAATTAATTGACAATTAATCCACTATACTTTTCTACATTTGCGCATATTAGTAATTCAGACAAAACGATGTCAGTGCATTCACAGATAAAACGTATTACCACCAATACCCTTCATGAGATGAAATCAAGGGGCGAAAAGATCAGCATGCTTACTGCTTATGATTATTCCATGGCCAAGGTTGTGGATGAAGCAGGCATAGATGTGATCCTCGTAGGCGACTCCGCTTCTAACGTAATGGCCGGACATGAGACCACATTGCCAATCACCCTTGATCAAATGATTTATCATGCCGCTTCTGTCGTGCGGGCAGCATCACGTTGTCTGGTGGTAGTCGATCTTCCTTTTGGAACCTACCAGGGCAACTCCAAAGAGGCCCTTCATTCTGCCATTCGCATTATGAAGGAATCGGGTGCACATGCGGTCAAACTCGAAGGTGGCGAAGAGATAAAAGAATCAGTAGAGCGCATTATCACTGCCGGAATTCCGGTCATGGGTCACCTTGGACTCACTCCCCAATCCATTCATAAATTTGGCACCTACACCGTAAGAGCAAAAGAAGAAGCTGAAGCCTATAAGCTGATGAAAGATATTCAGGTCTTACAGGAATCGGGATGTTTTGCTGTCGTATTAGAAAAAATACCCGCTTCTCTGGCTGCTCAGGCAACCGAAAGCGTTAAAATTCCAACTATTGGTATTGGTGCCGGAAATGCATGCGATGGACAGGTGCTCGTTATCCATGACATGTTAGGACTAAACAAGGGTTTTAAACCCCGTTTTCTCCGTCAATATGCCAATCTTTACGAGGTAATGAATGGTGCGGTAAAGGCGTATATTAGTGATGTGAAATCGAATGACTTTCCCAACGAGAAAGAGCAATATTAAGGTAACAAATGGGTAAAACTGATAATTTATATATCAATCATGATATCACAGAGAAGGATATCTTATTTGAAGATAACCATCTTGTTGCGGTGAATAAAAGGGCAGGCGATATTGTTCAGGTAGATGATACCGGCGACGAATCTCTGGATGAAAAGGTTGCAAAATACATTGCCATCAAATACCATAAGCCTAACAAGGCTTTTTTAGGGGTTGTGCACCGGCTGGACAGGCCCGTAAGCGGAGTGATTCTATTTGCACGAACCAGTAAAGCGCTCGAGCGGGTAAATGCCTTGTTCAAGTCCCGACTGATGAACAAAACCTACCTTGCCGTTGTACGCAACAGACCGGTTCCCGAGTCAGGCAACCTAGTACACTGGCTCATTAAAAACCCACAAAAAAACGTTACTAAAGCCTATAATGAAGAAGTTCCGGGGAGTCTCCGGTCTGAACTCAACTACAAGCTTATTGGCGAAATGGGAGGATATTATTTAATCGAAGTAGACCCTCTAACAGGTCGCCCACACCAAATCAGAGTACAATTATCCACCCTGGACTGTCCAATTGTAGGCGACAATAAATATGGCTATCCCCGAGGAAGCTTACGCAAAACCATTGCCCTGCATGCCCGTCGCCTCCAGTTTATTCACCCTGTAAAAAACGAGCCTGTAGATATTCTTGCCCCTTTACCGCACGATGGTTTTTGGGAAAAATTCGAGCACCTAATTTAAACTTTAGGAATAAACTTCAAAAACAGCTATCTTACCGACTTGAACCTGATTCTATGTACAAGTCACTGGTTAAATCATTCTTTACCTGGTATATCAGCTCGATCATTAAAAAAGATTTTTCAAAGTTTTCCTATAATCGGGAAACCTTTCAAAAAGATCGTTCTATTTTGCTGTTGGCTAATCATTTTTCCTGGTGGGATGGGTTTATGATGTATCAGGTTAACCGGATCCATTACCGGAAAAACTTTTATGTCATGGTTACCGAGGAGAACTACAAAAAGGTATGGTTCTTGAAGTATTTGGGGGCCTTTCCTGTGAAAAAACATTCCCGCAGTATGGTTCGTTCATTGGAGTATGCCGGTCAGCTGCTCAATGATCCCAATAATCTGGTTCTTATCTTTCCACAAGGCAAATTACATTCAGGTACCGTCAAGGAAGTGATCTTTGAAAAAGGGCTGATGAACCTGATAAATTCATCAAACAAAAATTTTCAATACGTTTTTTCAGCTTCCTTCGTTGATTACTTTGAGAATCGTAAACCAACTATAACTAGTTATCTGCAAAATTGGGAAGGAGCAGAGTTTACAAGTCTGCAATTAATTAAAAGCGCCTATAATAAACATTATGAACACTCGCGGCAAGTGCAAAGCCGTATTATCGTTTAATCAATGCTTGTTTTCTATATAATTTTTTTCTTCTTAATTATACGATTCGCAGTTACCCTGTTTAATTTTATCTCTAACCCTAAACTGCCGTCATCATCAAGAAAATACACCGATCTGGTGTCTATATTGATACCTGCGCGCAATGAGGAAGGTCGCATTGAATCTTTACTTCAATCCATCAGTGATCAGTCCTATCAAAATCTCGAAGTTTTAATACTTGATGATCAGTCAACTGACGCCACTTTTAATATATGTACGGCATATGCCCAGCAAGACGATCGTTTTAAAGTATTCAAGGGAAATAAACTACCTGAAGGATGGTTGGGGAAAAATTATGCCTGTCACCAGCTCGGAAAATTGGCCGAAGGGAAATATTTTCTCTTCATTGATGCCGACACGCAAATCAAGGAAGGGCTGATAAATAGTGTAATCCATCGGATGAAGGCAGGAAAGCTCGCCCTTTTAAGTCTGTTTACCAACCAGATTATGGGAAGTATCGGCGAAAGGATGGTTGTTCCTCTCATGCACTTCATTTTGCTCAATCTTCTCCCATTACGATTGGTGCGAATTTCTAAAAACCCTGCTTTTGCAGCAGCAAGTGGTCAGTTTATGCTGTTTGACAGTGCTTTATACCATCACCATTCCTGGCATGCCCAAGTGAAAGACAAAGTGCTGGAAGATATTGAACTGATTAAATTGATTAAAACGTACCGGTACAATGCCGAGGCACTACTGGCAAATGGATATATTTCATGTCGTATGTATAAGAGCTATGAAGAGGGGGTGAATGGATTCAGCAAAAATTTGTTGGCAGGCTTCAATAAAAATATCGGAGGATTGATTTGTTATTTGATGTTGGTAATGATTGGTCCACTGTTCATTGCCTCCTACCTCCCTGTATCCTTATTTATGTTTGCCATGACGCTAATCATCTTAAGTCGTATTATGATCTCCTTATTAAGCGGACAGCATGTGTTGTGGAACGTGTTGCTCCATCCCTTTCAAATGGCTACACTGCTTTTCATCGCCATTCTCTCTGTGCAGAAATACCTCAGCAAAACAATAACATGGAAGGGGAGGGCTATTAAACAATGAAAACAACACAACGAATTTGTGCCTGGTTAGTTGTACTGTTTTTTACAGTAGGGCTTGGTGGGTTTCTTTACGCCCCCTTGATTGATTTATTTAAAGCATTGGTGCCTTATCATTTATTGCTCATGTTGGTGCTGATGATCATCAGTCAGCCTGGAAAGAAAGAACACTTTTGGCTATTTTTTCTACTGATATATATGGCCGGTTTTATGATCGAGTTAATTGGAACACGAACCGGATTGGTTTTTGGAAGATATCATTACGGATCTACATTAGGGATAAAATTAGTCGGTACACCTCTCATGATTGGTGTAAACTGGATTTTGGTTATATATTCTGCAGGTATGCTATTGTCGGCACTCCGTATTCGGAATTTCTATCTTTTTTTATTAATCGGAGCTTCATTGGTTACCCTGCTCGATTATCTAATTGAGCCTGTTGCCATTCAATTTGATTACTGGAGCTGGGATTCTGCTGTTATTCCTATGCAAAACTATGTTGTATGGTTTGTTTTCTCTGCGCTATTGTTGGGCTTGTTTTATAAAATGGACTTTAGAAAGCAGAATGTGGCTGCTGCTACTTTGTTTATCATGCAGTTTGTTTTCTTTCTTGTGCTACGGGTTTTGGGGTAAAGAAAATGAATTGTATCGGTTAGTTTAAATTTCCCTTTTTTTAATGACATCAGTACTATTGCTTGGGAACCAAGTAGGAGGCAGCTTGGTAAAACCATAGATGCTTGGTTTCAGCTCACTCGCACTTTGCAGCTTTGGGTTCCCTTAAAACAACGTTTTAGGCGAGCGTGCAGCGAAGCGATAAGGAGCGAGCAGCGGTTCACCTATATAGCTGACTCCTGGCCGGGATATAGATGGTTCCATTGTTATAATATGAAAGTTATATTAATTAAATTCCAACTTATATTTATGGGGTATTCAGGTATATTTAACGTTAATTTGTCCTAAATGATTAAAATAATAAATTATAAAATCAGTTCACTATTGGTCAATAAAATTTGTCAATTCTAATAAGACTTGATTATCAATCATTTCTATTGATTTTTGAAGGGCAATATTCAAATTATCTAAAGAGGATAATGTTGTGTTCAAATCACAATTATTTAGCGCAATGTGTGCATGTGGTAAAGGATGTTCTGCAGATTTGATATGTAGGTGTGGGCTTTGTTTATATTTCGCATGCTCCGCGTCATCCGGTTCACTTACATCACAATGCAAAAGGATATATTCTTCTTCTTCAAATTTAGTTTGTTTAGTTTTATAGATATGAAGATATGCCCTTTCAAGGAAATAGATATCATTTTCTAAAGGAATCCATTTTTCATAGTACATCGCATGAAATTGCGATACGTAGGTTTTAAAGCGCCATGTAGTAAATTCGTTTCCAGTTTCTACAGAATCAGAAACTGAAATCACAAAAGCTCTTCCTCCAATGGATCTGTTATTGCAAAAAATTTTATTCCCTCTGCTAGCAACTCCTTTTAGTAGATTTATTATTTGACTACCTCTCAAAGCATTTAAATCATTAATCGAACTAGTTATCCTTGGTGTATGAGCCATATTATATGCCTAGAATGCTTTTGTCATCCTTATTTAACCCATATAGATCACACATAATATTATCTATCTCATTTTCAATAGTCAAGCTATCTAATCCAACAGAACTTAATCTTTTTTTCACAAGAGAAAGGAGCTTTTTCATTGTATTAGGTGCTACGGATGCTGGGTCAGGAACAGGGGTCATTTGCAAAGTTTTAACTTCTACCATTGTATATCCTTTTTTATATATATGTGAGTGATTAGAAATATACCAATAGCAAGGTGTAGAATTTAATACAGCCAAAAAGAAATGTAATAAATCATCTTCTGCAACATTATCTGATTTCGGTATTAAATAAGGTGATCGAGAAACTGCAAACTTTCCAGTACTATCAAATGAAAACTTAGGTGTAATAGTTAAATGTGGCGTGATAATTTTTGATCGTAGTATATGTTCTGGTTGCCTAGTTCTAAGTGGCCGCCACCAATTTTCATTTTGGAAAGATTTTTTTGATTGTAATTTATCCTTATTATCCATTAAATATTTAAAAGTAATGGGGTAATTGTCTTCAATTTCATTTAATTCAAGTTTTATATCTTCAGAAAAAGGGTGAAATAAATACTTATCTACGCTATCCGGCAAAGAATAGCGCATCATTTTTTTATCTTGAAGATATCTCACATATATTTCTTCTTCGCCTTCAGGAATAGCTTCTTTATCTATGATAAAGATATCATCGTTACCAGTTACAAAGCCTTGTCTAACGTTTAGAAAATGAGAAAGAGGTTTAAATTTTTTAAATTTTGATTCAATTAGTATCTCACTGTTTGGAAGTATGTGCCATTCCTTATTTTTAAACAAATCTTGATTTACTTCATAAATACTATAGTAGTCTGTTTCGCTAAAATTACGCCTTAGTACATCTTGCAAAGCCTTGCCAACAAAATCTCGACATTTTACGATTGTAGCATTAGGTTGCACTATTTGGTTTTGTGTTTTCTTTTGAAAGATGAGTAATACAACGTATATACCTGTGTTTTCAAAAACAGGTATAGCTGAAAGATCTGCTATGCACTTAATCCAGCTGTTCTTGGAAAGCTCTTCTCGCATCATGGCTCCACTAGAAGATATCAGAAAACTATGCGGTAATACATAAAGTCCGTATCCACCTGGACGTAATAATTCTAATCCAACTTTAATAAAAGCAATAAAGCTATCTATTCTCCCTTTTGCTCCTAAACCCATAAATTCAGAAATACGCTTTCTCATATCTTCTGTCTGCCCTGTTGTAGAAATAAAAGGAGGATTTGAAATTACAGCATCATAAGATTCTTTTTGTTCAGGATTTTTAGAAAGATACTCTAGAGTTTCTACAGATAAAATATTTAATTTTTTAGGAAATTCATTTGTTAATACAAGTTGTAATAATGCTAAAGAGAGTTCAGCGGCTTTACAAGCATTAGGGTCAATATCAAGCCCCAAAACATCTTGAAATGCTTGTGTGATTAGCTCATTCGAAATTCCTTCCTGTCTCGGATCACATTTTAGTTCTAATAGAGATCGTAAAAATATTCCGGAACCAACAGCAGGTTCTGCAACTTTGATTTTTTTAAATTCAAAAGGTGATAAATTTTCTTTTAAATACTTTGCAAAAAAGCGAGCTATATATTGTGGAGTATAAATAGCTCCATAAGCTTTATTTATCTCTTCTGTAGGTAAAGAAGGGAAAATTGTAAGCTGAGAAGTTAGTTCAAGTTTTAATAATGATACATATTTTTCATAAATACGGCTAAGAGCATGCATTGACATTATAGAAAAATCATATTTAAAAAATGAGTTATGACGGTTTGTATAGAAGTCATTAAGTAAATATGAAAAGCTTTGCTTATTAATGGCATTAAAAACTTTTAATCCTTCAAAATCTATTAGGTAGTCGGGAATATTTTCTTTATTAAGAGTTCTAAGAGTTGTTTTAAATACATCTGCGATGAAATTTTCTGAATCAATACAAGTTTTCCATGATTCTAAAAGGAGTTTAGAATTTTCGAAACCATTATATCTGGATAAATTGTCCTCTAAAGCTCTAATGAAAATAATTGAATTAAATAATAATGATAAAGATTCATTGGATATTTCATTGTTTAACTCTGCTGATATATTACGTTTCCAATATGATATAGTATTAATAAGCGAATCGTCTAATGCCGGAATATTAGGGCTTGGTCGTTGCCCAATAATCTTTTCGAAGGCTTCACTTCTTAACTTATCATATTGATCTCTCTTAAAGTCATGCTCAGTAACAATATTATCAATTGGATTGAACCTATTGTAGATGTACAAAACTCGGTTTTGCTCAACATGAATATGCCAATCGACCATGTTGTTATAGGAGATATTTAACAATTCTCTTCTATTATTCTCTGTCAATTCAGAATACGAAGTTTTTAAAAAAGTAATAATAGCAGTATTTTCTAATCCGTGCTCAACTACTAAATGAATATTTACATAATCGGCCTCATTGGAAGGTGAAAGGTAATAGCTAGGTGTCCAGCCTAATTCCGTAGCAAATCTTTGAACTAGTACGGACTTGTCTTCGGTTGTTGGGGCATCAGTTGTAAGACCAGAAATTATATTATAAAGGGAAAACATAATAATATTAATAAATTAGGCTAAAAATATTAGCGAATATAAGTTATTAGATAGTCAAGTATGGAGTTTATTTATGATTTTCGCTTTCTTTCTTATTATCTATATTTGTAGACTATCAGGATTATTGAAGTTGGGAAATCTAATAACATTACTGATATTTTTTAACTTTTTAAATATTAAAGTGATTTATGAAGCTTAAATGATTTGATTTCAGAGTAACAAACGCATTACTGCACTGCAAGAGGCAGGTATGAGAGCAAAGGGAAATACATAATTGAGTGATTATAAACAGCTGTTGAGCTTTTTGTAAAGACAGGAATTTATTATCCGGAGCATGAATTAAATTATGAACTGTCCCTTGTTGCTAAAGATGTGTTTGAGTGAAACCACATGCAGGTACTCAATAAAAAAAGCCTTCAAAGTCATTGACTTTGAAGGCTTTTTTTATTTGTGAATCTTATATTGAAAAATTCCAACCATTTCCTTCATAATTTGAAAGAACTGTTGGGTTGAATGCAGATCTATTTTCCTTTCAGCTTGTCAGCGAAAAGTTTCATATAGAACCCACCAACCACACTTCTTGCTTTAAAGTTATCACGTATCCCTGTATTGGAATCGTAGAAATCGTTTAATGGAACGCGTGATTCCGTTTCGATGGCGTGCCTGTAAATTGGTTTTACAATTGCATCAAACTCTTCCTGCGTTGGAGCAAAAGTTGCTGTCCACAAGTTCCAGTCGTTTTTTGTATAAGCCTTTCTGCTGTCCAGAGGTATACCGAATTTGGCCTGTTTTTCTAGATAGTATTTAATTTCCGTATCATAGATCTTCTGCGGAAACAAGTTCAAGTCTAAAACTTTATCCCAGACCAGATTATACTTCTGGCTCCAGGTGTTCTTATCGTCAAAAGTAAGTGCATAGTGATCGCCTGCGTCAGCCATTTCTATCCACTTAGGTACCATACTTTCAGCTATAGCTCTGTATTTTTTAGCGGTTTCAGTATAACCTAAGGTCTCTGCCATTTGCGCATAGCAAGCGATGCCAACAATGGCCTTTATAGACAAGTTCGCATTTCTTGCAAGGTGACCTGCAAAATCATCGGTACACAACTGTTTTTTGGGATCCAGCCCCTCTTTTGTTAGGTAATCTGTCCAGATTGTCAGGGTTTTCCAATGCTTTTTCGCATAGTTTGCATTTCCTTGAGCCTTAGCAATCGCTGCTGTAAGGATGACCATGTTGCCTGATTCCTCTACAGGCATTGGCTCCCCGTAATTTAGGCCATTAGCTAGTGGATATGTTCCTAAATCATGCGCGGCCCATGGGTGCGGATACTTGCCGCTTTCACTGAAATAAAAAATACCATTTAACATACCTTGCATCAAGGCTGGGTTATAGATAAGATAGAGAGGTGCAGAAGGATAAGTAACGTCTACAGTATTGATGAAACCGCCACTGTTGTTTTCCTTAGATAACCATAAGATTTCTCCCTCAGGACTTTTTACCAGGGTATGTGCTGCGATACTCTGACGGTAGCCGAGTAAGCACAAGTGTGCATATTCTTTGCCACCAGACTTCAGTGCATCCGCATATACAGCTTTGTCGAAGGCCTTACATTTCTGCATCACCCCCTTGTATTGATTAGCAGCGTCTGTCAGCTGCCCTTCAATGGTTTGCTTACCGGAAGTATTCCACCAAGGTCTCAGGTTCTTCTTGAAATACTGAATGGAATAAATCTCGTCATAGCCTAGCTCAACAAAGTGCTCTACCGGTTTTTGGCCAACCATTCCAAAAGGGACAATTGTATTCAGCGCAAGAGATTTGCCACGGGAGACGGTAGAAGCTAAAGAACCTTTCCTGAAAGCATCAGCAGCAGTACTACCACTGGTGATGAACTGTATTGCCTTGCTGGATTTAGGTGCAGCCACATAGAAATACCCCCAATCGATGCGCATATCATCAGAAGCCTTTTGCAGGATTGGTTGTTCTGCAGTACCCGCTTTGAGGATCGACAACTGAGGCGTTGCGTATTTTTTTGCAGTAACTACCTGCGAAGGCTTGTATACCGCAATGTTTGACGAAGCGCTCAGAAAAACCTTCACTGTGTGAGTTTTTTTATCATTGGCTTGCGCTGTGTATGTGATGTAAGATACCGGGCGGGCCAGTAGTCCCAAATCATTCATGAGCAGAGGCGATGTAAAGGTCAGTTTTAAATCTACCTTACCGCAAGTAAAATCATAAATCGTCTGTGTAGCGGTTACCTCTACGTTTTTCTGTTTTGCAAGCTGAATCCTTGCCCCTTCATCCTTCTGTTTGTCTGCCAAACCAAAGTCCAGGTGACTGCCACCGGCATTATTTGACAGGTGGATAGCGATCACGTTCTGACCTATCTTCAGGTCACTCTTATGGATAGGGTAATACTGGAAAGTACTGGTCCAGCCTTCTTTTTCATATACCTTTTTGCCGTTCAGATACACTTCGATGTTGTCATCATGGTTTATCTTTAACAACAGATCATTAATACTGGCCGGATTGGCAACATTAAAAATCCTTCTTACCCAAATGTCTTTCGATTTCCAAAGTGTCTTTGCTTGTTTGGCATCATCGCCTATAGGAGCTGATCCAGATTTCCAATCGCCGGCAGTATAGCTGCTAGCCATCCAGTCTCCCTGAGGAGACGTCTCCGTGTACTTTACCGTAAAAGACGCTTCGTCTGAAGTGCCAAGTACGGTTTTATAATTTTCCTCTTCTTTGCCCATGAAGCGGTAGATGTTACCGTCTACATTGATAAGGCCCAAAAGTGAATGATCCGCGCCAGTCCAGTGGGTGGTAGTGGATGCATTGAGCTCGTCGGTATTGGACCAGATGCTAAAATTAGGATTGTGTGTGATTAGTGGATAGGAGGGGGCCTTCCTGTCCTGAGCCTGACTCTGGACGGATGCGAAAAAGCAACCCAACAAGCTTAGGTACTTTAATTTATTGAATCTTTTCATCTTTGTGTGTAGTATTTCCGTGATCTATTAATCCTGGTTATTCAGCTGGTAAAAATAGGAGGTTGAAATTTGCCGGAACTGAGTTATAGTATCAATCTTTAGCCTATCTGTCTCAATCTTTCTGTATTATCAGTATGTTTTTCCGAGATTTGGATAATTGTCTTTTGCTTTCTGGTGTTGTCTGTTTATGGTAAATAGCTTTTATAAAACCCCAAATACATGTTGTATTTTGGTCACAAAACTGTAAGTCAAACAAATAAACATCTTTTAATATCACGTATTCAATGTTCCAACAATATACATTCAACAAGCTAGCTGTCAAACAGAAACAATTTCTTATTTTTGTGTTTAATATATGATGAGCTATAATCTTCAGGTAACAATAGACGGAAATTCGGGATTTTGCTTTGGCGTAGTGTATGCTATAGACATGGCAGAAGAAATTTTGCGCGAAGACGGGTACTTATACTGCCTGGGTGATATTGTGCACAATGATGAAGAAGTGGAGAGATTAAAGGCTAAAGGGCTTAAGATCATTGCACATGAAGATCTGGAAAACCTGCAAGGTGAAAAAGTGCTGATCCGTGCACATGGGGAGGCTCCTGATACCTATCGTACTGCTCTTAAAAATAATATTACCTTAATTGATGCCTCTTGTCCGGTTGTTTTAAAACTCCAAAACAGGATTAAAACTACCCATGAAGAAAAGGAACCTATACTGATTTTTGGTAAACATGGACATGCTGAAGTGATTGGTCTTCAAGGGCAAACGAACAATGAGGCATTGGTGTTTCAAGACCTATCAGAGTTGGATCATGTTGATCTTCCTCCTAAATTTACGTTATACAGCCAAACTACAAAAAGCACCGAGAAATTTTATCAAATCAAAGAGGAACTTATAAACCGTGGGTACGATGTGAAAGCAAATGACACCATTTGCAGACAGGTATCGAACAGAAATGAGGATTTGGAAAGTTTTGTAACTAACTTTGATAAGATCATATTCGTCTCCGGCAAAAAATCATCGAATGGAAAGGTGTTATATGAAGTGTGTTTGAAATATAATCCGAATACATACTTTATATCACAAGCAGAGGATCTGGATATTGATAATTTTAGTCAGGGTGATAAAGTTGGCATCTGTGGTGCAACCTCCACACCGATGTGGCTGATGGAAAAGGTTAAAAGCACTTTAGAAAGTTTCTAATAATACATCAAATTATGCAACGTGCCTCTAATTATGGAATACTGGTTGCAGTAGTAGTGATTGCTGCCTGGTTAATTTCTTTAGTATTTTTATTGAGATGGAATTTTACATGGAGTAATCCCTTCGTGTACCTGATGGTTCTGGTGCAAATGCATTTATATACAGGTCTCTTTATTACTGCTCACGATGCGATGCATGGAACTGTGTCTTCTTCAAGTAAATTTAATACAATCATCGGTCAGATTTGCACCGCTCTTTACGCTGCTTTTTCATTTAAAAAATTGCTTAAAAAACATCATGAGCATCATCGCTATGTGCATTCCGATCAGGATCCTGACTATCATGATGGCACTTACCTGAGCTGGTATTTTAGTTTCATGAAACAGTATATGTCCGTTATGCAAATTGTGTTTATGGCCATTGCTTTTAATGTGTTAAATGTCTGGGTACCAGAGTCAAATCTGTTGTTGTTTTGGGTAGCACCAGCTTTGTTAAGTACATTGCAGCTCTTCACTTTCGGCACCTGGATTCCTCATCATGGTGATCACGACAATAAGCATCATTCCAGTACTTTAGAGAAGAATCACCTGGTTGGTTTTCTGTCCTGTTACTTTTTTGGATATCATTATGAACATCATGAATGGCCGGCAATTCCTTGGTGGAAACTTTGGCAGATGAAATAAAAATCAGTAGAATCGCTATATTTGCTTTACAAATCTTTATGAGTAAACAAGGTGTTTTATTGGTCAATCTGGGTACTCCGGATAGCCCTTCGGTAAAAGATGTACGACGATATTTGGGCGAATTCTTAATGGATGAGCGGGTGATTGACATTCCCCAATTAAATCGAACATTACTGGTTAAAGGGATTATTGTTCCTTTCAGGGGTCCTAAATCGGCTAAAATATATAAGAAGGTGTGGAGCGATAAAGGCTCTCCCTTGCTGTATTACACGCAGCTGATGACTGATCTCTTACAGGCTCAATTGGGCGGGGAGTATCAGGTAGAAATGGGGATGCGGTATCAGAATCCATCTATCCAATCGGCACTGGATAAGCTAAAAGCTGCTGATGTAAAGAGCATCCGGGTGATTCCTTTGTTTCCTCAATACGCTTCGGCTTCTACCGGATCTGTCCATCAAAAAGTGATGGAGATTGTGAGTAAATGGCAAGCCATTCCTGATATTTCGTTTCTGAATTCTTTTCATGATGAACCGGGAATGATTGATGTTTTTGCAGCAAACGCATTAAAATATCAACCTGAAGCTTTTGATCATATCCTGTTTAGCTTTCATGGTTTACCGCAACGTCAGCTAATAAAAACTGATAATTCAAAAAGTCATTGTCTGAAATCTGCAGATTGCTGTTCCTCTCTTACCGATGTGAATAAGTTTTGTTACTCGGCTCAATGCCATCATACTGCTCGGCTTCTAGCGGCTAAATTGAATATTCCGAAAGAAAAATATACGATTTCTTTCCAGTCGAGATTGGGTAAAAACCCTTGGGTTAAACCGTACACTACTGAAGTAATTAATGAGCTGGGAAAGGGTGGAACGAAAAGTCTCCTTGTTTTTAGTCCTGCTTTTGTTGCGGATTGTCTGGAAACGCTTTATGAAATTTCCGAAGAGTACTGGCTTGAATTTAAGGCGCTTGGTGGAGAGAGATTACAGTTAGTGGAAAGTTTAAACGACAATCCGGCATGGATTAATGTGTTGGAGAAGTTGGTAAAACAAGCGGTGTAAACGGGTTTTGCTTTGCCAGCTAATTGTTTCTAAGAAAAACGTGCTCATGCATGTAGGATAGAATGGTGGCTGTAGCGCCCTTTCCTTGCATGACATAGTTTTTTGCAATCATCCCACTTTGTGTTCGATAACTTTCATCCTGAAAATCTTCCATGATTGCAAGTAGTTCATTTTCTGTGTTAATGCTGAACCCTGCCTTCTTTTCAATCAGGGTACGAGCTTCAAGGAACTTCTGATAATTGGGCCCGAATAGTACGGGGATGCCAAAAGCAGCTGCTTCCAGCGTATTGTGTATGCCCACACCGAATCCTCCACCAACGTAGGCAATTTGGCCGTACTGGTAAAGAGAGGATAATATGCCTATGTTGTCGATGATCAATACCTGATCCTTTGTACTGAATATATGTGCCTGAGGGTTATTTTTTAGAGTAGAATATCTTAAAAAGCTTTCAGCTGGAAGGAGGCTTTCCAATGTTTTTATTTTTTCTGGTTTAATTTCGTGAGGAGCAATGATGAATTTCCAGTTTGGGTACTTTTTTATTACTACTACAAGCAGGTTTTCATCGGGTGACCAGGTGCTTCCGGCTACAAAAACCAAACTTTCTGAACAGAAATCTTTTACAAGAGGAAATTGTGCAGGACTGGCTGCATTTTCAGCTACACGATCAAAGCGGGTGTCGCCACCAATAGTAACCTGAGTGATGCCAATCGTTTTCAAGATTGTTACACTGGCTTGATCTTGTACGAAAAACTGAGTTACGCGATGTAAAATTGAGCGGTGCAGGCCTCCATACCACTTATAAAAAACCAGTTCTTTTCGGAACAAGGCAGAAATAACAAGGATTGGGATTTTTGCTTTAAACAGTTCGTTGTAAAAGTGATACCAATATTCATACTTGGTGAATACAGCTAGTTTAGGATTGAAAATTTCAATGAATCGTTGTGCATTCTTTTTAGTATCCAAAGGAAGGTAGTACACATAGTCCGCTAACGCATAATTCTTCCGCAACTCATATCCGGAAGGAGAAAAGAAGGTCACTACAATGGGATATTCAGGGAAATCTATTTTTGTTTTTTCGAGCACTGGTCTCCCTTGTTCGAACTCTCCTAAGGATGCAAAATGAAACCAAATATGTTGTTTTCCAGTTTTGACCTCTTCTTTCATCTTTTGAAACAAGTTTTTTCTACCTTTAAGCCAAAGTTTGGCAGTGGGGTTGAAAGCTTGTACTACACCCAGTATGAGTTTAAAAAGATGAATGCCAATATTGTATAGGAATAACATGGGATGTTCTGAGCGTTGATTTGCTGCGAAATTACTGTTTTTATTAAAGTATATCAGTAAAACGCTTGAATTGATATCGCAGACTGGAGTATTTGTTAGAATCAATGGTTTAAAGAAATAGCATTAAAAGAAGAATGGCAAGAAAACGTATTTTAATAACCGGAGCGGCCGGATTTTTAGGTTCGCATTTATGTGACAGATTTGTTCAGGAAGATTTTCACGTGATCGCAATGGATAACCTGATTACCGGTGACCTGCGAAATATTGAACATTTGTTTAAGCTGGAGAACTTTGAGTTTTATCATCATGATGTTTCCAATTATGTGCATATACCAGGACAGTTGGATTATATCCTTCACTTTGCATCGCCTGCAAGCCCAATAGACTATTTGAAAATTCCTATTCAAACGCTTAAAGTGGGTTCTTTAGGAACACATAATTTGCTTGGATTGGCTAAAGCGAAGAATGCGAGGATGCTGATTGCTTCTACATCTGAAGTATATGGTGACCCGAATTGTAATCCACAGCCTGAAGAGTATTGGGGGAATGTGAATCCAGTTGGTCCGCGTGGGGTATATGATGAAGCTAAACGCTTTCAGGAAGCTATTACAATGGCTTACCATACCTTTCATGGTGTTGAAACCCGTATTGTACGAATCTTCAATACATACGGACCCCGTATGCGCTTGAATGATGGTCGTGTATTACCTGCTTTCATCGGACAAGCTATCCGAGGAGAAGATCTTACTGTATTTGGTGATGGGTCACAAACCCGTTCATTTTGTTATGTAGATGATCTTATTGAAGGGATTTTCTGCTTGTTGTTTTCAGATTACCCTTATCCGGTAAATATTGGTAATCCGGATGAAATTACTATTCTTGAATTTGGAGAGGAGATCATTAAGCTGACGGGTACTACTCAGAAGTTGGTGTTGAGACCATTACCAACAGATGATCCAAGACAACGTCGTCCGGATATTACTAAAGCAAGGAAATTATTGAACTGGGAGCCTAAAGTATCACGTGCAGAAGGGTTAAAAATTACCTATGAATATTTTAAATCCTTACCAACGGATGTCATTGAAAAAATAGAACATAAAGATTTCACGACATATAATAAATAAACATGAGTAAGATATTAGTAACCGGTGGGACTGGCTATATTGGTTCACATACGGTTGTTGCACTTCAGCAGGCAGGTTATGAAGTGATTATTGTAGATAATCTGGATAATTCAAGTATTGGCATATTAGACCAGATTACACGCATTTCGGGTATTACACCTGAATTTCATAAGCTTGATTTGGGTGAAGAGCAATTGGTGAAAGATTTTATTGGTGCGCATCCTGAAATTACCGGTGTGATTCATTTTGCCGCACATAAAGCCGTTGGAGAATCGGTAAGCTTACCACTGAAATACTACAGGAACAACTTCTTTTCGCTCTTAAATCTGTTAACTGCATTTGCCGGTAGGGATATCAATTTTGTATTTTCTTCTTCTTGTACAGTTTACGGTCAGCCAGATGTGTTGCCAGTTACAGAAGATGCACCCATAAAAAAGGCAGAGTCGCCTTATGGCAATACGAAGCAAATCGCTGAAGAGATTTTAACTGACATATCGAAAGTAAATAAGAATTATCATATTATATCGCTTCGTTATTTTAATCCGGTTGGTGCTCACGCATCTGCGTTAATTGGGGAACTTCCTATAGGAGTGCCCCAGAACCTGGTTCCTTTTATTACACAGAGTGCAATTGGGAAACGTGGTGCTATCACGGTTTATGGTGATGATTATAATACAGCGGATGGTAGTTGCGTACGCGATTATATCCATGTAGTTGATTTAGCTAATGCTCATTTAGCTGCCTTGAAATATCAGGAAGATGGTAAAATGGCAAGTGATTACGAGGTTTTCAATGTGGGTACAGGTACTGGAAGTTCTGTATTACAAGTAATTGCTGCTTTTGAAAAGAGTACAGGTGTGAAGCTGGAGTATAAAATTGGCGTACGCAGAGGTGGTGATATTGAGCAAGTGTGGGGTGATGTTACAAAGGTAAATTCGGAGCTAGGCTGGAAAGCGGAGCTTGATTTGGATGAGATGATGCGGTCTGCATGGGCGTGGGAAAATTATATTAAAGAAAATCCGATTAAATAAAGTTTCTAACCGGAGAGAGGCATTATGTAAAGCCTGGTTCATATGAGCCAGGCTTTTTTTATATGGGTATGATATCATTGCTTATGGTACTATTCGTACCGTAATGCTTCTACCGGGTCAAGTCTCGATGCCTTCGATGCCGGATAAATACCCGATATAATTCCTACAAAAATACAGATGGCTACTCCGGTAATCATCCATAGCCAAGGGATAATGAAACTTGCACCCAATGCAAGAGCAACTACATTACCGATTAAGATTCCAAGGATGATTCCTGCAATGCCTCCAATCAGACAAATAACAATAGCTTCGTATAAAAATTGCTGACGAATCAAGGTAGGGTTCGCACCTATAGCTTTGCGAATGCCAATTTCGCGGGTGCGCTCAGTAACGGATACGAGCATGATGTTCATTAATCCGATCGATGCGCCTGCAAGTGTGACGAAAGCGATTACAATGGCTGCCATAGTGACCCATTTAATGTTTTGAAGTAAAGTTTGGACAATAGCATCACTTTTAGTGATCTCGAAATTATCTTCTTTTCCGGCTTTCAGTCCTCTGATCGTTCTAAAGAGTGAGGTAGCCTCACCAATGGTAGTTTCGCTGCTTCTGGAATCGTTACTCATCACCACAATGGTGAAACTTGGCTTGCTCATAGTCGAGATCTGACGAGCTTTTACTAAAGGCACTACGCATATTTTATCGCCACCGAAACCTGCACCTGATCCTTTTTTTGCAAATACCCCGATGATCTTATACTTATTGCTCCCCAGAAGGACGAACTTATCAACAGGATTCAGGTTTGGGAAAAGACGTGTGTTCAGTTCTTCACCAATAATGACCACATTGGTGCCATAATCAATCTCTGCTTTAGAGAAATTACGTCCTGCAGAAAGTGAATACCCGCCAGTAGTGATGTATTCTCTGTCGCCACCTATTATATTGATGTTTGGATTTGTCTTTTCACTGCCGTATTTGGCTGTTGCGCCTTGCGATGCAAAAGTATTGACGGATACAGTAGCCGGATAGTCAAATCGTTGTTTAAATGCCATAGCATCCCTGTAAGTGATAGCAGGGTGGTTTTTAGGTTGTTCACCCGGACCTCCAAAGCGAATACCACCACCTCTATTCCTTATGGTGAATGAGTTAGCTCCCATTCTGGAAAAGGTGCTGTTTAACGAACTTTTAATCGCGTCAATAGAGGTTAAAATTCCGACAAGAGCCATTAATCCGATCGCAATAATTGCAGCGGTTAATAGGGTGCGTAATTTATTGCCTTTTACAGATTGTAATGCAACTCTTACATTTTCTTTATAGTTTTTATTTACCGGCATGCTGCGCAATGGTTAACGAATGATTAGAGTGTTGCAGGCAGCGGATTGTTACACTCTATTCCTTTGATTTCTGCACGGGTGCGTGGTAAACTGTCAGGGTAATTCTTTTCGATAAATGCGATCAGGTTTTCCCTTACATAGCAACGCAGATCAAATGCTTCGCCGGAATTGCGGGCACTCATTAATGCGCGGATTTCAATGGTGGTTTCTTTGGTATCAGTTACCTGCAGGACATCTACTTTTTTGTCCCATAATGGAGATAAATGAAGTAAACGTGTAAGTTCTTCGCGTACTTTTTCAACAGGAACAGAATAATCCATATAAAAGAAGGCGGTACCTAGGATGTCTGAAGAGCTTCTAGTCCAGTTTTGAAAGGGCTTTTGAATGAAATAACTGATAGGAAGAATTAATCGCCGCTGATCCCAGATATGAAGAACAACATAGGTCAGATTTATTTCTTCTACTCGTCCCCATTCTCCTTCAACTACCAGCACATCGTCAATACGAATAGGCTGTGTAAAAGCAATTTGAAAGCCTGCCAGGAGATTCCCAAGGGATTGTTGGGCAGCAAAGCCAAGTATGGTTGCTCCAATAGCGACACCACCCAAAAGGCCGGTTCCCAGTTTACGCATATTTTCAAAGCTTAAAAGGATAGCGGCAATGGTGAGCAGAACGATTAATGCTACTAAAAGCTGCCTGATGAACTGCATTTGGGTTCTTATTCTTCTGGCTTTTAAGTTATTTTCCTGGGTGATATCATAGATATGATAAACGACGGATTCAAATACTTTTATAGCGCTGATAAGCATAGCTGCAAAAGCGACCATCAGGGATACTTCAATGATCCGATCTGTATTTGCCAATGGAATTTTATCCATCTTCATAAATGGAATAGCCGAATTGATCATGACCAATGGTAAAAAGAATCCGGCAGGCCGGTAAAGGTTTTTAATAATCTCTGGATAAGTGCGAACATCTGAATGGAGATAATATAGTCGGATGCTTCTGGAGATGATAAACCGGATCAAAAGCCCTATCAGAATCGCTGTAACAACAAGTAAAATGTTCCAGATAAAGTCTGGTATGTTTTCAAAAGCGGCTTTCCAGTTTCCCATTGTATAATATTAAAGTTTTGAATGTAGAAACAAAAGTGCTTCTTTAGCAACGACTTGTCCTGATATAATAGCAGGAGGAACACCAGGACCGGGAACAGTAAGCTGACCGGTATAAAAGAGATTCTTAACTTTCTTTGATTTAAGCTTAGGCTTCAGAAAGGCTGTTTGCGCTAGCGTATTGGCCAATCCATAAGCGTTGCCTTTATAGGAATGATAATCTTTTTCAAAGTCCCTGATGGCATAAGTTCTTTTTACAACGATGGAATCGCGGATGGATTGCCCTGTAATTTCTTCAAACCGATCCATGATCAGATCAAAGTATTGTTCCCTGATTTCTTCTGTATCGGTTAATCCTGGCGCTACAGGAATGAGGAAGAAAAGGTTTTCGCCATTTTCCGGAATGATGCTATCATCTGTTTTCGAGGCGCAGCACGCATAAAATAATGGTTTTTCGGGCCATTGTGGTGTTTTATATATTTCATCGGAATGTTTGCCAAAGTCCTCATCAAAGAAAAGGTTATGGTGTTGAATATTTGCTACCTTTTTATTGACACCAATATAAAACAGTAGGGAGGAGGGAGAGAGTACACGGGAATTCCAGTATTCGGGTGTATAACTTTGATAGGGTTTATCCAGTAGATGTTGATCGGTAAACTGATAATCGGCACTCGAAATGACGACATCAGCTTGCTGAAAGCCTTTGTCGGTTTCAATACCCTGTGCTATTCCTTCTTTAACCCTGATATGCCTCACTTCTGTATTTAGCACAATTTTAACGCCGTTACTTTCTGCAATGGAAACCATGGCTTTAACAATTTCATTCATGCCTCCCATGGGATACCAGGTTCCGAGGGCAAGGTCCGCATAGTTCATCAGGCTATATAAAGCTGGAGTGGTTTTAGCTGTCCCTCCTAAAAAAAGAATAGGGAACTCAAGGATTTTAACGATTTTAGGGTGCTTGAAAAAAGAACCTACATGTTTGCGTAAACTGGTATAGAGTTGTAAACGAAAACTGGCACTAATGAGTTTCAGGTCAACGTATTCCAGGATGGAATGTGATGGTCTAAATACAAAGTCGCCCATTCCTGTGGTGTATTTATATTCTGCCTGATGCAAAAAGGTATCAAGCTTTGCAGAGGCACCCGGTTCTAAGGTTTCAAAAAGTTTCTTTAATTCCGGCATCCCTGCAGGAACATCGGTTAATTCTTTGTTGGTCCAATAAACCCGGTAGGAGGGATCTAGCCTTTTAAGATTATAAAAGTCTGAAGCAGTCTTTCCAAATAAAGCATAAAAATTCTCAAAGACATCGGGCATCCAATACCAGCTCGGTCCCATATCGAAGTGAAATCCATCTTTGGACCATGTGCGTGCTCTACCGCCGGCCTGGTCGTTTTTTTCATAAATAGTTACATTGTGCCCTTCTTTTGCAAGAAGAGATGCTGCTGAAAGTCCTGAAAAACCAGAGCCAATAATGGCTATTGTAGAGGTGCCCATATGAAGGTAAATGTACTCGTAAAAACAATTAAAGCAAAATTTCGTATAATTGATAAATGATCCTCCTAATTTATGATGGAATTATATAATTACACTTGCTTTGAGTGTAGTAAAATTATTACCAAAACGTACAGTACCTCTTTTAGCTTGGGAATCAAGGCGTTTCATAAGGAACTTCATAACCCAATTTATGCGATTTATGGTTTCGTAAGATACGCTGATGAAATTGTTGACACTTTTCATGATTTTGATAAAGTACAAATGATAAGGCAGTTTGGCGTAGATACATATGAGGCTATTGAAAGAAAGGTGAGTATAAATCCGGTATTACATGCTTTTCAGCAGGTGGTGAATCAATACCATATTGACCGGAATCTGATTGAGGCTTTTCTTAAATCAATGGAGATGGATCTGGAGAAGGTTACCTATACGCCGCGTTTATTTAACGAATATATTTATGGTTCGGCAGAAGTGGTCGGATTGATGTGCTTGAAGGTGTTTTGTAATGGCCAGAAGGATCTGTATATTTCGTTATTGCCTAATGCGCAAAAGCTTGGAGCAGCATTTCAGAAGATTAATTTCTTGCGTGATATCCGTTCTGATTTTGAAGATAAGGGAAGAGTTTATTTTCCTGGAATAGATTTTTTATGTTTTACAGAAGAGGATAAAAAGGAGATAGAAGCTGATATAAAGGGAGATTTTGATTCGGCATTGATTGGGATCAGGGGACTTCCTCGTAAATCAAGGGCAGGAGTTTATGTTGCATACATCTATTATCTTGATCTTTTTTATAAGATTAAAGCTAATCCTGCAAAAACATTGTCTAGCAAGAGGATTCGTGTTTCAGATAAAAGAAAAATATGGTTATTGGCCAGAGCATTATTTACAGAGAGGGTTATCGGAATATGATTAGGTTTTGTTTATTACTTTTATTATTGCCTTTATCAACAATGGCATTGGATATTAAGAAAATCAGAGTAGAGTTTTATGAAGCAGTTGACAGTAAAAATGTTGCTGAAAGGTTTTATGCCCGGATGAAAAAGGATCAGGGGCTAAGTCCGGTTTGCCTGGCTTATTATGGTTCGGCACAGACGCTGATGGCTAAACATGCCTGGAATCCTTACAATAAACTGGCTTATTTGAAAAGTGGCATGATTGATCTGGGTAGAGCCGTAGCTTTGAGTCCGGATAATCTGGAGATCAGGTTTCTAAGATTTAGCATAGAACATTATATTCCTGCATTTCTGGGGATGAGTAAAAATCTGCCAGATGACAAGGCTAAAATCGTGGAGTTAATAGGAAAACAAGGATATGGGGCTGTCGATCAAAGACTTTTGAAAGATATGGTATCTTTTTTTGGTTACTCCAAAAGGTTTACACCTCAAGAATTGGCAATACTAAGAAGGGCAGCTCAGCATGAATGATCATTATACCTATCTGCTGATCAATTTCCTAACGGTACTGTTTCCAATACTTTTATCATTCGACAAAAGAGTGCATTTTTATAAAAGCTGGAAATATATATTTCCAGGGCTTTTGCTAACTGGGCTCTCTTTTTTATTATGGGACTATATATTTACACTTTACCAGGTTTGGTCTTTCAATGATCAGTATGTAATCGGGTTATACTTTCTGAACTTGCCTCTAGAAGAGATTCTATTCTTTGTAACTGTCCCATTTTCTTGCATTTTTATCTATGCGTGTTTAAATGTATATGTCAAAAAAAATCTACTGGGTAGGTTTAGTTCATGGATCACTTTAGTATTGATCGTCCTGTCTGCTGTACTATTGGGTATGTATTATGACCGGGTCTATACACTGATTACTTTCGGATTGCTACTTGTAATTGGCTTGTACGTATTTGTTCGAAAACCGGTTTTTCTGGGTCGTTTTTATTTAGCCTATCTTATTTCATTAATCCCATTTTATCTTGTAAACGGTTTATTAACCTCTATCCCTGTAGTGTTGTATAATGATGCCCAAAATATAGGTTTCAGAGTTGGGACTATTCCTTTTGAAGATCACTTCTATTCATTGACCATGTTGTTAATGAACGTCTTGTTTTTTGAGTACTTTAAGAAAAGGAATCATGTATCGTGATGGAAGAGGAATTGTCTTTTTATACCCGGTCACAGCTTGCATTACGCAATGGACAGGATAAACCACAGATCTGGGTGGCTTTTAAGGGTATTATTTATGATGTTACAGAGAGTAGGTTATGGAAAAAGGGTACTCATTATGAACATTGGGCCGGACAAGATCTAACAGATGAGCTAGCGGATGCTCCACATACAGCATTAGTTTTTTCAAGGTTTAAAAAGATTGGTCGGATTAAGTAAGGTAACAAAGTTTATATTCACATTTAAAGTTTGTCAAATTCTTCCCTGCTTTAATACAGCACCAGACTTTGTATTTGACAAACAGGAGGAATGTAATTATCATATTGATTAACCAACAGTACTTAAACAATCAAATGATTTTAATATCTTGTTCATTCCTGATATCTATCTTTTTGTTTTTTTTGTTAAGTACAAAAAATATAAAAGGCTGTATCAATAATACCTTTCTGTGCATGAAAGTAAAATTATTTTTACTGATACAGCCTCATTTATAATACGACAATTCGTAGGGAATAATTATGCTTCTAATACAAAGCTACTCAGTGTTACAAATTCTTTAATCCGGTTTTTAATTTCTTCCTGTGTCAGGTTTTTAATTTTTTCGGTACCAAATTTCTCTACGCAAAATGATGCTAATGCAGATCCGAAGATGATTGCATTTTTCATGTTATTGAAATTGACTGAACCAACTTTAGCCATGTAGCCGATAAATCCACCTGCAAAGGTATCACCGGCACCAGTAGGGTCAAATACTTCAGCTAAAGGCAGCGCAGGGGCTGAAAACACGCGATCCTTATCAAACAGAAGAGCACCATGTTCTCCCTTTTTGATGATCAGGTATTTTGGTCCCATTGCAATGATTTTTTTAGCCGCTTTAACTAAAGAGTATTCACCAGACAATTGACGGGCTTCAGCATCATTAATGGTTAGCACATCAATCATGGTTAGCGTTTCCTTTAAGTCGCCCATGGCAACGTCCATCCAAAAGTTCATCGTATCCAATACAATTAACTTGGGACGACTTTTCATACGTTTGATAGTAGTCTGTTGAATCTGGGGAGTTAAATTTCCCAAAAGAAGATATTCACAGTCCTGATAAGACTCTGGAATAATAGGGTCAAAATCAGCAAGAACATTCAATTCAGTGGCGAGCGTATCGCGACTGTTCATGTCATTGTGGTATTTTCCTGCCCAAAAGAATGATTTTTCTCCTTCCTTTATTTGTAAACCTTCCACATCTATGCCATGGTTTTTGATTTCCTCAATATCTTTCTTGTTAAAATCGTCTCCAACAACACCAACGATTTTTACATTATCACAAAAATAGGAGGCAGCTAAACTTGCGTAAGTTGCTGCTCCTCCGACGATTTTGTCTGTTTTTCCAAAAGGAGTTTCGATTGCATCGAAAGCCACAGTACCTATAATAACTAAGCTCATAAAATATTTAAAAAAAAACTTTCCGCAAATATTGCATAAATAAATTAAAATCCCGAATATTGCAATCCCAAACACAGCAATGCTGTTCTAGTCAAAAAGAGTAGCAAAGACGGTGAAAAAGGGTAATACTCCTAAGTAGCTCAGCTGGTTAGAGC
>NZ_MDFN01000032.1 GCF_001730525.1 Arcticibacter eurypsychrophilus
AATGAGTTTAATTTTTATCGGACAGCAGTGAATCTAAATAAAGATTAGCGCCAATACTGGAAACAATTTGTATGTTAAGCAGTATTCACATTAACTAATCCAATTTTTGTACAGAATTAGCCTGTAATTTAGCCATATGCGATATTTGTTTTGCTTTCTTATTCTAATTTTAATTTTTCCGGATGCAAATGCTCAGCAACACAATTTAGACGAATACTTGCAAGTAGCCATTAGTAACAGCCCCTTAACCAAGGATTTGAATAACCAGGTGCTATCAGCTCAAATCGACAGCGTACGCTTACAGGCAGGGTTTAAACCGCAAGTAAGCGGTATAGCTGGTGGGTTATATGCACCGGTAATTCATGGCATTGGTTATTCCACCGCAATTAGTAACGGTCAATCGCTTAATGCGCAGGTAAGCGTAAACAAAACTTTTATAAGTAAAAGCTATTTGAACGCCCAATTATACAGCCTGTTTTTCCAGCGTGACTCGCTACGCAACGCTGTTAAGTTATCTGAGCAGGATCTGCGTAAAACTATCACTGCTCAATATATCACTGCCTATGGTAGTCTCGAGCAGCAAAACTTCAACCAGGAATTAGTCGACATTCTTGCCAAGGAAGAAGATGTACTAAAGAAACTGACCCGCAATAACGTTTATAAACAAAGCGATTATCTTACCTTTTTAGTGACGCTGAAACAGGCGCAGTTGCAGTTATCACAACTAAAACTGCAATATAAAACAGACCTGGCCACCTTAAATTACCTTGCCGGAATAGCAGATACTGCCACTATAACTCTTGGCAAACCAGATTTGCCAAGGGTTATAGTGTTTGATAAACAAAACAGCATTTTCTTCAGGCAGTTTAAGATAGATAGCATGCGCCTGCAAAACAGTCACGCTTTAGTGGATTATGGTTATAAACCTAAGTTTACTTTGTTTGCTGATGGTGGTTATAATTCGGACCTGAGTAAAGAATACTATAAGCATTTAGGCGCCAGTGCCGGTTTTGGTTTAACCATCCCGATATACGACGGCAGACAAAAGAAACTCGCTCATAAGAAACTCCAGTTAGAAGAAGACACCCGCCGTAATTACCTTAACTTTTTCGACCGGCAATATGCACAGCAAATTAACCAGTTAAGACAGCAGATTAATGGTTTTGATTCACTACTTATCGAAATAAAAGACCAATTTAAATATTCCGAATCTTTAATAAAGGTAGATACCCAACTCATGCAAACTGGCGACCTGCGTATTGCCGATTTGGTGTTGGCGATTAACGGGTACCTGACCATTAAAAACCAGTTGACCCAGAACGGCATCAACCAACTGCAACTCATCAATCAACTAAACTATTGGAACAAATAGCAAATGAATACAGCATTAAAAAAATATAAGACTTGGTTTAGCTGCGGCAACCTGTTGATAACTGTGGCTGTGTTATCAGCCTGCGGCGGTATTCCTGCTGCTCCGCAAGATGAAGCCGCTGTTGAATCGCAAACTCCGGTGACCGTTACTGCTATTAGTACCGGTGCTTTATCCGACTCTATTGTGCTTAATGCTATTTCCGTATTTCAACAAAAAAGCTATATAAAGGCAAATGCTATTGGGTATATCACACAAGTAAAAGTTAAACCTGGGCAGTTTGTAAGTAAAGGGCAGTTACTTTTTATCATTAAAACTAAGGAATCGCAAAGCATTGGCAATAGTATTAACATCCTTGATACTACGTTTAAGTTCTCGGGCGTTAATCACATCCGTGCATCAAACAGCGGTTACATTACGCAACTAAATCACCAATTAGGAGATTACGTACAGGATGGCGAGCAACTAGCCGCTATCAGCGATAAGGGCAGTTTTGCATTTCTGTTGCAATTACCTTACGAATATATTAGTTTGTTAGGTACTAATAAATCTATTCAACTAACCCTGCCCGATGGGCGCCAATTTAATGGACGGGTAAGTGCCACTATGCCTACCGTTGATTCCTTATCGCAAACGCAAGGTGTGGTTATTCAGGTAAATAGCTTACAGCCTTTGCCGGAAAATTTGGTTGCCAAAGCGCGACTAATCAAATCGGCCAAAAGTAACGCCACAACCTTGCCTAAATTGGCGGTACTTGCGGATGAAGCGCAGACCACATTTTGGGTAATGAAACTAATTAATGATACCATGGCTGTAAAAACTCTTGTGAAAAAAGGAATAGAGATGGGTGATAAGGTAGAGATCCTATCGCCAGCCTTTACACAATCCGACCGCATATTGGTAACGGGAAATTATGGATTAGCCGATACGGCAAAAGTTAAAATTGTTAAGCCATGAGTAAGTCTAACAATTTCTTTGTCAGCTATAAAAAACCGATAACCCTAATTTTACTCATCATATTGTTGGGCGGTGGCTTTGCTTATTCGCGCCTGCAAACCTCTTTGTTCCCGGAAATTACCTTTCCGAAAATAAAGATTATTGCCGATGCCGGTTTGCAGCCAGTTAATAAAATGATGGTGACGGTTACTAAACCCCTGGAGGCGGCCGTTAAAGCTGTGCCTGATCTGCAATACGTACGCAGCACCACTAGTCGCGGTAGTTGTGAGATCTCGGCTTATATGAACTGGAATGCTGATATAGACCTTAGTCAGCAACGCATAGAGTCAAGTATCAACGAAATAAAAAGCAGCCTGCCGCCAGAAACTAATATCACAGTACAAAAAATGAACCCCTCTATTTTGCCGGTAAGTGGGTACACGCTGGAGAGCCATAACAAATCCCCTATCGAATTGAAGCAAATAGCCACTTACATGGTGAAGCCTTTTCTTTCGCAGGTTACCGGGGTGTCTGACATAAGGGTACTCGGTGGTAAAGATAAAGAGTACTGGCTGATATTAAATACTCAGAAAATGAGTTCGCTGGGTATCACGCCTGATATGCTGAGCAATACCCTGTCACAAACCAATTTTGTCAAATCAAACGGTTACCTGTCTGATTATAAGATGCTGTACCTGACCGTTTTGGATGCCAGTATTAGTACCAAAGATCAGCTCTCGGATTTGGCGATTTCGAATAACCGCAAGCGGGTAGTTCAGATAAAGGACATTGCCGATGTAAAGATCAATCCCGGGATCGAATACACCAAAATAAACGCCAATGGGCATGATGGCGTGTTGATAGCGGTAATCAAACAACCCAATGCCAATTTAGTTACTTTATCGGCCGATATGGCAACAAAAGTGGCCGCACTGCAAAAAATATTACCACAAAGTGTAAGCATTAAGCCTTATTACATACAGGCCGATTTTGTGAACGATTCCGTAAAAAGCGTAAGCGATAGCTTGTGGATAGGTTTGGCTCTGGCTATTGTGGTGGCCATTATTTTCCTGCGCTCGTTCAAAGCCAGCGCGGCTATATTGATCACTATCCCTATTACGTTGGGCTTTACGCTTTTCGTTTTATATGTTATGGGTTATACTTTCAATATCATGACCCTGGGTGCCATTGCTGCAGCTATCGGTTTAATTATTGATGATGCCATTGTGGTAGTTGAACAAATTCACCGTACACACGAGGAGCACCCGGATGAGCCTACGTCCGTCTTAGTGCAAAAAGCTATCAGCTACTTGTTTCCGGCAATGATCGGGTCGTCTATAAGCACCATTGTAATATTTGTTCCTTTTGTGTTGATGAGTGGCATTGCTGGAGCGTACTTCCAGGTGATGACCAGTACCATGATTGTGACATTGACATGCTCGTTCCTTGTCACATGGATCGGTTTGCCAGTAGTTTATTTGCTGCTGTCGAGCGATAAGCCAAAAAATGCAAACCAAGCAAAAGAGGAGGAGCATCACGTAAAAAAACAACGCTGGGTATCGTTCTTTATACATAAGCCGATAATAAGTATTGTATTGATTATTGGATTTATCGCAGTTCTTTTAATCATACCAGGCAAAATGGAAACAGGTTTCCTGCCCGATATGGACGAGGGCAGTATTGTGTTGGATTATACTTCGCCGCCGGGGACCTCGCTTGACGAGACTGATCGCATGTTGCGTGAGATAGAAAAGTTGATCATTAAACATCCTGATGTTGCCACCTATTCGCGCCGTACGGGTACCCAAATGGGCTTTTTTATAACTGAGCCTAACACTGGTGATTACCTGATCCAGCTTAAAAAAGGTCATGAAAAAACTAGCGAGGAAGTAATCAGCGACTTGCGTACCGAAATAGAAGAAAGTCAACCTGCGCTTCGGATAGATTTCGGCCAGGTTATCGGCGATATGCTGGGGGATTTAATGACCTCTGCCCAGCCTATTGAGATAAAGATATTCGGTGATGATCAGGCTATATTGCAGCAATTATCAAAACAAGTAACCGAAGTAGTATCCAGTGTAAAAGGCATTGCCGACGCTTTCGACGGCATAGTAATAGCCGGACCATTGGTAACTATGGTACCCGACCAGGCTAAGCTGGCACAATACAATATCACGCCAACCATGCTGCAGACACAGGTACAATCTGCTTTGGATGGTAACGTAGTTGGTAATGTTTTTGAACGGGAACAGCTTTCGCCCATTCGTTTGGTTTATCCGGGTAACCGAAACCAAAATGTAACCGGACTTGATCGCCTGAATATCTTTTTACCGGATGGTCGATTGATGCCGATCCATCAATTAGCTAAAGTAGAACTGCGCGCGGGTGATGCCGAAGTGCAGCGTGAAAATTTACAATCAATAGGTGTTGTAAGCGCTCGTTTAGATAATGTTGACCTTGGTACCGCTGTTAAAGAGATACAGCAGGGTATCCAGGATAAAATACATTTGCCGCCTGGTTATCACATTGAATATGGAGGTGCCTACGCCGAGCAACAGCAATCTTTCAAAGAACTTCTCACCATACTCATTACAGCCAGTTTATTGGTGTTTTGTGTGATCTTATTCCTGTTCCGCCAGTTCCGCATCGCCTTGCTGATATTAGTGATAGCGGTATTGGGTATTTCGGGAAGTTTCCTTGCTCTGTTCTTAACCAATACGCCATTAAACGTGGGGAGTTATACCGGTTTGATCATGATCGTCGGGATAATTGGCGAAAATGCTATTTTTACCTTCTGGCAGTTCAGAGAAAGCGCTCGTGAAAGTAGTGTTGATGAAGCCATCATCTACTCTATATCTACTCGTTTACGTCCTAAGTTAATGACGGCATTAGGAGCAATTATTGCATTAATGCCACTGGCTTTAGGTATCGGAGCAGGAGCTCAACTACATCAACCCTTAGCCGTTGCGGTAATAGGTGGCTTTATAGTGGCCTTGCCGTTATTGTTAATTGTATTACCGAGTATGATGCGGGTATTCTATCGTAATCATTCATTCGAGCAGTCAAAGATAAAGCTATAACGACATCAAAAATTCAAACTTAAGCAAACGGCTCTTTGTTGATCCAAGGGCATATGCTGTGACATAGTCCCAGCCGCTGGTGCTACCGATGGCGTATTTTTAATAATTTGTAAATCGGTTTTTTGTTGAGCAAAGCTGCCGGTAGGAAAGTTGGAATTTCTGTTACAAATATTTTAGCAGTTAACTTCTTTTTTTTAAATATGACCATGGTCATTTGATAATAGAGGAATATTCCTATTCTTTGTATTATTCTTTTTAATGAGTATTCTACTACTCAGAAATTACCAGAAGGATATAAAGCAATCGTAAAAAGGATCTTATATAATTAAAAATAATAAAATATCATGAATGAAGTCTTAGATACCCGTTTGATGCACCCGCGTGACCAGATAGCGATGGTTATGACACGCATTTACAAACGTGGTTTGACAACTACCTCCGGAGGAAATATTTCTATTATCGATGATAATGGAGATATCTGGATTTCACCTTCAGCGGTAGATAAAGGCTCGTTAAAGCCGACAGATATTATTTGTATCCGTAAGGATGGAACCATAGAAGGGTGTCATAAACCATCGTCTGAGTATCCTTTTCACAGGGCTATTTATAAAAACAGACCTGATCTTAAGGCCATCATTCATGCGCATCCACCAGCACTTGTTGCTTTTAGTATCGCACGTACTATACCCAATGCGAATGTTATTTCACAAGCTAAACATGTTTGCGGACCAGTTGGTTATGCCGAATATGAGTTGCCGGGAAGTGAAGCATTAGGTGCAAAAATTGCAAGTGAGTTTACATTGGGATATAATGCAGTAATCATGGAAAACCATGGCACTGTAGTAGGTGGATCTGACCTGGTTGATACTTTTAACCGATTTGAAACATTTGAATTCTCTGCACGGACCATCCTTTATGGAAATGCAATAGGTACTCCTGATTACTTAAGTGATGCCGAAATTGATGCATTTGAAACTCAGATTCCTGCGCAATTGCCAGAAATGAAAGTAACTGTTCACTCTTCTGAAGAACGTGAAAAACGTGCTGAGATTTGTGATATCGTTCATCGTGCATGTACACAAGGCTTAATGATCAGTTCTTATGGAACTATATCTGCCCGTTATGATGGTGATAATTTTTTAATTACGCCAACTAATGTTCCACGTTGGGACCTTAAACCGGAAGATGTTGTTCAGATTAAGAATGGTGAACGCGAAGCTGGAAAAACTCCAAGCCGCTCGACTTACCTTCATCAGGCGATCTACAAACAACATCCGGAAATTAATTCTATTATTCTTACTCAGTCTCCCTACCTGATGGCATTTGCTGTTACTGGTGCATCGTTTAATGTAAGAACCATTCCTGAGAGCTGGATCTTCCTTCAAGACGTTCATACGCTTGATTATGGTATGCAGTTCAATGGTAGAACAGAGATTGCAGATATCATATGTAAGAGTAATCCTGCGGTGATGATTAAGAATGATTGTGTGATCATTACTGGAAATCAATTGTTGCAAACTTTCGATTATTTGGAAGTGGCTGAGTTTAGTGCTAAATCTTTAGTGATGTGTGCTACTCTTGGCGCAATGGTTCCAATTAATAATGATCAGGTTGAGGAACTCCGTAAAAAATTCATCGGATAAGATAATACGTTGTTTTTATTTTCAAATAGTAGATCCCGCTTTTTAATAAAAAGGCGGGATTTCTTTTTTTTAATTCATATTTTGGTCTTATGATTAATCCTAACACTATTTTCTCCTACGAGTTTGATCCTCAATACAGTAAGCCGGTTTCTTACTTCTCCATGGAATTTGCTGTTGATCAGGCGTTAAAAATTTATAGCGGCGGTCTTGGATTTCTTGCTGGTTCACACTTGAGAAGTGCTTATGAACTGAAGCAGAATCTAATTGGAATAGGGATACTTTGGAAATATGGGTATTACGATCAGGAACGTGATGGTAACGCCCGGATGAAGCCTTCTTTTATAGAAAAGTCATATTCTTTTTTAAAGGATACCGGTATTGTATTTACTGTAATGGTGCACAATTCGCCGGTACATGTAAAGGCTTGGCTGCTGGAACCGGAGACTTTTGGCTCGGCTCCACTTTTCCTGCTGAGTACCGATCTTCCTGAAAATGACGATATGTCAAAGAGTATTACGAATCGTTTATATGATGCAAATGAGGCTACGCGGATTGCTCAATCTATCTTATTGGGTACCGGAGGTGCATTGTTACTTGAAATTTTAGGTCGTGAGAATACGATGTATCACATGAATGAAGGTCATTCTCTTTCATTGAATTTTCATTTATATTCCAAGCTTAAGAATCTGGATGAAGTGAAGAAACGGGTTGTATTTACGACACATACTCCGGAAACAGCAGGAAATGAGTCACATAATTATGCCATACTCCATGATATGTCTTTCTTTTGTGGTCTTCAGATCCATGAGGTTTGTTCTTTGCTGGGTTTAGAGGGTGATCAGTTGAATTATACGTTAGCGGCTTTAAAGTTTGCCGGTAAGGCGAATGCGGTATCGAAATTGCATGGTGAAGTATCCCGTGATATGTGGAAAAGTTACGAGGGAATATGCCATATTACATCAATTACGAATGCTCAAAATAAGAAGTATTGGAAAGATGATATTTTGGAAAAATCGTTTGCTGCACATGATGATGACCTGATCATCAATCGTAAAAAAGAACTGAAAAAGAAACTTTTTAAATTGGTTGCTGACCGGTCGGGTAAATTGTTTGATGAAAATATACTGACTATCGTTTGGGCGCGTCGTTTTGCAGGATATAAGCGTGCTGATATGCTGATGTACGACTGGGATCGGTTTATTCGGTTAGTGAGCAATAAAGAGACTCCGGTACAGGTCATCTGGGCAGGAAAGCCTTATCCTGAAGATTATGGAGCTATTTCTCTTTTTAATAGTATCATTGACCGTGTAAAAGCCCTCCCTAATTGTACGGTATTAACCGGGTACGAACTTCAACTTTCTGCTTTACTCAAAAAAGGCTCTGATATCTGGCTAAATAATCCAAGGATGTACAGGGAAGCTTCAGGTACTAGTGGCATGACTGCTGCGATGAACGGAAGTATCAATTTATCTATTCCAGATGGCTGGATTCCTGAATTTGCAGTAGATAAAGTGAATAGCTTTATCGTAGAGCCTGCGGCTGATCAGTTGTCTACTGAAGAAAAAGATAGAATAGAAGCGAACCGCTTACTCGAATATTTAGAGCAGCATATTATTTCGATGTACTATAAGGATCCGATTAATTGGGTTAAAATTATCAGGAATGGAGCGCGTGATGTGAGTCCGGCTTTTGAGTCAGGAAGAATGGTGGCTGAATATTATGATATCATGTACAACAGATTATAGTATTATTTTCGCTTCCTAAAGCGCATTCCCTTAGATGATTCCTTCCTGGATATCAGTAGGGGAATGCCTACTCCGCCAGCAATGCTCATTAGAATAAATACCACTTTCAGGCCGTTGTTGACAGTTTCGGACATGACTTGTGTGTAAGTGGAGTGGTCAATATCTCCAGAAAGGTTAACTAAGCCAAGTACCATTTTATAGGCAAACTTTCCGGGGATCATTGGGATGCAAGCCGGGATAGCCAATACTGGAGGAGGAGAATGTGTTTTATGTGCAAAATAGACGCTTAAAAAGCCAATTAATGTAGCGCCGCAAAGTGTTGAAATGATTACATTGGTTTCATAAAAATGCATTAAAGTTACTTTAAGGAATCCACCTAGTGCTCCCATGAATGCGATGTAGATTAGGGTTTTGGACGGCACATTAAACAACACAGCAAAGCCTGCAGCTCCAAGTCCGAACCAAATACACTTTTCTGTAAGTAAAAAAATCTCCATATTGTTAAAATCTATAAATTAACATGGACGTTAAGAGGCCCATTCCTATCGCAAATGAGATTATAAAGCCATTTAGCCCCCTAACAATAGCATTATTTAAATTTCCATCAATCATATCAGAAAAAGAATTTATAAGGGGCACTCCTGGGATCAGGAATAATACAGAAGTGGCAAAAGCTTGTTCATGAATGAAGCCCATACCATATTTAAGCCCTCCGCCAGCAATAAGCGATGCCGTAAATGCACCACAATAAATACAGATATAAGGGTTAAATTTCAACTTAAGAACCTCCTGGCGTATAAATAAACCGCATACAGTGGCTATAAATACGGTGACCATATCTACGGCATCACCATCAGACAAGCGGCAAAAAGAAATGCCGGCAAGACCAACAAATAGTAAAGTGAACCATCGGGGGTAATGTTTTAATGCCGCCAAACGGCTTAGCTGATCGTTGATTTGATTCACTGTTAAACCTTCTTCAACTACCTGCCAGCTCAATCTGCTGATACCAGAGAGGAGCTTGAAATTCACTCCATGTGGGGGCGAGCGCTTTAAATTGTTAAAGAAATAGTCGTTTCTTTTATCACTAATGGTCAGCATGATGGTACGGTGACTGATTAGCAAATCAGAGCTGTAACCAAAAGAATCCGATATGCGGCTTATGGTATTTCTGGTTCGACCAGTACTAGCTCCGGAACTTAATAACATGGCTCCAACGTTTAGAAGGACATTTCCAAGGTCTTTAACTTCCTTGTTTTTGGGAGAGGGTGCTATCATTTGACAGTTTTATGACTGATTTGCAAAATTAGGACTCTTTTTTGATTGATTGTTGATGCAGGTCATATTTTTATGCGAAAAAAATATAAAGTTTTGTATTTTAAGTATTATGCGACAAAATAAGATAGAACTGATGGCACCTGCGGGCTCATATGAGTCCCTGATGGCTGCTATTCAGGCTGGAGCAGATTCTGTTTATTTTGGAATTGAGCAACTCAATATGCGTGCAAGGTCAAGTAATAACTTCACGCTGGAAGACCTCGCCAAAATAGCCTCTGTTTGCAATGAGAATCATATAAAGAGTTATTTAACGCTGAATACCATTCTTTATGATCACGACATCAACCTGATGAAAAGGATTGTTGATGCAGCTAAAGATAATGGGATTTCTGCTGTTATCGCTGCGGATCATGCGGTATTGAATTATGCAAAGAAGATTGGGTTTCCTGTTCATATTTCTACTCAAGCGAATGTTTCCAATATAGACACTATTGAGTTTTACTCCGCCTATGCGGATGTAGTGGTTTTAGCACGTGAACTGAGTTTGATGCAGGTGGCAGATATTACCCGGGATATCAAGCGCCAGGAAATTAAGGGCCCATCAGGTAATTTGGTTCGGATAGAGCTTTTTGCTCATGGTGCTTTGTGTATGGCTGTATCCGGTAAATGTTACCTGAGTCTTCATTCTGATTATGCTTCCGCTAACCGGGGAGCGTGTATTCAGAATTGCCGGAAAAGTTATATTGTAACGGAGAAGGAGAATGGGACGGAGTTTGAGGTGGATAATGAATATATTATGTCGGCTAAGGATTTGTGTACAATTGAGTTTATGGACAAGATCCTGGATGCAGAAGTCACCATTCTAAAGATTGAAGGAAGGGGACGGAGTGCTGATTATGTGCATACGGTCGTTTCCTGTTACCGTGAGGCGATAAATTCGTATGCAAACGGCACCTATGGACCTGAGCTATTTGAAGATTGGAAAACCCGATTGTCAACAGTCTTTAATAGGGGTTTTTGGGACGGATATTATCTGGGCCGTAAGATGGGCGAGTGGAGCAATGAGTATGGATCAAAAGCAACACGCAAAAAGATATATATCGGCAGGGGAATAAAATACTTTGATAAAGTAGGAGCAGCGGAGTTCGTGATGGATTCTCATTCGCTTACCAAAGGAACGGAGATCATGATTACAGGGCCTACAACGGGAATTATCCGGACAACGGTAACTGAGATGCGGGTAGACGATAAAATGCAGGATACGGTCAGAAAGGGGGATGCATTCTCTATCCTGCTTGCAGATAAAATACGTCCATCGGATAAGTTGTATAAGATGGAAGATAGCTGATGGTACGGATCTCTCAGCAACGAGTGAAGTGTATTGGCTGTAATGCGTGTGTAGAGGCTGCCCCTTACCGTTGGCGTATGTCCCGAAAAGATGGAAAGTGCACCTTAATTCAGGCTGTTGAAAAAAGAGGGATGTTTAATATCCTGGTAACTGATGACGAATATGATGCGAATGTCGATGCAGCAATGCATTGTCCTGTTAACTGTATAAAAATAGAACAAGTATGATAACCACCGAACCTCCTTTAGTATTGACAAAGCCGGATAAGCTGATTGTTGATTTTATTACGAATCAAACTGTTGTAACCATTGCAACAAGTATAGATGATGATCCTTATTGTGCAACCTGTTTTTTCGCTTATAATGAAGAACATACCACATTGATTTTCAAATCATCGGAAGATACGGAGCATATTAAACAAGGATTAATAAATAGCAGGGTAGCTGGTTCTGTTTTGCCGGACAAGTTACATACAGGAAAGGTAAAAGGACTGCAATTTAAGGGTGTACTGGGATCGGCCTCAGCTTTAAGTGATTTAAAGAAAACGTATTATAAAAAATATCCATTTGCATTAGCTATGGGTGGGGAAGTGTGGAGCATTGATCTGACATGGATCAAGTACACCGACAACACGCTTGGTTTCGGAAAGAAGATCGAGTGGAAAAAGGCTTAAATTAAAGGAAAAAGCTTAGGTAAAAAAAGCGACCAGATTGATCTGATCGCTTTTTTTTTATTTGTGGTTAGCGGAACTCGTTGTTTCGCTATTGCTATATTAAACTAATAACCGAACAGGCTCTTCAATTAACAATTTCAGCGTCTGTAAGAACGCAGCACCCTGAGCACCATCAACAACACGATGGTCACAGCTTAAGGTTACTTTCATTACGTTTCCTGGAACAACAGCACCGTTTTTAACGACTGGGATTTGTTGGATACCACCTATTGCCAGGATGCAAGCATCAGGTGTATTAATTATGGCAGTAAACTCATCTACACCAAACATGCCTAAGTTAGAGATAGTGAAGGTAGAACCTTCCCAATCAGATGGCTGAAGCTTTTTGTTCTTCGCTTTCTGAGCAAAATCCTTTACTTCAGCAGAGATGTGAGACAGTGATTTTCCATCAGCAAAACGAATGACAGGAACTAACAGACCTTCGTCAACTGCAACAGCAACACCGATGTTAATATGTTCATTGTAACGAATCTTGTCGCCTCTCCATGAAGAATTCAAATTAGGATGTTGTTTCAAGGCTACAGCAACAGCTTTAAGAACGATATCATTGAAAGAAATCTTTACAGGAGAGAATTCGTTCATTTTACCGCGGGCAGTAATTGCGCTGTCCATATCGATAGACATGGTCACATAAAAATGCGGAGCAGTGAAGAGACTATCAGACAATCTCTTGCCAATCGTTTTTCTCATCTGAGTAACCGGTTTCTCTGTGTATTTTTCTTCGCCAACAAATACAGGGATTACTGGAGCAGGAGCAGCAGGTTTGCCTTCTTTAGCAGGAGCGGCAACAGCTGGAGCTTCTGGAGCTTTAGCTGCAGGAGTATAACTTTCGATGTCTTTCTTTACGATACGACCACCTTCAGCACTTCCTTTTATCTGACTCAGGTCAATTCCTTTATCCTTAGCGATTTTCTTTGCTAGAGGAGAAGCCTTTACTCTGGCATCAGCATCAGATGAACCTGCAGGAGCAGTCTCTTCTTTAGGAGCTTCAGATTTCTCAGCTTCGGCAGTTCCTGAAGCAGGAGCAGCCTTAGGTTTACCACCTCTTAATAAAGCTTGTACATCTGTACCTTCTTTACCAACGATAGCAATGATATCATTTACCTTAGCAGCCTGGCCTTTTTCAACGCCAATGTATAACAAGATACCTTCGGCATAAGCGGTGACTTCCATTGTCGCTTTGTCTGTTTCGACATCAGCTAAATTGTCGTCACTTTTAACAACATCACCAACTTTTTTGTTCCATTCTGCGATTACTCCTTCTGTCATAGTATCGCTCAATAAAGGCATACGAATAATGGTAGCACCTACGGATTCAGGATCAACAGCTTCGCCTTCAGTCTGATCTGCATCATTGTCTGGAGTCGCTGTTTCTGGTTTATCATTAGTTTCAGCAGTTGAATCAGCTTGTTTTACATCTTCTTTAGCAGCTTCAGGTTTGCTTTCGCCAGAACCTGCGGCTGCTAGAGCAGCTTTATAATCTTCACCTTCTTCACCTAATACTGCGATAACAGCATCAATTGGAACGGTAGAACCTTCTTCAGCGCCAATATATAATAAGGTGCCTTCCTGATAAGATTCAAAATCCATTGTTGCTTTGTCAGTTTCTACTTCAGCAATCAGATCACCTGTGCTTACTTTATCACCAACTTTTTTATGCCATTTAGCGATCACTCCATCAGTCATGGTGTCGCTCATTTTGGGCATTTTAACTACTTCAGCCATTTTTAGTATACGGTTTTATTGTCTGACAATTAACTAGTCTTTTATAAATGGATAATTCTCCTGAATATATACATCAGTATAGGCTTCAGAAGGATCAGGCCATGGAGAGTCTTCAGCGAATTTCACTGATTCCTCTACAATTGCTTTAATCTTTTTATCGATTTCTTCAAACCAGGCATCATCAGCATAACTGTTTTCGACGATAGCTAATTTAACAACACCAATAGGGTCTTTAGATTTATAACGCTCAAGCTCTTCTTTCGTTCTGTACTTTGCGGGGTCAGACATCGAGTGACCTTTGAAACGGTAAGTACGTGCTTCAAGGAAAGTTGGACCTTCACCGTTACGTGCACGTTGAACTGCTTCGTCCATGGCATTGTGCATAGCTACAGGGTCCATACCGTCAACAGGAGCACAAGGCATATCGAAGCCAAGACCTATTTTATAGATATCTTCCATGTTGGTAGTACGTGCTACTGAAGTACCCATTGCATAGCCGTTGTTTTCGCAAACAAAGATTACAGGGAGGTTCCAGATCATAGCCATGTTGAAGGTTTCATTTAAGGAACCTTGTCTGACGGCACCGTCGCCCATATAGCAAACACAAACGTTGTCCGTGCCATTGTACATTTCTGCGAAAGCGATTCCTGCTCCAAGCGGGATTTGGCCACCAACAATTCCATGTCCGCCAAAGAATTTATGCTCTTTACTGAAAATATGCATTGATCCACCCTTTCCTCTGGAGGTTCCGGTAGCCTTTCCATACATCTCTGCCATTACTGCGTTTGGAGATACTCCTTTTGCGATAGCATGTGCATGATCACGGTAAGCTGTAATCATGGAATCTTCAGGTTTTAAAACCGACATGGTGCCGGCTACTACAGCTTCCTGTCCGATATATAAATGACAAAAACCTCTGATTTTTTGCTGTCCGTACAGTTGTCCGGTTTTCTCTTCAAACTTGCGCATCAGCAACATCGATTCGTACCAATACAGGTAGGTGTCTTTAGTAATTTCTACTGAACTCATTTGTTATAATGTGTTTTTTTTGGAAAGCAAATCTAATTATAGTTTCCTGAAAAAAGAAAATGTAAGGTCAAAATACGTGTTTGACCTTAAATATTAGGGTAATAATTCCGTGATAGAGGAAAGCGCCCTATTTAATGATTTTTAAAAGACAATTCTAAGCGTCGGCAGGCTCGTATTCGGTACTGCTTTTCAGGACAATGCGAATTGTTGTCGCGATGCCTGGCTCAGAGTCTTTTACATAAATCTGACCTCTGTGATAATTTTCCACTATTCTTTTAGTCAGAGAAAGGCCTAATCCCCATCCTCTTTTTCGTGTGGTGTAACCAGGTTGGAATATTGTTTCAAACTTCAGTCTGGGAATTCCTTTACCACTGTCAGTGATATCAATGAAGACCTGTTCTTTGACCAGATTTTCAATAACCTCGATATCTATTGTTCCGTCGCCTTCAATTGCGTTTACTGAATTCTTCATCAGGTTTTCTATAACCCATTCAAATAGGGGGATATTCATTAAGGCTTCTACTTCCTGATCGCCGCTCACCTTAAACTTGATTTTTTTGCTGGTGCGCACTTTGAAATAATCCACATAGGTGCTGATGACAGTAAATACTGGGTGGCTATGGAGATTTGGAGTGGAACCAATTTTAGAAAACCGGTCGGCAACCATTTCTAAACGCTGGACGTCATTCTCCATTTCCAGGATCAATGGATCATCATCTGCATTAAATTTGGATTTGAGCAGTTCAATCCATGCCATCAGTGAAGAAATAGGGGTACCGAGCTGATGTGCTGTCTCTTTTGCAAGACCAACCCATACCAGGTTCTGTTCTGATCGGCGAGAAGAACTGAATACCGTATAAGCGACCATCAGAAAGATAGCAATAACCATCAGCTGGATATAGGGGAAGACCCTTAGCTGCGAAAGTAACTGCGAATCTTTGTAGTACACAAACCACTTTTGACCATCTTCTTTGATAATCACAATAGGGATATGCTGTGATTTCATCTCTGCAAGCTGCGTTTTGAAATAGCGTGGATCATGTATTTTACGAGTAAAAATGGCCGATTCATTACCACTTTCCTCCACCTGGAAGTTCGTCTTTGTGCTATCCAGACTTCTCCAGTAAATAATGCTGTCGCGTTCATCTGTTACAATAGTGGGCATGGATAGACTATCGCGAATAGAAAAGATAACAGTCAGGTATTCATCGTTAATATCCTCGATCTCGATAATCTTTTTGAAACTCATGGCCCATACTTCCGCACGGGTACGTTCAGATACAGCAATATTTTTCACCAGGTAGTTGGTATACCAAAGGGAGGCTGATGCGATGACAAATGCAAATGCAAGCAGTAGGAATTTCCAGCGTCTTTTCTGTTCGTACGGATTCATGAATATTATTTTACTGCAATACCCATATTATAGAACATAAAAGCCCATTTATCGGCTTGTTCTGCTATTATCTGAGCGGTTGACTTTCCGGCACCATGTCCGGCTTTTGTTTCAATACGAATAAGTACAGGGTTAGATCCATTGTGGAATTCCTGTAACCGGGCTGCAAATTTAAAGGAATGAGCAGGTACTACACGGTCGTCATGGTCGGCAGTGGTAATGAGGGTAGCAGGATAGGCTGTGCCTTGTTTTAAGGCATGGTATGGAGAATAATGGATTAGATAATCGAACATCTCTTTAGAGTCTTCTGCTGTTCCGTAATCATATCCCCATCCAGCTCCTGCTGTGAACTTGTTATAACGTAGCATATCCAGTACGCCAACGGCAGGGAAAGCAACCTTGAATAATTCGGGTCTTTGTGTCATGGCTGCACCTACCAGCAATCCGCCATTTGATCCGCCTGAGATAGCAAGTTTTGCTGTAGAGGTATATTTGTTGTCGATCAGGTATTGAGCAGCAGCAATAAAATCGTCAAAAACGTTTTGTTTCTGCAGTTTCGTTCCTGCAATATGCCATTTTTCGCCATATTCTCCTCCTCCACGCAGATTGGCTACTGCATAAATTCCACCTTGTTCCAATAGAATAATATTTGAGGTACTAAAGGCTGGGGTTAAACTGATGTTGAAGCCACCATAGCCATACAACATAGTTGGATTGGTTCCATCTAGTTTAATTCCTTTTTTGTAGGTGATGATCATCGGTACCTTTGTGCCATCCTTTGAAGTATAGAATACCTGTTTGGATTCGTAAAGAGAAGGATCAAACTGAACGCCGGGTTTCTTGTATAACTCTGACTTTCCGGAGTTGATCGTATATTTAAATATAGTGGGAGGGTATACATAGGAAGTAAAAGTGAAATATAAGTCCTTTTCATTCTTTTTGCTTCCAAAACCAGAGGCTGTACCCACTCCGGGAAGGTCAATGTTCCGCTCTAATTTCCCGTTCATATCATATTGCATGACCAGGGAGGTTGCATCTTTGAGGTAGTGTGCAAATAATTTACCCCCGCCTGTACCTACACTTAATACTTGTTGTGTTTCTGGAATTATATCCTTCCAGTTTTCAGGAGCAGGATTGCTGAAATCAACTTTCACAACACGATTATTTGGCGCATTCAGGTTGGTTTCGACGTAAAGGGTGTTGCCTTCGTTGTCGAGAACCTGATGTTCATTGGTCATGTTGGCTACAACGTTGATGATTTTTCCTGCCGGATCCTTAAGATCCTGCACGTATAATTCATTTCCAGAAGTAGAATTTGCGGCTGTAATGATCAGGAATCGTTGATCTTCAGTAAGGCCTGCACCGATATAACGTCTTGGGGTTGCTGAGCCACCAAAAATAAGTTTATCCTCAATTTGTGGGGTACCCAACGTATGGTAGTATAATTTATGGTATTGGGTCATTGCGGAAAGTTCACTTGTGCCCTTTGCTTTTTCGTAGCTGCTGTAGTAAAATCCTTCATTTCCTTTCCATGCAATTCCTGAGAATTTGATGTCGATCAGGGTATCACCCACAATACTTTTATCAGTGGTTTTTAAAACAATGACTTTGCGCCAGTCTGATCCTCCTTCGGAGATTTGATAAGCGGCCAGACTGCCATCTTTAGTGAAATCCATTCCAGCCAATGAGGTTGTTCCATCTGCAGAGAATTTATTGGGGTCGAGAAAAATCTCAGGTTCTTGTCCTTCTTTTTGGCGGTAAACAACAGATTGGCTTTGAAGTCCGTCGTTTTTAGAGTAGTAAATATAATCCCCTTCTTTTGTCGGAGCGCTTATTCGTTCATAATTCCAAAGCTTTTCAAGACGTGTTTTAATCAGATCGCGGAAGCTAATTTTAGAAAGATAGTCCTGTGTGACTTTATTTTCTTCTTTAACCCATTCTTTAGTTGCTTCTGATCTATCATTTTCAAGCCAGCGATAAGGATCACTTACAAGTGTGTTGAAATAGGCGTCGGTCGTATTGTCTTTTTCGGTATTTGGATAACTGAGCATTTTTTTACTGTTCGTTTGTGCGTATCCGGAGTATGAAATTCCAGAAGCAAGGATTAAAATAAAAAGCTTATTCATGAAATCTATTTAGTTATGCTTTAATTAACTCTTATATGATAAGTCTATAACGTCAAACTTAGATAAAATGATTTATAAGCCTTATACAGAAATGGCATATAAGTGATTTTTATCGATCTTTATCGCATGTCTTTACGTACAAAAATATACTTCGCATCAGATTTTCATCTTGGTACTGCAAATTATGGAGAAAGCCGAAAAAGAGAGGATCGGATTGTAAGATGGCTTGACTCTATAAAAAACGTCGCTAAGGAACTTTACCTGGTAGGAGATGTGTTTGATTTTTGGTTTGAGTATAAATATGTGGTGCCAAAAGGCTATATCCGGTTTTTAGGTAAGCTGGCGGAGCTTTCAGATCTTGGCGTGCAAATTACGATGTTCAAAGGGAATCATGATATGTGGATGTTTGGCTATCTGACTCAGGAAATGAATGTGAAGATCGTATCGGATGAGCTGGTTATTGAGCGCGACGGAAAGAAGTTTTATATTCACCATGGAGATGGGCTCGGTCCGGGTGACAGTAAATATAAGTTTCTTAAAAAGTTTTTCAGGAGTGGTTTGTGTCAGTGGTTATTTGGTTGGATTCATCCCAATTTGGGGATTGGAATTGCGGGTGCCTGGTCCGGACATAGTCGTATTGCCGGTGCAAAACTAGAAACGTTTCAAACGGAACAGCATGAATGGCTTGTTATCTACAGTAAGGAAAAACTAAAGGAAGAGCACTTTGATTATTTTATTTTTGGACATCGTCATCTTCCATTGGATATTGAGTTGAGTGCATCCAGCAGGTATATTAACCTTGGGGAATGGATGAATTATAATAGTTATGCGGTGTTTGATGAGGAGGGCTTGGCCCTTAGATACTTTGAAAAGTAAAGGTATTCATCAGGCGGGTTATTTATTTAGTTAAAAAGCATTATTTTTGGATTCTTAAACTAGGGATAATATTTATTTACCTGATGTTTATCAAATATTACCGTGTTTGATGCTGTGAATTATCAAGCGCAAGTTTTTTTAATCAGAACATGTTAGACAAATTAGAAGCCATAAAACTTCGTTGGGAAGAAGTAGAAAGAGAATTGAGTGACCCTGCTACCATGAACGACATGAAGCGATACGCTCAGTTGAACAAGGAATATAAGGATCTTGGGAAGATTGTTGACGAGTATAAAATCTATAAAAATGTCGTATCTAATATTGATGCGAACAAGGAGATCTTGTCTACTGAAAAGGATGATGAGATGCGAGAAATGGCAAAGATGGAGATGGATGAGCTTTTGCAAAAGAAAGATGAGATGGAAAGCCAGATTCGTTTGATGTTGATACCAAAAGATCCGGAGGATGCCAAGAATGCAGTAATTGAAATACGAGGAGGAACAGGAGGGGATGAGGCAGCATTGTTTGCTGGTGACTTATATAGAATGTATACCCGGTTTTTTGAAAAGAAAAACTGGAAAGTGGAAACCATGGACGTTACTGAAGGTACCGCAGGTGGATATAAGGAAGTAATTTTAAAGGTTACAGGGGAAGAGGTGTACGGTCAGCTTAAGTATGAATCGGGCGTGCATCGTGTACAGCGTGTTCCCGATACGGAGACTCAAGGACGTGTGCATACTTCAGCAGCATCTGTAGCAGTGCTTGCGGAAGTGGAAGAGGTGGATTTCTATTTGAATCCTGCGGATGTAGATATGCAGACGTCACGTTCAGGTGGTGCAGGTGGGCAGAATGTGAATAAGGTAGAAACAAAGGTTCAGCTAACACATAGGCCATCAGGAATGGTGGTGGTGTGTCAGATTGAGCGTTCACAGTTTGGTAACAGGGAGCGGGCGATGGAAATGCTAAGAAGTCGTTTATATGACCTGGAAGTACAAAAGCAGACTGGAGATATTGCTGCAAAGCGTAAGACGATGGTGTCTACTGGGGATCGTTCCGCTAAGATCAGAACGTATAATTATCCTCAGGGTAGGGTTACTGAACATCGAATCGGGTTGACCATGTACAATCTTCCGGCTATTATGGATGGGGATATTCAGGAAATTATTGATGCGTTGCAGTTTGCTGAGAATGCGGAGAAGATGAAAGAGGGGTCAGTTGCTTCTTAAATTGGAGGTAATTTGAAATTTATATGCCTGTGTTTCAATAGTCTTTCAAGTATTTCTAAATATATGTTGGTAATACGAATAATGAAGCTATATTTGCAAACCCAAAAGGGAATAACGGTTCGGTAGTTCAGCTGGTTAGAATACATGCCTGTCACGCATGGGGTCGCGGGTTCGAGTCCCGTCCGGACCGCTCGAAAGAGTTAAATCAGATTAAAGGAGGTATAAAAACCTCCTTTTTTTATGCCCTTTTTTTAAATTTTTTCCATCATTAATTTAATGGTAATGTGAAGTAAAAGGTAGTGCCAAAGCCGAATTTGCTTTCGAGCCATAGCTTACCCCCATTGAGTTCTACAAATTCTTTGCAAAGAACGAGTCCTAGACCTGTACCCTTTTCATCTGCTGTTCCTAGAGTGGAGAAGTTGCTGTCCATTTTAAGTATTAGGTCCTGATTTACATCTTCAATACCTATTCCTGCATCCTGAATGGAAAATTGGATATAAGAGGAAATATTCTCTGCTTTTATGATAATGTAGCTATTAGGGTAGCTGAATTTTACAGAGTTTGAGATGATATTTCTGAATATGGTTCCTACCATCTGGCGGTCAGCAAAAACAGTACTGGATGTCAATTGTGAAATCCTAATGTCGATTCCTTTCGGTATAGCCATAGATCCTCCTGTGCTTTTTGCCTGATCTAATAGGTCTGCTATATCAATAAACTCCGGGTGAGGCTTTAGCAGTCCTGTTTGTACGCGTGACCAGTTTAACAGGTTTTCCAGAAGAGAGTAAGCATTCTTTGCTGTCTCATTCATGCGGAAGGCCATATGTTGGATTTTTTCAACGCTTAATTTCTCTGCATTTTTATAAATAAGTTGACTAAAAGATAATAACGATGTAAATGGGTTCTTAAGATCATGTGCTATAATGGAGAAAAATTTGTCTTTGGTCGCATTTAAATCCTGGAGCTGTTGCTCTGTGTTCTTTTGTTTGGTGATGTCATGACATATCACGAGATACGTTTTGTTCTCCGTATGGGTATGGTATTCGGGTATTGCTTGTACCGAGTAGATATAATTTAGGCCCTCTTTCTTCAGGCTAATGTTTGTCTCCTGGATGCGGCCTGTTGAGTTCGCCTGTAGCAGAGTTAGGTTAAGTGTATCTTTAAGTGTTTTAGGTAGTTCCAGGTGGCGTGAATCGGCATTGTTAATTTCAGTAGGTGTATTCTGTGAAAACTTAGTTACAGCTAAATTGGCATAGATGCAGTTGAAATGTTGATCAAACCTTAAAATTAAACCTGGTAAATTTTCAGCTAATGTTCTGTATTTTTCCTCATTGTCTTTTAGGTTTTTAAAAATCAAGCTAGTTGGTCTTATAAATCCTGTTTCGATATTAGCTTTATAGATCATAAAGAATGCTACAAGTTTGGCATAATGTCCTAATTCATTGATCAGGCTATAATTGGAAATATATAGGGTGAAGCAAAACTCACTCAAAATAGTGAAGATTAATGAGATGGTGAGTAGTTTGACAACGGATTCGCTAAACTGACTTCGCTTATTGTATAAAAGATAGCCAGCTAAAAAAAGAATTGCTATGATGATGTATTCAGCATAAATTTTAAACTTGGTTTGTCCGGACCCTTCAATAAAACACAAAGGGAAAATATGCCAGTATAATATGGATAGGAGTATTAAGATGCTGATTACTAGATAGCTTAAAAAAATAAGATCGGCATTCAATTTTTTTCTGCTATTTAAGAACCAGAAACCTGCTACAAAAGTCAATGCCTCCAATAATCGGGTAGCTACCCAAAACTGATTTGCGTAATAGACGGGACTAACAATAATGTTCATCCCTGTGAATGTAAGTGTGTGGAGAAGATCTAATGCGCCAATAAAAAGGTAAGATATGCCTACAAAAAATAAATAATTATTATCCAGCATTTTGCGGGAGTTCCATGTTATGATGAAGACGGCAAATGCGATTACAATAGATAAGAGTTCAACTATGGTATGGAAAAGTAAATAGCTTTGTTGCAGGCTGAAGTAAAATACTGAGGAAAGAATAATTCCAGCGAAAATATTTCTACGATTGTTATTTAAGGTTGAGGAGTATAACGTTTTCAACAGATGAACAAGTAAGATTTAAAGATAATAAAAATTATCATTCACCTATTAAGAATGGGGACTAAATAAGGGCATGAATTAGATTAAAAATTACGAGAAAAATGCTGCGTTATTTTACAATAAATTCCTATTTTGCAGTTGGGGAATGAATTTCCCAAGTATATGAAAATAATTTCTACACAGGCCTCATAATGTAATTTTATGAAAAAGATCATCCTCATAGTAGCTTTGTTGTTTGACGGAACATTTTTCAGCAAAGCTAAGGCACAGGATGCAACCTTGACTGTAAGTTTAGCAGCGCTTCAAAGTATTAAGCTTAATACTGCTGCTATAAATATTAACTTTTTAACAGAGTCTGACTATGCAAATGGAAAAAGTTCGGGAGTGATAGTAGATCAGATAGAGGTTGTAAGTACAGGTTTATTTACTGTTTCGGTAATGGCAAGTGGTCCATTATCAGCTGGGGATCCAACAATGGATATTCCTTTAACGGCTCTTAATCTGACACCTACGTTAGCTAGTTCATCCAGTACAATGAACAAACAGGTTTATACTACTATTGCAGGTGCCTTAGATAAAGGTGTTCCTAAAGCTTTTATAAAGACATCAAGTGGTACTTTCAATGCGAAGTTTTCAGTTAACTATGGTGTAACTGCAGGTACAGGGAGTGTTAATTTGCTAAACAGACCAGTAGGAGATTACACAACAACTATAACTTATACTATTTCGCCGGATTGATAAATATTGTCTTTGGTTAATGTGTTTAAAAGGACATGGGAAATAATGAGAAAAACATATGCGCAATAATGGGAATAAATAGCCCATTATTGCGCATATGGGGAATTGTTTACTCATGTGTGTAAAAGTAATTCCCCTTAAATGCCTTATTTGTCACGATTTTGTAAGTGGAACGTAGTTTGATTACATGATCAGTAATAAACTATATCATACAAAAGATTCATGAAAAAAACCTTGTTATTTGTCGCCATATTACTTGCAGGAGTATCTTCTAATAAAGCTAATGCGCAGGATGCCACATTGACTGTAAACTTAGCAGCACTTCAAAGTATTAAGCTTAATACCGCTGCTGTACGCATAGATTTTGCATCGGAATCTGATTATGCAAACGGAAAAAGTTCCGGAGTAATAGCAGACCAAATAGAGATTGTAAGTACCGGTATATTTACTGTTTCGGTGATGGCAAGTGGCCCGTTATCAACTGGAACAGCAATAGATGATATACCGTTATCTGCTCTTACTCTCACTCCTTCTTTAGCTAGTTCATCTAGTACAATAGTTCCTACTTTAAATGTTATTACAACCTTAGCGCCGACAGTTCCTAAAGCTTTTATAAAATCATTAGTTGGTACTTCCAATGCGAAGTTCTCTGTAAATTATGGAATATTGCCAGGTGTTGGTAGTGTCAATTTACTGAACAGACCAGCAGGAGCTTATAAAACGACAGTAACTTATACTATTGCACCTAATTAATAGGCTAATCTTATCAATATTAGGTTTTATTAGAATTAGAAAATTACAAAAACTCTTGGCTTTAATCTGGCAAGAGTTTTTGCGGTTCTTAAGGTCATTGCATTTATTCAAAATTCTCTAAATCATGAAGTTTTCATGCTTCTCTAAATCTATCATCCCCTTAATTTTTGTAGGTCTACAGGGCTTTGCTCAAGCAGGCATTACAGCAAGTCCTTCCAAAATGTACTACCGTCTACCTGCCGGTAGTACAAGTACTCAGAAAGTTTATGTTATAAACCCTATAGGTAAAAACCTGGAGGTTGGAGTTTCTTTAGGTGATTGGGATTATGATAGTTTGGGGACTAATAATCTGCATGACCCAGGAATACTAAAAACCTCATGTGCAAACTGGGTAAAAGTACTGCCTGGATCCTATTTTACCCTATTACCTGAAGAGCGGAAGGAGTTAACAATTGAACTTACCGTACCCATTACAGCGGATAAAAATATCCCTGTTCATACAGCAATGTTATACTTTACACAACTAAATCCGGTTGACAGCAAGAGTGAAAATGGAGCTGCTATAAAAGTAAGTGTAAGGATGGGAATAAAGATCTACCATAGTTTTACGCAGGCGGATGAGCGAAATATTGAGGTAGTCAATTTTACGGATAAGAAAAAGGTAAAGGCAGACTCTAAGGGCTTGCTGGAATTAAAGATTGAAAATACTGGAAAAATTTGGCTTGACGGTAAGGTGATATGGGAATTATTGAACATCCAAAACGGAGATAAGATTAAAATGGAGAATGTTCCTTTTTTATCCTTGCCGGGAGATAAGACAACGTTGGTAATGGACTTGCCTGCTAGTTTAAAGAAAGGGCATTATTCAGCAACAGCAATAGTTAACTATGGCAATAAAGATGAATTAAAGGTTGTGGAATTAGAGTTTGAAACTTAATATGATGAAAAATTCCTTAATTTTTATAGTTGTTGTTCTTATAAGTATAACAAAGGTAAGTGGTCAATTTACTATTTCTGCTAGTGAATCTTATAGTGCACCGCTTTCTACTTATGACGCAGTAATGGCTGGGATTACTTTAAACGATCATCTTACTATTGTTGCGAATTTTAACCAGAATGCAAGTTTTTCAGCAGGTTGGACACTAAAAGTCCGTGCTAATGGAGACTTTACAAACGGAAGTAGCACTATACCTTCACAATATGTCTCGTTAAAATTCAGAAGTGTGAATGGAGTTCAAGGAGTTTCAGGTTCACAGGTTTCGCTTACAAATGCCTATGCCAATCTGATTACTACAACAGCGGCTTTAGCTTCCCCTCCAGCATATTACGTGCCTTTTAATTTCGATATGATTATTCAGGGAGGAGCGCATCTCATGGTTCCAACTACTGGTGTTTTTAGTACAACCTTGACTGTTTCATTTTGTAATAGTGCTGGTACTGTGGTTACCTCATTAAATTCAGTGCCCATTTCCTTTACTATCAATTATAGTAATACCTGCTCGGGTACAACAATTGAAAACATTAATTCGACATCCTATAATTTTGACACTTACAGTAAGCTTCAGTTAGGAGCAACGGTAACTGAAGGTATTACTATTCCTTATGCATCCAATGGAGCAAATTGCCGGGGTTGGAGTTTAAAGGTAAGAGCAAATGGGAATTTTGTAAATGGAAGTAGTTCAGTACCTGCGCAAAACGTATCATTGAAATTTAATCGGGTTTCTGCTGGTTCGGCAACTAATGCTCAAATAGGTGCCTCAGGCAATCCTATACCTTTAAGTATGTCGGATGTTACTCTTATCAATCAGTCCAATGCACCATTTGATTTTAGTGCGGCCCATACCTTCGACATAATTATAGCGGGCGGTAGTGCTTTATCATCGGCGACAACTCAAGGTACGTATACTTGCCCTCTTATATTTACTCTTAATAACCAGAATGGACAGTTAATATCAACCAAAAACGTGTCAGTTAGCTTTCAGATTACTTATGGAAATACTAACGATTATACGGTTACATTGCTATATCCAAATGTGTCATTTGGATATAGCAGCATTGCTAATTATCTGAATGGAATATTGGTAACTAAAACAAATGGGCTAAAAATAGTAGCCTATTCTGCTTATCAGGTAATTGTTAAAACAGTGGGGCCCAACCTTATAAACGGGTCAAATACGCTCCCAGTTTCAATGATTAAACTTCAGAATTCATCTTCTACCAGTAAATCTGGAATTACTTCTACAAACATAAGTCTATCGGCGAATGATCAGGTTATCATTGTCAATAATTATAATGATTACACGTATCAAACTGTTGAGTATAATTTAAAATATATAATGGAGGCGAACAACGCCATAACTACAGCGCCAAGTGGCACTTACACCACGCAAGTTATATATGTAGTCCTTCCTAGGTGATATTTTCTGGCTACATGATTTCTTTTTATCAAGTATATAAGGCTTGTATTGTCGTTTTTGTTGTGTTTATATCCTTTCGTGTTGAGGCACAGCAATCAGATAAAAAGATAGATTTCATTCTCTCACAGAAGGAAATTGAAGTTACAGGCAATGATTTAACAAATATTATTTTAAAAGTAATAAACAGGGGAAACCTTTCTTTAAATGCTCGAGTAAGGATTGTTGGGGATAAATCTATGCAATTGCTTTCAAAAGAGAACCGATCAGTTACTTTGCAGCCAGGAGATAGTCTCTTTATTCCAGTTAAATTTTTAATGCCGGATAAACTTACTGCTGGGTTGGATTACAGAGTCAATTGTTATTTAGAAGATGAAAAAGGGCTCTTAAAGCAGGAAACATGTATAATACGGATAGGGATAAAAAAGAATGTGACGATGACCGCCCTGATATCTAACATTGTTTTAAGCGGTCAAAATGATTCAATTAATATTCCTGTTCGAATAGCAAATGAAGGCAATACGGTACAAAAAATATCAATTGTTCCAACTTTTCCTTCAACCTCACAAGGTAGCGGCTTCCATAGTACTATACAACTAACAATACCCGCATTTAAGGATACCCTAATTTATATCCATAAACCCATAACCAGAGAGATACTACAGTCTGAATCCTATTTAATTAATATTTTAGGAATTTACTTTAATGGGGATCTTTTCGGACAAAGTAATGTTGATGTACAGGTTTTAAAAAGTATCCGTAAGCGAAATTTCGATCCGGAAACCACTCAATACAGAGGGAATTACAATAATAATATTTCCTTAACAGCGCAAAATTTTTTGAATGAATATGCTGCTTATGAACTTGCAGGTGGAGGAGTGCTTGATTTTCCAGGGACAAGACTAGGGTATAATATAGATGCAACTGTGTTTCAAAATAATCCTAATAATCCTAATCTCAGAAACACCTTCATTAGTCTTGAAAGTCACAATACCGGTCTAACTGTTGGAAACATTGCCCGTAATTTTGATCTTAACTTAAATGGTCGAGGGGCAACAGCCTTTTTAGCAGACACAGCAAGGAAGAATAATTATGAGGTTGGATATATAGATAATTCATCGAATTTGATTACAAATTCAGGTAATCTCGTTTATGATTCCGGTCGTTCCGCATGGGGAAAATTTGAACACACAGGGAAGTCTTTAGTTTTCCAAACTACAGCCATATATAATAAAGATCCCTATATGTTGGTTGACAATGTTTTAATTGGAAATGATTTTTCCTGGATAACAAGTAAGAAGAATCGTTTTTCTGCCACATTCAATGCTGGAAGTACAGATGAATTTAATGATTCTACTAAGGAAAAATTGGGCTTTCTTGCAGGACTTAATGCAGATTGGAAAATAAGGGGCCTGCTTTTGAACAGCTCAAATTTAGTGAGTACTGGCTATTATCCTGGCAATAGAAAAGGGTCTTCTATATTTACAGAGCGACTGTCCTATTATTCAAAGAGTATCAATCTGTGGGCTGGTTTCAACTACTTCAATTATCATCCAAGTGCGTTAGCAAGCAGTATATATTCAAATAAATATGGCTCTTCAAAATCTGAAATAGGTATTTCGAAAATATTTGGTAATCTTTCTTTTTTATTATCGCCGGTATATCAAACAGAAATGGGACAGTATTCTCTTGTTCTAAATAGTTACAGCCAGGAAAAAATAGAAGCGTTACGTTTAGTAACTCAAATGAACTATTCAAATCGAGTTACTAAGCAATCGCTTTTCATTAATTTAGAAAGCGGAGTGGCACACAATTCCTTCAACGATAAAGATCAGTTTCAATTAAAAGTTAGTGGGAACTATAGACATGGGCCATTTAATATAAATACCAACCTGCAATATGGAAATTTCTATCTTGGGGAAGCATTTAACAGTTACACACGGCAAATAGGTAATTTCAGTAGTTTTAGTATTGTCCCGGGAATACAAAAAAAACTATTCAAGAATAAAATGATAGTAGATGCCGGGATATCATATAATAAGAGTAGTACTATTGGAAAGAGCTGGTTGCTTACTGGCCGAACGGAATATCAATTGTCATCAGGGACACAATGTTTTGCTTCATTAGCAGGAAGTCAATATACTTATGACCAAAATAAATATACAAGTAATAATTTACAGCTTGGAATTACGCAAAAGATAGCTAACGCAAGATTGGGTAAAAATCTTAACACGTTGGAAGTTTTTGTATATAAGGATGAAAATCAAAATGGTCAATATGATGGGGGAGATTCAAATGCTATGTGGCAATTGATTTACATAAGTGGAACTGCGTTTATTACGAATAGGGAAGGTGTGATCACGTATAAGAATTTGAAAGAAAGTAATTATTCAATAGCTATACCCACATCGGGGCAATGGTATTCTCCCGACCAACAGATCCTATTAAATCAAAAGCATATTAGGCTAGAGATTCCTTTAAGTAAAACGGCAACTCTAAAAGGTAAAATAACTTATCTTTTCAATGATTTTAGCTATGAGATAAAAAAGGCGCAGTTAGGAGTAACCATACAAGCCAGCGATGAAAGGGGTAGAGTTACCAAAACTAAAACAGACGATACTGGGCAATTTGTTTTTTACTTACCAGTGGGGAATTACACTATATCAATTGCATCTAATGATTTACCAGAAGAGGTTACATGCAGCAATAATAATCAAGATGTTTTGGTAGTTCAGGAAATTATTGGAAATGTCAATTTTGAATTAAATGTAAAAGGTAGAAAGGTAGAAACAAAAAAGTTTGTTTCTCCGTCACTTTTAAAATCTAATATTAAAGATTAAAACCTATCATTTAATTTAGTTAATCGCCTTTACTATTAGTTAATAGGCAATGATTGTATATTATATGTGGTAACATTAGATGTTGCGCAACGATAGTTGTATCACTAATTGGGGAATTTTGTTCTCTTTATGTGAATTATTTTACTTATTTGTGAAAATATTTTTCCCAAAGTGATCTGTGTCACATTTTATAATTAGGTAAATTATTAAAATTGTTACATTATGGATCTTATCGACGATTACCCTAAACTTAAAAGTAAAAAGCCCTCCTATGTTTTAGAAGAAGAGGATTGTGTCCCATTAACAAAGAAGGAGAAAGTTTTAATCTGGACATGTATTTTATGTGCACAGGTAGCCTTGGGTTTGATAATATATTTCGTTTTTCTAGCTGGATAATATAGTAAAAGATTCAATTATAGGCTTGTTCCTAAATCTTATTCATTAAGGAATAGTACCGGATCTGGTTGCTTAGTTATCATGCATAAAAAATTATTTATAATATCACTTTACCTAGTTTTTCTTTGTAATCTCAGTTTAAGCTTGGCTCAAACGATTACAATAGGAGTGGTTCCAACAGGACCATACGGGGGAGGAAGTGATATTACAGTACCGGTTACTTTAGGTGATGGCGACTTTAAAACAGGCTGTAGGTTTGAATTGTATCTTTCAAATGATGTTGGCATCTTTGTTAGCCCAAATCCTATCGGTGTTTTTAATAGTCATTTTACAACTTTTGTGAATGGAATTATTCCTGCAGGCACTCCAGCAGGTGCAGGATATAAATTAAAAATTAGGGTTGTGAATTCAGCAATGGAAGAATTTACGGTACCATATCTATCAACAATTACTATCGACAGTAAAACAGGTCCGACAATTAAAGTTGATCCCGTGGATCATTCATATTCCTTAATGGAGGACCAAATCTGGGGTTTCTGCTCTCAAATAAAAGATGGTAATACCTTATTCATTAAAAATAATTCAACCTTAGGATCAGCTGTTACTGGAACTTTAATTAATGATTATGATTCAGGTGCCCCCAATACACCATTTACATTAAATTCTATATATACCATTCATTTAAACGTTGCCTATTACACGGTAAGATTCAATGCTGTATTAGATGGGATCATTTCAACAAAGAGTTATGTTGTCTTAAACTCCACATATAATTTAAGTTTGCAATCTAACGGTTCACAAACAGCTTGCATACCGGCGGTAGAAAATCCAGATAATACTGTAGGAGAGAATGAGAAAATTCACTACTCTGTCAATAGAGGCGCGGCATCTTCTGGTAATAGCGGGAGTATTATAACTAATTATCCTGGATTGACTTATAATTTTGATTGGGGAGACCAACAAATTGATATTATGACTCCAAGTGAGTTGAAAATTGTCAACGGTATAGTCGAACACCGATATAGCTTACCTTCTTGCAGTCAACCACCAATTCAGTTAACTAATCCTGTTTATATATCTTACCAGGCTAATATTTTCATTAAAGCACCTTTTTGTACTAGTGCAAGTGTACCTATTACTACTTATCCAAAGGTGTTTAAAGCACCAGTTGCTGATTTTGAGATTCCAGGAGCAAGAGGCTGTATTAACAAACCAATTAGATTTAGAAATACTACTACGCTTGGGTTATCTGAAGATGAACCAGGAACAGCATGTACTGATAAAACAGCTTATTTATGGTTTGCTAAAAAAAGTACAGATAGTGAGTGGGGCGAACCAATATCCATAGATCAGCACTTTATTCATCTGTTTACAATTACAGGAACTTATAACATTAAACTAGTGGCTAGCAATAAAAGCTGTCCATCTTCGAAAAAAATCCTGGATATCTGCATTGAAAATAATCTTCTTCCTAAATTTAAAATAATACAATCCCCGGTATGTGCTCCAACTCATATAGAGGTTTCCAATCTAACCTCAGAAGTTGGAATGTGTAAAATTGCCTATTTATGGGAGGTGCTTGACTCTTTAACCAGCGTCAAAGCAATAAATGGTATTCAATTCTTGACTAGTGATACTGTAGCAACACCCAAAATTGATATTAGCGAACCTGGATCGTATGTGCTCAGGTTAACGGTTTTGAGTTCCTGTGATACGCTTATCTCAGATGAACCTTTTATGGTAGCCGGACCTCTAGCGGTAAGATTTGAGCATACCAATGTAAAATATTGCAGGGGGCTTCCAATTCCTATTGATTTTTCAACTGAAACTGCACATATCCCCACTTACACGGGATTTGGTACCATTAAAAAGTACAAATGGGAAGTAACAGGAGGATTGTATTCTTTTAAAGAGGGATCTGATGCTAACAGCAAGTATCCTACAATAATTTTTGAAGAACCGGGAGAGTACAATGTAAATGTTACTTATAGGAATGAGTGTGATATTCCTGTAGCTGATAATCAGAATGTTACTTTTTATGGCCCTATCATTGTTAAAGCTGGAGATGATGCTTATGTCTGCGATAATTCAGTATCAGATAATATTAACACAACTTATATACTTAACGCTAATATTCCGGAGCCTTATCAAAAGGGGGAGTGGAAGTTTATAGGTGATTCCTTAGGTTTATCCTTTACTGATAGAAAGGATCCAAAGACCAAAATATCTAATCTTGTACCTGGTAGATATACTTTACGATGGTCAATTAATAACCTCACCTGTACTGAGTCTGATGATATGATCCTAACGGTTTATGCTAAACCAGAAGGGGGAATAATCTCAGGCCCATCAAGTGTATGTATTGGCCAAGGTGGAACACTAGTTTCTAACGGGGTGTCCGGACAAATTATTCAATGGGAATCATCTCTTACAAATACGAATGATTGGTCTCATTTAGCTAATAGTACAAATCCATATTATGAGTTTACTAACCTGGATAAGAAAACATATTTTAGGATAAAGATTGCTAGTGTTGGATTAGATCATGGATGTGAATCATATGTATATTCGACCGTGTTTACAGTAGAACCTGACCCTTTATCTGTCGGTGGAACAACTTCAGGAGCAACAATATTTTGTGTTAATGCACCAACTGGAGAAATAAAGCTTGCAGGGCAAACAGGTCAGGTTATTGAATGGCAAAAATCAGTTGATAATGGTCCCTGGCTATCAATTATTTCAACTAGTGATGTCTATACCTACACTAATCTTACTGAAACTACAAAGTTTAGAGCAATAGTTAAAAGCGGGGAATGTTCACAGGACTTTTCCTCAATAACTGAGATCGAAATTTTGGAGGCTCCAACAATATCTAATGCAAAGAATGATATCAGTTGCCTTTCCGACCCTTACCAATTAAAAGGTAATATTCCTAGCGTAGGTACCGGGATGTGGACCACATCAAATTCTGGAATTTCTTTTGACGACCCTGCAAAACCTAATGCAATATTAACTGGCTTACAAAAAGGCCAGCAATATGAATTCACGTGGACGATCTCTAATGGTATGTGCAATCCAAATGGATCAACCGCAACAATTGATATATTAACAGATATCACCAATACGATTAAAGTAGATAAGCCAATTTCTTGTAAAAACGATCTTGTTATTTTATCTACTGAAATCCTTAGCGGTGGAGATGTTCCTACGATACGGAATTTTGAATATACATATGTATGGGAATCTTCAGTTAACGAGACTGGGCCTTGGTCGATTGTACCTAGTGAAAATAACAGTACTTTATCAAGTTATCCTGCAACAACTACATATTATAGAAGAAGCGTCAAAAGCTGGGGGATTTGTGAGGTGATTAGTAATGTTATTACGGTTACTATAAACGCAAGTACGCCTACAGCTCTTGCTGGACTTGATCAAATATTATGTAATACAACTAGCTTTCAGTTGCATAGTAATGATCCCGGAACTGGTTTTACAGGTACATGGAAAGATGAAGCACCAGGGAGCAAGCTAACCTTTGATGATATTCATTCATATAAAGCAATAGTAAATGGGTTAGAGCCTGTAGGTAGTTATAGCCTGGTATGGACTATAGGAGGGATTTTTCCTTGTGCAGATCAACCAGATGTTGTAAACATTAAAATAAGAAAGCCAGTAGTGGCGACTGTTGGGGCAAATCAACAAATATGTATTAATTCGAGTAATACTAATAACCATATCGCTTTAACAGGAAATCTTCCTGATTTGACAAATGGTGAAAAAGGAGTATGGACAAAGATTAGTGGTCCTTTAGGTTTAACTATAATTGATGCAACAAAATACAATACGGAGATCAGAGGATTAATTGCTGGAACCTATATCCTGGAATGGAAAATAACCAATGATGCTTTCATTTTTGATGCTGCCTGTAGTGAAAAGACAGCACAATTAGAGATTCAAGTAACCTCTTATCCTGTAGCTGGTACTATTACAGGCGGGGATATTTCTATATGCAAGAGTAGTCTCATAGGAGAACTTAAATTAGATGGCTCTTCTTATTCTCCTACTGGAGATGTGGTTCAATGGCAATCTTTAGTTGATAATAATGATTTTATTGATATCCCGAATGCTAATACTCCTGTTTATGCTCCGGGTATCATAGATATAACAACTATTTATAGAGTCAGGGTAACTCAAGCTAATGGTTGTGGCGTTTTAATATATACGATCCCTGTAAAAATAACAGTGGATGAACCAACAAAAGGAGGCACAACTACTAGTATTATCAAAAGGGTTTGTGTTGGTACTAACTCAGGCGAAATTTTATTGAGTGGATATTATGGATCGATATTAAAATGGGAGAGCTCAACAGATAATAACAATTGGAGCATAACCCCTTCAAAATTAACCCCATCCTATACATTTGCTAATTTAAGTAAGGATACCTGGTTCAGGGCGGTTGTTAAAAACGGTTCTTGTCAAGAAGTTAATTCATCTTCTGTATTTATCGAAGTATTGCCCAATGTAACTGCTGCAGATGCTGGTGCAGATCGTTACATCTGTAATGAAAGTACAATTAAACTAGTTGGAAATCTTGCTGTAAATGGAATAGGCGTCTGGACTCAAACGAGCGGATTCCTTGCAGATATTAAAGATCCTGCAGATCCTTTAACTGAAGTTACGCTTCACCAAACGGGTACTTATGAATTTGCATGGACAATCAATAATGGTATATGTGATCCAAGTGCTGATATCATAGCTATCTATAATTACCCTGCCCTTGTGAATCAACTTGGAGGAGATGCTATAATTTGTTCAGGTCAGACCGTATTAGATAATGGCTTGATACCAACCGGAGGCAACGGCTCCTATACTTATCAGTGGACTACTAGTCCGGACAATGCTGTATGGACTATTGCACCCGGACAAGAACTAAAAGATTACACAGCCATATTTATAGCATCAACCTATATTAGAAGGACTGTTTTTTCCGGACCTTGTTCTGTTACCAGTAATGCAATTTTGATTACTGTTCAACCTTCTTTAGACAACAATATAATTTCAGCCAACCAACAGATATGTTTAGGGGATCCAACTACAGAAATAACAGGAAGAGAACCAATAGGTGGCGATGGTAAATTTAGCTATCAGTGGCAGAATAGTGTTGACCAAATAAATTGGAATAATGAAGGTACCAGCCTTAATTATCAACCACCCGTTTTATCTGAAACTACCTGGTATCGCAGGATAGTTAGTACCGCACTTTGTAACGGGAATCAACAAAGCGTTAGTAATATAATTGAAAAAACAATAAATCCACTTGCTTTAGCAGAGTTTAAAGCAAGCACTCAAAAATCTTGTACACCTTTTGATCTGAAACAGGTGATTGCACTAGTTCCTTATGATGATCGAAATGCCTCATACGAATGGTTTGCAAACGGAACAAGTATTGGTGTGGGTAAGGATTTTCCAGGGTATACACTCCTTAGTGACGGAGAACATGTTATCATCAAATTACTTACCAAAAGTAAATTTGGATGTAATGATCATAGCATGGAACTAGAATTCCAAACAGTAAAGAATGTTACAGCCGCTTTCACAAAAGATCAAATCAAAGGATGCGGACCACTTCCTGTTAATTTCACTAATACATCAAGTCCATTAGCGGATGCAGATTATTTATGGGATTTTGGAAATGGCCAGACATCGAATTTAGAAAAACCAGGTGTAATAGTTTTTCAACCTCATCCATTGCACAGCGATACGACCTACATCATCACATTAAAGGCATCAACCAACTGTCAAAGTACGATCTTCATTGACTCTGTCCTAGTAAGATCTACACCAAAAGCTACTTTTTCTCCTGATAAAACTACAGGATGTTCTCCTTTGACAGTCAATTTTAGTAACCAATCAACTGGAATACCAAACACCTATACTTATGATTTCGGCGATGGGAAACCTCTTCTTGTTACAAATAACAACTTAGATGTTAATCATATTTACTACACCGATAAAACGGATACAGTCACTGTAACTCTAACCGCTGTAAATGAATGTGGTACGGATATATCCAAGTATAATATTGTTATCTACCCTAATACCGTGACACCTGAACTTGTGGTTAATGGGGACAGAAAATTTGGATGTGCACCCTTTACTGTAAAGTTTGATAACAATTCGGTAGGAGCAAATAATTTTTATTGGAATTTTAAAGATGGAGCAACGCAAACAACCTATACAGCTCCAGAATCAGTAAGTCATACTTTTACAACTCCTGGAGTTTATGAAGTGAGTTTGCTGGCATCCAATGGATGTTCTTCAGGCACGACAACAGAAATTGTAACGGTATATGCATTACCCGATGCAAGCTTCACCTTGACAAGAGGTCAGTATTGCATTAAAGATCCAGTGGAATTTTTTAGTAAGAATAGTCCATCAGCTGTGTATAATTGGGATTTTAGTGACGGAACATTCAGTAATGAAGCAAACCCTAAGCATGTTTTTACTCATGCTGGTAAATACAATATCCTTTTAACCGTGTTGCAATCTCATCCTGATGGTATTGCCTGTCCAAGCACTACTTTAAAGCAGATAGAAATTTTACCCTTACCTGTTGCTCAATTTATAAGCAATTCGTTTTCATTGAATTGTGCACCATTCAAAATGATCGTTAGTAGTACCCCTGCAGATGCTGCTAATGTGGAATGGAACTTTGGGGATCTTGGTAGCGGGGACAATATTGCTATTGGTTATACTGCGGAACATGTCTTTACTAAACCTGGGTTGTACAAAGTAAAGGAGATAGCTTATAATGCTGCTGGATGTATAGACACACTTTTAAAGACAATAAAAATTACTGAAAGACCTCAAGCAGAATTTACAGCTTCAAGCACATTGATATGCGGAAAAGATGCAACAATAAGTTTTGTAAATCAGTCCACTTATAGTGGTACAGATGCTGTGGTTTATAAGTGGTTTATCAACAATATTCAGGTTTCCTTATTAAAAGACTTTGCCTATACCTTTAATATCCCTTCAGGTGCGGTAATGCCTTTTAAATACGAAATAAAGATGATTGCCCTGAGTGCTCAAGGTTGTCCTGATACCGCAATACATACTGTTCAATTCAATCCTTTACCTAGGGCTGATTTTGAGTCAATAGAAAGTATTGCCTGTGCACCTTTTAAGTTAGAAATAACAAATAAATCACAATACGCAGATCATTATTCCTGGTATCTCAATGGGGTATTAGTATCCAATGATGCCGCTCCTTCAACTATCCTCTTAACTGAACCTGATCAAACCTATACCTTAAAACTGGTAACAACTAATGTATACGCTTGCGAACCAGATAGTATAGAAAAGACTATTCATACTTACCCAAGGCCTGAAGCATTATTTACCTTAGTTGATAGCGTAAGTTGCAATGGAAAGCTGGATTTAAAAATCAGTAATACAAGTATCCGTGCTACCAAATACAAATGGGATTTTGGTGATAATACTGCAGTTTCAACAGAATCAGAGCCATCTCATATTTATGGACAGCCAGGTGTTTATTATCTGCGGTTAGTTGCTATGAGTGATTTTTGTACTGATACACTAATCCGTACAATTCGTATAGCTGCAGCACCAGAAGCCGCCTTTACTTCAGATATAACAAAGGGATGTACGCAAATGAACATTATATTCCAAAATATCTCGGTTAATGCCAGTTCCTATTTATGGGATTTCGGCGACGGTACATTTTCAACAAGTAAAAATCCTAATCATATATTCACCTATATAAAGTCTCCTTTTTCAGTAAAGTTGATCGCTTTCGGTGAATTTGGCTGTGCAGATACCACTGTATTAGCGAAGTATATTCAGATCACTGCACCTCCCATTGCTGATTTCGATGCATTACCTGATTCTGTTATTAAGATTCCGGACTACACCTTTACATTTCATAATATGAGTATAGGTAATCCTGTCAAGCAACACTGGTCATTTGGTGATGGTAAGTTTTCAATAGAAGAAAGCCCATCCCATACTTACATCGATACCGGTGCTCATGTTGTTGAGCTTATGGTTACTAACGTCGAAGGCTGTATGGACACGCTGACTAGAACAGTGCGGATCGATGGTGTACCAGGATATCTGTATGTACCGAGTGGATTTGAACCTGAAAGTTTTAAAAATGAGTTGAAGACCTTTATTCCTAAAGGTTCGGGTATTGCAAAATATAGTATAAAGATCTACAACAAATGGGGTGAAATGATTTGGCAAAGTGACAAGCTGGATGAAAATGGTACACCAGCAGAAGGATGGGATGGCCACATGGCAGGGCAAATAGCTCCACAAGGGGTATATGTCTGGGAGATTTCAGCCACATTTATTAATGGGAATAAATGGACAGGAATGAAATATGATACCGGCACTTCACGAACTGTAGGCTCTGTAAACTTAATACGATAGAAGATGAAGAAAATATTTACATATGTAGTTTTCATGTTGCTGTCTATATTACAGGTAAGCGGACAGGATCATATATATTCTCAGTTTTATAATTCGCCTAATTACCTTAATCCGGCATTAAACGGACAGTTTGAGGGTGATCTCCGAATAAATATGATCTATCGAAGTCAATGGACTTCGTTACCTGGAGCTTTAACTTATTTTACTCTTTCGGCAGATTACAATGTGCCACTATTAAATGGTGGAATAGGGCTCATGATTACCAGTTCAAATGAAGGGTCAGCCTATTTAAGAAAACTGAATGTTTCGGGGATCTATTCATATAGTGTTGACTTTGATAATGCGGTATTGTCCTTTGGTCTTCAGGGTGGATTAACGCAACGTAAAATAGACTTCGGTAAGATTGTGTTTGGTGATCAGATTGATCCAATTACTGGTATTATTCCAGGTGCAGTATCAGGTGCAACTTATCCTGAATTAAACAATAAATACTTTTTTGATGCCGGTACAGGTATCAATCTGGTAGTTGGAAAGTTGATGACAGGTGCTTCAGCGCAACATATCAATAGGCCAAATGAATCATTTACAGGATCAAAATCCACTTTGCCTTTGCGGGTTAACGGACATGTCAGTTATAGACTTCCTTTAGATCCTTATGATGAAGAAAATGGACCGGTATTGATACCATCTGTGCTGTACTATAATCAGGCAAAAGTAAGCTCGTTCAGTGCTGGTTTCCAGTACAAATACAAGTCTGCTAATGTGGGTTTATGGTACAGGAGTGATTCGGGTGGTCAAAGTGATGCAGTAGTGGTATCGCTGATCTTCGACGTGTTTCTACGGAAAGATATGTATGATAAAGTACGGTTAGGGGTAAGTCATGATGGCACATTATCCAAGCTGAAGTATGGAAATACGTCAGGTACTACAGAGGGTGCATTGAGTTATGAAACCACTTTTCCTTCAAGAGAGCAGGCAGATAGGGGGCACAGGAGTAGTGGGAACAGGTGTTATGATTTTTATTAGATAGAGAAAGAAAGCAATGCTTAAGATATATAAATACAATTATGACAAAAATTAGAAATTGCCATATTAATAAAGCAGTTAGGCATCTTGCCCTAATTGTGGGCTTGTTATACACATTTAGTGCAAAAGCTCAGGTTGGAATAGGGACTACATCTCCTGATCCAAGTGCACAACTAGAAGTTTTTTCAAACTCAAAAGGGGTGCTAATATCTCGGATGACGGTATTGCAGCGTACTAGTATTGCAAGTCCTGCTATAGGTTTATTAGTGTATCAGACTGATAATACGCCTGGTTTCTATTTTTACAACAATGGACAATGGCAAAGATTGGCAAATAGTACTGAGATAGCAACAGGAGGTGGGAATGGTACGAATGGCAATAGCTTATTAAATGGAACATCTAATCCAGCTTCAAATATCGGAAGTAATGGAGATTTTTATATTAATACCTCAGCTTATACTTTATTTGGCCCTAAAACAAACGGTGTGTGGTCAACCAATGGCATTTCTATAGTAGGGACTGGTACTATACCTCAACCAGTAACTTCAACAGGAACAATATTAATTTCTAATGGTGAAAAAGCGGCCTTAGCACCTATGGTATTGGATCTAGCCGATAAATCAGTAACTGCTATCAAAGTGGCTAATAAAGCAATTACAAATAATGCGCTTGATAAGGCTAATATACCGTTGAGTGGTTTTGAAATACCTGGTTCAGATATATCTATGGGAGGATATAAGCTGACTAATCTAGCACTTCCTAACAACAATAAAGATGCTGCTAATAAAAAATATGTCGATGATAAATTTGCCTCAGAAAGCGGTGTTTCAATACCTATATTGAGCCTGGATGCTGCTCAGAATTTATCAATTAAGGGTGGAAATGCAGTAAGCCTTGCTGATTTGTATCAGTCACTGAGTCTTGCAGGAACTGTGCTTTCTATCTCAGGACCAAGAGACAGTCATGTAGATCTATCAGGAATACTTGGACTTGCAGGCGGAGGAACTGGTAGTGGGGGATTAGTAGTTCATGATGCAACTTTAACGGGAAACGGTTTAGCTACTAGCGTTTTAGGTGTAGCAAGTCAGGGGATCAACCCATTTAAAATGAATGGAATTACTTCGAATGGTACAAGCGGACAGGTGTTATCTTCTAATGGAGGCGGAGGGTTTTTATGGACAGATGCAGGATCAGGAGGTGGAAGTGGTTCCGGAATAACTGGTGTCACCACATTTGGCGGATTGTCTTCAACTACAAATAATAATACCACAAATATCGGAATAAACGATGCAGCTCTTGCTGTACAAAAATTGGCGTTTATTCCTTCAGAAACCATCTTAGGTAATTCATTATCGAGTTCATCGTCACCAACTGCCATTTCTATGAGTAGTTTAAAGAATATGTTGTCTTTGAGTAAAGCGGATGTTGGTTTAGGCAATGTTCAGAACGTTGACCAAACGAATGCCTCTAATTTAACATCAGGCACGATCTTAACCGCAAGATATGGAAGCTCATCTATCCCAGTAAGTGCAGTAATTGGAAATGGGAAATCTGATAATTATCTGAGAGGAGATGGAACATGGGGACCTATAACAGGAGGAACTGATGATCAAACTGCTACGGAAGTTTTAGTTACCCCAACTACAACTTTGACTTCTACGAATGTACAGGCAGCATTGGAAGAGTTACAAGGAGAAATTACAACATCAGCATCAGGAGGAATGACAGCCGTTTCTCATAATGGCACATTGACAGGAGATGGCAACATAACTCCTTTAGGTTTAGTGAATGTTGGAACGACAGGGACATACCGATCTTTAACAACAGATGCGTATGGAAGAGTAGTTTCCGGTACTAACCCTACCACACTTGCTGAATACGGAATTACAGATGTCAAAGTAGATAATTTGTCAGATGCATTTATAACATCAAAATTGGATGGTGATGCCTTGGTTTGGGATGCTTCTCTGTTAAAATGGATAAATAAATCAGCTGTAAGTTCATTGCCAACTGCAACGACAACAACAGCAGGACTTTTTTCAGCTACAGATAAAAGTAAACTGGATGGCTTAACAAATTATACATTGCCACAAGCTTCCTCATCAGTTCTTGGTGGTATTAAAGTTGGATCAAGTCTTACTATCGATGGAAATGGAGTACTGAATGCTACCGGAACAGTGGGAGATATTACAGGAGTTATTGCAGGTAATGGTTTAACAGGAGGAAGTTTGGCTGGTGATGCAACATTAGGATTCGCAACCATTACGAATAATACCATCTTAGGGAATAATAGTGGCACAGTGGCCGTACCAGCTGCATTAAACGCCACCCAGATAAAGACAATGCTTTCATTGGAAAATGTGAAGAATGTCGATCAGACCAATGCTAGTAATTTAACTTCAGGAACTATCCCAGCTGCACAATTTGGAAGTGCTTCTATTCCTTTAACAGCACTTAGTATTACAGGTACCCCTAACGGAACTACTTATTTAAGTGGTGATGGAAGCTGGGCATTACTTGCAGCAAGTTCTCTAAGTGGAATTCTTCCAGTATCAAAAGGAGGAACAGGCATTGGGTCTTATACAGCAGGGAATTATATTAATGCAGGAAACTCATCCACTTTGCAACAAAGAACACCTTCGGAAGTTAAAGTGGATTTAGGGTTAGATAAAGTTAATAATACAACCGATAGTGAAAAACCAGTAAGTACATTAACTCAGACGGCTTTAAATTTGAAAGAAGACGTAATTAACAAAAGTATTAATGTGGTAAATGATGCCACTTCTGATACCAAGTATCCCTCTGTTCTTGCAATTAAAACTTATGTAGATCTTGGTATAAATAATGCTGTCCTTGCTGCAGGCGGAGTACCGACTGCAGATGTAAGTACACTCGGGAAAATACAGATGGTAGGAGACTTATCAGGATCTGGAACAAATCCAAAAGTACCGGGGCTTTTATTGAAAGAAGATCTCATTACGAATTTGCCTGTTTCAAAAGGAGGAACAGGAATTACTTCTTATACACCAGGGAACTACATCAAAGCACTTACTGCAGCCTCTCTTGGAGAAGTTAGCCTAACAACTTTAAAGACGGAATTAGTGCTAAACAATGTTAGTAATACAAGTGATGCAGCAAAACCAATAAGTACTTTAACCCAAACTGAGCTTGATAAAAAAGTAAATATTACAGCAATTGGTGCAGCATTAGGGGTTGCACCTTTGAACTCATCAAGTAAAATAGCGGAAACGTATCTGCCCGCTTCACTAGTTGGTGCAGTTAACTATCAGGGTACCTATAATGCTTCTTCAAATTCTCCGGCTATTCCAGTTGCAACTGTAAGTAAGGGGTATTATTATGTAGTCACTACCGCTGGAACTCAGCAAAGTTTAACTTTAGGTGTTGGAGATTGGATTATCTCAAATGGTACTATCTGGGATAGGGTTGCAAGTTCAAATACTATCTCAAGTGTATTTGGAAGAACAGGTACAGTTGTAGCGGCTAACAATGACTACAGCACTGCACAGGTTACTGAATCCTCTAATTTATATTACACAGATGCCAGAGTAAATGCAAATTCCACTATCGTCGCTCATGCAGCATCGTTGCTTCTAAAGGAGGATAAAAGTAATAAAAGCGTTGATGGAACATTAGCAAGTAATTCAAGTACGAAGTACCCTTCAGAAAATGCCGTAAAAACGTATGTTGATAATAAGGTTCCAGCGTTTTCAACTTCAAACGCCAATAACGTTTTGACAGTAAATAGCGGAGGGACGGCTGCAAGTTGGACAGCAGCAACAGGCGGCGGTAGTGGATCTGTGACAAGTGTGTCAGTAGTTACTGCTAACGGGATTAGTGGTTCAGTCGCAACATCCACAGTAACCCCTGCTATAACTCTTTCGTTAGGTGCAATTACTCCAAGCTCCATAGTGACAGCTGGAACTATAGCTGCGTCTAACTTTGGAGGAACTAGTTCCAATACAAATACAGGTGATCAGACGATAAAGCTAACAGGTGATGTAACAGGAACGGGTACAGGGACTTTCGCCGCTACTATTGGAAATAATACAGTTACCTATGCAAAGATGCAGGCCATGAGTGCTAATAAATTGTTAGGTTCGGGAGCTTCAGGAACATCTGTAAGTGAAATTACCTTAGGTACAGGGTTAGCCTTATCCGGAACAACCCTTAGTGCAACAGGTACAGGTACAGGAACTGTTACTGCAGTATCTGTTGCTCCAGTCAATGGTATAACAGGTACAGTTGCAACATCAACCACTACTCCCGTTATCTCTCTTGCATTAGGAGCTATCACGCCTACAACAATAGTAGCATCAGGGGCCATTAAAGGCTCTAATATTTCCGGTACATCAATGAACACAGGTGATCAGACGATAACTTTAACTGGTGATGTTACAGGTACAGGTACAAGTTCTTTTGCAGCTTCAATAGGAACAGGTAAAGTGACTACTTCTCATATTCTTGATGCAACAATATTAGCTGCTGATATTGCTAGTCAGACAATAACCGCTCAAAAGTTAAGTAATATATCTACTAATGGAACCGCTGGACAGGTTCTTTCCTCAAATGGCAGTGGTGGATTTACATGGGGAAGTTCGTCCTCTTCTTTAGATGATGATCTTACTGCTGTGGCTGCTCTTACCGGAACAGGGTTGATTGCCAGAACGGCTGACGGGACTGCTACAACACGTACTATTACGCCAGGGACAGGTATTAATGTAACTTTTGGTGATGGGGTTTCTGGAAATCCAACCGTTGCTTTAGCAAATACAACTGTTACATCGGGAAGTTATACAGCTGCAAACATTACTGTTGACGCACAAGGTAGAGTTACTGCAGCTGCAAATGGATCAAGTGGTGGAGGCTCAGTTACAGACCTTACTTATACATCTTCAGCTACACAGGGGGTTGTAAACTCTAATACTGGAGCAGATGCAATTATTCCGGCAGGCACTACTTCTGTTGCAGGGTTGCTGCTACCTGCTGATAAGGCTAAATTGAATAGTATTACAGCCTATACAACAGCTGATGTGAATAAAGTTTTAACTGTAACAGGATCAGGGACTACGGCAACTTGGGTTACGCCAGCGGCAGGGGGTAGTGGAGGAGGGAGTGAGCTTATGATTTACCATCCTAAAAATTCTAGTGGCACAGAGTTATCTTATATTTTAGTTCGAGCAACATCGCTTGGTGTCACAGTCGTACAAAGTCAAGGACCTACCGCAGGAGTAAATAATAAATTCACTGTTACTATTCCGAGTGGGGTAAGTTTAATGTCAATTAGATTAAATACAGATAACGCTTCAATGGGTGTTGCGGCAACAAGTGCTTCTCCAGGTATTTATTTTGATATTAAAGATGGTAATACTGATATAAATAATAGCCTTGATGATTATTGGCCACCTACATCCATCATGATTATAGATAGAAGTACAGGTAGTTTTCCAAGCTCGTATAGAACCGCCAGCGTTGTAGGTACGCCAACACAGTTTTCAGTTGAGTCTGTATCGGCTAATATTTTAAGTCTAAAATTTATAACGGCTACATATAAGACAGTTACAGTAATCCTTACATTTTAATAGTTGTGAAAGTTAACTCAAAACAGGGATATGAAATTTAAATTATATAAATACTATATGCCGATAGTTGCTCTGCTATTATTGGATCTTGTTAGTAGTGCACAATCAACTATAAATGGAAGATTTTATATTTCGGGGGCTTCCGAAGTGCCTTCTACTCCTTCTTCAAATTATTCTATTGAAGGAACGTTTACAGATCCTTCTTATGTTTTTAGTTCTAGCGATATTCTAATTGGAGATGTAATTGCTGATAATGTCGGATTAACTTTTAGAATAGACAAGATCGTAAGTTTAAATGGAGATTTAATAACTGTTGATGTTACTTATCTGCGCGGATCTGCAAATGGATTTTTTACTTATCCTGCATCCTATGCAATGGGTACTTTGTTTAGGCCAACCTCTAATGGTTATGCACTTTCAACTTACGATCCTGAATACACTAATGATGCGCTAAAAATAGCTGTCTTGAATTCAGCGATTCTCGATATTGATAAAGATGTAAGGGGATTTCAATCGGGTATAGAATTTCCAGTTACGCCTAAAGCGGGTGATTTATTTTACAACACAACTGAGAAAAAGTTATATGCCTACACAGAAAATGGATATATTCTGGTGGGTGGTGGAGTTATTCCAAGTGGTTTATCTTCTGAATTTCCAAATCCGGCGAAAACGGGAGAAGTGTTTTTTAATAAGGACGACAATAATACTTACATCTACAATGGTACCATTTGGCTAAAAATATCCACCAATGGATCTACTCCAAGCGGTATTTTTAATCCTGATCCAGCAACCGTTACTGTCAATGAAGGAAGTTTATTTTACAATACTTCTGATCATAAACTTTATGTATACAATGGCACTATATGGATGCCAGCAGACAATATCTTGCCAAGTGGTCAAATTTATGTAGGTAATACCACTAATGTCGCAACTCCAGTATCTATGTCTGGTGATGCAACAATAGCCAACAGTGGTAAACTTACAATCAAAAATGGAGCTGTAACTGATGAAAAATTAGACAAGATAAATATTCCTTTAAATGGTTTTGCAAACCCAACAGATAATGTTTCTCTAGGAGATGGAACAACAAATAACAGGGTTGTAAATGTTGCCAATCCTACAGCTGCACAAGATGCTGCCACTAAAAATTATGTAGATGCTTTGTTTGCTAATCCTACAACTCTTTTAACCTTGCCTTATGGTAATCTTTTTTTAGGAAACATATCAAATAAAGCAATTGCCAGTACCAAGAGTAGTATTCCTCTTAGTGGGTTTGGGACAGCTGTTTCCAATATTCTATTAGGAGATGGAACAACGAACTATAAAATTGTAAACCTTGCCAATCCTACAGCTGCGCAAGATGCCGCTTCAAAATACTATGTTGACACAAGAATTATTGATCCTGCAAGTATCACTTTAGCAACGGGTAATCTCTTTGTTGGTACTGCTTTAGGAAAAGCAGGTGCTGTTGCTAAAAGTAGTATTGCTTTGAGTGGTTTCGGAACCCCATCGACTGATATCTCATTAGGGGACGGAACAACGAATTTTAAAATAGTAAATCTTGCCAATCCTACAGCTGCACAAGATGCCGCTACAAAAAGTTATGTGGACACCAAAACGCTAGACCCTTCCAACATTCCTTTGGCAACTGACAATTTCTTTGTTGGTAACAGTTCAGCAAAAGCCACTTCAACTTTAAAAAGTGCTATTGCTCTCAGTGGCTTTGGTACAACCTTAACAGATATTTCCTTTGGTAATTTCAAATTGACCAATTTGGGTACTCCCCTTACTGATAATGACGCAGCTACTAAAAAGTATATCGATGACTTGTTTTTAACTCCGGCAGGTACTCTTTCTCTTGCATCTGGAAAGTTGTTCATGGGTAACACTTCTGGGAAAGCTGTTGCTACAACAACCAGTGCTGTTCCAGTGAGCGCATTTGGTAAAGCTACAGCCACTATTAATATGGGTGATGCTGCAACACAGTACAACATTAGTTATCTTGCTGAGCCCTTGTATCCACAGGATGCTGCAACAAAAAGTTATGTGGATTCTAAGATTGCATCTCCTGGAGCTCTCGCACTAACTGCAGGTTCAATTTTTGTAGGGAACTCTTCTAATTTGGCAGAAGATGTTGCGAAGACTAACATTCCAATTAGTGATTTTGGTGTTGCTACAGCATCAATTTCGTTAGGCAATGGAACTACTAATTATAAAATAATCAACCTTGCAACTCCTACTACTGATAATGACGCGGCAACCAAGATCTACGTAGATAGCAAATCAGGATCAGTTCCAAGCGGTACTACAACCCCATCTAGCCCGTCAGCGGGAAATACTTTTTATAACACAACAGATAAGATTTATTATGTCTATGACGGCACTCAATGGGTTCCTGTAGATAACGCTCTTCCTTATGGTCAGCTTTATGTGGGTGATGCTTCTGGTAAGGCTACAGCAACCTTAAAAAATGCTATTCCAATCAGTGGTTTTGGAACTGCTACTGCGGATATATCGATGGGTAGCAAACATTTAACGGATCTGGCAACACCGGTGTCTGATGCCGATGCCACTACAAAGGCTTATGTTGATGCACGAATTACGGCGCCAGGTCATGGAGATAATTTAGGAAATCATACTGCCACTGCAAACTTAAAAATGGCCACATATCATATAAGTAATGATGGTGCTGTAGGAAAAGGTTTAAGTTTCGATGCTGCTGGAAATGCTACGTTTGAACAAAATATAACTATTAACGGCAATTTTTATACTCCTTCAGATCAAAGCTTAAAAACTAAAGTAGAAACACTAAGTCGGGTATTGCAGAACATTGACCTGATTCGAGGAGTTCGGTTTGAGTACAAGGATCAAAAGAAGTATGCCGCCGGTCCTAAGATCGGGCTTATCGCCCAGGAATTACAAAGAGTCTATCCTGAAATGGTGAAGAAAGGAAGTGATGGCTATCTGAAAGTTGATTATACACAACTGACTGGTGTACTTATTCAGGCTGTTAAAGAACAGAGAAAACAGATTAAACAACAGCAAGAGGAGATAAACGTCCTGAGGGAACGCATAAATAATCAGCAATTGCAAATAGACACTATTTTAAAAAAATTACGATAGTCAACCTATACTAAATGACTAGGGTAAGAATTTGGAAATATTCAAAGTAAGATATTGAAAAGACTAATACATATATTAAAAATCGTATTTCTTTTATTGCTTGCCGGAACTGGAAATGTTTCCGGACAGGCATACTTTAGAATAATATCCGGCATTCCACATCTTCCAATTATAGATCCGGCTTCAGTAACTTCTCCTGAAACCGGCATGATCGTTTTTAGTTCGGTTGCTAAAACACCTTTAATTTATACAGGTACAGCATGGGAAAGTTTTTGTACAGCTAACATCAGTAGTTCTACTGTTGAAGATTATTTTGTCGTTAAAGAGGGTATCCCCTATATTCCTGTTAATAATAATTATCCGGCGGGAACACCTGATGCAGGTTCTATTTATTACTCTACAGTCAACAGTTCGATGATGATTTACAGCGGGAGTATCTGGGCCAAATTAGCTGAAATTGGAAGTGGAAGTTTAAATGAAAGTCCTGGTTTTTCAACAGGTTTCGGACTTAAAACATGCAAGCTGCCTGTGTTAAGTGTTGATCCTGATCCTGCTACTGATGGATTGACTGCTGGGGCTTTTTTCATAAATACGCTGACAAAATCACTTCGCTTTTATAATGGTGCAAGCTGGCAGGACATAAGTTGTGGTGCCACTCTGACCACACTCAATCTTACTGACATAAAAATTACTACAGCCACTAGTGGTGGTAATGTAAGCAGCACTGGTGGATCTACGATTACTGCTTTGGGAATATGCTGGAGCCTTTCGGCTAATCCGGTTGTTTCCTTAAGCACTAAAACAATACAGCTTCCATCAGGAGATGGTCTGGGTAGTTTTAGTTCAGAAATGACTGGACTGTCACTGAATACAACTTATCATGTTAGGGCTTATGCTATTACAGCTGCGGGTGTTTCTTATGGTGAGGACAAATCATTTGTAACAGATTACTACCCTCCAACAATTATTACATCAGAAGCAACAGAAATTTTAAGTACTACTGCGATCAGTGGAGGTAGTATTACTTTCAGTGGAGGTGCAGATATCACAGCTAGAGGAATTCGATGGGGAACAGACCCAGACCCTAAAAATAATGCTAGTGCTATTGTAACTCATGACGGATCTGGAGTTGGTCCTTATACAAGTACCCTGACCGGATTAATGGAACTCACTACTTACTATATTCAAGCTTATGCAGTAAACAGTCGCGGTACTTACTATGGAAATATTGTCCAGTTTACTTCTCCTCCCGCAGTTGCACCCCTTTTGAGCTCCTCTGATATTTATATAAGTAATATCACCGATATATCAGCACTTGGTGAAGGGTTAATACTGAATAATGGTGGATCCGTTATAACTGAAAGAGGTATTAGCTGGAGTACGGATCATATTAATATTCAATATGCCATCTCTGCTTCGCAGGTAGATATTGGGAAATTTACTGCACAACTCACAGGACTGTCATCTGGCACTACCTACTTTGTACGTGCTTATGCAACAAATAAGGCAGGCACAGCTTATAGCACGGAAACAAGTTTTATTACCGCTTCCTATGTAACGCTTATTACAACTAATCCCTCCAGTATTACGGGTACCAGCGCCATTAGTGGAGGTATGATTTCCAATACAGGCCAAGCACAGATCACTTCCAGGGGTATATGCTGGAGTACTGAGACGGAGCCAACCACTACTCTCTCAACCAAAACAACACAGGCTGTTACAGGTGCTGGCACCGGTAGTTTTTCAAGTAATATTACCGGATTAACACCCGGAGTAAAATATTACGTAAGGGCTTATGCCATCAACTCGCACGGTACGGCTTATGGTGATGAATATGTTTTTACTACACTTGATCTCCCTGGTCTGACTACCACTGTCCCTTCCTCCCTTATGGATAATACAGCCATTGGTGGTGGAAATATCTTTAACGACGGAGGCTCTTCGATTACCTATCGTGGCGTCTGCTGGAGTAAGGAAGAAAATCCTCTTATTGGGGATAGTCACACCAATAACGGAACAGGAAGCGGACCTTTTACGAGTAATATAACGGGGCTAGAGTCAAATACGGTTTATCACATCAGAGCTTATGCCACAAATAGTACAGGAACAGCTTATGGTGCTGATCTGACATTTAGCATAGCGACAGAACTCCCTACAGTTATTACATCTGATATAACTGCAATTACAAATATATCTGCAATCGCAGGTGGAAATATAACTGGCAATGGTGGAGCATCAATTACCAGTCGTGGAATTCGTTTAAGTACCCTCCCAGATCCTGCTGCAGATTTAAATGCGCGAATTGTCAATAAAGGTTCAGGAGATGGTTCGTTTACCTCTAATTTAACGGGCTTGCTGGGAAATACCGTTTATTATATTCAAGCATTTGCCGTAAATTCATATGGTACAGGATATGGAAGTGTAAAACAATTTACAACACTTCAGGCTACAGCGCCTGTTCTGAGTTCAACTCTACCAGTTATTTATGGTATTAATAATAATACTGCTTTGAGCACCGTCTCCATACTCAATAATGGAGGTGCTTTGGTGACAGAATGTGGCATCAGGTGGAGTGTGGATGGATTAACGTTTGAGCATGCTGTGTCTCCAAATACAACGGGTATAGATATTGGTACCTTTATATGTAACATTAAAAGCTTAACTCCTGGAACAACATATTATGCCCAGACTTACGCAGTAAACAGCGTTGGGACTACTTATAGTGAGCAAGTGATTTTTGCCACAACATCATATACTTCGCTTGCAACACTTATAACCAGTTCTGCAACAAATATCACTGGAATAGCCGCAATATCTGGAGGCCATATCAGTGATAACGGTGATGCCCTGATCTCTTCTAGAGGTGTAATTTGGAGCACTACTCAAGAAAATCTGACAACTTTATTAACGTCTAAAACCATAGAGCTTGTTGATGGTGATGGTGTTGGGACGTATGTAAGTACTATCATCAATTTATCACCCGCTACCTTATATTATGTAGTTGCTTATGCAATTAACGCACATGGTACGGCTTATGGTAATGTAATCAGCCTGGTCACTCCTGGATATCCAACCCTGACTACTACAACAATCTCCTCTTTAACTGGTGGATCAGTAACTAGTGGCGGAAATATTACTTTTGATGGAGGGGCCTTTATAACAAATCGCGGGATATGCTGGAGTACCACGCCTGTTCCATTAATTACAGATTCGCATACTTCAGATGGAACAGGATCTGGCAATTTTATCAGTGACATATCAGGGCTTACCGGAAGTACTAAATATTATATTAGGGCCTTTGCCATTAATAGCGCAGGCACGGTATATGGCAATGAAATAAGTTTTAATACTGCTCCTGCAGGTCTTCCAGTACTTATAACTAGTCCCGCAAGCGACATCGGTGGAACTACAGCTATAAGCGGGGGTACAATACCATCTGATGGTGGTGCTCTTGTAACTAAAAGGGGTATTTGCTGGAGTACCAGTACTGGACCGATAAATACGGGAACCCATATTGATAGCGGTGATGGAAAAGGGGAATTCTCAGTCAATCTAACTGGATTAATACCTGGTACCAAATATTTTATAAGAGCCTATGCCATTAACAGCGTTGGGATCGTTTATGGAAATGAAATAACATTCAGCACATTTACGACTCCTACAATCACCACAGCTGCTATTTCGGCTATTAAAAATATTTCAGCTACTAGTGGTGGTTCAATTACCAGTGATGGAGGAACAAAAGTAACTAGCAGTGGAATTTGCTGGAATACTACTGGTTCGCCCGTAATAACCAGCAGTAAGACGACTAGCGGTACAGGTACAGGAAGTTTTATTCACTTTCTGAGCGGATTACTTGGGAATACCAAATATTATGTCCGGGCCTATGCAACTAATAATGCAGGAACAGCATATGGAAATGAATTGTCTTTCACTACTCTGGCAGCGGAAATTCCGGTATTGACTACTGCTTCAGTACGAAGTGGAATAAATGGAACCACAGGTTTAAGTGGAGGTACTGTTTCTAGTAATGGAGGAGCAGTTATAAACGTAACAGGCGTTTGTTGGGGTATTAATGCCGGATTTAATCCCAGCACAGAGTCCGTAGGCAAAACTATCCAAAGCGCAGCGGTTAGTTTTAGCAGTACCCTTACCGGCTTAATTCCTGGAACTACCTATTACGTACGTGCTTATGCAACTAATAGTGCAGGTACCGGGTATGGTGCTAATGAGGTGAATTTTACCACATTTACTACTCCTTCAATTACTACCTCTGTTCCAGAGGTTTCCTCCATAACCAGGAACTCAGCTATTTGTGGCGGATCAATACTAAATAATGGAGGTACACAGATAACAAGTAGTGGAATATGCTGGAGTAGTACAACTACTAACCCTACACTGAATGATGAATACACGTCTACAGGAACTAAAGGCATAGGTAGTTTCCTTCAAACAATCACCGGATTACTGGGAAGTACCACTTACAATGTCAGGGCCTATGCTACTAATAGTGCGGGTACAGCATACGGAGATGTAGTAATAATCACTACACTTCCTCCTGCTCCTGCTACTTTAACAACCAAGGCGCCTGTAAGCATGTCATCATCTACAGCTGTGAGCGGTGGCAATATAACAGATGATGGCGGTGGTATGGTGAGTACCAGAGGAGTTTATTGGAGTAGCACTGCAAATTTTAATACGGAAGATGCTACAACAAGTAAAACCGCACAAACTGGTTATTATAAGGGGAATTTTGAAGCGACAATGACTGGTTTAACCCCAGGAACTATTTATTATGTACGTGCTTATGTTATAAATAATGCTGGAATTTCATATGGAAATGAAGTAAGCTTTGTTATGCCGTCCCTACCGGTTATTTCTACCACGATTGTTTCCTCTATTAGCAGTAATACTGCAATAACTGGAGGTAATATAACTAGCAATGGTGGATCTGTTGTTACGGTAAGAGGAATTGTATGGAGTACTTTTGCAAATTTCGTTCCTGATATGATTTCGGGTCATGTCATTTCTAACGGTTACGGCAATGGTACTTTTAATAGCAGTATTTCAGGTTTACAGGGGAATACCAATTACTATGTAAGAGCATATGCAACCAATGTGGTTGGAACTCAGTTTGGTAACCAGCTGAGTTTTATTACAGATCCTTCCGGTTTAGCAACTTTGGTTACTTCAGCAGCAAGTAGTATAACAGGTACTACGGCTGTGAGCGGAGGATATATTTCGGCTAGTGGTGGAGCTCCAGTAGGTACAAGAGGGGTAGTTTGGGGTACAATGAAGAATTTCGATCCTGAAACAGCTGTTAACAAGACTGCTCAAACGGGTACAGGTAACGGAAGCTTTACTTCCACTTTGACTGGACTATCTGAAGGTGTTACCTATTATATCCGGGCTTATGCGATCAATAGTACAGGTACATCATATGGAAATGAATTAAGTTTTACCTCATTGGCTATTCCGTCACTTACTACAATTTTACCTATTACTTCTTCATCAGGTACTACAGCAAGCAGTGGCGGAATTATTATTAGCGACGGTGGTGCCTGGATCACCAATCAGGGAGTATGTTGGAGTACTAGTACGAATCCGACCAGCGGACTTTATACCCATACTAGTTCTGATGCCAGCACTGGTACAGGATTTACCAGTAAGCTTGTTGGTTTAACACCAAGCACCCTTTATTACATTCGGGCCTATGCAGTAAATGGATTAGGAACAGCCTATGGTAATGAATTGACTTTTACCACACCTGCAGCTTTAGCCACGCTTACTACCAGTATTGTTTCTATTACCTCAGAAAGTACCGCTGAAAGTGGTGGTGAAATAACTAATGACGGCGGATCTCCGGTAACAGCAAGAGGAGTCAAATGGAATATAGATCCGAATTTTAATCCGGACACAGAAACTACATCTAAAACCATTGATGGGACTGATATAGGTAGTTTTACCAGTTCGATTACAGGGCTAACGAATAGTGTGAGGTATTATGTCAGAGCCTATGCAACTACCAGCGTTGGTACAGCTTACGGTAATCAGGTAGATTTGGTTATATTTCCAACTTCTCCTATTTTAACTACTAAAGATATAACCGCTATTTTAGGTACCACAGCTAAAAGTGGAGGTGATATCAGCAGAGATGGAGGAGCTCCTATAATAAGCCGAGGAATAGTTTGGGATATTAATCACAATCCAACTATTTCGCTTGATACCAAAACTGTTGATAACACGAGTGCAAGTATTGGAAGCTTTACAGGTAATATGATGAGTTTACTCAAAAATACTCAGTATTACGTACGAGCCTATGCTACAAATAAAATTGGAACAGCCTATGGTTTGGAGATATCATTTTTAACAGCAACGCTTCCAACGCTTACCGCAACAACTGCGGCTACCGAAATTGCGGCTACTCATGCATTAAGCGGAGGTATAATTACTGATGATGGCAGGTCTGTTATAACTACTCGCGGTCTTTGCTGGAGCATGACTAGTAACCCTACCATCTCAGATTTAAAAACTGTTGATGTTACAAGTAGCGGTATTGGTATTATAAACGGGAGCATTACCGGGTTAAAACCAAATACACTTTACTATATAAGGGCATACGCTACCAACGCTGTAGGAACTGCTTATGGTAGTGAAGTCTCGTTTACTACGGTAGCTGTTTTATTTCCAGCTCTTACTACCAATACAGTTACTTCCATAACTAGTAGTGCTGTGAATTGCGGTGGCTTGATTACGGATGACGGTGGTATGCCAGTAACTGGAAGAGGGATCTGCTGGATTACTAATAGTAGCGTCCTTCCGACCACTGCCTTATCTACCACTACTTATAATAGTGTTGGGGGCATCGGGAATTTCACCAATGCAATTACTGGTTTAACTCCTGCTACTACATATTATGTACGTGCCTTTGCAATCAATAGCCTTGGTACTGCTTATGGTAATTTACAAACTTTTACAACCATGCCAGCTGTGCCTTCAGTTAGCATGGTTGCGGTAACAAATGTTACGATGTCTAGTGCTGAAGCTTCTGCTACCGTAACTGATAATGGTGGTGCTGCCTTAACTGATCGTGGTTTGTATTGGAATACGACTGGAATTCTTTTAACTTCTGTAGACAAGTCCATTTCTAACGGATATACAGGCACAACTGTAAGTGGAATACTTGCAGCTCTAACTCAAAGTACAAAATATTATGTATGGGCATATGCTGCCAGTAGTGCAGGTACAGGGTATAGTATTAAGCCAACAGTGTTTAGCTCACTTTCTTTAGCCTCCCTTACAACAACCAAACCTACATTGATTACGCGCACTACAGCAAGGACAGGTGGTAATATCATTAGTACAGGTGGTGCTACCATAACTGATAGGGGAGTTTGCTGGAGTACTTCAGCTCCTCCTACTATATCTCATATTCGTGTGTCAAGTGGCCCAGGTATAGTTGGCAGTTTTACTACTGATCTTTCCAGTCTAATGGAGGGTACAAAATATTACATACGGGCTTATGCGGTTAGTAATATGGGTGTCGATTACGGAAATCTGGACAGTATTTCTACACTTACTACAGCAACCGTTACCACAACTCCTGCTACATTAGTTGCAAGTGCTACAGCCACAAGTGGCGGTAATATTACTAATGATGGTGGCGTGTCGGTAACGGCTCGTGGAGTATGTTGGAGCATTACAATACCACCAATTGTTGATCAGCCAGGTACCTCAAAAACGACTAATGGTACAGGCATCGGCAGTTTTACTAGTGCGCTTACAGGCTTATCTCCGGTTACTACTTATTATGTCCGCGCTTATGCCACCAGCGCTCAAGGAACATCTTATGGTAATCTTGAAGTATTCACTACGTTACCAGTACCTCCTATCGTGACCAACCTTATGGTAGCCACACTGACAAATACAACTGCATCCGGATCAGCTACCGTAACCAGTGATGGTGGAGCTGAAGTAACTTCAAGAGGAATTTGCTGGAATACAACTGGTAATCCTGTTACCACCGATCATCTCTTCGAAGGAGGGGCTGGAATAGGAGATTTTGTAGGCGAACTTACTGATTTACTCGAAGGTTATACTTATTATGCAAGGGCTTACGCTACAAATAGCGGAGGGACAGGCTACAGCCCATTGGTAACAACTTTTAAAATATGTCCATCGTTTACGGTAACGCATATAGCAGGTCTGAATGGTGCTCCAGTTACAAAAACGGTTACTTATGGATCAGTTGGAACAAATATTTCTGGTACAATAGCTTGCTGGATTACCCAAAATCTAGGTGCTGATCATGAAGCTGTATCAGCTGATGATCCGTCTGAAGCCTCAGCTGGTTGGTATTGGCAGTTCAATAGATCTCAAGGTTACAGCTATGAAGGTTCAACCTATACTCCTTCAAATGCCTGGACCGCCTGGATAACCGGTATCAGTGAAAATATTAACTGGACTGCTGGTGACCCATGTGCTTTATTACTTTCAGCAGGCTGGCGCATACCAACATCTACAGAATGGAGTAACGCTGATGGCGCACCTCAAAATTGGGCAACAGCAGTAGATACTTATGCTTCTGTCCTGAAATTGCACCCTGCAGGCTATATGACTTACGATGCTGGTCTGTTGACTAACCGGGGTACTAGTGGTTATTATTGGAGTAGTATTCAGTATAATGCAGGAAATGGTTATGCATTGAACTTGGGAACTGCTAGCAGTGTGAATTATCCTAATAAGGCAGCAGCAATGTCACTTCGCTGTATCAGAGATGTTGTTGTCGCAACAAAACCCGCTGTAAGTAATGTAACAGTCCCAACTTCAACTATGACCGCTAGTACAGCTGAAGGCACCGCAACAGTAACTCCAGATGGTGGATCTATGGTAACGGCTAAAGGATTATGCTGGAATACTACTGGTACTCCAACAATTGAAGATAATCCAATATCAGGAGGGTCAGGAATAGGAGTGTTTACATCTCCCCTTACTGGATTAAAAGAAGGAGTTACTTATTATGTAAGGGCTTATGCTACAAATAGTGTGGGCACGGTATACAGTCCGCTTGTCACTAGCTTTAAGATCTGCCCTCCCGAATTTACTATTATTCATACAGCTGGTCTGAACGGTGCACCAGAGACCAAAACAGTGACCTACCATTCAGTGAGCACTAATATTTCAGGATCTGCTGCCTGCTGGCTTACCCAAAATTTAGGGGCCGATCAAGAAGCAATAGCAGTGGATGATGCAAATGATGCAGCTATGGGTTGGTATTGGCAATTCAATAAGGCTCAGGGTTATAAACATGATGGTACCACGCGTACCCCATCAAATGTTTGGACAGCTTGGATCACCAGTATCAGTGAAAACACAGGTTGGGCAGTAGCGAGTGATCCATGTAACTTACTCCTTTCAGGTGGCTGGCGTATCCCAACTTATACAGAATGGAATAATGCAGATATTCCACCACAAAACTGGACTACAGCCAGTGATGCGTACGCCTCAGTGCTCAAAGTTCACATGGCAGGCTATCTTGCAGCCGCAACTGGAGTGTTAACTACTCGTGGTACAATAGCCAACTACTGGACTAATAATTACTATAATGCAGGATTAGCCTATTCCTTTTCCGCGGGCATAAGCAGTAGTAATACGGCCGTTCCGGATAAGGCAAATGCCTTCTCGTTGCGCTGTATCCGTGATGCGATTGTGATAGGCAAACCTTACGTAAGCAATGTCACAGTGCCGACCACATCGATGACCGCTACTACAGCTGAAGGAACTGCAACTGTGTCGCTTGATGGTGGAGCAATGGTTTCTGCTCGTGGCTTGTGCTGGAATACAACAGGTTCTCCAACTATTGCGGATAGTCCAATTTCGTCTGGAACTGGTGTAGGTGAGTTTACCGTAACCCTTAGCGGGTTAGCAGAAGGGCTGACCTATTATGTACGTGCTTATGCCACTAACACTACCGGAACCACATACAGTCCGGACGTGACCAGTTTCAAAATTTGTCCACCGGCATTTACTGTGATCCATACCGCCGGACTAAATGGCGCTCCGGTTACCAAAACGGTAACCTACCATTCTGTAAGTACCAATATATCCGGTACTGCCGCCTGCTGGCTAACCCAAAACTTGGGTGCCGACCGTCAGGCACTATCTGTGGACGATAATACAGAAGCATCTGCAGGCTGGTACTGGCAGTTCAACCGTGTACAGGGATATAAAAATGACGGCACAACACGTACCCCGTCGAATGCCTGGACCGCCTGGACCACGAGTATCAGTGAAAATATCAACTGGACCACAAGTGATCCATGTACCCTGTTACTTTCAGGGGGCTGGCGTATCCCGACTCAAACAGAGTGGTCCAACGCTGATGCTGTTCCACAAAACTGGGGAACAGCTACCGATGCTTACGCATCAGTACTGAAACTGCACCCTGCTGGTTATATGGCTTATGATACAAGTATACTCACCAATCCGGGTACTAGTGGCTCTTACTGGGGTAGTATTCAGTATTCAGCTGGTAATGGTTATGCATATAATTTGGGCAGTAGCAGCAGTATTATAGCTCCTAATAAAGCTCAGGGATCAAACCTGCGTTGTATTCGTGATGCAATAGTAATAAGCAGACCTTTTGTTAGTAACGTAACGGTGCCAACCTCAACCATGACAGCAAATACAGCTGAAGGAACGGCTACGGTAACTGTCGATGGCGGAGCCGCAGTAACCAGCAGAGGCCTGTGCTGGAACACGACTGGAAATCCAATTATTGAAGATAATACTCTTTCTGCTGATACCGGTACTGGGACATTTACTTCTACGCTTGCTGGCTTAAAAGAAGGCATTACCTATTATGTACGGGCTTATGCCACCAATAGTGTAGGTACCGTATACAGTCCTGATATCACCACATTTAAACTTTGTCCACCAACCTTTACGGTCATTCATACTGCAGGACTAAATGGTGCACCAGAGACCAAAACAGTGACCTACCATTCGGTAAGCACCAATATCTCCGGATCAGCAGCCTGCTGGCTTACCCAGAATCTGGGAGCTGATCAGGAAGCAGTATCAGCATCAGACGTAAGTGAAGCATCTGCCGGTTGGTACTGGCAGTTTAATCGTGCACAGGGATATAAACCGGTAGGCACAAGTTATATACCGGATAATGCCTGGACCGATTGGAACACCAGTATCAGTGAGAACACCGGTTGGGCAGTCGCGAGTGATCCATGTACCCTGCTGTTATCAACCGGATGGCGTATCCCAACATATACTGAGTGGAACAATGCAGATGCTCCACCACAAAATTGGGGTTCTGCTGCTGATGCGTACGCCTCAGTGCTCAAACTTCATTTAGCTGGAATACTTTTAAGTACCGATGGATCATTAAGTAGCCGTGGAACAAGTGGAAGCTACTGGAGCAGTTCATATTACAATGCAGGTCTGGCTTATGCTCTCGATCTCAATGGTGGTAGTGGGATGGGTGTTCCAAATAAGGTTTTTGGCTTTCCACTTCGTTGTATCCGCGATGCAGTGACAATAGTAAAACCTAACGTGAGCAATGTCTTGGTACCAACTATTACAATGACTGCCACGACAGCCAAAGGAACAGCTACAGTGACTCCAGATGGAGGTGCACCAGTAACAGCACGCGGATTATGCTGGAATACTACAGGTTCTCCAACCATTATTAATAATTTAGTTCCAGCTGGTGCAGGTGTGGGCGAGTTTACAGCTACCCTTAGCGGGTTAGCAGAAGGGCTGACCTATTATGTACGGGCTTATGCCACTAACACTGCCGGAACCACATACAGTCCGGACGTGACCAGTTTCAAAATTTGTCCACCGGCATTTACTGTGATCCATACCGCCGGACTGAATGGCGCCCCTGTTACCAAAACGGTAACCTACCATTCTGTAAGTACCAATATATCCGGTACTGCCGCCTGCTGGCTAACCCAAAACCTGGGTGCCGACCGTCAGGCAACATCTGTGGATGATAATACAGAAACATCCGCAGGCTGGTACTGGCAATTCAACCGCTTACAGGGGTACAAACATAATGGTACAACACGTACCCCGTCGAATGCCTGGACCGCCTGGACCACGAGTATCAGTGAAAATATCAACTGGACCACAAGTGATCCATGTACCCTGTTACTTTCGGGAGGCTGGCGTATCCCGACTCAAACAGAGTGGTCCAACGCTGATGCTATTCCACAGAACTGGGCAACGGCTACCGATGCTTATAACTCCGTGCTAAAATTACATCCCGCAGGTTATATGGCTTACGATACAGGAGTGTTAACTAACCGTGGTACTAGTGGTTCTTACTGGGCCAGCATCCAGTATGTTGCAGGAAATGGTTATGCACTTAACCTGGGTAGCAGCAGTAGTGTGGTTGCACCTAATAAAGCTCAGGGATCAAACCTGCGCTGTATTCGTGATGCGATAGTAATAGGAAGACCTTCTGTTAGTAACGTAACGGTGCCAACTTCAACCATGACGGCAAATACAGCTGAAGGAACTGCAACAGTATCCCTGGATGGCGGAGCAGCAGTAACCAGTAGGGGATTCTGTTGGAACACAACTGGAAATCCGATAATTGAAGATAATACAATAGCATCAGGCACTGGTACTGGTATCTTTATTTCTACACTACCTGGCTTAAAACAAGGTATTACCTATTATGTACGGGC
>NZ_MDFN01000033.1 GCF_001730525.1 Arcticibacter eurypsychrophilus
TTATCCCGGTTTTACCGGACAACAATAATTTGTAGTATAATATGAGCACACATCGCATTATTCCGTTTATTTTGAGCATCTTGATGTTATGCTGCTTTTTTCAGGGTTATTCTCAATCTATAAAAGCGCAACAAGGCGCTATTTTAAAGGCGGGAGGTAATTTGCGGATTAGTGGGGCAAACATTAAAAATCAGCGGAGTAATTTCAGCGTCGTGTCTAACGAACTTGGGATATTTACTATTCTATCTTCGGTGGGAGATACGCTTGAAGTATCGGCGATGGGCTATATGACTAAATATATTGTAGTCGTGGATTTTAAAGATGTGATTCTTTATCTTCAGCAAATTACCCAGCTTGATGAAGTGACGGTACATGGAAAGTCGTTGGAGGCAGATCTTAATGACATCAGAAAGGCTTATAAAAGTAAAGGCTCGTATTTTAGTGGTAAACCCCCTGTTCTTGCTTATATTTTTAGTCCGTTATCCGCTCTTGGCGATCGTTTTGGTAAAACAGGGAAACGTGCTAGGCGCTTTAATAACTTTGCATCGCAGGAACTTGAATATCAGGAAGTGACTAGAAAATTTAATGATCTATCAATTAAAACTGCCGTGCCAGCAATTACGCCGGAAGAGTTGCCTGATTTCAGATCAGATTATTTACCTACATTGGAGCAGGTTCGCTTATGGAATGAATATGATATGGTCGTTTATATCCGTAAATCGTATAAAGAATTTAAAGCTTTTAAACAACAAGATAAAGGAACAGTTTCTGCTCCTTAAATCTTATTGTTTCTTTTCTTTATTAACTCAGTCACTTCTTTTTTAAGCTTAATCTTTAGGAATATGATAAAAGCTGAAATGAATACGGAGCCAAGTGTGATGGCATATTGACCGTCTTTAGCGCTCCAGAATACACATAACACTAAAATTATTAAAGCTAAGTTGTATAATACATTAAGAAAAATCTTTTTCCCCATTGGATCTGGTCAAACTTATTAATATACAGGCATTGATGGATCAATTTTTTCTTTCCAGGCCAGTATTCCACCTTCCAGATTATATAGATTTTCCAAATCCAGAGTCTGTTCCAGTTGCATAATAGCGGCGGCACTTCTCTTGCCACTTCTGCATTGAACAATCACAGGTTTATCTGTTGCAATTTTATCCGATTCTATTAGAATACCCGACAAAGGAATGTTTTCGCCATTCAGATTAGATACCTCATATTCAAAAGTTTCTCTAACATCTATTAACTGAAAATCTTCGCCATTATCTATTTTCTGTTTAAGCTCTTCAACTGTAATTTCTTTCATGACCTCAAGTTTGTATATTCAAAGATATGAATTATGATGAAACATACCAGTTGGTTGTTTCAAAGCGTTATAATATCGTAATTTTACATCCTACTGTAACAAGTTCCCCCTGCAGCTGTTCTAATATATGATTATATCAATAGATGAAAAATCTTAATCAATTCTTCTGGTTTTGTTCAGGAGTACATATCAATACGTTAAAAGATTACCCTACCGAACATAATAAATATGTAGGAATTGGGGCTACCATTTTTTTTACTGCACTATTCGCCTCTCTCTCTGGTGGGTATGCTATGTATTTTGTCTTTTCGGGTGACGTTGCTGCGGTGTTTTTTGCTATCCTATTTGGGATCATCTGGGGACTTGCTATCTTTAATATGGACCGTTATATTGTATCCAGCATCAGCAAAAACGGGACTGTAAACAAACAAATTCTGCAGGCTACTCCTCGAATTCTCTTAGCTTTTATGATTGGTATAGTCATATCAAGGCCTTTGGAACTCAAGATATTCAACAAGGAAATCCGTGAGAAATTGAAGCTCTCTTATTTAAACGGTCAACGTTCTAAAATAGATACCCTGAATAATACGTTTACCTATAAATATGGATTGGAGTTAAAGAAGGTTAAGGACCTTGTGACTGAGCGGGATTCGCTTACCACTGATATAAATAGGTCTCGTTACCTTTTAAACCAGGAAATCTTTGGGGATAAAACTAACCAGACATCAGGGAAGGTTGGATACGGTACTTATGCCAAGCAGAAAGAAGAGGTGCTGGCACAAAAAGTGAATCGTCTGGATGTTTTACGTACTGATATTACCGCCATGGAAGGCTTTATAAGGCAACGTAGAGATTTGGATGGGATTACCAGTGAGCGTATGTTTAGTGGTAAGCAGCTGGATAGCTTAGCTAATGTTGCAGGTTTTGCTGACCGGAACTGGGCGTTAGGGCAATTAAGTTTTAAGGCAGATGGCACTCGTGAGTTGGGGACTTTTCTTGCTATTTCATTTATAGGATTACTTTTTATTCTTTTTGAATGTTTGCCTGTATTCGTTAAACTAATGAGTGACAAGGGTCCTTATGATGTCGCCTTAATGAATACGGAAGAGTCATCTATCCATGGATCATTTAAAAACAAAGACTACCATATAGCCGTTATTGACGCTGTACAGGAAACAAAAATAGAGAATGAAACGGAAAGGCAAAAAAGAGAAATTATTAATTCTTCTAAATCAGCTGTTTACGGAGAATAAAGTCGTTCATCCAATATTTATAATAAGGAATATCTTCTTCTTTGAAAATTTCAAACCCTAGCCTTTTATAAAAGTCAAATGCCTTGTTTTGTCTGTTTACATTAAGCTCCAACTGCAAGACACCTGCTTTTATGGATTCATTTTCTATGTATTGGAGAAGCAATCTGCCTATGCCTTTACCATGCTCTGCCGGCTGGACATAAAGCTTATGAACCTTTAAAAGAGCAGGATCAATTTCGGATCTGGAATATCCTGCAAAGGCAACAACATTATTCAGGTATTCCGCCAGTATAAAGATTATCCCTTGATTGATCTGTTGGGTTAGCGCATCTAAGGAGTACATATGGTCCAGCATAAAGCGTAATTGCTCCTCTGATAAAATAGAATGGTAGGTAGGCCACCAAATATCCTCTGCCAATTGATGTATTACAGGTACGTCTTCTATTGTAGCTGTGCGTATATTGATGGTCGAACTCATTAGTAGTTTTGAATGTTATAAAAAAACGAATAGCTGTCTTGAATGATTAAATTTTCTCATCAAGACAGCTATTCGTTTTTTATCGTTAATACTCAATTTTTTAATATAACTCTATGTGCAATGAACGGTCTTTTGACCTTCTAAAACGAAGAAGACATAAAAAACGTTTTAATGCAGCTTTTTATAAATTTCCTTAAAAGCTTTTGAAGGATCTGGAGAAAGGTTTACTGCCGCAGAAACGGCAACCCCATATACTCCTGCTTTCAAGAGTGCATCAACATCCTCTGCCGTAACTCCACCAACTGCAAGTAAGGCAATAGATATTCCCCTTTTTTTCATCTCATCTGTGATAAGCTGATAGCCATTTATACCAAGCAGAGGATAATCATTAGGTTTAGTGAGGGTTATTCTCAATGGCCCGCAACCTATATAATCCACAACCTTGCTGTCTGCAATACGTTGGATATCTTCTATTGTATTAGCAGAGGCACCAAGCGTTTTATCTGGTCCTATTTCTTTCCTTATTGATCTAAAATCAGCATTCATATCTTCAATATGAATCCCTTGAATATCTGCTTTTGAAATTAAGGAGATATGATCGGTGACAATCAGGGTGGTACCCCAATCATCGCAAACCTCAGCTATCCGGTTAATATCATCTAAAAGCTGTTCTTCATCCTTAGAAAAACAACGGTATTGAATCCAGTTTGCTCCATTTTCACATGCTATCATGACCTGTTCCAAGTGGCTCCTTCGGGAAAGATCCTGTGTCAGGTAATGGAATTTTGATATGTACTTATGCATGTTTTCTAAATTATTTACCTTCAATTACGTGGTTATTTACTTTCAGACGTGAGGGCCTCAATAACTGGTTTACCAATGTTTCCATTAGGTGCCTGGATATGAAGTAAGGCAGATATAGTAGGGGCAATATCGGTCATGGCAACCGGACGATTGGTGGCTCCCTGTTTAATTCCCCATCCCATTAATACAAAGGGGATATGGGCATCATAAGGGTTCCATGTACCATGTGTGGTACCTGTTGCTCCTCCACTATAAAACCCGGGCTTCAATATAATTTGAATGGCCCCACTTCTGTCTTTATTATATCCGTTAATGATTCGGGTCTTTAATTGCTCAGGTATAGAGGCTTGCTGTGCCTTTTCCATTTCAACAACATAAGCGATATCACTTCTTTTATTGAGATATTGAATGCATGTTTTTATAATAGCAGATTCATCCAGCTTGCTTTTCTCCATAACCAACTTGTTTAAGTTGACCTGATAGTTAGTTAAGCCAATAACCAAGTTTGGCTGCTTGAACTCTTTCTCTAATATAGCATTCAACTCTTTGGTAATCGTGCCGGAAGGAAATAAACCTGCAGGAATATGGTGTGACAGTAAAAAGTTAGGATTATGTGCAGCACCGTGATCAGCAGATAGAAAAACGGTATAATTCCCTTTCCCTAGTTTATTATCTATAAAGGTTAAAAAAGAAGCAATATCCTGATCAAGGCGTAGATAAGTGTCCTCTGCCTCTATGGAATTTGGCCCAAATTGATGCCCCACATAATCGGTTGATGATAAACTTACTGCTAAGAAATCGGTTACATCACCTTGTCCCATTTGCTCATTGTCGATAGTGGCTTTTGCCATATCAAAGGTTATTGAATTTCCATAAGGGGTGGCCCGTATAACAGATAAGTCTTTTTTATGCATGGTGGATGTTTCATATGGAAATACAGGAGCATTCACACCACTAAACTTTCCTTCAAAGGGACTATCATCTTTTTCACTTTGCACGTAGGTGTTAGTAGGATATAGGGTATTCCAGTTTTTGTCCAGATACTTCTGAGGAAGCTTCTGATTGTTAACCGTTTTAACCCATGCAGGAAGATCTTTCATGTAATAGGTACTTGTAATCCAGTTACCCGTTAAATCATCAAACCAATAAGCTGCATTTGCTGCATGTCCCCCAGGTAATATTCCCCCTCTGTCTTTTATCGCAATGCCTATTGTTTTGGAGCGAAAGTTGGTAGCCAGCTTCAATTCATCAGTTACCGTAGTAACCAGTAAATTATTAGGTGACATTTCGCCTGCATTTGAAGTGCTTCCTACCGTTTTTACTGTGCTATCATCTGTGCAATACATGGATTTTCCGGTTGCCTGAATGATAAAGTCGTTGCCGGCAATGCCATGAAGCGAAGGTACCGATCCGGTATAAATAGTGGAATGCCCAATAGCGGTGACTGTAGGAATATAATCAATATTGGTATTCTCGCAGGAGAATCCTTCCTGAAGAAGGCGTTTAAACCCGCCTTTAGCATATCTGTCCTGGTATCGGTAAAGGTAATCCCACCTCATTTGATCAACGACAATCCCAACAACAAGTTTGGGTCTTTCTATTGAAGAAGAGGTGCTTTTTTTCTGTGCCGAAGCACCAAGGGTAAGCAAAATGAATGCAGTAACAAATAGATAGCTTAATTTCATTTTTTCGAATGTGTGAGCTCAAATATCGTAAATCCTCCAGTACTATTCCTATTAAAACTTTAAACTTAACGAAAGCATAAAGTTCCGCGTTGCCTGCGGGAAATAGTTGTTACTGGTGGTTTTAACTCCGTAATAAGTAAAACTATAGGTGTATCCATTTGACTCATAGAGCTCACTGAAAACATTGTTAGCCAATAAGGTTATACCGATGTTTTTCACCTTTCCAAGGGAAGTATTGTAGCCTAATCTTAAATCGTTAACGAAAAAGGCATCTATTGTACGGGTGTTGTTGGAGGTGTTATCCAAATATTGCTTACTTACATATTTATTTAACAGCCCGATCTCTGCCTTTTTGAATGGGCGGAACGATAATTCACTGGAGCCTATAAAAGAGGGAGAAAATGCAATGTTCGTATGAGTATGATTGAAACTGTCATTAATTTCGGTATCGTAGTTGTACACATATTCCGTAAAATCTTTGATCTTATTCCGGCTCAGATTAGCGGCAACTCCCCAGCTTAGATTAGGGAGTAGGGCAAATTGTATATCTGCTTCTGCTCCCAGGCGATAGCTGTCGGCCACATTCTGCCTCAAAGCCTCTCCTTCTGTATTTAATTGTCCGGTTAAAACTAACTGGTCTTTGTAAATCATCCAATAACCGTTTATTCCTGCTTTAACCGAATTTCCGGTAAAACGGTATCCTGCTTCCAGGTCTTTCAGGTTTTCGCGTAAGGGACTTAAACCTGCCGCTATATTGATATAATCATCCCGGTTAGGTTCTTTATTGGCTACTGCAATTGAGGCGTAAACGTTGCTTTCGTTATTCAGCAGGTAGGTAATTCCAGCCTTCGGATTGAAAAAGTTAAGATTGTCCTTTACATTTAGCGCCGTTCTGTTTTTATCTGTTCCTGTAATGGAATACCCAATTTTGCGATATTGCAGATCTCCGTATAAGATCACGCTTCCCAGCTCGTAGGTCGCTTTCCCATAGATATTGAAATCGGTTTTAAATCCATTTCCGTTATAATAACGATCTCCCGGTTGTCCGTTGGAATTAAAAGTAGCCCAGGTAACTTCCCCAAAGTGGTCTCCATCGTATTCATTATAAGCACCACCTAATGTGAAGTTAATCCGTGTTGATGGCTTGTAGTTTAACGAGTAGGTTACGCCATAAAAATCATTGTCCAGCCACCTGCGGCGTACTAAATCAGTGTTCTCAATGACTTCTGATCCTAAAACAACATCTTCAAGACCATAATCTTTTAAGTCCTGTTCGTTTTTATATTCTTCATAATAACCACTTCCATGTGTATAATGCAGCGCTGTATTTAAGGAAAGCTGATCATTAAAGGTATGGGTATAAAATGCCTGGTAATGGTTTTGGGTATAGTTATCAGTTTGGTTTTTATACAGGAAGGAGTTGTATTTCCGTTTGTCCGAATTAAATAAGTTGGATGAGTCAGCTGGTGTAAAAAAGGATACGCCTTTATTATTCTGATAGTAAGCCTCTAATTCCGCAGGAGTTCCTTTCAACTTTTCTCCAGGAATACCATTCCATGCCTGATAGGTCTTCTCGTCTCCTGAAAATACATTTGCACGCAACAGATCTTTTTTGCCATAATAGGCTCCAGATAAGAAATAAGACTTCAGATTGGATGCCCCTCTGTCAATATAACCGTCTGATTTAATCCTCGAAAGTCGCCCGTCAAAAGTAAACTTATCATTGATCAGTCCGGTTCCAATATTGACTGTATTCTTCCAGGTATTATAAGAACCAAAGGTATTGTTCACTTCAGCATAAGCAGAATCCCTGCGGGTAGTGGTTTGAATATTCAAACTCCCACCAAAAGCACCTGCCCCATTTGTGGATGTTCCTACTCCTCTTTGGATCTGGATGTTATCTACAGATGACGCAAAATCAGGAATGTTGACAAAAAAGGAACCCTGACTCTCCGCATCATTTAGCGGGATCCCATTTAAGGTTACATTTACGCGGGTGGCATCACTTCCACGGATCCGAATACCGGTATATCCAATTCCTGTACCCGCATCTGAGGATACAACCACCGAAGGGGTCTGGTTAAGTAGAAAAGGCAGATCCCGACCATGATTATACTTTTCTATTTCTTGTTTATCGAGGTTTTTATAAGTAGTAGCCGTATTTGCTGTAGCTCTGGTAGCGCTTACGATCACTTCATCTGTGATAATGTTTGTGGGTGCCATTGCTGCATTGAAGATCCGGTTGTTGGTCAAACTTATTGTCGTACTTATTTCAGAGAAACCAATAAAGCGAAACGTCAAGGTATATGTCCCAGCTTTCAATCCTGAGATCCTATAATCTCCATTTGGATTGCTCTCTATTAATGTATTTCCGCTCAGGATACTTGCTCCTGAAAGAGGCTGACGGCTAGAACGATTTGTAATTGTTCCCGAGATTGAGTACTGTGCCCAAGCTAAAGCTGGAAACAGGAGTGCCATAAGGGCAACTAAGTAGATTTTTTTCAAAACTAAAATTTTATAAAAATGAATGCGTATCGGGGCTACACGCAATTGTCCTTGTTACAATTCCTACGCCGGCATTATCCGGATCAGGTTCACGGAGAAAAGTATACGCTTTTGTATAACAATCCTTCCGATGGGTGTAATCTCAGCCTGTTTTTACACAAGCACCCCCTAAGACACCACGAAGTTAAGTATCAAATTTTGAAATACCTATTTTTCTGCTTAATTTTATGATTTTTAACTTAGGCTTATTTTACTTACTATTCATATTCATGCTACGTGTTGATAGTTCCAAGCCTTTTAAAGTCGTGTATTCATTGTGTAAACATGAATACCTTGGTTGGTTAATAGAACCTCATGTGGTTCAGTTAAACTCCGATGGAGGCTTTTCCCTTACCTACCAAAGGCTTTTTTCAAATACCATACAGGAGTTTGCCAAGGAGTTCGATGAGATAGATTTTAAACTGATTAAGCTTCTTGATGAAACGGAACAGTCTCATGTCATCAAGCGGTTTTATAAGAAACTAATCCGTCCGGCAGAATTCTTTGCGCGGATCTTCGATGATAAGTTATTTCAGGTTATCCGTCCCAAAATAGAAAAACGCCTTATTGAAGCGATCGCTCTACTTCGACATAAAGGATTCTATCTGATGAGCAGGGAAGGCTGGCCGGTAGATCATCTACTTGAAGTCGCTGAAGAACCTGCATCCGTTTTATTTCACTTCCGACGTAATGAAGAAGAGACACGCTATTTTCCAACCATAAAATATAAGGGTACGCGCATCGAGTTCATGTTTAAGGATGCGCAGATCATTTGCAATGAACCAGCCTGGTTATTATTGGAAAATGTGGTGTATAACTTCCAGGATGAGATGGAAGGTAAAAAACTGCAACCTTTTCTTAATAAACGGTTTATCTCTATTCCTAAAACTTCTGAAAAGAACTACTTTGAACGATTTGTAGCTCCTCTTATTGAGAAACATAACGTGTTTGCGGATGGATTTCAGATTAACACAGAGAAGTTTGATGCCTTTCCCGTATTAAAAGTAGATTTTGTGCCTGGTGGAACATCCCGTCTGGAACTTTTATTCAAATACGGGGAATATACTTTCCCTGCTGGGGTGGGAAGGAAGGTTTCTGTGCGCATGCAAATAGAAGGTGATGACTATATCTTCCATCGCATCAAACGATCGCAACTCTGGGAGAAAAATAAACTGGATGAGTTACTGCATCTTGGCTTAAAAAAAACCAGTGATCTCTTTACTCAGTTCGAGGTAGAACCTCAATCAGATGAAACAGACCCTGCTCTTTCTATTATAGAATGGCTGAATGCCAATCATGCTGCACTGGCTGATTTAAATTTTGTAATCGAACAGGTTGAAGGGAAGAAGCGTTTCCTATTTGGTACCAGTAAGGTAGAGCTTGACTTCCAGGAGAACAACGATTGGTTCGATCTGAAAGCAGTTGTCTTTTTCGGGCCTTATCAGATTCCATTTATTGATCTGCGCCATCATATTTTAAATAAAATAAGGGAATATGTATTGCCATCTGGCGAAATAGCCATTATTCCTGAAGAGTGGTTTGCCCAATATGGAAATTTGATGATGTTTACTGAACTTCATGGTGAGCATTTAAGACTAAAAAAACACCATATTGGACTGATAGCCGATTATGCGAATAGTGAGTTGGCAACCATTACGATGGGAAGAAAACTTCAGATGCTCAGTGCCTTTGAAGAGATCGAGGAGGCTCCTGTACCCATTAACTTTAAAGGTGTCTTGCGCCCCTATCAGAAAGCGGGGTATGATTGGTTTCATTTCCTCCGTAAATATCACTTCGGAGGATGTTTGGCTGATGATATGGGTCTGGGTAAAACAGTGCAAACGCTTGCATTGCTGCAAAAGATTAAAGAGGAAAACGTAAAAGAGGGTACATTATCTACCTCTTTGATTATTATGCCTACTTCTTTAATTTATAACTGGGAGAATGAAGCCGGAAAGTTTGCACCCGAATTGAAAATACTGGTACATACCGGAAGTCTTCGCAGTAAAGATCTAAGCCGCTTTCTGGAATACGATGTGGTGCTAACCACCTATGGTATTACCAGGGTCGACATCGAGCTGATGGTGCATCTCTATTTTCATTATATCATTTTAGATGAAAGTCAGAACATCAAGAATCCCGCATCAAAAGCCTATAAAGCCGTAAGGCAGCTTAAATCAAAGAATAAGTTGATCCTCAGTGGAACTCCTGTGGAGAACACGGTGAATGATCTTTGGGCGCAGATGTCTTTCATTAACCCTGGCTTACTTGGAAACCAGACGTTCTTTCAAAATGATTTCGCAAACCCCATAGAGAAAAAGAAAGATGATGAAAAGGCGAAGAAGCTGCTCGCTTTAATCAAACCGTTTGTATTAAGGCGCACAAAAAATCAGGTTGCCAAAGAACTTCCTGACAAAACAGAACAGCTTTTTTATTGTCGTATGACCGATGATCAGGCCGAATATTACGAAAATGTGAAGTCTGAATACCGGAATGCACTGTTGGACTCCTTAGAAGACGGCACTTATGTGAAATCTCAGATTCAGGTATTGCAGGGATTGACCAGACTTCGTCAAATTGCCAATCACCCACTGATGGTGGACAAAGAATACGAAGGTGAATCCGGTAAATTTGAAAACGTGATTCATACCCTGGAAAATGTACTAGCAGAAGGGCATAAAGTATTAGTTTTTTCCCAGTTTGTGAAACAGCTTGATATCTACAGGACCTATCTGGATAAAGAAAATGTCACCTACGCTTATCTGGATGGAAACACGAAGAACCGAGGTGAGGTAGTAGAAGAATTTCAGCGGAATGATGATATTAAGTTATTCCTTATTTCACTAAAAGCGGGGGGTGTAGGACTCAATTTGACCGAGGCTGATTACGTATTTCTACTTGATCCATGGTGGAATCCTGCTGTGGAGCAACAGGCCGTAGACCGCACACACCGCATAGGCCAGACTAAAAACGTATTTATTTATAAGTTTATAACCAAAGATAGTGTGGAGGAAAAGATTCTTGCCTTACAAAACAGAAAGCGAATTGTAGCTGAAACTCTTATTACTACCGAGGAAAGCTTCGTTAAATCATTATCTCCTGAAGATATTAAAGAAATTTTAAATTAAGGCTTCACATAGGGCAGGAATAAATCCCTACTCAATATTTCAGCACCTAGTGTAGCCAAATGTTCACTATAGATCTGGCAGTCAATTAATTCATACAGGTTAGTATGACACAGCCAGATTAAGGCAATTTTAGAAGCATTGCTGACATGGCTAAACATACTTTCGCCACAAAATGCCTTCCCGGAACTGATGCCGTACAAGCCGCCAACCAGTTGATCCTCCTGCCATACTTCAACTGAATGGGCTATTCCTATTTGATGCAGACGGATATAAGCCTCCTGCATCTCCTTGGTGATCCATGTTCCATCCTGATCCTTGCGTTCTTTTGCTGCACAAGACTTGATTACTTTTTCAAAAGCCGTATCAGTAGTCACTCTGAACTTTCCTGATCTTAAAGTCTGCCGCATGCTTTTAGAAATTCTAATCTTCTCGGGAAACAAAACAAAGCGTTCGTGTGGGGAATACCATAAGATAGGTGAATCATCCGAATACCAAGGGAAAATGCCATTGTGGTAGGCATTCATAAGTCGTTGAGCGGTTAAATCTCCACCAACAGCCAATAAGCCATCTTCTTCTGCCAGTTCTGCAGGAGGAAAACGAGCGTCCAGATCATCAAGCTCAAATATCATTCATACAAAAATACGACAGAATTTTATTTACAATACGTGGCGATGAGCTTATCAGCCTTATCACTGCCTATTTTTCGAACAAATTGCAGGTCTTTGCAAGCCCCTTCCTGATCTCCTTGCTTGATTTTCTGCTTTGCCTGATCAATAACCCGGCTTATATAATCATCATCGTAACCAAGTTCCTCTTTCAGCTGGATGATTTTTTGTTCATCGTCAGCAGTATAATTACCCTTATCTTTTTTTTCGTAATAGGTTATTACCGCATCGCTTAAATAGCCCTGTGCCTTATAAGCATCTATTGCCGCTTTAATTTCAGTGGCAGAGCGCCAGCAGTTAAATTGTCGCAGTGAAAAATTAATGGGTAGAGTGATTACGCTTGTGGTGTCATACAGAGCAGGAATTGTCCACTTTCCTGAAGTAAGCCTGATCAAACGGAGAGCCTCATCATCAAGATCTATTCCTAATCCTTTTTGCACCTTGGATTCAATGATTCGACCCTGACTATTTAACCGGAAACTAACCTCAATAGTCCCTTCAATGCAGTTTTGTTTCGAGTACTCCGGATAAATCATACTCTGATTAATAAAGTTAGCTAAACCGGATGCCCCTCCTTTAAAAGAAGGGTTTTCTGCTGGCTTAAAGGATGCTTGCAGAAAAAATATAAACAATACGAGTAAATTCAGTTTCATTATTACTATAACGAATTGAAGCCCAATTTATTGATTAAACTTCAAATTACTCTTCCTCTGTATCCGGTTGACGGGGTTCTTTGCTTATTTTATCAAATATCTGATCCATCCGATTCACATATTCACTCGTATCATCAATAAAAAACTCCAGACTTGGAACAACACGTGCCTGATTCCTAATCCTCGAACCCAACTTGTATCTGATTTCGTTAGCATGTGCTTTAATGGTACTCAAGGCAAGTGCAGCATCCTGACTATTAAAGAAACTTAGAAATACACGTGCAATAGCCAAATCAGGAGTCATGCGCACCTTTGTAATAGTGACCAGCATATTTGGTAAAAAGCTCATTCCCTCCCTTTGAAATATCTCAGCCAGATCCTGTTGTATCACCCCTGCAAATTTTTGTTGCCGTTTGCTTTCCATAATAATATTATTTGTAACAGGTTAAATGGGTCCAATACCCCAAAATTAGCCTGTTCAAAGTTAATGATTAGAATTAAAGTATGAAGAACCCTTTATTAGAGCCCTTAAAAGAGTAAATTATCATAAGGATACCTTACTGTATGCATTGCTTTTGCTTGCTCATAAACAAGCTGTTTAAGCTCTTCCAGATTTTCCTTATTTAGTGCTGAGATGAATACAGCAGGACTATTATGCTTACCCATCCAGCTATTCCTGAAATCGTCCAGACTTAAAATTTCTGCATCATGACCGCTTTCTGATTTCCAGGCATCAATTTTATTAAATACTGTGATGGTTTTTTTATCAGCTACTCCCAGTTCTTTTAGCGTTTCATTCACTGTTCTGATCTGGTCTTCAAAATTAGGATGAGAAATATCAACCACATGCATCAAAATATCAGCCTCTCTGACCTCGTCCAACGTAGATTTAAAGCACTCAACCAGGTGAACAGGGAGTTTACGGATAAACCCTACAGTATCAGAAAGCAGAAATGGGAGATTATCAATTACCACTTTCCTGACGGTAGTATCCAGCGTTGCAAACAACTTGTTTTCCGCAAAAACATCCGATTTAGATAGCATGTTCATAATAGTTGACTTCCCAACATTAGTATATCCTACCAAAGCCACACGAATAAGCTGACCACGGTTTTTGCGCTGTGTTCCATTCTGTTTATCAATCAGTTTAAGTTTTTCCTTCAGTATAGAAATTTTAGTCTGAATAATTCTTCGGTCACTCTCAATTTGACTTTCTCCAGGACCACGCATCCCAATACCACCTTTTTGTCGCTCAAGGTGAGTCCACAAACGTGTTAAACGAGGTAATAGATATTGCAGCTGAGCCAGTTCGACCTGTGCTTTAGCCTGTGCGGTTTGCGCTCTACTGGCAAAAATATCAAGGATCAGATTACTTCTATCCAGTATTTTAACCTCAAGTTCATTCTCAATGTTTCTGATCTGCGAAGGCGTAAGCTCATCATCAAACACTACCAAATCTATTTCTTCCGACCGCACATAGGCCTGTATTTCTTCCAGTTTACCCTTCCCTACAAATGTAGCCCGGTCTGTATGAGTCATCTTTTGAGTAAAGATTTTCTCCGTAACACCTCCGGCAGTATCCACCAGAAATTCCAGCTCTTCCAGATATTCGCGCACTTTGGCTTCCGATTCATCCTGGGTAATCACACCCACCAGTATAGCCCGTTCTTGTTTTATAGTAGTATCAAATGATTCTTGTTTTGGCATGTATAAATTGTTATTAATCCGCCTTTAGCTCATTCACAAATTCTTGTATAGCTAATCCCGGATCATGATGTTTCATAAAATTTTCCCCTATCAGGAAACCATTAAATCCAGCTTTTTTTAATTCAATTATCGTTTGCGGATCGCTGATTCCGCTCTCTGAGATCTTCAGGAACTGATTAGGTATTAATTTAACCAAATCGTAAGAGTTCTGAACGGAGACCGTAAAGTTATCCAGATTACGGTTATTTACTCCTATAGCATCCAGGTCATCCATCATACTCTGTTCCAGTTCCTGTTGGTTATGCACTTCGAGTAAAACGTTCAAGCCAATACTTTTCGCCAACTTTGCAAAATGAGCAATCTGTGGAGGGGTCAGTATAGAAGCAATGAGCAGAATTATATCAGCTCCAATCGCTTTCGATTCAATGATCTGGTATTCGTCAATAATAAAATCCTTGCGTAAGATAGGGATTTGAATAGCCCCTCTTGCTTCAAGAAGATCGCGCATCCGGCCACCAAAGAACTTCTTATCCGTTAATACGGATACAGCAGAAGAGCCTGCAGCAGCATATTGTCGGGTCACCACAGATGCAGCAGCCTGATCATTAATAATCCCTTTTGATGGAGAGGCACGTTTAAATTCCGCTATAATCCCTGTACGAGCAGGATCAAGCATAAAATCGCGCATTGATAGACAGGTACGATGGAAGTGTTCCGTCTTCTCCAGGCTGCTCATCGCCACCTTAATTTTCGCATCCCTGATCTCCTGCTGTTTATACGATACAATTTTTTCAAGTATACCACCCTGTTCAATCGTAGGAACAAAAGTGTCCGGTATATTTCGTGACTCCATTTCTTTATATTTATAAAAGCCAGTTTGCAATGATTTGTTTTCCATGTTCAGTTAATACTGACTCTGGATGAAACTGAACGCCTCGAACGTCATATTTGATATGTCTCAAACCCATGATCACCCCTTCAGCATCTTTGGCTGTGATCTTTAACTCTTCAGGAAGACCGTCCCGACTCACTGCCCAGGAATGATAACGTCCAATGTTAAAATGATCAGGCAACCCATCAAACAGCGTCTCCTCTCTATCCAGTACCTGCATTTCAGTCGATCGGCCATGAACCGGGTAAGAAAGGTTATACAGCTCGCCTCCAAATACCTCAGCAATGGCCTGCACACCCAGGCAAACCCCTAAAATACTCTTTGTTGGTCCATATTCTCTAATCACATCCAGTAATAAACCAGCCTCTGAAGGAATGCCGGGACCAGGTGATAATAAAATCTTATCATATTCTTCTATGTCCTCGAGTTTAAACTTGTCGTTTCTCAAAACAACAGGAGTTTGTCCGCATTCATTCAACAGATGAACAAGGTTAAACGTAAAAGAATCGTAATTATCTATTACTAATATTTTCATCAGAATAATTCTTTTTAAATTTAATACTAATAAACCATTAAGGTTCTATTAATTAGGGCAGCTTTAATTGGTGCTGAATCATCAAGGAAACGCGCTTTAAACCAATATTTGCACCTTTGGATTTCCTTAAAGCTTAAATAAATATGGAGCATGTGTAACAGTTTAAGTTAAGCATTTTCCAGTTTAGATACAATTGTTTCAGCCATATCGATTGCCTTTCGAAGGGCCATAATCTTGTTATTTACCTCATTCAGCTCACTTAAGGGATCTGAATCGGCAACAATACCAGCACCCGCCTGGTAATGCAGTACATTGTTTCTACTCATGAAAGATCGGATCATGATGGCATGATTGAAGTCGCCATTAAATCCCATGAAACCGATAGCACCGCTATAAAATCCCCTTCCCGTATTTTCATATTGATCAATCAGCTGCATGGCCATATACTTAGGCGCACCACTTAAAGTGCCGGCAGGGAAAGTATCTCCAACCACTTTAAAAGGATCAACATTACTTTGCAATTTACCAGTAACTCTGGATACCAGATGAATCAAGTGCGAGTAGTACTGCACTTCTTTAAATGCCTTCACCTCTACCTTATTGCAATGCCGGCTCAAGTCGTTACGTGCCAAATCCACTAGCATCACATGCTCAGCACTTTCCTTCGGATCGTTTTCCAATTTTTCTGCCAGTTCAGCATCAAGGACATCATTACCGGTTCTTTTGAACGTACCTGCAATAGGAAATATCGTAGCCTCCCCATTTTTAATCGTAAGCTGAGCTTCAGGAGAGGATCCAAATAATTTAAAATCTCCATAATCGTAATAGAACAGGTACGGTGATGGATTAATGGACCTTAAGGCTCGATATACATTAAATTCATCTCCGGTAAAGGGTTTGCTAAAACCACGGGAAGGAACGATCTGGAAAACATCACCTCTGAAGATATGCTTTTTCATACTTTCTACAATGGACATAAACCCCTCATCCGTTAAATTCGAGCTTTCTCCTTCTTTTGATTCAAAAGGATATTCCGGATAATCTTTGTTTTGTGTTAAATACTGCAACTTATCCAACCCTATGGGCTCTTCTTCACTTGCCCTATGCTCAAACAAATAGAGTTCATTTTTAAAATGGTCAATGGCAATAACATATTTGTAAACATGATATTGCAGCAGTGGAATTTCCCTTGCTTCTGACAACTTCGACTTCAGCTTGATGTCCTCAAAATATTCAATCGTTTCGAAAGTAAAGTAACCAAACAAACCATTGGAGCTAAACTTGAACCCACTGTCGTCAAATTCAAATTGCTGACGAAAAGCGGTCACTTCATGCTGTAGATTAATTCCTTCAGAAGGAATCTCGTTCTTTGTCCCATCCGGGAAATAAGTCTTCAACGAATTTTTCTCCAGTACGATCCCCGCTATCGGGTCGCAGCAGATAAAACTCATGCTGTTTTCGCGACTATGATAATCAGAACTTTCCAATAAAATGCTATTGGGAAAGACATCCCTGATGCGTAGGTAGATACTTACAGGGGTAGTGGTATCTGCCAATAATTTTTTAAATGAAGTATACAGTTTGTACATGAGCGTAGTATTCTAGGTATAGTTAGTTACAGATTCCCGGATATAAAAAAACCCGGTGTAATACACCGGGTTTTATATTTATTTGAAATTTTCTTAAAATCAATCTAGTATAAATATACAATATCCCGGGGCACATGTTCTTGCCACCACCATAGTTGCGTATATTTATTTTTTAACATAATACAAATGAAGCTAAAGGAATTTACAACTCCAAATTTTTTATATAAATAATTTATAAAGTCTTTTGATCGGATTAATTTACATAGCAGTCTGATTCCGGAAATATCTATCTGGTCATTGGCCAGCTTAATATATGCAGAGAACAGATTATAGCTCTTCTATTTCTAATACGGACAGATCAGTAAATTCAGCGATCTTTTCAATTGGAACGCCTTGGGTTTTCATCTTACGAGCTGCTTCTTTTTTCCCTTCTATTTTCCCTTCCACATATTTCTTTTCTTCTGCTTCTTGAACTGCATAGAAAAGGACATTCTCATAATCCCATTTTTGCTCTAAACTTGTTCTGTATGACATATACTCCTCCTTTGTTAAATTGCTTACCTCTGCTATCTGGAACACCTTTTCAAAAACACGTTTGTTAAAGTAGACGGGCATTTTGTCCAGTCGGCTCATGTTCTTCAATAGATAAAACCAGCGATCAAGCCCTGTTTCTAATTCTTCAGCTCTTTTCGTAAAGTTAGGCAATTCCAAAAACTTATAACCCAGTTTCTTATAAAATATTGTGCCTGTATCTTTGTCCATCAAACAGATGTCGTGCAAGTATTGTTTGGAAGGTAATTTGTCAATGGTAAAGTCCAGAACGGCGATTAAATATACTTCCTTCAACTCATAGGTGTCGCTTTCCTTTCCAACTGACAATTGTTCATTGATCAGGCGCGAAGTATAGAATATAGAGCGGTCCCGGAAATAAAGCTGTTTTCCGCGTTGCATCTCTACGATAAATTGCTCTCCATTAGCTCCTGTACATGATAGATCGAAAATTGCTTTTTTAAAATCACGCAAATTAGCAGCATGTTCGTTGGGTTTATAGGTAATATCAACGATATGTTTTTCACCTTTAAAAAGTTCATTCAAAAAATCTTTAATGATATCTTTATTAGGTTCAGATCCGAAAAGGCGTTTAAATCCCCAATCTGTTAGAGGGTCAATATAGCGACCTGTATTTAGTTCCATTGGTTTATTATGGTTTAGAATACAGGCAATGTACAAAGAAATTGCCTGTATGAGCTTTCCATAAATAGAAAAACATGACAATGAATTTCTCAATGATTTAAGTCCAATTATCCTTTTAGATAATCTAATTTTCGAATAGTTATAATAGTCTGTAAATACTACTAAAGCTTCCTTCGCTATACCTACTTTGCTCAAATCCTGCTATAGCATGCGGAATGACAGGAGAGGTTTTATTATCAAATAAAGGATTGATATGTTAGGTAGTAAGCATGGGTAATCAACACCTAATTTTCTTCCACTGAAAACTAACTCCAAGGGGTTCAAACAACTCGATTTTATTGAATTGTTAATGACTTACCCCTAACAAAGGTCTTCCGCTTTGTAAAATCGCAACAACGATAATCAACAAGGCCAAACTAAAGTAAATGGCAACCGGGCGATGTTTCGCAGTTAAATCAGCAATTCTTTTTGATTTTGCATTCCCGATTGTAATTAATATAACCGCTACCAGCATCATTGCCAGATGTTCCACCTTCCAATAGCGTAATGTGCTGTCTTTCATTGCTTCTCCCATGGTGTGGTTTATGACCCAAGGGCTTACAAAATATAATAACAACCCGAGCACAAATTGAATATGCGTCGATATTAAAGTAACCAAGTTGAGCGTTTTGTTTGCCTTGTTAAAAGGTTTTTTGCCAAACCATCCTGCAAAAGCTAAAATAATAGCAATTATTAACGCAAAGAATAAAACGAACCGAAGTCCGGAATGTGCCTGAAATAAGAAATCGTACATAGATATTTTGATTGTTATTCAAAGAAACGAAAATTGTGTTAATTAAAGAATTATTCGTTTTCTAATGACATTAAATTGTGTAATTACTATTCCTGTTTAAACGAAACCCGCTCACCCAGAACAACTGCATGAACAGTGCTAAAAGGACTCAATTTTTTACTTGCTGTACTGGCATACCGGTCAATACGCGATGAAAGGCCTTGCATCAGGGTGTTGCCTAAATAACCCATATCATAAATATGACCCTTTTCGACCGGATAGCCTTGTGCAGTCTTATCAATTGCTTCCTTGGGATAATCAGCGGGCTCAGGAGACTGAAAGGTACCGATGATGGCACAAGGACTGAAGGCTTTGCAGTTTAGCAGCACGTATTCCTGTGTGGCATTTACATATTTATAAAACAGCAGCGACATGCTGACCATCAGTATACATGCTGGATTGATCGTGCCATTAAAGGTAACCGTTTGTCCGGCAAGTGTATCGTACTTATCCAAATCAATATCCTGGATATCCAGATGTTCATAGTACTCTTCCCGGAAGTTAAAGGCCACCAGGGTTAGCCTGATGCGGTATTTGTTACTTTGCTCGTTGAGCCATTTGGGCTTTTTGATGTCCGTTTGGGTGTTCAGCTCAGGAAGGGTGACAGAAATCTTTCCTTCGGCAGACTGCAATACCTGCGGTACTACACGGAGCACATCGGCCAGCTGGCTGTCTGCATTAAACTCCATACCGTTCAGGTAAGACAGGTCCGCATCGTGCAGATCCCGTTTTCCTACAGCTGCGCTGGCACTGTTGCGGATGCTATGATACACATAACGGGTACTGCGACTAACGGCAGCCCCATCCCGAAAAAGATAGGCCGGATCAAATGCCCTGCGGATAATGGCCGCAGTCGAGCTGGAAAGCCCGAATTCGGTCGAAGTTTTAATACTTTCCTGCGTTTGTTTAAATGCTTTGGGCTTGCCTTGAATAAGGTTCTTTTTGCCGTAAGTTCGGTATATAACGGAGCCTGCTTTACCGCGGATCATCCCATTTTTATCTACATGAGCCATAATAGTATTTATTAGGTAGGCAAAGTAATCATATAAGAATCTTGACAGGTAAATAATAGGATTATTTCCAAACAAAGACAGAAAACGGTAGGGAAACAGCAGATTTTGCTTAACCCCTTATGTAGGAGATCGATGTAGAAATGGGTTACTCTTCCAGGCAAAAAAGGATCTGCACAAAGCCTTAAATTATTTTCGCTAAACTAATCAGGATAAATCCACTTAATGAAAGCCCAAATAAACAAATAGAACCAAGATAAATTCCACTTAATGAACCCCAAAATAAACCCTGTATAACCAGGCATAAGTCCCATTTACGGACGTTCAGGTGGGACTTATTGCGGGATTATCTCTGATTTATCTCCGCATAATTCAATATCAGGTTTAACTCTTATAACCCACCCAAAAGGAAGTTACAAGAGCCCCGATTTATTCTTTAATAAGTAGGAAGATCTAATTCCAGCTCATTGATATAATTAATTATCCCTCCTTCGAGATTATACAGATTATTAAAACCATACTTATCCTCCAAAATGCGAATGGCTTTGGCACTGCGTACACCAGATTTACACATCACTACTACCCTCGTGTTCCTGTCAATAGTACCTCCCGAAGCACTTATGGTAGAAAGCGGAATTAATTCCGTTCCAATATTCACATAATCATACTCATCCGCTTCGCGCACGTCAATGATCTGAAAATCCAAACCCTGTTCCTGCCAATCCTGCAAATCCGTAGGACTTACTTCTTTAAGTGGCTTTTCAATGGCTTTTACGCCGCAAAATTGTTCATAATCAATCAATTCTTTGATCGTCGGATTTTCTCCGTTTACAGGGTTAGCCGGGTTTTTGCTGATATTGAAAGTTCTGGATTCAAAACTAAGGGCATCAAATGTAAAAAAACGACCACTTAGGGTGTCTCCTACGTTGGTAATAACCTTAATGACTTCCAAGGCCTGAAGGCTGCCGATAATACCTGGCAAAACGCCTAATACGCCAGCTTCCGAACAATTAGGCACAGCTCCCGGATCGGGAGGAGTTGGAAACAAGTCCCGGTAATTGGGTCCACGAACTCCTTGGTCATTTAGCTGATTGAATACAGAAACCTGTCCTTCAAACTGGAAAATAGATGCATACACATTTGGCTTATTAAGCAACAAGCAGGCATCATTTACCAAATACCGGGTAGGAAAATTGTCAGTGCCATCGGCTACAACATCGTACCCGCCTATAATTTCTAAGGCATTTTGAGATGTCAGCTGCGTATTATATACGGTAATATTAATGTGTGGGTTTAGAGATAACAGCCGTTTTTTTGCCGCTTCAGTTTTTGGAATGCCGACCTCCTCGATGCCAAACAGGACTTGCCGATGCAGGTTACTGTCGTCGACCACGTCGCAATCCACAATCCCAATATGGCCTACTCCTGCTGCAGCGAGGTACAATAGAACAGGACTGCCTAATCCACCCGCACCTACTACCAGTACGCTTGATTTCTTTAATTTTTCCTGAGCTTCCATGCCAAAACCAGGAATGATAATATGGCGATTGTAACGCGCCAGTTCTTCTTTAGAAAAGAGGGTATTCTGAGTCATTGGTGATCAAATTAAATTTCCGCCTGCTATAGCTGGTACAATGCTGATAACTGAACGTGTTTCTACGTGTGTGTGGTTATACTGTAGGTTTCGTATATCATCTTCATCTACGAATACATTAATAAACGATCGAATGGAGCCGCTTGGATCAAGAAGATGTTTCTGTACATCGGGATATTGATGTACAAGATTGGCGATAATTTCAGACACATCATTTCCTGAGATATTGATTTTAGCTGAATTGCCGGTAAACTTCCTTAAGGGGGTTGGAATTATAACAGTAGCCATATGTTTTGAGTTAAGTTTTACTTATTTTACAATAATATTTCTATAATTTGTTCTTGAAATTTTTGCTCTTCATCCAGTTGCCAGCATTTAGGTGCCGAAACACCCCGTCCTGATACGGAGATAATGAGATATGAAATATTGGGCAAAGCAAACTGCTTGTCATCAGGAGAAGGTAATGCGGGCTGATTGGGATGGGAATGATAAATTCCCAGCAATGCAAGGTTATTTTGTTCAGCATATCGTTCAGCTTTCATATAGTCGTATGGATTTATTTTAAAATAACGATGCTTTTCTGAACCCTCATCATTTTTAACTTCCAAAGCAATTTTTACATTATCTTCCTGTGTTCCCTGAATGCCAAAAAAAAACCACAACATTCATTTGGAAATATACGTACAGCACTTTCAATCATTACTGACCAGGGATCCGCTGCTATGATCAATTTGTTAAAGTTTGCCATACCTGTAGATTTTTAAATCGGGGTTAAGAAATATTTTTTTCTACTATCAAATCTTTTATCTGTTCTGAATACTCAGAATCTTCCAGACTCTCAATCAACAATGAAACAGTGGGACCATAATGAGCTATAGTAGTGCCCTCTGCTTTTAAATATTGAGGTTTAAGTCCCCATTCTAATATTTTAAAAGTTACACGTTTATCGACTTTCTTTAATGCAGCCCGTACAAGAATCTTTAGTTCAGTAAGTAAACGTACTTTGGAGCAGTTTTCTCCCTCGGTATTTTGAATACGGATCAGGGAATCAAGTAGAATTTTTTCATCAACTGGACAAACATGCGAAATGATAATATCACCCTCTTCATTATATGATTTGTCTTTGCATTCATATACATTAATCAGCAAATTTAATTCCTGGGGATGAGACCAATCCATTTGTCCTCTAAAGAATTTTTCCGAGTATCCTGGTGGGTTTCCTCTAAAAATGACTGGGATAAAGCTGCCGGCCTCTTTAATGTAATACAGGGCAACTTCCAAACTTTCAACTGGCCATTCGAGGTTTCGTACAATTAGAAAATTAGCTTTTCCGGTCGTAGAATGGAGTAAGGCATTTAGCATCAGGTCAGCTGCTTCTTGAACGTTCTGAGCCGTTACATACTTTCCCGGGCTGTGGAGGGAAAGATGATCTGCATTTCTGGCGTTTTGAAATTCAATATCCATCAAACTATTATCCAGAATATGAGTAAACCTAACTATTGAATAGAGTACGTCACTACGCCGGGCATAGGTATCAAATATTAATTCACATATTTTCTTCGTAGCAGAGTAAACCTCGTCTGTATAATACCTGCTGGATTTGCCAGTGGATGAAAAAACACATTGTTTTACTGAAGGTGTGTTTTCGCATGCTTTAGCCAGATTCCAGGTTCCTATTACATTTATGTTTACAGCATCGAAAATATGGTTTTCAGCAAAACCAGGATCGCGCTGAGCCGCGGTGTGAAATACGAACTCTGGTTGATAGGTTGCAAAAATTTCATTTAGTTCATCCGAATTGCAGATGTCTGCCTGAATATATTCTACGCGGTTGTTGCTAGTATTTGCTTTATCATTAAAAGGTTTTTTATCTATAACAATTATTTTACTGATTTGGAAATCCAGTAATTTATTTAAGAGACTGCTACCTACGCATCCCAATCCTCCGGTAACTATGCAGGTACTTGATTTTAACAAATCGTTTATTTCAGCTACAGGCAAGCTTAATTTTCTTTTTGTAGTCGGCGAAAATGGATTTTCATCTAATCGACCCTCTGCATTATATAGTTCAATAAGCTGTTTCGTTAAATTCAGCAGTTCGGAATATGATTCTGGTAAATGCAGTTTAGGAGACAATTCCCATATTTTCTCAAAAATTGAAGAAATTGTATACATGTTTTTATTATTCATAGAAATGATGTACCATTTAATTACGTCGCTAAAGGAATTTATTAACGAGTCTGGATGTAGTCATATTGATTTTCTTCATATCAAATTTTACTAATTTTATTAATCTCTGTTGAAATTCTACGCTAATTTTATTAAGAATTAAATGTTAGTAGAATTGAATTTTCAACATAAACTTACTGTATTTGTTTCGTAGATCAACGAGGTGAGAATTAGATTTACTTACTTTTGTATAAAAGTGTAAAATAACGGTAAACAAATTAATTGAGGATTATTAGCATCAAGATAAAGAAGAGAATAGCGATTTGGGAGGTATTAAAAAAATGAAGCTTCCGATGGGCGGAAGCTCAAACTAACCAATTATAAACCTAAATTATTGAAAGGAGCTGTAAGGGAAGGAATCGAACCTCCAAGGAGTGGTTAACCGTTGCCGGATTCCCATGATCTCCACCAAGGGAAGGAATCGAACCTGAGCTGTAAGGGAAGGAATCGAACCTCCAAGGAGTGGTTAACCGTTGCCGGATTCCCATGATCTCCACCACCGAGACAAGGAGGTGTGTCTGCCTATTTCACCACCTTACAGTATGTAAACATTTGCTATTTGCATTTGCTTGAAACAAATATAGTAGGTTATTTGGTATTGTTGCAAATATTTTAACAAATTATTTTAATTTTTGTAAAATTTTTATTTACTTCGTATATATATTAATATCTTTCAAATTATTTATGGAAAAGAAGAGCCTTAATTTAGAAATTGATAATCTGGATATGCAGATTCTGTCAATCCTTATGGAAGATGCAACAATCCCTTATACAGAGATAGCTAAAAAGCTAATTGTTTCGGGTGGCACCATTCATGTGAGGATGAAAAAGATGCAGGATCTGGGTATAATAAAAGGGTCAAACTTATTGGTGGATGCCCAAAAAATCGGATATGATGTTTGTGCTTATCTGGGTATTTACCTTGAAAAGGGATCAACTTATAAAGATGCGGTAGAAAAGTTGAGAAATATAAAGGAAATTGTCGAGTTGCATTATACTACAGGTGCCTGGAGCATGTTCGCTAAAATTATTTGTCGTGATACCAATCATCTTCGGTTAGTATTAAATGATCATATTCAATCTGTACCAGGAATTCAACGTACAGAGACCTTTATTTCACTTGAAGAAAGCATTAAAAGACAGATTAATTTGGATTTATAATACTAAAAATTTGTATTGATCAAGCGCCATATAATAAAAAGACCAACCTGATGACAGATTGGCCTTTTTAAATTGGTGTTTATTTCGGTTGAATAGACAATTATTTATTTACGTATAAAACGCTTTTAACAGCTTTCACAACGCGTTCTGCATTAGGTAATGCTTCTTTAATTAAAGTTGGGGCATAGGGTAGAGGAACGTCTGCCGAAACAACACGTACTACCGGAGCATCCAGGTAATCAAAGGCTTCATTTTGTACCTTAAATGCGATCTCTGTAGCAATAGAACCAAGTGGCCAAGCTTCTTCAACAATAACCAAACGGTTTGTTTTCTTCACAGAATTAATAATTGTTTCGTAATCAATAGGGCGAACAGTACGCAAGTTAATTACTTCTGCACTGATACCTTCTTTGATTAATTCCGCAACAGCAGGATGAACTACGCGGGAAAGCATTTTTCCAAAAGATACGATGGTGACATCGGTACCTTCAGTTTCTACATGTGCTTTACCTATTTCAAGATAATACTCCTCTTCAGGAACAGGACCTTTATCGCCATACATCACTTCAGATTCCATAAAAATTACGGGATCAGGATCGATGATAGCTTGTTTCAGTAATCCTTTTGCATCGTATGGGTTAGAAGGAATAACTACTTTTAATCCGGGCACGTTAGCAAACCAGTTCTCAAAGTTCTGCGAGTGTTGAGCGCCTAACTGACCTGCATTACCTGTTGGTCCGCGAAAAACGATTGGAATTGGAAACTGGCCAGCACTCATGGAGAGGATCTTGGCTGCACCGTTAATGATCTGGTCTATGGCAACCAGGGAAAAGTTGAAGGTCATGTATTCAACAATGGGTTTCAAGCCATTCATGGCCGCGCCTGTAGCAATACCAGTAAAACCTAATTCCGCGATAGGGGTATCGATTATCCGCTTAGCTCCGAATTCTGCAAGCATACCCTGACTTACTTTATAAGCCCCGTTATACTCAGCAACTTCTTCGCCTATTAAAAAAATCTTTTCGTCTTTGCGCATCTCTTCGTTCAATGCTTCACGAAGCGCTTCTCTGAACTGTATTTCTCTCATTATTTGCTAAATCAATATTTTGGAAGGCAAATATAACGCAGTATTGCTTGGGAAACAAGTACTGAAGGTTAGGATATCGGTGCTTTACACCGGAGATGACATAGATATGTGTTCTAACGACTGTTTTTAGCTAAGAGGGGACGATTGAGGGCTGATGTTTATAGTAATTGTTACAATATTGAAAGGCGTTATTTTCTTTTTTAGGTCTGATTATTTTTAAAAATCGGATTAAAACAAAAAATGACCGGATTTCTCCAGCCATTTTTTAAATGATTTATGAGGATTAGACCTTATAGTTTATGGTCAAATGCTGGTCTGTTTTTTGGAGAGGCATCCTGATCTAGCCGATTTTTGCTTCTTCTGTTGGGTGTACTTCTACGGCCTTTAAACTTATCTGCTCTTCCTTTTTTTAATGAAGCGTATTTGCTTTGTTGAGCCGGACTTAGGACACTATTGATTTTCCTATCGCTGGAAGCATGTTCGACTAGCATTTGCTTGTGTTGTTCCATCCGTTGCTTTTCAGCCTTTTCGTGGGCTTTGGTCATTTTTTTTGCCCGGTTCAGGTTCAGGTTATAGATCTGAGTTTTTTGCTTTTCAGAAAGAACGAGTTGTTTGTCCATCCTGTCGGTAGCGAGGCGTGCTCGTTGTTCCGGACTTTCTATGCGCTTATTGTTTCTTTCTAAGCGTTGAGTGTTTCTTTCTTGAGAGAACCCTGCAGTTGCAAATCCGGCGAACAATAGAGCTGTTATGATTAAGTTTTTCATTTCTTTGTGTGTTTTAATGAATAGATAAATCCGGAGGAGAATAGTTTAACGGGGGTTTATTTAAAAAATGTTAATTCAGGGATTTACCTACAGATCTGTCTTTTTGTTATGCTCTGGTTGGATGCTTTTATTCTACTCAAAATGAATGCTTTAATGTGCTATGTAGCAACAACAGCACATAATCAATAAAAAAGATAGAATACTGTTATTTTTTAATAGATTCGTTTTGGTAATCAGTTTACTTCTATATTAAATAACAAAATGCGCTTTGGGAAAGGTATTGGAGCCTGAATGTTGAAGCGTTTTTGTAGTTTAAGGGGAGTGTTTTGTTTATGTAATTATTAGCCTACGTATAATTGATCAATAGATCTAAACCACTCATATGAGACCTTTAAGCGTTTTTTTGTTATTATTTAGCACATGCATGTGCTTTTCGGCCTGTCAGCGAAGCAAATCAGAATCTATGTCTGCAAGAGAGGAAGCCTTTGTTCTTCATCAGAATGAAGATAAACTGACGCAACTCATCATTTACGACGTATTTACTCCTCCTGTGGCGAGCCGGATTTATGCTTATTCTGCATTGGCTTCTTATGAAGCAATGCGCTTTCAGGATTCGAAATATAAATCTATAGTAGCTCAATTAAGAGGATTTGGCCCTATTGCAGCACCAGAGAAGGGTAAAAAATATAATTTCACCTTAGCGGCGACTCAAGCATTTTTTACTGTGGTAAGAAAAGTTACTTTTTCGGTTGATTCGCTGAAGGGTTATGAGGATCGTTTGTACGCGAAATTTAAAAGTGGAATGGATGACTCCACCTTTGCCCGGTCGATAGCCTTTGGGGACTCGGTGGCAAAGGTGATTTTAAAGCGTGCTAGTACGGATAATTATCAACAGACACGTTTTAAACCTAAGTTTTTAGGCAGTCAGAATCCTGGAATGTGGCGTCCTACTGCGCCTGATTACTTAGATGGTGTGGAATATTGCTGGGGAACGATGAAAACGTTTGCTTTGGATACTTCGTCGCAAATTACTTTGCCTCCGCCTCCGGTATACAGTGAAGATAAAAACAGTACCTACTATAAACAGAATCTGGAAGTTTATGAGCAAAGTAAAACGTTAACGCAGGAACAAAAAGATATTGCGCGTTATTGGGATGACAATCCTTTTGTGATGGAGCATGCCGGACACATGACATTTGCTAATAAAAAGATTACGCCGGGGGGGCATTGGATTGGAATTACAGCCATTGCCTGCAAAAAGACGGATGCAGATGCAGTTAAAACGGCTCAGGCTTATGCTTTAACCTCGGTTGCGATGTATGATGCATTTATATGCTGTTGGAATATAAAGTATCAAACATCTTATATCCGCCCGGTAACAGTGATCAACGATTTGATAGACCCGAACTGGTTACCCCGCCTGCAAACTCCACCTTTTCCTGAGTATCCGAGTGGTCACAGTACGATTACCCGCTCAGCAGCTGTTATGCTTACCCATCTTTTTGGCGATCACTTCGCTTTTCAGGATACCAGTGATTTGAGATATATCGGGATGAAAAGGGATTTTAAGTCATTTGTACAGGCTGCTGACGAAGCATCTATAAGCCGCTTTTACGGTGGCTTACATTATAAGAATAGTGTAGATAAAGGAGCGGAACAAGGTAAAAAAGTGAGTGAATACATTTTAAGCAAGTTAAAGCTGGTAAATCCATAAAGGTATGACCAATTTGTTCAAAAAGGCTTTTATCTTTGAACCCTGTTTGGATATGGATAGGATGACTATCGCAAAAACTTGTATGAATGAAAAAAGTGTTCCTATTACTGATGTTGCTGCTGGTTTTGAATACGGCAGGAAATGCACAAGATGTAAAATTATATAATCCCAATGCCGATGCGGCAAAGGAGATCAAGCTGGCTGTTGATAGGGCCGCTAAGGAAGGGAAACACGTGCTGCTTCAAATTGGAGGTAACTGGTGTGTTTGGTGTCTTCGTTTTAATCAGCTGGTCACATCCAATGATACATTAAAACTAGCTTTGAGTTCAAATTTTGTGGTGGTACATGTCAACTATAGCAAGGAAAATGAAAACAAAGCAGTTCTTGCTTCTTTAGGCTATCCTCAGCGGTTTGGGTTTCCAGTATTTGTTGTGCTGGATGGAAAAGGACACCGGCTGCATACGCAGAATAGTGCGTATCTGGAGAGTGGCAAGGGGCACGATCCCAAAATGGTACTGGAGTTTCTTACCAACTGGTCACCAGCTGCTCTTGATCCTAAATCTTATTTAAAAAACTAATTATCTGAAAAAAGTGTTGTTTATTCATCTTACTTAGATATTAATCGCTTTTTAACATATTATTCTATAGTATTTTCTTTCGTTTATGAAATATTTTCCATTAAAGCAATTTGCATTATTGATTGCTGTTGCATTTACTCTTAGCTTAAATGTTCAGTCGCAGGTAAAAAAGTCACCTGATTTTTTAGTCCAGATTTACAGGGAGACCCCAGTAAAGATCAATGCCCTGATACATACTAAACTGGATGTCCGCTTTGACTATGCCAGGTGTTATTTGTACGGGAAGGCCTGGCTGACTTTGAAGCCTTATTTTTATTCGACCGATTCTTTGCGACTTGATGCAAAGGGAATGGAGATTAAACAAATTTCAATGGTAGAGGGGAACGTGCTAAAGCCGTTAAAATACACGTATGATATGCAGCAGTTGAATATCAAACTAGGTCGTACATACAGTAGAACAGAAAAGTATACACTATTTATTGACTATGTGTCTAAGCCAAATGAACTGAAAACTAAAGGTAGTGCAGCGATAACCAATGCGAAAGGCTTGTATTTTATCAATCCGATGGGAGAAGATAAAGATAAACCGGTGCAGATCTGGACACAGGGAGAAACGGAAGCTTCTTCGGTTTGGTTTCCAACAATAGATCATTCTAATCAGAAAACAACGTCTGAAATAGCTATGACTGTGCTTTCTAAATATGAAACACTTTCGAATGGAAAGTTAATTTCCAAGAAAATGAATGTGGATGGAACCCGTACAGATATATGGAAGATGGATTTGCCTCATTCCCCTTATCTGTTTATGATGGCAGTTGGTGATTTTAAAATATTTAAAGATAAATGGAGAGATAAGGAGGTTAATTATTACCTGGAACCTGCCTTTGCTCCTTATGCTAAACAGATATTTGGACATACGCCTGAGATGATGGAGTTTTTCTCTAAAAAATTGGGTGTTGATTTTCCATGGAATAAGTATTCGCAGATTGTGGTGCGTGATTTTGTGAGTGGGGCAATGGAAAATACAACGGCAACTTTGCATGGGGAGTTTGTGCAAGCTAATGCCAGAGAGTTGCTGGATGAGAATAAGGGGGAGGATGTAATTTCCCATGAGTTGTTTCATCAATGGTTTGGTGATTACGTGACTACTGAAAGCTGGAGTAACCTCACCGTTAATGAGTCGTTTGCTAATTTCAGCGAGGTGCTATGGCGGGAATATAAATACGGGAAGGATGAAGGGGATGCAGGCAACTATAAGGATATGCAGCAATATCTGGGTTCGCCTAAAGATGCGTCTAAAGATCTTGTTCGCTTTCATTATACTGATAAGGAAGATATGTTTGACCTGGTCAGCTACCAGAAGGGCGGTAGGGTGTTGTATATGCTGCGCAATTATTTAGGTGAGGAGGCTTTTTTTAAAGGGATTAATATTTATTTGAAGCAGAATGCTTTTAAAAATGGTGAAGCGCATCAATTGCGACTGGCGCTGGAAGAGGCATGTGGAAAGGATTTAAACTGGTTCTTTAATCAATGGTATTTTGGAAGTGGTCATCCTGAATTGCAGATCAGCTATCAATGGGATGAGGTTAGCAAAACGCAAAAAGTATTTTTAACGCAATCTCAGAGTGGTGCGGCATTTATATTGCCTATGGCTGTGGATGTTTATGCGGGTGGGAAAAAAGTACGCCATGATTTCTTGATGAAGGCCAAAATGGATACTTTAAGTTTTGTGGTTAATGCTCGTCCGGATCTGGTTAATGTGGATGCGGATAAGATATTACTGGCTAAGAAAGAGGACCATAAGGTATTATCTAACTATGTATTTCAGTACTATCATGCACCTCTGTATGTAGATAGGCTTGAGGCAATTGATAGTTGCAGCGCGAATCAGTCAAAAAATGAGGATGCACGTAAAGTGATGCTTGCTGCATTAAAGGATCCTTATTATGGCTTGCGTATTCTGGCCATAAATTCAATTGACCTGACAGATTCTCTTGTTAAAGTGGCGGCGTTGCCTGTATTGAAAACGCTGTCTGTATCTGATCCCCGTAATTTGGTCCGTGCGGCTGCATTACAAAGTCTTGCTTCTATGCGTGATTTTAGCAACAGACCTTTATTTGATGTGGCATTAAAAAGTGAATCGTACTCGGTTCAGGGTGCTGCGTTGGCGGGTGTGATTATGCTTGATCCGAAAGAAGCGTTTGCTATAGCAAAAACGTTACAAAAAAATAGTAAAGGTGATTTGACTAAAGCTATTCTTGCTGCATATACCTATGGTGGAACAGAGAAAGAACTTCCTTTTTTTAATGATTCTTATGAGAAAGCGGGATTGCAGGATAAGGTTGAAATGATCAGTCCTTATTTAAGTATCCTGGCGCGGATTGATAATAGTGAGGAAGTAAACAAACGTGTTACCGATTTTAAAGAAGTAGGGATCAAAAATAAGAAATATGATATTGATAAATATGTTTTAAATCTATTTGAATCATTCAAGGAGATTAAGGTGGAAATGGCCAAACAGGCAAGTCCTGAAGTAAAGGTTGAATTACAAAAACAGCTTGCTGTATTGTCCCAGGCAATGGCTGAACTAAAAGGTTCATAAAGGTGTATATTTGGCCATGAGTACTTCATTATTTCGACCGTTTGAACGGTTTGATTTTAGCGAAAAGGTTTGTTTTATGACTGGTTTGGAAGCAGACCGACAGATTCAACTGTTTCCCGAATGGATGGTCAATACATTTAATCTGAAAGATCAAGCTTTAAAAATGCTGGATGAGCATATTCTGACTTATCCGGACATTAAAATTCCAGTTTCTGAGTTCGCTTATCAGGAGATAGAAAAATTAGAGCAAGAGGTTAGTTTGGCTCTGAATACAGGTTATGCGGCCGTTAAGGCGTTGGATGACCTCCGCTTATTTCAATGGATTGCCAAGCAGGTTTATGGCATGATCCACTATGAGGTGCGGGCGGGAATCAGGCAGCAAAGATCTACTGGTGAGGCATTAAATTTCTCGCAGGGTTTAATGCAGAAATTCGGTAATCTTCATCTCATGTTGCAGTCGCTTCTTAATCCGATGGAGTTTGAGGGCGTTCTTCCATGGAAGATCATGGTATTTCCGGTAGATAACCCTCCTGAAACTTTCAGCTACAGGGATGAGATCAATACATTGGTTTTTTCTTTAAAGATGAAGGACTTTGGACTGATTGCCTGTTTACAGGATAATGGTGAAAACGCAGCGTATCATCATGCTGTGCTGAGTACGGTTTCAGACCATACGTTACAGCCTATCCAGTTTGAAGAGATTTGTGCCCGGTTCTTTTATTCTGCTTACATATTTAATCGTTTGCCTGAGTACTCCTTGCTTTCTACGGGTGATATGTACTATATTGATGGGATGCCGTTGCGGATTAGCAGCAGGCCGTTATTTGATAACTGGCAGGTGAAGACTTACGGACAAGTACTTGAAAACTTCTGGAAGCCCTGGGGTTTTGTATTGTTTGAAATTATCAAAGATCCAGAGAATCCATTAAGCTTTATATTAGATGATCAGGGTAAATTCATCAAAAGTCCTTCAGTACCGTTAAGGCTTGGTTGATAATAGGAGTTCTCAGCGATCAATCATATTACCTGAAAGCAGTATGCTGGGTTGATTACTTGAGTGATCAGTGACCAACCATTCTTTGGATTTCGGAGAAAAAGTGACTTAGTACTCCGGGATTAAAGATGATCGTGATAATTAGTCCGGAAAGTGCGCCATAGAAATGGGCATCGTGGTTAATGCCACTGGATTGTTTCGATGCATAAGCGCTATAAAGCAGGTACAGGACACCAAAGATAACGGCAGGGATTCCGATAGGAATAAACATGATGTAAAATTTGGTACTGGGATCAAAGAGGATATAGCTGAAGATTATGGCAGATATGGCTCCTGAAGCGCCAAGACTGTTGTATCTGAAATCATCTTTATGACGCATAATGGTGCTGAGGTCGCTTAGTATCAGACTAACTAGATATAAAATAGCGAATTGCCCGCTTCCAATAATACCTTCAAGGGTAAAGGCAAAGAAATAGAAAGAAAACATATTGAAAAACAGGTGTCCCCAATCGGCATGTATAAATCCGCTGGTGATGATAGAATAGACCCTTTCTCCCCGGGTAACACTATAGGGATGAAGCATTAACTTTCCATACAGCTGTGGATTGGAGAAAGTATAGATACTTGTTATAATCGTTAATATAAAAATGAGGGCAGCAACGGGTGCCTGACTGAAGATCGCTTGAATCATGCCCGTAATGTACAAAATATTTACTTTTGTTTTAAAATCAGAATTAATGGAAAGTTTAAAATCATATTCATTCACAGCACTTGAACGCTTTTTGAAATATGTGAAAATCGATACGCAGTCAGATCAGAATTCTTTATCACAGCCTTCAACTGAAAAGCAAAAGAATTTGGGCAAAATATTAGTGGAAGAACTTCTGGAAATTGGTATAAAAGATGCAGAATTGGATGAGTTTGGATATGTATATGCCACTATTCCTGCTACGACAACAAAAAAAGTTCCGGTAATTTGTTTCTGTTCGCATATGGATACTTCTCCGGATTGCAGTGGACTAGATGTTATTCCTGTTATTCATCACAATTACCAGGGACAGGATTTGGTGTTACCGTTGGATCAAAATCAGGTGATGCGGATGGTTGATCATCCTGATCTGGAGTTTCAGATTGGGAATGATATTGTAACAGCAAGTGGAAATACGTTGTTAGGGGCCGACAATAAAGCCGGTTTAGCAGAAATTATGGATGCAGCTGCTTTTTTAATCGCTCATCCTGAATTGAAACATGGAAAGATCCGGATTCTTTTTACACCTGATGAAGAAATTGGTCGTGGTGTTGATAAGGTGGATATACAGAAGTTAGGAGCTGATTATGGTTATACAGTAGATGGAGAGTCATGTGGTTCTATTGAGTATGAAACGTTTTCAGCAGATTATGCCACGATCACTATCTCGGGAGTCAGTTCTCATCCTGGTTTTGCAAAAGGGAATATGGAAAGTGCGATAAAAATTGCTGCGGAAATAGTTTCTTTTTTGCCTAAAGACAGGCTTTCGCCGGAAAGTACAGAAGGTAAAGAAGGATTTATTCATCCGGTAGCGATGCAGGGATCGGTGGAAGAGGCATCTATTGAGTTTATATTGCGTGATTTTGATGATGCTGAACTTAAAAATCATGAAGGGATTCTGAAAGCGATTGCAGACGATGTACTGGAAGGCTATCCGTCATCTTCATATAAATTGGAGGTGAAGGAGCAGTACCGGAATATGAAAGTGGTGCTGGATAAACATCCTGAACTTATTGATTATGCGAAGATTGCGGTGGAACGTACGGGTGTAAATCCGAAACTACAGAGCATCCGTGGAGGCACAGACGGCTCTCGTTTATCATTTATCGGGTTGCCTTGTCCTAATATTTTTGCTGGCGAACATGCCTTTCATGGCAAGCAGGAATGGGTGTCAGTACAGGACATGCAAAAGGCGGTTGAAACCATTGTGCAAATTGCCTTAGTTTGGGAAGAAAAAAAATAATTTTTCAATTAAACCTCCTTGTATTTATAAAGTCTTAGAAGGGTAGCAAATAGTATTACTCAATAAGGCTTCATGAAACAATTTTTATTTTTATTTTTTACTTGTCTCTGTACCACAATTTTACATGCACAAGGGAGCCGGGCCGTAAGCGGAATTGTGCTTGATTCGACAAATGTCAGCGTAATTGCCGCTTCTATTAAACTAACATCAGCTAAGGACACACTTTTTACCCGCAGCGATGTTGACGGTAAGTTTTCTTTTAGAAATGTTAAATCGAGCCAGTTTGTTTTAAGTGTTACTAGCTTAGGATATAAGAATTTTAGTCAACGTTTTCAGTTCGCTCAGGCTGCGACACCGCTCAAGCTTTCTACTGTTATATTAAAAGTGGAAAGTAATTTGTTGAATACGGTGAACATATCAGGTGTAACTCCAATTATGGTAAAGGAAGATACGATTCAATACAGCGCGAAAGACTTTCCTGTAAGGGAAAATTCGGTTGTAGAAGATGTATTGAAGAAGTTGCCGGGAATTGAAGTAGACAAAGATGGAAATGTGACTACCCAGGGTAAAAGTGTAACGCGGGTTAGGGTTAACGGTAAAGATTTTTTTGATGGTGATTTAAAAACGGCCACACAGAATCTTCCAGCAGACGTTATTGAGAATATTCAGATCATTGACGACTATGGAGATCAGGCTAATGCTAGCGGTATCAGGGATGGAGATCCGGATAAAATATTAAATATTACCATAAGTCCCAGCAAGAATAAAGGGATGATAGCCAATGGCGTTGCCGGTGGAGGTAATGATAACCGTTATATAGTATCGGGTATGGGAAGGCTTATGAATAATGATGAACAACTTTCCATGATGCTTAATTTGAATAATACAAATGCCAATCTGTTTGATTTTGCTGGTGGTGGAAATCAAAGAGGCGGAAGATTTCGTGGTAGTGGTGGTGGCAGAGGGGGAAATGCAGGAGGAATTACCAACACACAAGCCGGTGGATTTGACTATAGAAAAGATGTTTCGAAGAAGATTACGGTGTTTGGTAGTTACAGGGTATCCTCATCTGATAATAACGCTAAAACAGATCGTTTTACGGAAACTACGACTGGTGATCAATTGATTACGACTACTCAAAGAAGCAACAACAATAGTAACAATCTGAATCAGGGACTTAACTTTAATTTAGAATATAAGATTGACTCCTTAAATTACTTGAAAGTAGCACCCTCTCTAAATTTGAGTACAAATAAGAATGATGGTGACAGCTATAAGCAAATACAGGAACTGGTTAGACAGGATCAAAATACAAGGTCGAGCAATGAGTCAAGCTCTCCGGCTTTTGGTGCTGATATTCTTTACAATAAGCGTTTTTTAAAGCAAGGAAGGAATCTGTCATTAAACTATTCAATTAATAAGTCTTACAATAAGAATGATCAGGATATTAGTGATGCCTTTAATTTTTATGATACAGGAGGAATTATAGTTGCGGGTGCAGACTCTAGCTCTCGCCGTTTGATTAATACGGATAATGAACGCTTGAGCAATCAATTAAATGTGACTTATAGTGAGCCTTTAGGGGTCTATTCCCGTTTGGATTTCTCGTATAGATACAGCCGTACAGAAAATGATAATAGCAAGATTACTGATTTGGCTGATGTCAATGGTGCGTATTTTCGATCAGATTCATTAAGTAATATTTTTAATTATTCTTTTACTGCGAACCGGTTTGGCTTAAGCTATCGGTATGACCGTAATAAGTTGTATAATTTCTCTATTGGTATGGCTGCTCAGCCTACTACATTAAAGGGTTATTCGGAGACTAATCATGTAAGTGCGGGAAAAACAGGATTTAACGTGTTCCCTACTGTACGATTCTCGTATAATTTTGCCAAAACTGTATCTTTAAAGATCAACTATTCAGGAGAGAGCAGTGAACCTGGTTTTGAGCAGATTCAGCCGGTGGTTGACTTAAGTAATCCTCAAAGTCCGGTAATTGGAAATCCTAATCTAAGGTCAGCATTAAATCAGAATGTAAATATTGAGTACAATAATACGGATGCGCAGACAGGGGCCTACTTTAGTGCAGGAGCGAGGGGAAACATTATCAGTGATCGGATTATCAACAATACGGTCCGAATCAGGGAGCCCATTATTAGCGGAACGGATACAACTTATAATTTGATTCAGGAAAGACGATTCTTAAATGAAGATGGCTATTATGCTTCCAATGTATATTATAGATGGTCTAAGCCGTTTATGGATAAGAAATACAGGCTTCAGGTAGGAGGAACCGTGAATTATACCAATGATGTCTCTTATGTGGATAACGAAAAAAACATTGGTAAGAACTGGACCTTTTCTCAGAATGCCAGATTTCAGATCAACCCTAACGAAAATATTGATATTACACCGGGAGCTTCTTACCGGTACGGATTTGTAAATTATTCTCTCCCGAATAGTATTGATTCCAAGAACTCTACTCTCTCTTTGGATTTGAATGCAAAGATCTATGTTTTTAATACATGGATTCTTGGCTTTGACGGAAGTAAGAATATTAATTCAGGCTTTAGAAGTATCAATGCGAATCCATTAGTTATAAACAGCTATCTGGAAAAGCAGATGTTTAACCGAAAGGGACGACTAAGATTACAAGGGTATGATTTATTAAATCAAGCTGCCACTGTGAATGCCACTCAGGGGGATAATGGTTATTCAGTTAGTAATACAAACCGCTTAACACGGTATTTCATGTTAACCTTTGCTTATCGCTTCAATAAATTTGCAGGAAGAACACAAAACAACCGTGGGGATATGCCTCCTGGGGGTGGTGAAAGAAGAGAAGGTGGATTTAATCCTGGTGGTGGAGGTGGTGGGGGTTCACAGGGAAGAGATCAATAAGAGATCTTTCCTAGGACTGGTTTGGGCTCAGGAAAATAGTCCAAACCATCTCCGTACTTATAAAAGGAGTTAATAGTTACCGGAAGTTTTCCCGTAGCTGGCATTTGTCCTGTTAGAATTTTAACTACAGAACGTTGTGCCTCATCACTATTTTGGTAGGTTACAAGGACACTTTTACTAGCTTCTATGCCGGGTAAACCTGCAATAGTATAGGGATTTGCAAAAACACAGGATATGGTGTTTAATTGAGCGAGTTCTGCTATGAATATTTTGAGTGGAGTATTGTAATCCAGGGAGCTTTGTGGCCTTTTGCGGTAATCATGGATTGCCATAATTACCTGATCGTACTTTTTAACTTCCTGAAGCATTGCGTTCATGTCTGTGGCAGAACCAATTTTAGACATAAGGAAGAGCATGGAATTGGGGATCTTTAATTTAAGATCCTTTTGGAACTTAGTAAGTTCAGTTACTCCCAGACTAATAATTGCAGTCCGTTTTTTAGTGTCGAGTGCTTTTAAAAGGCTATCACTATGCAAAACAGTAATGGATGCATCTACAAGGTGTTGATTCAAACTGAGAGCTTCACCACTATTTAAGTCTTTCAGGAGATTAATGGTATTTATTGGGTGATAGTTATTGAGACCGGCCCAGTATTTTGCTTCTAATATCTTCTTAACACTTTGGTTGATTCTTTCCCGAGTGATTCTACCTGTTTTAACGGCTTTCTTTACTAGTTTGATGGCACGTTTTGTATTTTCAGACAATTCAATAATATCGTTCCCTGCAATTACTGCTCTTACATCAGCTTCACCATCGGGGAAAAACTTAACTACACCTTTCATTTCCATTGCATCGGTAATGGCAAGTCCTTTAAAGCCTAGTTCCTCTTTAAGTAAGCCGGTAACTATTGTTTGTGATAATGTAGAGGGTAAATTTTTAGTAGGATCGAGTGCCGGGATATTCATATGTGCGATCATGACACCTGAAGCTCCTTGCTTGATAAGCTCCCGAAATGGATATAATTCCAGTGAATCGAGCCTTTCCTTTGTGAAATTCAATACAGGTAAACTTTGATGGGAATCCACATTGGTATCTCCGTGACCTGGAAAATGTTTAATGCTCACTAATATGCCCTCGTCTTGTAACCCGCGCATGTAGGCTAGTCCTTTTGCTGCAACGTTGTATTTATTATCCCCAAATGAACGGTATCCAATTACAGGGTTGTCCGGATTATTGTTAATATCAACTACTGGTGCAAAGTTTAAATGCATCCCTAGCATTTTAAATTCTTTTCCAATTTCCTTTCCCATCTGATAGATCAGGTCATTGTTCTGAATGGCACCAAGTGTCATTTGATAGGGATAGGATATTGTACTATCGAGTCTCATTGATAAACCCCATTCTGCATCCATTGCAACAAGTAATGGGACAAGTGATACCGATTGATAGGAATTCGTTAATACAGCCTGCCGTAGGGGGCCTCCCTGGAAAAAGACCAGTCCCCCTACTCGTGAATTGTGAATTAATGTTTGTATTGAGTCCTCGTAAGCTTTTCCTTTGTCTGTGTGCGCCCTGATAAAAAACATCTGAGCTATTTTCTCTTTCTTATTTAATTTCTTTAAAACGGAATCTACCCATTGATCTTTGCCTGACATGGGTTCATAAAAGGGAGTTCTGGTTTGTGCGGAAAGGTGGGTAACAATAGAAAGTAAGAGTATAAAAAACAACAGGGGCCGGGTGGCTCTCATAATCACTGATATTAATAGAATATATAGGATACAATATTAACAATCCTGGATTGTTTTTCATCTAAATGAGTTAATAAAAGAATAAAAAGGTAAGTTATCAGTCTGTTATTCATATTTGATAACAGACTGACAATAAAATTACATACCAGTTTTTGTGGTATCTGTTGTGGTGGGAGTAGATGTAGGTGCTGATTCAGTCGAAGTGCTGTCAGTCATTGTTCCAGATCCAGTTCCAGTTGAAGTGGAATCTACCATTGAACTGTCCATGTTGGATTGAGATTCTCTGCTTGCAGAGCATGATGCCAGACCTAGTCCGGCCGTAAACATTAACATAATGATTTTAGTTTTCATAGCTGTTTTTCAAGTGTTTGCAATCTGTTAATTGTCCAACTTGTAACAAAGAAAGTAGTTATAGGTTTCCGAAATAGCAATTAAATCGAATTTTGATACGATAACATGTAATTAAGTTGTCATCAATTTTGAAATTCTCAAATGACATACGTTTGCATAGGTGTATTTTTAATATTTTAATAAATAATCCTATTTATTGTGAAAATATCATAAAAAGTAAAATATATTTTAAATATGTTTAACAATACGTTACTTTTGATGTGAAAATAAAAACAGCGTTATGAAAAAGATTTTTTACTTAGCCTTTTTAGTTCTGGCTTTGTCAACAAAAGGATTTGCTGATGATAAAAACGAAAGTAAGGAAGCAAACGTTTCTTATTTTGCAGAAAATAACTTCCTAAATAAATACCAGGCAGCTAAAGATGTAAAATGGACGGTTACAAATGACTTCCAGAAGGCAGTCTTTACATTAGACGGTCAAAAATTATCTGCATTTTTTGATACTAATGGTGAGTACATCGCCACTACACAATATGTAGCTGCTGATAAGATCCCTGCAGTTGGTCAACGTAGATTATCAAAGCTTTATAATGATTATAAGGTGAATGAAGTTGTTCGTTACGATTTTGATGGTGAAGCGGCTTCACCTCTACAAATGCTTACTGGCAAAAGATTTTATAATACTATCTATTTTGCCAATATTAAGAAAGACAATACAAACGTATTAGTTAAGATTACTCCAGATGGAGATGTTTCTTTCCTGAAGGATTTATAAAAAACTCTTAAACTTCTTTAGAAAACCGGCTAAGTCCGGTTTTTTTTGTTTCATTTTTTTAACAAACGGCAATCCTCTCTTTATTTAATTTATAATTGCATCAAAGTGTTTGTCATGAATATTGAAGCGTTATACATCCTCTATACGAATAACCGGACAGTTAGTACGGATACGAGAAATATTACACCAGGAAGTCTGTTTTTTTCACTTAAAGGGGAGAATTTTAATGGAAACGAGTATGCGGCCAAGGCATTAGAAGCGGGAGCATCCTATGCAGTGATTGATGATAGCCGGTATTATAAAAATAACCGGTACATATTAGTCCAGGACACCTTAAAAACTCTTCAAGAATTGGCCATGTATCACCGTGCTCAGCTTACTATTCCAATTATAGGTATCACCGGAACAAATGGGAAAACAACAACTAAAGAATTGCTGAATGCTGTGCTTTCCCAACACTATGTAACATATTGCACCACCGGTAATTTAAATAATCATATTGGTGTGCCTTTGACGCTGTTAGCTATACAGCCTGATGTTGAAATTGCCATTGTAGAAATGGGAGCCAATCATAAGAAGGAAATTGAGGGTTTGTGTGCTATTGCCCAACCTACACACGGTTTAATTACAAATGTAGGAAGAGCCCATTTAGAGGGATTTGGTGGATTTGAAGGTGTCAAAGAAGCAAAAGGGGAGTTATATGATTTTATTAAATCAAGTAAGGGGATAATTTTTGTAGACGGCGATAACTTACTTTTAAAGGAGATGTATCTTTCCCGGGGAATTGATCAGGCAGTAAGGTATGGGCAGGGCAAGGAAAATGAAGTTTCAGGTTCTATTCTATCAAATGACCCTTTACTCACTATAGAATGGTTATCCCATACAGAGAGACGTCAGCTAAAAACTAATCTAACAGGGAGTTATAACTTAGAGAATATTTTAGCGGCAGTTACTATTGGTCTTTATTTTAGTGTGCCAGCGGATGAAATTGATTTGGCTATATCCTCTTATACCCCAGGAAATAACCGTTCCCAAATTATTAAAACAGCTATAAATACACTGATCTGCGATTATTACAATGCTAATCCTAGCAGCATGAGGGTGGCAATAGATAATCTCAACCTTGTTCATGCCAGTAAAAAAGTGCTTATTTTAGGCGATATGTTTGAATTGGGCGCTAATTCTCTGGAAGAACATCAGCAAGTGGTAAATCATGCATTAAGTATACCCGTTGAACGACGGATATTCATCGGTAAGGAGTTTGACGCTTTGAAAACGGATATTCAGGCTGAGTTTTATTCAGATGTTGACAGTGCGATGAATGGCCTATCGGATAATCCTATCAAAGATGCCATGATACTTATCAAAGGATCCCGGGGAATGAAAATGGAAAAGTTGGTACCGATATTATAAATGGAGGCTGTATCTTAATTCAAGATTGAAATACAGCCTCTTATATTATTTCCCGAAAGGCATTTTAGGCATGCCTTTCATCATTTTAGTCATAGCCGCAGGATTACTAAACTGCTTCATGACTTTTCGCATGTCATCAAATTGTTTAATTAGCTTATTCACTTCCTGAAGGTTTGTTCCTGATCCTTTTGCAATACGACCACGGCGACTCTGATTTATAGAGTCAGGATTCTCGCGCTCATATGGGGTCATAGAATGAATAATGGCTTCTATAGGCTTAAATGCATTGTCATCAATGTCCATATCTTTAACCGCTTTACCAACCCCTGGAATCATTCCCATAAGGTCTTTCATGTTACCCATCTTTTTAATTTGCTGGATCTGTCCGATAAAGTCGTTAAAGTCAAATTTATTCTTGCGTATTTTTTTCTGTAATTCAGCTGACTCCTTTTCGTCAAACTGCATTTGGGCACGTTCTACCAGGGATACCACATCACCCATTCCGAGTATTCTGGATGCCATTCTTTCCGGATAAAACACATCCAGTGCTTCCATTTTTTCGCCAGTACCAATAAACTTAATCGGTTTATTGACAACAGACTTAATAGAAAGGGCGGCTCCACCTCTTGTATCACCATCAAGCTTGGTTAAAACAACACCAGTAAAGTCCAGACGGTCATTAAATGCTTTAGCGGTATTCACAGCATCCTGTCCGGTCATTGCATCTACAACAAAGAGAATCTCATGAGGTTTGGTACTACTCTTAACAGCAGCAATTTCATTCATCATGGCCTCATCAATAGCAAGACGACCAGCAGTATCCAGAATGACAACGGTATTCCCATTTCGCTTAGCTTCGGCTATACCTTCAAGAGCAATTGCAACAGGATCTTTTGATTCAAGATTAGCATAAACAGGGATTCCGATTTGTTCTCCAAGAACCTGAAGCTGGGTAATAGCTGCAGGACGGTAAACGTCTCCAGCCACTAACAAAGGTTTTTTCCCTTTTTGTGTCTTCAGATAGTTAGCCAGCTTACCTGAAAATGTAGTTTTACCAGCACCATTTAATCCTGCAATAAGTATGATTGTAGGATTGGCGGTTAAATTCAATTCAGTTGCAGTGCCACCCATTAGTCCGGCAAGCTCATCATTCATGATCTTGGTAAGAAGCTGTCCGGGAGACACAGCCGTTAAAACATTTTCACCTAAGGCTTTTGCTTTAACGTCATCTGTAAAAGTTTTGGCTGTTTTATAGTTTACGTCGGCATCAAGAAGGGCTTTTCGAATCTCCTTCATGGTTTCCGCCACGTTAATTTCCGTAATCGAACCTTGACCTTTAAGTACTTTAAAGGCTCTGTCTAGTTTATCCTGTAAATTTTCAAACATATTAATAATCCGCTTTTAAACAGCTGTTGCAAAGTTAAGTAATATTTTTAAATGAACGTTGGGTGGCGTTAGTATGGAAATTTATAAAGGATTCCTAATGAGATCGTCTGACTTGCCTGAATTTTATTACTGGCATCATCGTCATAAAGGACTACTGCAGCTACAGTCACATTAATGAATCTATTTACTTTCGCAATCATGGTAAGGTCGAGACGTTGGTCAATATTTCCAAGCTTTTCGTAATTGGCAAACATGGTATACACACTTTTAACTACTAAATTAGGCATCACTTCTTTTTCAAAGTTACTCACCAGCTGAAAGGCGAGCTCATTTCGGATGACTTTACCAGTATCCACACCATAATTTTTAGAACTATTTTTATAAATATTCTTATCCAAAACAAAGGTTTGACGGGCTGTTCCAGTACCGATACGTAAGGAATAAAAGCGACTTGGTCTAAACTCCAGACCTAACGATTCCGTTAAATAACCTGGCGACATAAAACGGGAAATAGTTGTAGCCTTTTCTCTCTTGACATCATCTTCAGTTATAGTTGAGTAGGCAAATCCTCTGTCAAATTGAGATTCAAAGTTGATAGACCCAAAGAAATTCCAGCTTTTAGATAATTTTAAGGCCACTTTATTATCCCAATACAAGCGGTCATTTGTTTTTCGCTGCAACTGACCTTTATTTTTTATCTTACCATATTGCAAAATAACTTCCGAAACATAACTTTTATCGCCTTTAGTATAGTCTGTTTTATAATTGAAAGACGTTCCTACAGCGAGCGAAGTAATACCCCCACCACTCCAATTATCACTAAAAGAAGCCTGATTCATATTAATTCCAAAAGATACCCAATTCCGCCAGTAATTTACTTTCAGGTTAAGTTCCGATTCGGGAATTTGTATTGGTTGAAGCTGCAGAAACGGTCGTCTAACAGAAAGACTTTTTTTTTGAGGATATTGTCTTAATTCGCTTAACTCAGTTGTGTCCGATTTGATATCCTGTGAAAATGCATTTAAAGAACAGGCCAAGCACAGCAAAAATAATAGTCTTGTCACCATATTAGGACAATATTAAAGAAAAAAAGAGACAGCAAAGCCATTATTTAAAAATACTACCATTAGAAAAACTTAAACCAAGAAAAGATTTTACGCTTTTCGAGATAGGAAATATCATGATCCATTGAAAATGCCTCCTTTTCAAATACGATATTTGCATAAGCTTTGTGGTGATTTCTATAGCGCAAAAGGTTCAGTAAATAGTGTATAACATAAAATAAATAGAAAAACAGGACCAGCAATTCAATCTGTTGATAGATGTGGATCCTTTCATGGTTGATTAAATACGGATCCTTTTTGTAGGAAGCATGCTTGACAAGTATAAAGGGGAATAAAGCCATTCCTGCAGCCGGCAAAAAAGATATTTTTCGTATAGGAAACTGCATTTATTTATACTCGGGAATAAGCGGCGGCAGCCGGTTGAGTGTAGGATTGGATTGATATCGCCTAAATGATTCTTTAATAAAGCTAATTAATTGATATTCATCTGCTCGCAGAATGAAGTTGTAGGAAGGACGATACTGCTGCATAAAATCAAGCAGTTTATCCTCTGTTAATCCGGTCACTCTATTTACTATCGCAGAAGTATACCTGTAATTGATGATATTTTCCTTGTAATCCCGCTCTATGATTTCCTGAAGATAACGGGCGTTTTTCCCTTCTCTGCTTAACAGACTAAAAATGGCATCTATGCCAAGTCCTGCACCTCCAGGCCTGTTTTCTGATCCCATCTGTAGAATATCTTGTGGATCACCTTTAAAATAAATATCCTTGTACTCATTTTTAGTGCGATTTAAACGCTTGTCCGGATTGAGTAAAGTGTCATTTATCGTGACTTCCTGAAGCTGAATGCTGTTTCGTTTTAAATAAAACAGCACTGTATTGGCCTTTGGAATAACCAGTGTATCAACGCTATAACCATGAACAGCTGCGACAAGCGTGTCTCCTAACAGGGCCTTAGTGGTAAATTCCCCTTTCGTGTTATTGTAAAACCCAGTATGGGTACGCATATTATACAGATATACACGAGTAATCCTGAGCTTAGAATCTCTGTCAAATATGATTCCTTGTACTGTTTTTTCTTGCGCAAAAACAGTACAACTTACCTGAAGTAATAAAAGCGAGATTATTAAATTTTTCAACAATGGTAAATCTACCCAGAATGATATAAAAGGCGCTAAGTTTAACAACTCTTAACCTATTTTGAAACAACTAAGAGCTGTCCAGGTTTTAGGTCATTTCCCCCCATAGAATTAAGTAATTTAATCTCATCTACCGATAAACCTACTTTCCTGCTTATTGCAAATAAAGTGTCACCTGGAACAACCTCATAAATTTTCAATGCAACAGCTGGTTTAATTATTTCAGCAGGGGTCTCTGCAGGTTTCTCAGCAATCTGAGCCAACACTTTGTCCTCTCGTTGAACTTTATTATAAATAGACTCGCCCCTATCGTAGCGGTCAAGGCCATACCTTTCTATCAGGCCAATTAATAATTCCGGGTACTTGGGATTAGTCGCATATCCAGCCTTTTTGAGTCCCTTTGCCCAGCCTTTGTAATCATCCCTTTGTAAATCGTACAAAAAGGAATAATGACTGCGCTTCAAAAACTCACTGTGGTCTTTATACGATTCCTCTGCCGAATTATAATAGCGGAAGCACTCACCTGCAGTATCATCATCTTTTAAAATCGTCTTACCTGTCCAGCCGGCATGGCATTTAATCCCAAAATGATTATTTGCTTCGCGTGCTAAGGGACTATTTCCACTTGCAGATTCCAGCATACCTTGAGCAAGTGTGATACTCGCCGGGATACCATTTTTAACCATCTCTTCGATAGCTATATCCTTAAAACGTTCGACATAACCGTTGGTAGAATACACTTTAACAATCTTGTCTTCAACAAGGACACCGTCATGTTTGGGAAACTTTATTCTATCAGGCTTGTTGGTTATTATTTTTTCAGGCTTTTTATAGGTATGATGAGTTCCAACAAGTTGTTTTTTGCTGCTACAAGAGGCCAGCATTGTGGCTATCAATGCAATCAGAAGATATTTTTTCATTCAGAATATTACAAATGTAAGCTCTGGCCAATATTAAGCATACTGCTTGTTAAGCCATTTTTGTTTTTTATTTCTTTAACAGTAGTTCTGAAACGCTCGGCGATCCTTATTAGTGTATCCCCTCTCTTTACATTATAAGTATTGATCTCTTCTGATGTGGCAGGCGCTGAAACATTGCTTTGCAAGATACTCGAAGAAGGGGTATCCAGCTCGTTAAGTTTATATTTTCTAATAATGGCAGTTACCTGGCTTGCCCAGGTACGACTGTGCGCATATCCGCCACGTTGAATGCCCATTGCCCAACCTCTGTAATCGTCAGATGCATAACGGGTAAATAAGCCTGTAAATTGATTCTTTAAAAACGATACGAAGTCAACGTAACAGTCGTTCACGTTGTCATACCCTTTATATGCAGATTTTATTGGTTTAGGTCCACTTTTTCCTTTTAGTCCAAAATGGTTATTGAGGTATTTTGCTATTCTGCTGGTTCCACTTGCCGATTCATGAATAGCGATGCCAAGGATAATACTAGCTGGAATACCATGTTGGTTCATTGTAGTAACAGCTACTTTTTTATACGATTCAATGTAGTTTTCTGCTGGAGTTTGAGCTACGGCTGTCCCTGAAATGAAAACTATAAGGCTGGCATATACTATTTTTTTAAGCATAGATTACTTTTTACGGATTATTAATAAACCATCGCGCACGGGAAGAATTAATTTTTCAACGCGATGATCGTTAGTTACTTTATTATTAAATGTACTGATATTTTGAGTGTCTTTGTCTTTTGCTCCCATGGCTATCTTACCATGCCACAACACATTATCGACAATAATAAGGCCTCCCTTGTTCACCTTATCAAACACCATATCGTAATAAACGCCATTATTCTTCTTGTCAGCGTCAATAAAAACCAAATCAAAAGATTCATTTAAGGTTGGAATTACCTCAACCGCTTGCCCTATATGGTAAACGATTTTGTTACCTAATTGTGAACTTTTGAAATACTCCCTTACACGTTCTTCAAGTTCTTCATTCACATCAATCGTGTGCAATAACCCATCTTCTGTAAGTCCTTCAGCCAGACATAATGTTGCATAACCCGTATAAGTTCCAATTTCAAGAACTCGATTCGGATAATGCATTTTACTCAGAAAACTTAGCACACGACCCTGATAATGCCCTGAAAGCATCCGGGCCATTGGCACCTTTAAGTGTGTTTCGCGACTTATATATCTGAGCAACTCTGACTCTTCTTCGCAGTGTTGTTCCAGATAGATCTGCACGTCATCAGTTAGCAGTTCCATGGCTGCAAATATAGACAATTATCTTTTTATGGAAATTATTTCCGGATAAGCCCAAGATTATCAGGCAAATGATATATGTAATACGGCTTTCCTATCTATAGGGCCGCTTTTTGCGGACCATATAATTTCCTATTAAATCAAGGAATTCTTCACCGTAACGATCAAACTTATGCTCTCCAACGCCAGTTATCGACAACATTTCACTTGTCGTGAGTGGTTTTTTATTCGCCATTTCATACAGTGTTGCGTCACTGAAAATGATATATGCAGGAACCTTTTCTTCCAATGAAAACTTACGTCTTACCTTTTTCAATTGTTCAAATAATTCATCTTCATAATTCACCGGTTTAGCCTGACTAGTAAAATTAGATTTTGCAGGTTTAATTAAAGGTGGAAGTACAATCAGCTCTGCTTTTTTCTTGCCGAATAAGATCTCTTTGCCGTAAGCAGTACTTTTAAGAGCGAAGTTTTCGTCGTAAGCCATCTCTATAATGCCCAGATTAAGCATTTGCATCAAATAGCGTTGCCAGTCTGAAGTACACAAATCCGATCCAATACCATGCGTTTTCAATTTATCATAGCCGGCCTCTCTTAAGTCAGTCCTCAGGGAGCCCCTTAATACATCTATAACCATAGTTGCTCCTTCTTTCTCTCTCATTCTAGCCATTGCTGAGAGTGCTTTTTGAATGAGGAGCGTGCCGTCGAAGTGTTTCCTGGGATGGCGGCACACGTCGCAGTTGCCACAGTTCTTTTCCAGCGTCTCAGAAAAGTAACTGAGCAATATCTTTCTCCTGCAAATATCTGCTTCAGCGTAGTGTTGAATCCGCTTCAGCTTTTCCAGGTTAATGTCAGCCTGTCCACTTTGAGCTGCAAACCTATTCAGCATCGTGAGGTCCGAGTAATTATAATAAAGGATAGTTGCTGCCGGAAGCCCATCTCTGCCTGCACGGCCAATCTCCTGGTAGTAGCTCTCCATACTTTTGGGTAGATTATAATGAATCACCCAGCGGACATTCGATTTGTCTATCCCCATTCCAAAAGCGATAGTAGCACAAACTACCAGTAAATCATCGTTTATGAAGTTCTCTTGAACGCGCTCCCTTTCCCTTGCATTCATCCCCGCGTGGTAGTATCCGGCATTGATACCCTTTATTTTAAGTTCATAAGCCACTTCCTCGCAGGTAGTCCTGCTTAAACAATAAATGATTCCACATAGATTGTTGTTCTGCTTAATGAAAGAGGATATTTCTTCGAGTTTTTGTTTCGTTTTAACGCCTATTCGTACATCCAGACTCAAATTCTTCCTGTCAAAAGAAGAAACAAAGATCTTCGGATCCTTTAAATGAAGCTGCTTGATAATATCCCTTCTGGTTACTTTATCTGCGGTTGCCGTGAGCGCAATAAAAGGAAGATGACTGAATCGTTGCCTCAATAAGCCGATATGCCTGTATTCAGGTCTGAAATCATGTCCCCATGCGGAGATACAATGCGCCTCATCAATGACAAACATCGATGGGTTAGTCATGGATGTAATAGACGAAATATCAGAGATAAGCCGTTCAGGCGATACATATAATAGCGCAATCTCCTTCTTGTAACAGGATTCGAGAATTTTTTGCTGTTCCTCAAAGGTTTGTGTGCTATTTAAAAATGCAGCCGCTATACCATTTACCTTTAATGCATCTACCTGATCTTTCATGAGCGAAATCAAAGGGGAGATTACGATACAAACTCCATCCCTCAGTAATGCCGGAATTTGAAAGCATACTGATTTCCCCCCACCTGTTGGCATTAATACCAATACATCGTTTCCGGACAGGACTTCATGGATGATATCTTCCTGCTGTGGGCGGAAATCATCGTATCCGAAATACTTTTGTAAAATTTCCTGAGCAGATAAGGACATGGATAAAATTAAGAATAATACGAATCAATGCACAATTTGAAGTATGTTTAAACTTTATGAGCCTAAATACTGTTCGTACTTAAAAAGATAAACTTAATGGGAATTATAATTGAAATATTACTTACCGGTATAGCCGTTTCTGTAGCCGCCTTTCTTGTTCCGGGAGTGCATGTTGATGGTTTTATAAGTGCCATCATCGCCGGTATTCTAATTGCTTTAGCCAATGCCACAATTGGTACGCTACTTCGGCTTTTTACGTTTCCTATCAATATTTTAACTCTTGGTTTGATGTCTTTCATCATCACCGTGTTAATGGTTTTATTGGTTGATCATTTTATGAAAGGCTTTAACACAACAGGCTTTTTAGCCGCATTAATCTTTGCTTTAGTGCTTTCTATTATTAAAATGGTCTTCGGGTCGTTAAACAGAGGTTAAAAAAGCTATCCTGATATGGCTTGAATCACACTGGGAGACTGGTCTTGTGCTGCTTTCTTAAACACTTCAGCATTGTTTTTGGACTTATAAATACTCTTTAAGGCATTTATTGCTGTCGACCGAACATACGACCTGACATCTTTTAATGCCAGGTCCTTTACTTTATTATAAGCAGTAGCCTGTGCTTCAGAAGGAAGCAAACTCAAACTCCGGACTGCCATTCTTCTTATAGCCCATTGTTTGTCATTTAGGGCCTTAATTACAGTGCTAATCGAAAGAGTTTGCAAAGGCTGTTTAACCAAGCCCTGCAGGGCTTCCATCCGGTCAGCAAATAAGGGAGCATTCGCATATTGAAATGCATACTGTTTGATACTTTTATTCTCCTTTTTACTGCAAAGAATATATTTTTCTGCGTCTACGTTAATCAAATCGGGCTCAGTCTCCTGGTCAAACGTTAATGTTTGATCCGCTTTATCGATAATCACCTCTTCTCTCCGAACTTTTCCGTTACTATAAATATCAATTGCTAATGGTAACCGATACAAAGGAGCGGTGTTTAATGATTGCGTCTGAATGATACTTACAATCGACTTTTTAGTCAGAGCATCATATTTACTGTTTATAGTAAGCTCAGGGTTACCAGAGTTTAGAAACCACTGATTAAAAAACCAGTTCAGATCCTTTCCTGTAACCTCTTCAAAAGCCAAACGGAGATCATGAATTTCTGCATTCTGATAAGCGTGCTTTTTTAAATACAAATTCAAGCTTTCAAAAAAAGCATCATCACCAACTGTTTTCCTTAACATATGAAGAATCCGTCCGCCTTTTTGATAGCTTACCACATCAAACATCTGCTCGCGGTCCGAATAATTAAACCGGATTACATCTTTTTCTTTCGCCCTTGTATCGTTTAAATAGGAATTCGCATCCCCCCATCCTTTATAATCAGCCTCGTCCAAGCCGTATTTATGTTCCTCCCAGAGGTATTCCCCATAAGTAGCAAATGATTCATTTAAGGGTAAATTTGACCATGATTTCGCTGTAACAAAATCACCAAACCAATGATGGAAAAGCTCATGGGCAATAATATCTTCATGGTCTTCATCCAGATGATACCCCGCGGTCATATTCATCCCTTCAAAAAAGGTCGTCGCCGTTGTGTTTTCCATGGCTCCTCCCTGAAAATCACGCACCACAATCTGAGCGTATTTATCCCAGGGAAATTCTACCCCCAGCTTTTTAGAAAAGAACCCGATCATTTCGGGTGTTTTTCCAAAAATAAGTTTTGCATTATCTGCAAATTCAGGCTCCATGTAATAACTGACCTCTTTGTCATTCCAAGAATCTTTTACTATTTTAAAATCGCCGCCAGCAAGCATGGTCAGGTAGGTAGAATGCGCTTGTTCTTGTCGCCAGTTGTCTGTATGAGTTCCATCTCCATTGTCCGTAGAGAAATCCAACAGGCCATTGGACAGAGAAACCATATCCTTTGGTAAGGTGATACTGATTTCCTGAGTCATCTTCTCCTGCGGATCATCAATTGTAGGGAACCAACCTGAGTTACTTTGAGTTTCACCCTGTGTCCAAAACTCCCTGGGTTTCTTAGCAATTTTGCCATCGCGATTAATAAAATAAAACCCTCTGTCCGCTGACGAACCAATATCCTTACCTACTATTAACCTTTCGGGCATTGCCACATAGTCGATCATGATTTTGAATTCCTCATCATGCGTATAGGTTTTATTCAGATCAACTGTTAGTAATTTGCCGTCGTATGTATATTTTAATGGTTTTTGATCATAGTTATCCAGAAGAAATACCTGATTGATTTTAAACCCTTTTGCATTCAATATAATCTGAGCGGATGGATAGATATAGGGTCTGGCTTCTATCGTGGCCTTCCCGATTACAAAAGCACTGTCCCAATCTAATTTGATGTCAAGCCCCGTATGGATAATATCTGTAACCTGCGTATAAGCGGGTTGGTAAATATGAGCACCCGGTCTGGTTTCATATACCGACAAAGGATCCATTACCACCTTTTTAGTGCTGGAACAGGTAATCAGAAAAAGCCCTGCCACAAAAAGGCCGAGCAGTTTATAAGGGTCTTTCATAATTACTTTACAGTAAGTAAATGATTTACAAGCGTTTCGAACTCTTTAATAAAGTCGGTGTAATACTTACCTGTACCCGGACCACTGAATCCGGTATGGATTTTATTTACATTTCCTTTTTTATCAATGATGATAGTGGTAGGGAATGCATTAAAATCCTGAAGAGCTGGTATGCCTTTTAGAACATCTTTATTTGTATATCCGGTTACTAAAAGTGGATAAGTGATATCAAACCGCTTCCGGAGTTGCTCCATACTCTTTTTCGACTTCATAGGATCACTTGTGCGCTCAAATGCCAGACCTATTACTTCCACTCCCTTGTCCTTATACTGTTTGTAAAAATCGGTCATAAAAGCCGTTTCATCCATACAATTCGGACACCAGGTTCCTAGAAACTGGATAATAACAACCTTGTTTTTATATACAGGATCAGTCAGAGATACCATTTTTCCATCTAAATTCGGGAAGCTGAAAGCCAGTGTAGAATAGCCGGGTTTAAGCGTAGTTAAGGAATAAGCATCAGGAAGTATGGCTTTATCATCTTTCGCTGCCGACCAGTTTTTAACCGATGAAATCCCTGAATACAATTTGCCATCCAAAATATTTTTACCATCAACTGTACCTGTGAAAAGCATACAATTTGATCCATCAAAGGCAGAGAGAAAAAGCTTGCCTTGCGAAATAGATCCTTCAAGAAAACGGTAATCACCAGTAGTGGTAAGAAATGTACCAGTCACTCTAGACTTATGCTGTGTAAATTCACCTACAGCTAAGGTAGTGTCTTTGCCATCTATGCTGGTAAAATTACTAGACCATCTTCCCGTTATCTGTTCAGGCGTTTCTGGATCCTCTTCAAAGAAGCGATAACTTACGTCTCTTTCCGCATTGAATTCCATACTTACATCCTTATCTGCTAAATGCCTGACCCAATTTCCAGTCAGACCATCTGATGTAAAAGCTGCTCTGAATTCAGAGTCAAACAAAGGAAGTTTAATGATAGCCGAATCGGCAGTTATCGTAATATCGTCGACCTTTAACCGATCATTTGCATTTAATATATAAATGACTTTCTTCCCTGCAGAATCTAATACCTCGAAATTGAAAGGAACCTCTGTACCTGCTCCATTTTTAATTGTTGCCCTCCAGGTACCTTTAGATAGACCGTTTTCTGATTTTCCACATGCTGAAAGAAGGACAGTTGATATAATTATAAAAGTATAAAACAGGCGAAAAGTCTTTGAAGGCATAATAAAGTTGTTAAAAATGAAATATATTAGTTCTATTGCTCACGTATTTTACGCTCAATTGAAGAAGTGGAATATCCATCTAAAAAGGGAATGGTTTTCACTTCACCACCATTAGCCAATACAATATCTGCTCCTACTATCTGGTCTACTGTATAATCTGCTCCTTTAACCAAAATATCAGGCATAATTGCTGTAATCAGGTCTGCAGGAGTGGACTCATCGAACAATACAACTGCATCAACAAAAAATAAGGAGGCAAGGAGTGCTGCTCTTGATTTTTGGTCCATAATAGGTCTTGATGGACCCTTGATCCTGGACACAGAGCTATCTGTATTCAATCCGATAACTAGTTTATTACCTAATGCTGCTGCTTTAGCCAGATAATCAATATGTCCCAAATGTAATAAGTCAAAACATCCGTTGGTGAAAACGATTTTTTTATCAAGAAATTTCCACACATTAATCAATGGACTAATTTGTTGTAAACTAAGTATCTTTTTGTCGATGATTTCTAACTGATCCATAAGCTATTCAACAGTATCCTGATATTTATTTAATAAGTCGGTTGTTGTCATCCGGGAAAACCAGGATAGGCTGATACTTTCTGCCCTCTTCCATTGTCAGCGAACCAAAAGACATCACAATGATGATATCGCCAACCTGAGCAAGGCGTGCACATGAACCATTCAAACAAACTATGCCGGAGCCACGCTCCCCTTTAATTACGTACGTTTCAAAACGGGCTCCATTGTTATTGTTAACAATTTGAACCTTTTCATTTGGAATAATATTCGCTGCATCAATTAAGTCTTCATCAATTGTGATACTTCCCACGTAATTTAATTCTGCCTGGGTAACTTTTACCCGGTGTATCTTTGACTTCAAAACCTGAATAATCATGATGCAAAATTAGCAAAAGGTATTGAAAGTCTACTAGTTGAAATCCCCTCTCCTGTTAATTAAAAATCATATTATCAATCAACCGAGTTTTCCCAATAGTGGCCGCTAATAAGGCCACGATGCCTTTACTGTCATTATTTAGGGTTGTTAAGGTATCTTTATCTAATAGTTCGAAATAATCCAGTTTAATTTCAGCATCAGATTCCAGGATGTTCAGGGCAATGGATTTTAATTCTTCGGGAGTATGATTTGCTGAAACGTCTCTTATTGTAAGGAGTGCTCTGCTGAGTAAGAGTGCCTTACTTTTTTCAATATCCGATAAATGTATATTCCTGGAGCTTAACGCCAAGCCTTCGTCATTCCTTTTGATAGGGCACATCACTAACTCAACAGGAAGGTTTAGAATGTCGACCATTTTGCGAATAATAAGCACTTGCTGATAATCCTTTTGGCCGAAAAATGCTTTTGTAGGGTTTACAATTTGAAATAATTTAAAAACCACTTGTGTGACGCCCTGATAATGTCCGGGACGGAATTTACCTTCCAGAATATTTTCCAGATAGCCTAAGTCTAAATGCCAGGTTTCGTTCTCTTCGTACATTTCAGTTACTTCGGGAAGAAATAAGTAATCGCAAGCTGCCTCTGTGAGTTTTTCAATGTCCGCAGAAACTGTACGAGGATATTTTTCCAGATCTTTTTGATCTGTAAATTGAGTTGGATTAATAAAAATGCTGCAAACTACGACATCTGTCTGCTGTTTGGCCGTTTTGATTAAAGATAGATGACCAGAATGAAGAGCGCCCATTGTAGGAACTAAACCTATGTTTTTATTTTCCTTTTTTAACTCCGTTAGCAAATGAGATAACTCTGCTTTTGATGTAAAGATTTTCAATTGTAATAATATTTAATGACAATTATGCTGAACGATAAGAGATGTTAAATAGTTGTAACACTTTATCTTCTACAAAAGTCAAGCGTTTTAATTTAGATCCATTTAAATGAATTAAAACCTGCTTTTATAGGTTCAGCGAAGCTATAAGAAAAATGAATAGCTAGCAATGATTATCATCACAAAAAGCCTTGAGTTTTAAATTACATGGTCATGATCCATTGTTCGGTTAATTCAATTCAAATAGGAATTTCATATTGTATGTATAATTAATAGTGTTTTAAGTTTCAAATGATCCCCAATTTGCTTTATTTAAGAGCGGAGAAGGTGCGGAGAAGGTGCGGAGAAGGTGCGGAGAAGGTGGGTATATTGTGCGGGTTTTTTAATAACCAAAACAGATTGTCTCGTCCTAATATAGCTATACACTTAT
>NZ_MDFN01000034.1 GCF_001730525.1 Arcticibacter eurypsychrophilus
AATTTCTGTGCATTGTTAATTACCGACTACATCTAAGCTGTTGTTCTTATTAAAGAGAAAAATTCGCATCAGAAAACCCGTTCCATTTACTGCCGCATGGACAATGATGCAATACAGCAAATTTCGGGAACGAAAATATATCCACCCCATGAATAATCCAAATAAGAACGGCCCTAAAATGAAAGGATGGAAAACTGCAAATAACAGAGATGAAAAAATGATTCCAACAACTGGAGAATAGCGTTTTATTAAGCCGGACAGAATTATTCCTCTAAAATTACCTCTTCAACTATTGGAGCAATAATAGCCATACTAATAAAAGTTAGCAGACCTGTTTCATTTTTTATGCTCTCAAATATTTCTTTAATCATTTGCTGTGAGGCAATTGTCAAAATAGGAATTGGCATATATAGCGTAGCTATTCCGCCTACTATTGCAGCCATCAGAATCGCTGGAGTTACTCCTTTAGTAAGCCCAAACGCGCTGACAGTATGCTCCCTTCCAAAATAATATAGAAGAATGATCAACAAGACAACAATACTAACGGAACCGCTAACGAAGGCTATAATTTCAGTATTATGGAAGAAGCTAAAAATGCGCTCTGAAAGAACTGGAAGAAGGCAAAAGGCAAAAGCTATTATAGAAGCTTGAAGCATGTTAAAAGAAGGATTCATATCTTTTTGGATAGCAAAATTCATACCCGCTCTGAACTGAATAAACCATTCTATTGGTCCGAAAGCATTCAATATGATCGCAATGATGATATCTGTGGGTGATGGCGTTATTTGGTCAGTCTAAATCTTTCCACCATTTCAAAATGTCGTCTACCGACTCCTTGTTGGTCTTTGCACAATTGTAGAGGCCTAAACTTACTCTCTTCTTCTGCCGGAATGAATTAATAAAAATTATTGCATAACCACCAACGTCGGCATTATCGCTGGTCGGAATATTCGAAGATAAAGGGTTTAGAAAACAATTACATTTTCTGGTCGAGCCTATTAAATCCATCAAAGAATCAAGGTCCGAATATTTAACCCAATCGTCGGGAAAATCATCAGTCATAGTCGTTACATGTATAGTATAATGCTTGACTTCATTAGTTATAGTTAACGCCTTAATAAATGAAAGAGGGGTAAATTGTTTGGGAATCAGTAAAAATGAAGAGTCTTTTTTAATTACACTAAAATCATCAATTTGAAACCTAACTAAATGGTTAGTGCTTTTCCCATTTGCCTTTATAAATCCAATGTGGCTACAAGTAACAAGTGATAAAATTATCAAGAAGCGAAGATTTCTTGATCTGCTACATCTTTCGCTACAATATTTGACTTCATCCCAGACCTTTTCCCATTTCTTGCGCCAGGAGAAGGGCTTATTGCAGGTGGTACATATCTTTGTGGGCAAGTTTTGCTTTTTGACGTTTTTCATTCTTTTAGCTTCAGTATGAGCTTGGTTCCAATGTAACTGCGTAGGTGCTGGTGGTTGAATAGACAAAGTTCCATTTTTTTAGAATTACTTTTAAGCCGCTTTTCTTCGAGACCGTACATGAAGCGAAGGTTGTCTTGTTTTTTATGCCCCTTAATTGACGTCTAACAAAGAAACATGGATGTAAACTAATATAATAATTGTTTTGTGTTTCTAACGATATAAAATAAAAAGGTTTAGATTTTCTAATTACCGAAGCATGGGGAACAAGAGTAGAATAGCAGTCTAAAGCCATATTTGTAGCAGCAAAAGAGAGAAGTTTTTATAATTTAAACCTTCCTTTATATCATAATTCATCCTGATATTCAAACTGTTCATTTTACGTAGAACCGTTGTTAATACCATGTAGGTATATTTCAACAATATAAGAAATTTATACATTTTCAAACATCTATCATATGGTGGACAGCTTTTTGATATAGGCTACTTTAAAATATCTTCGTTTTTTAAGACACATTTATGTCTCTCTTTTGGTTGTGATGTGCGATGCCTTATTTTTATGTCAAACGCCTGTCAACCGGAACTTTAACGATATTAATAACTTTTATCAAATCATGATAACCAGTGAATAAGGGATCCAATAAGATATTATATTCAGATTGATTGACTACTGACCTAACCTTAATCCCTAATAATTTGTGATCAAATAATAGTTGGTCGCCTAGTCTTTTACACGCTAGGTTATCTAAAAAAGCCAATGATGAATTTTCTGATGTACATAAGACGTAGGTTCCTTTGTCATTCCATCGTCCACCTGCTCTGAAGGCGCCCATACCGGATAAATCTTTAGTTCTCTGTTCCGATTTTACGATTCTGTAAACATACATCTATGAATAAACTCCTTCTTCAATACGCGTTAGAACATCTTCTACCATACCTATTCCTGTTGGTGTAGAAAAAAGAGATAAGGGACTATCTCCATGCAAGGTATTATTGGGTTTAGATAGCCATCTTTGGACTTTTTCTTTGTCATAGAATACCCGGTAAGTATGCTCAAGGACTCTTGCAACTTCAATGACTAATGAAGATGTTCTTTTATCGAGTTTATCATCGTCTTGTTTTCTCTCGAGGGTTTTTATTGATATATTCAAAATATCTTCAACGAAATTCTTTTTAGACATGCCCGTAAAACTTATCACTGATTCAGCTGAAGCTTTACTAATACTGGCTCTGGAGAGTAATATAAGATCAAAATAATTTTTAATAGAAGTATTAAGCAACAGTTTGCCACCAAGGAGCTCACTAAGTCCGGGTGGTTGTGTCTTTGTCTGAAGTTAATCCGTATACGACATTTTTATTAAAAATAGCAATTATTGTCGCAATACTATAATTTTAACAAATGATCATTTATTGTTTGATAACTGATCTTATGTTAAATAATTTACCTATATTAATCTGATTAAGAAAACCATGTATCCCAGGGAACCACCAGAGAAGGATGTACATCTAGCCATGCTTGCCCAAACGTTATATAATGAACGAAAATTAGGAGTAAACGCTATTGTTGAAGAACTTTTGATTTCTGAAATGAAGTTATATAAATACTTTATCTCTCCTTTATATATGGCTTTAGTTCTTGCGGTATCCAATCATTCAAATGACCTAATTTTTTAGCTAACTGCTGACTCCCAGGTATTCCCCACGTTCTAAAGAAAGGAACAAGATTTTTATTTGTCGCCACTGAAAGCCTTTCAATGAAACGATCAATTTTGTATAAGTTGAACTTGTCTTTTTGAGTATAAAGGTTGTGTAGGGTATCGTCGGTTTGAATATCATTATAGATTTTAAAAACTTTTTTAAAAGGCTCCCAGCCAAATTCTTCTTGTAATTGCATAAAAGGTATCAGAGCAAGAAAAGGATCTTGTTTTTTATACCGTTCATAACTAGCACCTACCTCAAAATACGCATTCATAAGTAATCGTTGATGCCCTGATTGAATGTCTGGATGTGCTCTTTCTCGTGATTTGAACACTTTATCAAATACATACAACGTGAACAAATTACAAGTTACTTCTGTAGTGCCCTCAAATACCCATTCCGTATTTTGTAGGTTATGCCCTAGTTCGTGAAAGAAACCCCAATTAGCTCCTCCATCGCTTGGTGTTAGCAGCCTATTAGAATCGATAAGGAAATCTAGACAATTCGTTCTGTTAACCACACTATGTTCTAACATTATGGGATAACCCGCATGCATAAAACCATCTGAAATCTGCTCATCAACCACAAAGCGCACTGGCCTGCAAAGCGGTGCCTTAATTTGAGCTAATTCGTAAGCAGTCGAGATAATTCTATCCCACAAATTTAAAATCTTTTGAGGATCGTCAATCTTTTGTAACGCCGAATCAGGAAGAGTGATACTAACCTTATCCGAAGCAATCTCGCCCCAAGGTGCCTTGTTATTTGAAAGTTGTTTACACCAATCTCCTATGTCAGTCTCTCCGGATTTGAAATATGGGGCATAGACAACATTCTTGAAAAACAGGAAGGCATCTATTGTGGGAGCGTTTGATTTGATAGCAAGGTAAATTAGTCCACCATAAGGAGACGACGCAAATTTTAATTCATCATTGATCACAAAATAAGAAGTTACAGCAGGTAATCTCCTCCAATCTTGATCGGAATAGTCTGCTAAATAGTCAGAGTGAGCACCTATCACAACAGCAACATCATTTGTAGAAAATATTTTCGAACTGAAAGTAACATAAAATGGCTTACCGGGAACGGCATAAAGACCCGTACAATATAGAGTAAATTTTTCCGGGTCAGAATAACCCATTTTTTCATGCAATATAAAGTCCGCAGAATCGGGCTTTATATGCCTAAAATGAAATCTATTATTTGTCATTGAATAACTTGGTCTAACCATTCCAGGAAAATTTTTAGACGAAGGGTTCGATTCATAAATAACATTTGCGCTCAATCTCTTTTTTGATTGAGCTGAAAGTTTTTCACGAAGCACCTTGTCCGTTGCTTCAACTGGAGTTTGGGGGGAAACAGTAAATCTGTTCCTAGTTTGGTAACACCCGGAACAACATAACCATACTATTACTATTATGAGATGAATAAGCCTTGTTATGTTATACATATAACTAATATACTTACTTTGATGACTAAAGGAAAAATCTTCCTTTATTAAGACGAATACTTTCTTAAGTAAGTAATTATACTTTTGAGTGGTCTGAAAAACAAGGTAGCTTAATATAGCCAGCATTAAAAGTTACAATTATTTTACCTTGATGTTATACCTGTTAATAATTTTATAACCTTCGTCTTTAATAACTATTTCATAAAGGCCTGATTGCAAATAAAGATTCTTCGATGGGGATTTTTCTGAAATCTCAATAATATCAGCGGGAACACCATTATCCTCAAATTCATTATTCCGATAAGCAAAAACTAAAGCTGTCTGATGTGTACCAAGTTTTGAAGATGGAATGGTATGCTTGTGCTTATTTTTAATAAACCAATCGGGTCTCCCCTCAATAAAATTAGCCTTCGGATGAATAACCACAATATCGGTTTGTTCCGATCCAGTGTCCCCGTTATAGACGCGATCGTCGTGGGAAACTAAGACTACAGGATCGTTCGACTGGTTAAGCCGAAAAAACAAGTGATTGTTAGCTTCATCCGATTTTTCTAAAAACATCGTCTGATCAATTGTTAGTGGATCAGTTTTAAGCATATCCTTTAGCCTTCCCGCCATCGCTCTTTCCCACGGCTTATAAGCATTTTCATAAGCATGAGCGTAACCACAGTGAATTAACACCTTACCCTTTGGATTTTTTTTGATAAATCGAGCAATATTTTCAGCCTGCTCAATTTCGCGGTATTTTCCATATTTGTCTTTTGAAGCTTCATACGCAAACAATTTAAATCCAACTTTGATAGCTTCTACCACCAAACTGCCAAATTCCGGCTCTACGATATAGTATCCACTTTCAGTTGTCGGATACTTCCGACTGTTTACAAGTGTATCAGATAACGTTTCAAGCCCTAAATATCTATACCCATTCTTATAAAGACCTTTCAAAAGTGATTTAGTAAAAGTTCGATGTTGGGGTATATGATGAGCTTCATTGATTATGGTTATCTGTGCCTCTTTCGACTTACTTATTACATATTCGCAGGCATTCTCCTTTTTGCTTTTTATAAATGACAGACTATCTTCTTTGCTATACCCCTTCTCTATCACTCCGACCTCATCCCAGATTTTCAAAATATCCATATAATGACCACTGAATGATAGCGCTGCGGCTCCGGATTGATACTTCCCGCTTAATGTATCTTTATCAATTTCAGTCATGATGTCTTTGGAAAACTTATAGACCTCAGATTTTGTCTGACCAAATACAACCGTTGCATTTAGGAGAACAATAACAGCAGTGATTTTATTCATTTATGTGTTTTAAAAAGGCCACACCGGGTCGCCTACTGAAATATGAACCGGATTTCAAGGCCTTTTGAGCTATCTAAATGCGTACCTCATTATTGGCTGAAATAGCAGATATTACCAATGTTAGAAATAGAAACAACTATACAAGGACAGCCTATTGATGTTCGGCTAATACCTTCACAGCATTCTTGTTACCTGGAGATAACTTCAGTGACTTCCGGTAAGCAGCTAAACCCTCCTCTTTCCTATTCAATTTTAATAAGCATTCTCCCAAGCTGTCCCAAGTGTTGAATTTCGTAGGATAAAGTTCCGTATTGATTACAAAAACTTTTAGAGCATCATTTATTTTACCTGAGCTCATTAGCTCATATCCGAAGTCATTAATACTAGTTTCGGAAACATTATAAGCGGATTTTATTCCTTTTTCTTTCTCGGCTTTAATCAAACTTATCGTTTTATCAATATCCGAAGATGTTCGATTGTATTCCGCAATGGTAGGCAAATTCCAGTTCCTCACTGCCTCTCTCTGTTCAGCTAAAGTCGGGACCTGATAATATCGCCTTTCCTGATCAGTTACCTTAGTCGTATCTATTTCAAAGCTTTCCCATTTTGCATCAGCGCTTCTTTTCATATACTGGGTTCCATAAATCTGAGGCTTGTTTCTGCTCGTGAGTTCTCTGTCAATAGCGGCGGCTAAAAGCCATCTATCTACTGTGGAATCCATCTCGACAGCTTTTTTCATGTATTTAACAGCCATCCCATAAGCTACAGAATCTCTTCCATGCTGAAAAACCATCGCCGAATGGAAATAATCTTTACCGGTGACTATTGCTCCTTGTTTAATAAGTTCATAAACCCTGGCACGATGTAGGCTGTCCTCATTATTTAGCTTATTCCTATCAATGTTTGAAACCATTCTTGCACTCTGGTCTTGATCAAACATATTTTTCAATTCTACATTGTCTGTCTCCTGTGAATACGTAGCCAGAGGAAACAAAAAGAGGATTACAATCCGGTATAAGTTCTTATTTAGGCAAATCATATAGTTGTGTTTTTAATTTGTGGACACCCTTGATAACGAGGACATTCTCCATACAAATATTTTTAATTAGAGCTCAAGTTATAAAGATCTAACCTCCTCAATTTCATATTGTATAATGTGGCTTTTCAAATGTAATACTTTCCTGTAAACTAAGAAGTCATATCGAAAAATATCTATTTATTTCAAGCTATTCTTCAAACTCTTTATTATCAGTAATTTCATAATACCAATTCGTATTATCAAGTTTATTTATCTTACTAAAATGCTCTGACCAGCATTTGGTTAAAGAACTTTTACCACTTACAAAATAGCACTTACATATTTTTTGGGGCGTATTCAAAGTAAACGTAATGAACTTTCCTACAGATGGATCTCCTTCAATTATAACATTTTTGGAACTAAACCATTTAGGGGTTTTTAACTCGTAATATTTTCCAAGAACCATATTTGTATAATTTAGGTAAGCCTCAAAAAGCTGGTTGTCAGAGGCCTTCAATTTGTCTAATAAAAAGCCTTTAGTCTTTTGAGCAAAACTCTTGAAGGTAGAATCCTTTTCAGCCAGCGTTGCTGCCTTTTTGAAAACAGGAATCGTAATATATTCGTTTGTTTTTAGGTCATAAACGGCAATAGTTTTAAAGAACAGATTATTGATTTGAGGATTTATCATAAACATTCATTACCCTGCTTGTCCCTATAGATACATCATACAAACCTTCAAAGCTTTTATCTTTATTCAATTGATAAAAATCTTTACACAGTTTATATGAATCCGGTTGCTTTTGATCACAACTTGAAATAGCCATTATAATTGCTAAAGCAAAAACAGTCATCTTATAAGTCTTTAATCTCATAGTATAAAACTATTTAAACAAGACCTTCATCAGTCTACAAAAACAGGTGGATTATCACGCATTCTTAACACCAAAGCTTTTATGATCGTTTCACTACCTGCTCAGAAAGAGTGTCTCCTTCCTTCTTGCGTGGGAAAAACTTGTTGTTTTTGTTAGTCTGAATTTCGTCACCCAAAAGCTTACCCCAAGGTTTAAGATCATCAACACGGTCAAATACAATTTTGATTATCGCAATGATTGGAATAGATAGGAACATCCCTGCGACACCCCATAAAGCACCACCTAGTAACACAACCAAGATAGAAACAAGGGCATTAATTTGAACCTTTGAGGAAACGATATTCGGAACGAGGAAATTGTTATCAATGAATTGAATTAGGGCATATGCGCCCAAAATTCCCAACTGGGTGGTATATCCGTCTTTGGTGACAGTAGCAATGAGCACGGGTAGAAGAATGGCAATAAGCCCTCCAATATAAGGAATCATGTTTAAAATCGCACCAATAATCCCAATCAAGATTGCATACTGTACTCCCAGGATTAACAAGGCTGTAGAATTCATAACAGCCACAATACCCGCTTCGATAAGTAATCCCACCATATAACTTTGGATGGCAAGCTTTGTTTCATTCAATACATCTGCCACTTTATGGGAGTTTTCTTCGGCAAATACTTCGTATAAAAAGGCAAGAATTAGCCGCTTATACCAAAGGAAAAGAAACACATATACCGGAATCAAGAATACCACCCCTAAAATACCGAAAGCTGTACCAAGAGTCTTACCTACCAGCGCCTTACTACCGTTTGCTGCTTCGTTAATTAATTGAACCTGTTTTTGAATACTGATGCCGAATGACTCATTCAACCAGGTCCGGAACTGCGTCATAAGCTCTTCGGCCTTTTTTGTCAGTAAAGGTATGGTATCACTAAATTGTGCAATTTGTTTTGATAAGAAAAATGCAATTCCTCCTACCAGAATTATTGCAAGCAGCATAGCTAAAATAATTGACAGCATCTTTGGGATCTTCTTCTGGAACCGGTTTACCAGTGGGTTGAGTAAAATACCAATGATAACAGCAAAAGCAAGAGGCGTTAATATATCCCTTAAGTTTAGCAAGGTGTAAGTAAGAAGAATCAAACCGAACAGAGTTACGGTACTTTTAATGAAGAAGGGGTATTCTCTTTTCAGCATATGATGGGTACTTACAATTCAGCATTTACAACCATCTGCACTTTCAAATGTTTGAAAGTATTGATGGTTGTAAATGGTTTTTTAATAAATTGTCGATGTCTACACTATCTTTTTATACCAGACTCCTTTCTGTATTTGAACTGAGACAACAGACTTTTCCAGAGAGGGACAACTGAAGCAAAGAAAACCTGCGTCAATTTTACGTTATTTCTCCGGAAATTTAATGTCTAGCCTGGTAAACAAACAACGCCCCACTCACCCTTTTTTGAACGAAACCCGCTTGCCTATCAAAATATCTGAGATCAATTGCTTTGATTTTACGGCTTTAGCACCTGCAGTTGCCTGTTTACCGAACTTGGAATCAAGTCCCAGCATCAGGAGATTGCCTTTATAAAACATCTCTATAATCTTTTTCTCTCTGCCCGGATAGTTTAATGGTTGCCTATCTACCGCTTTTATAGGATAGTCAGAGGGGTTCTCGGATTGAAAAGCACCGATAATAGCACAGGGACTAAACTCTTTCCTATTTAGTAAGACGCTTTCATTGGTTTGTTTAATCGTAGAGTAGAGCATCAGTGACATGCTTACCAATGCCAGACAATCTTCTGGGACCTTTTCTTTAAAAGTGATCATTTGTCCTTCACTGGTTTGATACCCTTCCAAGTCAACATCCTGAAAGCCCAGGTTTTCATAATACTCTTCCCTGAAGTTGAAGGCGACCAGCATTAAGCGGATCCGGTATTTCATATAGGCCCCGCTTGCCCCTTTTGGCCTTTTAATATCTGTTTGCGTGTTCAAAGAACCAAGGGTAACGCTAACCAAACCCTCAAAGCTTTTGCTTACCGAATGGCTCATCTGCAGCACTTCATGAAGTTTGCTGTTCGCATTAAAGTCCAAACCGTTCATTAAAGAAAGGTTGCCATCATGCAGATCCCTTTTTCCCTTCTTCCCACTTACATTATTGAGTATCGACCGGTACACCATTTGTGTACTTCTGTAAGCTGCCGTACCATCTTTAAAAAAATAAACCGACTCAAATGCATTCCGGATGACTGCTGCTGCTGAACTGGAAAGTCCAAACTCAGTAGCGCTTCTGATGGTTTTTTCGGTTTGTTTAAATCTCTTTGCTTTGCCCTGAATGATATTCTTTCCTCGGTACTCCCGGTAAATCACCGAACCTGCGGTCCCATGTACTATTCCTCTCTTATCTATTGTAGCCATATCGTTAAAATTTATTTTACTAAAGGAACGATATAGGACTCAGACAAGCGAAAGGAAGACTAAATCTTCTTAAATCTTCTCTCATACAGCATATTCTTCCTGGATACGCAAATGATTTATTATAAAGGGCTTAATAATATACGTTTAAGGACTCGAAAGCTAACCACTCAAAATCAGTTGATATTTTGAAACGGATGAGTTAATTTGTTAGAATTAAGATAACAAGATAACAGAGACAAAAAATCATATTGAAAGCAAATTAAAAACAGTATGTTTCCGATGGAAGTCCAACCTACACTAGCTACAGTCGGACTTATACCGCTCTCATACTGCTAACTTTTTGGAATCTTTAATACGCAGGTAGTTCAATGTTACCTGTGTCTTGTCCGGAAAGATTACAAGAGCATGGTTATGCCATACACGTTTATGAAACAAAATCATCTATCTCGAACCGTTTAAAATTCTTTATAGGTTACTCGAAAATACACTTTGCTCTGTAGTTACTGACAAAAATAGGAAGACCATTTTCCAATTAGATTAACAAACCCTTTACACCGATTAAACCAAAATTGTAATATCGTGTCATAACCCCTGTTTTGTGATTTTAATCTTTCTGATACATGACCTGCGTCATTTCAATAAGGATTTCATGCAGTACTTTTGTATTGATTAATAACAGAGATCATATTCATCTTAACACAGCGATCACCATTTGGTCATGCTAGTTTAAAGATTCGAAAATAAAATTGCTTTGAGTTTGAGTTTGTTGATAAGTAGCCGGCACTAATTAGTTAGAGCCGGCTTTCTTTTTATATGACAGAATCGCATCTTAACCAGATCACTGTCAATATACATTTGACCGAGGACACTAAAAATTTCATAGCGGGAACCTTAACGCTTCAAAAATAGATCCTAAAAGCTTCAGAAATAGGTCCCTAATATGTTGTTAAACTGATAATATTGGAAGAGTAGGGTAACAATTTTTCTTCACCATTCAAAAAGCCTAGAGTAATCACAAAGCCAAAACCAGCAACCATACCCCCTAGTTCAAGTATAAGTTCGGAAGCGGCCGCAGCTGTACCTCCTGTAGCAAGTAAATCATCATGAACAAACACCCTGCTTCCAGGCTCAAATGCATCGGTATGAATTTCAATCGTAGCGGTTCCATATTCCAATTCATAAGATTTGGTCACAATAGAAAACGGAAGTTTCCCAGGTTTCCTAACTGGTACAAAAGGTTTGTTGAGCTTGTTAGCCAGCATCAATCCAAAAAGGAACCCCCTGCTCTCTACTCCGGCAATCACATCAATATCCAGATGAGCCAGTTTTTCAGCAAAAGCATCTACAATTTCAGTACACAGGGCCGGGTCCTTAAATATAGGCGTTACGTCCTTAAATACTATTCCCGGCTTCGGAAAATCATAAATATCCCTTACAACAGATTGAATCTTTTTACTGATCATTGGAAAATTAAATAAGGTGCAATTTTAAGCAAAATTTCAGAGTTAAGAATGCTTATCTGCCTCAAATCGTCTATTGAATGATATTCTCCATGCTGCTTCTTATACTGAATTAAGGCATTGATTTGTTTGTAACTGAAATAGGGAATCTTTTTTAAGTCCTCAAATGTAGCCGTATTGATATTGATCTGATGCAGGGATACTTGGTCCACGCGTACCTGGTTCTTTATTTCAGCATACTTCAGGGAGTCAATACCGAAAATCTCCCGCAGCTGCTCCTTGGAATGGAATCCACCTAACCTGTTTCTATATTTAGCAATGCGAAGAGCCAGCACTGGTCCGATCCCTATTATATCAACTAACTGAGCAGAGTCTGCAGCATTTAATTCAATAACCCTCAGTTCACGTTTTACATACTGGGGATAACTTTTCTTGACGAAATGGTAATCAGGATTAGTTTTTGATCCTGTATAATCATTCTTTTTAAAAGAGGCGTTCGGAAATGAGGTTTCGGGAATCCGTATATACGGCTCGAGATGATCATATTCATAAGCTGAAAGGGAGTAGATCTTCTTCAGATCTTCCTTCTTCCGAAAGCTTCCACCCTTATCTTCATAATGATGAATGACCTGGACCTGTTTTTCGGACAGCCCCAGTTTCTTCCAGTCTGCTGTGGCTAGCTGATTGGGGTTAAAAAGAAAATACTGTGCTTTTATACGCGATCCGGAGGGGCCTGTAACCCCAGAATGGGTATAAGAGTGAGAATTACTATAGGAAGAATGATTATACCCTGGCGAATTTGGATACGATGAATTTGGATTGCCTGTGGAAGACTCACTGACTGTTTCAGCAAATTTGGAATAGTCCGAAAAATGATAAACAACAGGCGACTGGACTGCAGCATACACCCAGGGGAATAAAGCAACTAAACAAATAAGAATACATAGAACCAATAATCCGTTTTGCTCCTTCTTTGTGAAACCAAAAAATGCATTTAACCACTTTTTCAATTCTCCTGTATTTATACTGTTTAGTCAGTACAAACATAAGACCTTGAAAGCCGCGAGAAAAAAACTTAAGAAATTTATTCAATTAAACTAAGAAATCTTCCCTTGGAGGGCTGAAACAATCGATCAACACACCGGGTTCCAGACAAAGGCAACCGTGAATAACATGAGGGGGGATATAATAACCGTCACCTTCCCGGATGATTTTACGCTCATCGCCAATAGTCATTTCGAATGAGCCACTGGCCACATAGGTTGTTTGAGAATGGTGATGCTCATGAAGCGTACCGATACTGCCGGCTTCAAACTTCACTTTAACCAACATTACTTTATCATCATGACCGAACATTTGCCTTTGAATACCTTCGCCAGCGTTTTCCCAAGCGATATCCTGGGCAAACTGATAAACTTCACTATGTATCATATCTATTTATATTAAAACATGTATTTCCATTTACAACGAGATGGATGAAGCCATGTTTGTTTTTGTTAAAGAATAAATAAACAATTAGACAATGGATTTCCAGAGCAAATCTTTCAATTCCTGAATTCCTTTTTGCGCTACAGCAGAAATAAACACATAAGGCAGATCAGGAACCTCCTTAGTCATTTCGGCTACAAGTTCTTCGTCGAGCAAATCCGACTTACTGATGGCCAGTATCCGGGGTTTATGCATCAGTTCCGGATTGTAATCTTCCAGTTCAGCAAGTAAGATATTATATTCTTCGGTGATTGTACGCTTAGTATCAGCAGGAACCATAAAGAGCAATACCGAATTTCGTTCGATATGGCGCAAAAAGCGGAGGCCCAATCCCTTTCCTTTAGAAGCACCTTCAATTATTCCCGGTATATCGGCCATGACAAAGGAACGATTATCACGATAAGCTACGATACCCAGATTAGGCACTAATGTGGTAAATTCATAATCTGCTATTTCAGGTTTAGCTGCCGATACGACAGATAGAAGGGTTGACTTTCCAACATTAGGAAAACCTACAAGACCTACATCTGCCAAAACTTTCAATTCCAGAATAACCCACTCTTCTTTACCTGCTTCGCCCGGTTGTGCGTAACGGGGAGTTTGATTGGTTGGCGTTTTAAAATGTGCGTTACCTTGTCCGCCGCGACCACCTTTGGTTAAAATTTCAGTTTGTCCATCAGTTGTAATCTCATATAAGATTTCACCGGTTTCCGAATCCCTGGCTATGGTTCCTAAAGGAACTTCCAACCATTCGTCCCTACCCGTTTTACCACTGCTTAATGAACTCGATCCGGAGTCTCCGTCACCTGCAATAACGTGTTTACGATATTTTAGGTGAAGCATAGTCCACAGCTGGCTATTGCCCTTTAACATTACATGTCCCCCTCGTCCACCATCTCCACCATCCGGTCCCCCTTTCGAGGTCAGGATATCCCGGTGTAAATGAGCAGAGCCTCCACCACCACGACCAGAGCGACAACATATCTTCACATAATCAACAAAGTTGGATCCCTGGGACATATAAATTCAGTTTATGAAAACTATTATTTAATTAAAGCTATTAGTAACCGCTGCGATAGAAGCAAAAATTTCATCAATGCTTCCGATGCCGTTCACACTTTGAAATTTGTTCTGTGCTTTATAAAAGTTAGCAACAGGAGCGGTTTTATTATTGTACTCTTCAATACGTTTACTGATTATCTCAGGATTCGCATCATCGGGTCTTCCAGATTCTTTTCCACGTAATAAAAGACGTTTCTTAAGTTCCTCGTTATCCACAATCAATGCAATCATGCCTGAAATAGCGGTATGCTTAGTTTCAAGAAGAATATCTAAAGCTTCAGCCTGTGCTACCGTACGTGGGAAACCATCAAAAATAAATCCGTTGGCTCCTTTATTGGAATCAAGCTTATTACTGATCATACCAATAACAACCGCATCCGGCACAAGAACACCCTGATCCATTAGCTTTTTAGCTTCTAGTCCTAATTCAGTACCTTGTGTGATTTCATTTCTTAGAATGTCTCCTGTGGATAGGTGTACAAGCTGATATTTTTCAATAAGCTTTTGGGATTGGGTTCCCTTACCGGCTCCCGGAGGGCCAAATAATACGAGATTTAGCATCTGGGTTATTTTTAAATTTTAAAAGCCTCTCCGTTAATCGAAAAGGCTTTTGAATTTGATTGTGGACTTAGAGGGAGTCGAACCCCCAACCTCCTGATCCGTAGTCAGGTGCTCTATCCAATTAAGCTATAAGTCCCTTCGCTAATGGAATGCAAAGATAGAAGTTCTTTCTATAATCCCTAAATAAAATTCAAAAAACGAGGCTTTAAATTAATAAAACCTCGTAATGAATTAATTATCAAAGCACTACAGGCAGTATAATAGTTATTGAGGATTATGAGATGGGCCTTTACCCGGTTTGGATATGGATTCTCTCATGTCGGTATCCGACTTAAGATTCTCTAATTTGTAATAATCCATGATACCCAGGTTACCTGAACGGAAAGCTTCGGCAATGGCCAGGGGCAACTGCGCCTCTGCTTCAATAACTTTAGCTCTGGCTTCCTGTGCTTTAGACCGCATTTCCTGTTCCGAAGCAACAGCCATTGCCCTACGCTCTTCAGCACGTGCGTTAGCCACCTTTAAATCAGCTTCAGCCTGATCGGTTTGCAATTTGGCACCAATATTTTCACCAATATCAATATCAGCGATATCAATGGATAGGATTTCGAATGCAGTTCCACTATCCAGACCTTTACCTAATACGGTCTTGGATATGCGATCCGGGTTTTCAAGTACTTCTTTATGGTTCACTGCAGAACCGATCGTAGTTACGATACCTTCGCCTACACGGGCCAGAATAGTTTCCTCTCCTGCCCCACCTACCAGCTGGTTGATATTGGCACGAACGGTAACTCTTGCTTTAGCAATTAACTGAATTCCATCTTTCGCTACCGCGGCTACCGGAGGGGTATTAATTACGCGAGGATTAACAGATAACTGCACAGCGTCAAATACATCCCTGCCAGCCAGGTCAATGGCAGTAGCCAGTTTAAATGTTAGTGGAATGTTGGCTTTATCAGCCGAAATAAGTGCTTTAATCACATTATTCACGTTTCCTCCTGCCAGAAAGTGGGTTTCAATTTCATTAGAGGAGATGTTAAGACCCGCTTTCGTGGAGATGATCATAGCATTGGTGACCAATGAAGGCGGAACTTTACGCAAACGCATCAGAAACAAGTTAAGAAGACTAATCTTCACCCCTGATAATTGCGCAGTAAACCATAAGTTCACCGGCAAAAGGTATAGGAAAAAGAATAGCGCTGCTACAATTCCTACTATTACCATTATTAATTGAACGTTATTAGGATCCATTTTTTATAATTAATTAGTGATTGCTTTTTTGATTGCATCAAAATCTGGAAGTTCTGATGCGGCTTCCAAGACCTCTGCATATATAATAGTCTGATTTTCGTCGATAACAAATGCCGCTCTTTTAGCTACACCTTTTAGTCCGAACACAAAATCTTCATAATACGCACCGTATGCCTGTGAAGTTTCTTTGTTAAAATCAGATAATAACGGGAACTGGTAGTGGTTATCTTCCTTAAACTGTGCCAGAGTAAAAGGAGAATCGACAGAAATAGCCACAATCTCTGCTCCTAACCCTTCATAATAGCCAAAAGAATCGCGCATCGTACAGAGTTGCTCGGTGCATACGCCGGTAAATGCCATAGGAAAGAAATGTATAATTAACTTTTTGGAAGAGTAATCGCTTAGAGAAACTTCTTTCAGCTCTGAGCTGAATAATTTAAAGTCGGGAGCCTTTTGTCCAGATGTTAATGCCATAATAAAAATTCAATATAAGGATGAGCAGTTTGATAAATTGACTCTGGCTAATATAGGTAAATTTATATATGGAGTAAGATATAATACAACAATGATACATCGTAAATTGATGTTTCAGAAGAATATAAATGAGGAAAGGGTTAAGCTTTTTTTACGGATGGATTTTTTTTTACAGTTCCGAATAAGGCGACTAAAAGTATCACAATGGAAGTAACAATAGCCAACACCCATGGTTCATTATACCATGCGTATGAAAAAGAAGTAAATGTGCTGTCAGGAGATTTTCCAATATCCGGATAAAAAGATTGTATTTGAAGAACCAACAGCCCCAAAAACAAATAAAAACAAGTAAATAATATAAACGCTTTATCTCTTATTAATTCTTTCCACTTCATTGTTTATATGCTATACTTTTGCATTTAGAACACCCAAAAAAAAGATAGGTTTTAATAAAAAAGCATTAACTGTTACCTCTTAAAAAACTTTTGAGTGAAGTCATTTTATTTTCAAAGATTAAAACGTATTATTGCACACCCAAAAATGAGACCAAAAACGGGCTTAAACATTGATTAATAACGCATTTTATTTCTAAATCATATGCCAAGCACTGGAAAAATAACGCAAATCATCGGAGCCGTAGTTGACGTAAGCTTCTCCAATGACGCGAAACTCCCAAAAATTTACAATGCACTGGAAATCACTAAAGACAACGGAAAGAAAGTAATTCTTGAAGTTCAGAATCATCTTGGTGAGGACCGTGTACGTGCCATAGCAATGGATTCCACTGATGGACTGTTGCGTGGTATGCCTGTTATTGACACAGGATTCCCTATTAGAATGCCTGTAGGTGAAGACATTAAAGGAAGAGTATTTAATGTTGTAGGTGATGCTATTGATGGCATCCCTGACCTGGACAAATCAAATGGTCGTCCGATCCACAGTCACCCACCCCGCTTTGAAGATCTTTCAACAGAATCTGAAGTTCTTTTTACCGGTATCAAAGTAATCGATTTATTAGAGCCTTATTCTAAAGGTGGAAAAATCGGATTGTTTGGTGGAGCTGGAGTTGGTAAAACTGTATTGATACAGGAATTGATCAACAACATTGCAAAAGCATACGAAGGTTTATCCGTTTTTGCAGGAGTTGGAGAACGCACACGTGAAGGAAACGACTTACTTCGTGAAATGCTTGAATCCGGCATCATTAAATATGGTGACGAGTTTATGCAAGGAATGGAAAAAGGAGAATGGCCTTTAGACAAGATTGACTTTAACGAATTGAAAGATTCGAAATGTACATTCGTGTTTGGCCAGATGAATGAGCCTCCTGGTGCACGTGCTCGTGTTGCACTTTCCGGTTTAACTATTGCGGAATATTTCCGTGATGGAGACGGTGAAGGTCAGGGACGTGATATTTTGTTCTTTATTGACAATATATTCCGTTTTACTCAAGCCGGATCTGAAGTATCAGCACTATTAGGACGTATGCCATCAGCAGTAGGTTACCAACCAACATTGGCAACAGAAATGGGTTTGATGCAGGAACGTATTACATCTACTAAACATGGATCTATTACATCTGTACAAGCTGTTTATGTACCGGCGGATGATTTAACTGACCCTGCACCGGCAACAACGTTTGCCCACCTTGATGCTACTACTGTATTATCACGTAAAATTGCGGAACTAGGAATTTATCCTGCAGTGGATCCATTGGATTCTACATCACGGATTCTTAGCCCGATGATTTTGGGTGATGAGCATTACAATACAGCACAACGTGTTAAAGAAATCCTTCAACGCTATAAAGAACTTCAGGATATCATCGCCATCCTAGGAATGGATGAGTTATCAGAAGAAGATAAATTAGTTGTTGGTCGTGCCCGTCGTGTTCAACGTTTCTTATCTCAACCCTTCCACGTAGCAGAGCAGTTTACTGGTCTTAAAGGTGTATTGGTAGACATTAAAGATACGATCAAAGGTTTCAATATGATTATGGATGGTGAAGTGGATGAATATCCTGAAGCTTCCTTTAATCTTGTTGGTAGCATTGAAGAAGCGATAGAAAAGGGTAAGAAATTACTTGCAGAAGTATATTAATTGCAATTATGACATTAGAAATCTTAACACCAGATCAAACTGTATATAAAGGGGAGGTTACCTCTGTAACTGTTCCCGGTGCACTTGGTTCTTTTGAAGTACTTAATAATCACGCTCCGATAATTTCTATTCTGGAAGATGGAAAAGTTATCATCCGAGAAGGTAAGACCGAACAAATCTATCAGATTAAAGGTGGTGTAGTTGAAGTCATAGATAACAAAGTTATTGTTCTCGCTGAAGGAGTGGTTACCTAAGTTTCTTCCCTGAAATAACAAACCGGATGATTCAGTTCATCCGGTTTTTTTTTGCAATTTTTTCGGCATTCTGGTCCATTTAAGAAGAAAATGGTCAAGTTTCAACAAAGAGTATAGACCGAAAACCGTATACCAGAATCAGTTTTGGTATATAGCATCCAAATTATTCTTATTATAAATAGCAATTATTCGTTATTTTATTCTTTATATTAGTAAAAAATAAAATATTATTCTTATTTCAATTATTCACGATATCCTATTGACTATAAAACAACTTGTGCTTACCTTGAGTATTATTATTATTCAGGAAAAAGATTGAAGATCTGCATACAGATTTGGATACTCCTGAATTGATTAAAGATTATGGCGACATTAACAAATACAACAGAAAACACTACAGAAACTGGAGAATTGAACCGTTTCAGTAAAACACTTACACAGGATCCGACTCAACCTGCTGCCCAAGCCATGCTTTACGGAATTGGTTTAACAGATGAGGATATGGACAAAGCTCAGGTAGGCATTGTGAGTATGGGTTATGATGGCAATACTTGTAATATGCATCTGAATGGACTTGCCGCCATTGTAAAAGAAGGCGTCTGGAAAGAAAACCTGGTAGGACTAATTTTTCATACTATCGGAGTGAGTGATGGTATGAGTAATGGTACGGAAGGAATGCGTTATTCTTTAGTTAGCCGCGATCTGATTGCAGATTCTATTGAAGCTGTTTGTGGAGCTCAATACTATGATGGTTTAATTGCGCTTCCTGGTTGTGATAAGAATATGCCGGGATCTATTATGGCAATGGGCCGTTTAAATCGTCCTTCTATAATGGTGTATGGTGGTACAATCGCACCAGGTCATTATAAAGGAGAGGACCTGAATATCGTATCAGCATTTGAAGCGCTTGGAAAAAAGATTGCCGGCGAAATGGATGAGATCGACTTTAAAGAGATCATTAAACGTGCTTGTCCGGGTGCTGGTGCTTGTGGCGGAATTTATACCGCAAATACGATGGCTTCAGTTATTGAGGCATTAGGAATGAGTTTACCTTATTCTTCTTCAAACCCGGCATTGAGTGATGCTAAAAACAAAGAATGTCTGGATGCTGGTAAAGCAATCAAAAATTTACTTGAATTAGATATTAAGCCGAAGGACATCATGACGAGGGAGGCATTTGAAAATGCTATAGTTCTTTTGATGGTTCTTGGTGGTTCTACCAATGCGGTATTGCACCTTATTGCAATGGCGAATAGTGTAGACATAGAATTAACTCAGGATGATTTTCAGGAAGTGAGTAACAGGATACCTGTTCTTGCAGATATGAAGCCAAGTGGGAAATACATGATGGAGGATCTTCATAATATGGGCGGGGTACCGGCTGTGATGAAATATCTTTTAGATCTGGGTTGGTTGAATGGTGATTGCATCACTTGTACAGGAAAAACAATAGCTGAAAATTTGGCTGATGTTCCTGCAATTGATTTTGAAAATCAAAAAGTTATTCTTCCTATTGAAACACCTGTTAAAGCAACAGGACATTTACAAATTTTATATGGAAACCTTGCTCAAGGTGGAAGTGTGGCTAAAATAAGTGGTAAAGAAGGTGAGCGTTTTGAAGGTCCGGCCCGCGTATTTGATGGTGAGTTTGAATTAATTCATGGAATAAGCAATGGTCGTGTGCAACATGGTGATGTTGTCGTGATCCGTAATGTTGGTCCAAGAGGTGCTCCCGGCATGCCGGAAATGTTAAAACCAACTTCAGCACTCATCGGTGCAGGTTTAGGTAAGACCATTGCACTGATTACAGACGGGCGTTTTAGTGGAGGAACTCATGGTTTTGTAGTGGGTCATATTACTCCTGAAGCTTTTGATGGTGGTTTAATTGGCTTGGTTCAGGATAATGATATCATTGATGTGAATGCGGTAGACAGAAGCATTACACTTAAAGTTTCGGAAGAAGAAATCGCCAAAAGAAGAGCGGCATGGTCTCAGCCTGAGTTGAGGGTTAAAAAAGGACTTCTATATAAATACGCAAAACAGGTAAGTAACGCTGCTCTTGGATGTGTAACAGATCTTTAACTAATAAATAACAAAACAATTAACTGAACTGTAAAAAGGACCTGAATGGATTTAATTATGGAAACAGCACAACAGGAAGTATTGTCCGAGCAAAAAACAAACCCTGGAATTGAAATGAAGGGTTCCGCTGCTTTATTAGAGGGGCTTCTTGCAGAGGGGGTAGATACTATATTTGGTTATCCGGGTGGGGCAATCATGCCTATTTATGATGCGCTCTATGATTATATGGATAAAATTAAGCATATCCTGGTTCGTCACGAGCAGGGAGGAATTCATGCTGGTCAAGGTTATGCTCGCTCTTCAGGAAAAGTCGGGGTAGTCTTTGCGACTAGTGGTCCGGGTGCTACTAATCTGGTTACCGGATTAGCTGATGCTCAGATTGACAGCACTCCACTTGTTTGTATCACCGGTCAGGTATTTGCTCATCTTTTGGGTACAGATGCTTTTCAGGAAATTGATATCATCAATATCACTTCTCCGATAACCAAGTGGAATTACCAGATCACAGATGCTACAGAAATACCTGAGATACTAGCGAAAGCTTTTTATATTGCCAGAAGTGGCCGTCCGGGTCCTGTATTAATTGATATTACCAAAAATGCACAGCTTCAAAAATTCAATTTTGAGGGTTATAAACCTTGTGCTCACATCAGGAGTTACAGGCCGAAGCCTATTGTCAGGAAAGAATATATTACCGAAGCGGCAGCACTTATAAATTCGGCAAAAAAACCGTTTGTTCTATGGGGACAGGGTGTCTTATTGGGCCGGGCTGAAGAAGAATTCAAGGCATTCATTGAAAAAACAGGTATTCCTTCTGCCTGGACTATATTAGGGGCTGGAGCCATACCAAGTGATCACCCGCTCAACGTAGGGATGCTTGGGATGCATGGTAATTATGGTCCGAATGTACTGACGAATGAATGTGATGTACTGATTGCTATAGGCATGCGGTTTGATGACCGTGTAACCGGACGTTTAGATAAGTATGCAAAACAGGCTAAGGTTATCCATCTGGATATTGACCCAGCTGAAATAGATAAAAATGTACAATCTACAGTGCCTGTTTGGGGTGATTGTAAGGAAACATTGCCCCTATTAATGGATGCTTGTGAGGCTAAACAACATCCAGAATGGATTGAAAAATTCAGAAGTTTCGAAAGGGAGGAACATGCAGAAGTAATCGATAATGAATTATTTCCGACAACAGAAGAATTGACTATGGCTGAAGTGATTCAAGTTTTGAATGAACTGACCAAGGGAGAGGCTATTATTGTATCGGACGTAGGACAGCATCAGATGATTGCATGCCGTTATGGTAAATTCAATAATACGAGAAGCAATATTACGAGTGGCGGACTAGGAACAATGGGTTTTGCATTACCTGCTGCTATCGGTGCAAAATTCGGTGCGTTAGATCGAACAGTAGTCGCTGTTATAGGGGATGGTGGCATACAAATGAACATTCAGGAGCTGGGAACCATCATGCAATGTGGAATTGATGTGAAGATCATCGTACTGAATAACCAGTTTTTGGGAATGGTACGCCAGTGGCAAGAGTTATTTCAGGAAAAGCGCTATTCATTTGTCGACATTACAAGTCCGGATTATATTAAGGTAGCAGAAGCTTATGGCATTCCAGGAAGCAGTGTTTCCAAGAGAGAAGATCTTCGAACAGCATTGCAGACTATGCTGGATACCAATGGATCTTACTTCCTTGAAGTAATGGTAATGAAGGAAAATAATGTATTTCCTATGGTACCACAGGGCTGTAGTGTAAGTGAAATAAGACTTAAATAATAGTAGAACCTTGCGTTATGAGTGATCAGAATCAGAAAGAAATAAGCATAGTTAAGCAGGAATATAACATTACTGTTTATACTGAAAACCAGATTGGTCTTCTAGGTCGTATTGCGATAATTTTTACGCGGAGAAAGATAAATATAGAAAGCTTAAATACATCTCCATCAGAAATTGAAAGTATTCACCGTTTCAATATCGTGATCACTGAAACGGAAGATGTGGTAAGGAAAGTAACACGGCAGATTGAAAAGCAGGTGGAAGTTTTAAAGGTGTATTACAACACCAATGAAGATATCATCTGGCAGGAAATGGCTTTATATAAAGTCCCTACGGATATCATTGCTGAAAAGGCATTGGTAGAACGTTTACTGCGTGAAAATGGGGCTAGAGCTGTTGTGATCCGGAAAGATTACACGGTATTTGAAACCACGGGACACCGATCAGAAACAGATGCTCTTATCATAGCATTACAGCCATTCGGGCTGATTGAATTCGTGCGGAGTGCACGAATTTCTATTATTAAAGACAGTGATGGCTTTAACCGGAAATTACGTGAATTTGAGCGAATCGAACCAGGACAGGATGTGATTGAAAACGAGTTTCTCAATAGCAGGGATAAAGTTTTCAGCATGTAATTGCTCTTTGGAATAATATTTACAATAAAAACAAACAATAGCTTAACAGCAAAAACACAAAATCATGGCAAAATTAAATTTCGGCGGTGTTGAAGAAAATGTAGTAACCCGCGAAGAGTTTCCATTATCTAAAGCACAAAAAGTACTTCAAAATGAAACAGTAGCCGTAATTGGTTATGGAGTACAAGGTCCCGGACAAGCGCTTAATCAAAGAGATAATGGAATAAACGTGATCGTTGGTCAGCGTAAAAATTCTAAATCATGGGATAAAGCAGTAAAAGACGGATTTGTACCGGGAGAGACTCTTTTTGAAATAGAAGCTGCGCTAGAAAAAGGAACTATTATTTGTTACTTGTTAAGTGATGCAGCACAGATTGAGCTTTGGCCAACTGTTAAAAAGCACCTTACTCCAGGTAAAGCTTTATATTTTTCACATGGTTTCGGTATTACTTTTAATGAGCAAACCGGCATCATCCCTCCTGCTGGAGTTGACGTATTTTTAGTAGCTCCAAAGGGATCAGGCACATCATTACGCCGTATGTTCCTTGAGGGTCGCGGACTAAATTCAAGTTATGCTATTTTCCAGGATGCTACAGGTAATGCATTTGAGCGCGTTGTTGCTTTGGGTATTGCAGTAGGTAGTGGATATTTATTTGAAACCAACTTTAAGAAAGAAGTATATTCTGACCTTACAGGCGAACGTGGTACATTAATGGGTTGTATTCAGGGAATTTTCTCTGCTCAGTATGAAGTATTAAGAAGTAAAGGACACAGTCCTTCTGAAGCTTTCAATGAAACTGTAGAAGAGTTAACACAATCATTGATGCCTTTAGTTGCTGAAAATGGTATGGATTGGATGTATGCTAATTGTTCAACTACTGCTCAGCGTGGTGCTTTGGATTGGTGGAAGAAATTTAGAGATGCTACTAAACCTGTTTTCGAAGAGTTATACGAAAGTGTTGCTACCGGTAAGGAATCTCAACGTTCAATTGATTTGAACAGTCAGCCGGATTACCGTGAAAAATTGGATGCAGAGTTAACTGAACTTCGCGAAAGTGAAATATGGCAATCAGGTAAGACTGTAAGAAGTTTACGCCCTGAAAACCAATCAGTAGAAGCATAACGTATAGGTTGAATAAAGCATTACTTAGCCTGGTGCTAGGTAATGCTTTATTGTAAAAATTATAAATAAAATACTGAAGCCTTGTCGAAAGAGACATCGCTATAAAGCAAATAGAATGTTACACGATCCTAATCGTATATTTATTTTTGACACCACACTTCGTGATGGAGAACAAGTACCAGGTTCACAATTAACTACCCGGGAAAAGATTGTTATCGCTGAAGAATTGCAATCCCTGGGTGTAGATGTTATTGAGGCTGGGTTTCCTATTTCGAGTCCAGGAGACTTTAAAAGTGTAGTTGAGCTATCAAAAATTATACGCGACCCCATTATTTGTGCACTAACCCGTGCAAACAAAGGAGATATTGATTGTGCAGTAGAAGCATTAAAACATGCCCGTCATCCACGTATCCATACAGGGATAGGCGCATCAGATATGCATATCAAATACAAGTTCAATAGTACCAGGGAAGAAATTATAGAGCGCGCTGTAGAGGCTGTAAAATATGCAAAGAAGTTTGTAGAGGACATTGAATTCTATGCAGAAGATGCAGGAAGAGCTGACAATGCATATCTGGCTCAAATGATTGAAGCTGTAATCGCTGCAGGCGCAACAGTAGTTAATATACCTGATACAAACGGCTACTGTCTTCCGGAACAATATGGCTCCAAAATCCTTTATCTGAAAGAAAACGTAAAAAATATTGATCAGGCCATTATTTCTGTTCATTGCCATAATGATTTAGGCTTAGCAACTGCGAATACTATATCAGGTTTACAAAATGGGGCACGCCAGGTAGAATGTACCATTAATGGTATTGGCGAACGTGCAGGGAATACTTCATTAGAGGAAGTAGTGATGATACTAAAAACGCATCATTCCCTTAATCTGACGAATAAAATTAATACCAAACATATATATGAACTGAGTGGCATGGTAAGCAGAATGATGCGGATGCCGGTTCAACCAAACAAAGCTATTGTTGGGAAGAATGCTTTTGCCCATAGTTCTGGTATCCACCAGGATGGTGTATTGAAGCATCGTGAGAATTATGAAATAATTAATCCTGAAGATGTTGGGATTGATCAGTCGGAAATAATTTTAACGGCTCGCAGTGGCCGGCATGCACTTAAACATCATTTAGAGCGATTAGGCTATGCCAATGACCGCCTTGATCTGGATCAGGTTTACCAACGTTTTTTAACGATGGCTGATGCTAAAAAGGAAATTAAGGATGATGATCTTTTATTTCTTATGGGTGTTGAAACTGAAGTGAACTACAAAAACGGAGTGAAAATCAATTCATTGCTGGTTACTTGTGGCAATGAATCTGAACCATCGGCCGTAATAAATTTGAACTACAAAGGAATTGAACATCAGGCTACTGCAGTTGGAAATGGTCCGGTTAGTGCAACAATCAATGCCATTCAAAGCATTATGGCTTCGGATGTAGAGATTAAAGAATTTAACATTCATTCTATCCAGGGTGGAAGTGATGATGTCAGTAAGGTAGACATGCGGGTTATTCATGAAGATAAATCCTATATGGGATATGGCTTTAGCACTGATATCGTTCGTGCTTCTGCTAATGCGTATCTGGATGCTTTAAATAAATTTGTATAAACAATAAATTAATTGAGACAAACCCTACAAGGGCGTTTTGAGAATTATAAAATATCAAAAAATGAGTAAGACGTTATTTGACAAGGTGTGGGATACACACGTTGTGAAGAAGATTGAAGGTGGACCTGATGTGTTATTTATTGACCGCCACCTGATTCATGAAGTGACAAGTCCTGTAGCTTTTTTAGGATTGAAAACAAGAGGAATTAAGGTATTATATCCGGAGCGTACGTTTGCTACAGCAGATCATAATACTCCAACAATTAATCAGCATTTGCCTGTAGCCGATCCTCTTTCTGCGAAACAGTTGAAGGCTTTGGAGACAAACTCGAACGAATACGGAATTAGTTACTGGGGACTTGGTCACCAGAAAAATGGAATTGTGCATGTTGTAGGTCCGGAATACGGAATAACTCAACCAGGTGCCACTATTGTATGTGGTGATTCGCATACCTCAACACATGGTGCTTTTGGTGCCATCGCTTTTGGTATCGGAACATCCGAAGTAGAGATGGTACTTTCTACACAATGTATCATGCAGCCCAAAGCAAAGAGCATGCGGATCAATGTGATTGGAAAATTAGGACTTGGTGTTACGCCAAAAGATGTTGCCTTATATATCATATCGAAACTGACCACGTCAGGTGCTACAGGTTACTTTGTAGAATATGCAGGAGAAGTTTTTGAGAATATGAGTATGGAAGGCCGGATGACGGTTTGCAACTTAAGTATTGAAATGGGTGCACGTGGTGGAATGATTGCACCAGATGAAACTACCTTTAATTATGTAAAGGGTCGCGAATTTAGTCCCAAAGGTGAAGCTTGGGATAAAGCAATGGCTTACTGGCTTACGCTTAAAACGGATGCGGACGCTACGTTTGATAAGGAATTAACTTTTGATGGATCGACTATAGAGCCGATGATTACCTATGGAACAAATCCAGGTATGGGAATGGGAATCTCTAACCATATCCCCGATGCAGAGGATGTGGAAGGAGGAGTAACTACTTATGAAAAGTCTTTAAAATACATGGGATTTTCTGAAGGTGATTCCATTGTTGGCAAACCGGTCGATTTTGTATTCGTGGGTAGCTGTACAAACGGACGAATTGAGGATTTTAGAGCATTCGCTTCTTTAGTTAAAGGCAGGAAAAAAGCGGACAATGTAACAGCATGGTTAGTTCCCGGTTCTCATATTGTAGAGGCTCAAATTAAAGAGGAAGGATTGTTGGATATTTTCATTGAAGCAGGGTTTACTTTGCGTCAGCCTGGTTGCTCAGCTTGTCTGGCCATGAACGATGATAAGATACCTGCAGGAAAGTATGCGGTGAGTACTTCAAACAGAAACTTTGAAGGCAGACAAGGTCCTGGCGCAAGAACAATGCTAGCCAGCCCGTTGGTTGCTGCCGCAGCAGCTGTAACAGGTGTAGTAACTGACCCTAGAACATTAATTCACGAACTAGAACTAGTTTGAGTTTCTAAGTTTAATTAATTCAAAAAATGGCATACGATAATTTCAATATATTAAAAAGCACAGCAGTTCCTCTACCTATTGAAAATGTAGATACTGACCAACTTATACCGGCACGTTTTTTAAAAGCTACCGAAAGAGTTGGATTCGGAGATAATCTTTTCCGCGATTGGCGCTATAATGCAGATAACACACCAAAACAAGACTTCATTCTTAATAACCCTGTTTATAGTGGTAAGATATTAGTTGGAGGTAAAAACTTTGGGTCCGGTTCTTCCAGGGAGCATGCTGCATGGGCCGTTTATGATTACGGTTTCAGATGTGTGGTATCCAGCTTTTTTGCTGATATCTTCAGAAACAACTGTCTGAATATTGGGGTGTTACCCGTACAGGTTAGTCCGGAATTTTTAGAGAAAATATTCACTGCTGTTTTTGCTGATCCACGAGCTGAACTTGAAGTAAATCTTCCTGAGCAAACGATCACACTTCTTTCAACCGGAGAGCAAGAAAGCTTTGAAATCAGTCCTTATAAAAAGGGTAACATGACCAATGGATTTGATGATATTGACTATTTACAAAATATTAAAACTGAGATCCAGGAGTTTGCCTTACATCTTCCTCTTTAATAGATATGATGTTGCTAAATTAAAGTCTTAGAAAACAGAGGAGTGCTTTTTTGCAGATCAATGCATCAACTTCTGTTTTTTGAGGCTTATATAACCGGTTAAGCCATTACATGAAAAAGAGAAAAATTGAGATAATGGATACGACCTTGCGGGATGGTGAACAGACCTCAGGCGTGTCATTTTCTACTTCAGAGAAATTAACAATCAGTAAACTCCTAATAGAAGAGCTTGCTGTTGACCGCGTTGAAGTTGCTTCGGCACGGGTATCAGCGGGAGAACTGGAGTCGGTTAAGGCGATCACACAATGGGCTAAGGCTAATGAACATCTCAACAAAATAGAAGTCTTATCATTTGTTGATAATGGAACATCCATAGACTGGATGGTAAATGCGGGTGTTCAGGTGCAGAATTTATTAACCAAGGGTTCTTTGAATCATTTGACTCATCAGTTAAAAAAAACGCCGTCACAACATTTCGCAGAAGTAGCTCATGTTATAAGTCTGGCTGCTCAAAAGGGTATTACAACCAATGTATACTTAGAAGACTGGAGTAATGGTATGCGTAATTCGCAAGAATATGTGATACAATATCTAGACTTTTTAACTACTCAGAAAATTGAGCGGGTCCTTTTACCGGATACGTTAGGTGTATTATCACCTTCGGAGACATTTAGTTTTATTGCTGGTTTGAAGTTGAAGTATCCTCTTTTCCATTTTGATTTTCATGCACATAACGATTATGATCTGGGCAACGCAAATGTATTAGAAGCAGTTAAAGCAGGAGTTGATGGATTACATTTGACCGTAAACGGAATGGGTGAAAGGGCAGGCAACGCGTCGATGGCGAGTGCGATTGCGGTGATCAAAGATTTTCTTCCTGATATTGAGGTATCTATAGAAGAGTCTTCGATATATAAAGTGAGTAAGCTGGTGGAAACATTTTCGGGAATCAGAATACCAGCTAATAAACCCATTGTAGGTGACAACGTTTTTACACAAACAGCAGGGATTCATGCAGACGGGGACAATAAAAACAATCTTTACTTCAATGATTTGCTACCTGAACGGTTTGGCAGAAAACGCAAATATGCCTTAGGTAAAACTTCAGGCAAAGCCAACATTGAAAAGAACCTTCAGGAGTTAGGCCTAAGGTTAAATGATGATGAAATAAAAAAGGTCACACAACGAGTCATCGAACTAGGCGACAAAAAAGAAACGGTAACCATGGAAGACCTTCCATATATCATTTCAGATGTACTTGACAGTAGTACGTACGAAGATAAAGTGGTTATAGAGTCTTACGTTCTAACAAATTCGAAAGGACTTAGACCATCAGCAACTATTTGTGTACGCATTCACGGAGAATTATTTGAAGAGAGTGCGCAGGGTGATGGGCAGTTCGATGCCTTTATGAAAGCGCTGACTAAAATTTACGTAATGAAAGATCTTTGCTTACCTAAACTTGTAGATTACGCGGTAAGAATAGCCCCGGGGAGTCACTCTGATGCCTTATGTGAGACGATAATCACTTGGGAAACCACACATAAAACTTTTATCACAAGGGGATTAGATTCCGATCAAACGGTATGTGCCATTAAATCGACACAGAAGATGTTAAATATTATCTAAGAATCAATACTTAACGAGAATAACTAAATAAAAATGAAATTAAATATAGCTCTTTTAGCCGGAGATGGAATAGGACCTGAAGTAATAGACCAGGCTGTAAAAGTAGTCAACGCAGTAGCAATTAAATTTAACCATGAGGTGAATTGGACTTCCGCACTTACTGGTGCTGCAGCTATAGATGCTGTTGGTGAGCCCTATCCTGATGAAACTCATGCTGTTTGTATGGCAGCAGATGCTGTTTTATTCGGCGCTATCGGGCATCCCCGTTATGATAATGACCCAAAAGCTACTGTTCGTCCGGAACAAGGTTTGTTAAAAATGCGCCAGAAATTAGGCTTGTTTGCAAACGTTCGTCCAACATTTACTTTTCCTTCTTTAATTGATAACTCTCCTTTAAAAAGAGAGCGAATTGAAGGTACTGATTTGATCATATTACGTGAGTTAACGGGTGGAATTTATTTTGGAGAGAGGGGCCGTAAAGACGATGGAAATACCGCATTCGATACCTGTACCTATACAAGAGTTGAAGTGCAGCGTCTAGCTAAATTAGGTTTTGAAATGGCGATGAGCCGAAGTAAAAAATTATGCTGTGTAGACAAAGCGAACGTTCTGGAGTCCTCCCGTTTATGGAGAGAAACCGTTCAGGCCATGGAAAAAGATTACCCTGAAGTAAAGGTTAGTTACGAATTTGTTGACGCGGTAGCGATGCGCCTGGTTCAATGGCCAAGTTCATATGATGTATTGATCACTGAAAACTTATTTGGCGACATTTTAACAGATGAAGCTTCCGTTATATCAGGTTCAATGGGATTAATGCCTTCATCTTCGATTGGTTTGCATACATCATTATTTGAGCCTATACATGGTTCTTACCCTCAGGCAGCAGGACTGGATATTGCCAATCCATTAGCAACAGTTTTATCTGCTGCAATGATGTTTGAAGATGCTTTCGGTTTGAAAGAAGAAGCAGAATTAATCAGATCTGTTGTGAATAAATCTTTAGATGAAGGTATTGTAACTGAAGACATCGTAGTTAAAGGCAAAAAAGCGTATAAAACTACTGAAGTGGGTGATTGGTTAGCTGCTAACATCGCTTGATTCTAAAAGGATTGCAGGGTATAAAACAATTAGATCCCTTTGTTCGGTTTGAATAACACTTGTTTAATACGATTTGAATTCTTATAAAAAGAAAGGCTGTTCCTTATACGGGTGACAGCCTTTCTTTTTATAAGAAAAGGTACTAATATCCCATATTACTGTTTAAATTTGCCTTTTCGATTCATAAATATATACATGTCAGATCTTGAAGTTAAATTCAACCCGAAAATAGCTGCTGAACGGTTAAAAGAAGTAATCAAACGTACTCCATTAATATACAATTCCAGACTATCCGTTAAATACGATTGTGAAGTGTATCTCAAAAGAGAGGATTTGCAAATAGTACGATCTTATAAGCTCAGAGGAGCCTACAATATGATCGTTCAACTTTCTGAAGAGCAGCTATCAAAGGGTGTGGTATGTGCTAGTGCGGGAAATCATGCTCAAGGCGTTGCTTTCTCTTGCAGAAAGCTAAATACACGTGGCGTAATTTTCATGCCTGAAATAACACCCAAACAGAAGCTTGACCAAACAAGAATGTTTGGAGACGGAATGGTTGAAATCATTTTGGTGGGAGATACTTTTGATGACTGCCTTCGGGAAGCATTGATCTATACCAAAGACCATGACATGAATTTCATACCCCCATTTGATAATTATAACATCATTGAAGGTCAGGGAACAGTAGGGGTAGAAATCATGCAGGATCTTGAAGATGCAGAGGTAATATTGATACCTATTGGCGGAGGGGGACTAGCTGCCGGCTCCGGGAGCTACTTCAAACAGAAAAACCCTGCTATTAAACTTTGGGGAGTTGAACCACAGGGTGCACCTTCCATGACTAAGGCCTTCGAGAATGGAGGTCCTGTAACCTTAGATGAGATAAACAATTTCGTTGATGGTGCCTCTGTGAAGCGTGTGGGAGAACTAACTTATTCGATCTGTAAAGAAGTACTGGATGGTATCATTTTAGTGCCCGAAGGAAAGGTTTGTACCACCATATTACAACTTTACAACCAGGATGCCATTGTTGCCGAGCCTGCGGGGGCATTATCTGTCGCTGCCCTTGATCTTTGCAAGGACCAGATTAAAGGTAAAAAAGTAGTTTGTATTATCAGCGGAGGGAATAATGATATTGAACGCATGCAAGAGATAAAAGAGCTTTCCTTGTTATATGAAGGGCTCAAACATTACTTTGTGATCCGTTTCCCACAACGTCCGGGTGCTTTGAAGTTATTTGTCAATCATGTATTAGGTTCAACAGATGATATTACTCGTTTTGAATTTATAAAAAAAACACAAAGAGAGTTTGGACCAGCATTAGTAGGAATTGAACTTAAATCTAATGATGATTATGCTTCACTTATCCAAAGAATGGAGGCACATCGATTTGATTATAAAGAGATTAATAGAGACAAAACATTATTTGAATATCTGGTATAGCTTAATATCTATCATTATGAATTCAATACTCATAAAAACGAGTCAGTTCTGCTTGTATCCAACTCCCCTTTTTATATTTGCCCGGACTTTGGCTTAATGCACGTAAAATGACTCCTTGGTACTCTAACACCACCTCCTCATAGAATCCTTTAAAAAGGCATTCTTTAATGAAACAGTTAAGTCCACGGTCATTAAATACAATCCATTCCGGATAAATGACAACATTATCCTTTTCAGAGAAGATGCCTACTATGGCGGCGTCTTCTGAAGGAAGCACATTACAGTTTGTTAATAATGTTGCTGTATATAGTTCTTTTGGATGATTATATAAATCATAGGGACTACCCTCCTCTACTAATTTCCCATCTTTAATAATCACCATGTTATCAGCGAGAGACAGACCATCAAGAGGATCATGAGAAACCAGTACGACCGTGATACCCAAATAGGTAGCCATGCGTCGAATATCGGCTCTTAACTCATTCTTAAACATGGCATCTACCTGGCTAAATGGTTCATCTAACAAGAGTACTTCCGGACCAGTAATGATTGCACGTGCTATAGCTACGCGTTGCTGCTCTCCTCCACTCAAATCTACTGCCCGCTTTTGAGCTAGATGATCAATTTTTAAAAACTCCATTACTTCAAAAGTTTTACGCTGCTTACCTTTAAGATCGGTATTGGATAACAATCCTGCTATGTTATCGTACACTTTTGCATAGATATTGAGATTAAAATCTTGAGCTACGGTTTTCATAGCATCATGTCCTGGAATGAGTTTTTCTGATGGACCAGCTACATGCTTTCCCTGATAATAAACTTCACCTGAATCAGGACTCATAAGTCCGGATATAAGCTTTATCAATGTACTCTTCCCACTTCCACTAGCACCAGCAATTACAGTTATTGTTCCTGTCTGTATCGTTAGATTAATTGATTCAACACCAGATAACGGTTGTGTATTATATAATTTTGTAACGTGCTTGAGCTCAATAGCAGGTTGATTTATCATGTGCAATATGAATTAAAAAACCCTGCGGTCCTTGATCAGGAATTAGCAGGGTGACTAAGTATTTTTAAATATAAATAAAAATCAAGCTTTTAACGTATTAAAGCAGATAAGCCTAAACAAATTTGGTTATCTGTTTCTTAGCTCATTGATTAAAACCCTAAGGATACCCCAAAGGACATATTTTGTAAACCTTCCTGAGCCGGACTATTCTCAAACATATCGTTAAAGTAATATTTTGCAAATAAACCTGTTCCTCCATAACCTATTCGGGCAAAAGCGCCATACCTGAATGTGGCAAAATGGTAGTTATCATTGAATTTCTGTTTACCATTCTCACTGCTTTTTTGCTTGACTTTTCCATTAAGTAAAAATCCCATATCAGGACCAGCTATTAATCTGAATTTGTTTCCACGATTATCATCCTTTGATCTCCATTCAAAAGATAGCGGTAATCGAATATAAGTAGAAGAAAATCTATTTTTGTCAAACTCAACGTCAGAGACCTCATAAGCTAATACGGGAGAATTCCTACTCATTGTAATATTCTTTTTTAAACGTATAAGCGTCCAATCAAAGCCAGCAGCTAAATATATTTTAAAGCTACTATTGAACCGATAGCCGAACTGTAAAAGATCAAATCCTACTGTAGTGGTTTTCCATCCGTTATATTCAAGAAAATTGTTAGCGTCAGAAAGTGTAAAACTTCCGTTATAGACTAATTTGGAAAACCCTAAATCAAATCGGGATAACGTTAGTCCATATATAACGCCAGGAGCCTTTCTGTGTGTACGTATTGACTTCGAACTATCACTATCATTTTTACCAATGGACCATTCAAATCTTACATTTTTACTCTTTTTAATTACTGTTGTATCGGAATTAGAAGAGGATCTTGTTATAGTTGAATCAGAACTAGAAGAGTATTTTATTGTTGTATCAGGTTTGAACGATGCAAATCCAGTTTGAATACATACAAGAAACAGGGAGAAGAGAACTAAAGGTTTCATAAATATTTGATTAATTAGATTTGATGTCATTTTGTTTTGCTCTTATTTTAATAAGGCCCAAATTAATTCCAGTTAGGGAAGATCCCTCATCATGATTGGAAAATTCTATAATTTTCTCGTCCCGATGATCAACATGGCGGACTACAAAGTTCACAAGGTCACCAATAGATCGAATTCCGGTTTGTTTATCCTGGTAATCAACGTCTGTAGTTTGCTCATTATTTATTCTCCGGGGATTTATCTCCTTGAGAACACTAGGGTCATGCATCGCAATGAAGGAGGGAATAGAGGCAATAACTACAGTTTCTTCCTTTAATATTACAACAGGAGGTAATATTACAACAGGATTTTCCACGTTTACTTCAGTTAATAAGGGTAAATTCTTTATGTTATCAGCGATTGCTTTTCCTGTTATCTTGTATGATTTTAAGCGTTTATCTTTTTCTACACGCATGGATGCAAGTCTATTAAGAAATACAATTCCTTTGAGTCTACCTACTGAACCACGCTTTGCTTTTACCGGAATAACAGGTTCCTTATATTCAGTGGAAGGCTGAATTGAAGCCTGAAGTTTTATAGGTTCTTTTCCTGGAATCAGTACTAAACTTAAAACAAAAAGTAAAGAGATACTTGCAGCTACAAGCCATATTAATGGTATTCTCTTTTTATTTTTTACTGGCAAACTGATATCACTGGATATTTTTGCCCAAACCTTTTGTGAAGGCACAAGTTCAATATCTTCCAGTCTATCTTTAAACAACTTATCAAAGTCGTTATCTGTTTGTGTTTTCATAATTTATCCCCTCCGTTTTAGCCAATTTCCCTTTTAATATCGTGCGCGCTCTTGACAACTGTGATTTAGATGCACCCTCTGATATCCCTAATTGCTCAGCAATTTCCTTATGTGAATAGCCTTCTATGGCATACAGATTAAATACCAATCTATATCCAGCAGACAATTCCTGTATCATTGCTAACAAGTCTTTCACTTCCAAACCATCCATATTAAACATTTGCTGAGGTGCATCATGTACATCAGCCAAGTCTACAATATTTAAATGTTTCTGCTCTTTCCGGTAAACTTCAATAGCCGTATTTAAGATTACCCGCCTTATCCATCCCTCAAAGGAGCCTTCTTCTCTGAAGTCTTTCACTTTTTTAAACACTTTGACGAATCCAAGTTGCAGCATATCTTCAGCTTGAAATTGATCCCTGGCATAACGCATACATACCCCAAGCATTTTGGAAGCCATCAACTTATATAAAAGTTCCTGGGTATGTGGATCTTCTTGCCTGCAACCATCCAGTAGGTCTAAAATAAGTACTTGATGACTAGCTTTCATGTTATTAAAATCTAGATGACCATTTGGCAACAAAGGTTGCATGAGGAGGACTATTTATTTCCCAATAGTCTAAACTCCTGCTTGTAGACCAAAAATAGGGAATGATGAAAGTCAAATGATTTAGAAGCATTATTGCCCAAATCAAATGCAGGTTCTACCCGGAAATCAAGGTATAAATTAGGAACAAGTTTCTTTTTGTAAACATATCTAACCAAAAGCAGTTCTCGAATTTTCTCTGTATAACCTTCGTTGCCTACGTTGTAAGAAACAGATTGATAAAGAGGCATTCCTGCTGATGAGATATACGAATTACCATGCCAATAGGAGAAGATAAGGTCTCCGAATTTACTTTCAACTCCTGCATTAAGAAACAAACCCTTGCCACTATTATACGCCTGGAGGTGAGTAGAGGAGTGATCAATATATTTAACCAAGTAATTCTCTGTAAATACAGACTGGAAAACCTTTCCTAGTTTATAATTGAACTTTAAACCAGCGGCACCATTAATTATGGTCTTTAAAGGGGCGTCTATGGTATCAATCTGCCCTCCCTGATGAAAAGCGAGTACTTGTAAGGGAAGTGTTAATTTTGCCCGGACAGATTTAAATAAGCTGATATCTGCTGTTCCACCAGCAAACAATTGCTCTTGTTCGCCGGAATATTTATAGATCATATTATTCCAATTCAGGAATACATCCATAAAAAAAGAAGGCTTAGTAATCTGCAACTGCGTTCCATACTCAACTGGGTTCGTTATTTTGCGCTCCATATCAAATATTGGTTCTATATACCGGTGCTGGATATTTCCCTCTAAAACGCCATTTATAAATACCAAATCTTTATTTTGATATTTAATACTGAATAAAGGATAAGTTTTATAAATACCTTTCCCTCCAAAATCTTTACGCATATGGATACCTGCAGTCAGGACCAGTTTTGGATTAGCATAATAGACAAGCTGAGGTTCAAGTTGAGTACCGTATAGGGTATAACCATCCTGAAATTTACTAAAGAACTCATAGTTCCTTAAAAAATTAAAATTATGAATACTTAAATATAATTCACCAGTCCTTAAACTATCCGGACGAATTCTGTACTCCAATGAATCGTTCTTTATTTGAGCGCTTACAAACTGGGCTGAATGAATACAAAGGATCAGCAAAAGAAGCTTTTTCATGGGGTATTTCAGTAAGAGAATTCACCCATTGGATGTATTCCAGATTAATTTTTTAAACGGAAATATTTGTAAATCTTAACTGCTATCATAATTATGATCATGAATACAAAAAGGCCAACCAGACCATAGATCCAATTAAGCGCATTCTTTAATATGACTACAAAAACAATTGCAAAAAGAAGTAACGTTGCCACTTCATTCCAAACACGCAGTTGCATTGATGTCCATTTAAAGACTCCTTTCCTGAGTTGAAGCATGATTTTTTGACAAATGAAGTGGTAAACCAGCAAGCCAACTACAAAAGATAGTTTCACCCACATCCAGTCCATTTCCAAAAGGTAAGGGTTTAGATAAAGCATATATACTCCTGCCAACAATGAAATTAGCATTGCAGGCGTCGTAATTACATTCCAAAGTCGGCTTTCCATAAGCTCAAACTGGGGATGAAGGACAATTCTCTCCTGCTCGGTTTTATCATTAGCTTCTATATGATAGATGAATAACCGTACGATATAGAATAGCCCTGCCATCCAGCAGATGACAAAAATGATGTGAATAGCTTTTACATATAAATACAACAAAGGATTGAATTTTAAGTATTAGTAAGTTCATTTTTGATTACGTCAACTGCATACTTGACATGGTCAAAAGGAATATCCGGCATTATACCATGACCAAGGTTGAATATAAAACCATTCTCTCCCTTCATCCGCTCATGCAATTTAAGAATTCGCTCGCGAATTACTTTTTTATCCGCATATAAAATATGCGGATCAAGGTTGCCTTGAACGGCTATACCGGCAGGAAGCATCTTCTTAATATCAAGTAAATCAGCATTCCAATCCACAGAAATCACATCAGGCTTTGCTTCCGCCATCATAGAAGCGAAAACCGAACTTCCCTTACAGAAAGAAATAACCGGAATATCTTTGCGGTTTAAACCAGCAAGAATCCTCACGTTATATTGATGAGCAAATTCTCTATAATCATCCCATGAAAGAGCAAGTGCCCAACTATCAAATAGCTGAACAGCATTTACACCTGCTTCTATTTGCATATTCAAATAGGTAATAGTTACATCAGCTATTTTATTTAACAACTGATGAGCCAATTCAGGTTGATTATGAATCATCAACTTGGTGAGTTTAAAATCTTTTGATGACCCTCCTTCCACTAAATAGCTCATCACGGTAAAAGGTGCTCCTGCAAAACCAATTAAAGGAATTGATCCATCAAGTCTTTGTTGAATGACTTTAATTGCTTCAGGGACATATTGAAGCTTTTCTGATACATCAGTTGTTAACCTTTCTACATCTTGTTTTAAACGAACAGGATTTGCAAAACGGGGACCAACCCCTTGTGTAAAGCTTAAGTCGCCTCCCATCGCTTCAGCGGTGACCAGTATATCAGAGAAAAGAATTGCAGCATCGACACCCAATAGGTTTACTGGTAACATCGTTACATCAGCAGCTATTTCGGGCGTTTTGCACATTTCAAGAAAGGAATATTTGTTTTTGATTTCCCAGTACTCTTTCATAAAACGTCCAGCCTGACGCATCATCCAAATAGGAGGACGTTCAGTTGGTAGGGAAAATGCTGCCTTAATAAATAACGAGTCTTTTTGTTTATTGCTCAAATCTTTTTTGTATTTCTTTCTCAATTTTTAATATAATATCCTTCACTCTTGAACTTGTTTTTAGTTCTCGAGCCTTGACAAGATATGCTTCGGCGCGATCAGACTCATGCTTTCGAAGGCTAAGATTAGCCAAGTGCACCATCACGTACGCTTTATCATTTCCATTTCTCAAGGGAAAACGGCTAGCAATTTGAAAATGCCTTTCAGCTTCTTCATAATTGAGACGCTTTAATTCAATGTTGCCATAAATAAATTCGTAATAACCTCTTCTTTTCGCCCTTAAGCGCTCCGGATATTTAATCTCTTGCAGTAACTTTTCCGTTTTGTCATAGTCATTTCGCTGAAACGATCGGGCAGCCAATACGACAGTACCATCTCTTAAGTAACTAATAATCAAAAGTAAGATCCCTAAAGCAACTAAAGCTGATGCTTGATATTCTTGCTTTGTAATCGTCCAGGCAAGCAATACAACAGCTAAAGCGATCAGAATAAAGCGGACCTTATTTGTGATCATTCTTAATGACTTTCTGTAAACTTATAACCGACTCCTCTTATAGAATGGAAGTATATAGGATTCTTTTGATCCGGCTCAAAATACTTTCTAAAAGTCAGGATAAAGTTATCGATTGTCCGGGTAGATGGATATACATCATAATTCCACACCGTTTCGAGAATTTGTTCACGCGATACTGCTTCATTTCTTCTTTCAATAAGAAGCTTAAGCAACATGGTTTCCTTTTTAGTAAGAGGAGTCACTGACCCATCATCATTCCTAAGTTCGAATGAATTAAAGTAGATCGTTTTATCTCCAATTTTATAAGTGTTCAATTCCTTCTTGTCATCGCCGGTTAAACCACGCTTCACCAAGTTGTTCACACGAAGTATTAACTCTTCCAAATTAAATGGCTTCACCAAATAATCATCGGCACCTTTTTTAAGTCCGTTGATCTTGTCTTCATTGGTATTTTTTGCGGTAAGAAACATAATAGGAACTTCCGTATTCTCCAGTCTAATTGTTTCCGCAACCTGAAATCCATCAATTTCAGGAAGCATCACATCCAGTAAGATCAAATTAAATCGCTCTTCTTTGAAAATTTTCAACGCTTTCTTTCCATCAATTGCTGTGGTTACTTTGTAACCTTCAAGCTCAAGATTAAGCTTTATTGCTTCAAGAAGATGTTCTTCATCCTCTACTAATAAAATTCTTTGTTTAGTGGCCATCTGTGTTAAATGTTACTTCGAAAATACTTCCGGCAGGCCGGTTATTCTTCACTTTAATAAATGCCAGATGCCTATCCAGCACCTGTTTTACAATGTATAAACCAAGACCAGTCCCTTTAGTTTTACGTGTATCTTCACTTCCTACACGATAAAACTTTTCAAAGATGCGAATCTTCTCTTCATCCTTAATACCAATACCTTTATCTGCCACAGTGAGGCTCACTTCCAGGGGCATTCGCTTCAATTCAACTTTAATTTCTTCACAGGGCGGAGAGTACTTTACTGCATTTTCAATCAGATTTGAGACTACCAGTGTAAGTGCAAAACGATCACCTGTAATAAAAATATCAGGCTCTATATTGAGATTAATAATCTGAGAACTACAGGTATGGATCTGAAGTCGGCTCGCTACATTCCTGATTACTTCAGTAAGGTTAAATTTCTCCTTAGGAAACGAATAAGAATGATTATCAATTCGTGTGGCAAGAAGCATATTTTCAACCAGGTCATCCAGTCTTTCAATATCCTTTAAGGAATTATTCAAAAAAGAATGAATCTGTTCCTTATCCAGATTCCGTTTTAAAATGGTCTGAATATATAATTTAATAGATGCCAAAGGCGATTTTAACTCATGCGTAACCGACAATAAAAAGTTTTTTTGCTGTTCCTTCAGCATCCTTTCTTTGTTCAAGGTCTTATGAAGATGATAAGCTCCAGTTAAAAAAAGAAAAAGAAAAACAGCGCCCTCTCCAAGGATCATTGCCTGACGTTCAGGCTGAACTTCTATTAGCAGTACTCCCCACCAGATAAGCTCTGCTAGCGCATAAATAATTAAAGCATAAAATATGATCAGAGATTTACGCATATTCTTTTAAAAATACAATATCCAGACTATCAAATATAGCTTTTTTTGCTTTGTCGAGATCAGCTGCAGTATGCGCAGCCGAAACAAATCCTATTTCATAACCTGAGGGACCCAAGTAGACTCCCCTGTTCAATAATTCGCGATGCATCACCTTAAAATACACCATACTTGATGCATCAATTTCTGCAGCAGCCTGAATATTTTGATCTGTAAACGCAAACCAAAACATGGATCCTACAGTAAACACTTTAAACTTATAACCTCTTTTATTTGCAAATTCTTGTATAGCCTCAACAAATTCAGCTGCTTTTGCATTCAGCTTTTCATAAAAATCAGGTTTTAATAATTGGGATAACTGACCTACCCCGGCAGCCATAGCTACGGGATTCCCAGACAGTGTTCCTGCCTGATAAACAGACCCCTCTGGAGAAACATGTCCCATTATTTTAGCAGATGAACCGTAAGCACCTACCGGCATACCACCACCAATAATCTTACCATAAGTAATTATATCAGGGTTTACCTCATAATAGGCAGCAGCTCCTTCAAACCCTAATCTGAAACCTGTAATTACTTCATCAAAAATAAGCAATGACTGATTCTCCTTTGATATTTCTCTTAAAAACTGAATGTATTCCTTGGTCTGGATTAATAACCCATTGTTAGCAGGAATTCCTTCAATTATAATGGCAGCAATTTGTCCGGGAAACTGATCAAAGGCTGCCTTTACAGCATGTTTATCGTTTAAAGGAATCACAATAGTTTCATCAGCAAATCCTTTAGGCACTCCGGCAGAAGATGTTTCTCCAAAAGTAACTAAACCTGAACCTGCTTTTACTAATAGCGAATCAACATGTCCATGGTAGCAACCATCAAATTTCAGGATCTTATCCCGCTTGGTATAACCCCTTGCCAGTCGGATAGCAGACATCACAGCCTCTGTACCTGAGCTTACAAAACGCAACTTTTCAATCTTTTTATTATTTGATAAAATTAGAGAGGCCAGGTCATTCTCCAGTTCAGTGGGTGCTCCAAAACTCATTCCATTATCAATCGCTTGTAACACATGATCTTTTACAACCGGGTTATTATGTCCCAAAATCAATGGTCCCCATGAACAACAGAAATCTACAAATTGGTTTCCATCAGCATCCCAAACCGTACAACCATCTCCTTTTTTAATAAAAAGGGGGGTGCCAAACACTGATTTAAATGCCCTCACAGGTGAATTTACTCCTCCCGGAAAATAGCGCAAAGCTTTTTCATATAGTGCAGCTGATTGCGTTCTGCTAATATCCGGCAAACTTGTCGTATTTATAGGTTGTTCATGGAATGTTGAAAAATCAGACATAATGAAATTTTTAATTTTTAAATCCAATTGTTAAGTAGAACCTCTTTAGAATGATAAGACAAAATAGCGGTCGCTCCAGCCCTACGGATACTAGTCAAAACCTCAGTTATAGCACGCTGTTCGTCTAACCATCCATTTTGAACAGCAGCCTTGATCATCGAATATTCACCACTAACATTATAAGCCGCTATCGGCAGATCCGAATGATCTTTTAGCAACTTAATTACATCCAGGTAAGGCAATGCAGGTTTTACCATAAGAAAATCCGCACCTTCCTGCTCATCAAGAGTAGCTTCTATCAACGCTTCACGCTGATTTGACGGATCCATTTGATAGGATTTTTTATCTCCAGACTTAGGCGCTGATCCTAATGCATCGCGGAAAGGTCCATAAAATGCACTGGCATATTTCGCACAGTACGACATCAAGGAGACATTGGTGAATCCATTTTCATCCAGTACCTGGCGGATATATCCAATTCTACCATCCATCATATCGGATGGAGCAATGATATCAGCACCTGCCTGAGCATGTGCCAGAGCCATTTTTCCCAATACTTCTAGTGTTTCATCATTAAGAATGACACCATTTTCTATTATACCATCATGACCATCTGAACTATAAGGATCCATTGCCACATCAGTAACGACACATGCTTCAGGGAAATAGTGTTTAACCTCAGAGATTGCCTTGAGATATAAAGAACCTTCCCGGTAACTTTCAGTAGCGTATTTATCTTTTAAAGAATCATCAATGCGCGGGAAAAGATCAAAAGATTTTAAGCCAAGCTTCATGCAGCTCTCTACTTCCCTTAATAAATTATCTACGGAATAACGGAAGATCCCCGGCATAGAAGAGATCTCCGTTTTCTGGTTGATCCCATCTATTATAAAAAGAGGAAATATTAGGTTTGATGCCGACAAATGAGTTTCTTTAACCATCTGACGAATGACTTCACTTTTTCTATTTCTTCTTGGTCTTTGTAACATAGTTTTTATTTATTATAGCCCGAATACGGCTTCAGACAAACCCAATTCATCTGGCGAATAGGGCAAAGTATAACTTACACCCATTTCATCAAATTTCTTTCCTGTTGATCGGCCAATACATATAACCTTTTGTTCGGGTTCTATTAAATTATCCTCAAAATAAGCTTCTACATTGGACGGACTTGTAAATATCAACACATCTGCATGTGATTGTTCTACTTTTTCTTCTAAAACAGTTTCATAGATCGGCAAATCAATGATTCGGGTACCCTCGGGTAACATTTGCTGAATGGTACGCAAAGATCCTTTTGCTCCAGGAAACAAAATCTTAGAGCCTCCTGCAATACTGGCAAATTCTTTGGCAATCTCTGTGGTGTGAATGCCTTCTTCCTCTCCGTTAAAATGCGGTACTTTTCCAAACCGTCTAAGTGTTTCTTCAGATGCTCGTCCTAAAACACCAAACCTGGTCTTCTTAGACAACTGTGGATCTAAATTAAAAAAATATTCAATCGCATTTTTACTACTAAAAAATATCCAGTCTACATCACGTAAAATATAAGGATCCAGCTTATTAATAATGGGAAAGGTACGGATCAATGAGCGGCCATCAATTGAAATCCCATTAGCCTCCATTGCTTTTCTGAAATAACTATATTCAGAGATTTCACGGGTTATAAATACTTTTGAAGGATATTTACGCTGTTTGGAAAACTTGGCAACGATTCGTTCGGCTAAGCCATCTGCGGTATCGGATTCAATAAAGAGCCTGCTTGGAAATGAATCCCCTTCGTCAGCTTTAGAAGTCCAAACCTGAAATTTACCATTTTCTTTTCTACAAAAACAGCCTAGCGGCATATGGCAACCTCCATTAAATAAGTTAAGTACCTTCCGCTCCACTGCAATAACTTCCGCAACGTCTGCATGATGCAACCCTTGAAGTAAATCATATAAATCCTGATTGCCCTCGCGAATTTGAATGGCCAATACTCCTTGTGCCGGAGATGGAATAAATTCTGTCGGATCAATTTCTTCTACATGAAACTCACTCAAATCAATTCCAAGGCGAAATACCCCCGCTTTAGCAATGATAATGGCATCATAGTCCTCGTCCCTTAATTTCTGTATCCGCGTAGGGACATTTCCCCGAAGGTCTTCAATTTCTAAGTCAGGGCGTACAGCAAGTAATTGTGCCTTTCTACGATTAGATGAGGTACCAACCATGCCGCCATACTTTACGGATAGCTTTTGTTTGATATCGACACAATCCTTTAATATTAACAGAAGTTCATGAGGATCTTCGCGTTCAGATACCGCTGCGATGATTAATCCAGCAGGATGTTGAGTAGGTAAGTCTTTATGTGAATGAACAGCTATATCAATAGAGTTATCGAGCAGCCCTTCTTCTAATTCTTTAGTAAAGAACCCCTTACCTTCCAGTTTATCCAATCGTAAATTAAGGATCTTGTCTCCCTGAGTTTTAATAATTTTAAGATCCGCTTCTACACCTAGCTCTAAAAGCCTATCTTTTACAAAATTCGCTTGCCAGAGAGCAAGCTCACTTCCCCGTGTTCCAATGATAAGTTTTCTATCCAAAATAAAATTAGCCTTTTTGCAAAAATAAAGAATATTGCATTTGCTTTACAAGGATGAAGCAAATTAACTATTATTAACCAAAATTTCTTTTGCCATAACCATAGGAACACTGATATATTTCTTTTCCATGTAATTGATAACACGTTCTAAAACTTCCCTCGAATTACTATCTAGTTGTCCTATATCATCAGCAAAAACCGAGTCCACAGCCATCCTTCTAATTTCTTTAATCTTAATTGGAACATCACGCATGGCAAGCTCAATACGCCGTTGTCGTAGTATAGGTTTGAATTCGTTTATATTTTGTTCTATAATTACTTCTGCATGAACCAACTCTTGATAACGCTCCTGCATATTTTGATTAGCTACTTCCTGTAAACTTCTTACTTCTATAAAAGTAACCGGATTGTTTGAAATAACATCAGGGTCTGTATCATTGGGTATAGCGAGATCTACAATCACCTTTTTATCCGTTTCTCCATTCAAAAGAGATTGATATATCGAATTGGTAATAATTGGTTCAGTGCAACTAGTGCAAGTAATAATTACATCAAATCCTTTCTTATAGTTTTTTAACTCCTCCAAACTGTATGCTTCTCCCTGCAATTCTTTTGCTAAATCTTCTGCTTTAGACAGGGTACGATTAAACACAGAAAAATTGGAGTATTTATGCTTTTGAAGATATTTAGATATATTCTTATTAGTTTCTCCTGCCCCGATAATAAGGATCCGGGAGTTAGCACACATGTTCAGATCGCGTAGCTTACGGTATGCAAGAGATACAACTGAGATCGGATTTTTGGAAATATTCGTATCCGTATAAACCTGTTTGGCGGTTTTAACAACCTGACCCATGATCATGCGAAGATAGTCGCCCGTAAATCCTGCTTCTCTGCATTGTTCATAAGCTTTACGTACCTGAGAAAGAATTTCTTTCTCCCCTACAACAAGACTTTCCAATGAACAGGAAATACGCAAAAGATGATTAAACGCATCTTGATCCTCGTAGAACTTGACTTTACTAATAAAATCTTCCATCTTGTCTTCTGGGATACAGAAGTCCAACGATGATATAAATTCCCTTATAAAAGAAAGACTGATAGTTTGCGATGCACAAAATACAAATTCAACCCTATTACAGGTGCCGATATAGAAGATTTCTGGAATGTCAAACTTTTGCCTGACAAAGTCTAATTTGCCAATCAGAGACTGATTGCAAATTACTAATTTTCCTAGATCCTGTAGATCAATCTGCTGATGTGTAAATGCTAAAACTTTTAATTGTTTCAACTCTGAGTATGTTTAAAAAACCTTCAACAAATGTATCAATACGGCCTTAAGCGGCTGTCATTCCTTTGTAAAACAGAGGTATTTAGATCGTTTATAAATAAGAGCAAGCTAAAATCTTCAAATATTAAAGAATTCAACCAATTGCGAATCAGCAATATACAGCAACAAACAACTAAATAATACAATCAAGCTCGCTATCAAATAATAAAAACATCATTTATTAACCTACTGTTTAACCAATATTCAATATATTACAGCTTATTCTCTTACCATGAAAATACAAAAAACTCATATACCAGGATCAGAAAACAAAGCAATACATATAGATTACATCCTGAATGATCAAATTGAAAATGCCCCTATGATCATATTCGTTCATGGATTTAAAGGCTTTAAAGACTGGGGCACTCATCATTTAGTCGCTGACTATTTTGCTAATAACGGCTTTAGCTTCCTCAAATTCAACTTCTCCCACAATGGAATGAGCAAAGAAGATATTGATGTATTCGATGATCTGGAATCTTTTGGTCACAATACCTTTAGCAAAGAACTTAAAGATTTGGACGAAGTCATTACCTATGCAAAAAGTGGAGAGTCCTTCCCTGTACCTTCCCGGATCATTTTAATTGGCCATAGTATGGGTGGGGGTATTAGCATTCTCCAAACGTTCGAAGATAAACGTGTTGACAAACTGGTAACTTGGGCTTCAATAAGTAATTTCCGTGGACTATGGAATATGGATCAGGAAAAATCCTGGAAAAAAAATGGTGCCATTTATATGGACAACTCACGTACCCATCAGCAAATGCCCTTGTATTCCGTAATCTTAGAAGACCTGGATAAAAATACGGAAAAGCTAGACATCTTAAATGCAGCAAGATCACTGACTCAGCCATGGCTCATTGTGCAGGGTGAATCAGATACAACTGTAAAATTGGAGCAAGCTCAATTACTACAACGACAACATCCGGATAGCTGGTTAATTATTGTGGAAAATGCAGATCATGTGTTTAATGCCCGACATCCATGGTCATCTGATGAGTTACCTGTTGAATTAAAAAAAGCATGTGACACGACATTGTCGTTTTTAAAAGACTATTAAAATCAGATTTTCATTAATGACTCAATTTAAACGGTGCAATGTATAGGTTAATCGTTAACGTCTACGTCATTAACAGATTTACCTAAACAGTGAGAAGATCGTTTTTAGGTATTGAATTGTGATTGTTTATTATATTTATGGATGAATTAAACCTTTCATGGTATTTTAGATGTTATAATAGCCAATAATGTTATTTATTATATGGATGAATTTAAACCTCTTTGGGTAAAATAAGTCTCAAAAAGATATCCTTTAACTTTGATAGAGCGCATAAAGCACTAAAAATGCAGCAAATTGACGACGCAGTAATACTTCAAAAATTCGCAGATGAGCGAACAAGGGATGAAGCATTCAGCCTATTAATTAATAAGTATCAGCAAAAGATCTATTGGCATGTGAGGCGACTGGTAATTAATCATGATGACGCCGATGATCTTGTACAAGATGCTTTTATAAAAGTATGGAAGAATCTGGCAACTTTTAGAAATGATTCACAGCTTTATACCTGGATTTACCGGATTGCAACCAACGAATGTCTTACTTTTCTAAACAAGAAAAAGAAACAGAACAACATTCCTCTAGAGGAAGTGGCTTACGATCTAGTAGACTCTTTGAAAGAAGGCTCCTACTTTAATGGCAATCAGGCAGAACTTAAGTTACAACAAGCGTTGCTTACCCTTCCAGAAAAACAGCGCCTTGTATTTAATATGAAATATTTTGATGATTTAAAATATGAAGAGATCTCTCAAATATTAGGTACAAGCGTTGGTGGCCTTAAAGCATCATTCCATCACGCGGTGAAGAAAATTGAAAACTTTTTATTAAATATTGATTAAACCTTTAGGTATAAAAATAATCAGAATTATATAATGGATTTAGATAACACGAACGGGGATTGGGAAAAACAAGCACCAGAGCTTGCTGCAACAGGCAGAAGAAATCCTTATACTGTTCCCACTGACTATTTCAATGAAATGCAACAACAGCTATCCAGCAGAATAAAGCTGGAGTTATTGTATGGCACTGACTCTGCCGAGATATTTGAAGTTCCCGACCAATATTTCGAAGAGTTAGAAGGCAATATCCTTACTTCCATCAAAGCAGATCAATTTAAAGACAGCACCAAAGAAGACGGTTTTACTGTTCCTGAAGGGTACTTCAATTCTTTGCAAGCTTCTATTCAGCAAAAAATATCAAATCAAACTAGCATAAAAGAAGTTAAGATAAGACGACTAGTTCCATCCTGGTTAAGCTATGCAGCAGCTGCCTGCCTCATTATATCGATTTCTACTGGTTTGTATTTTTATCAAAAACAGACCTCTTCTATCGAAACAAAGTTAGCATACATGCCCGATGATGCAATTATAGATTACCTGCTTATCAACAGTGACTCAGGTGATTTACCAGTCATAATTGATAATTCAAATAGTACATCAGCAGTAAACTCAGAACTTGGTATCCCTGATGCAGAGATCGAAGAATATCTGGAGACCACTCTTTAAACATACTCAAATGAAACATTATTTAATATTTATATTATCCGTTTTTATATTAAGCACTTCAACTTACGCCCAATCAGGAAATCCAGAAAGACATCAACAAATGGAAGCGCTAAATGCTGAATACCTGACAAAAAATTTAAATCTAAACACACAAGAAGCACAAAGTTTCTGGCCAGTATATAACAACTACCGTAGGGAAATGAATAATCTTTTCCGTTCGCGACATGAGGCACGGAAACAAGCAAAAGAACAAGGAACCCCTGGTTCAGTAGATGGATTAAAATTTGAAACCCTGATATTAGATACTAAAAAGCGCTATTTAAAACAATTCTACGAAGTGCTGCCAAAAGCAAAAGCTGACCTTGTGTATCCAACAGAACGGGAATTTAGGGAACATCTGATCAATCAGCTTAAAGAAAGAAGAGAAAAAAGAGATTAGTTTTCATTGCATATATTCGGGGGTTAAAAAAAAGGTAATCTGGCTATTAAAAATTACGCAGATTATACCCACCTGAACCGCACCTTCTCCGCAGCTTTTCCGCTAGCTGGCAAGTTAATTGGGGAGGAACTGGAAATGAAATCAGAATTAAATCAATTTCATTTAATATTTTGATAGTTCATTTTGCGGCTTAAAAGAAAAGGGCTTTTGCTATAAAAACAATTAAGTATTAATCCTTCCGTTTTTCTTTTGATTAAATAGCACAACGACTTGATTTAAAACAAGGTTATTTCCGAATTTCTTAAAGGTATTGAATTTTCCAACATCGCTATAAAATTTATTGGTTTAAGAACAGATTACCTTTACAGTTCAAATCAAAAAGTTCAAAAATCTTTTTAACAATCAAGTAATTTAACTAACCAGCCTCCGCAATAACCATCAATTATAACATTAAGTCCATAGGCTTTTGTATTTTTGCACCATGCTCAGTTTACATCAATTATTTTTATTAAATAATGCTCAAACTTCTTTAAATCCCCGAATGCTCCAAATTGAAAGAGCAAAGGGTATTTATTTATACGGCCCGAATGATAAACCATATATTGATTTTGTTTCTGGCTTTGCAGTAAGTAATGTTGGTCATTGCCACCCCAAAGTGGTTCAGGCAATTAAAGATCAGGTTGACCGCTATATGCACCTTGCCGTTTATGGGGAGTACATCCAGTCGCCACAAGTTCTATATGCGGCTAAAATGGTATCTGTTCTTCCCGATAGCATCAATTCTGTATATTTTGTTAACTCTGGGGCCGAAGCCACAGAAGGTGCACTAAAACTTGCCAAACGGTTTACAGGAAGAAGTAAAATGATATCTTGTAATAATGCCTATCACGGAAGTACTCATGGTGCTTTAAGCGTAATGGGTAATGAATATTATAAAGAGGCCTATCGCCCCTTGCTGCCTGATGTCCATTTTATAGAATTTAATAAAATGGAAGACCTGCAATTGATTGACAAGGACACTGCCTGCATCATCATGGAGAGTATTCAGGGTGAAGCTGGTGTACGCGTTCCTGATAAAGCTTACATGCAAGCCTTGCGTAAACGCTGTGATGAAACAGGTGCTCTATTAATTCTGGATGAAATACAAACAGGTTTTGGTAGAACAGGTAAACTGTTTGCCTTTGAACATTATGATATAGTTCCTGATATTCTCTTATTAGCAAAAGGTATAGGTGGTGGAATGCCAATAGGTGCATTTTGTGCAAATAGGAAAGTGATGAGTGTTTTGGCGGAAAATCCAATCCTTGGCCATATTACTACTTTTGGAGGACATCCTGTATGTTGTGCAGCCGGACTGGCAACATTAGAAGCCCTCTTAGAAGAAGACATGTTAAATGGGATAGATGAAAAAGAAGCTCTTTTACGAAGCCTCTTAGTACATCCAGCTATTAAAGAAGTTCGAGGAAAGGGGCTCATGTTATGTATTCAGCTCGAAACTTTTAAACAAGTAGAAGACATCAGCAAACTTTGTATTGAAAATGGAGTGATTGTAGATTGGTTTTTACACTGTGATACAGCTCTTCGAATAGCTCCTCCTTTAATTATAACTCATGATGAGATTAAAAAAGCATGTAAAATCATTATAAGTGTGTTAAATAATTATCAATTTTAAACCTAAAAAGCAATTCCAGCACACTAAATACAAGATCTTATACAATAATCAACAATTTGCACATAATAAATCCAGATCAGAAGAGATTTCCAAAGAACTAATTACATATATTATTATTTAAGTTAATTTTTCTAAAAAGTTCGTAATAAAATTAATATTTTTATAAAAAAACGTTAAGGAATGAACGAATTGGATTTTTTAAAACAATATTCTCCTACTCCCAATACATGGGATGAAATGTTTAGTTCTAGTAGTGACATCAGGGCTCCGTATCAGAAGGTAATTGATTACTTATCTACTGAATCCGCTGAAAGTCTTACTAAAAAAGAGGAACTAGCAAAGAATCTTTTCATGAGTCAGGGTATAACCTTTACTGTGTATAATAGTGGAGAAGGAGTAGAAAAGATCTTTCCTTTCGATATTATACCGCGTATTATAACGGCTCAAGACTGGAACTTTATAGAAATAGGCATTAAACAAAGACTGAAAGCATTAAATACTTTTTTAAAAGATATTTATAGTAATATGTTTATTGTAAAAGATGGAATAGTGCCTGCTGACATCATTTATTCATGTCCGCACTTTCTTAGGGAGATGTATAACGTAAAAGTCCCGCATGATATTTACGTTCATATTGCAGGAATAGACTTGATTCGCGATTTCGACGGCACCTACTATGTACTGGAAGATAATTTGCGCACTCCCTCTGGAGTGAGTTACATGCTAGAAAACCGTGAGATTACTAAACGTCTTTTCCCTGATTTGCTTCCCCAATGTAAAGTTAGAAGTGTCACTCAATATCCAGAGATTTTATATAAAAATCTAATGGCAATCTCGCCAAGACAAATTTCGCATCCTACAATCGTCTTGCTTAGTCCAGGAAGTTACAATTCCGCCTACTTTGAACATACAACTCTCGCACGTTTAATGGGTGTAGAGCTCGTTGAAGGGCGTGATCTGCTAGTAGAGAATCACAAAGTCTATATGAAAACAACGAACGGCCGTCAGCAGGTAGACGTTATTTATCGTAGAGTAGATGATGAATACCTTGACCCTCTGGTGTTTAACCCGGACAGTATATTGGGTGTAGCAGGAATCATGAGTGCATATAAAAAGGGAAATGTAGCCATAGTAAATGCTGTAGGAAATGGAGTAGCTGATGATAAAGCCATTTACTCCTATGTTCCTCAGATGATCAAATACTACTTGAATGAAGAACCTTTGCTAAAAAATGTACCTACTTTTCAACTCGGTAATAAAGAAGAGAAGGAGTATGTTTTTTCTAATATTCAAAATATGGTTGTTAAACGCACTAATGGTAGCGGAGGTTATGGCATGTTAATGGGACACGTAGCCACTGACGAAGAAATTCACGATTACCAGGCTGAAATCAATAAAGACCCGCGCCAATTTATTGCACAACCTACAATAAGTTTGTCTGCAGCTCCTTGTTTTATTAATAAAGCACTACATCCCCGAAGGATTGACCTGCGCCCTTTTGCTTTATGCGGACCGGATGGAATAGAAATAGTTCCCGGAGGCTTAACCCGCGTAGCTCTTAAAGAAGGATCACTGGTAGTTAACAGTTCACAAGGTGGTGGAAGCAAAGACACCTGGGTACTGGCATCTTAAATTTAAAATCATACAGCATGTTAAGCAGAGTTGCCTCAAATTTATATTGGTTAAGTCGATACCTGGAAAGAAGCGATGGTATTTTAAGAATATTAAAAATCAATTACGCTTCGTCACAGGATGCTCTACATGAGTTTTCATGGCGACCTCTAATTCAAATTTATCATTCTCCCAACGAAGAAATCATCAATAAGATTGAATTCAATAGCAGGGACGTATTGCAATATATGATAACTGGTCGCGATAATCCTAACTCAATCATTAACATTATTACACTTGCCAGGGAAAATGCTAGAAGTGTGCAGGACCATCTTACCAAAGATTTATGGCAATGCCTCAATGAATATTACCACTTGGTTAAAGATAAACGTCTTATTGCTACGCTGAAAAAGGGTGACCCGGTATCTGTTCTGGATGAACTGATCAAACAGGTAATGCTCTATTATGGAATTGCAGAAGTGACCATGGAAAGGGGAGAAGGAAGAAGCTTTATGAATATTGGTAAATATTTGGAAAGAAGTATTCAGTCAACTGATATATTGGATGTCAAGTTTAAAACGGCGAATAGTGACCCTGATCTATTAACAGGCACATCTTATCTTCGCTACTTGTTGCTTTCTTTAGGTGCCTATGACTTATATTTAAAAACATACCGACAGGGTTTTGATCCTGAAAATGTACTGGAGCTAGTTGTACTTAACAATGATTTCCCTCGTTCAGTAATGTATTCTGTCAATAATATTCACCGTTATTTTGAACGCTTAAAACACAATAAGGACATTATTGAATCCAAAGAACTATCTTTTATGATAGGACGGCTGCAAAGTACAATCAAGTACAGCACGGTAGCCTCAATTACAAACAGAGGATTACATCCTTATTTGTCGCAAGTCAAGAAAGATCTTTTTGGTATAGGAAATGCCTTAGATCTTAATTACTTTGCTTATGCATAACCTATAATTATTTTTTATGCCAGAATTTAAAATAAAGCACTTAACTCAATATACTTACCAGAGCCCAGTTAGAGATAGTGCTAACCAGATTATACTTTTTCCAGTAAACGATGCCTACCAGGAAGTTCAAATGCAGGATTTAAAAATCAGTGGTGACCCATCCGTTTATATGTCAAAAGATTATTATGGCAACGATGTAGGGAATTTCAGTTATAGTAGTCCGCATTCCGAACTTATTATTCTTTCTAAAACCGTAGTAAACACACGTAACAAACCACTGCCCTTTGATAGCTTACCAATTGATCTGCAATGGGAAAAGCTAAAAGCTTTACGTACAAACATAAATTTTATTGATTTTCTAAATCAGGACATTTTTGAAGGAATTAAAGAATTGCAAGATGTAGTTCATGCAAGTCAACCTTCTACATTGAGCCCATATAATAATGCCTTAAACTATTGTGATTATGTGTTTCAAAACTTCAATTATATTCCAGGAATTACTACGGTAGAAACGACCTCTGCAGTTATTCTGCAATTAAAAGCAGGAGTATGTCAGGACTTTGCACATATTCTGTTAGTCATGTTAAGACTTGCCTGCATTCCCGCTAGATATGTGAGTGGATATATTTGTCCTCATAAAAACGGTATGAGAGGTGAGGGAGCTACTCACGCATGGGTAGAAGCTTATCTCCCGGATTACGGATGGCTTGGTCTCGATCCTACTAATAACTGCATAGCCAATGAAACCCATGTTAGATTAGCCGTAGGAAGAAATTTTACTGATTGTTCACCTGTTAAAGGAGTCTATAAAGGCCTTCCTCAACATCTTATGGAAGTATCAGTTACGGTTTCTTATGAGGATGATGATACAATAAGTGAAGAAATTCCAAATGTAGTAATAGAAAAGGCACAAAGCGATCTTTGGGATAACAGCTATAGAAGACATGAAGATCTGATGCAGCAACAACAAGAACAGCAACAGCAGTAAAATACACGCTTCAGTATCTTGCGTTTCAAAAGAAACATACTACTTACTTATAATTAAAAGAAAAGAGGGTGAAGCACTAATGCAATACCTTTTTTCCCTTTGATTCCGCTTTTTTATATCGAGTGGATCCAACTAAATTTATAATCCAAAGAAGGACTTTTCATGCGGTCTGCAATTCTTAACAATCGGTTAGGAAGTTTCATCACATAGTCTCTAGCCTTCTCACCTGATTCATTAAGACCTTGCAAACTTTCCAATTCCCATTCGTTAATCAGTTGATTTAAAATATCTACATAATCCAAAGCCGTATACACCCCTAAACGTTGTGCAGCATCTGCAAAATGCGTAAATGTTTCACCAGCCTTCTTCCCTAGCTCACGAAGGAAATGCGCAGGCATCACAATTTTCTTTTTCATCATATCTTCAAAGGCAATCATTACTTCATTAGGATCAACCTTTATAATTTGAGATATAAAATCAGTATAAGCACGAGCATGACGCGCTTCGTCTGCAGCAATAACACCACACATTTTTGAAAGTAGCGTATCACCATTCTTCTTAGATTGGGAAGCAACTCTTCGATGTGAGACATTGGTTGCTAGCTCCTGAAAGCTTGTATAAATAAAATTGCGATAAGGGTCATGATCCGTCCCAATATCGAAACCATCTGCTAATAGGTATTGAGTGGAGATCTCGAGCTGACGCATGTTTACCCTGCCAGACAAGTATAAATACTTATTTAAAAGATCACCATGACGGTTTTCTTCTGATGTCCAGTGCCGAAGCCATTTCATCCAACCACCTTCTTCACTTTTAGATACACCCTCAACAACAGCTAACCACGATTCATAAGTGGGTAATGCCTCTTCGGTAATAGTATCCCCTATTAAAACAGCAATCAAATCATAAGGAAGTCCTTCTGCACTTTGACGTAGTTCTTTTACTTTATGAAAAAAATTATCATCAGTAGAATCAGGTAAAAAATCGGAAGGCTGCCAAATTGTATCAATAGGTTTGAGATAATTAAACATATTATCCAGCATGTACTTTTCAATATGCTGCATTACTTCTCTTCTAGCTCCTATATTGAAGTCCATTGTTCGGGGTTTATATCAAATCAAAGATACAAATATTAGATGTTCAAACCTAGATATAACAATGTATAACAAGTAATTCGCGAATCGATTAGGTACAAAAACCTTATAAATCTGTATTACAGAGGCAACATTCAGTAATACATGGAGGAGTCTATACTCTATTCTTCTTGTATTTCTGAAATGTATATGAGCCTACACTCAAACCCGTATAAACGCAAAAAAGCCCGGTAGTACTGAAAC
>NZ_MDFN01000035.1 GCF_001730525.1 Arcticibacter eurypsychrophilus
GGACAGTATCTGATGAAATTGATTTAGAATCATTTAAATGTAACACTACCACACTTTAAGATAAGGTAGTGTTACATTTAAAAAGATTTTGAAACTTTTAAAACTAATCCCCCGGAATTATAAAGTAGATTTCCTTGATCAATAGCTGCTGCTAATCCAATACTTACGCCATTTGAAAGAGAGCGATGTGTTTCTAAGTATGCCGAAAATTGATTTACTGTTTTAAATAAATTGGTGGTATTAGGACTTCTAATGATACCTGTAGAGTGTCCTTCAGGACTAGTCCCAAATGTCCCATAGTTTTTAGAAAAGGAGAGTTTACTAATAATTTCAAATTTCTTAATTGATCCTTCAATGCCTGCATGAAATGCAACTACTCGATTGTTGATAAAATAATCACTTCCAATTGATGCCTGACCTGGTTTTGCAGCGCTTTTGGTAGTAATAAAAGGTGTCCCCAGTCCTAAACTATTGTAAGACCAGCCATTAGTATAATAGTAATTATTATAATAATCTTCATCCCCTGATTTGGTCATCTTAGACCAGGATTCTCCTGCTTGGTTTTTAGTATACAAAAACTCCAATAATAGCGTTTTCCATTGAACACCATTAGAAAGGACATGGTATGATTTATTTTTTAGGCTGATCCCATTTAATCCATCACTAATATTAGCAAGTTTAGATAATGCGCCTACATCATAGAGATTCTGTCGGTATATCAACATTGTTATATTTTTGAAATCATACTCGATTCCGACATCAATAGAACCTAATTGATTACCTATTTTAGAACTTGGAATAGTTTTTTCTACATAAGCTTTACCAGTTGCGACATAAAAAAAGGTTTCTAATGTGGATAGTTCAAAATTCTCACCCATTGATTGCCTTTCATTCCCCCAAAAAACTTGATGATTGAAACCCCCATAAAGCTTTAAATTCCAATCCGGTTTTCCTAGGCGACCATAAAAGGATTTTTGATGATAAAAAGTATTGGGAAATCTGTCGGGAACACCGTATTTATAAGGATTAGGAGGTATTGCTCGAATAGTATCTAGTATTTTTGTTTTTCCAAGCCAGCCATGAGAAAAGCTTCCCTTAAAGGATATTAATCCATCCCAAATTGGTATACTATAATAATTGGGTATTGATATTTCAACTTTAGGAATCCCTAGTGCGTTTCCAGATACCGAGAAATTACCAGATGTTAGAGAGCTATCACCATTTAAACCCATAACATCCTTTGTTCGACCGGCTTTAATCTGAAAGATACCTGCTTTTACTTTGGCATAACCTTCTATGAGAAGCAGTTTGGAGTTTTTACCGCCATTGACACGTCCTTCTAATCCAGCTCCCCAATCAAATGATCTTACTTTTGTACTATCATATTCTTTTCGTGCTCGACCGATAAAGCTGCCTGATACACCATCAGATGGAATGCTTCCATATTGATTTGATCTCAGCCAAAAAGGAACAACATTATTGGTTGTTCCGATTGCTTGTGCTTCTATTTCAAATTTGACTATAGGTTTTTCCTGTGCCTGTAAGGCTGATATAGTAAAGCTGAGAAGAAGTATTAATATCTTGGTAAGATAGGCACCGTCCTGGCCTGCGATACCTTTAGCTAGAACCTTCTTTTTCATTTGTGATAAAATTTAATTATCTAGTCTTGCTATTATTAGAAATTCAATAGATGTGTAGAAATGTATACTTTTAATATTATAACGTAAATATATATGAAATTTTACGAATAATCCATTTAGAAAAAGCTAATGCAATAATCGCTCTTAGCGCAGGGTGGACCTGGAGCAACATCATAATAGGAGGCTTGATCATCGCCGATCCGTATTTCATCATAAAAGATAGTTTTTTGGGAAGTTATATTTAATGACCAAAAATCTTTCCATAATCCCAATTTCATATAGGATCCTTTTTTGTCATTAGTGCAGTTAGGCCCTTTATAGGTAGCAACCAACACTTTATTTTTCCAAACTTCTATTAAACCATCCTCTTCCCAGGTTGATTTGATGTGAAACACTAAATCATTCCAAGAATTAGGAGTATACGCTCCTAAGTCAATTTCTTTTTTTCCATCTGATTTGATGTTAACTAGGCCTTTTGCCCATTGTACAATAAGGTATAAGTTTCCATTTCGAGATTGGCAAGATATTGTTGCAGCCCTGAAATTTTCACCTAAATCAAAATCTGGAGATCCAACCCATTGTAAAATACTTTCACCTTGATTATCAGGAATATAATGTTTTGAAAAAAAGACGCTTAATCCGTACCACCTTTCATTTTTTGCTTGTAATTCGGGTTTTAATGTTAATTCAGCACGTTGATAACAGGTTACAGTCGGGGCTGTTTTATTTAGTTCCATGCGAACAGAAAATTTTCCAGTTTTTGTTATGGAGTCACTTTTTAATATGGAATATTTGAAAGCTTTTTCTTGGTTATTCCACATGGTTAAGCAATCTAATTCTTCAAAATCGCAATCAAATAGGATATGTGACCTTTTGTATGGCTCTTCAGTTTTGGATAAAGCAGGTGCAATAAAAGTAAGAAGTAAGCAAAAAAAGTAAGGCATCAAATTTTTTTCAAACTTAAGTCTTAAATATCTTTTAGTAAAGGGCTTGGGATTCCAGTTTTAAGTGATATATATTACATTGTGCAATTTAAATGTAAGGTTCCTGTTTTATTCTCAGTCTTATACATAAATATTTACAATCTATATACGTAATTGATTTTTCCATAATTATCTGAGCAACAGCACTTATGTTTGTTATTAATTAATTGTGAACAACTAAATTATAAGCAACATGAGATCTTTATTTCAAAACACTGTTTTTTTAATTTCGGCCATTGCTGTAACGGTTACTACATCTTGTCTTGTTGCTCTTATATTATATCCCTTAACAAGTCTTGTGGTATTTATAGTTGCTGCGATATTCTTCAAGTTTTTCATTAATTCAAGTCATCTTACCTTTTTTGAAGAGGAATACTCCCCCGATATTTCAGCGAAGGAATTTCAAAATGAGAAACAAACTGTTGATTTTAAAGTGCCTGAAAGGACTCATCCAATTTAGAAACAAGCTAGCTAGGCCTTTTGCGAAATGTATATGACATACTGTATAGTTCTGTATCTAAACGATCCATTTTACAGACTTATTGTTTAAGAAGTGCTAAGTTAATTAACTTGGTTCACATGGAATATACATCTAAAGTAAGATTGGCGCAGTTTGACCCTTCCGAAAATCTGGATCGAGGAGCTTCCAGGGTTAAAGAAATAACCTGGTACTTGATTAAGGTCTGCTTTTTCCTTTCTGCTTTACCTTATCCTAATCGCTTTAAAACAATTATTCTTAGAAAGTTTGGTGCGAAGATTGGGATTGGTCTCGTAATTAAGCCAAGGGTAAATATTCATTTTCCATGGAAACTGGAGATTGGCGATCATGTATGGATTGGCGAAGAAGTTTCGCTCTTAAATTTCGAAAAGCTTTCTATTGGAAACAATGTATGTATTTCCCAGCGTGTCCTTCTATGTGGTGGTAATCATGATTACCGCAGTATTTCTATGCCTTATCGTAATGGCCCGATCGTTTTGAAAGATGGTTGCTGGATTGGTGCTTGTTGTTTTGTTGCAGCAGGCGTGACGGTAGGGGTGGATACCGTTGTGACTGCCGGATCTATTGTGACTGTTAACCTGAAAGACAATGGAATTTATAAAGGTAACCCCTTAAATTTGGTGAAAGACAGATGGATTGATGTTTAATTCGCTTACTAAATTAACCTCATACTTTTTGAAAGTATAATACTTATTTCTACAATTGGGGCACCAAAATCGCTTTACTTTAAACCAAAGTGAAAAGGGCTTCATGTATTCTTGTCTATGGATTCGGTAGTCGGATACAGATTTGCATTTTGGACATTTGCACGTTGACGGACTTTGGCGCAATTTTGGTGTGAAGGAATATATCATCATAGTGTGTAAAAATACCACAATTATTGCACACTATTTGCACAATGTGTGTAATAATTCTACATATTGTGGTAAATTAAGGACAGCCCTTCAATTTTATGTCATGGCTGTGTTCATTTTATTGACGTTGAAGGTAGATAATTCAAGAAAGCGGACATTTAGCATTATCGGTACGTATTTGAGAAGAGTTAAGAAGATTTGCCTCCACAATCGTTCAAGTTATGCCTTGTGTGTACGTTTGTTTCATCAGGAGGACGCAGCAGTATTGCTGGTCACTGATGTTAACAATTTAATACATATATACATAATGGCACAATTTAATCAAGGCGTACTGGGCGCATTCTCAGGAAAAGTAGGTAGCGTAGTCGGTAGTAACTGGCGCGACATCGATTACATGCGGGGACTTCCTAAACAGTCTTCTAAACCGGCTACGGCTAAACAGCTGTTAATTCGTGAAAAGTTCAGGTTGCTCATCCAGTTTTTAACATTGGTTAAGAGCGTGATCAACCAGGGATTCAAGAATGAGGATACTCGTCGGGCGACTGCTTTTAACCTGGCATTTACCGCAAACAAGGATGCCTTTGCCGGTACCGATACAGAACCTGTATTGGATTTTAGCAAAATGATTTTCAGCAAGGGTTCTGGCGTCAGCAAAGCAACCGGCTGTAAGATTGTTGCTGATGGTGATGGTGTTTTGACTGTTACCTGGGATGCGATTAGTGGTAATGCGCAAGCGCTGACTGATGAGGCAACTGTCGTGTTATACTGTGAAGAGGATAAGGAAGTGGTTGTGCATGAGGGTGTACTTCGTAGTTTGAATACTGCTCAGGTGGAAATTCCATCAAACTGGAGTAGCTGTACCATTCACGGGTATGTGTACATGACCTCAAAGGAGGATAAAAACTCCTTGACTTCGTATGCCGGGGCACTGTCTATTATGTAGGGATAGCGTTTTGCTTATGTTTTTGTTAAAGAGCTCGTCCTGGAAAGGGCGGGTTTTTTTGTTATTGTTCAAGAATTGGTATTATTCCCGAATTTTCATACTATGCTGGGAAATTTAAGCTTCGGTTGCCATGATATAGTGGTATCTTCGTCTATTAAATAGATCGAATGGAAATACCTTTTCTTATCATAAATTCCTCACTGAAACAATCCTCTCCTAAATGGATTATATCTCATATTTTAATAAATCAGCACTATGAGAAAGGATAGGGTTCTTGAATTTACGTCAAAAAGAAGAAATAGGGAAGAAGCTCCTGATAATCCTCAGCATGTATGTCCTAAATGTCATTTATACACGGGGTACAGGATTTCTAATCCTAAATTAATTGATCAGTATTTCTTTTGGCTGTCCTTGCATCGTTTTAAATGCACGCATTGTAACAACAAGTTTTTCATCATTATTCGCAATTAAAGTTTAATTCATACTTCAGGATGCCGCTGCTTGTTTTTTTTTTAGTATTTTAGCTATGTGCATGTCATTGACGCTTCCGGTAGATTAATTAAAAAAGCGGACACGGATGAGAGTCCGTTGTTTTTGTGCCCCCGATGTGGTGGATACACGGGTTGTACAATTCCTAATCCTAAGTTTATTGATACCTTTTTTTACTGGTTCTCTTTAAGAAGATTTAAATGTAATTTTTGCGGTAAAAAATTTTATATCAGTATCAAGTAGCTCTTGACTCCCTGAGTGCATTCGGCATTCTATGTAATTCAGTTCTGAGATTTTTTATAAGACGGTTATTTCGGATTGTGCCGGTTTGCTGGTAAGAGATTTTGCTGGTTAAGGTTTAATTTAATTTTAAGCTATGGATGGTCTTATCTGCTGTAGGTGTAAAATTTATTGCGGCAATTGGGACACCAGAATCTTTTAACTTTTAACGAGGATAAAAGTAATTTGATAAAAGATGATCGAGCTATTCTGTAATCGGTGACTGACTTACATTTTGGGCAAGTAACGTGTGAGGTCATAATGTTTTTTATGCTTGTTGATGTTTCGTAATATGTTTAAATATACTCAATGTTGCTCATGATTGCACGGTTTTTTGTCCGTTTTTTATACAGAATGTGGTGTTTTTTATCACAATTGTGAATTTGTTGTTTCGACACCTGAATTCATATATAATTTTATGAAATTCACAATAAAAGGTTGTGTCTGGTGATGCAAAATCTATAATTATTGTCAAAATTATGAATGAGTAAACTTTATATACGGTGTCTGAATTCCGGTTTGTGGATAGGTTTAACGCATAACTATTGAAACACTCCTATTTCTGTGCTCATTTCAACAAGATATATTACCTGATTCTGAAAAATTATGTGAAGAATGATGAAGGAACCGGACAGTGTAATACAGTATATTACAAATTATCACGATACGTGTTCAATCTGTGCCTTCGCATGAAATAGCAAATGCTTGTGTTTAGTTTTGTTCTGTCTTAATTTACTCATTATGATAGAACGCCTACATGAAGGAACACCTTCTAAAACTGATCAGGATAAAATTGGTGTGCATATTATTGACGCGAAGGGACGATTGGTGAAAGAAGCGGATACGGATTTGAGCCCTTTGTTTATGTGTCCTAAATGCCAGTGTTACACAGGCTGCAATATTCCTAATCCCAAATATGTAGACACTTTTTTCTTCTGGTTTTCTTTAAAAAGATTCGAATGCCACTTCTGTGGGCATAAATTCTATGAGAGTATTAAATAGTTTGATTATGTTCCCAAAGTGTGCATTTAAAGCCTGTAATGACCATTTTTGTGTTTAAATTGTGCATGCCGTGCAATTTAGAACGGCTATATTTGTCTTGGTACCTGATCTGTTTGAAATCCGTTTCGACTTCAATCAAACAATTTAAATGATGTTGCTTGTAGTAAACGGAAAACGATGTTAAAATGAGATAAATGAAAATTGGAATCATGACTTTCTGGGAAAGCCAGAACAATTACGGACAACTATTACAGGCATTTGCACTAAAAACTTATCTCAGACAAAAAGGACATGACGTCTTTTTTATTCGCTTTTATCGTATTCCTTCTGCTAAGAAAAAATCTGCTTTAAGTCGTTTGAAGTTTAAAGTAATCTTATACTTAAATGACCATTTTGACTTGAACTTAGAAGTTACTAAGGCTGGAAGTCCTGAGCCAGATCGTGGCTTTACCCCCTTCAAGAAACAATATTTGAAATTTAGTCCGCGTTCATATACTTCTTTGGCCGAATTGAAAGATAATCCTCCCCAGGCGGATGCCTACATCTGCGGTAGCGACCAGGTGTGGAATAATACCTTTAAAGTACCTGCAGAGCCCTTTTTTCTGCCCTTTGGGAAATCATCCATCAAAAGAATTGCTTATGCGGCGAGTATTGGGCAAAGGGAACTTTCTCCGGAAACGGCTCAATTGTTTGAGCGCCAACTGAGTCACTTTAATGCGGTGAGTGTCAGGGAAAAAAGTAGCCTCTCTATTTGTACAGATGCGGGCTATAAAAATCCGGTATGGGTGCCCGACCCGACGCTGTTATTTGCCAAACAGGATTGGTTGAATTTACTTCCTGTGCCCAGGGGTAATTTTAGACCGGAAAGTAAAAAAGTATTTATTTACACGCTGGGAAATAGTGCCATCAAGGATAAGGAGGCTTATCTTTCGTATATCCGGGACATGCCGGGTGTCGAGGTGCAGCATGCTAGTGCAAATGGGGATACTTCTGGTAATCGTTTCCCCTCTATTCCGGAATGGCTGGGTTTGATTGCCGAATCGGATTTCATTATGACCAACTCCTTTCATGGTATGGTGTTTTGCATTATTTTTAATAAGAAATTTATTATTCTTCCTAATACTGGTGCCAAGGAAGGCATGAATGAACGGATTACCAGTCTGATTACTAAATTTAACCTGGAGCAGCACATGATGTTCGGGTTTGATCGAACAAAAATGGACGATCTGATGAAGCTGGATACGGATTGGGATTATGTAAATAATCAGATTGCGGATTGGAGACATGTGGCACATGAATTTTTAGATGGCGCATTAAAATAACTATTGAATGAAAATTTCATTTTATCCTGAAAGCACACGACAAAATAAATATTCCGAAATCATCACCTCGCTTCTCAAAGCTAAAGGGGTAAAGATCTATTCCCTAAGCCATGTTTTTTCCGGATTTACAGCTTTTAAAAAGGTTAAGGTTGTTCATTTGAATTGGTTTGAGAATTTGAATGAGCCTACGCGCTTTGCTATGTTTTCGGTATTTTTCAAGCGGATGATGAAGTTGATTACCCTCCGGGTGTTTGGGAAAAAGGTGATCTGGACCATGCACAATAAAATGCCGCATGATAAATCCATGATGTTTTATAAAAAGACGCTGATCTATACGCTGGTTAAATTGTCTAATACGATTATTATCCATAGCCGGGTATCGGAAGTGATTTTGCAAAATATCAGTAAGCGTGCGGTTGCTAAGATCAGGTATATTCCTCATCCGGATTATATTGGCGTGTACGGGGCCATTGATCTTTCCTGCGATCATTCAACAGAGAGCAAGGTGCTGAAATTGCTCTTTCTGGGGGCGGTTAAACCGTACAAAAACATCGAATTGTTGATTGATGTGATCAGCCAGTTTGACCATGATGTTTATCTGACCATTGCGGGGCAGCCTCAAAATGTTGATTATCAGCTTTTGCTGGTTAATTATGCGAAGAATAATGTCAATGTTCATCTTGATTTGAATTTTATTCCGGATGAAATGCTCCCTTGTTATATTGCGCAATGTGATCTGCTGGTGATGCCTTATGATATGCGCAGCAGTTTAAACTCCGGCTCGGTAATCCTGGCTTTTTCCTATAAGAAAACAGTGATTTGTCCGCGGATAGGTACGATTCTGGATATGCAGAACCAGGAAAATATTTTGTCGTATACCTATACTTCTGATCTGGAACATTTTGATGCGCTGACGGAAGTGATCGGCGGGGCAATACAAATGAAGAAAACGGCGAATGATATCTTTGAAGAATATGGAGAGCGAATTTATGAAGATGTGATGGTGCAGAATAATAAAGACAAAGTGATTCACTTGTTGATGGCGGAGTATGCTAAATTTTAAATAGATTTCGATATTTATTGAGTCGCGGGCTGTTAGTTTGAATAGGTACTTGATTACCCGGTTTAACTTTAATAGCAGCTATCCGGCTTAGGTATTTGGATACGTAATAGCCTACGGTTATAAAAATGATTACGGAGGCAGCAAGGGTATGGAGTTCATAGTCGCTGTTTGCGGGAACCTGACCTAATGCACAAATAAAAACGATTATGGAGGAGCTCAGGAATAAAATACTGAATATTTTCATCCGGCAAACCTAATGGAATAGGATAGATTAGTATAGATGTTGAAACATACATCTGTTCGGAATAAGGTATTTGGTACAAGAAAGAGGGGTAGTGGGCAGGTTTATTGCCGGATTCGGTGTTAATTCTGTATCTTTTTATATTTAACCAAGACGCAAGCAATTTAATTAGGCTTGTGCGGTGGATGCAGTAGCCGGATGTTTGCGGAGATTATAATTAATGTTGGTAAAAGCGCGCTCAAATGAGTACTTTTAACCACAACGAAAATTATGATTTATTTGAATGGATGGGTTCTTCCCGGAGCCCTTTTTTCATTTGTGCTGGTTGCCCTGATCTTTATTGTCAAAAAAAGTAATAATTACTTGTCCCGGACGTTTCTTGGCATTGCTTTCTTGATTTTGAGCTGGTATGCCATTGTCTATATCGTAGTGGTGTCAAAAAACCTGATCCACTTTCCTTTTATGTTTCGCATTGGAAGTCCGTTCTATTACCTGGTGCCGCCCTTAATCTATCTCTATATCCGTTGCTCGTTTTATAAGCAGCAGAAACGCAATCGTTGGGATTATCTCCACCTGATTCCTTTCCTGCTGACTATTATAGATATCAGCAAGTATGTATTCGGGATGAGTGCTGCGGATAAAATGGCCGAAATAGAGCTTATTCAAATCAAACAGGTTCGTGCGTTGGATTTGGGTTCGGGTTTTGTTCCGGCGATCACGCATCAGTATCTGCGGGTGATTCAAAGTCTCGTGTATTTGTTTTTTCAGTGGCGTATGGTCGTCTATTTTGTGCTGGCTTCTAAATTGAAATTCAGCAGGCAATGGATCGTGGTGCTGTCTATGGCCGAAACGCTCATTTATGCAGGTAACCTGGCAATTACTATTGCGTTCTTTTTTGAGTGGCAGGCCACGCGCTTGCCCTGGCTGCTTGTTGTGGCTCAACTGATGGGTGTTTTGCTGGTGCTTGGCTTTTCGATGGTGAGCTACTACCTCAATTTTAAACCGGAGTTTTTGTATGGCCGGACCTTGGGGGGGCATCACGTATTAGTGGAAGTTAAAAAGGAGCTTTATGTTCCTCAGGTGGATCATTGCGAGCGTTTGGAGGCCCACCTGGATTCGGATCTGCCTTATCTCATCAAAAGACTGACGCTGAATGATATTGCCCTGGCAGTGAAAATTCCTGTGCAAGCGCTTTCGGTACTTCTGAACAATCATTATAAGCAAAACTTCAACGACTTTATTAATAATTACCGCGTGATGCATGTCATGGAAAGGATGAAGAATGATCCGACATGGATTCAGCTCACCATGGAAGGACTGGCTGGCGAATCGGGCTTTTCATCGCGCACCGCTTTTTATGCGGCGTTTAAGAAAAAAACAGGACTTAGTCCGGGTGCCTATGCAGCAACACTGGCCGAAGTAAAGGATGATGTATAACTAAACATTGACGTTGAATTTTAAAAGATACCAGTCTGATGCGTGTTCGGCTAGATTTTACATTCTCGCGCGTTAGAATCTGGAATGAAAAAGGGCCGGATTGCTCCAGCCCTGTACAGCGCATTGAACTATTTTATTGTTTATATCTAGAGACCGAACGCTTTTTTAAGCTGATCTACTGCGTACATCTCGGCGTCCATAGCTTCGGGTACTACAGCACCCATTCCGAAGAACTCATGGGTTACTCCATCGTAATTTTTGCTGTCTACTTTTACGCCTGCGGCTTTCAGTTTATCGGCTAAATTCATGCCATCACTTTGCAGGGGATCTATTTCTGCTGTGATGATGGTTGTAGGAGGCAAACCTTTCAAATTAGCGGCTACCAGGTTAATTCGGGTATCTTTTCCTTCGCCCATATTGTTCAGGTAATTCTTCACAAACCACATCATCATTGGTTTATCCAATGGTTTTGCAGCGGCATTTTTAATATAGGATGGGGTGTTCATATCAGATCCGGCGATTGGATAGACGGCCAGGACATGAATGGGTACGCTGATCTTTTTATCGCGTGCTGCTATGCTGGTGGCTACAGCAAGATTTCCTCCTGCACTCTCGCCTGCTATGGCAATGCGTTTCGGGTCGCCCTGGATGGATGCGGTGTTGTCGACTACCCATTTATATGCGGCATACGCATCGTTATGGGCGGTAGGAAACTTGAATTCGGGTCCCAGACGGTAGGCTACGGATACCACTACGGCACCAATTTTATCAGCCAGGACTTTTGCTGAGGCATCATATACATCCAGATCAGCGATCACAAATCCGCCTCCATGGTAGTATACCACCACTGGAAATGGCCCTTTAGTCTTTGGGGTATAGATCCGTAAGTGGATTTTACCGCCTGCTACATCGATATCTTTACCCATGGTATCGATATTTGCGGGTGGCACAGTGATTTTGTATTCTGTAATCAGATCCTTAACGGCATCGGTTGGCGTATGATTTTTTCGTGCCTGTAATGCTGTAAGTTCAGGAATAGGTTTGTCGCCATAACTAACCAGCTTTTCAATAACGGCTTGCATTTGCGGTTTGATAGTAGGTGCCCAGGCTGGAACGTTTTCTTTTGGTTTGATGTCGTTGATTGATCCTGTGGCATTTGCAGAGGTGTCGGCAGCGACGTCTGTACTGTCTGCATTGCTGCCCTTGCCTTTTGAATTACAAGCTGCTAGTGTAACCATTCCGGCCATTACTGCATAAATTAATTGTTTTGTTTTCATTTGGTAAATGATTTTTTGAAGATATATAGAAACTTTTTTTTATTATTTGTGGTTACTTAAACGGGTTCATGAGTGTTAACAGATGAATTCATATTGATCAATAAAAAACACCCTGCTATTTTATACAGGGTGTTTTTTTATTGATCTTTTTTGGACATCGTAATTGCTTTCTTTTTTTGGGTAAATGTTAGTATTACAACTATTAACGGGCGCCGTTGTTTTTAATTAATAGGGGACTTTATCAGGTTGTGTACTGTTGGTCTTATACAATCCTTAAGTTAACCCGAAGATTTGTATTACATAAGAAAAGTATCATTTGCCATGTTGCTTTCTCGTCTGTTTGTTTATATTTACGGCGAGTTAAATAATTATGAAAAAACCTATCCTTATCCTGGCAGTTGTGCTGTTTTATATGGCCTCTTATGCCCAATCTTCAAAATCTGATTCAATTATTTTTTTTAAACCGCAAGCTGGGAACCTGACTACCGAGCTGAATATTAATCCCTTTAATGGGGCGGTGAATCTGAATAATTCGCTGAACCAGATTAAGTTCCGCTATTTTATTTCTGCAGGTGTTGCGCTTCGCCTTGGCTTTAATATCAGTAAAGAGGATTCTATTTATAACATCAGTCAGCCCTACGGTACGACAAGTTATTTTTATAAAAACAACAAGAAAAGTACAACGATGGGTATTAATCTCGGCTTGGAAAAACATTTTGCAGGTACCAGGAGATTGTCGCCTTACGTGGGTGCGGAAGTATCGCTTACAAATGGTTCTGCCAGTCAGGAGATCAATGATAACGGATCGACAACTGACGTAAAGAATGGCTGGTATGAAATGTATTATACGGGAACGAGTACAAATTATGTGGCACAGATTCAGCCTAAAGCGTATGTCCGTTATGGGGTCAACCTAATTACTGGATTCGATTATTATATAGCGCGTCATTTTTTCTTTGGTTATGAGTTTGGCTTCGGCATGGAGAAAACCAACTGGAAGGATGTAGAAGTGAATATTTCAGGAACTACATCGGGTGCGGTGGTGAATACGACTTCTGATAATAGCCACCTTGACTTTGGTCCCAGTTTGATGAATGGCATCAGGTTAGGGTATACATTTTAAACGCATCTGATCACATGAAAAAAATATTTAACATAACCTGCCGGGTACTGATTCTAATCCTGTTTATTCAGTTACAAAGTTGTAAAAAGGAGGGTTCCGTCAATCCCGAGATTCAAACCCTATCAGTTACTGCGCTATCGCCGGTGCTTATCACACTAAAAGGGAATATTGTTGCTTCTGGAGATCTTGCGGTATTGGATTACGGATTCGTATATAGCTTTAATGGCAATATCACCGAAACGGAGGGTACCAAAGTCTCTTTGGGTAAAGATGCGCCGGAAGGTGAATTTACAAAGGAGCTGACTAGCCTGGTAAATGCGAATCCGTATTATTCGAATAACTTGTATGTTCGGGCTTATCTTACTAATGCAAAAGGAACAGCTTTTGGAAAGCTTCTTTCTGTTGTGCTGCCTCAAATTACGACCACTAGTGTTAGTCCGGCAATGGGTAAGTCGGGTGATCTTGTAATTCTGACCGGCAAATTTTATACTACCTCTGCTGACCAGGCTGAAGTGCTGTTTAGTGGCATTAAAGGAAAGGTTACGGAGGCTTCTGATACTAAAATTGTGGTGGAAGTTCCTTCTGGAATTGCAGGTGCACATGGAACACAGATTCCGCTCCAGTTGAATATTAATGGACAGCGGTCATCGTTCGGAAATGGCTTTATCATCCAGGCGAATATTAAAGATTTTGCGCCTAAAACAGGCCCTATAGGGACGTTGGTCGGTTTTACGGGGGATAATCTTCCGGGGAATTATTATTATAATTCAGACATCAGGATGTTCTTTGGTTCAACAGAAGGCTCTATAAATTATAACTCATCTCCATTTAGAGCTATTATTCCGGCAACGGTTACGACTGTGAATTCAAAAGTGTCGTATGTGATGAATGGGAAAACAGTGATTTTACCGGGTGAGTTTGTGCTTACTCCTCCGGTAATCAGCTCACTTTCGGTGACTTCTGGTTTATCAGGTACTTACTTTGAGGTTAATGGGAGCGATTTTCCCTGGAATTATGGTTATAATTCGTCAAATCCATCTGTCAGTCTGGGGACCACGGTTTTGTATCCATCCGGTTCATCCTCTACAAAGCTTACTTTCAATGTTCCGGTGATGCCGGCAGGCGATTATAGTTTTACTATGAAATCGGGTCCGCATACGGTAACCGCTCCTCAGAAATTTACGGTTATTGCTCCTTCTATCAGCACTTTTGCTCCTCTATCAGGCGTTGCAGGAACTGAGGTAAACATTAAGGGTACTTTTCAAACTGGGGGGTATTATAATGTCTGGTTTGGTTCCATGTCTACCAGTGCGAACGCAACTTCTTCTACCAATTTGAAAGTTTTTGTTCCCGGTGGTGTTCCCAGTGGTAAAGTGAAGATCTATGTGCAAATCAGTGATCAGAAACTGGAGAGTGCGAATGAATTCACCATGATTGGTCCGGAAATTACATCTTTCTTTCCCAAGTCCGGGGTTGCTGGTACGGTCGTAACTATCACCGGGCGGGGATTTGATCAGTATACATATAATAATGCTGTTAAATTTGGGACAGTAGCAGGTAATTTACTTAGCAGTACCTCAACGGAGATTAAGGTTGCTGCGCCTTCGAATATGATTCCGGGGGCGATGAAAATTAGTGTGGTTGCAAATGGAGTGACGATTGTGACTGATGATAATTTTACAATAACTTCAAATTGAGGTAACACTGAATAAGATGTTCTTGTGATCATATCCATATTTAGGATATCAGGTACTATATCAGACGCCAGCATTTATTAAATGCTGGCGTTTTTTTTTGTCTTTTTTCCCTTCATTAGTATGTCGACCTGATTTTGACCCGATTTATTAAGTAACATTAGTCATACTTAGTGTAATATAATTGTTAATCTTCTATTTTATTGGGCTACTAGCTAAAGAAATGAAATAATTTAGCTGACTCTGTTAAAGAAATGATTTCTCGTTGGGCGTGCTGGTCGGACATGCAGGATGGTACAGGTTGCCTCTGCATAGGTTTCCGGCTACGTTTGCATTGGGTTAATTGTTTGTTTGGCTTCTCCCAAGCCTTTTTAATACCTAATTATATGAATATAGTAAAGAATTCTTTACAATTTTTATGGAAGAGCAAAAGTCTTTCTCTTCTTCTGTTAATTACATTGTTCAATGTAAACGTCTTCTCACAAGACCGGAATATTACCGGACAGGTAAGTGATTCGCAAGGAGCTTTACCAGGTGTATCCGTAATGGTTAAGGGCACCAAAGTAGGTGTTTCAACTGGTGTTGATGGTAAATACGTAATCAAAGCAGCAACAGGTGCTGTGTTGGTTTTTACTTCTATCGGATATGATACAAAGCAGATTCCTAGTACCGATCAAACTGTAATTAATGTGGTCATGGGATCTAGCAACAAGCAACTAGACGAAGTGGTAGTGATTGGTTATGGTACACAAAAAAGAAGTAACGTAACTGGCTCCATATCAAAGATAACTGCTGAGTCAATAGCAGAACGGCCGATTACACGTGTAGAGCAGGCGTTACAGGGACAAGTTGCTGGTGTAAGTGTTCGTAGTACTTCAGGTGCTCCGGGAAGTGACATCACTGTCAATGTGCGTGGTGCTGCTTCTATTAATGGCTCGACTGCTCCTTTATATGTAGTTGATGGGGTGACTTTAGATAATTTATCAGGTATTAATCCTTCTGATATTCAATCTATTGATGTTTTAAAAGATGCTGCATCTGCCGCAATATACGGATCCAGAGGATCAAACGGTGTTGTTTTGGTTACTACAAAACGTGGCAAAACTGGTAAACCGGTTTTCTCTGTTTCTGCTTACACTGCTTTAGCTCAGGCTGAACGTAAAGTGAATGTAATGAGTTCGGATGAATGGATTGCCTTTGGCAAAAAATGGCTAGATCATCAATGGGTTGCTACTACAGGCTTAAGTGCATCGGCTACTCAGGATGAAAGATTGGATTATGCACGAAAAGCATCTATCACCAATCCGAAAAATCCATATCTGACAAGAGCTAATATATTAGATGGCCGTACTACGTATGGCTTATATGATCCGTACTGGGGAACTGATGCTATTGAGCCGATAGATTGGCAAGATGAGCTTTTTCGCACAGCTCCTGTAACTGATATTCAGTTAAGCGCATCAGGTGCTACTGAAACGATCAACTATTCGTTATCAGGAGGTGCATTTAGTCAGGAGGGCCTTGTTGAAGGTTCGTCATTTGATCGGTATTCATTCCGTTCTAATATTGAAGCTCAGATGAGCAAAAGGATTAAAATTGGTCTTACACTTGCTCCTTCAGTAGGCATAACAAAAGGTGCCAATGTAGACGGTAAGGATAACTCGGTATCACGTGCCTTGTCTTATCCTGGATGGGTATTAGCAGGTTCAGGAAGAATGGCAGGAGCCGATCCTTATAAGTTTTATGATGGATGGGGACCTGGAGCGAATAATGTAAGTCCTTATGTTCAGGCTGTTTACAATGATCGTTTAATTAGGGATACCCGATTGAATACGTCCTTTACTACTACGATAAACATTCTGGATGGATTGAATCTGAATGGTTTGGTGGGATGGAACTACCGTGGAAATACGAACAGGATATATAACCCAACATGGATTCAGGGGACTTGGAATACAGCGACACCAGGGTCTCTATCTTCTTCAAGAAAGACTACATTATCAAACAATAATTTACTAGCTCAGGGTACTTTAAGTTATGTAAAGACCTTTGGAGATCATTCACTTGATTTTTTAGCGGGTTTATCTGAAGAGAAATTTACTGAAGAAACAACTGATCAGGGCCAGACAGGTTTTGCAAATGACAAAAGTTGGGTGTTCAATTTAGGAAGTGGAAAGGTTACCAACTACAATACGATAACAGGATCAAGCAATGCATTGATTTCTTATTTCGGAAGGTTTCAATACAACTATAAATCGAAATATTTATTCGCCGCTTCATTGAGACGTGACGGTTCATCAAAATTCAGTCCTGATAATCGTTGGGGATGGTTTCCTGCTATTTCTACTGCATGGAATGCCAACGAAGAATCATTCATAAAAGATATCAACTGGATCAGTACAGCTAAAGTGAGGTTAAGTTGGGGACAGGCAGGAAATGACCGTATTGGAAACTCTGAATTTCTTTCTTTACTTGGTGCGCTTAATTATCCTTTAGGAGATGCACAGAGTACTGGCTATGGTTATGTGATCGGTTCTATTGCCAATTCAAAATTGCGTTGGGAAAAATCGGATAGTTATAACTTAGGTTTTGATTTAGGGATATTACGAGATCGTATTTCGATGTCGGCTGATGTATATTATAAAAAGACAACTGACTTGTTGCTTAAGGCGCCCGTTTCATTAGTGACCGGTTTTTCGACCATGTATAGCAACATAGGAAGTGTAGATAATAAGGGATTTGAAATCCAACTGAATTCGGCTAATTTAATTGGTCAATTTAAATGGAATACATCTGCAAATGTGTCTATAAACCGCAATAAGATTACAGCACTTACCGGTGATAATGCTGACATTAAATTTGGTCAGGGAAATACGGTTATTCAACGGGTAGGTTCACCGATCAATTCCTATTATTTACTTGAAGCTACAGGTGTTCTGCGGGATGCTGATTTTGATATTTCTGCAGACAGAAAGACGTTCACTGCAAAAATTCCGATTTACCAGGGACAAAAACCTGGGGACACTAAGTATAAAGATGCCAATAGAGATGGTAAAATCGATGCTAACGATTATGGAGTGGCTGGTAATTATCAGGCTAAATTTGAGTTTGGCTTAACGAATACTTTTGCCTACAAGAAATGGGATTTGACTGTTCTTGTACAGGGTCGTGTAGGCGGTGACTTATTGTCTATTGGTTCAAGGGGATGGAACAGGGCAACCAATGATCCAAGGTATAATTACATGGATAGTTGGTTGAACAAAGCATATTGGTCTGAAGAAGAGCCCGGAGATGGGAAAGTTCCTGCATTTTTCTCCGCTGTAACCAGTCAGTATGATACGAACTGGTTATATGACGCCAGCTATATCCGCCTTAAAAATATCGCTATCGGATATAATGTACCGGTTAAAAAGATCATCAAAAGTCTTCGGTTATATGCTTCTTGCGATAATGTTTACATGTGGGATAGCTATTACCCAGGATACTCTCCGGAAGCAGCAACTCAGGATAACTCAGATTGGGGATCATATCCTCAAGCCAGAACAATTTCATTCGGTTTAAACGCAACTTTCTAAATTATATATAGAACAAGAAAATATGAAAGTTTTATCAAAATGTACATTTCTAATCCTTACGGTAGCAATTACTTTGCAGTCTTGCGTAAAAGATTTGGATATTGCACCCATAGCTAATAATAGTGCTAGTGCTTTTTACTCAAGTGAAATAGAGGTTAATCAAGCTGCGATTGGGATATATGCCCGACTGGGGCGTAATGGTACGAATACTGATTTTCCAACAGAGTACTTTTATCTGGCATCTGAAAACCGTGCCGATATTCTCTATATTGCCGGTGAAACTTCTGCTCAAAATGATCAGCTTGATTTACGAAAATACTTAATAACACCGAATTCGGGTACGGTAAATTCGATCTTTTTAAGGATGTATCAAATTATTAAAGAAGCGAATAACCTATTGTATTTTACCAAAGAGGGTGAATATATGCGTTATCGTGCAGAGGCAAGCTTTTTACGAGCTTATGCTTACTCAGAATTGGTTCGATCATTTGGTCCTGTGGCATTAACAACCGCTCCGATAGAAAGTGCCGATGCAATAGCTTTGCCCAGGGCATCTATCGCTGAAATTTATACCCAGATTATATCAGATTTAGAATATGCTTCTGCTAACCTGGCTGATGTGTATACTCTTGCCCAATCTGGAAGGGTAGGTAGTTTAGCTGCAAAGGCTTTATTGGGACAAGTATATATGACGATGGCTGGATATCCAAGTAATGATGCAACAGCAAATGCGAAAGCAGAGGCTATATATGCCAGTATAATTACAGGGGTTGAAGCACGTTTTAGTCCTACTTACGCAGGTCTGTTTACGTTAGCAAACGAGAATAAATATGATCTTTTTTCTGTTCAATTTGCTTCAAATGCAGCGGGACTGGGATCAAGTTTACCGGGTTATATAACCAGCTCTTCTTCTTCGGGTACTCCATTCCCTGACTGGGCTTTTAGTACTTACAGTCAGCAGGGGCAGGATTTACGAGTTGACAGTGTGCTGGTTAAAGAAATGCGTGCAAATAAGGATCTTCGTTTGGCAGGCAGCATTGATACGGCCTATAATACGTATGCAAAAACTGCAAAGGGAGCTGATACCACTATTGTTGTAAAGAAAAGCATCATCACTAAATTTTTGGAAAAGGATAAAACAAATTCAAAAATTTTGTTTTGGAACGATTATCCACGTAATTTCCCTATCATCCGTGATGCTGATGTAATTTTACTGTATGCTGAAGCCTTAATTAAAGATAGTAAGGCATCTCAGGCAAAACAATATGTAGACAAGATCAGGGTTCGTGCCGGACTTCCAGCCTTAACGGCAAATCCTACTATGGATGATATCAAGCGCGAACGTAAGTTGGAATTTATAGGAGAGGGCAGAAGGTATTTTGATTTGGTAAGATGGGGTGAAGCTGAAGCAGTTGGCACCTTAAAAGCCTTTACTGTTAGGTATCATTCGAAGTTGAATGGACTAGCTCCAGCAGTTAAGGATTTATTATTGCCTATTCCTCAGGCTGAGATGAACAATAGAAGCAACTGGGACCAAAACTTAGGCTATTAATATAAATTTCACTTCTTTCCTGATGGCAGGAAGCAATAAGAGAACGACCCTTTTCATTCAAGGGGTCGTTCTCTCTTTTTGGGATAGTCAGGTTTAAAGAAGTTTTTTTTTGCAAAATGTTACCTGGATGAGAAGAGTTTGGAAATTTCGGCTTTACAATTGTGCTTCAACAAGGCCTTTATTATATTTGATCAGCAAAAAGGTAAAGCTTAAATTATGGAAAATTACAAACGGTACACAACATTAGATAAGAGGAATTATCCTTTTTGGTTAAGGGAGCTTATTGCGCTATTATTAGGGAAAAGGTATTGGATAGTGATACCCGAATTAACAGTATTAACGATCTGAGATGTAACATATCTGTATCTTTAGTCGCTAACGGCCTGTTCAGTGCATCAAGCAGGATGCTGCAGGACACATATCAAGTTAAATCTAGTTAGATTAGGCCTTCCTAAAACTATTAACCAACCCTAAAAATGAAAGCTTTTATTATCAGTTGTATTTTTTTATTAACCAGTGTCATGTCTATGGCACAGCCAAAGAAGCCTGCGAACGATGTAACGAGTCCGCTTCATCTGTTAAAGCCGAATTATCCGGTTCTTTATGGAGAGACGAAACCTCAGGACATTAAAGTGGTGCTGGATAGGATGTATGCTTACCTGGATCAGGCTACACCATTTCAACTGGTTAATAAGTCTACAGGTGTCCCGGTTGCTAATTTTAAAAATGCAGGTGCCAATGATCAATTCAAACAGGGAGATTTTAGGCTGATCAGCTATGAATGGGGAATTACTTACACCGGAATGCTGTTAGCTGCTGAGGTGACAGGGGATAAAAAATTTCTTGATTACTCGGTGAACCGGATTAGTTTCTTAGCTGATGTGACTTCAAATTACCTTCCACTGTATAAAAAGGATCCTAAGGCGGCATCACCAGTGCGGTCTGTTCTGGAGCCTCATGCTTTAGATGATGCAGGTTCGATGAGTGCTGCACTGATTAAAACGTATGCTACAGGGAAGCTTAAGGCTAATATACGTCCCCTGATCGACAACTATCTCAACTACATCATGACTAAAGAATTCCGTCTGACTGATGGTACTTTAGCACGGAATCGTCCACAACCCAATACGTTGTGGCTGGATGATTTATATATGAGTCTTCCTGCATTAGTGCAAATGGGCAAACTGACAGGAGATGAAAAATACTATGAAGAAGCGGTAAAACAGTTCCAGCTTTATTCAAAACGGATGTTCAACAAGAGCAATGGATTATATATGCATGGCTGGGTTCAGGACATGGAGCCTCACCCTCAGTTTCATTGGGCTAGGGCTAATGGCTGGGCTTTATTGACTAAAATAGAGATTCTGGATGTGCTTCCTGAAAATTATCCGGGTAGAAAAGAGATCATGGATGAGCTGATTGCGCATATTAAAGGTCTGACTGCACTGCAACATGGAACGGGTTTCTGGCATCAGCTTTTAAATAAAAATGATAGTTATCTGGAAACATCAGCTACTGCGATTTATAGTTATTGCATAGCCCGTGCGATTAATAAAGGTTGGATTGATGCGAAAGCATATGGCCCTGTGGCACTGCTGGCCTGGAATGCAGTAAGCTCGAAAGTGAACGATAAGGGTCAGGTGGAAGGGACTTGTGTAGGAACGGGGATGGGTTTTGATCCTGCTTTTTATTATTACAGACCAGTAAACAATTTTGCTGCCCATGGATATGGTCCTGCATTGATGGCTGGCGCAGAGATGTTCCGCTTGCTTCAGGATCATCCTTATGTGATTAACGATAGTGCAGTTCAATTTCTTAAATAAGACAGACGCATGAAACATATACGGTTTTTGATTTTCCTGTTATTTTTCGCGCAGGTGACATTTGCACAGCAGAAGAATCTGGTGCTTTGGTATAACCAGCCAGCTAAAGACTGGAATGAAGCGCTACCAATTGGTAATGGTCGTTTGGGTGCGATGATATTTGGCAGACCCGGGGAAGAACTGATCCAGCTGAATGAAGAGACTTTGTGGACCGGCGGACCGGTGGATCTAAACCCTAATCCGGATGCGCCTAAATATCTGCAGCCTGTGCGGGATGCCTTATTTAAGGACAGTATTGGGCAAGCTGTTAAATTATTGAAGAAAATACAAGGTCCGAATACGGAGATGTATCAGCCATTGGGTGATATCATCATTAAACAATTGTTTAAGGGTACGCCTACCAAATATTACCGTGATCTTAATATTTCGAATGCAACATCGACTACTCGTTTTACGGCTGATGGTGTTGAATATACGAGAGAATTATTTTCATCGGCACCTGACCAGGTGATTATCATCCATTTGAAAGCGAGTAAAGCTAAAACATTAAATTTTTCTGTGGGGGTGAATCATGCGTTGGAATATAAGAAAATGGTAACGGCCAATAAAGAGCTGGTATTAACGGGTAAAGCGAGAACAGGGAGTGATGAGCGAAGAAATCCTAAACCGGTAGTTTATTCGGACAGCCTTCATCAGGATGGAATGCGGTTTCAATTCAGAGTAAAAGCACTTTCTCCTGATGGAATAATTAGTAACACGGATAGTTTATTAGTGATTTCCAGCGCAACGGAAGCGACGCTTTATGTTTCTGCGGCAACAAGTTATAATGGCTTTGATCGTTACCCGGATAAGGATGGGAAGGATGAACAAAAGAACGCGGTACGTGATTTACATGCGGCGCTAAATAAGAATTATACGACGCTTTTGGCGGCACATATTAAAGATTACCAACACTATTTTAACCGGTTAAATCTTTCATTGACTAATCTCCCTGCCCTCAATTTACCGATAGACCAGCGTTTGCTGGAATATAAAGCGGGTAAGGATGACGTGGCACTGGAAGAATTGTATTTTCAGTTTGGACGGTATCTGTTGATCTCATGTTCGCGCCCGGGTGGTATTCCTGCCAATTTACAGGGAATTTGGAATAATCAGCTTAGCCCTCCCTGGAGAAGTAATTTTACAACCAACATTAATTTGCAGATGAATTACTGGCCGGCAGAAATGACTAATCTTTCGGAGCTGACTGAGCCTTTGATTACGCATATTAAACATCTGGCGGTAAATGGTACAGCTACAGCGAAGAATTATTATAATATGAAGGGCTGGGTTGTGCATCATAATTCGGATATCTGGGCTCAGACTAATCCTGTTGGTGAAGGTTCGGGTGATCCTAAATGGGCAAACTGGTCGTTGGGAAGTCCCTGGTTGAGTCAGCATTTGTATGAGCATTATCGTTTTACAGGGGATAAAAAATATTTGAAAGAGACTGCTTATCCTTTAATGAAAGGGGCTGCTGATTTTTGTCTGGATTGGCTGGTTGAAAAAGACGGTTACCTGGTAACGGCTCCATCAACTTCACCTGAAAATGTATATATCATGCCTGATGGTACGCAGGGGACGGTAACGATTGCTTCGGCAATGGATATGGAGATCATCTGGGATTTGTTTACCAATATTATTGAGGCGAGTAAAGTATTGGGTATTGATCGTGATTATGCATCAATGCTGGAGCAAAAACGGAGTAAGTTGAGTCCTTTGAAAATTGGTAAAAAGGGAAATCTGGTAGAATGGAACGGCGATTGGGAAGATCAGGATCCGCAACATCGCCATGTTTCTCATTTATTTGGCTTGCATCCCGGACGTGAGATTTCGCCTTTAATTGATCCTAAGTTTGCGGATGCTAGTCGTAAGACCCTGGAGATTCGAGGGGATGAAGGTACAGGCTGGAGTAAGGCTTGGAAAATTAACTTCTGGGCTCGTTTGCTTGATGGTGATCATGCTTATAAGGTATATCAGGAGTTATTGAAAGGCTCTACGATGAATAACCTTTTTGACACACATCCTCCTTTTCAGATAGACGGGAACTTTGGTGCTACATCAGGAATTGCTGAAATGCTGTTGCAGAGTCACCTTTCGGAAATTCAGTTATTGCCTGCTTTGCCTTCTAAATGGGCGGAAGGACATGTGAAGGGATTGATTGCAAGGGGTGCTTTTGAAGTGGAGCTATTTTGGAAAAATGGAAAGCTGACGAAGGCTTTGATTACTTCAAAAATGGGTAATGTTTGCAAGTTAAGAACGAATCAAAAGGTAGTGCTTAAGGATTTTAAAGCGGTAAGTTCAACTGCTAAATTATATAATGAGACGCAGTATCTTACTACGTTTAATACAAGTAAGGGTCAGACTTACGAGTTGGTTGTAAATTAAATTTGTATAAATAAAGAAATGAAAAGTATTCAGGGCTTGGCTTTTTTAATCGCCTTTCTTACAGGAGTGAACGTGTATGGTCAGGTAGTGCAGACGTCGTTTAAATTTGACTTTGGAACGGGTAAAGCCGCTAGTGGATACACCCGGGTTACTCCTGCGAACGTGTATTCTTCTGCTTCAGGGTATGGTTTTGATCTGGAATCGGTACCAGTGGCCATAGACAGAAAGGGCAAAGATTTGTTAAAGGGCGATTTTATTACTGCTGAGAAACCTTTTTACTTTTCGGTAAAAGTTCCGGAAGGGAATTATAAAGTGACGATAACGCTAGGTGATTTAAAAGGGGGGAGTAGTACGACCATCAAAGCGGAGTCCCGTCGTTTGATGCTGGAAAATGTGCAAACCGCTCCAGGAAAATTTGTTACTAAAACTTTCATTGTCAATATTAAGGATCGTCAGATAAAAGGGAATGGAGTGGTTGGGTTAAAGCCAAGAGAGCTCACTAAGCTGGATTGGGATGATAAACTGACTTTGGAATTCGATCTTAAAACTGCGGTTGATGCGATAGAAATCAGTAAGGTTGAAGATCAGATTACTGTTTTTCTGGCAGGAAACTCTACGGTGGTGAATCAGGATGAAGAGCCCTGGGCTTCCTGGGGACAAATGATACCTCGTTTTTTTAAACCGGGTGTGGCTATTTCTAATCATGCTGAATCAGGGTTGTCTCTGGGTAGTTTCATTGGCAGTAAACGGTTGGAAAAGATTTTAAGCATTATGAAGCCTGGTGATTATGTTTTTGTGGAGTTTGGTCATAATGATGAAAAAGAAAAAGGCCTGAATGATGGTCCTTATAAATCATATTCTGAACGGTTGCATGTATTTGCAAAAGAGGTAAAGGGTAAGGGTGGAACTTTAGTGATTGTTACGCCAACTGCAAGAAGGTCATTCAATGAAGCGGGTTTGATGATGAATTCTCATGGTGATTATCCTGATGCTGCGAAAAAGGTAGCACTGGATGAAAATGTTGCTTTGATTGATTTAACTTCTCTTTCTACTATAATGTATGAAACGCTGGGTGTAGAGGGTTCTAAAAAAGCTTTCGTGATTTACCCGGAACAGAATTTGAATGATAATACCCATTTCAATCCGTATGGCGCTTATGAGATCGCAAAGATTATTGTGCAGGGTATCAAGGATAATAAGCTTGGTTTAGCCAAATACCTGGTGGAGCTACCAGTATTTAATCCTGCTCAACCAGATGCATTTCAAACTTTTAGCTGGCCGGTTAGTCCTAAAGCTAGTTTGGTAAAACCTGATGGAAATTAACGGCATGAAAGGATCATTTTGGAAAAGTCTCCCTGTATTCGCTGTACTGCTGTTCCTGCTACAAGGTTCGTTTGCTGCGACGCCTGTAACGTATAATGTAAAGGATTTTGGAGCAAAGGGGGACGGCATAAATCTGGATCATATTGCTATTAATTCGGCAATTGACAAAGCAGCTTCGGCTGGTGGTGGTACGGTATATGTTCCAGCGGGTACCTACTTGAGTAATTCCATCCATCTTAAAAGTAATATTTCGTTGTATTTGGATCAAGGGGCTACACTCTTAGCGGCAGATGGAAAAGGTTATGATGTGGCTGAGCCGTCGGTTTCGGATAAGTTTCAGGATTTCGGACACAGTCATTGGCATAATAGCCTGATCTGGGGAGAGAATCTGGAAAATATTTCTATCCTCGGTCCTGGTACTATTTATGGAAAGGGTTTGACCAGAGGCAGTTTTCCTGAAAGTGGAATGGGCAATAAGGCGATTGCGCTGAAGTTATGCCGGAATGTGATTCTGAAAGATTTTACGCTTCTTTATGGAGGTCATTTTGGAATATTAGCAACGGGAGTGGATAACATGACCATTGATAATTTAAAGATGGATACTAACCGGGATGGCATTGATGTGGATTGCTGTTTTAATGTTCGGATTTCAAATTGTACTATAAATTCGCCATGGGATGATGGGATCTGTTTAAAAAGTTCGTATGCACTTGGTTATTCCAAGCCAACACAAAACGTAACAATTACCAATTGTCAGGTTAGCGGTTATGACCGGGGAACGTTCATCGATGGCACTTACCAAAGGAAAGAGGCTCATTTGGTTCCTGATCATGAAGGTCCTACTGGCCGGATAAAATTTGGAACAGAATCAAACGGAGGGTTTAAAAATATTACGATTTCTAATTGTGTTTTTGAATATTGTAGGGGATTGGCCTTGGAAACGGTTGACGGTGGTTTGCTGGAAGATGTGACCATCAGCAATATTACGATGCGTGATATTGTGAATTCTCCTCTGTTTCTTCGTTTGGGTTCGCGTATGCGTGGTCCGGAAGGGACTCCTGTTGGTGAACTTCGTCGCATACTAATCAGTAATGTGACGGTTTATAATGCCGATTCACATTTTGCCTCTATTATTAGCGGCATTCCGGGGCATGATATCGAAGATGTTAAATTAAGTAATATCAATATTTATTATCGACAGATTGATTCTGCTGAGTCAAAAATTCAGGTTAATGTACCTGAAATTGAAAAGATGTATCCGGAGCCTGAAAAGTTTGGAGTGCTTCCTGCTTACGGATTTTTTATCCGCCATGTGAAGAATATCGAGATGAATGATATTCAAGTAAGTTTTCTTGGAAAGGAAACTCGCTCTGCCTTTGTTTTAGTGGACGTCAAAGGGATCGCAATTAATAATCTGAAAGCGGCTAAGGCTGGTCAGGCATCACTTTTTAATCTTCAGGATGTACAGGATTTTACACTTAGGAGTAGTAAAAATATAAAAGACAGGTCTTTAAAAGCGACAAAGTCTAAACGGTTTTAAGAATCAGCATGATGAGCAGCGTATTTAAAGGAAACAGAATGGTTGAAATAGTTGGTCCCGTATCATTGACTCCCTTAAAATATATTAAACCTTCTTTTACATCCAATAAATGAAAAAGTTAATGAGTGTATTTGTTCTTGCCTTATTTGGATTGTTCGGTATGGAATCTCTTTCTGCTCAGCAGCATGTAGGAAAACTGGCAAACAAGCCCTTGTTCAGGGATCCTATTTATGATGGTGCTGCAGATCCTGTGGTGATTTGGAATAAAAAAGAAAAGAAATGGTTTCTGTTTTATACGAACAGAAGAGCCAGTGATACTCTGGCAACAGGTGTAACCTGGGTACATGGAACACGAATAGGAATTGCTGAATCGAAAGACGGGGGTGCAACCTGGAAATACAGAGATACTGCAAATATTAAATATCGTCCTACACCTGATTATACGCATTGGGCTCCTGAAGTAATTGAGCATGAAGGGACTTATCATATGTATTTAACCTATGTTCCTGGCGTATTTAAGGACTGGGGACATCCCCGGGATATTATTCATCTGACGAGTAAGGACTTGTTGAATTGGGATTATGTCAGCACTTTAAAGTTAGCATCAGACAAGGTAATAGATGCCTGCGTAATTAAAAGGCCTGATGCTACCTGGAGAATGTGGTATAACAACGAAAGAGACAGTAAGTCAATTTATTATGCGGATAGCAAAGACCTGAATAATTGGGAGACTAAAGGTAAAGCCGTATCCGACCGTGGAGGTGAGGGGCCAAAAGTCTTTTATTGGAAGGGTAAGTATTGGATGCTGGTAGATAATTGGGCTGGAATGGGATTGTATTATTCGAATGACCTGTTGAAGTGGACTAAACAGCCGGAGCGTCTTCTTGAATTTCCTGGTAAAGGATTGGAAGATCAGGCAATCGGTGGACATGCAGATGTTGTGATTCAAGGGGACCGGGCGTTTGTCTATTATTTTACACACCCGGGCCGGTCGAAAGCAAAACCTGCACCTGAGAATTCTATTGATTCGCGTCGCAGTCTGATTTATGTTGCAGAACTGGAGTACAATAAGGACGGTTTTATCACGTGTGACCGGGATAAGCCTGTATATGTTAATTTAAAAAAGAAGTAAACATCAATTGAATAAATAATGAGTTTTAAAAAAGGACTATTCACAATCGTACTGATGACATTTTTTGTGTTTCAGGGCTGGGCACAATCCGCCATAAAAAAAGAAATACAATATCTTTCAGGAACAGATAATGAGCATACAGTAGCCTGGGATTTCTGGTGTACCGGTGGAAGAAATAGTGGCGTCTGGTCAAAGATACAGGTGCCTTCACAATGGGAGCAACAAGGTTTTGGAGCATATAATTACGGTCGTGATTATGTAACATATGGCAAGAACTTCCGTTTTGCTGATGAAAAAGGAATTTATAAACATGAGTTTACTATTCCTTCAAACTGGCGGGGGAAAGAGGTGTTTATCGTTTTTGAAGGATCAATGACGGATACTGAAGTGAAGATAAATGGTCAGTCAGCCGGGGCGATTCATCAGGGGGCTTTTTATCGTTTTAAATATAACATAGGAGATAAACTTTTATATAATAAGCCCAATAAACTGGAGGTCACTGTAAGCAAAATGTCCGCTGATAACTCGGTCAATAATGCAGAACGATTAGCTGACTATTGGATCTTTGGAGGAATATTTCGTCCGGTGTATCTGGAAGTTTATCCTCAGGAACATATTGATTATACTGCAATAGATGCAAAGGCAGATGGTTCCTTTGCGATGAATGTTTTCCTTAAAAATATACCATCCGGAAGAGAAATATTGGCGGAGATAGTTGATTCAAAAGGGAAAGTTGTAGGAACAGCTCAAGCAGCCACACAGGGGAATGACTCTGTAATTAACCTGAAAACTAAAGTAAATAAGCCTTTAGCCTGGACTGCAGAAACTCCTAATCTGTACAAGGTGAATGTATCGGTACTAAATGCAGGAAAAACGGTATACCAGACTACAAATAAATTTGGTTTCAGAACTATTGAAGTACGAAAGGGTGACGGGATTTATGTAAATGGAACAAAGATTAAAATGAAAGGGGTTAACCGCCATGTATGGTGGCCCGAAACTGGTCGTTCTATTAATCCCAAGATAGATTTGGATGATGTGAAACTGATCAAGGAAATGAATATGAATGCGATTCGTTGTTCCCATTATCCTCCGGATCAAACCTTTCTTAATTATTGTGATTCATTGGGATTGTATGTCCTTGATGAGCTGGCAGGATGGCAAAAAGCATATAGTACTAAAGTGGGTATGCCTTTGGTTAAGGAAATGGTGATTCGGGATATGAATCATCCATCTATTATTTTTTGGAGTAACGGTAATGAAGGAGGTCATAATTTTGATCTGGATGACGACTATGGGAAATATGATCTTTCCAACCGGCCTGTGATTCATGCACATCACCGTCCGGGTAATGCATTTAATGGTATTGATTGTAATCATTATGAGGATTATTATAGTACACGAAAAATACTGGCCGATACAAATATTTATATGACTACTGAATTTCTTCATGCTCAGGATGATGGGGGAGGAGCAGCGGCATTATCAGATTTCTGGGATCTTCATTGGAATTCTAAAAAAGGTGCAGGTGGCTTTATCTGGGATTTGGTAGACGAAGGAATTGTGCGTACGGATCAAAATAATATTATTGATGTAAATGGGGTCAATGCTCCGGATGGTCTTGTTGGTCCTCACCGGGAGAAGGAAGGAAGTTTTAATGCCATTCGCGAGATTTATTCCCCGGTAAAAATTACATTAAAAGAGCTGCCAGCAAATTTTAAAGGTGAAATACCAATTGAAAACCGGTATCATTTTACCAATGTAAATCAATGTACGTTTAGGTGGGAACTGGTTAATTTTAATAATCCGGGAGATAAGGTCAATGGATATACTACTGTGAAAAGTGGCGCTGCGGCTGCACCTTCGATTGCACCAGTAGCGAAGGGTAATTTAAAATTAAACTTGCCATCCGATTGGAAAAAGTATGACGCCCTTACCCTTTGCGCATATGATCCGTTCAAAAATGAACTGTATAAATGGGTTTGGAAAATAAAAACGAATACCCAACTGCTGGATAGTATTTTAATTACAGCAGGTAGTGACGCGGTAAATATGACCGAATCTGATAGTATCATCACGCTAAAAGCAAATGGTATTTCTGTTTTTTTTAATAAAAAGACTGGAAAACTGATGGATCTGGCTAATGACTTCAGTGCAAAATTATCTTTTGGTAACGGACCTATTCTTGTTAGCGGAAACGCTGTTTTTGCGGGAATGAAACAGTATAAGGAGAATGACGGCTATGTCGTGGAAGCCTCATATACTGGTGATATGAAATATGTCAGATGGAAAATGTTCGGTAGCGGATGGCTGGAGATGACTTATGAGTATACGCTTAGTGGAACCTATCCCTTTGCCGGTGTAAGTTTTAGCTATCCTGAAAATTATGTTTTGGGGGCAAAATGGTTAGGTAAAGGACCTTATCGTGTGTGGAAAAATAGGCTTCAGGGCGTAACCTACGACGTCTGGGAAAATAGAAATAACAATACACAAACGGGAAGTGCTCCATGGATCTATCCTGAATTTGAAGGTTATTACGCGGATATCGCATGGATGGAAATGAATACGGTGCAAGGTAAATTCACTATCGCCAGTAGGGATAATGACCTTTTCGTGCGGTTGTTTGCCTTTTATGCGCTATCGGGTCCAAGGCCAACTCCATCCCTTCCTTCAGGTGATATCTCCTTTCTTGATAAGATACCTCCGGTTGCAGGAAAACTTGCCTTAAATGTTAATTATAACACCGCTTCTTTAGGTCCGTTAAGCGAACCGAATAAGATCAATGGTACAACGAAAAGGACACTTTACTTCTATTTTGGAATTCCAAAACCGGCTACGGACAATAATCAGTTCATTATGCCGAAGGAGAATATTTTGACTGACGAAAAAATAAAGTAATAGAAATAGTTACGATTCTATAAAATGAAACATATTGAAAACTTTCATTTGGGAAATATGGAAATCATCGCAAATACCTCAGGATCTCTTTCCTATGCAAATGGCTGGACCTTTGATCGGGTTAACTTCAAACCAACAGATCAGTCTGTTTTGGAGATAAAAAACTCGCAGAAAATGCAAGAAATTAAATATTCAGGTAGCTAATAAATAAACGTTAATCAGATGGAACGTAGGAATTTTATTTCAAATCTGGCTTACATGACAGCACTAAGTCTCTTGCCTGGGTTAGCAAATGCTGGATTATTGGAAGAAGATCATGTGTCTGCATTCGCAAAGCGGCTGAAACCTATTGGACGGGCACTTGAAATGGAGGACTGGTTTGTTTGGTGTAACAGCCCGATAATGGGTGAAGATGGAAAGGTTCATGTGTTTTTTTCCCGTTGGCCTAAGTCAAAGGGAATGGGAGGTTGGATAAACAGCAGTGAAATAGCCCATGCTATAGCGGATCGGCCTGAAGGTCCATTCAATTATTTAGAAACCGTACTTAACCCACGGGGTGCAGGCTTTTGGGATGCAACGACTTGTCATAATCCCCATATTACTTATGTAGACGGGCTCTATTGCCTGTTCTTTATGGGAAATTCCAATGGTAAAACGAATACCAAACGAATTGGGTTAGCTACTGCTAAATCTGTAAACGGACCCTGGAAACGACCGGATCAGCCTTTACTTGAACCAGGGGCAGCGGGCGAATGGGATGACCATTGTACGACCAATCCTGCTTTTGTAAAACACCCTAATGGACAGTATTGGTTGTATTATAAATCGTGGAATACAGCCGATTATGTGAATTCGAAAGACCCTAAAATTAGAGGTAACCGCAAATATGGTCTGGCCATTGCAGATAAACTGGAAGGTCCTTATTTAAAATACCACAATAACCCAGTTATTGATTTTTCAAAAAAAGGAAATAACAGGCAGTTTGAGGATGCATTTGTATGGCGGGAGAACGGCAAGTTTAATATGCTCGCCAGAGATATGGGCGTTTATAGTCAGGAAGTAGGTCTTTATTTGAAATCAGAAAATGGAATTAAATGGGATGAGCCACTGATAGCCTATAAACCTCTTAAAGAATATATTCAGGAGGCTCCCGTTCCATCTAATTTAACCCGTTACGGGAGATTGGAAAGGCCCCAAATCCTGTTCATCGATAATAAACTAGCTTATCTGTTTACCGCTGCTCAAGGTGGCAAATATTCAACCGCATCGTCATTTATTTTTAAAATAAATTAATGGAGAGGAAAGCCTTTAGCTCATGCTTTTAATTTTTTTTGTGAGAAATTGAACAAGAATTAAACACAGTACTTTGTATAATATAAATTAGTTGGAATGAAAATACAGTTTAAGAAAATACCGGCATTAGTATCAACTTTTTTTGTCCTTATGTCAGGGTTTTCTGCCCATGCTCAACCCATAAACCGCCAGGCAGTAGTATCGCGCCATGATGTAATCAATACCAGTGTTGATTCCTTATCATCACTTTCCCTGGGAAACGGAAAATTTGCTTTTACGGCTGATGTAACCGGATTACAGACCTTTCCGGACTCGTATGAAAAAGGTGTATGTTTAGGTACCCAATCGGAATGGGGCTGGGATAGCTTTAAAGATACTATTGGTTATAAATTTGAAGAAACGCTGAAAGAATATACGTTCAATGGACATAAGGCTACTTATGCTGTCCAATGGTCCGAACCCTTAAGAAACAGGAATGCCTCTAATTGGTTCAGACAAAACTCCCATCGTTTACAATTGGGGAACCTTGGATTCGATATATACAAGAAAGACGGATCTTTAATTAAGGTCACTGATGTCAAGGGCATAAATCAGAAATTGAATTTATGGACAGGCGAATTGATCAGTCATTTTACTGTAGAGGGAATCCCGGTGGATGTTGTCACTGTTTCTCATCAGGAGCAGGATCTGGTTGCGGTACGGGTAACCTCGAAGCTGATCCAAATGGGGAGATTAAAAATAAGACTTCGCTTTCCTTATCCGACAGGTGAGTTTGCAGATGGGGGGAATAACTGGAATAGTCCAGAGAGCCATTCCTCTACAATCCTGAACCAAAGCGGTGATGGAGCTTCCATCCAGCATCAATTGCAAGGGTCTAATTATTTTGTTTCTTTAAAATGGCTCAACAAGGCCTCTCTTATAAAAAACACTACTCCACATTATTTTACTGTTACACCTGATAAAAGTACTAGTGTATTTGAACTAAGTTGTCTTTTTACGCCCGAAGTGGTATCACCTTCCTCTTTGCCTGCTTTTGCTGCAACAAGAATTGAAAATCAGCAGCAATGGAAAGCTTTTTGGTCAAGAGGTGCAGCAATTGATTTTGCGGGAAGTACTGATCCAAGGGCAAAAGAACTGGAACGCCGTGTGGTGCTTTCTCAATACCTGACTAAAATGCAATGTGCCGGTAATTATCCTCCACAGGAGACAGGCCTAACCTTTAACAGCTGGTTTGGAAAGCCACATCTGGAAATGCATTGGTGGCATGCAGTTCACTTTGCTTTATGGAACCGGGTTGATTTAATGGAAAAAAGCTTGGGCTATTACGCCAAAGTGGAAGATAAAGCAAAGTTACTTGCCGAGCGTCAGGGTTATAAGGGTGTACGTTGGCAAAAGATGACTGATAACGAAGGAAATGAAAGTCCTTCCTCTGTCGCAGCCTTCCTAATCTGGCAACAACCTCACTTTATCTATCTGGCTGAGTTGTGTTTCAGGGATAAAGAGGATACTGCAATCCTGAATAAATATAAAGATCTTGTTTTTGCAACAGCCGATTTTATGGCCTCTTTCCCAACCTATGACAAGGAAAATGACCGCTATACATTGGGAAAAGGAGTTATTCCTGCACAGGAATGTTTTCCGGCAAAAGACACGTTCAACCCAACGTATGAGGTTGCTTATTGGGATTGGGCTTTAAAAACTGCACAGAAATGGCGTGAACGCTTAGGGATGCCCCGGAATACAGAATGGGATAAAATACTGGTTAAATTATCTCCCTTACCCACATTGAATGGGGTTTATTTATCAACAGAAAGTGCAAAGGACAGTTATACGAACCCACGCTGGCGCATTGACCACCCTTCTGTTTTAGGTGCTCTGGGTATGGTACCCGCATCAGAAAAGCTAGATAAAGCAACTATGCAGCGTACATTTGATCTTGTGAATAAGGTATGGTCCTGGGATGATACCTGGGGATGGGATTTTCCGATGACAGCTATGACTGCAGAACGTCTTGGACACCCCGATAAAGCGATCGATGCTTTGTTTATGAATGTCAAAACAAACACTTATCTGAAGAATGGACATAACTATCAGGACGGACGATTACGTATTTACCTTCCCGGAAACGGTGGCGTGCTGGCTGCCGTAGCAATGATGGCCGGAGGTTGGGATGGAAGCACCCTTCAAGAACAAGGCTTTCCTAAAAACGGGAAATGGAAAGTACGTGCTGAAGGATTCAAAAAAATGCCCTAAAAAAGCTAGTCTAATACCTTTACACCCATAAAACAGATCCTTTCAAGTGCCCATTAAAAAAAACTGAAATAAATCATCGAACGTAAATGACACCAATACGAAATGTAAAGTATTTTTATCGCCTATCTCTAGCACTAGCCTTATTGCTCATCAGTACAGAGAGAATTTACTCCCAAAGAGTGATGGAAAATCTAAGCCGTGGGCTAATAGCTGTTAACCAGGGGGAAGGGAAAGTTTATATCGGGTGGCGCTTGTTTGGCACCGATCAGGAGGATATATCCTTCAACTTATACCGTTCATCTGCGGCTAAGGCACCAATCAAGATTAATAAGGAGCCAATTTTAGTAAGTACAAATTATGTAGATGAAACAGTTGATACCAAACAGCAAAACGACTATTTTATAAAGCCTGTGCTTAATGGGGCAGAGGGTGTAGCAAGTAAATCTTTTACTTTGCCTGCCAACTCAGCGGTTCAGCAGTATCTTTCTATCCCTCTACAAACCCCTCTTGGTTATAGCCCCAATGATGCCTCTACGGCTGACCTGGACGGTGATGGTGATTACGAAATTGTGCTGCATCAAACCGGAAAAGGAGCGGATAATAGTTTCAAAGGTTTTACAGATCCTCCGATTTTTCAGGCTTATAAGATGGATGGAACACTATTGTGGTCTATAAATCTGGGGAAGAATATCAGAGAAGGAGCTCATTATACCCAGTTTATGGTTTATGATCTGGACGGAGATGGAAAAGCGGAATTCGCATGTAAAACTGCCGATGGAACAGTTGATGCAAAGGGTAAAGTTATTGGCGATTCAACGAAAGATTACCGGAATAAAGATGGCAAAATCTTGGATGGACCTGAATATTTTACCATTTTTAGCGGACAAACAGGTGAAATTCTTGCTACTACGGATTATATTCCGTCCCGATATCCAACAGCTGGTTGGGGAGGACATGGCGGAAACGGTGGAACAGACAATAACGGAAATCGTGTAGATCGTTTTACTGCTTGTATCGCTTATCTCGATGGCAAACTGCCTAGTGTGGTGATGTGTCGTGGCTATTATGGTCGTAGCGTATTAGCCGCATGGGATTGGAGAGATGGTAAACTCACATCACGCTGGGTGTTTGATTCCAAAAATGCAGATAATCCTTTCTCCGGACAAGGGTACCATACGGTAAGTGTCGCAGATGTAGATCAGGATGGTAAAGATGAGATCATATATGGATCTATGGTGGTTGACGATAATGGTAAAGGGCTGTTTTCGACCGGATTAAGGCATGGTGATGCCTTGCATGTTACCGATCTCGATCCCTCCAAGCCTGGACTTGAAGTCTTTGGTGTCCATGAAATAGAAGAACGTACCAAAGGAGCTGGTGTAGCATTATATAATGCTAAAACTGGGGAGATCTATTGGAAAGGTTCCATGGATCAGGACGTAGGCAGAGGAGTTGCTGATGATATTGATCCTGAGAATCCTGGTGCAGAGATGTGGTGGTCCGGCTCAAACGGTTTATTCAATATGAAAGGAACGCGCATAGGAGAAAATCCTTCCTCCACTAACTTCCTGATCTGGTGGGACGGTGACTTGTCCCGGGAGCTTCTGAATGGAAACTATATCGATAAGTATAAAAAGGGAAGAATCTTTACAGCTGAGGGGTGCGTTTCGAATAACGGGACAAAATCCAATCCCGTATTAAGTGCTGATCTTTTTGGTGACTGGAGAGAGGAAGTTATATTCCGTACCCAGGATAATAAGGAACTTCGAATTTTTACCACAACTATCCCTACTGAGCACCGGCTGTATACCCTGATGCATGATCCGCAATACCGTTTAAGTGTTGCCTGGCAGAATGTAGGGTATAATCAACCACCACATACCAGTTTTCTCCTTGGAACAGGCATGCAAAAAGCGCCAAAACCTAATATTATTCTGACTCACAAATAGCGACAATGAATTCAATAATAACTTCCTTGGTGTCCAACGAATGCGGAAAGTGTTACTGGTGGAAATGTAGATTTTAGTTAAGGTCCAGTTTGAATAAATAATAAATACTAGATAAAATATTAAAAAATGTTCAATAAAAAGAGATCAATATTCCTGCTGATTGTTTTATTTGCAGTATCCCTTGCCTTTATAAATAAAGAGAAACCAACGTTATTTATTATTGGAGACTCAACGGTAAGGAATACAAATCCATCTTATATGGGTTGGGGGACAGCAATCGCTGAGCTTTTCGATACAACAAAAATCAATGTCACCAATCATGCTATGGCAGGCAGAAGTACCCGAACATTCATAAAAGAGGGCCGTTGGGCAAAGGTAGATTCCATGCTTAAACCGGGAGATTATGTTATGATGCAATTCGGACATAATGAAGGAAGTACCCCTGATACCAACAAAGCCGGATACAGAGGGGTATTAAAAGGAACCGGAGAAGAAACAAAAGAACTCATCTGGCCTGATGGTAAGCCCGAAACCGTACATACCTACGGTTGGTACATCCGCCAATTTATTCATGATGCAAAAGCGAAAGGTGCCATTCCAATTGTGCTTTCTATGATCCCCAGAAATGAATGGAAAGATAATAAAGTCATTCGTGCCAACAACGATTACGGAAAATGGGCTAAAGAGGTAGCACAACAAGAAGGTGCCTGTTTTATTGACCTGAACGCAATAACTGCAGATAAATATGATAAAATGGGTCCGGTGAAAGTAAAAGCCTTGTTTCCATCTGATCATACACATACCGATTCCATAGGAGCAAAAATTAATGCTGAATCTGTTGTCAAAGGATTAAAAAAACAAAGAAAAATTTCATTAAACGCCTATCGTAAATAACGAAGGGAAGCAGTATCAATTCCCCACAGTAACCGTAATTTTACACCACCTGATTGAAATAAATATGCCATTGGAGACAATTGAGGCAATATGTTAAGTCAAAACAGGATGCTACAGGTTGCAAATGGGGAAAAATAATAGTAAAATAGTCCCAGAAACCTATTTATCCCAGATTAAACCCCTGTTATAAATGAACCAATTCTTCATCATATGATTAAATACACGTCTGATTTTCTTACAAAATCAATCACCGCAATTCTGTTTTTGGGATTCTTATCCTTGAACTTATCTGCACAGCAACTGCCTAAGAAAAAACAGGTGCTCAAAAAAATGCGTCTTGCCAATGAATACTTTATGAAAAAATGGCCTGATGCAGGGAAGGAAATTGTAACGAACAAAACAAGACCCAGTAATATCTGGACCCGTGGCGTGTATTATGAAGGACTTATGGAACTTTACAGGGTTGACAAGCAAAAAAAATACTATGATTATGCAGTTCAATTTGGAGAAAAGCATAATTGGGGATTAAGAACCGGCGATACTACACATAACGCCGATGACCAGACTTGCGGACAGACCTATATTGATCTTTATATGATCGACCCCAAACCTGAACGTATTGCCAAGATAAAATCATCTATAGATCACATGGTGAACAGTCCCAAAGTGGACGACTGGCACTGGATCGATGCCCTTCAGATGGCGATGCCGGTGTTTACCCGTTTAGGCGTGGTATACAAAGACACCAAGTACTTTGATAAGATGTATGAAATATACAGCTACTCCAAATACAAACATGGTGGAAACGGGCTATACAACCAGGCAGACAAATTATGGTGGAGAGACAAGGACTTTGTGCCACCATATAAGGAACCCAATGGGGAAGATTGTTACTGGTCCAGAGGGAACGGATGGGTTGTAGCAGCACTGGTACGCACATTACAACAACTTCCTAAATCTGATCCTCACTATAATGAATATATGCAGGATTACAAAGACATGGTGAAGGCATTGCTTCCTATCCAGCGGTCAGACGGTTTCTGGAACGTAAGTCTACACGATTCAACCAATTTTGGTGGAAAAGAAACTTCAGGAACAGCTTTATTTGCCTATGGTATGGCATGGGGCATCAATAATGGAATACTCAGCCGGGAAATATATCTTCCTGTTGTGATCCATGCATGGAATGCAATGGCAAAAGAAGCCATTCATTCCGATGGATTTATCGGGTATCTTCAGGGTACAGGAAAAGAACCTAAAGACGGTCAGCCTGTAAGTTATACCTCCAAACCCGATTTCGAAGATTATGGTTTAGGATGCTTTCTTCTGGCCGGAAGCGAGGTTTACAAATTGAAATAATATAAAAAGAAGGGTCTTCTAACGGCCCTTCTTTTCTCCAGATAATAACCATGTCTAAATTATTGAGTACAATATTTTTAGTAATTGCATTAATGGCGACTGCCTCGGCGCAGACCTCCATAGGAAACTATCGATCCGGTTTCAAAAAACAAGGGCAAACGGTATATTTCTCCAATCAAAATGCCGATATAAAACTGGAGTTTTGCACGCCCTCTATGTTTAGAGTACGAACCAGTTGGAGCAGAGTATTTGAGGAAAATGAACCCTGGATGGTTATCAAATATAACTGGGCCGCATTTCCTTTACAAACAGCCGAAAAAAGCGACCATTTCCTTATTCAAACAGCCAGTTTAGATATAAAAGTTTACAAAACACCCTTTCGCATTGATGTACTGACTAAAGAAGGAAAGATGCTTTCTTCAGAGTCTGCCGTTAACGGTGGAGCAACAACAGAGGCAAACGCAGTTATTTCTACCAAACAGATGTTGCCAGATGAACATTTCTTTGGCTTTGGCGAGCGGATGGATTTTACCGATCAACGGAATAAAAAGATACGTCTTAATGTAGGCAGGGGCAAAGGGAGACCTCATGCCATCGGTGCATACAATATTCAGGAAGCAAATTATTCCCCTGTGCCCTTTTTTATGAGTACCAGAGGGTATGGTATTTTCCTGCATAACTCCTTTGCTACAGAATGGGACATGGGATTATCACAAAATGATAGGTACAGCTTTAAAGCCGTCGATGGCGAACTGGATTACTATTTCATGTATGGTCCAGATTTTCCTACTATTCTTGCTCAATATACCAGCCTAACCGGAAAACCTCCATTGCTTCCTCAATATGCCCTTGGCTTACATGTCGGTACGTATAGTGGGGGGACATGGGGACACGATAAACTAACTTCTCAAAACTATGTGGTCGCATTAGCGAAGAAGTTTAGAGAACTCGGAATTCCAGCTGATCTCTTATGGCTGGATTCTACCTGGCGGATCTTTGGAAAAGTTGGAGGCAACGGGGCTACCTCTTTTGAATGGAGAGATTCGTTCAAAGATCCCAAGAAAATGTTCGACAGTGTATATGCCATGAATTATAAGATGGTTGGTCTGCATTTACGTCCTCGTTTAGACAATGGAATTAAACTTGACCTTCTGGATCAGGCGAGGAAGAAAGGTTTTGTATATCCCGAACCAAATAGCAAAGGTGAATTCGTTAACTTTTTTGATCAGAAGTCAGTAAACTGGTGGTGGAATAATGGGGTAATGAAAGTGGCTTCCCAGGGAGCTATGTTCCTCAAAACAGATGAAGGCAGCGCTTTTGGTGGCCTTGCTAATGAAAGTAATAAGACTGGTCCTACCGATAAGGTGGCTCAGAAACTTCATAATGTGTTTCCAATCGCCTACGCGAAAGCCCCTTATGAGAAGTTCCAAGAGTTTAATAAAGTACGTGGACTTAACCAAACGCGCGAAGGTTATGCCGGGATCCAACGATACCCTTATATTTTTGCTGGTGACTGGCCTAGCGAATGGCAATATTTCGCTCCTGTTATTAAAGCAGGATTAAATATTGGTTTATCCGGTGTAAGTTACTGGTCTCATTGCATGGGTGGATTTGAACGTGCAGCAGACCCCGAATTATATATTCGTTGGGTACAGTTTGGCATGTTCAGCCCCGTAGCCATGGTATTCGGTATGGATCATCCCGGATATAAAGAACCTTGGAACTACGGTGAGCAAGCTCTTGCCAACTTTAAAAAGTACGATCTGCTCCGTTACCGTTTAATTCCTTACATCTACAGCAACTTTTATGTCAGCTATAAAACCGGTCTGCCTCTTATGCGCGCGCTGGTATTGGAACATCAAAATGATGAAAATGTGTATGACATAGGCGATCAGTATATGTTTGGTACAGATATGATGGTATGTCCGGTCACAACCAAAGGGGCCGTTACCCGAAGTGTATATCTCCCTGAAGGAACCTGGTTTGACTACTGGACCGGAAAAAAATACAATGGTAAAGAATACGTACATGTTGTAGCGCCTCTGGATACGATTCCTTTATTCGTTAAAGCGGGAGCCATTATTCCAATGCAACCCGAAATGAGTTATTTTGCTGAAAAAGCGGTGGATGTAATCACGCTTGATATCTTCCCTTCCGCAAATTCAGAATTTAACTTTTATGAAGACGATGGTGTAAGTTTAAAGTATCAGCAGGATGTTCATGCACTGACTAAAATAACGGCATCTTTGCTTCAGAGTTCCTTCAAACTAACTATTGATAAACCAGTTGGAAAATTTGCACCTTCAATGCATCAATACCTAGCCAAAATACATTGGGATAATGCAAAAGGCCCATCCTCGATCACTGAAAATGGACTAATATTGAAGGAAGCATCCAGTGCTGATGCCTTACAAAAGGCAGCTGGCTGGTATTACGATGTTAAAGAAAACATCCTTTGGTTGAAAGCCAATACAACGAACAAAGAAAGTATATCCATAGCAGTAGGTGTTAAATAACTTCTAATGAACCGATTAAAAATTGTAACACTATTTATTCTGATTTCAGGCTTAGCCTCAGGATTTAACCAAGTTTTTGCCCAGCGCATGAAGTATAATTTTAATTCAGGATGGAAGCTCTTTGTAGGCGACCAGAAAGATGCGGGAAGCATTCAATTTGACGATTCACAATGGAAATCCATTTCTCTGCCTCATGCCTTCAATGAGGATGACGCCTTTAAAGTGGCTATTGACCTGCATACTACCGGCATCGTCTGGTATCGGAAACATTTTAAACTTCCCAAAGAATACACCGGACAAAAGGTTTTTCTTGAATTTGAAGGAATTAAACAGGCGGGCGATTTCTACCTCAATGGAAAGTTTATCGGAAAACATGAAAATGGTGTAATGGCCTTTGGCTTTGATATTACAGATCAAATGAAATATGGCTTTCAAGAGAATGTGCTCTCTGTCCGCATTGACAATTCATGGGATTATAGAGAGGTGGCAACAAATTCCACCTTTCAGTGGAGCAATAAAAACTTCAATGCAAACTATGGTGGTATTCCCAAAAATGTATTCCTCCATACTGCCGGCAAGCTCTTTCAAACCCTCCCGTTGTACTCCATGTTAAAGACCACAGGAACCTATATCTATGCTAAAGACTACAATATAACTGCTAAATCGGCCACTGTTACTGCTGAGTCAGAAGTTAAAAACGAATATACTACACCGAAGACCTTTACCTTTGAAGTGGCTGTTGTAGACATGCAAGGCAAAACTATTCAAGTATTTAATTCCGAAGCAACCACCCTTGCACCTCAGGAAACTAAGATCGTAAAAGCGAGCGCTAAGATAGACAATCTAAACTTCTGGAGTTGGGGATACGGCTATTTATACACCGTATCAACCACGTTAAAAGTGGATGGTAAACCGGTAGATGTGGTACAAACCAAAACAGGCTTTCGCAAAACCGAATTCACCAAGGGAATGGTTACCTTAAACGACCGTGTACTTCAAATGAAAGGGTATGCACAACGTACGAGCAATGAATGGCCAGCTGTCGGCATGTCTGTTCCCGCCTGGATGAGTGATTTCAGCAATCAGCTGATGCTCGAAAGTAATGCTAACCTGGTTCGCTGGATGCACATCACCCCTTGGAAGCAGGATGTCGAATCATGCGACCGTTTGGGTTTAATTCAATCTATGCAGGCAGGTGACGCTGAAAAAGATGTAGAAGGTGTACGATGGGATCAGCGTACAAGGTTGATGCGTGATGCCATAATTTATAACCGCAACAATCCAAGTATCCTATTTTATGAGTGTGGCAATGAGTCTATCTCCGAGCCACATATGCAAGCCATGAAAGATATCAGGGATCAATACGATCCCAATGGAGGAAGAGCCATAGGTTCAAGGGAAATGCTGAATAGCAAAGTAGCCGAATACGGTGGCGAAATGTTATACATCAATAAAAGTGCTCATATCCCTATGTGGGCAATGGAGTATTCCAGAGATGAAGGACTCCGTAAATATTGGGATGAGTTTTCACCCCCTTTTCACAAAAATGGAGAGGGTCCTTTATACAAGGGAGCGGACGCAAGTATCTACAACCGCAACCAGGATACCCACGCTATGGAAAATGTGGCACGTTGGTATGACTATTGGAGAGAACGTCCCGGTACAGGTGAACGCTCTAGCGCAGGTGGCGTAAACATTATCTTTTCTGATTCCAACACCCATTTCAGAGGGGCAGAAAATTACCGTAGGAGTGGCGAAGTAGATGCCATGCGCATCTTAAAAGATGGATACTATGCTCATCAAGTGATGTGGGATGGATGGGTCGATATTGAAAACCCCCGCATTCATATTATTGGTCATTGGAACTATCAGCCAGAAACAAAAAAAGATATTCATGTCATTTCAAGTGGCGAGAAAGTGGAGCTTTTTATAAATAACGAATCAAAGGGATTTGGCGAACAAAGTAGCCGCTTCCTATATACCTTTAAAAATATTCAATGGCAACCAGGTACGTTATCTGCTGTGGCTTATGACGCACAGGGTAAGAAATTGTGTGCAGAAGAAATCAAGACAGCAGGTAAACCAAACGGAATACGTTTAACACTGCATCAGAGCCCTATTGGACTTCAAGCAGATGGTGCAGATATGGCCCTGGTTGATGTAGAGGTAGTTGATGCAAAAGGCAATCGTTGCCCAACCGCTTTAAACATGATTAACTTCAAATTAGAAGGTGCCGCAGAATGGCGTGGTGGAATTGCTCAAGGACCTGAGAACTATATTCTTGCCAAGAGTCTGCCGGTAGAAGGTGGCGTGAACCGTGTCATCATCCGTTCAAATACAAAAGCCGGAAAGATCGTTGTTAGTGCCAATGCCGAAGGCCTAAAGAGTGCAACCATCGCTTTCGCCTCTAAACCGGTGAAACAGACGGACGGACTCTCACTTCAATTGCCCTCTTATGGCTTGTCATCCTACTTGAAAAGGGGACCTACTCCTTTATCTCCATCTTACAAGGTGTCCCGCGTTGCTGTAAAAATTACAAGCGCTGCTGCCGGTGCTAATAATGATCAGGCTGGTGCAAGTTATGATGATAATGAACTGTCTGACTGGGTAAATGATGGTCAGCTTTCTACCGCATGGGTCAATTATACGCTTGAACGATCAGCTCCAATATCTGAGGTGACTATGAAGGTGAATAACTTCCGTTCCCGCAGTTATCCTATCCGGATTACGATTGATGGAAAAGAAGTGTTTAGGGATTCTACACAAAGAAGTCTGGGTTACTTCACAGCTAAATTTAAACCTCAAACGGGAAAAACTCTGAAGATTGAAATGTATAAGGCAACGACTGAAACTAACAATGCCGCTGTCGGAGTAGAGATCACAGGTAAAAAACTGGATGATGGTGTAAGCAGGGATGATAGTAAATCTAAAGGAACCTTCAGCATTGTCGAGTTGGAGATCTATGAACGTGTAGCTGAAAATTCGGGGTTACTGGTAAACGATATAAAACAAAAATAGTAATGGATAAAGTTGCTTTTAAGATGAAACTGAAGCCTGGCTTCAAAGATGAATATAAAAAACGCCATGATGAAATATGGCCGGAACTCAAAAAATTGTTAAAGGAAAATGGTGTAAGCGATTATACCATTTTCCTGGACGAAGAAACAGATACCCTTTTTGCAGTACAACTCCAGCAGGAAGGCCAGTCCTCGCAGGATCTTGGTACCACAGCAATTGTACAAAAGTGGTGGACCTATATGGCCGATATCATGGATACCCATGCCGACCATTCACCGATAAGTATTCCACTTTTAAAAGTATTTCATATGGATTAAAATTCCTAATTTGTATCCATGGATAGTTTGTTGACCGCTCCTGAAATCGGCGCAGAAATATTTATAGAACCCGGACAAACCGATCAGGAAATTGATACCTGGTTCAGGCAGATGAAAGATCTTGGACTGAGCATTACGCGTATCCGGATGTTTGAAAATTACATGCATCAACCGGATGGCAGTTGGGATTTTAGCCTGTTTGACAAAGCGTTCCTTGCCGGAGAAAAGTATGGAATTGCGATCTATGCTAACTTGTTTCCTGCCACAACCTTCGATGATGTAGGGGGATTTAAGTTTCCTAAAACCGAAGAAAACCTCCATCAGATAGCCGATTATATCAAACATCTGGTTACTCATTTCAGTGCCTTCCCTGCATTATACGGTTGGGTGCCGATTAATGAACCCGGATCAGGCGAACTGCCCGATGATACCTTTACTCAGGACCGGTTCGTTACTTGGAAAGCGCAACAAACTCCTGCTCAATACAACAGCAAAGGATATACCCATTTTAACTTTGAAGAGCAGCGGTTCCTGCTCGAATACAATTCATGGTTTTTGAAATGGTTAATAGATGAAATCAGACGCTACGATTCCGAACGTCCCATCCATGTCAATAACCATGCGATCTTTAAAAATGCGGCCGAATATGACTTCCCGCAATGGCGTAACTTCTTAAGCAGTTTAGGAGGTTCCGCTCATGCCAGCTGGCATTACGGGTATTTTACAAGGCAGAAATACGCGCTGGCGATGTCCGCAAATAGTGAAATGTTACGCTCGGGTGCAGGTGGCGTCATCCCCTGGATGATGACGGAACTGCAGGGAGGAAATAATACGTATAGCGGCATTTCGCCCATGTGTCCTACTCGTTTCGAAACAGCCCAGTGGCTCTGGACCACCATCGGTTCAGGAAGTAAAGGCTCCATTTTCTGGTGCCTGAACCCCCGTTTATCCGGATTTGAAGCTGGTGAATGGGCCATGTTAGACTTTCAGGATCAGCCATCAGACCGCCTACTAGCCGCATCAGCAGTAGCAAATACCATAACAGCCAATCACACACTATTTGCCGGAGCCAATCCTATTGATTCTGGAATTCATGTCGTTTATACCCGCGAATCCATGTGGATCGAGCAGAAGCTCCAAATACCAGGAGACCTACATGAAGGCAGGTCAATAGGTGGCGTAATCAAATCGGCACTGAGCTATTTTGAAGCACTGAGCGATATGGGGATCCATGCCTCTTTTAAAGAAATGAGCGAGTTTGATTTCGACCAGGATGACTACTCCAAACAGGCCATTATTTTAGCACATCAAATCAGTGTCCCCTCCAGGTATTGGGAAAAGATCCACAGGTTTGTATCACAGGGTGGTAAACTCATTGTAGAAGGTCTGACTGGCTATTATGACGAAAATGCCTACTGCTTGTTGAGAGCAGGTTTTCCTTTCAAAGAATTGTTTGGCGGAGAAATAAAGGAATTTAAAGTAGTAGCACCTTTGTTTGATCTTCATCTGAGCAGTCCGGACCTAAAACTCAAGGCCCATCTTTGGCAGGGAACACTGAATTTAACGACTGCAAAAGTTATGGGAACCTCTGTAAACGAAGCCGTAGCTTCCCAAAATACATACGAAAATGAAGTGATTGCTTCCCTGAAAGGGCATGAAAATGAAGTGATTGTTTCTTCAAACAGATCCGGAAATCAAGTGATTGCTTCCTGGAATGCCTATGGCAAAGGAGAGGTATTATGGATTCCCAGTTTAATCGGGATGGGAGCAAGAATCACGAATGATTATACAGCATTAACCGATCTGTTGTACCAGGAACTCGCTCCTTTATTAAAAAATCAGCCTGCATTATTTGATCATATCCAACAGGATGTAATCATGAAAACCATGCGTTCCGGAAATTCTTACCTTTTTGTAATTATCAATAAATCGACAACTATCCGCTGGATCAAACTAAAAACCAATAATCTCTCAAAGGACCCACTTATCATTTATGCAGATCAAAACGGCCGGGTATCAGCCCAGAATGAAATAGAGATCCATTCGGAGGAAACAATGGTCTTGAAATGGGATTTAGATGTAAGCTGATCTTAGCGCGCGATTTTTACCTCAAAAGATTCAAAATGTGACATAGGCAAGCTTATATCATCAGGGTCCTCATGCGGAATACTATAATAATCTCCTTGCACAATGAGACCTGTGTTTTCTTTAACAATCGTTATTTTTAAAAATCCATGATGTGCAAAGCAATAATTCTGCAGCTCAATATTTTGAAATAGGGGACTCACATCTGAGTAAGCCATGTTATCAGGCTGTGCTATAGGATGTAATTCATCATACCCACCAGCCCCTGCAACCACGAATGTTAGCTCTTTTCCGTTCTCGTATTTTTTAATAAACCGCTGGTAATTATGTACATGGCCGCTGAAAACCAGGTCTGGCATCACATTAGCTTCCTGAAAAGCATTTTTAAGAAACTCAATCATTGGCTGACTTGATCCATGATTGGTATCAGAAGAGTAGGGTGCATGGTGCAAACAAACCAACAAAGCTTTATCAGTAAACTGAGCTGCATGTTTCAATTCTTCAATAAACCATTCCTTTTGCGCTTCCGTAATAATCCCATATTTGGTCACATTGCTGTGTAATCCAATAATCGTAGCAAGAGGACTTTCCAACGTCCAGTAAATGTTGGGTTGCGTCATGCTTTTTCGTGGATCACCCCCTGAAAATGGAATTTGGTGTGGCTTGGTATCACAAAATACCTGTTTAAAAGGTTCCAGACTGTTATAAGGATGAGGGTTTTCTACGTTTACATCACTATCATGATTTCCGGCAATAGCCACTATTGGAGCCGGATATTTCGAATAAGGCTCAAAAAATTGCTTTGCATATAAGTTCGACTCTCCAAAATTATACACAATATCGCCCAAATGATAGAGGAACTGAGGTTGATCGTTTTCATCCTTTAAATCCTCAAACTGACTGATCATTTTATCAGCCACCACTTTTTGGAAATCATGACTGCGGATCGTACCCGTATCCCCAACCATGTGAAATACCATCTTCTGATTATTCGTTTCTTTTAGAATGGTATCCAGATTTAATCGGTATGGATATTTTCCAGAAGGTATAGGTAGTGGCTGGAATTTGTAGCTGTCGTCAGGTTGGTTTAATTTAAAAATCGGTGTAGTCCGTATGAGTTGATCAGGATGGGGCATGATAACAAGTATTTGTCCGTTTAAATGTACTGCAAAATTAACCGAATTAGAAAGAATAGCTGTTTTTCCATGTTTAATTCGATTCGTTATAAACAGCGCAAGTAAAAATACGTTAAGTAAGGGTGGGGAAGAACTTATTCATGAAGAACATTTACCTTATCGTTTGCTATATTCTATTTATTGCTTCCCCTGTAGGCGCTCAGGAATGTAATGAACAAGTGAGTAAAAATCGCAGAGTTCAAATCCAATCGGGACAATTAAATAAAGAACTGTTAAAGGTCGTTCAACTGGATATCCGTAGAAAAGCGTGGTTATGGAATGATCGGTACAATGCCACAGCCGCCTTTATTCACCCCAGGGTGCTCATTACGGCAGGTCATAACCTCACAAATCGGTTTGATCCAGTTGCAAAAATGACAGTTACAGTAGGGTATACTACTAATAACACCTATCGGGCTCAACAGCATTTCGCAACAGCGATGTATAAAAATATATATGTACTTCCATCTTACAATAGCGCACCGACTTTTGAGGATGATTATGGAATTATCATTCTTCCGGATGCTTCTTTATACCAGTATGCAGGTGGGTATTTCAAACTAACCAGTTATGCTGCGGCTAAACCAACGAGGGAAGTTTTTATGTCCGGTTATCCCGACCCGATCACCGGGATGAAATTGTGGACTGACAAAACGAAGAACTATTACTTTTTAGATCGGCTTCTGCGGTATGATTTTTATACGCTGGATGGCTCAAGTGGATCGCCTATATATACCAATGCCAATCAGTTGATTGCTATACATACTGGTGGTTTTGATAAACCAAACGTTTGTAATATAGGAACGCCAATTACTCCTCAGATAAAAAAACAGATCAATGAATGGTGCAGGGCACATGGGATATATTTGAATTAATAGGTATAGTTATGGCATTATTGTCATATCTCCTGATAAGAACCAGCGTTGGTGCCATGATAAGTCCGACTTGCAAGTTGATTTATGGGACTTATCATAGGTTATAAACTGTTTGTTTATCGTTTGATTTTCAATGAGTATGCAGGATATTTTGTAATCCCCCTCCAGATTGTTTAGAGCCGCTTTCTCTTTTTTACCCCAAAATATAAGAGAAATTTCGCTGCTAAGGTTCTTGAAATGATTACCTTACCCGAATAACAAATATATTATGGCCACAATTGACAATAAAGGAAGAGTACGGGGAACCGCAGGGTCGGTCGTCTACCGTACGTATCGGGATAAGAACATTATTCAGGGAAAACCCGCGAAATTTAAACAGACCCAGGAAAGTATCAAAACCTCCACAGAATTCGGTTTATCGAGTTCTACGGCCGCGGTTATCCGTCAGGCATTTGAGCCTGCTTATCTGCACCGGGATGGAACGGCTGTGAGCCGCAGTACCCAGTTGGTATACCGCAGCATCCGTAATAGTTTTAGTGGAAGTGTTGGGGAACGCGATCTGCATGATGCAGACCTGAGTCATTTAAACGGCATGGAGTTTAATGTGGACAGCAAGCTGTCGGAAGTGCTTCAGATGAGTCATCAGGTGGAGCAGGACCTGGATGGTCGTGTACGTGTTAAACTGGGGAGTTTAAATACCCAAAGCGGCATCAAAAGGCCTAAAGGGCTATCCGCAGGAAAGCTGAAATACCGGGTTCGCCTGATGCTGGTGGCATTTAACTTCCGGGAAGAATATTACGAACACCTGGAAGTGAAGGATGTTGACTTTGGAAGTTATGAAACGCTGGATGAGCAGGTTGTTAGTTTTGACAGCATTGCAAGTCCTTCGAGCATACTGATGTTGAGCATGTCCTTGCTGGTTTATAGCGCAATTGGACTGGATGAGGAAGCGATATTAATTAATTCTAAGGCTTTTAGTCCCTGCGCGCTTATCGGAGCATTTCAAAGTACGGCTGCCTCAGATCGTCCGAAAGTAGCTGTGAATCAATGTGCTGCAAGTTATCCGGTAGAGCAGGGGAACCTGCATCATATGGGATATGTTGGGAATGCATTGATGCTAAAACTTGGTGAGCGGATAAACCTGCATCTAAGTACGGCAAGTAAGATACCAAAAAAGGTCAATATAGAAACAAGGCTTAAGGAAACGAATTCGGGTATTACACTGGGCAAACGTACTTCATTCGCGAAATAATGATTTATAACTTTGCGACTAGAATGCCTGGAAAGTTATAAATTCTCATTTCTATTGAACTATAACGCTATTGAAGTATGCCCTTACTTTGCGTTCCCAACTACTCTTGCCCCCATTTTTTTTTCTTTCAATAATGTCAATAGAATGGTGAAATGATCGGGCTTTGATTTGGTGCTCTTCAAACTTTGATAATAGATTTGGATTATCTACTGCCGCCAAGAATGGCGTTTTTAGCGGAGGAGGTTGCTTCAGTTTGATTGACTACGGGATTTGTTCGTTAAACTAAACGTTGGGAGGGTAGCTATGGAAAGCACCAGCATCTATTTGATCTCCGTTTGGCGGGATTGGACCTTGATTTTAATGTTAAGTTGGTCTACCCATATTTTATTCGGCAGCTTCCTGACGGTAAGCGTGATGTAAAAGATGTACAGTGGATTGCTTTAGTCACGCAAAAAGAACTGAATAAAGGACAGTTTGTTCCCAGAACAGAAATAAAACGGACGCATCAGTATAAAAATCGAATAACTGTACTTATTTTGCTTGCACAGTGAATTTTTTTCCTCGTTTTTTCATGGCATGGATGTTGCATGAATAGTTATAATAAATATTACCCCTATTGAATGATCAACAGGGCTTTTGCAAACTTTTATTATTGGTCGATATATCAACCTGTATTACAGGTTGATATGATATTTTCTTGATAATAGAATAAAAATTGGTAAATATAAAAATAAGCAAGATGAAAAAGTATTATGAAATAACTGGAATGAGTTGTGACGACTGTGTTGAAAATGTAAAGAAAGCATTGATGGAATTGCCGGATGTTGTAGAGGCAGAAGTTAAACTGAAGCCGCAAGGGGTTCTACTTACTTTGAACGAATCCATTGATACGAATGTATTGCAAGCCCAGATTCATAAGGCCGGAAGCTATACCATTTTGAACTCGCATGGTGATGGAAATGGTGTTAACGAAGATACTCCCGACATACAGCGCACTCATAGTTTTACCGACACTCATACCGAAAGGCATGAAAAGCCTTTTGGAATAGATCATGAACCTGGAGTAATTTAAAGTTAAATGGTTACGGATTTGAATTAATTTTCTGTTATGGGAGGTTGCATTCATCTTAAATTAAATTCCTCATAGCTTTATTGTCCCAATTGATGAAGGTGGTTAACGATGCACCATGTGCGCCACCGTTATACATGTAACTATCAAATTGGAAAGTGCTTAGTAATGGTCCGTTAGTTAATACCTTGGTGGTACTTATAAATTCGTAGGTGCGACCACGGCATAACGTTCTTTCTTGAATTTAAGGTAGTCATCCATAATGACTTTCGTTAATTCTTTTATAGAGGAGGGAGGATTTTTTAGTTAGGTGTACTTTCGTGATCCGACTTTAAATGGAGTCGTTCAAGGCCGGCTGATTACCAAAATAGGGATAAGAAATAGCCATGAACGTATATTTATTTTTTGTCGTATCACAGTTTGGCTCTATCTCTTTAATTACTCACTTTTGATCGGCGGTTATGTCTGAAGTGCGTTGTGCCGTATCCGCCCTACCAACCCATATTGCAGGA
>NZ_MDFN01000036.1 GCF_001730525.1 Arcticibacter eurypsychrophilus
ATCAAATATGTAGTTCATAGGACGGATACATACTAGCGTATAAATTATATACTGGACATTTACCTTTCGGAGCGACAAAAGAAGAAATTTCAAATACATTCTCAAAGCCACTGTTACCTGTTGATTCTGGCAGTTTAGCAATTAATACATTCTGCATTGCAAATTTTCATATTAGCCCATCCGCTAGGCCCAGAAAAATAGAAACCTTTTTAAATTTAACTAAAAAATGAAAGTTACACATGTACTTGGGCATAATTCAAATTGGAATGTTGATAGTTATTTAAACCATGATATAGGAGACTATTTTCTTATCACAGCTTTTACACATGGTATAGACTATGATAAAAAAAAGACCATAAAAGGCATCTTAAGTGAATCCATGATTGATTTGCAATTTTATGGCAAAAAATCAAGTGGTGACATTTCCAAAGGTAAGCTTTCGGAGTTCCCATTTCACCCAGCGAATTGCACTGACAGTGAAGTAACTAATGTTTATTTTGATACTTGTTTAAAAAGATCTATCAAATTCCAAATAGAAAAGGGTTTTAAAAACATTATCATACCGCATTTTTATGAAAATGAAGAAGTTAGTGACATCGTCAGCACAATTAAAAGCATTAATCAATACATTATAAAATCTCGAGTAGAAGGACATAAGTATTTCATGACCTTAGCATTTGCTCACCATGTAATTATTGATCGATCGAAAGTTGAAGAAATTCTATTTTGTTGTACTGACATGGATATACACTTTGATGGGTTTTTTATAACCTGTGAAAATAAGCCTGAAGCTAAAAAGAAATTAACAACCGACATAAAGATCCTAAGAAACCTTTCAAAAGTATTTAAAACACTTAAACAGCAAGAATTTGAAACAATATATGCCTATGCAAACTGGGATGCCATAATTATGTTAGCACAAACAGATATTGATTATGTCACGATTGGCACTTATGAGAATTTACGGAAATTCGATATAGCAAGATTTACAGAAGATCAAAGTGGAGGAGGTTCTAAAGGATTTTACTTTTCAGAAAAACTATTAAATATGGTTAAGGCTAATGATTTAACAATTATACGAGATATGGGGCAACTAAATTTAATTAGAAACGAAAAAAATATATTTTCAGACCTAATACTGGACCCAGGGTATGCTTGGAATATCCATAAACCCGATGTTAACAAGAACTATTTATTAGCTATTTATCGACTTTTGAATGAAATTGCCGCCATTAGCAATTTGAATGAAAGGAAGAATTATGCATTAACACTTATTAATAGTGCAATTCAAACGTATAATTCACTTGAAGCAAGCCATATTTATCTTAATGACGAAAGCTGTAATTATCATTTAAACGTATGGAAAAGCTATTTGGCTAGTTCATAACTTTTAACCTTCTCTGAAAAAAGCATTTGCATTTTTAAATCAATTGGAACTTCTCTCTTTGGATTAAAATGCCGCTGTAGTTTACCATCGACACTAACAGAAGCAAGACCAACATTATACTTTTCAAATAAATTAAGATTTTTTAGTGCAGGTTTAGAATAGTATGCGTCCAATACTACAAATGAATACTCTGCAAACCATTTATATCTATATGCTTGCTTCAAAGCCCTTCTCCAATCTTTTAACTTTGCTTCGACAGCAAAATTGCTTACAAAGTTTAGATTATAATGATCAATAACTTGGTAAGTGTCGTCTATCTCAATTAGATATTCACGTGAAAGAAGCTTTTTTACTGATTGTACAATTGACACCTTTGAACAGCGAGTAATATCAATTAAGCCCTCAAGACTTACTTCAGGAGTGCTCTTTACCACCGTATAAATATTTATATCACTAATATTTAAGAGATTATCAAGACAGATATCCTTTGAAGATTGGCTTTTAAGTTCACTAACTACTATATCTGCTATTCCGTACCCTAGAGATACTTCTTGAAATATTTTAATATGTGATCTCCTATATGTTGCTATAAGATATTCCTTCAACGCTTCAACAAGGTCACTTTCAGCTTGGAATTTCATGTTTAATCAAGATGTATGAGGAGTCATCATTATTTTTACGGCGTTGTAAATATGACAATTTCTTTTCTATATTTTTTAATTTTTTAAAATTGTAGGTACTAAAATACTCTTTTAGGTTACTACTCATTAAACTATAAAACCCATCTGTACATATTAGAAAGTTATAATCTGTATTAACCTCTTTGAGTTTAAAATCCTCTAAAGACAATTCGGAACTTCCCAGACATTTTGTAAGAATATTTGGTCTATTCTCCATTGAATCATCACTGGTTATTTTTTCGATAAATTGATTAGAAAATATATAAACCCTTGAATCTCCAATGTTTACAAATTTGGCTAAACCCTCTATTTTGCTATAAAAAAGACCTGAAACAGTACTCATCCCATAGCAACCAGATGCTAACACCTCTTTATGGGACTCGAACAACAGCTCTTCCAAATTATTCCCATCGGATAATACTCCACTTAACTTTGATCTTAATATCTTTTTATATTGATTTATAAAAGCATAACTACGTGGATGTGAACTCACCCCGTCAAAAATTAAAAACAAGTAATAACCAGGTTGTTCTGCAATCAAAACACGATCTTGATTTCGGTCACGTCTCAAACCTTTTTTGGAATTTGTTAAATACTTGAGCATAATTAATGATTAACAACCGAGATGAACAATGTTTACTAATTTAACAATATCTTATAAAGATTAAGCAATTTAGCAGCTGTCTTTTGGTAACATATTTTTCGTACGCGGCATCTAGTCTAACAGTAACCTAATTATTAAAAATTCCAATATGAATGCAATATGATTCCCACATAAGTCCAACCTACACTACTTTAAGTCGGACTTTTGTTGGAAACATACCACTTTAATTCTGCTAAGAATAGCATTCAGGTTAGTGTCAATCCCTTAAATATTCCTTCATTCTCCCTAGTTAAATAGTAAGTAATCAAACAAATCCCTACACCTTATTTTCATTAAACCATTCCGCAGTAGCTTTAACCCCCTCTTCATAAGAAGTAGGTTTAACATCAAAAGCCTTCTCAAACTTGGATGAATCAAACCGGAAAGGAAACTCATCCTGATAATTCATTTCATACAGTTCCTTCATAAAGGGCATAAACCAGCCTAATATTTTCAACACAAACTTAGGCAAAACCTGAACCTTATCTGATGCATTCATATACTTAGCAGCTAAGGCAACAAACTGCCGGCCAGTTAATGGGGGATTGATAGATGGTAAATGCCATACCTCACCAATTGCCTCTTCATGTGTTGCTAAAATATATACGGCCTGTGCGCAATCAGGGACATAAGTATAAGCACGTGGTAAGTCCGCATTGATAAACCATTGCGCCTTCTTACCCTTTTCCATGTTGGTAAACACTAAGATACTTGCTGCACTTTTATCTGTTACACCTGGCCCATAAAAGTCTACTGCACGAGCGATAGCTGCTTTAATAGTGCCAGCCTTCATTTCTTTAAGCAACATAGAAGCAATTTCAGCCCTTACCTTTCCTTTTTTGCTGCTTGGCTTATAGGGCGTTTCTTCTGTCATTACGCCATCCACCTTGCCGTACATATAAACATTGTCAAAAAAGATAAGTTTAGCACCCGTTGCCTTACATGCCCTGATCACATTATCCATAATAATTGGCCACTCTTGCTGCCAGATCTTTGCATTATAGGTGACGCCTATCAGCAGGTATACGATTGTTGAGCCTTCCAATGCATGTAAAACCTGATCGTAATTTAATACGTCGGCAGCCCTAACTTCTGCACCGGCAACCGGTTTAGGGGTACGGGATACCAATCTTATATTTTCCTGATTTGCTTGCAAAATAGGGATTAGCGCATTGGCAATTGTACCATTTGCTCCCAGAATAGTGTGTAAGGCCATATTTAATTAAATTTTAATTGTTATTTAAAGTTAATACAGAACTGTGTTAATAAATGTTGAAGATTCTATTAATTCTCTTCTTCAATACCCAAATGACATATGGATTGATTATTTCTTACAAAAACTAAATATTATTTACCTGGAAGTGTTAAGTCAGACTTCTTAATTTTTAACTCTTCCTGCTTCTGAATCTAGTCCGGTTTCGCGTTTACGACTTGGCTTCAGTTCATTATTCCCGAATTTATAGGATAACGTTAAGCGGGCTGTACGCGTATCATTCTTTTGATATAACTTATAATCCAACCCTGGGAAGGCACTGCTGATTTTACCATTCCGGGTATTGAATACATCGTTTACAGCGACTTTCACATTGATCTTCTTTTTGTAAAAAGACTTGTTTATGCCTAAATCCATCGCATATTGCGGTTGAATCTTAAGCGTACCCCAGATGATTTCAGATTGATAATTTCCACTTGCTTCAAACGACATGGTATTATTGATTGTAAAGGTCTCACTGTGATATACCTGGAATGCAGATTGATTATTATCCAACACCTGTCCATTCAAATCAGGCGATTTAAACTGGTTGTTAAAGGCAGTGAAGTTCGTATTGCTATTCCACCATTTTGCAAAAGTAAAAGGGATGCTCAGGTTGAATGAGTAAGAAAGCTGCTCAGCCAGGTTCCTATCCGTCTGAAATAATGCGCTTCTTTCAGGGTCAGGAAGTATAACTTGCGTAATTACATCAGTGGTTTTGGTATACCCAATAGAAGCTGTGTATTTTTTTAAAAGTGTGTATGACAACTCATACGTATTGGTATATTCCGGTTTAAGAAACGGATTTCCCTGGCTGTAAGTGTATCGGTCAAGGTAATTTTCGAAAGGGTTCAGTGCATTATAACTGGGACGGGTAATCCGCCTGCTATAGGTCAATCCTACAGAATTATTTTCGTTGAAATTATGATTTAGCGCAGCACTTGGGAAAAAGTCCAGGTAATCTCTTTTAACAACTTGGCCTGTAGTAACCAGATTGCCTTTAGAGTTGGTTTGCTCTACACGCAACCCAACCTGAATATTTGTATTCTTATATTCTTTTCTCAGGTTGATATAACCTGCATTTACGTTTTCGTCATAAATAAAGCGGTTGCTTCTTAATGGGTCATTGTCCCACTGGTCGTTTTCAAAACGATTGAATTGGAAGTCGTTATCTGTCTTCACCCAGCTTACTTTAAAACCAGTTTCCATTTTGATACTTTTAGAAAACGGATGAGTATAATCTAATTTTGCTGAATAGATATCAATATTAGATGGTGTACGGTTTTTTATTAATTCATTTACTGTCTGATTTAAAGCGGTATAGGTGTAGCTATTATCGTACATGGTTTTGTCATTTCCATAATTATCGGCATAATCGAGATCCACGCTTAACTCCTTTCCAGAGGTGTCCAGAACTGACTTAAAGTTCAGATTATAACTTAGGTTACGATAATTGGAACGGGTTACATTCTTTGAGAGTACAGTGGAATCAAGAGTTCCCTGCATGGATCTGATTTGTGTGGCATTGTTAAAGTCATCATTCCACTCATTGAAATATCCGTTTACCATTGCGCCAATCGTATTGTTTTTGTTGATAAAGAAATCCGCTCCAGCCTTAAAGTTATTGTTATACCAGTAACGGTCGCTATTCCCTTTCTGACTAAAGAGAGTCTGAACTTCAGCGCCCGAATTCACACGGTCAATATCTAATACTTGTTCTCCTTTATTATTGTTGTAATTGTAATTTCCAAATAGATTTAATTTTTTGTTCCTGTTGTTCAACGAGATTCCTGCATTCGCTTTTCGCTTAGTACTATATCCTCCTCCTGCTGTCAGGGTTCCATTTGTACCATAATTTTTATTCTTTTTTAAGCGGATATTGATAATCCCTGATTTTCCTTCTGCTTCATAACGTGCGGATGGATTGCTGATAATTTCAATAGCTTCAATTTCATTGCTTTGCATATTGCGGAGCATAGACGCCAAATCAGCACTGCTGAGATAAGTTGGCTTTCCATCTATCATAATTAATACGCCTCCTTTGCCTTTTAAGTTAACGTTATCGTCTTTATCAAGTGTAATACCTGGTGCTTTTTGTAAAACTTCGAGCGCTGTTGATCCTGCAGATACACTGCTATTTTCTACATTGATGATTAATTTGTCGCCACGACGTTCAATAAGAGGCTTTTGAACAGTGACGGTTACTTCTTTTAATTGTTTACTATCCGTTTTTAGTATAACAGGTTCTAAATGAACTACGGATTGTTGTTTGTCAATTTTGATCGACGCACTGGTATGTTTTTGATGACCGATTTGTGTAACGACTAATTTGTAGCTAGACTCAGGGACACTTTTAAAAGCAAACTGGCCCTGTTCGTCGGTTAATGCCGTAAGGAATACAGCGGAATCCTGGGCACGGATTAAAGATACAGTTGCATAATCCAGTGGGCGTTGGTTTTCATCTTTGATGCTGCCATCTATTTGATTTTGTGGATTTTTGCTTTGTGCCTTAAGCGTGCCTGTTACTGTTACAAGAAGGATTAAGGCTAAATTTTTTATTGCATTCATAATTTCTGATTCGATGTTGACCCAAAAATATATGACTGTGGATATTCAAACAAGTGCTATTAGGTGTACGTATAGGAATTTTCGGTAAATGGTGGTTTTCGGTCGGTAAAAAATAAATTCCTGCCGCATCGCACGTATTGAAACTTCAATTCTTTCCGTAATTATAATCCACGACTACACCTCCAAACAATAGTTTATTATCCTGAACAATTTTAACGGCACCGGTAGGGACACAAACCAGTACAACAGATTCTAATGCAGGAATTTTAACCTTAGATCCCGAAGCTAAATTGCGGACGATAAACTTTTGGGAGACTAAATCATAAATGTCTGTTCTTCCCTTTTTTACTTTACCGGCAGGTATCTTGAAAAAGATACTTTTAGCTGTGCGATAAGGGTTATAATACAAGAAAGTGGGATAAGCTTCCTGTCGGTAAAAATCAGTAGCAAGAAGATCCAACCTCAAAATTCCATTCACTTCCGTATTTTTCACCATACTGCCAAAGATCCCGGCGTGTGCACTTCCATAAACACTAAACTGTGAAACTTCGGGATTCTGTCCGGGCACCCACTTAGGGCCATCCCCTTGAGCAACAGGCGCTTTCAATGACTGATATAAAGAATCAAAAGTTGAGCTCTTGGCAAAACCTTCATACGCGATCACTCCTTTGGTTACAGAAGCATGCTCTGGAATCGTTTGATGATCCTTGGGCATATATTGAGGATAAAATAAACGGGAGGCATTTACAGCATTCAACATCCATTTACCGATGGCATGCGCATATCCCTGTTGGTACCTCACTAAAGGCACCAATGGCCATGCGGCATCAAAAGTATTCATCAAAAAAGCATACCCTCCATGATCAACTGTGCTCCCAACGGTTCCGGAGATATCTATACCATTCCAATTGCCAACGAGGAAACCCCAGCCTTCCCGACAAACAGCAGTACCGTCAAATGTCCAGTTTAGCATTTTCTGCACATCAAAATTGGTTCCCTGCTCGGCATTCATCCGGGCAGCCATATATGCGCCAAAAGGCATCAGCAATTCATAGGTAGGATTAATCTGCTGACTTTCAAGTGCCTTCATCGCACTAATTGCGCCTTTAAGGTAACGCAGATCGCCATACTTCTTATGCGCTGCATATAATACATAAGCATGTCCGGCAGCAGCATCTGGTTGTGCACAGATCTGTGTTCTAAAAGGTTTCATTTGCCCATAATCGAAGTAGGAATAATTGTAATTTCCATTCAGGATAGAATCTGCTTTAAAAAATTTTTCCGCAATACTTTTGCCTATGAAGTCAAAATCAGGCTCATGGGGATACTGATCATAAATGGCATAAAACAATAGATTAGGGTATACATCGTACCACCAATCGCGACCATAACCCCCACCAAGTAAGGCGACTTCGGGTGCGGTGTTGTTCATCATGATATCCCAGCCAGTATCCTTATTAAAATAATTCTTGAGCATGCCGACATAATTCAGCCCGTTCTGTTTGCTTTTATCCAGTCCTACAAGAGTTGCACCCAACACAGAACCCATATTGGCCAATGCTTCATGAAACATCCCTTTATTATGCAGTTTACCTTGTCGCACATCACCTACCGCGGTATACATACCCATTATGGGTTGACCAAAATTCTTGCCCGTGCTATCCATCCACACCATTGGCCAATATTTTCCTGTGGCATTAAAATCATAAATAGTGCGGTCAAAATTTAGCGCCATATCTTTCCAATCAATGATCTGGAGTGGCTGTGGCTTGTTTGCCATGCTATCCACTCGGCTGACCCGAATTTGTTGTACCTGCGCAAAAGAGAAAAAAGAAATAAAGAGCGATATAATGGTGAGTCCGGTACTCCGTTTAAGTTTAATCATATTGGTTTAAATTATGCTGATTCAAAAGTAGATTCGTTTAAAGAATAGAATGATTAGGTGTGATGGTTTTAGCTAAGCTACTATTTTCCAATTCCAGTTCCTCATTCATTATTTTTCCGTTTTTAATAATTCCTTTAGCCACCCAAAAAGAACTTAACTGAAGCACCGCAACAATTATAATGGCATACCGTAAAGCAATTTCATTCGAAAAATAATAGGCTAGTATAAGGAATGTTCCTGCCCCGGTTAGGCGGCCTACATATAAGCCTGCTTCATGATTCAGGATATAAGCAAACTCACTCCTTTTTTCTTTTTTTGTGAGGATGTCAATGACACTGAACTGGATAGGAAAATAAGCAAGATCCAATAAGGGCTTGGCTAACAGAAGAAAGAGCATAAATAAAATCACCCCTGTTGCGTTAAATAAGATGCCATTAATCAATGCGGCAATCGTAAATAAAACTAAACCAGTACCAAATACATAGATCCGATGCTCCGGTGTGGTATTGCGACCAATAATGTACATCAGTACAGCAGCAAAAACAGCCCCTACGGATTGCGCTGTTCCTAATGCCCCTTCTTTCCCGAGCAGCAACATGATCAGCATAGCTGGAGCCGTAACCAGAAACCCCTGTACCAATCCTTTTAATACCGCCAGGAACATTAGCCTGTACCAATAGGGGTGAAATTTGAAATAGATAAACTTTTTATTCGTGGGATTGATAAACTCGCCTTTAAAACACATCACCGAAGCGCCTATAGTGACCACAAATACAATTCCTGTAACCATGATATAGGCTAGTTTCGCATCACCTGATCCTGCCCAAAGTTCAATGAACCAACCAATCAGAACAGGTATAATTACTGCTATTATGGTATAGAAGAAGGTTTCCAATCCATAATAATAATTTCGGTTGCTATCGTTAGTGGTGGCTAAAGCAAGGAAATCCCTATTGGCCCAGTAGAAACCGAAAGACATGCCCATTACGATACCGGCGACACCTATCCCTGTAATATCCAGCGTCTTTAATGACATCATAATCATCATTGAGATTCCACTCAACACCATTCCTAAGGAGTAAAGCACCTTAATTGGAAAGTGATTGAGCAGCCAGCCATTGATTAAAAAGGTCAAAGGAATTCCTGTATATATGGTGAGCTGGTAGACCACCACTTTGACCGGATCATTAGAACTTCGCATGACATAGGCGGCTACGAAAATATCGATCACAGGCAAGACAATACTGTATATTAAGTTGGTTAAAGTGAGGATTTTAAAGTTATGCGATTGTGCCTTGAAATGTGCTAATTCAGAATTTAATTTATTCATCATGACGCATAAGTTAAGGCGGTTAATATTTCGGTTATAGAAAATTTAGCTCCGCAAACATGTTCATCCGCAGCACCATAATAAATGGTTAATTCGTCACCTTGCACCACATGTCCGTTGCTGAACACGACGTACCCGAAAAAGCCGCTTAACTCATAAGTTTCGGTAGGCACCATAATTGGGTCTTCTGTTCTTGCCAATACAATGGAGGGATCATTCAGATCGAGTAAAAAAGCGCCTAAACAATATTGGTGACTGCTATTTGCTCCATGGTAAATTTCGAGCCATCCCTGAGGCGTTTTAATTGGTGCAGCTCCTGCTCCCACTCTTGCGCTGTCCCAGCTATCTTTCCTTGTACGGATGATACACTTGTGTTTTCCCCAATGGATTCCATCAGGCGATTCGGCAATCCAGATATAATTGCCGCCAATGTCTACACTGCTGGGCCGATGCAGTGCATAAAAATTGCCATTTATCTTTTCCTCAAAAATAGCGCAGTCCTTATTATGTGGAGGAAGGATCATGCCTTCTGATGTAAAGGTCTTCCAATCCTGGGTTTTACGTAAACCTACACCTACTCCTTGTCCGGAAACTGCGGTGTAGGTTAGGTAATAGGTACCTTCCAGGTTGATCACCCGGCAATCTTCTACCCCAAAGGCTTCCTGATCTGTCTCCCCCTGTAAAATGGGATAGCCTTCGGGTTCATAAAAGCTGATGCCATCATCACTGCATAACAGGCGTAGATGAGACAATGTGGTTAAAAAATCAACCCCTTTATATTTGATAACCCTGGGATCATCTTTGTTCAGGTCAGGATCATTTGCTGCGATCTCTATAATTTCTATCCCCTTCTCCTGGAGCACTGGAAAGGAAATTATGCCTTCTTGCTGGTGTGGTCGCTCTGCCACACGAACAAGTAGCCAGGTTTTATCCTGGAAAGTAAATACGCCTGGATTCAATAAACAAGTGATTTCCAATCCGGGTCTGCTTGGAACCAAATCTTTAGGTGATATAAGTGGATTTTGAGAAAATCGTTTAGCAATATCTGTCATTATCTTGGAGATAAATTTATTGAACTGCAAATAATTCAATAGTTAAGTTTAATAGTTTGGATTTTGTGCTATGGTTCCCCCGGATTTATCAATCTCACCCTGAGGAATAGGATATATATAGTTGCGGTCCTGGAAATTTATACCCAAAGACTTTAAAAAATCTTTTGCTAATCCCCATCTCTTCAAGTCATTAAACCTTTGAGATTCAAAACCTAATTCTGCTCTCCTTTCCTTAACTAACCAATCTTTGATTTGAGTTTTGTCAGTTGAGGAAACATTCCTGTTTGGAAGTGTACCGGCTGGAGTTATGGTTCCATCTGCAGTTACAGTGTTTCTTGCCCGAGTCCTTATGCTATTAATTATTGTTATAGCGGCAGGATAATCTCCAGTTTCAAGTAACGCTTCAGCTTTCCATAAAATCACGTCTGCCCAACGGATAAATATTTTATTACTTGGAGAATCTTCATTGCCTTTATTGCTGCTATTTAATTCACCAAATATCTTGTATGCATTCTGTGTCTGAACGTCTACAGTGTATCCTAATCTTGGATCGTTAGCTTCAAATGAAACAATAAAATTGGTTGTTGGTGCAATAAAACCCCAGCCTGCAAGGGCACAAAGCCCGTTTCCCATAGCAGGTGTTTTTGCGGATTGATGATCGTAAGCAAAAATCACCTCGTTATCATTAAACTCTTTTGCCACACTAAAATTATCGAAGTAATTTGTATTTAGGCTATAGAAGCCTAATGCTTCAAGTTCGTTGATATCTGCAATCACTTCCTGCCATTTTTTATTATAAAGTGCCACTTTTGCCTGTAAAGCAATTACTGCACCCTTAGATACCCGCCATTTTTCTGTGTTATCGCTATACTTTGAAGAAGGCAATAATGGTTTAGCTAAAGCTAGATCTGCACTTATCTGCTCCCAAATCTGAGCTTGGGGAACACGGGTGGCTACGTCATAGGCTTCTGCGAAATTTTTAAGTGGCTTGGTTATTAAGGGAACATCTCCAAAGCTATTTACGAGATCAAAATAATAAAATGCTCTTAAAAAATAACTTTGCGCCAAGAGCTTGTTTTTCGAAGCTTCATCTATTCCTACTTTCGCTATAACAGTTGCATCTGTTAAATACGCAATGGCTCTATTACATCGGGAAACTCCTTCAAAATCGTAACTCCACACACCGTTAAAGCCGCCGTTAGATGCTGTAAAGTTAAATTTTGAAAATTCATCCATCCAGGCTTGATCTCCGTCTGGGTTCCATTTCTTTTGCATATCCCCTGATGCGATATCCTGCAAAATAAAATCATTCCGAAGAACTGTCCCGTCGTCCCATCCCCATTGTCCAATAATATTAAGGGTACTTGCCAACATTTTATAGGATGATGTCACTGAGGATACTACGGTACCCAACTTAGGGTCTGTTTCATCTTGATTGGATGTTATTAACCCAATAGGTTCTTTATTTAATTCCTTTTTACAACCGGCAACAGCTACAATTGCCACAATTGCTATTATATAAATGACTTTCATATTTGTAATTTTAATTGATTGAGTTAAAACTTAACATTTACACCAAACAGAATTGCTCTTGACTGCGGGTAAGTACCCTTATCCAAAATATCGGTCGACTCTGGATCTAAACCTGTGTAGTTGGTAACTGTAAACAGGTTCTGTCCTGATACATATAAGCGAATATTTTGAAGATTCATTTTAGATTTAGCAAGTAAGGACCTGAATGAATAACCAAGTTCAATATTCTTTAACCGCATGTAAGAAGCATCCTCAACGAAAATACTGGATGTTTTACTGCTTCCATTGTCATTGAAAGTGGAACGTGGTATTGTATTACTTGTTCCTTCCCCATGCCAGCTATCCAATACCCGTATGGAGTGATTGAATGGACGAGAATCATAATCTATAATCTTCTTTAGGTCATTGTATTTATCTACTCCTCCTACACCTTGAAGTAAAGCTGAAAAATCGAATCCTTTATAACTTGCAGACAAGTTTATACCGTAAGAGAATTTAGGATTAGGGTTTCCTATATAAGCTCTATCCTGATCATTAATAATTCCATCCCCATTAAAATCTTTAAATTTAATATCTCCAGGTAATTCCGAAGGATTTAAAGTTCCAAAAAGGTAATTATCAATTTCTGCTTGATTTTGATAAATACCATCCATTTTAAAACCATACAAGGAATTAAGGGGATGACCAACTTCAGTTTTAGTAACCTGGCCTATAATATTTGGCAAATTAGGATGCAACTTATCGACGCGGTTTGTTAATGTACCTATATTACCGCTGACGCTGTATTTAAAAGCCCTATCACTATTACGGTAGCTTAAATCTACTTCAATCCCTGAATTGCTTACTTCTCCGGCATTTACAATGGTTGCCTCTACATCGCCAACGATTCGGGGAAGAGATAGTGGTAACAAAATCCCCGTAGTCTTCTTTTTAAAGTAATCAACAGTAAAATAGACTTTATTCTTTAGCATCCCTAAATCAAGACCTATGTTATTTTGAGTGGTACTTTCCCATTTCAGATCAGGATTACCATATCTCAGTAGTTTGACTTCTTCTCCGGTTTTTGTGAACAGGGTTAAATAGGTATAATTACCAATTTCTTGATTTCCCAATTTTCCGGTACTTGCTCTCAACTTAAGGTCAGATATCCAGTTTACCGATTTCATAAAATTTTCTCCTGAAACTTTCCATCCTATTGATACAGAAGGGAAATAGCCCCATTGATTGTTTGGTCCAAAACGGGAAGACGCATCTCCTCTTATGTTTCCTGTGATGAAATACTTAGAATCGTAAGCGTAATTTGCAGATCCAAACAGAGAGAATAAGGTCCATTCAGATCCAGAGCCTGAACTCCATACATTGGTTAAGGAGTTCCCATAATCAAGATATTGAAATTCTTGCTGAGTATATTCAAACCGGTTTCTTGTTCCTCCGATTGAAGATGAATGGTTGGTAATGTATTCACTACCTACCAATGCACTAAACACATGTTTTTGAATTGATTTGTTGTAATTTAAAGTGTTGTTCCAAGTAATGGTACTTTCCTGTCCTCGATCTTCATTTAATGAGTTGGGGCGGTTTTTTCGTCCTAATCCTTTATCTTCAGTAGCTCCCCCGCCATCATCATCTCCAAAATTCTGATTAAAGGCTTTATTGTGACTAAAATTTAAATCAACACCAACATTAGTCCTGAATTTTAAGTCTTTATTTTTTAGTAATGCGTATTCTCCATAAATATTTCCAAAGGTTTTGAAATTAGATCTTTTATCATTAGTAAAATAAGCCAGAGCAATAGGATTGCTGCTAAATTCATATTTATTACTTTCGTAAGTACCATCTCCTTTATAAAAAGGGAGATCTGTAAAAGGATTAGCAGTTGAATAGGTAGGGTCATCTACACTTTTGAATACGGAAAGAACTGGAGGCCGGATGAAGGCATGACGAATAATACCGGGATCATCGCCTTTAGAAGAAAGTTTATCCTGCTTTCCGTAAGTAAACTGCACGTTTGAACCAACTGTTAAACGATCATTCAGGTTAGCGACAACATTGGATCTGAAATTCAAGCGCTGATACTGATCATTCTTATAGACTACAATCCCATCTTGGCTATAATATGCACCAGATAATAGATATTTTATTTTTTCGCTTCCTCCATTTGCACTGAGTTGCAAGTTTTGAGAATGTCCGGTTTCAAATAATTCATTCAACCAATTCGTATTAGAAAGATCTGTTCTGCTTTTATCGCCTGTGTAAGGATTAGTGCCTGGATACCCAGAGTTATTCCATGCTTCCTCCACTTTATCCATGTATTGCGTTTTATTTAACATGGTTGGAAGGTTGCTTACTCGCTGAATACCATTGAAATAGTTGATGTCTACCACCGATTTTCCTGTAGTTCCCATTTTAGTGGTGATGACAATTACTCCCGCTGATGCTCTGGCTCCATAAATTGCTGCTGCAGATGCATCTTTAAGCACAGTAACTGATTGCATATCGGATGGATTCAAGAAAGAAATATCCCGTGTGGGAGTACCATCTACGATAAACAGCGGACTGTTATCTCCGAATGTACCTTCACCGCGAATACGAATATTAATACCTTCACCTGGAGCACCTGTCGACTGTGTGATCTGCACCCCTGCTACCTGTCCCTGTAATACCTGGGCAACATCAGCCACTCGCCGGGGTTCAACTTCTGCCATCCGTACGGAACTTACAGCTCCTGTTATATTTGATCTTTTTTGTGAAGTATAACCAAGCACAACTACTTCATTTAATGATTCTCTTTTTTCTTTGAGAATCACATTAATACTAACTTTTCCGTTAACCAGAATATCTTGTGTTTCAAAGCCAATATAATTAAACACGATCGATTGAGGGGCATCATTCCTCAAAACAAGGGTGTATCTTCCTTGCAGATCAGTAACATTGCCATTAGTAGTATTTTTTTGAATTACATTGACACCTGGTAATTGCTCACCCTTTATGTCCCGAACTGTTCCAGATATTTTAATCTGGGCAAAGAGACTTTGGTCTGCTAAGGCTATAATTAACATTATAAGCCATGCATGATTAATTGTTGCTTTCATTTGATTATTTTGGTTAGATTTCTTCATTGGGTTGAATTATTGATGTTTCACATAATCAGGATCCATATCAGGGCTGCGTAATCCTGCCACTTCATTGGCCATTAAAATAAAAACATTCCAGCATAACCCTCTAGTCGATGGCCACCAGGAATCAGTTGTTGTCCATTTGGTAGGTATAAACTCTTTGCTGTAAGGCCATTCAGGATTCAGGTTTATTTCGGCCCAAACACGGTTTTCCATTAACGCTGGAGCTTTTTTCCATCCATGTTTTAATCCTGTGACATATGCACAGTATTCAGCTCTCAACCAGCTCCCTCCATTATAATAGAAGCCATCGCTTTGACCATTTGCATAGTTACTGGCTCCAAATTCTGCGAATGGTTGATAGTCAGCACTTAAATAGGCAAATCCTTTTTGATCCGAGGTTACTCTTACACATATTGGAGCAGTGGTGCCATATTGTGGATGTGGTGAATTAGCAACTTTATTGAGCATCGGGATTTGCTCCAGATGATTAATGACCATTTCGTCTGTTAGCAAGGGTCGGTTGAATAACCAAAGAGAAAAGAACTCCGGTTCCAAATCGGTTAGGGTTATAATATCTGGATAATTACGATCAAAAAGCAGATGTTTTCTTTGAGGGTCATAGAACTTTCTGTATTCCTGCTCTGCTTTCTGAATGTAAGCTTCTTCTATTGGGAAACCTAGTTCCTTAATTGTTCTCAATGCGATAGCGAGCATCCCTTGATTCACAGCTAGGCGATCCGTTTTGGGCTGATAATCTACAATATCAACCTGACTCATAGAAAAATGAGATCTGCATTTCCCATCTTTGCCCGCATCAAATTCATTAAGAACATAGTCTACGGCCTTTTTAATTTTATCAGCCGGCAGTGTAACATTAAAGCGCCTTTTGTTCATCATTGCCCAGATCAGCCATTCTATTGTTGCCTCATTATCTTTAGCTTCTACCGAACCCATGTAGGGTGTAATTATCGTTCCGATACCTCCTTTCGGAGTTTGAGTTTTAGACCACTGATCCCAAATACTGAGGTTTAATTCCTTATTGTAGGTAGCTACTATGGAAAAGAATGAATCGCGGTTATACATATCTGGCGAGTAATTCATGTTAGGCACATTAAATGGTTTAAAATCATTTATAGCTGTAATCCAGGTCAGCATATTAAGATTCGCATACAACATTTTCTCTATTTGTGACCCTTTAAATCCCTTTCCTTCTGCAAGCCTTGTTTGGGCAGACAGCACGAATTCCCGATGATCTTTCCATGGTTCCACAAAAATATAGCTCGTTTTTTCTACTTTTTCTCCCATTGGAAGAATGTTGTAGGATTCCCTTTGTGGCTGATGTTCGGTGACCTGTAAGTCCTTTATTTGTAACTGGCCTGTTTTATTAGCTTGCGTCCCGATGAATAGCGAGACACTATCATTTTCAATATAGGGAACCATAATACTGCCTTTGAACAAGGTCCATTTTTGTTCATTAGTCTTAAAATTGTCAATATATTTTACTCCATTTTCTAATTCTACCGTCTTGTTACCATTTTTAATTCTAAAAAGCTTCAATGCTACGGAAGCACTTCCCTTGCAAAGAAAAGATAGTGTGTAATATCGTTGATCCTTAAATGGAGCGATCATTTCTATACCTGCCTGAGGGGAAGGCTTGCAATCCATGGTAATTAGCGGTCCTACTTTGGTTACCTTGAGGTTCCCTATTTTTTGATACACATCAGGAAGCTTTACCGCTTTGTTTGTCCCTGCATCAAGATTAAATAATTCGCCGAAGGTTTGCTTTATGTAATCCTGGTTGGCAGATTGTTCAGCTAGTGTGGCTACAGAAAGCAATTCGGGGTCAGGAAGTTTACGCATCCCGACAAATCCGCCACCTCGTCCATTGAATCTACGACGGGTAGTTCGCGTATATTGATTTTTGTAACCGGCTTCCATTAAAAAACCAATTACCTGATTTTCTTTGTTTACGAAGCCCACTGCAGGATACATTTCATGAACAAAGCCACCAGGAAAATTATCGTGTTCAAAGCTTATATATTTCTTTGGTTTTTCAGCCGGAATAAACTTTTCCCTTAATGTATAAAACATAGATGGCATACCAGGCTGAAATAGACTTATAGTCTTCTTTACAACATGACTATTAATGATCTTGTAAATCACGGTTATGGAAAGATTTACATCAAACTCTGGTATGTAACTTTCCCTGCTTAATGTAACTATACTATCATTACCTTCCCATTTTGCCCCTTTCCAGTTGGGCAATAACGCCTTTTCACTTAAGTCTGCATTTGTTATTAATAGGGAGAGCTCTTCCGTATTATTTAACAGCATCTTATTGCCATCATATAAACCTACCCGAAATCCACTAGTGGTATCGCCCAAAACTTTAAGTTGAATATTTTGTGCAAAGAGACTAGTAACACTTAAAATAATACTAAAAAATACAGTTACAAAGTTCGGCGGATAAGACCGATAGGAAAGGTTGAGCTTCATTCAATTAGTTTTTGATTGAAGCAAATATAGACTGGCAATGCACCTATGGTGGTACACTATAGTTGCATTCTAGTTCACTATAGTTACAATGAGGTTAAATTTTCCTCGTATTGTTGCTGGCGGTACTCATTTGGTGCACAATGGTAGATCTTTTTGAATTCGCGGAAGAAATAAGATTTGTTATTAAACCCGGTACGGTAAAAAATTTCCGATACAGTGTACTGTGAGGTTAGCAGCATATCAGCAGCATGTTTTAAACGAATCCTTTTTATGAATTCGGCAGGAGTCATCCCGGCAAGTGATTTTAACTTTCGGTACAATTGCATTTTACTGATCGAAAGTGCATCTTCAAGGATGGCTGCATTCAAATCAGGCTCGTTTAGATTGGTATCAATAACCTTCAACAAGGCTTCAAGAAATTTCTTATCTGTATCTGCAATATCAGCATCCATAAACTGATTCGTAATATTTTGATCCTTGATCAGGCTTTTCATCCGTTCCTGGTAGTCGAGTAGCTTTCTGATCCTTACATGGAGGTAGCTAATTTGAAAAGGTTTTGGAATATAGGCATCAGCGCCCAGCTCATAACCTTCGGCTTTATTATCTTCCGATCCTCTTGCAGATAGGATAATAAAAGGGATTTGGGCCAAAGCAGGCGTTTGTTTTACCGCTTTACACAATTCAAGACCATCCATATCTGGCATCATGACATCACTTATAATCAGGCTTGGTATCGTTTTGTAAAGAAAATTTAATGCATCACGACCATTCTTCGCTTCGTAGATAATATACTGTGCTTTTAAGATATTGCGTAGCAGATAACGAAGTTCGGGATCGTCTTCTACTAACAGAATACTGGACCTCTTCTTTTGTTGCAGGGTATCAATTAAGCTATTTTTATTCTCTTCTTCTGAAGATCCCAAATCAGGATGCTCATATACTTTCACCAGGGATTCATACAAAGATGAAGGTGCTGAAGTGATGACCTTTGCTTCCTTACCATCAACGGTTACCAGTTCAAGTTGGAGGGTAACTGTAAATTCGATCCATTCATTTACTAAATTGACTTTTATATCACCTCCCATCAGTGATACCAGTTCTTTGGCAAATGCTAATCCTATCCCTGTGCTGAATTCCTGATGTTCGCTACTGACATAAAACTTATTGAAAATCTGTTGCAGGTTTTCTGGACTTAACTTGCAACCTGAATTGGATACGCTCACCTTTAATATATTTTCTTCCAGATAGAATACCGATTTAAATAGAATCGTTTCGCCTTTTCCGGAGTGCTTAAAGGCATTGGACAGCAAATTAAAGAGAATTTTTTCAAGTTTATCTTTGTCTATAAAACCAGCTACATCTCCTTGTACCGTTCTGATAAAGGTCTGGTTATTTCGTTCGCCGACAGGAATAAATAAAAGGGAAAGACTATCGAGCATTTTACTGATATCCAAATAGTCATTATTTTTAGTCAGGTACCCTGCTTCTGCTTTTCTGAATTCCATCAGTTGCTGCACCAGATAGGTGAGTCGGGCCGTATGCTGATGCACCATGGATATAAAATAATCGGTACCCTTGGTTTGTAAAAAATGTTCTACCGAACCCATGATCATCGTTAATGGGGTTTGAATTTCATGTGCGATGTTGGTAAAAAACTTTAAACGTTGCTGATGTTCCTCTTCATCTTTTTCTCTTAAAAGATGTTCCATCTGCAAGCGATATTTCATATCTAGTTTATTTTTTCGATAGAGATGAAAGGAATATCCGGCAGCTATGATTAATAGAAGATATAAAAACAGAGCAGGATAGGTTAACCATATATATTGTTCGACACGAAACGTAAACACTTGCACTCCATTCGTCCAGACCCCTTCCCCGTTGCTCCATCTGACACTAAGTGAATACTTACCGGGCGGAATGTTATTATAGGCAATATTCCCAACGGAGCCTGAGTAGATCCAGTTTTTATCCAGACCTTCCAATTTATAAGCGAATTCATTCTTGGCCTCGTTTAAAAAGCTCATTGACTTCAACTTGATTTGAAAGAAGTTATTTTTGCGTTCCAGGGTATATTCAGGAATATTTCCCTGTGCTTTTTTCAAAACCTGCACTATATTTTCTTCCCGATTCTTTCCGCCCATTTGAAGAGCGGAAACCAGTAAATTAGGCTGAACTTTATTGCTAATAATATTTTCAGGAAGGAAATAGTTGAACCCATAAATTCCACCAAAATATAGGGAACCAACTGGAGATTTCCACACTGCACCATCACTGAATTCATTACTTTGCAGTCCATCACTCTCTCTAAAATTAGCAATAGCACCATTTATGGGATTGACGCTGGCTAATCCTTTATTCGTGCTTACCCAAATACTTCCCGAACGCGCCCCTTCAATGGCATGAATCGTATTATTTGGAAGGCCTTCATTCATCGTAAATTTCTTAAATATCGGTTTGTCTTTTAGAGACTCTTTATGGTTCAGCATGTTCAACCCATAGCTGGTACCAATCCATAACCTTTTCTGCTGATCCTGATATAAGGAGAGCACATCGTTATTTGATAAACTGTTTGGGTAGCTAAAGGCTTTAAAAGTTTTGAATCGTTCGGTTTTTTTATTTAAAACGCTTAACCCTCCATACCGACATGCTATCCATAAACGGCCATCACCTCCATCACTTAATGCATAAATAATGTCGTTAGCAGGTCCATTGCCGCTATTGGAAAGATACTGCTTCATGTACTTTAAACTCAATGACCCGTTGGGGTTCACTATAAAATCCAAATGGATCAGCCCACTGCCACTGGTTCCCAACCATAATGATTGGTCCCGATCCTGCAGGATCGCATAAACAGAACCAAAAGCCGGCAATTTTGCTCTGCCTAAAATTTCAGACCATCGAATACTTCGTTTTCGTTTTAAATCATAAACGCCAATTCCATTGCCATCTGTACCAATATAAACGTAAGGGTAGACGCCCTTTTTTATAGCGTAAACCGAGTTATTCTCCAGACCATTAGCAGTAGTTAAATCTTTTCCGGAATGGAGCAGCTTTGATTTTGTCCAGAAATCGTTTAAGATTACAATGCCTTTGCCTTTTGTCCCAACCCACAGGTTACCATCAACCTCCTCAAAGGCGCGAACTGGTTTATTTAAGTCATTGGCCGTATTTCTGTTTACCAAGCCAAAGTGGTTTATTTTAGGGTAAATTTTGATCAATCCATTGCCATCTGTTCCAACCCATAACACATGGTCTTTTGCTGAGGTTATGGAAGTCACCTTGCTATTTACGAGTTGTTTCACCTCCTCCTTCATAAAAGCACTTGGCTCAAAATTCGTGTTAAAGGTGGATATTCCCTGTGAATCCCAAGCTATCACATAATTGGATTGATAAAAACTAATCAACTTGATTCCACTGGAGAAATGAGCTATCTTTTTCACTTTAAATTCAGGGTCTAAAGCGAACAAATTATTCGTATTGTCCGTGAGGAAGATTTGATTATTTGCTAAGAAAAAGTTACTGATCTGGCCTTTAAGTTCGAGGGTTCTAATACGGTTGAGTCCTGTTGATGTGACCTTACATGCTATCAAAGTTCTATCACTTTGTAAAAACCATAGCAGTCCTTTCCTGCTGCTTTCCATTTTTACTGTTTCCCCTTTACCGGAAAGCGGAAGGATCCTTTTAAAAGTATTGGTATTCGGGTCAAAGCGACTTAATCCAAATGTTTTACTATTGCAGAAGACGGTTTCATCAGCAACAATTGCTAACTCATACTCTTTTTCTGCTATGCTTTTTTTGGTAGCCAGATTATAAAAATAAGTATAAAACTTACCGCTTGATTTCTCAAACCGGGTAATTCCACCAATTGTGCTGATCCAGATATTGCCATTCTTATCTTCCTTAATATCTTGAATAACATTATTGCCTATACTGCCTGACTGATTTTCACTGGTGTAATTAAAAACCCTGAAATCAGTACCATCATACATATTTAATCCATCCCATGTTCCTATCCAAACCAGTTGATCCTTGTCTTGAAAAACGATGTTCACGGCGCTGTTGGACAATCCATTCCGATTATCAAACCGTTGATAATAGAAATATTCAGGCACTTTTATTTCAAAAGCGGAGGTAGTTTTGAAAAGACATGTTAAAAGAGTTAGTATATAAAACCCAGACAAATTTCTCATTTGTAAGAATATAATTTTCGCGATTAGCTCATACAATATAGTGATAATAACGGAAGGAATTGCTTTTTGAAGTTTGGTTTGCAGATATAATTTTTAGGTTAGCAGGACTATTTATATCGCCTTATTAGCGTTTCTAATTGTGGGGTTGGCTTTGATGGTAGAACAGAAGGATAAAAAGGTAATATTAAAAAGGGCCTGCAAAATAAATTGCAAGCCCTTTTTAATTCACGTGAAAAACTAATTAACTTTGTGCATCACGAAGACCTTTGATCTTATCATGTGCTACCTTAAGCTCAATCTGCTGATCTACAATCATAGACCTGATATCCTGTGGAAGATCATTATCTGTAGATAATGCTTCTTTATATGCTTTCTGAGCAGCATCTTCTCCAAACTCACAGTTTTCTAATACTGACTTACGGTCATGTCCTGTGAATGTTGCTTTCACATCCATCCAAACTCTGTAAATCTTGCCACTGTTTGTTGTGCCTTTATCAGGACTGCCACCTAAAGCAATCACTTGTTGCTCCAGACTGCTTTTATAAAGTTTACTTTGTGCAATTAACGTTTCAAAAATTGCCTTTAAATCCAGGTCTTCGACTTTAGATTCATCAATGGCATGTTCGTAACCTGTAATACGATCATTGTTGATTTGTAATAGGTCATTTAAAACCTCAACGGTATTTTCAATAGTTCCCATAAGAAGATAATTAATAGATAAATTTAATCTCATAATAACCTCTGCCTAATGCATTTGTTTCAGGAAATTAAAGAATTTATCAGGCCTTATACTATTGTTTTCTTGAACCAAATGTACCTTGAGAAGGAACCAATTTCTGAATACCAATAGCTAGTGCTAGCTATTGGTATTCAGTCCCATTCATATAAATTTATAGACTTGACATGAAGCAAATATTAGCAGCTTGCAGAGATGACGACACTAGTATTGACGGTTTATTTTTTTCAAATGTTTTAATCAGTGGCTCAGTGACAGAAACAGCAAATTTAATTTTACCACTGGGAGAAGCAAATTATACCAGCAAATTTATCGACGGTGCCTCCCTAAAAAATAGAGCAACAGGATTTACCGGTGAAAGGTAGAATTACACAGAACTAAACAATATTAAAAGCATAAGCAAACTTGATCAGCTGCGAGAGACAGTTAATCTCCAGCTTACGTAAAATATTTTTTCTATGATTGTTTATCGTATGAATAGATAAGAAAAGTTGATTTGCTATCTCAAAACTACTTTTACCTTCCACAATCAGGTGAATAATCTCCTTTTCGCGAACACTTAAAAGATTAAAATGATGGTAGTTTTTACGCATAAAAGCATCATCTTCAATCAGATCTGTAAATTTCTTACCCACTAAATTACACATATCAGCAGGAACGGCTATATGAACTAATTTCAATGGATTACCAGGAACATCAGCAGGGTACAACTTTGAGGTAGTAAAATACCATTTATAGTCACTATTTGCATCCGCCCTAACGCGCTGAAAAAAGGAATACACCTTGTTTTCATCCCCTTGCATTACAAATTTTATTAACTCAGGTTTAAGTATCGATATTTCTTCTATTGGAAAGAAACGATCAAAATATTCCACACCCATCTTTTGCAATTCTTCACTACTATGTCTTAAATAATCACATCCATATTTGTTCATATATGTATTTTTCATTGCGCCCAAATCCTGCACCATCACACTGCCAGGAATATAATCGCCAATATCCTCAATCCGGAATAAGTTCTTTGCAACATTTTTACCGAGGGAGAGAAGCTGTGCTTCGAATGTTTCCTGGAACTCAGTTTGAACGAGGGCTTGAGCATTCATAGTGATAAAAATATGTTGTGATTAATTATGAGAGCTACATAGCAGATTTATAGCTACTTATATAAATGTAATAAGAATAATACGAAACAGAAATAAATCATTGAAATATATCAACCATTAAAGTAAATAAAAAAGCCGCCGTATTACGTTAAACGATATTACGGCGGCAAATAAGAAATTTAAGCACTAAATGGGTTCAAACTTAAGGTTCGAGTTGATCATTTTTATAAATAAAGCTGTACCATACGTCTCCAGTAACGAGGTCGGTGAGCATCTTTATCCCAAACGTACAGATGATGCGGTATGCCTTTTGTCCACAGCACGCGACTGAATTCCTGATTACCGGATAAAAAAGAATCTGTTTGCCCGATGGCCATAATAATCTCCATCTTTCGAATGTTATTTAAAATATGCTCATCGTGCATATTAGCAATGAACTGCACAGGTGTATTAAAATAAATGTTTTCATTATGGTAACCATCAAAAAGGTCTTTAAAATATTGGATATTTTGACTAAGATCATATCTGCCACTCATGCCTATTACTTTATAAAACAGATAAGGATATTTCAAAGCCAAATTAATTGCATGGTAAGCCCCCATGCTACATCCGGCCACTTCAAGATGATTTCCATTATTTTTACTGTGCATTAATGGAATAACCTCATGTAAAATATATTGCTCGTACTGCAAATGGCGGTTGATACGTTCCGATGGATGTACATATTGATTATAAAAACTTTCAACATCAACACTATCCACACAAAACAGCTGAAGTTCTCCATTTTCAATGCGATCTTTCAAGGCATCTATAATTCGCCAATTTTCATAATCGTAAAACCGGGCCATTCGGGTAGGAAAGAATAATACAGCCCTGCCTCTGTGGCCAAAAACTAAAAGCTCCATATTCCGTTGCAGACTGGGGCTGTACCACTTATGATATTCTCGGTTCATTCTTTCCTGATCAAGAGATGGAAATATATCTACTGCATGTTACCTAAATAAAAAAAAATGATTAATAATTGTGTGTAATATGATTGCTAATTACTTCCTTCCATAATTCATATCCCTTATCACTTAAGTGAAGTCCATCACTGGAATAATATTTTTTTTGAGGATGGCCTGAAACATCCAGCATTTCGTTAAAAACATCTACAAACTTCCAGGTATGGGCACTATTTACAATTTCATTTTTAATTAAAGTATTAGCACTCTTAAATTGATTAACTATATGCCATCGACTAGGGCTAGGCTTTAAGGACACAAAATAACAAGGAATGTTGCCAAAATGCAGGGCCGTTTTTGCTACCAGTTGCTGAAAAAAAATAAGCACCTCTTCGGGATTCCTACCATCCCCAAGATCATTATCGCCAGCATACAGCACTAGTCTTTTAGGTTGATAAGAAAGCATTATTCGATCAAAAAACCAAACGCAGGCTGCTAGAGTAGAGCCCCCGAATCCTAAGTTAACTGGTTTAATATATTTAAAATCATCATATAGGCTAGTCCAAAGACGTATAGACGAGCTGCCATAAAAAAGCGTTTCAGGCTCATATTCAATAGTCAAATGAACTTTTTCCAATTCTTTCACTTCATCCTCGTACCAATTCATTTTCTGTTTATTATTTTATCTAAGCTCTACTATTAATTAAAGATCAGGTAAAATAGTTTACAAAATCTGCAATCAGACAAATAACTATCTAAATCTTTGTTCCCTCCGTAATACCCCAAAGACATTTTAAATTCTAAATAATACTTCCTAATCCCCCATTAACACCTATAACCTGACCTGTCATCCATGCACTATCTGTTGATAACAGAAAGCCAATTGCTTTTGCTATATCATCAGGTTCTCCGATTTTACCTAGTGGATGTCTTACAGCAGAGGCATTCCTTTTTTCTGGTGTATTCAACAAATGTTGAGCTAAAGGAGTATCCGTAAGCGAAGGAGCAATTACATTTACACGTATATTTTGATTAGCCAGTTCGGCCGCTAGTGATATAGCCAAGCCTTCCACTCCACTTTTTGCGGCCGCTATACTGGTATGAAAACCCATGCCTATTTTTGAAGCAACTGTACTTATTAAAACAATGGAAGCACCCTTGGCATTCTTCAATGATTTTAATCCCTGCTGAATAACTTTTACAGCACCCACAACATTCAACCGGTAATCATTTATAAAGTCCTCTTCAGTTAAACGGCTGAACGGTTTCAGATTAATACTTCCAACAGAGTAGACTAAGCCATGTACCTGTTCTGGAAGATACGTTACTAGCGAGCTGACGTCCTCCAAAACATCTAAAGACAGATGCTGCACACCCTCAGGCCAATCATCTGATGTTGATCGGGACACATTATAAACAGTAGCTCCACTTGTTGATAGTAATTTGACCAGAGCCAATCCTATTCCTGAACTACCACCAACGACTAAAATATTTTTTTTTGAGAAATTCATTAGTAGATTTTAATTGGAGTACAGCTGATTGGTAAATTAGTTTGTTGCTAAGTTGCAATAATTGATGGATTAGAAACAATTTCATTATTTAACACCTTCTTGCTTTTTTTTAAGCATCAGAAAAGGACGTTCACACAACAGAAAAAGCAGGCATGACAATACAATAACTGCAGGTGTTCCTAATGGTAGCAATACATATATAGAATTCTGCTTACTTAATTAAAGTGGTGTTATGTATTAAAATAATTCTTTTTGCAGTATAGATTACAACGCTAATGCTCCAACACTCAAGATTGCTTCTGTTTAAGATTGATTAACATTTTAGCCATATGAATAGTAAACTTTTGATGACTGTTAAAAAGTGCAAATGGTAAACAAGCAGCAACTTGCAACCCCTTTGACCAAGTAATAGAGGAGTTCGTTTTCAACAGCGTTTTGAAGTACCCGAAACGACCATTTAAAGCTGATTTAAATGCATTCCTATAATGATAAGAACAAATCTCATAATTAAAGTATGCGATAAGTTTTTTTCGGTCATAATGCGAATCTAACTCCTTTATGAGATATTCGTAAATCATAATATGCTGAAGATAGAATTCTCCTTTTTGACTAAGATAATTAGAAGCTACGTTATCATGCCGCCTAATATAAACAGTTGATTCATTTTGTATTCCCATAGAAACTTTACTTACCGCACGACTCCAGAATTCAAAATCACCTGCAGCAGGTAAATTTTGATTGAAGTAGCCAATATCAGCAACAAGCTGAGTACGCAAACTTACATTAGAGAGATTACCCGGAATATTTCCAAAAATAAAAAGCCAAAGAGTCGCTTCATTCCGACTAAGAATTTCAGGCATAATCCTATTTTGAAGATCAACAATACGTCTAATTGATGCGTCTGTTTCATTATGATTAAATCTTACAAAGCCTATATCAGGCGAAGCTTTTTCCCAATACTTAACAATAGTATAAAGAGATGATGACCCTGTAAAATAATCATCTGCACATAAAATCTGACTTATTGTAGCGTTCGCTTGTGTAAATAGGAAATTAATATTCCCCATAATACCCAGATTTTTCTCCTGTTTAAAGATCTTTATTCGTGAATCATTCAGGCTATCCAGATATTCTCTTGTTCCATCAGTTGATCCATTATCGCTGACCAAGAGCTCCCAATCCTTAAAATCTTGTATCAATACAGATTCAATACATTCCTTTATATAAGGGAGTCCATTCCATACAGGAGTAAGAATAGAAATTATTGGTTTTTCTATCATATACATTCTATATTAATTAAATACTATTCGCATAAACCGCGATACTTTGAAAACATTTTTCATACTGCGTGGCTACTATATTCGGATGAAATAAACGCTCAGCGCGTTTCTTCGCCATTTCACCTAAATGCATCATATATATATTATCTTCAATCAATCGAAGTAACGCATTTGCAATATGTTTTGAAGATCCAAATGGCACATAAATAGCTGTATTGTCCAATATTTCTTTGCGTGTTTCGTCATCATCCGTTATAATGGCACATTTACACATCATCGCCTCTATCAATACCAAGCCATAAGATTCCTGTCTTGGGACTAAAACAAAGATAGAGGCTTCCTGCATTAGTTGAATAACCTCACGGTGTGGAAGTTCAGCGTGCCAAGTGATGTGAATATCAGACTTTGGTTGTGGCTTATCTTTCGACACAATTGTAACACATACTTGGTGCAATTTCAGGAAATCAGACCCTAGTGAATCAAGAGCTTCTACCAGTTCATGCAAACCTTTACGTTTTCCTTCACGTCCAATAAATAGCACATGAATGCCCTTCTTATTCGATTCATTATTCTCTACTCTACTATTCGGAAGTGATATCCCAGGCAGGAAAAATGGTATAGCAACCGTTTTCTTTTCAAACTCTGGGCGATAGCTCAGAAATCGTTGTCGACCGCCTTCCGTATGAAAATGAATCAAAGAAGCTTTATCTACTCTTCTCGCTAAATCATCTGCTTCTTTCTGACGATCTGTGAGTACCCCAAATAGATCCTTTACGTAATGATCAGTCATAAATCCAGCGGTTACAAAAACTGGGGTCGCACCTACTGATTTAAAAAAAATGTCTTTGCTTAAAGGTGCGCCATAAAGGTAAATTACATCATTATCCTGTTTGCTGTTTTTTAACCCGTGATACATTGAAATAGACTTCCCCGTTATGCGCTCAACAACCCGATTAATATTAAAACTTAATGTATAACCAGAATTCGCAATGAAATTAGTTTCCAAATCAGTAAAATCTTGTATTCGTGCAAATGATTGCACGACTCGCTGATCCGTGTTATAGAACCCTAAAATCCAGGAAGGGCAATAAATACCAACTTTTGTCATAATGGTGTAGTATATAAAAATGAACTGAATCGTTTAAACGACTTATATTAAAAATTAATTTCTTATTATCTTAATTCACTAAAAGCAGTAACTCTATTTGATCCCTTTAATTCCTTCAATTGCTTGGTAACCAATTTGTCTATTGTTTTTATCGCCTTTTTATTATGAAACAGAGTACATACAGCAGCATAGTTTTTTTCAATCAGTCCCTTGTAATCAGAAGGATTTCTAAGTATATTTTTAATTTGATCAACCGGGTTGTTCCAATCAACCTCAATCACAGGATTATAATCCAAAAGGTATTGCACTTCTAGAGGGGCAGAACCAATTATCAAACTCTTTGAAGCCATAGCTTGCAAATACCGAATAGTTAAAGTAGATACATTACCGGCAAGATCAGGATGAGTAAGCGAGCGGGGAAAACAAATACATATTTGCGCATCTGCTAAACCATCAATAAAGCTTTCCTGAGTAGGGAATTGTAAATTCTGCTTCAGCCCTTGCACTGCAACATCCGTTTTATCATTTCTTTCCTGATACACATAACGAATTTGGTTTTGCTTACAGCCTTCTTCTATAACATTATGATATTTCATATAAGAGCGGCCAAAAGAAAGAATATGAATACTGCGCTGGTCCCAGGGTTTAAATTTAAAATTATCAGGATTGATAGTTTCCGGTACCCACTGCACTGCACAATTAGGTATATGAAGTTTTCTAAAATGTTCAGTTGCCTGGTAACTGGATAATAAAAGCAATTGGATCTTACTTTTGCGTACCAGCTGCTCAACTTCTTTAAATCGAGGCTCCCAAACATCATATGTCCATAATACCCGCAAATCGCAATCGTAGCTATAATAAGGAAATGACTTTGAGTGTAAATAATAAGCATAAGGAAGACCTAAACTTATTACAGCACCAGGTATTTTAAACTCCTTTAATACAGGGCTTAAAAACCTGTTCATCCATGTATATAGACGGGTAGAAATTTTGCTAGGTGCAAAAAGCACAATCCCTTTTTTGATGTTCCAATGACTGTTTTGAGCACAGTATTGTTCAAAATCTCCTAACAAAACCAAATCAGGACTATTATTTCGAATTCTGGATGTGATTAATGTTATCATGAATAGAGTATATATGTATGACCAAAAAATAAATTCAATTAAACACGGATGGTATGACGGTTAACAATTTTTTGATAAATAACCTCAATGCTGTTCATAGCAAGATCATGATCAAATCTTTTTGCATTATTAATAGCGGCTTCTACGACAATATGGCGTTCTTCATCTGATAGATCAATAACCTTGCTTACTACTTTTGCTGCTTCAACAGCCCATTCCTGAATTGCGGGCCCATGATCCGGACGGAGAGGAATAAGAAATCCTGCATCACCAGCCACTTCAGACATTGGAGCTTCATCGGTGGTAATAACCAAACAGCCGCAAACCATTGCTTCAGCAATAGGCCATCCAAATCCTTCTGCCAGCGATGGAAATACAAACACAGAAGCACCCGCATATGCTAAACGTACATCCTGATCCACTAACTTGCAGATGATATGAATATCATTTTTGAAAGGAGATTGCTCAAGTGTCTTGGCTAATTGAGGAGAAAGACCCTCGCCTACAAGTAACAGCGGCAATTTAACCTTGCTTTTAGTTCGCCATGCATTGTAAATTTCTATAACTCCCGAACGATTTTTATACCATTGGTTATTACCAACGTGCAAAATGTAACCTGGTCTTAAATCCAGACCAACTTTCTTCCCCAGTATAACTCTTGCTTCAAATAAATCAAAAGGAGCAAATGTTTTAACTATACCATTATAAACCACATCAGTAGATAAAGGGTATTCAGGAAAAAATTTAAGCAATTCATCTTGTGTCTTTTTAGAACCAGAGATAAAGTGTTTTCCTTTAGTAAGCCCTTTCCGGATTAAGTTTTGATATTGTCTTCCGGTCCAACTTATCTTAATATCAGTTATTTTACCAGATGCTGAAGCTTGAGCCAAAAAATCATGACAATGGACAACATGATGTCGGTTTGCCACCAAAGGAACCCAAGGCCCTTGTGCCTGATCTGTAAAAACAAAAAGAGTATCCGCAGAACATTCTTTTAGCAATTCATGAACGCGGGCAGGAAACACAATATATTGATCGATATAGCCCATCCATTTTTTCATACTTCCTTTCAATGGAAGATTAAAAAAACTGGACTTAGGAGCCCATATTTCAACATGATGACCACGCTCCTCCATTCCATCGGCCATCATCTTTGTAAATCGAGGCATACTCGAGAACTTTGGCCTAATCTGATCACCAAAAAAATCAGGATTTGAAAATACAACAATATTCATGTGAGATCAGCTAGTAATTAACTCGGTTAACTTATTCATTTCATCCAGAATGCTTTGGCAGATATCCTCATTGCCAACAGAATTCGATCTTACCCTTTGCATACCAGCCTGACGAATACTTTCGCGCCTTGCATCATTAGACAAAAGTTCACTGCAAACTGCTGCACATTCTTTCGCATCAGCCCAAAAAACAGCTTCCACACCTTCTGTGTACATCTCCAAATGCTCTGTAGTGCGTTCAGCACATAACAGTCCTCCAGCATACGGAATTTCTAAGGATCTGGTGGTATGTAAATCCCTATTACCTTTAGAAAGGAGGCCTAAACATATTTTCGCACCCTGCATTGCTGCCACATAGTCCCTACCACTCAAACTACCACCACCATACACGAATTTTAAGCTATTCCAATAAGGCGACTTTTGCCATCGGTCTCCCCAAATACGAATGGGAATATTGTACTTCATCAATTCCAAAAAGAACTCATCCCTCTTTTCATGACGCATCCATGTACCAATAAAAACAACTTCCGACTTAAATCTTGCAGGGATATCGGCTACTTGAATATAGGGTTGATGGGAAACTTCATCATAACTTCTCAGAACACGCAGCACGCGTTTTGCACCCAGCTTGATACATTCCCTTTCAGTTTCTTCTCTAACTACTACTACCTGATCATAATAAGGTAATGCCTTAATAAGCGAATCAAATTTACGACCATCTCGCTTACCTGTAGGGTCGTCAATATTGTACAGCACAATTGGGATGTTGAAAGTTTTTAAAATTTTCAAACACTGAGGTCCTAATAATTCCCCACCATCAACCCAAATAAGATCAGGTTTTTGTACGGTATGAATAATATCCTTTGCCCATTGATTAATTCGGTTCTGCATAAAAAAATAACCAGTGCGAAAATGTATAAATTCAAACCTCCGGCTGGTGAATATCTCATATGGATCTTTTTGTATGATCACATGCCCTAGCCGTTCAAGTGACTTAGCCCTGTGTGCCGCTGTTGAATTTAAATTACTATCTCCAATATAAATGATATTAGCCATAAACGTTTTTATTTAGGTTAGAGTTAGAGAACAGTGCCGGAATATATTTACAGGCCACACGTGTAAACTGATACATAAAAAAATAAAGTAAAATCATTTGAAACCAGCCTCTTAAGAGAAAGGTACCTAGTCCAGCCACACTTTCAGTAGGCAGAAACTGGAATATAGAAGTAAGTGCTAATAACCCGCAAACGCTGAAACATAATTGAGGCCGAATACCTGATATGGAAAGACCATATTGTTTTTTTATAAAAACCAATTTATCAAATAACAGATATATCGGTATAATACCTATACCGAGTATTAATAAGTACCAAAGCCCAAAAGCACCCATGCCAGTACCCGCAAAATGACCTGTCCTGAATCCTCCATATGCCGACTTTCCGGCACCAGCCAAACTGTAAATGTAATCACCAAATGAAACTGAATAAACCATTTCCTTGTCAACAGAGGGATGAAGTACCTTTAAAATTGGTGTAGGAAGAGCTCCCCATACATAATCTATAGAAAATTTTTGCAAGGAAGGATTGTTATCACCAATTTTAGCAGCCTGTACCAGACTGGCATCATTGAACTTTAAATTAGCAAATCGGGCTGTAAAAATATTGTCCAGATACCTTTCATCCCAATCACCCTGCGCCTCATTATCATTCAACCGACGCAACGAAATTGCTTTCTTATTGCTAAAAGCATCTAGTGTCAAGTCAATTAATTCCGACTTGGAGATGTCCTCCCGCTGCGATCTAACTATAACCATTGCCGTACCCAAATCAGCCATAGGGCCAGTAATTAACCAAAACCCAACTACCGAAAAAATTAACGTTTTAAATGAAATTGAAGGTGACTTGAATACCCCAACAAGCAAACCCAGTAAATAAGAAAATCCAACTGATGTAAATCCTATCATAAATGCCCCCCTGCTATTACGGGCCATACTGATAATGAAAAGCAGGATTGTAAAAGCAATTAAAAAAGAAATGGTTCTTCTTGTGATACTTTTCTCACTACCATATAAAGAGGTGAATGGTATAAAATAAGGTGCGTAGCCAAACGGTAGTAGGGCAAAGATTGCTTTTTCAGATACATTGCCCGCTACCTCAGTAGCTATCGTTGGTGAAAAGAAAAATACGTAAATATTTGCCGCTAATCCTATCGCGCCCATACTCCATAACTGCAATTCGCTTGGTGGCTCGAAAAAGCCCGCCCTGCTTAATAGCGAATTACTTCCTCTATAGGTGTTTATTGGTAGTAAACGATAAACATAATGAGCAATTACTAATACAAAAAGCGCTGCTGTGGAATGAAAAAATACTTGTAAAGGGAGTTCCAGATTATATACAACAGGCTTGCCTTCTAAAAGAGTAAAAAGTATTGGAAAATATAACTGTGTGGATGCAAAACCGATTACTAAGAAAGCAGACAAAGGATAACTATTTAACACATCACGCTGTAAAAAAACTTTAGAAGTAATCGTCCAGGCAATTAATATACACCCAATAGCTATAAAATTCTCATTAGTTGAAAAAATAAGCGCTTGTAAAAAAGCGGCAATCAGAAGGATTACCCACGACCATTTCACCAGCTTTGTGACGAATATTCCATTATCCTCAACCTCTATTTTAGCCCTTCTCTTTCTTAACTTTAATGTACGTGCGCCAAAGCGATCTATCACATTATTCATATTTTTAACTATTTATCAGGTAAAATTTAAGGACATGACGCCTTAACTATTAGAAAAAAGAAACTTAACTCCTGGCAAATTAATCACTAAACGCATTGCATGTTGGGTAGCTAACACAGGCAAGGTATGCCAGTACCTCCAGAAATTCCAAAACAAAGCCAGCATAGAAATGCATATAATAATCCATTTGTACTGTGGCAGCCAGATCATACCACTCATGGAAATTGCCGCAATCCATACTGAAATAAGTGCTCTGTTAAAAGATCGTTGAGGCCATATAAGTTCATGTTGTGATAGCCATTGTTTTGCAACCATACTGTATGCAACACAAGCAATAATTTCGGCGAGCAATATGGCCATTCCTGCTCCCATGATTCCGAACAAAGGCACTAAAATAACTATACCTAAAATGACTACCCCTGCTGTTAATGACGAAATAGTAATTTGCTGTTTGAGTAAATTATTACCTCTTACAACTGATATTGCAGGTTGCGATATCGCATATACCAACACACCAAGAGAGAGAAGAGCGAAAAGCCAGTGATTAAAAGGAATTTGACCACGCGTCCATGCCCTATAAAGAGGTTCAAAAACAGCTTGTAAAACTATTAACGCAGGAGCCATAAGAGCTATAGCAACTACCCATACTGTACTGAAAGCTATATTACTACGAACTTGATCCCTCTGGTGTAAAAAACGCATCAGATCAGGCATAAGTGGGTTAGTAATCGTATGCAATCCCTGCATGGCGACGTTTGCACCAGTTCGCATAGTAGCAAAAGCCGCCAGACCAATAGCTCCTACAAATGGAGTTAAAAATAATCTTGCACCCTGCTGACGAAAGTTTTCGAACAGATTGGTTACCGATATAACTGATGAACGAACAAAAATCTGCCATCCCAGCATTAAAGAAGGGAACACAATTTTAACCCCCTCTTTGCGAAGTAAGCGGATCATATCCACATATATTGGGACATCGGATAACACCCTGACAATGGCCAAGATTATACCGGTATATAACAATCCTGCTCCATTCATCACTGCGATAGCAGGTGTAAGATTCATCAGTACCGATGCAAAAATACCCCACCAAGCCATTCTCGGATAGTAGCCAAAGACAGATAATACACGATTTAATAAACCACCAATACTGCCACAGATAAGCCATGCCGCACCTTGCAATAGCAAAACAATGCCTGCGTCGTATATGGTATTAGTATTATTTATTCTGGTTAACCTTTCTCCTAAAAGGTGAGGCAATATTCCCCAAAAAACTGCCCCTATCATTATAACAATCTGAATGATGCCTAACACCACACCAATAAAGATACTTGAACATAAATATTCACTTATTTTTGAAAGATCTTCCCTTCCAATTTTCAAAAACTCATACCCTAAATATTCTTGAAAGCCAAGATCGAGTGAGTTAAGGATAGCAGCAAAAGATAAAATAGCGAGCCATAAGCCATACGTTTCAACCCTCCAATATGTAAGATATATGGGTACAAGAGCTAATTGTGTCAACAAGTTTATACCTATTTGCACCCATGCAGCAACAGTCCCCGATATTAATCTTGATGATACAGACATAAATTATTATTAATTGCTTTGGATAAACCGAAGTCTTCTGCTTAATACATACAGGTTATCAATTACCCTTAGCATAGTGGAAACTACTTTATTTGGTTTCTTAATAGGCCATTCAGGCACTTCTCTTCCACTTTTATGAGCTGCATACCAACAAGCCTCCCAATCAAAATCCCATATATTGTCTACATGAAATTTACTATACCCATACTCCTTAAAATACTTAAGTACTTCAAAATCCTGATATGAAAATTTAGGCTCCTTAAATACTTTCAAATTAATATTTCTGTTTTCCCAGCCTGCTAACCATTCTTGTGGAGTATTTTCAATACGATTCATATTAAAATTCAACTTAGTTGGGTTATAGGCATATCTCCTGATATAAAAGCCACTAGTCTTTTTTACGTTTTCCAGCACCGCGTAATATCTCATTTTCGAATAACTCACCTTCATTCGGGAAAATATAAAATGGACAATTTTAATATCATCAATATACATATCCTTGCCAGCAGGGTTATGAGGCACACGTCTGGAATGTATCATTGTAGGCTTATGACTATTGCCATCATCTACGTAACCAATAGGATAATACGATTCGTGACTATTGCCTCTTATGCATTTTTTTTTATCATTTAATAGATCTGACCTTTCAAAATACAAAGAAGTCCCTGGTTCCAATTCCCTTATCGTATCCCAGGTTTGTTTAAAAAGCAGACTATCGGCAGAAATCAATTCGTCGGAATCTAAACCAAGTAGAATTCTCTTTTCTTGTGGAAATATCTTTCTGGCCGTTTCAATTAATAAGACCTGCCTCGCGTCTTCGCAAAAACCATCATTATTGTTATTTATTAAATGAACTTTAGGAAATTTTGAGCAAATAACCCTACTGTTATCCGTTGATTGCTGATCAGCAATAATGATACAATCAGCAAACAGACTCGTAACTTCAAGAAACTGCTCCAAAATCCAATCTTCATTTTTAACAGGAGTAAGGACAATAATTTTAGCTTTTTCAATCATAAAAACTATAAAATCAGGTTAAAACCGCGTACCAAAATTCTTAAATAAACTAGAAATAATTGACGGTTTAGCGCTATCAGCTAAATATCCATAATCAACAGCATAGCCATAACGCTGGTCCATGTGTACCCCATTAAATACTAAATGCATATTTGGCAATTTCTTTGCCTGGTATACCTCTTGAATAAAACCTAATTCCGACTTGGAAGTATAATTATGACGCACCATATACAAGCAGATATCGCATAACGGTGCCAATACCAAGGCATCTGTTACCAGACGTAATGGTGGGCTGTCAATCAAAATATTATCAAACTCAAAACGCAGCTCGTTAATCAATACTTCCATCTCTGTACTTTCCAATAATTCCGAAGGATTGAATGGAATAGGTCCCGACTTCATCACAAAAAGATTAGGATGAACACCCGATGGCTGAATAACCTCTTCTTTTGTTGCCTCACCATTCAGCAAGTCACTTAAACCTGGCTGTTCATTATCCAGATTAAATATTTTGGTAATTTTAGGTTTACGTAAATCCAGTTCCAAAATAATTGTTTTCTTACCTGAAGCGGCTAATGAAGCTCCAATGTTGCTGGTAACAAAGCTTTTGCCTTCACCTGCTATACTCGAAGTAAATAAGGTTACTTTAGCTTTCCCTTTTCTGTTGTTTACTTGTAATAGGTTAGTCCGCAATGCTCTCATTTGTTCCCCAATTGCATAAGAAGCACGGTTTAAAACTACAATTGGAGCTTTGCTTTCTGAATGACTTAACTCACAGATCACAGGAACACCTGTTGCCATTTCTAACTCATTCTTAGTAAGTACCACATTCTTTATCGTATTTCTTCCCGCAATCAATCCCATTGGAAGCAGCAATCCACCCAATAAAGCCAATGCAATCGGATACTTTTTATTCGATTTCGGTTCATCAAAATAAGGCTCTTCTACCGTACGGGCATCCGTTAGTGTGGAAGCATAACTAAGTGCTACTTCTTCTCTCTTTTGCAATAGATACACATAAAGGTTTTCCTTGATACCTTGTTGTCTTTTAATACTCACGTACTGTCTTTCCTGTCCCGGTATATGTTTAATTGACGATTCAATACCCGAATTAAAAGATTGCAATTGTTTTCTGGTCGTTATGTATGACGATTTAATTCCATCAACTTTACTCTTAATCGCGTCTTTTATGCTATGTATCTGGCTATTGATAGGCGCAAATATGGGGTTCTCCTCCGGAGTGGTTGCCAATAATCTATTTCGCTGTAACTGAAGACGAGTCAATTGTTCAACCAGACTCACTAATCCCGGATCTGCAATTCCCAGCGTTGCAGGTGCAGTACTGGAATTAGAAGAATTCACATACCTTTCAATGCCGTTGATTACATTTAGCTGAATATTAACCTCGTTTAATTTACTCTCATTCGATTGTACATTATCTAAATAGAGCTGCGATTGAGATGATATATCAGTTAACCCGATACTGCTTTTATAATTTTCAACATCTTTCTCTACATTGGTTAACTCTCCGGTAAGAGATGCAAGACGATTGTCGATGAATTTTAAAGTACTTTGCGTTTCCTTGTTTTTGTCCTTAACATTCGAAACCTGATAGGCCCCTATCAATGCATTCAGTATGGCTAAACCACGTTCAGGGACTTCGTCGCTTACTTGCAATCCTACTATAGGAGCTGATTTATCCAAGGTAACGGTAATAAGCTGCTGATAGTCTGTAACAACTTTTTCAGGCCTTTCTACATTAATCTGTATATTTTTTCCAACATACTCATTAATTTTCTCCGTTGATTTCAACACCCAGGTTCCCAATTTATTCTTTAGAGGTGTATTAAAAGCAAAGCTTTGGCTACTGCCATCTTCATTTTTTAAAATAAAATTGCTGGCATTTTTAACTGTGATTTCAAAGGTTCTGCTCTTAATCCTTTTTTCATCTGTTAATAATTCAAATTGAACTGGTGATTCCGCATATAAATCTTTGTACGAGTAGTTAATACGTGTTTTGTAATTGACCCAAAGGTGCAATTGATTCACTACTTGCTCCATTAGTGGTCGTGACTTAATAATAGCCACCTCATTTTCTATGATTTTTGGTGACTTTAAGATATCAAGTTCCTGAAGAGCAGCTTTGGCTGTTGACGATGATTTTTGGTCGTCTTTAATAGATAACTTAGCCTGAATATTATATACAGGGATATCATTTTTTATATAAAAAACTGCTGCTGACACGCAAATCAAAATACTCAACAAGAAAAGCGGCCAATGGTACAAGTATTTATTTAATAACTCTCTGACCACTTTATTCGGGTTCTCTTCTTTATTGTCGCCAAAAGATGTATAAGGAAGCTGTTTGTATTTCATAGATAATTAGTTTAAAATGCTTGTAATTACAATTGCAACTACCGAAAGTGCTGACAGTAAAATACTAACTGTCCTGTAGCTATTATCAACCGAAGCATACTTGGTTTTATCAGGTTGCACATAGATTACATCATTATTTTTAAGATAATAAGAGGAAGACTTAAATGTACTTGCTGAAGTTAGATCGATATTCAGATATGCACGCTTGCCATTCACTTCCCGAATAAGCAAAACATCAGTACGTTTGGCCGTTATATTTAGGTCGCCAGCTAAACTTAATGCTTCTAAAAGTGTGATCCTGGTGTTTGATACTTTAAAGACGTCTGGATGCGCCACATCTCCTAGAACAGATACTTTAAAATTGATGATCCTGACATTGACTGTTGGCATCTTTAAATACGCTAACAATTTAGCCTGTATCTGCTTTTGAGCAACCGTAGCGGTCAATCCGGATACTTTTATCGTACCAATGAGCGGGAGTTGAATTTCCCCATCCTGATTAACCAGATACTCCGCTTTATTAGTGGAATCCTGCCATGCTCCAGGGTTTAAGCTGGTTACATTTATACCTAAAATATCCTCCGGCTGAATAGTAAGCGGAGAAAAGTTCTCAACGTTCTCCTGTAAAGTCCCCGATCGGTTTAAATTCTGGAAGTAGGGAATCTTTTTATATGAATTACAAGAAGACAAAAGTACTATTAAAAGAAACGCTTGAAAAATGAAAAATTTACTCATAGGACTACGGGATGTATGTGATTGAATTAATTAATATTTCTATCATTACCTCATATATTTCAACTCCATTTAATCCTGTTTTTATTAAAATTTATTCGCTAATCAGTTGATACACATAAATACTTGCCAAAAGCTTCGCCACTTCGCTTACAGCAACTATTTTTCAGCTTAGAGAATAAAAATTATTAGATACTATTAAATAGAGTGATTATTATGTAAACACTTGTAATAATGTTTTTTAAAGGTAAAGACTAAAACCAACACTAAATGCTCATTTTAACTTGTGGATATTGTAGCGTGCAATAGTGGGAAATTTATTGTGGTGAATTGACTATTATTGAACTAAAATTTAGAAAAAACAGGTTAAATCTTACAAATTATAAAGGCTATATGAGCAAACAGAAAGGTTAAAAAGCGGAACATTATGCCCATTTGGTATAAATCAGGGTAAAAAAGACCCTAAAACAAGTTTTTTATTAAATAACTAAACCGTTCAGACCATGCATTTTTAAATCAAATTAAACTGCACAAACGTGATAATTTTTATACCACTTTCAACAGGTAAACGTAAATTATCTGTTGAATTAAAATATTTATAATTTTGAAATATGAGGTTGTAGAATATTCAATCAAAAGAAATTGCCCAAAGCAATAAACAATATTATCAGACCAGCAATAAGCTTTCAAACAACTATCATCACTATTCAAATAAATTGCTGCTACAACGATTTATAAAGCTTTAATTAGGTATAGCGTAATAAATTATTAAAATTATTTATTGCCATTTATTAAAATGGTTGACTAACTTGTGCTCTCAATAGCCCAACAATTAATTTCATTGCTATAATAAAAACGATGATTAAATTTAAATTTCTCCGAACAGCCTTCATGGTGATTGGCTTAATTTTAATTAGCTCTGATGTTAAGCAATTAATGGCGCAGGAAAAGCCTGAAAAACTCCTGCCCAAACTTCAACAACAATTTATTGATCTGGCTTTCGGTATGTTTATCCATTACAATATCCCGACCTACATAGAGGATGACTGGCCCGAAGATGAAAAATTTCACAGCTCCCCCTGCTATTGCTGAATTTGGCGTTTACCAGGAAAGAAGATAAAGAGCTATTGTATAAAAATCAATCTTAATCATATGTTTAAAGTTAACTTAATAAAGAACTGTGTTCTTATTGCCTTGGTATCCTTAGGTAACACCTCTTTTGCACAGAAAAGCTGGGAAACTATCGACTCTGCTGCTACTGTATCTTCAGATACCATAAAGAAGGGTAAAAACATCCTTGTATTCATTAATCAGTCAAAGAGCTTTAGCGTTGAAGTGAAAGACCGCCTTATTGATGTATTTTTCAAGGTCTACCCTAAAGAAGTAAAAACTTATAACAAAAGTTCAATCAGGAAAGTGATCTTCATTATTGATCCAGGATATGATGGCGTTGCTGCAACTTCTGGTGATATCGTTCGCTTTAATCCGGAATGGTTTAGGAAAAACCCAGGAGACGTTGATGTAGTTACCCATGAAGTGATGCACATTGTGCAAAGTTATCCAGGTGGAGCCGGACCTGGTTGGATTACAGAAGGTATTGCGGATTATGTACGCTTGACAATGGGTGTAGATAATAAAGGCGCAAACTGGAAAGTACCTGAATATACCGATAAACAGTCTTATACCGATGCTTATCGTGTTACTGCCCGCTTTTTATACTGGTTAGAAAAAAACAAGGATAAAGGACTCGTTAAAAAGTTAGATCATGCTATGCGCTCAAAAAAGTATACGGAGGACTTTTGGGTTAAGAATACGGGAAAAACAGTGGATCAGCTTTGGGACGAATACAGTAAGAAACCGGCTATCGGATAAAGGGTTTTGATTAACCTAAACCCTATCTTTTACTTAATGTATCTATAAATAGTCTATGAAAAGTCCATGTTGAGTCCGTATTTTTGTGCAGAAACACGGACTCAACATGGACTTTTCATAGATTCATTATAGGATGGAAGATAATCGGGTATAACCTTTCCAGGTTTTCCTACATCTCATTTCTTGTTTCTGACCCTGTCTATATTGTCCTTAAGCGATACGCTTTCCGAGAATTTTTAGTCCCCTCTCCTGCCCATCAAGGACTGCTATATTGGGTAATGTTGCCCAATCTTCGAATCCAAAGTTCCTGAATAACTTTAAACTGGGTTCGTTATGTGCAAAAATATAGCCAAGAAGGGTTTTTATGCCAAACTGAGGGGTGGTATCAATGCAGTACTTTAAAATTTCTTTGCCTAACCCTTTACCTCTATGTGTGGCATCCAGATAAATACTAATTTCCACAGTGGCATGGTAGGCGGGACGGCCGTAAAAGGATTGAAAGCTTACCCAACCAATGGTATTGTGATCGGAATCTTCTACTACCCAAAGAGGCCTATTATCGGGAGTATGTTCTTCGAACCATTTTTGTTTGCTTTCAAGGGAAACAGGTTCTGTATCTGCAGTGACCATTCTGGAGGCTACGGTTGAATTGTAGATCTCAACTACTTTTTTCAGGTCTTCCTGGACTGCATCTCTATATTTTAAAACTGACATAAAAGGATTATCGTTTTGAAAACTGCATTTGCTTTCTGCTGCAAAAGTAGTAAAGTAAACAGGAAGTTTAGCGGTTATAAAAGGGGAAGAACGGATTTACTTTCGGATTTAAACTTACAATAAATTGCGTTAAACGATACCACTGTGTGGGCCATCTATATAGATTTGCCCAGCAAAAAAAAGCGTTTCTTTAACCAACTCGTTTAAAATCGCTTTAACTTCAGCACCGAATATTTTATGTTGATGCTGAATGAAGAGAGGAATTAAACCGATTACGAATTATTACTATTTATAATTAGATTGCTAAATTTATTAGTATTTTAGCATTTCTATTATCAGGAAATATGGCCATCATCTCTAATCATCGGAACATAGCGCATTTTGATCTTGATACTTTTTTTGTCAGCGTGGAACGGCTCAAAAACAGCAAACTGGTCAACAAGCCTGTCATTGTAGGTGGATTGAGTGATAGAGGGGTTGTTGCGGCATGTAGCTATGAAACGCGTGCTTTTGGCGTGCACAGTGCCATGCCAATGAAACTTGCACTTCGCTTATGTCCTGACGCCAATGTGGTTCGGGGAGATCATGATAATTACAGTCACTATTCCCGTATTGTAACAGATATTATCAGACAAGAAGTTCCTGTTTTGGAGAAAGCCAGTATTGATGAGTTTTATCTGGATTTAACAGGGATGGACAAGTTTTTTGGTTGCAGCAAGTTTACCGGGGAGCTGAAACATAAGATCATGAAGGAGACTGGCCTCCCCATTTCATATGCGCTTGCTTCTAATAAACTAATTTCTAAAGTAGCCACCAATGAAGCGAAACCTAATGGGCAGATTGAGATTGATTATGGTCAGGAGAAACCTTTCCTGGCACCATTGAAGATTGAGAAAATGCCTGGAATTGGAGATAAAACATCCAAATTACTTCGGCAGATGGGGATTGATACCATCCGGACGCTTAGTGAAATTCCACTTAGATTGATGGAGAGCCGATTTGGAAAGAATGGGATTGACCTGTCCAGGAAAGCAAATGGCATTGATTTTTCGCCTGTGGTGCCTTTCTCGGAACAAAAGAGCATTGGAAAAGAGGATACTTTTGAGAATGATACGATCGATATGCAGTTTCTTCACAGTGAACTGGTTCGGATGACTGAGAACATTGCTTTCCAGCTTCGGCAACAGCATAAGCTCTGTGGATGTGTTACGGTTAAGCTTCGCTATTCAAATTTTGATACGTATACCCGGCAGGCGAGTATTTCTTATACGGCTTCGGATGATGTGATTCTGCAGACGGCTAAGGAATTGTTTAAGCGGTTGTATGACAAAAGAATGCTGGTGAGGCTAATTGGCGTGCGACTAAGTGACCTTGTTTATGGGCAGCATCAGATTGATTTATTTACGGAAACAGAAGAAAGTGTCCGGCTTTACCAGGCACTGGATCATATCCGTACACGGTTTGGGGAAGATGCTATATTCAGGGGGACTGCAAAGCATTTAAGAAATCCGAAATGTACTTAAACTGCAAGACTTATTTTAGTTATCACTACGGTACTTATAGTACGGCAGAACTGGTTAAGCAGGCCTTGAGTCAGCAGGTCCGTTCTTTGGCCCTGACGAATATTAATGGCACTCCTGATGTTTGGGAGTTTGTGAAGCTCTGCAGAGAAGGGAATATCAAGCCTCTGGTGGGCTGCGAAATAAGGAATGACCACCGGTTTTGTTATATCCTGCTGGCTAAAAATGAAATTGGCCTAACGGATATTAATCGGTTTTTATCTGAACATAAAAGAGATAAAACCGCATATCCCGATCGTCCGGACTTAGGTGATGACGTTTATGTAATTTATGCGTTAAATAAGTTTGATCCGGCAGCGCTTAGAACCAACGAATTAATAGGTGTTAAACCTGCTGAGGTGAATAAACTTTACAGGGTACCAGCAGCGCTGCATCCGGACAAGTTTGTGGTGAGACAGCCTGTTACGTTCCAGAATACACGTTACTTTAGTTTACATCGTCTCTTGCGGGCGATAGATCTGAATACCTTGTATACAAAACTTAATCCGGAAGATTTAGCTGGAAAAGATGAAACGTTCAAACTGGAATCGGAGATCATTTCCACTTTTGAAGAACACCCTACTATCCTTAACAGAACCAATTTACTCGTTGAAGAATGTGGAATTGAAACGGAACTTAAGACGGATAAAAACAAAAAGTGCTATACCGGTTCCTTGCAGGAAGACCGCAAACTTTTAAAAAAGCTTGCCTTAGAAGGGATTAAAAAGAGATATAAAAATGCTACTCAGGAGATTGAAGATCGCATTAATAAAGAGCTGAAGGTAATTGACAAGTTAAACTTTAATGCCTATTACCTCATGGTATGGGATGTGATTAAGTTCGCTCAGGCATCAAATTTTTTCTATGTGGGTCGTGGTAGTGGGGCTAATTCCATTGTTGCCTACTTGTTGGAGATTACGAATGTTGATCCTATTAAGCTTGACCTTTATTTTGAGCGTTTCTTAAATGAGTTTAGAACGTCGCCACCAGACTTTGACATTGACTTTAGCCATAAGGATCGGGATGCAGTGATCGGCTATATTTTTAATCGCTATGGTGAAAATCATGTTGCTTTACTGGGTATGTACAGCACGTTTAAGCGGCGGGCAATTATCCGAGAATTAGGAAAAGTAATGGGTTTGCCAAAAGCGGAAATAGATAGACTGGTGAGAAACCAGCAAGTTCGGTTGCCTGAAGATAGCTGGCAACACAAGATAGAGCAATTTGGCAGTTTATTGCTGAAGTTCCCTAATCATCATAGTATTCATGCTGGGGGAATGCTGATCTCCGAAAACCCTATCTATGCTTATTCGGCTCAGGAAATGCCGCCTAAGGGATTTGCTACTTCGCAAATGGATATGATCCTGGTAGAAACAATCGGCTTGTTTAAGCTTGATATTTTAAGTCAGCGTGGATTGGGGCATATAAAAGATACGATCAGTCTGGTTAAAAAAAACAAGGGCATTACGATCGATATTAATCGTGTTGACGATTTCATGCAGGATGAAAAAGTCGCCGCACAGATTAGAAAGGCAGATACAATTGGTTGCTTTTATATTGAAAGTCCGGCTATGCGTCAATTGCTATTAAAGTTGAAATGCGATGATTACCTGACACTGGTTGCTGCCAGTTCTATCATTCGTCCCGGTGTGTCGCAATCCGGTATGATGAAGACTTATATTCATAATTACCATCATCCGAATCAGGTTAAATATCTGCATCCGAAGATGGAAGATTTGCTTCAGGAGACCTATGGGGTAATGGTTTATCAGGAGGATGTGATTAAAGTGGCCCATCATTTTGGGGGTCTGAACATGGCGGAATCAGATATTTTGCGGAGAGCTATGTCGGGAAAGTATCGTGGCACAAAAGAGATGGATCGGCTGCAACAAAAGTTCTTTGCCAATTGTGAGGAACGGGGGTATCCGGAAAAGATCAGTCTGGAAGTATGGCGGCAGGTTGCAAGTTTTGCAGGATATTCCTTTAGTAAAGCACATTCTGCCAGTTTTGCGATTGAAAGTTACCAGAGCCTCTACCTGAAAACGTATTATCCGATGGAATTTATGGTCGGTGTGATTAATAACTTTGGAGGGTTTTATAGAACTGAATTTTATTTCCATGAGCTTAAGCGTGCGGGGGCTAAAGTACATGCTCCCTGTGTGAATAACAGTGAGCTGTTTACTTCGATTATTGGCGATGAGGTCTATGTAGGTTTGATTCATATTGAAAAGTTAAATGATAGTCTGAAAGAGAAGATTCTTTATGAAAGGCATCACAATGGTTTGTTTCAAAGCTTGAAAGATTTTATTGAACGGGTGCAACCTGGATTAGAGCTACTTAATATTTTAATCCGGATTAATGCCTTACGCTTTACCGGTATAAACAAAAAAGACTTGTTATGGCGGGCTAATTTCATGCAAAAAAGAGCAAAGGATCAAGCTGTAGTAGCGGTCTTATTTCAGGAGGAGGAAGTAGAATTTCAACTTCCGGAACTGTATAGTAATCCCTTGGAAGAAGCTATTGATGAAATTGAGATCCTGGGGTTCTCACTGGGTGATTTATTTAGTTTGGCTGATACCGATCGGGCAGGAATTACTTTGGCTACAGAACTCTCGGCTCATGTAGGGAAAGATGTGACAGTGACCGGAAGGCTGGTTACGACTAAAGATTCCTGGACAAAAAAAAATGAACATATGATGTTCGGGACCTTTCTTGATGAGCAAGGTAACTGGCTGGATACGGTTCATTGGCCCAACTCTATTGTAAAGTTTCCTTTTTTAGGGAATGGATTCTATAAGATGACAGGTAAAGTCATGGAAGATTTTGGCGTATATGCTGTTGAAGTGAGTTCAATGGTTAAAATTGGCTACAAAGTGTAGGACTGAAATATCATTATGGGGTCATCTCTTTTCAGCTTATAGGGATATCGGGAAAATCCGATATATCTTTATATCATGAATCAGGTAGAGATATTTAAAGCGCTTTCAAATAAAACCAGATTACAGATTTTAAATTGGCTTAAAGAACCGGAAGTTAACTTTCCGGAACAGCTGGATAATGGCTTTGAAGAAGGAGTCTGCGTAGGTCAGATCCAAAAAAAAGCAGGACTTACCCAATCTACCGTATCTGAGTATTTATCAACTCTTCAGCGTGCTGGTTTGGTTAAATCTACCCGTGTAGGTCAGTGGACCTATTACAAAAGGAACGAAGAAGCATTTTCTATTTTAAGCCAGATCATACAATCAGAACTATAATTAAAAAAATTCGATATGAATAATGAAAGTTTGTTCAGACCTTTTCAGCTGAAATCATTAAATATTAAAAACAGGATTGTGATGGCGCCTATGACGCGTTCATTTTCACCCGATGGTGTTCCTACTGCAAATGTTGCGGCATATTACCGTAAAAGGGCAGAAGGTGAAGTAGGATTAATCCTTTCAGAAGGAACAGTAATTGACCGTATTTCTTCTTCTAATGACGCTAGTGTTCCTCATTTTCATGGCGAGCAGGCATTAGCAGGATGGAAGAATGTGATTGATGGCGTACATCAGGCAGGTGGTGAGATGGGTCCCCAATTATGGCACATGGGAATAATGGATAATCATCATTCAGGATGGTTGCCTTCTGAGCCATTTGAAGGTCCTTCTGGTTTAAACAGACCCGGTTTTAGTAATGGCAGAACGATGACTGAAAGCGATATTGCGGATACCATTATTGCTTTTGGTAAGGCTGCAGCTGATGCAAAAAGATTGGGCTTTGATTGTCTTGAACTTCATGGTGCGCATGATTACCTGATCGATCAGTTTTTTTGGGAAGAAACCAATAAACGCACAGACGTTTATGGCGGCAAAACATTGCCGGAACGAAGCAAGTTTGCGATTGAAGTGATTAAGGAAGTAAGAAGACAGGTGGGAGAGGATTTTGCGATAATCATTCGGCTATCTCAATGGAAACCTGCAGATTATTCATACAAATTAGCCAAAACACCTCAGGAAATGGAAGCATGGCTTAATCCAATGGCTGATGCTGGGGTGGATATCTTTCATTGTTCACAACGTCGGTTTTGGGAACCTGAGTTTGATGGTTCAGACCTAAACTTTGCTGGATGGGCTAAAAAACTAACAGGAAAAGCAACTATTACCGTTGGTTCTGTAGGTTTAACAGGTGAATTTCTGGCTGCTTTTGCAGGAGAGAGCTCTCAGCCAAGTTCATTGGATGAACTCATCCGCCGTATGGATAGAGGCGACTTTGACCTTGTAGCAGTAGGCAGACCTTTATTATCAGATCCAAATTGGGTTAGAAAAATAAGAGAGAAGGATACCAGTGATTTAAAGGGATTTACGAAAGAAGCACTTGCTCAACTGGTTTTAGAGTAATAGTATAACCTCCCTTATTATAGGACAGAAGATTTATTTAAAATCTGTTTAGACTCCTCAAAGCTGCCAGTCTATCTTTGAAAAGGCATAATACGTATTACTACAAAGGGCAATCTTCTTATGGAAGATTGCCCTTTGTAGTAATACGTATTAGTTTTAGAGGTCAATCACAATTCAGTTATCTCCTCTATAAGAGAACGTTCTGATGTTTGCTTAAGAAATCTTGATAAGCTAATTGAATTCCTTCTGGTAGCTCAATTGTATGTTCCCAACCGTAACCATGGAGTTTGGAAACATCCATTAATTTCCGGGGAGTGCCATCGGGCTTGCTGGTATCAAACTCAATACGACCTTCAAAGCCTATCACATCTTTTACCAATTCAGCCAACTCTTTAATCGTCACATCTGTACCGGTTCCTATGTTGACCAAACCGGGTTCATTGTAGTGCTGCATCAGATAATAACAGGCTTCTGCAAGGTCATCTGCATATAAGAACTCCCTCATCGGCGTTCCTGTTCCCCATATCACCACTTCTTCAGCTCCGCTTTGTTTTGCTTCATGAAAGCGCCTGATCATGGCAGGTAAAACATGTGAATTTTGTGGATGATAGTTATCATTTAAACCATAAAGATTGGTAGGCATGACAGATATGTAATTACATCCATATTGATCACGGTAGGCATCGCACATCTTTATTCCTGCTATCTTCGCAAGAGCATAAGGCTCATTGGTATATTCCAGGGGGCCTGTTAACAAGTACTCTTCTTTTAAGGGCTGAGGTGCCATTTTAGGATAAATACAGGAGGAGCCCAGAAACATTAATTTCGTAACCCCATTAAGGTAGGAATTATGGATAATATTATTCTGTATACATAGGTTTTCGTACAAAAAATCGGCCCTGTAAGTACTATTAGCGACAATCCCTCCTACTTTTGCTGCGGCAAGAAAAACATAATCTGGTTTTTCTGTTTTAAAAAACCCTGTAACAGCGGCCTGATCACGAAGATCAAGTTCTTTAGAACCTCGTGTTAAAAGGTTTGTGAATCCTTCGGCCTTTAGTTTTCGTGTTATTGCTGAGCCAACCATTCCATTATGGCCGGCAACATAAATTTTACTCGTCTTTTCCAAAAGGTTTATTTTATATAAAAACTAATGCGAAGTACGAGTATACAACTCTAAGCCGCATTAGTTTAAACGAATGAATTAAATTATTCAAATTGATTTTTAACAGCATAACCCAGTTCTTTAAGCGTGCGTTCTTTGCGGAACAGCTCTACATCTGAAGTCATCATGTCTTTTACCAGTGCTGGCAGATCATATTTAGGAATCCATCCCAGCTTGGTGTTGGATTTAGTTGGATCACCGATCAATAGTTCAACTTCTGTTGGACGGAAATAACGGGGATCGACGGCAACAACCTGAGTGCCGGCTTCAACCTGGTATTCGGAATTAGCGCAGGAAACAACGAACCCTTTTTCCTCAATTCCTTCTCCTTTGAACTCAATATGGATACCTACTTCTCCAAAAGCCATCCGGATGAAATCACGAACGGTAGTAGTAACACCTGTAGCAATGACAAAGTCTTCAGGAACTTCCTGTTGCAGAATCAACCACATGGCTTCTACGTAATCCTTGGCATGGCCCCAATCTCTTTTGGCATCCAGGTTTCCAAGGAATAAGCTACTCTGCATTCCCAGGGCGATCTTAGATACCCCTCTTGTGATTTTACGGGTTACGAATGTTTCTCCGCGCAACGGGCTTTCATGGTTAAACAGAATTCCGTTACATGCAAATATACCGTAGGCCTCACGGTAGTTGACCGTGATCCAATACGCATACATTTTAGCCACAGCATAAGGAGAGCGCGGATAAAAAGGTGTCGTTTCTGATTGAGGAACTGCTTGTACCAATCCATATAATTCGGATGTGGATGCCTGATAGATTTTAGTCTTTTTAGTTAAGCCTAAAATACGAATAGCCTCAAGCAAACGAAGCGTACCAATACCATCTGCATTTGCAGTATATTCCGGTGTGTCAAAACTTACCTTCACATGGCTCATGGCCCCAAGGTTATATATTTCATCAGGTTGTACCTGCTGAATGATACGGATCAGGTTAGTGGAATCGGAAAGATCGCCATAATGTAAAAAGAAACGAACATCTTCGTCATGCGGATCCTGGTATAAATGATCAATACGATCGGTATTAAACATGGAACTTCTGCGTTTTATACCATGTACTTCATATCCTTTGGATAATAGTAATTCGGCAAGATATGCACCGTCCTGACCTGTGATACCTGTTACTAAAGCCTTTTTTCTCATTTGCAATTTTTTAATTCTTAACTATTTTGAAATATTATGATAGAACAGATTAGACAATTTATACACTTAGCGCTATTTCCTAAACGATATATTACCTAACACTAAATAACCATTTCTATTTTGGTAGTAAATATAAGTTGATAATTCAAAATCATCAACAGATTTCATATTTTATTATGAATTCCACTACAGTTATAGCTTTTTAAACTTATATAATTATTAATATTAGCTCGAGATTCTAAATCAATTTCATCAGATACTGTCC
>NZ_MDFN01000037.1 GCF_001730525.1 Arcticibacter eurypsychrophilus
ACCTTTTTTCTTTTACCGGACAACAGTAAAAGTTTTTAGCAAGAAAGGTTAATTCTTATAGCTGGATGTCGTTTGCTGAAGTTGCATACAAACCGATCAGACTTCCTGTAAAACCACCCGCAACATTTGTTGAAAGGATATCTCCTGATACCGTTCCTCCTAAATTCTTAAATTCATTCTGATCTACTGCATAGTTGAACTTGTATTCAGCACCCTGTGCTTCTACCTGCAATCGAATAGGTTTGCGAACATCTACTTTTTCACTTGCAATGTTCGTGGTTTTACCGTCTTCCGTTCTTGCTAATACAAGATAGAAGTCATTTCCTTTCTTTGTTATTCCAAATACGTAATGAAAGGTTTCTTTCTGGTAGCAAACCAGACCTGCCATGTCTTTCTCTGATCCAGGAGTATATTTTATGTTCACGGTTGCATCAAATGTGCTATGTTGTTGCCTGTAAAATAGGGTAGAGGTGGGTGTTGTAGCATTTAGGCTCTTTTGAAATGGATTAATTGTCAATCCATTCTTTGTTGTGCTGATAAAGTTTTCGCGAGGGCCTCTTATTCCTATCCATCTGAAATCAAGGTTCTTTGATGTGAAATTATCCTTGAAAGTAAAGTTTCCGTTTGGTAGAAAACCATTCTGTCCGGTTTGATTCTTTACTCCAGCAGGCATTTTTGACTTCGGTTTTAATGGTACAAGTCCATTTTCGAATACCGGGTACTTGCCGGTCCAGTCCACAGGTAATATAAAGGTTTCGCGTCCAATGTTGACCTGACCTTTTTCGTTTGGACGAATAGCCAGGAATACACCGTAGTATTTACCATCCGGACCTTCAACTAAATCTGCATGACCAGCCCAATCTACTTTATTAGTCCTGTTCGCAGGAAAGTATCTTTGGGTAAGAATAGGATTATTGTTAGCCGGTACATAGGGCCCTTTGGGACTATCGCTTACAAAAATCACTTCACTATGCCAACCACCTGTGCCTCCTTCTGCACACATCAAATAATAGAGTCCATTTTTTTTATATAAATGAGGTCCTTCAATCCAGATTGGCTTTTGAGAGATGTCTGTACCACCATCCACAATAATTTTATCCGTTCCCGGAATAATTTTATCATTTTGAAGATCGTAATCCCACATTTTGATCACGCGATGGCCCTGATATAGTTCTTTTCCCTTCGCTGGAGCATCATTATGAAGAATAAAAGCCTTGCCATCATCATCGATGAAAATAGAAGGATCTATTCCGTCAAAAAGGAGCTTAATTGGGTCGCTCCAGCCTTTGGCGGGGTCTTTTGTTTTTACTACCATATTGCCAATGCCACCGGCAATTTGAGTGGTTATCATATAAAAGGTGTCATTATATGCACTGTATTTGATGTCTGGCGCATAAATTCCGGCAGATATTCCTGAATTCTCTACTTTCAATTGCGAAGTTCTGTCCAGGACATGTCCTATCTGTTTCCAGTTTACCAAATCGTTTGAATGAAAAATAGGTACTCCGGGGAACATAGAAAATGAGGAATTCACCAGGTAATAATCGTTTCCTTTGCGGGTGATACTTGGGTCTGGGTAACATCCTTGTAATATGGGGTTATAAAACTCATCGGTTTGCAGCGGATTTTCTTTATAGATACGATCATCTCCCCGATAGGTAAATTGATTAAAAAGCGGCGCATTTTTGGGAACCTTGTTTTTTTCCTGCGATGACGCATAAGAGAAGAGTAACATTGAAATTAATAACATCACTATCTGTTTTCTTGGAGTTATAATACACTTTATTTTATTTTCTTTCATCATAAGTAATTGTATACCATTTAAGGCTGCTAAGTTTATAGTTGTTTTGAATTTATTGGTTGTATAAAGTAAAATGACAATATATGCGGCTTCAACAAGAACGACTTTATGTTTAATAATCTGGTTAAATTTCGGTACTAAAAGCTATGAAACAAAAATGGTTCTAAGGTCATTGTATGATGCTTACAAATCGCACTATTTATAGCACAAATGTCCAGATTACCGATAAATATTCAGTTGATCGCTTTTGAGATCAAAGTTCATAGCTAATCAGTCAACACGCCAGCTGAACCTGTTTTAATACTATTTTCCATGTTTTTTAATAAGGTATAAACATTATTTGTATTCATTTGGACAATTGTTCTACTACATGTGCTAAATTCTACTCATTTTTACTGACTGCGTATTTAGAACTAACCGCATTCTAACCATTGGTTTTGAGAAAAATTGAATTCTCATGCCGCCTAATATAAATTGTATATGGAACTTAACTGTCAGCACGCTTAATCATGAAAAAACTAGGCATTATTTTGCTTTATCTGATCTTTCAGGCATTTAATCAAGATGCGTTAGCACAAGATCAAAACTTTTATATATTCCTCTGTTTTGGGCAATCAAACATGGAGGGGAACGCAAAATTCGAGGCACAGGATACCATTGTAGATAGTCGTTTCCAGGTTTTGGAAGCGGTTAATTGTGACAACCTCGGTCGGACAAAAGATAATTGGTACACTGCGGTTCCTCCATTGAGCCGTTGTAATACAGGAATTACACCTGCAGATTATTTTGGTCGTACCCTTGTTGCAAACCTTCCAAAAAATGTTAAAGTAGGTATCATCAACGTAGCTGTCGGCGGTTGTAAAATCGAGCTGTTCGACAAGAATAATTATGAATCGTATGTCACTGCAGCACCTTCCTGGATGACAAAAATGATCAAGGAATACGACGGTAACCCTTATGGACGATTGGTAGAGCTGGCTAAGATTGCCCAAAAAAGCGGAGTGATCAAGGGTATTTTGTTGCATCAGGGAGAATCAAATACGAATGATGCTGCATGGCCACAGAAAGTGAAAGGTGTTTATGACAATTTGCTATCGGATCTTGACCTGAATGCGAAGTCAGTTCCTTTGCTGGCCGGAGAGGTAGTCAATGCGGATCAGGGTGGTATTTGCTCAAGTATGAACACGATCATCGCAAAATTGCCTGAAACTATTCCTAATTCATATGTTATCTCTTCTGCGGGATGTCCTGATGCCGCTGATAATTTGCATTTCAACGCCGAAGGGTACCGGATGTTAGGAACAAGATATGGCCTTGAAATGCTTTCATTACTGGGGTATAAGGCCAACGCATCTAAATAGCACTTTACTTATTTGAAAACATTTTGCTGTTCGAGGTATTGATAGTAATCTATTTGTTTTAGCTTGCTGAGAGCTTAAATTGTGAATAGCGATTGCCGTTTGTTTTAATGCTAACTTTTCTTTTAGAGATCAAATAATGAAAATGAAATTAATTGACTTGACACTGCTGAGCCTGTTTTTGCTTGTCTGCTCCTTAACTTCTCAAGCGCAGAAGGTAAGTAATCCTATAATTCATGCGGATGTACCCGACCTTTCCATGATACGGGTTGGAGATACCTATTATATGAGTAGCACAACTATGCATATGAGTCCAGGCCTCCCAATCATGAAATCAAAGGATTTAGTCTACTGGCATCTGGTAAGTTATGCCTATGATGTTCTCGATGACGTTGATGCGTTAAATTTAAATAATGGAAAGAATGCTTATGGGCAGGGTTCATGGGCAAGCAGTCTTCGTTATCATAATAATACGTATTATGTTTCCACTTTTTCAAGCACCACAGGGAAAACGTACATCTACAGCACCCAGAATATTGAAAAAGGGCCTTGGAAGAAAAGCTCTTTTAAACCTTCACTGCACGATCATTCTTTGTTTTTTGATGATGACGGACGAGTTTACATGGTTTATGGCGGAGGTAAACTAAGATTAGCGGAACTGAATAAAGATCTCTCCGGAATCAAAGCAGGGACCACAGATCAGGTGATTATTGAAAATGCGGCATCACCTACAGGTGCAACCGCTGGACTGCCAGCAGAAGGGTCGCAGCTTTTTAAAATAAAGGGTAAATACTACCTGTTCAATATCAGTTGGCCGGCTGGTGGGATGCGCACGGTAATCATACATCGGGCAGATAAGATTACAGGTCCGTATGAAGGGCGCGTAGCTTTCCAGGATAAAGGTGTTGCACAGGGCGGTCTGATCAGTACACCGAAAGGGGAATGGTTTGCCTATTTATTCCGGGATTTTGGTGCCGTAGGTCGCATTCCTTATTTTGTGCCTGTTAAATGGGAGAACGAATGGCCCGTGCTTGGCATTGATAGAAAAGTACCTGAAACATTAGATTTGCCTGCAAGTAATCATGCTGTTTCAGGAATCGTTGCCTCTGATGAATTCAATCGAGGAAAAAATGATCCTTCTTTGCCACTGGCATGGCAATGGAACCATAATCCCGATGATCGGTTCTGGTCTTTAAAACAGCACAATGGATATCTCAGACTCCTCACCGGTCGTGTTGACACTTCTATTTTATCTGCACGGAATACACTTACTCAACGGGCATTTGGTCCTGAAAGTTCTGCAATTACATCAATTGATATCGCAGATATGAAAGATGGCGATCGTGCCGGTCTTCTTCTTTTACAAAAAAAGTATGGATGGGTAGGTATTAAAGTAGATGCTGGATCAAAATCTATTGTGATGATCAATGCCTCATCCGGTGTTCCGGAAGAGGTTAAAAGTGTTCCTGTCTCTCAGAAAAAAGTTTATTTAAAGGCAGATTGCGATTTTAATGATCGTACGGACAAAGCTTATTTCTATTACAGTTTAGATGGTACAACATGGGAACGAATAGGCTCATCCCTGCAGATGTCTTATACTTTGCCTCATTTTATGGGTTATCGGTTTGGCTTATTTAATTATGCAACGAAAATCGCAGGGGGTTATGTAGACTTTGATTTCTTCCGTGTAAGTGATAAAATTACAGCTTTGAAATAAATCAACTAACGAATGATGATACAACCTTTATTAAAAAAGATTTTATTTGTAATCCTGGTTTTTAGTCTCGCCAGGAGCGGTTACGCTCAAAACCCATTAATCACTAATCAATATACCGCTGATCCTTCAGCTCGCGTTTTTGGCGATCGGGTATACATATACCCCTCGCACGATATTTTGTGCACGGAAGGAAAAGGCCGTATTGGCTGGTTTTGTATGGAAGACTATCATGTTTTCTCCTCGTCAAACCTCACAGACTGGAAAGATCACGGCGTGATAGTAAGTCAGGATAAAGTGCCCTGGGTTGATCCGGCAGGATATAGTATGTGGGCTCCGGACTGTATCTCCAGAAATGGAAAATATTATTTCTATTTTCCTTCAAGAGCAAGGGATACCGTAGCTAATGGAAAGGGTTTTTCTATTGGGGTGGCAGTATCTGATACTCCCATTGGGCCATTTGTTCCTCAATCGGAACCCATCAAGAAGGTTCAGGGTATAGACCCCAATGTGTTTATAGATAAAGATGGACAGGCCTATCTTTATTGGTCGCAAGGAAATATTTATGGGGCAAAACTAAAGGAAAATATGCTGGAGCTGGCTTCAGATCCTGTTATACTTCAGGAATTACCTAGTGAAGGATTGAAAGAAGGGCCTTATGTGTTTGAGCGAAATGGGAAATATTATATGACTTATCCGCACGTACAAAATAAGATTGAAAGACTGGAGTATGCTATTGGTGATAATCCATTAGGTCCATTTAGAAAGGCAGGGGTGATTATGGATGAATCTTCAACTGGCTGTTGGACGAATCATCATTCCATTGTTAATTTTAAAAAACAATGGTATTTGTTTTATCATCATAATGACCTTTCGCCGAACTTCGATAAGAATAGGTCTATTCGGGCAGATAGCTTATTATTTAATACGGATGGAACTATACGTAAAGTAATTCCTACACTTAGGGGGATCGGATTGAGTAGTGCATTGAAGGAAATTCAATTGGACAGATATAGTGATTTGAGTCGGAATGGTGTAAAAGTTGACTTTTTGGATACCGCCAACCGGATGATGGGTTGGAAAGCAACTTTAGCTCAAAGTGATGCCTGGATTAGATATAATGCGGTTGATTTTAGTGTAAGTAAGTTAAAAAAGCTACATGTCAGGGCATGGTCTGCACAGGGAGCTGTACTCGAAATCAGAGTGAACAAAATTGACGGTCCATTGATAGATAAAGTGAACATTGGTAGTTCGACCGACTGGAAGCTGGTAACGTCATCAAAAGCCAGCGTTTTGCGTGGAGTACATGACCTGTTTGTCGTGTTGAAAAGTGCTGATCCTGTCTCGGTTGACTGGATTCGGTTTGAAAAATAAAAATAAAAGAGTAGAACCAAGTAATTTCCCTTGGTTCTACTCTTTTATTAAAACTTTACTACTTCCCAATAAGCCTTTTTAGGTTTTAGATTGGTATCAAATAACAAAGGAAAGTTCTTTCTGCCTCTGCCATCTAACCATGAATACTTGTCGGAAAGATTCCAGAATGTTACCCCTGTTATTTCTTTAGGGTATTTACGAAACACCTCAAATATCATTTTATATTTTTCCAGTTGTTTTTGTTCCATTTCAGGGGTAAAAACAGCAGCTTGCATTTGACCTTGTCCCTGGATCATCTGCCCGCCCTGTCTGCCCGTATAAACAGAAATATCAAGTTCAGTAAATTGGATCTGTAAACCAAGTGATGAGAACAATTGGATCGATTTTTCCAATTCTTCACGTGAAGGTGTATTTATTGACCAATGAGCCTGCAGACCTACGCCATGGATAGGAACTCCTTTGGCTAGCAAGTTCTTCAGCATACGGTAAATCTTTTCTCTTTTCGCAGGGATCTCTGTATTGTAATCATTATAAAAGAGTATTGCTTTAGGATCGGCCTCATGAGCGTATTCAAATGCTTTCTCAACAAAATCTTCACCGGTAATTTCAGACCATTTTGTTTTACGGAAGTAGGTAGAATCATCAGCAATTACTTCGTTAACCACATCCCAGGCATATACTTTTCCCTTATAGCGCGATACAACAGTGTTGATATGACTTTTCAGGCGTTGCAGGAGTACTTTCTTACTAACATCTTTTCCTGCTGAATCAACAAATAGCCAGTCAGGAGTCTGGGCATGCCAGCATAATGTATGTCCCCTGACTTTTATTTTATTCTGAACTCCGAAGGCTACGATTGAATCTGCATCTCTCCAGAAATAGGTATTTTCCTGGGGATGAATAGGTCCCATCTTCATCGCATTTTCGGGAGTGATACTATTGAATTCACTTAGAATTAAGGTTCTTTGGTCGTGATTGCTAGGGTCAGTTGGCCTTATTGCAACTCCGATCGAAAAAAATTTACTGTAGTAATCTTTTAGTCCTTTTGCTTTTTCCTTAATTGGATCGGGTCGTGCTGCAAGTAATACTACTGCAATAAACGAGAGCGCAAGCATAAATTTTGCTGTGTGTCTTTTCATTTTCAATGAATTTTAGATTTCACATAAAACTACAGGTACTCCAATTATTAGAATGATTTGTTTGAATATATTAAAGATACTTATGTTTAAAATAGTTTAATTCGTTGAAAGTTTACTGTTTTTTTTGCGAAAAATTATTTCGCTTATGTCAATGGGCTCTTCATTTAAATTCGGTTGTTTGTCAATCCAAATGAAATGTTTTGTATTTTAAGCAGGACATTAATGGCTATTGTCCTTTTGATTTGAACATTTATGCTATAATTTTTACAATTAAAGCAGTTCGGGCATCATGCAGAAAAATTATCTTCGATTTTAGTTATGAAGATGGATCAAATCACTAGTTTTAACCTAAGTATTTGTTTTGATTTGTATGATCAGATTAAGGGAAGTAGGATTATAGTAATTCTAACATCAGTTTTAAACCTAAGGGCCTGATAGATTCGCAAGTCAACCGGTTCCTGATTACTTAAGTTAACCAATAAAAGATGTTTAAAAAACTACTTAAATATATACCTGTTATTTTTTTTCTTACTTGTTCAAGCCTGGTTTTCTCTCAGGAAAACGAGCTAAACTTTACAAACCTAAGCAGTCGGGAAGGATTGTCATCCAATATAATTACCGCAATTCTTAAAGACAGTTATGGTTATATGTGGTTTGCCACAGATGATGGTTTAAATAAATTTGACGGCAACAAAATCGTGGTATACAGGCATAGTCCTGGCGACTCTAGCAGTATCCCATCAAATGACGTTCTCGATCTTCACGAAGATAAAAAAGGAAATTTATGGATTGGAACCACTGCAGGCTTAGTACTCTACAATCGAAAGATGGATTCTTTCGAAAATGTCTATTCCAATTATAAATATTCTGTGCTTTCAATTAGCAGTGATTTATCAGGAAAAATCTGGACGGCTGGATATGCAGGTGTTTATGTATTTGATCCTAAAACACGTCAGGCAGCCCATATTGAAACACAAAATTCAAAGGATAGGAAGATCGTATCCCAACCGGTGTTGAAAGTCTTTTCCGATAGTAAAGGCCGTATATGGCTCTCTACCGATAAAGGGTTGTTACTTTATATGCGTAAGAACAAAGCTTTTCGGAATTTCTATCATACTAGCAGCACATTTAGTATTGCCAGCAATTCGATCAGTGCAATTGGAGAAGATGATAAAGGGCATATTTGGGTAGGTACCGACAATGGATTAAGTATGCTTCTGCCGAACGGTCAGGATTTTCAAAATTATCATCACGATCCTGCAAATAGTAAATCACTTAGCAGTAATTTCATCTATTCCATTGATTTTGAGAAGGGTGGGAATATTTGGGTAGGAACAGAGGAAGGCTTAAATATATTCGACCCATCAAAAAAAGAAGCCTTACGTATTAGCCGTAATCCAAGGAATCTGTACAGTATGGTCGGTAAAGCGGTGAAAGCAATTTATATCGATAATAATGGAATTTACTGGGTTGCAACATTTAGAGGTGGTGTTAATAAATTTGATAAAAACCTAGCCTTTTTTAACTTAAAACATAGCAACCCTTACGATGCATTTGGTTTAAATGCAGATGTTGCTACTTCTTTTGCTGAAGTAAAGGGAAAAGGTGTTTATGTAGGTACTGATGGTGGCGGTATCAGACTATTTAATATTAAAACAGGACTTTTTTCTCCCATTTCACTCAATAAATCTCCAGCTAAAGGTGGGGGCCTTGCTATCTTAGCCATGGAGAAATGGAATTCTGAAGTATGGATTGGCACTTTTTTAAATGGATTATATATTCTTGATTCTAAGTCTGGAAAGGTTAGGCAAATCACAAAAGGCAAAGGACCAAACAGTTTAAGCGGAAATGATATCTTTTGTTTGAAAAAGGACAGTCAGGGTAATATGTGGGTAGGAACAAACGGTCAGGGTGTCGATTGTTTTGACTCCAAAAAAAAAATTGTAGCACGTTTTAATAAAGCGGCAAAGGGGAGCGAGGAGGTACTGTTAACTGGATACATCCGTGCAATTGAGGAAGACAGAGACGGAAATATTTGGTTTGGATCAAAGGGAGCAGGTATTGCCGTCTATAATCCGCTTACTGGCAATTCGAAGATGTTGAGAAGTGAAAACAGTAAATTGCCCAGCAATAATGTAATGACTATCTGTTCGGCTAAAAACGGTACGGTTTGGGTAGGAACGGGCGGAGAAGGTCTAGCTTATTATGACCCTCGTAAAGCTGAATTCGTTTCATTTTCGGTGAAAAACGGTCTATCAAATGGAGTTATCTACAAAATACTTGAAGACGCAGCAGGAGTTATTTGGGTAAGTACTAATAACGGCCTTTCAAGTTTTAATCCTCGAAACAAGAAGTTTAAAAACTATACCTATTATAACGGATTGCAAAGAAGTCCATTTGTAATAGGCTCAGGACTGAAACTCGCAGATGGTCAACTGTTTTTCGGTGGTGTAGATGGATTCAATTATTTTAATCCTAAAAATTTACACACAAATAAAAATGTACCAGAAGTTGTTTTAACTGAATTAAGGATTTCCAATAAAAGCATTCAACCATCTGAAAGTTCTGAAATTACCGAGCATATTTCTGTTGCCCGAGAAATTACATTAGACTATAAACAGAACTTTTCATTAAGTTTTGCTGCTTTGAATTATACCTCACCACAGGAGAATCGATATCATTATAAGTTAGAAAACTTTGATAAGGAGTGGAATAATGTGGGTTCAGTTACAACTGCTGTTTACACTAATCTAGATCCTGGTTATTATGTGTTTCGTGTTAAAGCTACTAGCGATGCAGGGGAATGGAGCACGCCGGTAACATCAATAAAGATCTACGTTCGCCCTCCGTTTTGGCTTACCTATTATGCATACGCACTATACGTCATTTTTGTGTTATCAGTCTTGTGGTATATGCGATACAGTGGCATTCGAAAGTTAAGGGCTAAATTCGAACTGGTTCAAGAGCGTTTGCAGGTGCAGCAGTTAATTGAACAGGAACGTCGTGAAGCTGAACGCTTGCATGAATTGGATGAACTGAAAATTAAGTTTCTCACCAACCTTAGCCACGAGTTTAGAACACCCATATCGCTGATTGTAGGGCCTGTGGAGCAGTTATTGCAAGTAGAGACGAGTACAAGTAAGTCAAGCCACTTAAACATGATCCGACGTAATGCGCGCAGATTGTTAAATTTGGTAAACCAGTTGCTTGACTTTAGAAATCTTGAAGAAAAAGAGCTGCAGTTAAATACTACAGAAGGGGACTTTATTGCTTTTGTACGAGATGTTGCTGAATCTTTTAAAGATCTTTCGGAACGAAAGCACATCGATTTTGTATACAGAAGTTCGGTAAAATTCTACTTTACTTATTTCGACCGTGATAAAATTGAAAGAGTGATATTTAACCTCCTTTCAAATGCTTTTAAATTTACTTTGAAAGGTGGACAAGTAAGTCTAATGCTAGATAGAGATAGTGAATCGGAAGGATTAAAAATCACACTCAGTGATACAGGTATAGGTATTGAGCCAAGCGAGAAGGATAAAATCTTTGACCGCTTTTTTCAAAGTGAGGTGGGTGATGCGGTTCAGAATAAGGGAACTGGCATAGGTTTATCCATTACCAGAGAGTTTGTTAAACTGCATGGAGGCTCAATTCAGGTGGATAGTACAACTGGTGAAGGTTCAGTATTCGTTATTAGGCTTCCATTCAAAGAAATAGAAGATATTGATGAAGTTAAATTATATAGTAAAGAAGAAGATATTGTAGAAGAGAGCTCTAGTGAAATTGAGAATGAAAACTCTGCTGTGGCGTCGCAGTTGCCAGTAATCCTTATAGTGGAAGATAATGAAGATCTAAGGTCTTATTTAAAAGATAATCTAAAAGCGTTTTATAAGATAGTTGAGGCATCTAACGGCAAAGAGGGGTGGCAAAAAGTTTTATCAGCACATCCTCAGTTAGTGGTCAGCGATATCAGCATGCCCTTGGTAAGCGGTATAGAATTATGCAAAAAGATTAAGTCAGACAAAAGGTCAAGCCATATTCCCGTTTTACTGCTTACCGCATTAGCAGGAGAAGAAGATCAGGTGCTAGGCTTAGAAACAGGGGCTAATGATTACATGACAAAGCCTTTTAATTTTAATATACTTAATATAAAAATCAGGAATTTATTACGGTTAAATCAGCAGTTTAAAAATACGTACAGCAAGCAAATCAAGATGTCTGCCCCTGAATTGACAATTGAATCAGATAATGAGAAGCTATTAAGCAAAGCAATTCAATATATTGAATCCAACCTGAATAATTCACAATTATCTGTTGAAGATTTAAGCAGAAAGATTGGTATGAGCCGGGGATCACTTTATACAAAAATATTGGAGCTTACAGGAGAAAGTCCAGTAGAATTTATACGTTCGGTGAAATTAGACCGTGCTGCAATATTGTTGGAAAAGAGCGACATGAATATTTCTCAGGTAAGCTACTCTGTAGGTTTTTCCACTCCTAACTATTTTGCACGAGCATTTAAGACAAGATTTAATATGTTGCCTTCGGAATATGTCCATTTAAAAAGAGGCGACAAGGGGCAGGTAGGGGTTAAACAATCTTTATAAATCTGCACAAGTAATGTATGAAAATCGTTGGATCCCATATCCAGCCTTTATTATCTCTTTATGCCCGCTATTCATCTTTACGCCAACCTTGGCATAAAGATGTTTTAAAACTTGCAAATAGCCTTTTAAACTAGCTTTTTTGAACAAATTGTACATGAATTTGTACAATTGTGCCCTTTTTTAAAAGGGGTCGGCAGTACCTTTATATCATAAAACTAATTGATAATTAAGCTAAGAATTAACTTCTGAACTGCTACATGTAAGAGTGAGAAATTTTTAAACCAACGGATATTGATCCTTTAAACGATTTTTTACTAATCAACATGAACCGGAACTGAAAGATTAAACCAATTTAAAATTTGCATTCAAGAATATTATTTTATTATAACCAAATTTAAACTATCATGCTAAAAATTTTACAAAGACGGGTTTATTTCCTGAATGAAAGGATGTGTTCGTTCCTTTCAGCTCTTCATTCTTCTGGTGATTACCGGGCAGAAAAAAATCTAAAAATGGTTGTGTTGTTCAATGAATAGGATGGGCACCAGACTTGAGCCAATTGGCTCAATCTATTAGATTCTGGCCATGAAAGAGGTCATACCTAATTATATAATGCTAACAAACAATCTATATTAACGAAAGAAAATAGTCATTTTCCTTGAAAATAGCTATACACTCTTTTGGGAACAACTAAGCAATTCTGTCCTCTGGAATACAAAGGATCAAACGAACAAAAAACTAATTTCTATTTCTTTAAACCCTTTTTAAATAATGGAAAATAATACCATAGTGTATGATGACACACCTTACAGCAATTACGACTGGAGACGTCAGTTAATAAAAATTTGCCTTACTTTAATGATCATTTCCTTGCTGACAAATACTGTAGTGTTTGGTCAGACAAGTCGTGTCTTGAAGGGGACTGTTGTTGATCAGCAACAGAATACAGTTATTGGAGCAACAGTCTCCATCAAAGGTACCAATGTCCGCCTTTCAACCAATGCCAAAGGGGAATTTTCGATACAGGTGCCAGCAACAGGGGAGACTCTTGTTGTTTCTTACCTTGGGATGATCAGTCAGGAAACTAACATAAGGGGAAAAACAAGTGTTAGAGTAATTCTTAGAGATGATGTTGCTAATCTGAAAGAAGTAGTTATTGTAGGATACGGAACACAAAAGAAAGAAAGTGTTGTAGCTGCCATAACACAAACTACAGGAAAGGTACTTGAGCGAGCAGGTGGTGTATCAAATATTGGAGCTGCATTAACAGGTAATGTCCCGGGAGTAGTTACTACATCCAGTACAGGAATGCCAGGTGAAGAAGATCCTCAAATAGTAATAAGAGGGAGAAGTACCTGGAACAATACAGAACCTTTAATTTTAGTTGACGGTATTGAAAGGCCGATGAGTAGCGTGGATATAAGTTCAGTTGAGACCATATCCGTTCTTAAAGATGCATCCGCTACTGCCGTTTTCGGAGTAAGGGGTGCCAATGGCGTAATACTTATAACAACTAAAAGGGGGCGTGATGGCAAAGCTTCTATTAGGGGAACAGTCAATAATACAGTTAAGGTGCCTTCCCAGTTGCCAGGGAAATATGATTCTTACGATGCTTTATCCATTCGAAATAAAGTTATCGAATACGAATTGGGAATTAAGCCCGAGAGTTGGAATGACTATCTTCCACAGGCAACGATAGACAAATATCGTTTTCCAGCAAATGTGGATGAGTCTGAACGTTATCCAAATGTGGATTGGGATAAAGTTTTATTCAAAGACTATGCAATGTCTCATAATGCTAACTTGAATATCGCAGGGGGAACAAAATTAGTCAAATATTTTGCCAGTGCAGATTATTTGAATGAAGGAGATTTGTTCAAGCAATTTACGAATAACCGTGGATATGATCCTGGTTATGGTTTTAAGCGTTTGAATGTAAGAAGCAACTTAGATTTTCAATTAACTTCCTCCACGCTTTTCAAAGTAAATTTATCAGGATCTAGTGGTGTAAAGAAAAATCCATGGGGATCTTCAAGTAATGACTATTCCTATTGGATTTCTGCCTATTCTACAGCACCAGACGTATTTATACCTCAATATGCAGATGGTACATGGGGTTATCATGCGCCAAATGTACAGCGTGGTTTAAATTCAGCGCAAATATTAGCGCTTAGTGGAGTTGAGTTTACTACAACGAATCGAATAACAACCGATTTTACGTTAGATCAGGATTTAAGTAAGCTGGTCAAAGGACTTAATTTTAGGGGAACCATTGCACTCGATAATACATTTGTAGAAGGCGATAGAGGGGTGAATGATTTATATAATAACTCTCAAAGTAAATGGATAGACCCTGAGACTGGTCTGGTAACCTATCAACAGGCTTTCGATGCCACGAATAGGTTTGATTTTCAAGAAGGTATTAACTGGACAACCAGCCCTGGAGCAATACAAAATAATTTAACTCAACGTAAGCTTTTCTACCAGGCGCAATTGAACTACTCAAAAACCTTGGGTGATAAGCATAATCTTACAGCTATGGGACTCTTTAATCGTAATGAAAATGCGATAGGAAGTGAGATTCCAAGTTATCGTGAGGACTGGGTTTTCCGTACTACATACAATTATGCTAATAAATACATGATTGAATACAATGGAGCTTATAACGGCTCTGAGAAATTTGGTCCTGCAAACCGTTTTGCATTTTTCTCTTCAGGTGGTATCGGATGGATGGTCACAGAAGAAAAGTTTATGAAGTCCCTCCCTTTTATTGATATGTTGAAACTTAGAGCATCCTACGGAGCTATTGGTGATGATAATGTTTATGGAAGATGGCTTTACCTAACCCAATGGGTATATGGAGGACAAACTCCATTAGGTGTAACAGGAGAAGGTTCGGAAACAAGTCCTTATATATGGTATAAGGAAAATGTGTTAGGAAACCCCAACGTGCGTTGGGAAAAGGTAAAAAAGACTAACTACGGTATAGATTTTAGCTTTTTTAAAGGCTTGGTTTCCGGTAAAGTTGATATCTTCAAAGACAGTAGAACAGATGTTCTTATTACGGGCGCTAACAGGGCAATCCCTTCCTATTTTGGTGTTGACGCTCCCGTTGCAAACTTAGGAGCTGTTGAAAACCAAGGATATGAGTTAGAGTTGGCATTTACCAAACAGCTTAATACAAATTCAAGGCTTTGGGCAAACTTCAATTATACGCAAGCTAAAGACAAAGTAATTGAGGCTGATAGTCCTGATTTATTTCCTGAATATCAGCAACCAGAAGGTAAGCAGATTAGTCAAAACTACTCATATGTGGGTGCCGGTTATTATAATACCTGGGACGAATTGTATGCTAGTACGATTCATGACGCTGGAGATGATCAAAAGCTTCCAGGAAATTACAACATTATCGACTATAATGGTGATGGTGTAATTGATACGAAAGATAATATACCTTATGCTTATCCATCAGTACCGCAGCATACCTTTAATGCAACTTTAGGTTATGACTGGAAAGGTTTTAGTGCGTTTGTTCAGATATATGGGGTAAATAATGTTACTCGTCAGGTTGTATTCGGAAGTTTATCCAGCCAAAGTCATTTAGTATATGATGAAGGCTCATACTGGTCTAAAACGAATACAAATGGTGATGTACCTCTGCCTCGTTGGTTATCTACACCAAGTGGCTACACTGCTGGTAACAGATTTATGTATGATGGTTCTTATCTAAGATTAAAAAATGCAGAAATAGCCTACACCTTTACTACGAATTCAAAATTTATTAAATCGATTGGTCTTGCTAGTATGAGGATCTACTTGAATGGTAACAATCTTCTTGTTTGGTCCAAAATGCCAGACGACAGGGAATCTAACTTTGCTGGTACAGGATGGGCTTCTCAAGGAGCATATCCAACAGTAAAGCGGTATAATTTAGGTGCTAACATTACTTTTTAACGCTATTCTTATGAAAAAATATATCAAATTCATTGTATGTTTCAACATTTTTTGGGCATGCTTTAGCTTAACTTCCTGTGAAAAATATCTGGATAAAGCAGATGATTCTATAATATCAGAAAAAGAAGCTTTTAAAAACTTTGTTAATTTTCAGGGATATAACGAAGAGTTATACAACTGCATTGTCAACTTTAGTAATAATTATTGGACTAACTCCTTTAATTGGGGAGAAGATGAAATACCTTCTACAGCTGGTACTTTTCATTTTGTAAATAAGATCGATGATGGCAACTTTTGGGGTTGGCAGTCACAGTCTGATGGTTGGGGAGCAGGATGGATGGATCAGCCCGATTTTACAACCGGCACATCTGGCGACAGGGCCTACAGAGACTTATGGAATGCTTCATGGTACGGTTTGCGTAAAGTTAACATTGGCTTAGCTAATATGAATTTAATGACCGACGCAACTGACGAAGAAAGGAATCTGATAAAAGGGCAACTGTTGTTTTTCAGAGGTTGGTTTCATCATCGCCTCATGGAATATTTTGGAGGATTGCCTTATATTGAAACAGTTCTGCCTAGTGCTGAACCGTTAAGATTGCCTCGGCTTAGTTATCATGAATGTGCAGATAAAGCAGCTGCAGATTTTAGAGCTGCTGCTGATCTTCTTCCTGTTAATTGGGACAATACTGTAGCAGGTAGAAGGACCCTGGGAAAAAATCAGTTAAGGATTAACAAAATCATGGCACTGGCTTATTTAGGCAAAAATTACCTTTGGGCTGGAAGTCCTTTAATGAATGAGGAGTCAACTGGTAGTGCCACATACAATGTTGAGTATTGCAAAAAAGCTGCAACGGCTTTTGCTGAGTTGTTAAAACTAACAGAAAGCGGTGAGACTCCTTACAAATTAGTTGATTTTAAGGATTATCATTTGAATTTTTATACCACAGGACAAAACTGGGCTTTACCTGGAAGTACTGAGGCGATATTCCGAGGTCCCTACATGAGCGCAAATAGTTCGAATTGGGGTACAAGTAAACAGTATACACCTGTTATTATTTCTGAAGGTGATCTTAAGTTTGTTCCAACTGCCAATTATGTAGATAATTATGGAATGGCTAATGGGCTACCTATTACAGATCCAACTAAAGCTGATGCCGAGTCGTCTTATGACCCTGAATATCCATGGAAAAATCGTGACCCTCGTTTTTATAACGATATCGTTTATGATGGTGTGAAATTCGTTCAGGGAAGTATTCCAGATCCAAAAGAGGAAACTAACCGTTATTCAAACTTATTTACAGGAGGCAGTTATAGGAATGTATCCTCTGGTAGTCGTACAGGTTATGTGCTTCGTAAGTTTATTCCAATTACTGCTAATAAATATGATAACGGATACAGCTACGGTAATAACTTACATATTTATGTTCCTTATATGCGATTATCAGATGTCTATTTGATGTATGCGGAATCAGCACTAATGGGATATAATTCAGCTCTTGGAAAGGATCCTACTTTTGCAAAAACAGCTGCGGATGCAGTTAATGTTATTCGCGCCAGAGCTGGTGTAAGTCCTGTGGCCACTAAGTTTCTCGGTTCAACGAATTTATTTTTAGGTGAACTGAGAAGAGAAAGAGCTGTAGAACTAGCTTTTGAGGGACTTCGTTTTAACGATCTGAGACGGTGGCTTTTATTAACAGAGAGCCCTTATACCCTAAAAAAATCTATTGAGTTTAATAGAGCAGGTACATTTAACACTACTGATCCCACATTGAACAGGGTAGTCAATTTAAGGGAGGTAACTATACTGGAACGTAGATTCACCAAAAAACATTACTGGTTGCCGTTAAAAAATGCCGATGTAAATATGTATCTGGAGTTTCCTCAAAATCCTGGTTGGTAACAGGTAGTTAAACTAATGTAAATCGAAAATAATGAAGCAAATAAAAATAGGAATAGTATTCTGCTTAACCTTAATGGGGATACCTGCAATCAGTTCGGCAAAATTAGCTATTAAAGTAAATGTATATAGCAATACTGGAAGCATTCGCACGATTAATCCTGGTATTGATAAAAAAGTACCCAATTCTAGAAAATTGGTTCCGGATTCTACTCAAAAATCAGATGAATCATTGCAAATGGATGATTCGGCATTGGTTCAAGTGGCGTTCAGAAAAATTAACAAACAGGATATCTTGGGCGGAGTTTCTGTACTGAATTTTTCAGAACTGATGGAGAGAAACTATGCCACAAGTAGTCTGGAGAATCTGGAAGCATTGGCTCCAGGTTTCAACGGAAATATTTGGGGTATGAGTAGTTATTTAGTTTTGGTAGATGGTGTTCCTCGAGATGCCAATACTGTGATGCCTACAGAAATTGATCAAATTACAGTGTTAAAGGGAGTTGCAGCAGTGGCTCTTTACGGAAGCAGGGCCGCTAAGGGGGTAATTTATATTACCACTAAAAGAGGAACTAGTTCTACACAAACTGTTAATATTCGCGCTAACGCGGGAGTAAATACACCTAAAGCGTATCCGAAATTTTTAGGGTCAGCAGAATATATGACACTATATAACGAAGCCAGGCAAAATGACGGTTTGCCAGCTCTTTATAGTGGAGAAACAATATATAATCACGCTTCCGGCTTAAATCCATATCGGTATCCAAATGTGGATTATTACTCTTCTGAATATTTAAATGATAGTTATAACCGTTACGATCTTACTGCCGAAATTTCAGGAGGTAATGAAAAAGCACGCTATTATACCAATTTAGGTTATTGGTCAGCAGGTTCATTATTGAATTTTGGTGAGGCAGTTGATAATAGTGGATCTAACAGGTTTAATGTCAGAGGTAATATTGATGTTAATTTAAATAAGATCATTTCCTTAAATGTAGATGCTTCAGTTAGTTTCTACACAGGTAAGGGTGTAAATACTGATTATTGGGCTAGTGCTGCTAGCATTCGTCCTTATAGATTCTCTCCTTTGGTGCCCATTGATATGATTGAAGGTACTGATGAGTCGTCTTTGACCTATGTGAATAATAGTAGTAATTTAATTGACGGAAAATATCTGTTGGGTGGAAGTCAATTAGACCAAACGAACTCCTTTGCAAATATTTATGCGGGTGGGTATAACAAGACCATTAACCGTCAGTTTCAGTTTAATACCGGCATTAACTTTGATTTGAATAGTTTTATAGACGGATTAACATTTAAGACTATGATGGCTGTGGATTATTCCACTTCCTTTCTTCAAACATACAATAACAGGTATGCGGTCTATCAGGCGTCTTGGAATGACTATTCAGGCATAGATCAGATTAGTAATTTAACAAAATACGGTGAGGATGCCACATCTGGTGTTCAAAATATTAGCGGAAGTACTTATCGTAGGACGGTAGCGTTTTCAGGGCAGCTTAATTATATTAAATCATTCAATCAAAAGCATAATATTTCTGCCATGCTGATTGCAAACGGATTTCAATTGGGTGAAGCTCAGTTATATCATAACACAAGTAACGCTAATTTAGGTTTACAACTTGGATATAATTTATCTAACAAATATTATGTTGATTTCAGTGGTGCTGCAGTTCATTCTGCTAAACTGCCAGCCAAAAATCGTATGGGCATTTCTCCAACATTATCTTTAGGCTGGAGAGTTAGTAAGGAGGGTTTCATGTCTAAAATATCAGCTATTGATGATTTGAAATTTACTGTTTCAGCGGGAATCTTAAATACCGATCTGGATATTAATAATTACTATTTATATCAGGGTTATTACACCTACAATGATGCCGCATGGTACAGCTGGCGTGATGGTAGTTTGGTGCACACTTTTGATCGTAGACGTGGGGACAATCCAGACCTTAATTATCCGCAAAGAAAAGAAATTAACGCTGGGGTGGACGGGTCCTTGTTTAAGAATCTCCTTTCTTTTAGTGGTTCAGTTTTCTATAATAAAACCACTGGAAATGTAGTGCAGCCTACAACGGTTACCTATCCAAATTACTTTACTACTGGGTTTCCCGTGTATTCTGATATTCCTTTCATCAATTACAATGATGATGAAAGAAAAGGTTTGGACTTTAGTGTGAACTTGAATAAAAAGTCAGGAAATCTATTCTGGTCTCTAGGGGTTACAGGTACATATTTTGAAGCAACCGCATCTAAACGAGCAGAGTTTTACGAGTTTGGATATCAAAATAGAGCTGGCCAGTCTCTGGATGCAATTTGGGGCTTACAAAATGAAGGGTTTTTTATGGATCAAGCAGACATTGCTAACTCTCCTACGCAATCATTCGGTGATGTCATGCCTGGTGATATTAAATACAAAGATCAAAACGCCGATGGTGTAATTGATACCAGGGATGAAGTTAATCTAGGAAGAGGGTCAAGTGCTCCGATGACATTAGGTATCAATTTTACTGCAAAATGGAAGAGCCTGACTCTTTTTGCTCTAGGAACTGGCCGTTTTGGTGGTAACGCAATCAAGAACAACTCTTATTTCTGGATCGATGGCGAAGATAAATATTCTATTGAGGTACGTGATCGTTGGACAGAAGAAACTAAAAATACGGCTACTTATCCAAGATTGACCACCTCTAATAGTGACAATAATTTTCGGACTTCTGATTTTTGGATATATAGCAGTAACCGCTTTGATCTTGCGAAAGTGCAATTATCTTATCAATTCCCTACCCGTATTTTGGGAAAAGGTTTTGTTCGGGAACTTGGAACTTACGTCAACGGATTCAATTTGCTGACCTTTTCTAAAGAAAGAGAGACAATGGAGTTAAATGTAAATCAGGCTCCCCAAACCCGCTTTTTTAACCTAGGTGTTAAAGCATTGTTTTAACAGGTTTCTTAGCTCAATTAAAATTTAGAACATGAAAAAAATTATATTAACATGCTTATCCATCGCACTCTTTTTCGCAGCTTGTGAAAAGGATATGTTTGATCCGGCAATTGAAAATAATCTTGAACTAGAAAATGCCTATAGCAATGCTTCTTATGCGCAAGGTTTATTGCTTAATGGGTATGCACGAATTCCGTCAAACAACTGGTCATTTAATGATGTAGCAACAGATGATGCTGTTACCAATGATAGAACAAGTCAGTTCTTGAAAATATCTACAGGTCAATGGACTGCTATCAATAACCCTCTTGATCGTTGGACTGGTGGGAGATCTGCAATTCAGTATCTTAACTTGTTTCTTTCTGTTTCGGATAGTGTAGAATGGGCAATTGATCCCAAAATAAGCAGGCTGTTCAGTGACAGAATGAAGGGTGAAGCATATGGTCTTAGAGCACTTCATATGTATTACTTACTCCAGGCACATGCAGGAAAATCTCCTAGCGGTGAATTGCTAGGTATTCCTTTGTTACTGAAGCCGGAAACTGTTACATCGGATTTTAATATACCAAGAGCTACTTTTCAAGAATGTATCGAGCAAGTTTATAAAGATCTGGATTCAGCAGAGGAACTTTTATCTTTAGATTTCGAAGATATAGCCAGCGACGCTCAGGTACCTTCTAAATACACTGGCGTTAATAAGGACGATTACAATCGTGTATTTGGTTTTTATTTTAGAGGACGATTAACATCACGTATTGCTAAAGGAATACGTACCAAAGCAGCTTTGTTAGCGGCAAGTCCAGCCTTTAATGCTGGAAATGCTACTGCTTGGGCAGATGCAGCGAATGATGCAGCTGAAGTTATAGATCTTAAGGGCGGAGTAAACGGTTTAGCAGCAAATGGCAGAACCTGGTATCTTGGAACTGAAGTTGATGGGTTAGCATCAGGTATTAATCCATCTGAAATTTTATGGAGAACTGATATAGGAACTAATAACGATCTTGAACGCACTCACTTTCCTCCAACATTATATGGTAGCGGTCGTTTGAATCCTTCGCAGAACTTAGTTAATGCTTTCCCTATGGCCAACGGATACCCTATTTCCGATTTAGCGAACAGCGGGTATAATTCTGCAAGTCCTTATGCCGCCCGTGATCCTCGTTTTCAATTGTATATTATGGTAAACGGAAGTACCGCAGGTACAAGTTCTACAGTAATTAATACTTCAGCTGATAGTCCTACTAATGATGGTTTAAATAAAGTAGAGACATCAACACGTACAGGTTATTATATGCGTAAATTGTTAAGACAAGATGTGAATCTAAATCCTTCTACTACGAGTACTCAAAAACATTATGTTCCTAGAATAAGATATACCGAGATCTATCTGGCTTATGCGGAAGCTGCCAATGAAGCCTGGGGCCCAACAGCAACCGGAGGTCATGCTTATTCTGCCTATGATGTGATTAAAGCTATCCGTACAAGAGCAGGTGTTGGAACTACAAATGGTGATGCTTATTTAGAGTCCGTTAAGAACAATAAAGATCAAATGAGAGTGCTGATCAGAAACGAGCGAAGATTAGAACTATGTTTTGAAGGCTTTCGTTTTTGGGACTTGCGTAGATGGAATGCAAACTTAAATGAAACCGCACAAGGGGTAAGTATTACAAACGGAGGTTTCTCCATAATTAATGTTGAAAACCGCTCTTATCAAAGCTTCATGAATTATGGCCCGATTCCTTATAGCGAAACTCTTAAATATAATAATCTGACTCAAAATTCCGGTTGGTAAAGGATTAAAACAAACTATTCACGTTCGTTTAACTAGATTGAAATGAAAATAAATTTAAAAATAAAACAAGTAGTCCTACTATCACTGGTAGTTTCGTCAATATTTACTTCCTGCAAAAATCAAGAATGGGAATTTGCAGATTATCCTTATCAGACCGTTTATTTCGCTTATCAAGGTCCAGTACGTACAATCACATTAGGTGAAGATATTTTTGATACCTCATTGGATAATGATTATAAATGTCAAATTATGGCCACTACAGGAGGTGTATATACCACCAAAGGTGACGTAACTATTGGTATTGCAGTAGATAATTCGCTGAGTACAGGAAAGGCGTTTAGTACAGGGGGCGATATAATTACTATGCCGGCTAATTATTATACACTGGCCTCAGATAAGATTGTAATCACGAAAGGAAATATTACTGGAGGTGTTGAGGTTCAGTTAACTGATGCATTCTTTGCCGATCCCTTAGCTATCAAAAATACATATGTTATTCCCTTAAGGATGACGAGTGTAGTGAATGCCGATTCCCTGTTAGCAGCTAAAGATTATGTGCTTTATGCTATTAAATATATTAATCCTTGGCATGGTAATTATTTGCGCAGGGGCAAAGATGTAATTACTGGCAAGAATGGAAACACAGCTCTTAATCAAACGATTGTAAGGCATAAAGCATTTGTAGAAAAGGATGATATCTCAACTTTATCTACTCAATCATTGAGTGGAACACGTTTTCCTATTGTATTCAAAGGGTCTGGTGGACAAAATATAACCCGCACCTTGTTGCTTACTATTAATAATGCAGGAGACTGTACCGTATCGGCCGCTACAACTGATTTTACAGCTACCGGTAGTGGTAAGTTTGTGAAAAAAGGGGAGAAAAATAGTTGGGGTAATCAAGACCGTGATGCCTTGTACCTGAATTATGAGGTAGATATGAATGAAATGCATGTTTCTTCTACAGATACACTAGTTATAAGAGATAGGGGCGTTAAAATGGAAACATTCAATGCAGTAACGAAATAGTTTGGTTTATAATAAAACAAATGGTATGAAAAATATTTATAAAATAGCAGTAGTCCTTTCGTTTTCGGCGATAATGGCTTCTTGTACCAAGCATGAAAGTCTTGATTTTCATGTAGATGAACCTGCCAGTTTTTTAGCGCAGAAGGAAATTGATAGCTATAGTGCTTTAAAATCCTACATCAAAAGAGATGCTCAACCTAATTTTAAACTTGGTGCTGCGATATCATTGTCTGACTATATTAACAAAGGAGTTATGTATAGATTGGTCAACAGTAATTTTGATGAAATAACCATTGGTTATGAAATGAAGCATGGAGCGGTGGTAAAAGCGGATGGTACTCTGGATTTGAATAATGTGAAGAACTTGCTAAAAGCAGCATCCGGAGCGGGTATTTCTGTATACGGGCATACACTTTGCTGGCATGCTAACCAGAATGCGACATATCTCAATAGCCTAATTGCTCCAACAGTCATTCCTGGTAATGGCCCAGCCTTGGAAGCTAATTTAATCCCCAATAGTAACTTTGAGTTAGGAAATTCAAACGGTTGGGGTGGATGGGGTAACGGTTCAACAAGAGGGATTAGTGCAAATGGACAAGGATTAGGGGGGGCTGGATATTCACTTTACATGACAAATCCAAAAGTAGTTAACTCTTGGGAAGCACAAACTCCGTATGATTTTAGTGCTTATTTCCAAAACGGATCAGTTTATAAGTTGAGTTTCTATGTCAAAGGATCTATAGCTGGATCCGCCTCTGTCGCTTTACAAGAGACGGTTACCTATGGAGCAGATGATTTCGGATCATTCCCTGTAACTACAGAATGGAAACTTGTCGAGCTTGAAAAGACGGTAACGAAAGCGGACAGGAAACGCTTTCTATTTAGCTTTGGAGCTTATGCTGGAACACTTAATTTTGACAATATCTCCCTTCGCCGTTTAAATCCAAATTCAGGGGAGCAGGCTATTGCAAAAACAGCTACTGAAAAGAAAGTTATTATTGACCAGGCACTTAATCGATTTATATCTGGTATGGTAGACACTTGCAAATCTTATGTTAAGGTATGGGATGTTGTAAATGAACCGATGGATGATGCTAATCCATATGAACTTAAATCAGGTATTGGAAAAACGCTTAAGGCAGACGAGTTTTACTGGCAAGATTATATGGGTAAAGATTATGCGGTTAGAGCTTTTCAATTAGCCAGAGCCCATGGTAATACTGGCGATTTGCACTTTATAAACGATTACAACCTGGAATATAGTCTTGATAAATGTAAGGGACTGATTGATTATGTTAAATATATTGAAAGTAAAGGTGCGAAGGTTGATGGAATAGGTACTCAAATGCACATTGATGCCACATCAGACAAGGGTAAGATTGACGAGATGTTTAGATTGCTGGCTGCGACAGGTAAGATAATTAAAGTATCTGAATTAGACATGGGGGTAGGTGCACAAACAACTGTTGCTACAGCAGAACAGTATGCCGCGCAAGCTGCAATGTATAAATATGTAATAGCCAAATATTTTGAGCTTATTCCTGCCGCACAACGTTACGGAATTACAATATGGAGCCCACTTGATAGTCCAAAAAGTTCGAGCTGGAGAGCAGGTGAACCAATTGGTTTATGGACTGAGGGTTTTGTGCGTAAACCATCATATGTTGGTGTTGCAGATGGCTTAGCCGGAAAATAATTTGATCTGATCAGATTGAATAGTCATATTTGTGACTATGTTGCTATGCTAGTTTTAAGGTACAAGATGTTTATTTTACATCTTGTACCTTAAAATTTTTGAAGTATATAAACCTTATTCCATTAAAGAACTCAAAGAGAGGTGAAGCAAAAATTATGCAAAATTCCTGATAGAGAAACGGCCTTATAAATACCTGGAAATTGACGGATCCATTATTTGAGTAAATGGAAAAAATAAATTGATAAGTTATAAGATGAAACAAACTTTATTAATTTTTTTGATTTTATTAAATTTCTTGTGTTTTTCGCAGGATAATGTACTGAAGTTATGGTATACTAATCCTTCAGGCAAAATTTGGGAAAATGCATTACCCGTTGGAAATGGTAGGTTAGGTGCCATGGTATATGGCAATGTTGCTTTAGAAACCATTCAATTAAATGAACATACTCTTTGGAGTGGGGGCCCAAACCGTAATGATAATCCTTTATCATTAGATTCACTGACAAAAATTCGAAATCTCCTATTTGAAGGGAAACAAAAGCGGGCAGAAGTTGTGGCCAATAAATCGATTGTCAGCAAGATATCTCATGGTCAGATGTTTGAGCCTTTAGGCGATTTTAACCTTTCGTTTAAAGGCCATGAAAATTACAGCAACTACTACAGAGAATTGGATATTGAAAAGGCAGTAGCAAAAACTTCCTATGATGTTGACGGTGTATCCTATACAAGAGAAGTGATTGCCTCATTTCCGGACCGTGTGATCGTAATGCATTTAACTGCCAGTAGACCCAAAAGTATTTCTTTTAATGCCTCTTTTGCTGCAGCTATGCCTAAAGCATCTATCCACACTTCCAATAATAACCAGATATCAGTATCGGGTACTACTATTGATCATGAAGGAGTGAAAGGCATGATCAAATATAAAGGCATTGCACAGTTGAAAACAAAAGGAGGGAGTATTACCTCGACAGATTCATCTCTAATTGTGAATAATGCGGATGAAGTAACCATTTATATTTCAATAGCTACCAACTTTAATTCGTATCAAGATTTAAATGGAAATCAAGATGAAAGAGCTTCTAACTACTTAAAGCGTGCAGTAACCAAGTCTTTTCCAGATATTTTAAAATTACATGTTGCTGCCTATCAGAAATTTTTTAAGAGAGTAGAATTAGATTTGGGCTCATCTGAGGCAACAAAACTTCCAACAGATCAGCGGCTTAAAAATTTCCACTTGAACAATGATCCGCAGTTTGTCACATTATACTACCAATTTGGGCGATATCTTTTAATTTCTTCATCACAGCCAGGCGGTCAACCTGCTAATTTGCAAGGCATCTGGAACAAGAATGTGAATCCGCCATGGGATAGTAAATATACCATCAATATCAATACTGAAATGAATTACTGGCCCGCAGAAAAGACAAATCTGGCGGAACTGCATGAACCTCTGTTGAAAATGGTTCAGGAACTATCTGCAACAGGCCAAAAAACGGCAAAGGATATGTACAATGCAAGAGGTTGGATGGCCCATCACAATACAGACATTTGGCGGGTTACAGGTTCTGTGGATGGTGCATTTTGGGGTGCCTGGAGTAATGGTGGCGGCTGGTTGAGTCAACACCTTTGGGAGCATTATCTTTATAGTGGAGATAAGACATTCCTGGCATCAATTTACCCTGTATTGAAAGGTGCTGCGCTATTTTATTCTGATTACTTAATCGAACATCCTAACTATCATTGGCTAGTCGTTAATCCGGATGAATCGCCTGAAAATGCACCAAGTGCACATCAGGGTTCTTCTCTCGATGTTGGCGTAACAATGACTAATCAGATCGTATTCGATGTTTTTTCTACAGCCATTAGAGCAGCTGGTATATTAGGTAAAGACAAGGACTACGCCGATACATTGTTAATGAAAAGAAGTCGCCTGGCACCCATGCAAATTGGCCAACATGGGCAGTTGCAGGAATGGCTTGATGACATAGATGATCCAAGAGATAATCATCGTCATATTTCTCATCTATACGGTCTTTTTCCCTCAAATCAGATCTCTCCCTATCTTACGCCAGAACTTTACAGTGCGGCAAAGAATACGTTGATTCAGCGAGGTGATGTGTCAACAGGTTGGAGCATGGGATGGAAGGTGAACTGGTGGGCAAATATGCTTGATGGTAATCATGCTTATTCACTTATTAAGGATCAACTTACACCCGTGGGTACTAACGTTGCGGGAGGGGGTACCTATAACAACCTTTTTGACGCACACCCACCATTTCAGATTGATGGTAACTTTGGTTGCACTTCGGGGATTACCGAAATGTTATTGCAAAGTTCACATGGTGAAATACAACTCCTTCCTGCGATTCCCGACCTCTGGAAAGAAAGGGGAAGCGTCGGGGGGCTAAGGGCAAGAGGAGGGTTTGACTTAGTGAGTATGGAATGGAAAGATGGCAAAGTAGTTAAACTTATTATTAGATCAAGGTTAGGAGGAAATCTTCGTTTAAGGGTTCAAAGTGGGCTTAAATTAACGAGCGAAGGGAAATTGAAAGAAGCTAAAGGTGTAAATTCTAATAGATTTTATCAGATAGAACCGATAAAAACTCCACTGATTTCAAAAAAGGCAACTGTGATAAAACCTCGGTTTAAACCCACAAAACTGTATGATATTGAAACTAGAACTGGAGGTCTGTATACATTTGTTTCAGTCTGATGAATGGAGCAAACAGCAATTTTATCATAGAATAAAAAACTTTATTTATAAACCAAACCAATGAAGACAAAACAATTTTTTAAAAGATTTAACCTTTCTATTGTAGCTCTTTTATTTTTTACTCCTTTGTATTCCCAGGTTAAGTCACCTTCCGCTGACTTTGATCAAGAGCGTTCAGCTATTGATCACGGGGAAATTGATACCATAAGATACCATTCGAAAACGGTTGGTACTACCCGTAAGGCCGTTATTTATACTCCACCGGGATATTCGAAAAGTAAAAAATATCCGGTTTTATACCTACTGCATGGAATAGGAGGCGATCACATGGAATGGCTTAACGGTGGAAAACCTCAGGTTATCTTAGATAATCTATACGCAGACCACAAAATAGAGCCTATGATTGTAGTGATGCCCAATGGCAGGGCGATGAAAGATGACCGCCCTATAGGGAACATTATGTCTAAGGATAAAGTTGAAGCATTTGCCGCCTTTGAAAAAGACTTATTGAATGATCTGATCCCTTATGTTGAAAAAAATTATCCGGTATATACAGATCAAAAAAATAGAGCGATCGCTGGTCTATCTATGGGAGGAGGTCAATCTCTGAACTTTGGATTAGGTAACTTCGATAAATTTGCATGGGTGGGAGGGTTTTCTTCAGCCCCAAATACTAAAAGTCCCGAACAATTAGTTCCTAATCCTGCCAAGGCAAAAGAAAAGCTTAAACTACTATGGATCTCCTGTGGTGCCAGTGACGGTTTAGTTAGTTTCAGCAAGCGAACACACGATTATCTGACTAAGAATAATGTACCCCATATCTACTTCATTGAACCTGGATTTCACGATTTTACTATTTGGAAAAACAGCTTATATATGTTTTCGCAATTGTTATTTAAACCAGTAGACGAATCTACATTTCCAAAATATCCAGTTGCAGGAGCTCCCGCTTCCACTAATATACGATCAGCTAAATATCCCCAGATTCTAACCGATAATAGAGTGGTTTTTTCTATTAAGGCCCCCGATGCTCAAAAGGTGCAGGTGGATTTGGGTAAAAAATACGACATGGTCAAAAGCGATGAAGGCGTTTGGAATATAACTACAGATTCTATTGGAGAAGGTTTCCATTACTATTCGATACTAATAGACGGTGTCGCTGTAGCGGATCCGTCAAGTGAAACATTTTATGGTATGGGAAGAATGGCCAGCGGAATAGAAATTCCTTTTGCCGCTGGTGCATATTACGCTTTAAGAGATGTCCCACATGGAGACATCCGAATAAAAAAATACTTTTCAAAGGTGACCAATAGCTGGCGACAGCTTTACATGTATACTCCTCCAGGATATGATACTCAAACGGAAGAAAAATACCCGGTTCTTTACATTTTACATGGAGGCGGTGAAGATCAGACAGGATGGGCAAATCAGGGAAAGACGGATTTAATTCTGGATAACCTGATTGCAGAGAAAAAAGCATTACCTATGGTTATAGTCATGCCAGATGCAAATATGGGCGGCTCTGCATTTGACGAGTCGGCATTAAAAAGATTTGAACTAGAGTTAAAAGACGTTGTCATACCAATGATAGAGAAAAATTATCGCGTTAAAACGGATGCAAACAGTAGGGCATTAGCGGGACTTTCGATGGGAGGCATGCATACCCTTTATACTGGTATTAAAAACACAGATATGTTTAATTATATGGGTGTATTTAGTTCCGGATGGATTGCTCAAAGGCAAGATCAGGTTGCAGAGGTTCAATATGCATTTATGAAGAATAATACGGATAAGATTAATAAAAATTTAAAGCAATTCTGGATTGCAATGGGAGGTAAGGATGATATTGCGTATAACAATTGCCAGATTATGCTTAAGAAGTTCAAAGATCTAAAAATTAACTACACGTATTACAATTACCCGGGTGGTCATACGTGGCCGGTATGGAGAAATAATTTATATCAGTTTGCGCCACTGTTATTTCAACAATAAGATACGCTATAATTACATGAAGAAAGCTTTGAATATTTTAAATTTTCTTCAATTTTTGCTATTATACTGTTTTAAACAAGTAAAAATAATCTTTAAAGATCATTTGATGTCTTTTTGAACAAAAATGATAGTATCATAAGAGATTGTGTTAATGGAAAAATAATAATCAGTCTACATTAGACTGATTATTAAGGCCTACCTTTTTACATTGAGTAGAGGATATATAGAATGGAAAGATGACCAATTATTAAGGAGAATCATGATACTAATCAACTCAATCAAAAAAGAAATAAGTATACTAGTTTGTCCAGCAAAGAAGCGTTTTTGCCGCATTTTAATTTATAACATCTTCAGAACAAAAGGTAGCTGATCATACAGCTTCACCTCTTTTTTTATATAAAATGAAAAAATTAAATATTATCCTTATTCTTTCGGTAATCAACATATTTCCTGTTTTCTCACAGAAAAATATAGTGCGATCTCCCAATCAAAAGATTAGTGTAGAGTTGATTTCTCAACATAATAATACTAACATGGGTGAATGGTATTTAAAAGCTTCTTCCACCAGTGAAGGTAAAAATGTAGTAATTATTCCACGTATTGATTTAGGGTTGATAAGAAGTGACCAGAAGTTCTCTGATAAATTAAAATTTCTAAAAGCCTCTAAGCAAAAATTTATAACTGATCGATATACCAGTATTCATGGAAAACGAGCGATCTGCAGTAATTCGGCCAATGAGGTAATTGTTTCATTTGAAAACCCTAATAAATCAAAATTAAATATTATTCTACGGGCATATAATGATGGCATCATTTTTAGATATGAATTTCCGGAGAAGAAAGGTTCGTTTGTAATAAAGGATGAGCTTACCTCTTATATCATACCGCGTGAAACAAAACGTTGGATGGAAAAATGGAATACAGCCAATGAAGGTCTTTATTCCGTTATGAGCAAAGATAAAGTTCAAAAACAAGAATGGGGTTATCCTGCACTATTTCAGCAAGGGGATTCTTCATACTGGTACCTGCTACATGAAGCAGATTTAAATCAAAGCTATTGTGGTACAAAACTAAGCAACAAAGAAGACAGTGCCCGGTATAAACTTACCTTTCCTAATCCAAGGGATGGAAGAGGAATAGGTTCATCAACCCCTACCATCGCTCTACCATGGAAATCACCATGGCGTGTAATTATCATAGGTAGTCTGTCGGATATTGTTGGGTCAACATTAGTTGATGATGTTTCAGAGCCTTCAAAGATTAAAAATCCCAAATGGATAAAGCCTGGTGTGGTATCATGGAATTACTGGTCAAGTAACCACGGCACAAAAGACTATAAAATTGTTACTGATTTTGCAGATCTGGCAGCTGAAATGAACTGGCCTTATACTTTGCTGGATTGGGAATGGGACGCTATGACCAATGGTGGTAATGTTGAAGATGCAACAAAATATATTTTATCCAAAGGAGTTAAGCCCTTGATTTGGTACAACTCAGGTGGAAACCATACTTGGGTTTCTTCCACACCTAAGGATAGGATGCTTACACATCAAAATAGGGTGGAAGAGTTTTCTAAGCTGCGAAAAATGGGATTTGTAGGAGTGAAAATAGATTTTTTCGAAAGTGAAAAGCAGGATATGATTAAGTATTATATTGATATTCTGGAAGATGCAGCAAAGTTTGAAATGATGGTTTATTTTCATGGATGCCTTGTTCCCAGGGGTTGGGCTAGAACTTATCCAAATTTAATGACTTATGAGGGTGTCAGAGGCGCTGAATGGTATAATAATGGTCCGGAATTTACGCTTGAAGCTTCTGAGCACAATACAATTCTTCCTTTTACACGTAACGTGGTAGGGGCAATGGATTATACTCCTACTACCTTTACTAACTCCCAGTTCCCGCATTTAACGTCCTATGGCCATGAATTGGCTTTGAGTATTGTATTTGAATCTGGTTTACAACACTTTGCTGACCGTCCTGATGGTTATTTAATGTTGCCCGATGTTGTAAAATCTTTTCTTAAATCAGTTCCAAATGCTTGGGACGATACCCGGTTAATTGATGGTTACCCTGGTGAAGATGCAGTGATTGCACGTCGGAAAGGGACTTCCTGGTATATTGGAGGTATTAATGCAGAAATAAAGGAAAAGCAACAAAATGTAAAGTTTCCGTTTCTGCAAAATGGAATCAAGTATAAATGTACGCTAATAGCCGATGGAAAGCATGATAAAGACTTCGAAGTCAGATATTATGAAGTGGATATGTCAAGCGCTATTGATGTCAAATTGCTTCGTCGCGGAGGTTTTGTGATGACTTTAGTGCCAACTAATTAATGTATAAATAACCATTTGGAGTAATCTTATGAGGGCTATATATCTCTTCCTGATCTTTCTTTTACCCTCCATTGTACTTGGGCAGACTTACAAGAAACACACATTACGACCAGATAGGCTTTCAATTGAGCTTTCTGAAGGTGTTTTGAATTTGATTCCATTAACTGATAAAACGATCAGGGTGCAATGGGAAAAAGATGGTTTAAAAGAGAGGCAGGAACTCATTTTGATAAACAAAGTTCCTGCTCCACGATTTAAATTCTCAGAAACGCCGTTACAATTGAAGTTAAGCACTGACTCGGTTGCAGTAGTTTTTGACAAACGAAGTAGTGTTCTTGAGTTTATGGACCATAGAGATATCGTGTTTTTAACTGAAGCGGCGGGAAGTAGAAAATTGAAATTGGATTCCATATTAGGAGAAAAGTGTTTTGTGGCAGAGCAAAGCTTTTTCTCTCCTAAAGATGAATATCTGTTCGGATTAGGACAGTTTCAAGATGGTAATTTCAACCTCCGTAACGTAAGTCGAAAGTTAACTCAGGTTAATACTCAAATATCTATACCCTTTCTTTACTCTAGTCGGGGTTATGGGATTTTATGGCATCAGTATGGTTTAACCTATTTTAATCCTGCTGATAATTTAATTGCACTTGCTAAAAGAGATTCATCAGGCAATGAACAGCGAGATGTTGAAGTAACAACAACTGCTGGTACACAGAAAGTTTCTCAGCAGCAATCAGTATATACTGGCAACTTTAATGTGGAAAAAGATGGTGACTATTCCATTATGCTCGATTTGGGTAACATGGATAATCGCCATCTGGTAGTAATTGACGGTTTTACACATATTGATCAATCTAATTTATGGCTTCCACCTGCAGTTGGTAAACTTGTGAACCTCAAAAAGGGAGCGCATACTGTCCAGGTGGTTTGTAAAGCTACCAATACTCCTAAACTATCATGGAAGCTTGCAGAGGATGCTACTACTTTTCGTTCCCCTAATGCAAAATCATTGGATTATGTAGTATTCTACGGAAGTAATGCAGATGAAGTAATTAAGGACTATCGAAACTTGTCGGGTGATGTTCCAATGCTGCCTTTATGGGCGTATGGATTCTGGCAATGTCGTGAACGGTATACTTCCGGAAATCATTTGGTTGTAACAGTTAAGGAATTTAGAAAAAGAAATCTTCCCATGGACGTAATTGTTCAGGATTGGCAGTACTGGGGTAAGTATGGATGGGGTGTCCCTAAGTTTGATGAGGCCCATTACCCTGAACCTGAAAAGTTTATAAAACAGCTTCACGATCTTAATGCGCATTTCTCAATCTCCGTATGGGAGAACCTTGACAAGAAATCAGATGTCGCTAAGGAGTATGTTACAAAGAACCTTTATATTCCAAACAGCCCATGGATAGACATATTTAATCCTGAAACACAAAAAATACACTGGCAGGCCTTAAATCAAAATCTGTTTAAATATGGTGTTGATTCATGGTGGATGGACGCTACCGAACCTGAGAATGATGCGTTAACTGGTAAGCAAACTTATTTGGGGTCAGGCGATTTTTACCGATTGACGTATCCTTTGTTTGTTAGTAAGGCAATTTACGAAGGTCAGCGGAATACCGACCCTCAAAAAAGGGTGACTATTCTAACCCGATCTGCCTTCGCCGGACAGCAGCGTTATGGAACTATTAACTGGTCCGGGGATATAGGCTGGAACTGGGATGCTTTCAAAAGACAGATTGTCGCCGGTTTGAATTTCAACATGACAGGAATGCCATACTGGACAACTGATATAGGAGGTTTTTTTCGCCCTGGACCTACCCAGTATACAGATCAGAAATACCATGAGCTGCTAACCCGCTGGTTTCAATGGGGAGCATTTAATCCAATATTCAGAACCCATGGTTATCAATCGGAAACTGAACCCTGGAAATACGGGGAAAAAGTAGAAGCAAATATGAGAGGAATGCTTAATCTTCGGTACCAGTTAATGCCATATATTTATTCCACAGCATGGCAGGTTTCAAAAAATGGTTCGACAATGATGCGCCCCCTCGTCATGGATTTTAGTGAGGATGAATCAGCAGTTCAACAAAAGTTCGAATACATGTTTGGAAAGTCACTGTTGGTTGCTCCCATAACAGAAGCAGGTGTTCGTAAATGGGATGTATATTTGCCCAAATCGACCTCTTGGTATGACTTATGGACGGGTGGATATTATGCCGGAGGACGAGTAGTGAAAATCGATGCAGCTCCAGATAAAATACCTGTGTTTGTTAAAAGTGGCTCCATTATTCCGGTAGGGAAAGTAATGCAGTATACAAGACAGCAGGCAGCCGATACACTTGAAATACGAGTATATAGGGGAGCGAATGGCAAATTTGAGCTTTATGAAGATGAGGGTGATAACTATAATTATGAAGAAGGAGCATACACTCTTATTGCATTCCATTGGAATGAAAAAGCAACGACTCTAACCATTGACAATTTAAAGGGTTCTTATGCAAATTACTTAAAGAGAAGAATATTCAATATCGTTTTTATATCAGAAGGAAAAGAAATCGGAATAACAAAAAGTTCTGCAGCAAAACAAATTGTTTACAATGGGAAAAGCACTGTAACTAAGATAGAATAGCTAGAACTTGTTGTTGCCAAAATTTGGGTCTATGGCTGACATTAGAAACCGAGTTGCTCTCAGATATAGATTTACTGTAGCCAACATTGTTATAGGGGACTTAAAATTATTACCAATTGAAAACATATACATCAATAAATTAATCAAGAAATGAAAAGGAAATTATTAACTAGCGCACTTGTTTTTTTTGCTGTAATAAATTTACAGGCACAAAATCCTATTATTAAACACATTTTTACTGCAGATCCATCACCAATTGTTTATAAAGACACCGTATTCTTATATACAGGGCATGATACGGCATCTGTAACTGCTACTAATTACAAGATGCCGGACTGGCATGTATTTTCATCTACAGATATGGTTAACTGGAAAGATTATGGTGCTTTGCTTTCACCTAGTACATTTTCATGGGCAACAGGTGATGCATATGCAGCACAATGTATATTTCGTAATGGTAAGTTTTATTGGTTTGTATCCACCTTCCATAAAAACGACGAAAATAGCAAAGGTGGAGCCGCTATCGGTGTGGCTGTTTCCGACAGCCCTACTGGTCCATTTAAGGATGCCATTGGTAAGGCGCTTGTAATAAACGAGATGACAAAAGATAAACCTCATGCCTGGGACGATATTGATCCCACTGTGTTTGTAGATGATGATAATCAGGGCTACTTATTTTGGGGCAATGGGAGTTGCAAATGGGTAAAGCTGAAAGAAAATATGATTGAACTTGATGGTCCTATTACCGTATTAAATCCACTTCACTATATTGAAGGACCATGGGTCTACAAAAGGAAGGACCTTTATTATTTAGTATATGCAAGCGCTGGTACCAAACCTGAGATGATTGAATATTGTACTGCGACAAAACCTACCGGACCATGGACATATAGAGGAATTATTCAAGATAACGTACCAAATAGTTTTACTACACATCCTGGAATAGTTGATTATAAAGGGAAGTCCTATTTCTTTTACCACAACGGTGTTTTGCCTACCGGGGGGAGTTATAGACGCTCTATTTGTGTGGATTATATGTATTACAATGCAGATGGTACAATTAAAAAGATAGTTCAAACTACTAAGGGAGTGGCTGCTGTTAAATGATTAACTACTCGTCATTCCGTAGGTATCGAGCACCTTTATTTCAACCCTAATGGGACAATAAAACCTATAACCCTTACTACTGAAGGAATTAGTGTTAAACCGAATTAATGATAATATGATAATGATGAAAATTTCAAAATTGTATTTTAATGACGATTAGGAATGATAAGCAGGCGTATATTTGGGTAACAATTCGAGGAAGCTCCATGGGTTTTTAAGTGAAATAGCACCTATTACATGCTTTATGCGGCACATATTCCCGAAGCTATTCATTATTCTACCAGCAGCTTTCCTCTTGGTCCTTGGGAATACGGTGGAGTGGTAATAAAGGCTTTTAATCCCAAGCTATAAAAATGATAAGTTTTTCTGTATTCTTATTGGCAGTATAATTATAAATCTGTCCTTAGAACGGCTCCCTGGCTTGCATTAGTTACTAATGCCCTATATTGACTAAGCCACCTTGATTTCAAAATCTTCTTAACCGGCATGAATTCTGCTTTTCTTCTTATGATTTCGTCGTCGTTCAAATCGACAGACAAGATGTATTTATCGACATCGATATGGATTTCATCACCATTTTTGAGTAAACCGATCATACCGCCTTCGGCTGCTTCAGGTGAGACATGACCGATTGATGCACCTCTTGTTGCACCGCTAAATCTCCCATCTGTAATTAGCGCAACAGAACTTCCTAATCCCATACCCATGATCAAACTTGTAGGCGTTAACATCTCCTGCATACCCGGACCACCCTTGGGTCCTTCATACCTGATCACCACAACATCACCAGCCTTTACTTCTCCTAAAAGAATTCCTGCAACGGCTTCTGCCTGGCCGTCGTAACATACGGCTTTACCAGTGAAAACTCTGGCGCCGGTAAGACCTGCTGTTTTAATTACAGCACCCTGCTCAGCCAGATTCCCGTAAAGGATAGCCAATCCACCGACTTGGCTGTATGGATTATCTATGGTACGGATAATGTTTTTATCCTTGATTTGTGCATCTGCAATCTTCTCCAACAAGGTTTCTCCGCTGATCGTCAGATTATCTATCAATACGTTAGGCCCTCTTTTAGTCATCTCCTTCATCACGGCATTTACACCACCAGCACTATTTATATCTTCCATATGAACCGTTGACAGACTCGGAGATATTTTAGCGATATGTGAAACGTTTTTAGAGATCTCATTGATGTCTTTAAGTTCAAAATTAACGTCAGCTTCATTTGCGATGGCCAGCATATGTAAAACGGTATTGGAGCTTCCGCCCATTGCCATATCAACGGCAAATGCATTTCTTACTGCATTTTCATTCAGTATGTTTTTTAACTTGAATTTTTCACTTGCAGTTTGATCTAATGCTATTTCACAAATTCGTTTGGCAGCTCTTCTGTAAAGTGCTTCACGTTCGATGGTTTGGGCCAGTATCGTTCCATTCCCTGGCAACGCAATTCCCATAGCTTCCATCAGGGTGTTCATGGAGTTCGCGGTAAACATACCTGCACAGCTTCCTCCGCTTGGACAGGCATTACATTCAATCTCCAGAAGTTCTTCATCGCTCATGTTTCCGGCTTCATGTTTCCCCACAGCTTCAAACGCAGTAGCCAGATCTATCGGTGTTCCATCTTTTTTATGCCCTTTTGCCATAGGTCCGCCACTAACAAAAATTGTGGGTACATTAACCCTAAGTGCACCCATAATCATGCCTGGAACTATTTTATCACAGTTAGGTATCGCGATCATTGCATCAAGTTTGTGCGCGTTCATTACGGTTTCTATTGAACTTGCAATAAGTTCTCTGCTTGGCAAGGAGTAAAGCATTCCATCATGTCCCATTGCAATGCCGTCATCAACGCCAATAGTATTAAATTCAAATGGAACGCATCCATTTGCCCGGATCTCATCTTTTATGATCTCAGCTACTTTATTCAAAAAAAAGTGTCCTGGAATGATCTCTATAAATGAATTTGCTACACCGATAAAAGGTTTTTCAAAATCTTCGTCTTTCAATCCGGTAGCTCTGAATAATGATCTGTGTGGTGTTCTTTGATGTCCTTTTTTTACTTCGTCACTTCTCATGTTAGTATTTTGTTCTATCTCTATAAATTTCTTGGTGAATCATTATACCTGCGACTTTAATCTACTCAGCGTTTCTGGCGATATGTTGAGGTAGGCTGCTAGATTAGCGTTAGATAATCTTTGAATAAGTTCGGGGTTGTTTTTGAGCAAGTCGCGATAGCGTTCAGTGGCATTTTGTGTGAGCAGGCTACTAAGTCTGGAAGTGATCACTGTCAATCCATATTCCAGAATGTAGATATACATTTTATCCCATGAAGGAATAGTGCCCCGTAAATTAAAGAAGTCGTGATGAGAAATTACTAATAATTCTGATTTTTCGACTGTTTGAATATATTCTTTTGAGGGCTCTCTGGAAATGAAACTTACTATTGACGTTAAGAATGTATATTCAAATGCCATGAACCGGGTAGCTGTACTGTGCTCTTCAGTGTCATAGTATAATCTGAGGCATCCCTTATTGATAAAGAACAGCCGGTCGGCTATTACGCCGGGTTCCAATAGAATCTCATGCTTTTTTACCGCTAATGGTTTAAAGCAGGAAATAACAGCCACTAACTGCTCCTCATCGAGGTCCGTTATTTTTAGTATTAAATCTGCAAGCACCGCTGTCATTATCTCTATTGCCTAACTGAAATTCAAAGTTGCATCAAAAACACGTAAAAAACATTGACGAACGTCAAAATCGAACCTCTCTAACAAAATAAAATTTCCAGATCTTTTTGTTTAATACTGAAATTGCCTTATATGTATTATTAGTTATAACCTCAGTAGGAAACCATTGCTGTTATCAAGTATTATATCATATAAGAGACATTGTACCACAGAAGCTCCCCCAATCACTAGAATGAAATGTGATTGGTTTTTTAATATAATCAGATAGAAGTACTTTATTACTTTTATTAAAGCTATATTTGGCAATCATTATGTAAATACGCTCCTCTTAAACGAAATACATTTATCTCTAAGACAAAATAATTCATGATCATAGAAGAAAAAATCATACGACCCATTAGTTTAAAAGTATCAGCAATTTTTATTGCTCATATCGGCTTACTTACATTATTTTTAACCACTTCCATATTGTTTGATTTGTTTGGAATCAGAGCTTACGAAGGTAATTATATTGCGTTTGTGGTCTGGGCAAATTTCGCATGCGGCTTCATTTACCTTTTTGCTGCATATGGTTTTATTATGAAGAGAAAGTGGACTGCAGCCATTTTAGGTTTGTCTGCCTTAATCTTAATTGTGGCATTTATAGGATTATACCTGCATATTAATTCAGGTGGCAGGTATGAAACTAAAACAATAAGTGCAATGCTATTCAGGATTACAGTAACACTTGTTTTTGCAATCCTTGCCTATTTTACGATTACAAAAAAGAAAATATGAAAATTCAACTGATACCAATTTTACTGATTGGTTTATTTTTAACTGGCTGCAGTTCTTCTTCAGACATAAAATCAAAGGGCCAAACACATGTGATAGAGGAAAACCATAATCATGGTGATAGTTCTCATTTAGTGGCACTAAAAAATGGCAATAAATGGATTGTCAACAAAGAAATGTTGTCACCCATAGATCATACCCATACGATTATTCATGATTTTGTCAACCAGGAGAAAAAGGATTATAAGCTGTTAGCAGCAAATCTACTCAGTGATGCTAATTTAATTATTTCAAGCTGTACGATGAAAGGCGAATCACATGATGAACTGCATAAATGGTTAATGCCCTATATGGCCGAGGTAAACGAACTTTCAAAGGCAGAAGACAATGCTGCAGCTGCACAGAAATTTGAAAACATTCAATCCGCATGGGACACCTTTAATCAGTATTTCCAATAAGAGAAAACGACAGGGATGTCTAAAAATAACAGTTAGTGCAACTCCCTTTTTAATAGTGAATAGATGATTAATCGGAACTCTCAATTTGCAAGGTAACAAACAAAAGAATTGAATACTACTCACTAGGTGTTGAAATTTTATATATTATTCATTTCCAATTAATTGTATCCTGTAGGGTATAATTAAATAACTTTATAATACACAATAATTTTAAATATGAAAACAGTCAATAAACTCTGGATCGCCTTCGGGTTAGTCGTTGGTTTATCTTTCTCTGTATTGATTTATTACGGATTTGAGATTTATCAGAAAGCTCCACCAGTTCCTCTTAAAGTAGTGAACACGAGTGGGCAGGAGCTCTTCCTTGGCCAGGATATTAAGGATGGACAAAATGTATGGCAAAGCATGGGTGGACAAGAAGTTGGATCAATTTGGGGGCATGGTGCTTATGTTGCTCCGGACTGGACGGCAGATTGGCTACATCGTGAAGCTCTTTTTATTTTAGACTATTGGGCCCAACAAGAGTACCAAACCTCATATAAAAAGCTTAGTGGAGAGTTGAAAGCGGGATTAGAAGTGCGTTTGCAAAAAGAATTACGCACCAACACCTATAATCCGGAAACAAAAATATTAACGATATCTCCCATCCGGGCAATGGCTTTTGAACATCTTCGGCAGTACTACTCATCCCTATTTACCGATGATCCTGCATTCGATGAACTACGGGATAATTATGCTATATCGAAAAATGCAATAAAGGATGCCGGGAGATTAAGGCAAATGAATACTTTCTTTTTCTGGGCAAGCTGGGCTTGTGTAACCGTACGTCCGGGTGAGAACGTATCCTATACACATAACTGGCCACCTGATAAATTAATTGGAAACGTAGCCTCTGGGGATTTAGTGATATGGACAGGCTTTAGTGTCATCATCTTACTTTTGGGAATAGGGATACTAGCTATGTATAACTCCAGGGCACATGAAGATGAACATGCAGAGGAAATTCCAGCCGCGGACCCTTTAATGAATAATTCTTCAACACCTTCTATGCGTGCTACGCTGAAATACTTTTGGATAGTAACGCTATTAATGCTGATCCAGGTGGTAGTGGGTGTTATTACAGCGCATTTTGGTGTTGAAGGTGGAAGCTTTTATGGCATCCCTCTTGATGAAGTCCTGCCTTATTCTTTAAGCCGGACCTGGCATGTCCAGTTAGGAATATTCTGGATTGCAACTTCATGGCTGGCCACCGGCTTGTATATTGCTCCGGCTGTATCTGAATATGAACCAAAATATCAAAAGCTCGGAGTAAATATCTTATTTGTTGCTTTATTAATTGTTGTTGCAGGATCGATGATCGGTCAGTGGTACGCAATTATGCAACGCCTTGGTCTGGTTGAAAACTTTTGGTTTGGTCATCAGGGTTATGAATACGTAGACCTTGGTAGATTCTGGCAGATATTACTTCTTGTTGGTCTGTTTTTATGGCTTTTGCTGATGGTACGGGCGTTACTACCTGCTCTAAGGAAAAAGGAAGGAAACCGGCATTTGCTTATCATGTTCCTTATTGCTTCAGCTGCGATTGCTTTATTTTATTCAGCTGGATTAATGTGGGGCAGACAAACCAATCTTGCCATTGCCGAATACTGGAGATGGTGGGTAGTTCACCTTTGGGTAGAAGGGTTTTTTGAAGTGTTTGCTACTGTTGTTGCTGCTTTCTTATTCGTACGGATGAAATTGCTAAATGAGAAATCGGCTACCCTCAATGTAATTTTTGCAACCATCATTTTTCTTTCAGGTGGTATTCTTGGAACATTCCATCACTTATATTTTTCAGGAACACCTAAAATTATTATGGCACTAGGAGCAAGCTTCAGTGCACTGGAAGTAGTTCCTTTGGTATTAATTGGTTACGAAGCGTATCATAACTACCGGCTTAGCGGCAAAAAGGGATGGATTAGTGGTTATAAATGGCCTATCTATTGTTTAATAGCGGTTACCTTTTGGAATTTCCTGGGCGCTGGTATATTTGGTTTTGTCATCAATCCTCCAATTGCTTTATACTACATGCAAGGATTGAATACCACACCACTTCATAGTCACCTGGCCTTATTTGGTGTATATGGTGTGTTAGGAATTGGCCTAATGTTATTCGTGCTGAAAGGGATCTACCGGAAAAACGTCTGGAAGAATGGATTAATCGGTTTTGCATTTTGGTCCATCAATATCGGATTGATGCTTATGGCGATTTTAAGTCTGCTCCCTATGGGTATGCTTCAGGCAGTTGCCAGTGTGAATGAAGGAATGTGGTATGCCCGTTCTGCAGAGTTCATGCAGCAGCCCATGATGGAAACATTCCGATGGTTAAGAGCGATAGGCGACACCATATTTGCAATCGGTATGATTGCATTGGCTTTATTCGTAGCAGGATTAAAGTTTGGATGGAGTTACCATAAAGATGAATTTGATATTCCTTCTAAAAAATAAAAATAAAGGGCTGTCTTGTTTTTAATAAGACAGCCCTTTATTTTTTGACTAATTAAGCAATGGATTTATTCACTTTCGGGCCATTGCTTAAATTATCCAATTAAATAAGTCAGCCCACTGCTAACTGGGCCACAAAGGTCCTTGATTTTTCTATTGTGGAATAAAGATTCAATTAAATCTCTTGCTACTTTATACTCGTCATGAATAGGGCAGGGGTGCAAAGCAGAGCACTTACTTAAACCCAAACCACATTCTTTAAATACATCTTTACCTTCTATCGTGTCAATAATGACACTGATGGATTGATCTTGTTGCTCAGTGGTTATAAAGAATCCACCTGTTGGCCCTTTTAAACTATTAATTATTCCATGCTTGGCTAAAGTCTGTAATATTTTACCCACAGTATGTTCACTGGCATTGATATGTTCAGCGGTTTCTTTTATTCCGGCTCTATCTCCAAGCGAACTTTTTGAGGCTAGATAAATTACTGCTTTAATGGCTGTTTTACAGGTATAACTTAACATGCTTCAGAATCTGAATTTCCTAAGGTAAAAATTGAAAAACCAGGAATAGCATAAGGTATTCGTATGTCTTGTTCCTTAGGTCGGTTAACTGTTAATAACTTATTTGACATGGTCTTTTTTTTACTGAATTATAATCAAAGATAAGAGTATTCGAATACTTTTATGCTTGGTGAATGTAAAATGTGCTATTTTTCGTTCCGAAAACACATGCAGCATTTTAGTACTTGGCAGCATCAAGGTAAGAAAAGAACAAGAAAGGGTATTTGAAAATTATTGGAGAGGTTCTTTTTTATCAAAATTGAAACACACAATGGAATGAATGTTAACTGGATACATAAAATCCTTTTAACGGATTTGGGTACACTTAAATGGTCAGCACACCTCCTCAATTTGTAACTAAGAAACATTAATGAAAAAGATTATTAACCCATTTAGCATGTTCTACTTTAAAAAGACACAGGTAATTTAAATATCCTACAACTTTAATAGATTATTAATATGTTTGTACACATATTTAAATATCTCCGGTAACTTTAAAATACCTGCGTTTTAAAACAATGCTCTTTAATATAGTACTCATCTATTTTTTGTTTTAGCTTATTAATAAGCGCCAGAGGTTTCTCCATTGTATAAATAATTCTTCATGAAATATATTGAAACAAGTCTGATTCATACCGGTAAAGAATTTAATACCACATCTTCAGTTACTCCTCCAATTTATCAAACGTCTACCTATTATGCTCCGGAAAATCCCGAAGAATACCTGGAAATGGCAGGGGAGATAAGTCCTTCTCATTTTTATCATCGTCATGGAAACCCTGTAAACAATCAGGCTGCCGCTGTTATTGCTTCGCTCGAAGGAAAAGAGGCTGCACTTATGACTTCATCAGGAATGGGGGCCATCAGTACGGCTGTATTATCAATCATTGAAAAAGGGGATCACATCATAGCCCAAAATGCCCATTACTCTTCGGTAAGTATGTTGTTCAGGGAGTTTTTACCGTCACTAGGCGTGGAGGTTAGCTTCGTTGATCAGGCAGATAATGAAGCGTTTCAAGAGGTAATAAGGCCTAATACTCGCTTGATTTATCTGGAAACACCTTCTAATCCTATTTTGACTATTACTGATTTGTCTTTCGTGGGGAAACTGGCTAAGGAACATGGAATAGTGACCATGTGCGACAATACTTTTGCCAGTCCGATCAATCAAAGACCTGGTGATTTTGGGATTGATGTGGTTGTGCATAGTGCCACAAAATACTTGGGGGGGCATAGTGACCTAACTGCTGGGGTAATTTGTGCAGACAAGGAATTTATAGCAAAGGCATGGAAGAGGATGATCATTTTAGGCACATCGCTGAGTTCTTTTGATTCATGGCTTTTGTTGAAGGGGCTTCGTACACTATCCTTGCGCATGGAGCGGATCAATAGTAATGCGCTTCAACTGGCTTCCTGGATGTCTGAACATAAAGCGATCAAGCAGGTACTTTATTGTGGTTTGCCCTCTCACCCGCAATATGAACTTGCGCGAAAACAAATGAAGGGATTTACCGGAATGATTTGCATTGATGTAGCCGGAGATGATGAAGATGCCCAATTTAAACATGCGCAGACTATTTTAAATAAGCTGGTGCTATTTACAAATGCAGCAAGTTTGGGAGGTGTAGAATCTTTGATCGTTCATCCTGCCAGTATGTGGGGTAAACATCATACTAAAGAACAGAAATTAAAGGCCGGGATTAGTAACGGTTTATTGCGAATCTCAGTTGGCATTGAACATATTAATGATCTGATTGCTGACTTCGACCAAGCACTATAATGATTTTTTTATACGTTATAAGGTAGTTGAAATGATTTGTTTAAATAAAAATGCTCTTCTGCTTTTTCGTTCATAAATAAACCTGTTTGCCGGATTTTCAACTGAATCCATGTAGGAGGAAGGCCATTATCATTATAAATGATTCTAATAAGAATGCGATAAGATTCTGGTATGAGTCCGACTCTAGCTAGTTTAAGTTGGACTTTTACTGGATTCTTACTAGTTTATATGCAGTTTCAATTACTTGATTATAGCGATTCGTTTAGTTGTTCTATTGCAATTTAATATCCACAGATTCGGCTAAAGAGTGAATTAAACTTAATTATACGACTCGAAAATACAATGCATATAATTTACAATTAATCAATATCACGATACAATGGCAAAAAAAGAAACATAAGTGGCTAAGTTTGATTTAACGTTTTTTTTCTTTTAGGAACTATCCGTTTGGTTTTGGAGAAGTCTTGATGAAAAGAAGGTTCAAAATAAGGGAATCGGGCGTGGTTAAATCAAATGTGCATACTAGATCAGATATTCGTATTACAGGATAACAATAAATAGTTTTTGGAAAAAAGAGACAAATTTAAGATGGAAGATGACATACAACCTATTGTTTACTCTTGTTCAGGATGTTCAAGTGCGGCTCAAATGGCAAATTATCTGGCATTGCAATTAGACCGGGCAAAGGTAGCCGAAATGTCTTGTATTGCGGGTTTGGGAGGAGATGTGAAAAAGATGGTTAATACTGCAAAAAAAGCTACAAAAATAATAGCTATTGATGGATGTCCACTAGCCTGTGCGAAAGCAACCTTGAAGCGGCATGGTTTGGAGCCAGCTATTTATTACCAGCTTGCTGATAAGGGAGTAAGAAAAGTACAACATGAAGATTTTGACAAAGCAGAAGCTAATCTTCTTCTGAATCAAATTATTAGTGATTTAAAATAAAAAATTTCGTAATCTGATTGGTGGGTATTACGAGCTAAATCGTTGTTAAGGTAAATTATTGTTTAGTGGATTCCTCTAAAAATAGTGCCAATACCAGTGCATGGTTATGTTTCTCATCTTTAGCGCCATAAATTAGCGTAACTGATTTATGTATGTTTATCAGTCTAAGAAGATGGTCGATTGCTTCATTCTGTTCCAGTTCTGTTGTATATCGTTTAAAAAATGCTTCCCATTTTTGTGGATCATGATCAAACCATTTGCGTAAAGCAACAGATGGGGCTATTTCTTTCATCCACTCATCTAATTGTGCATCCTCTTTTTTTATGCCTCGTGGCCATAAACGGTCCACTAAAATTCGGAAACCATCGCTTTTTTCAGCAGGTTTATATGCCCGTTTTATGTTAATTACAGTCATAACGTTCGTGGTGATGTGTATTTATCTTAATTATATGCGATTTTTCTGATAGACCGATTAGTGGTGTAATTAATTGTACTAATCATCGTGTATACTTCAAAAATAATGAATCCATTTGGGATAAAAATGTCCTTTATGGATTTTATTGTAACTTTGCTTATATTAGAAAGATATAATAGATGAAGATACCAATCCCCCAAAAGTCTACTACAAACCATAGAAAGAAATTATTGATATCAGTTTTAACTTTAATTTTTGGTTTTAGTCCATTTCTTTTATTTGGCCAAACTGTCAATTCTAATACTGGCATATTCTCTCAACCGGGAGTTATCATTACAATCGTATTGTTACTCATTCCTTTGTTGTCAGCTTTAGCATTAGTGGTTATTAAAATAGAAAGGATCAGAAAAAACTTACGCTATAAAAAGGATATTGATGAAGCGGGTCGTTTTTCAAATTACCTTAAGAGTCTGAGTAGCGAACAGATCAATGAATTGAATAAACGCCAGGAAAGTTTAGATTACAAACTTACCAACATCGAGCTTACCGGTTCTTTACCTGCTAAAGACGATAAAGGTTTATTAAGCAATGTAAATGAAAATGCCAATATCCGGTTTATAACTGAAAAAAAAAGGGGGCTGAATAGACCGGGAATTGATCCTGCTCATTCAAAACTCATTATATGGTACATGATCACTGCTACCTTTTGGCTGCTATTTGGAACCTCAGTAGGCGAATATGTAGGCATAAAATTCGTTGCCCCTGATATAGATCATTACAGCTGGTTAAGTTTTGGAAGGCTTCGTCCGGTTCATACCAACGCGGTATTCTGGGGATGGTCATCATTAGGCATGCTAGGGTTGGCTTATTATGTAGTTCCCCGTGTTAGTAATGTCCCTCTTGCAAGTTTAAAAATTGGATGGTGGAGTTTATGGCTTATTAATGCATCTGTTGTACTGGGCAGCCTGGCTCTGATGGCAGGTATCAATAATGGGGGAGGTGAATACCGTGAATATATTTGGCCGATACAGCTTTTGTTTGCTATTGCCTTGATTATCACACTGATTAATTTTATTAAAACAGTAGCCAGGCGTAATACAAAAGAAATATATGTTTCTAACTGGTATATCATTGCATCTATCATTTTTACCATCACGATTACTGTTGTTGCCTATGTACCTGCCTGGCAAAACGGAATGGGCGAAACTATTGTTCAAGGGTATTATATGCATCAGGGAGTGGGCATGTGGTTTATGCTATTGACACTGGGTTTGGTTTATTATTTCTTACCCCAGCAACTCAATAAACCTATTTATTCTTACAGTTTAGGTATTCTTGCTTTCTGGTCGCAGATATTTTTCTATACCCTAATCGGAACGCACCACTTTGTGTTTAGTGCTATCCCCTGGTCATTACAAACGGTAGCCATTGTAGGAAGTGCCGGTATGATCATTCCAGTTGTATCGGGGACTACAAACTTTGTCATGACGTTTAAAGGCTCCTGGAACAAAGTATCAGGGAGTTACACTCTTCCTTTCTTTATTGTAGGTATCATTTTTTACTTCACTGGTTCTTTACAGGGCACTGCTGAGGCGTTTCGCTATACCAACTTGGTGTGGCATTTCACTGATTTCACCACAGCCCATTCTCATATAACCATGTATGGTATTATTGCCTTTTTCCTTTGGGGAGGAATATATGCAGTATTACCCAGACTTACTGGTCAAGAGCCTCCGCAGGTAGCTGTAGGTATTCATTTTTGGATGGCATTTATCGGGTTGATGTTTTATTCAATCCCATTAATGATCGGTGGAACTTTAAAAGGAATGATGTGGATGGATGGACAACCGTTTATAGACAGTGTCGTGTTAATGGCTCCATATTGGTTGTGGCGTGCGATAGGAGGTACATTAATGTGGGCATCGCATCTCTTTTTTGCTTATAATATGTATAAAATGATTGTATCCCGAGATGTAATCAATATTAATGCATCAGCAATTGAAAAATTAAGTATAGGGGATTCTGAATTAGTTAATCTGCAGGATGACGGTAAACAGGAGCCGCAATAATTAGCGTTTGGTTATACGCTTTCTTATTTATTCTAAACCAGGTTATTCCAATCTAATTTTAACATACAATAGATACGATGGATTTCATCAACGATCATAAAAAATTATTTTTAACAGCATTTGCACTGTTTGCTTTCTTAACGATAATGGTGGCTATTATTCCTGCTATTCAAAATCAAAACAATAACAGCACCTTACCCGGTGCCGAGTCACTAAGCGAAGATGCCTTGGCGGGTAAAGCCGTTTATTTATCTAATGGTTGCGTTGCTTGCCATACACAACAGGTTAGAAATGTAGCGATGGACGAAGTATGGGGATCACGACCTAGTTTGGCGGCAGATTATGCTGGAAATAAACGTACTGATTTCTGGCGCAATACCGCTACCTTAATGGGAACAGAGCGTACAGGTCCCGATTTAACAAATATTGGAAACCGTCAACCTAGTGTAGATTGGCATTTACTTCATCTGTATCAGCCCCGGTCGGTAGTAGCGCAATCTATTATGCCAGCCTATCCATGGTTATTTGAAACAAAGAGTAAACTGGAAAAGGGTGATGTAGAAATTAAAGTTCCGGAAGGCTTTAGTGATAGTGATGGCAATAAGATCGTCGCAACTAAAGAAGCTCTTCAGCTGGTTGCTTACTTGAAGGCGCTAAAACAAGCAAAATTATATGATGAAAATCTTGCTCCGGATTTTTTATATAGAAAGGAGCCAGAGTTAAGTGATGCCTCCTCGGGAGAGAAAAAAGACAAAGCTCTTAATGGTAAGGCTTTATATTCAATGCAGTGCCAAACTTGTCATCAGTTGAATGGCGAAGGGTTAAAAGGTGCATTCCCCCCATTAAAGGGAAGTCCTGTTGTTTTGGATGATAATCCGGAAAAGCTAATTGATATTATCATGAATGGATATGATGCCCGGGAAGAATATGGGGTTATGCCTGCTGTAGGTAAAAATGGTAATTTAAAACCGGAAGAAATTTCAGCTATCATTAATCATGAAAGAAGCAGCTGGGGTAATAACGCCAGAAAAGTTTCTCCCGAAGAAGTGAAAAAGATAATTGAGTCTTTAAAATAAAATGGTCTATGAAGAAATTATCATGCATTATTATATTACTATTTCTCCAATCTGTGGCATTTGCTTGTCCGGTTTGTGAAAAAAATCAGCCCAAGTTTCTGAAGGGTATTTCTCATGGAACAGGGCCACAAAGCAACTGGGACTATGTTATTGTTTGGGCAACGGTAATTGTGGTTTTAATTACCCTGTTTTATACTATTAAATGGTTGATCAAACCAGGAGAAAAAGACGAAACGCACATCAAAAGAATGGTCATTAATTAATCAACCAATGGAAGAGAAAAGCGCTATACTGATTTTTATAGATGACGAGCAACAGCCAGTAGCGTCATTTAAATCGCCTATTAATTTTGAATTAGATACCCGGAAATTGGTAGATGGCGACCATTTTTTACGTATTGTGAGTAAAGATCCGTCAGGCAGGGAAGGTGTTAGGAAAATACCATTTATTGTAAGAAACGGACCGGATATTTCGATAGTAGGACTAAGCGAAAATGATGTTGTTGATGGTGTTCTTCCTATCATGATCAGTGCATACGGGAAAGGCGATCAAAAGCTGTTTTTGATAGATGGGAGTGAAACTCCCCGAAGTGTGCCTAGTTGGGTTTGGCTAATCCATATCATATTTGGCGGATGGGCTATGTACTATTTGATAACTAATTTGTTTTTAAATTAATTATCATGAATAAAAAACCCGATATATGTGGATTAGGAAAATTTCAACCTTAATAGATGAAATTATACTGAAATATGATCTCAAAAGCATGTAAATACGGAATTAGGGCTACAGTTTTTGTGGCTTCTAAGGCTGAAACGGGTATTAAACTAAATGTAAAAGAAATAGCTAAAGAAGTGGATGCCCCTGAAGCATTTACCGCTAAAATTTTACAGGTTTTAAATAAGCACAGAATAATTACTTCGATGAAAGGACCATACGGAGGATTTTTTATTGAAGACTTTCAACTTGAGCAACCAGTAATAAACGTGATAAATGCGATAGATGGAATTTCTATATTTAAAGAATGTGGAATGGGCTTGAAACAGTGTTCTGAAAAACATCCTTGTCCATTACATTGCCGCTATGCGGAAATAAGAGAAACGCTATTAGAAACATTTCAGAACACTACTATTGGACAACTTGGATTAGAAGTGAATGGCGGAGCAACGTTTATTAATAATCACTGCTGTCCGATAAAAATTAAAC
>NZ_MDFN01000038.1 GCF_001730525.1 Arcticibacter eurypsychrophilus
AACCTTTTTTCTTTTACCGGACAACAGTATATTCTAATATATCCTTAAACAACAGGTCTGTTTCATCTGGTATTGTTAACAATTGAATACGTTCATAACATTTACCGGACCATTTCCCCTTGAAAAATGTCATTAAACTTGTTAATAACTTTTTTGTGGGGTAATGTGGTAAGAAGTGGTAAAAGTGTGTACTTTTATCCTTAATTATAATATAATGGTCCATGTCTCATTTATTAGGTGAATTTGAATGTAAGCTTGATACAAAAGGGCGGCTGATGATACCAGCCGGTCTTAGGAAACAAATGCCTGAGGCAGAGAAAGATGGACTGGTAGTGAACAGAGGATTTGAGAAGCATTTAGTTATTTACGGCAGAAAAGAGTGGGATGGAATTATGGAAGATTTAAGTAAGCTTAATCCATTTGAAGAAAAGAACAGGCAATTTATCCGGTACTTTATGAGAGGAGCTACAGATCTATCCTTAGATGCTGCGGGAAGAATCTTATTACCCAAGTCTCTTTTGGATTATGCAGGGGTAAATGCTGACGTTACTTTGTCTTCACAATTCAATAAAATAGAGTTGTGGGCTAAGGATGCTTATGATGCTCAGCTGGACAATGTGCCGGAGAATTTTTCAAAGCTTGCCCAGGAAGTAATGGGCAATGCAGAAAGGAAACGTGCCGATGTCTGAATATCATAATCCCGTTATGCTGAATGAGTGCATAGAAGGTTTGAATATTGTACCAGCAGGTACTTATATTGATGTTACTTATGGAGGAGGAGGCCATTCCAGGGAAATATTAAAACATCTGGATGCCAGTGGGAGATTGTTAGCATTTGACCAGGACGAAGATGCAAAGAAAAATATTATACAAGATGATCGGTTAACCTTTATAGATCAGAACTTCCGCTTTTTGAAGAATTATTGCCGCTTACATGAGGCAATGCAGGTAGATGGTATTCTGGCTGATCTTGGTGTTTCATCCCACCAGTTTGATCAGCCAGAGCGGGGTTTTTCTACGCGGTTTGATGCGGATCTGGATATGAGAATGGATCAGTCGGCACCAATAACTGCAAAAGAAGTGATTGATACGTATAGTGAAGAAGATTTGCATCGTATTTTTGGCATGTATGGAGAGATTCAAAATGCAAAATCGCTTGCGCGCACGCTGGTTACTTCCAGATTAAATAAGAAAATAGAAACAATAGCGGAATTCAAAGAAGTTATAAAGCATCGGATTCCCAGGGGGAAAGAGAATAAGTATTTGGCTCAGGCCTTTCAGGCCTTGCGGATTGAGGTTAACCAGGAATTAGAAGCTTTGCAAGAATTTTTGATTCAGGCTGCCGAAGTGTTAAAGCCAGGCGGAAGGTTAGTGGTGATGTCTTATCATTCATTGGAAGACCGGTTGGTAAAGAATTTTATTGCTAAAGGGAAATTCAGAGGTGAAGTTGAAAAAGACTTTTATGGTAATATGCAAAGGCCTCTGGAATCAGTGAATAGAAAAGCTTTAGTGGCGTCTGAGGCAGAAATTGCAATCAATAACAGAGCACGTAGTGCTAAACTTAGAATAGCTGTTAAGTTATAGTGGAATTGCGACTTGTAGATAGAGAATTTTTAAACTAAAAAAGCGATAAGTGGTATGAGTAATCGTTTCAGGGGAGAAAGCAAAGAAGAAGAAGAGGAGGAGATGGATGTTATTCCTGAGGCTCTACCGAAAGTGGTGATGCCAAGAAACTTCTTTACGCTTATGCTGACAGAGGGGGTGATTTCGAAAGAAGCAGCTTCTGAAATGATGCCATTTGTGATTTTTATTGCCTTTTTGGGTATGATATATATCGGTAATCGACATTTTACAGAAAAGAATATCAGGTCGATTGATAAGTTAAATAAAGAGGTTAAAGAATTAAGCTGGGATTACAAGACGTTGAATGCAGATTTAATGTTGAAGAGTACGCAGACTGAAGTAGCAAAGAAAGTGGATACGCTTGGGCTTAAAGAACCGGTAGAGCCACCCAAAAAGCTAATGGTCCCTTTGATTATTGAAGATAAGTAAACGTTTCGGGATGGTCTTGCGACGAGTAGTAATTTAATACACAGCACATCGGTTCGGGATTTTATCCGGATCAAATAGAGAGAAAATAATAAATAAGCAGATTTGGATTATGAATATCAGAACTGACATTTTATTGCGTGTTTATATTGCCTTTGGACTAATTGTTCTACTGGCATTTGCTGTGCTGTTTAAACTTTTTCATCTTCAGGTTACAGAAGGAGCCAAGTGGAGGGCAATGGCCGACAGCCTGTCGACCAGATATGTAAATGTTGAAGCAGTGAGGGGCAATATTCTATCATCAGATGGAAGTTTTTTGGCTACCTCGGTACCTGAGTATGAACTTCGATTTGATTTAAAGGCTGGGGGAATCGAGAAAGATAAAGATTTTTACGAGAGAGTAGATTCATTAGCCGAACGGTTATCTCTTTTTTTTAGAGATAAAACGGAAAGGCAATATACGAATCTGTTACGGCAGGCCCGCAGGGAAGGGTCCAGGTATTTCTTGCTAAAAAGAAATGTTTCCCATCAGCAATTGAAGCAGATCAAGACTTTTCCAATTTTTAATTTAGGAAAATATAAAGGCGGGTTAATTGCAGTTCAGAAAAATAATAGAATTCTGCCCTTTAAAGGATTAGCGGCAAGAACGATTGGTTATAAAAATGTGCACGTTCAACCAGTGGGATTGGAAGGTGCGTATGGGGACTACATAAACGGAGAAAGCGGCAGGCGATTGATGCAACGTATTGCAGGTGGTATATGGATGCCTGTAAATAAAGATATTGAAATTGCGCCTAAAGATGGTGCTGACATTATTTCGACAATCGATATCAATATTCAGGATGTTGCTCAGAATGCGTTACGAAAACAGCTGATTAAGAGTGATGCGGATCATGGTTGTGTGATTTTAATGGAGGTTTCCACAGGTGAAATAAAGGCTATTGCCAATGCTACCCGTGTTTCCGAAGGAATATATGAGGAGAAATTAAACTATGCAATTGCTGAGAGCGCTGAACCTGGTTCAACCTTTAAGCTGGCTTCCTATATGGCCGCTCTTGAGGATAATAAAGTAGATACCAATTCTCTGATTGATTGTCAGGGTGGTACATATAAAGTATACCGGCATACCATTAAGGACTCTCATTTGGGAAATGGTATTCTTACGGTAAAACAAGCTTTTGAGCAATCATCAAATGCTGCTGTAGCTAAACTTATTCATCAGAATTACAGAGATAATCCAAGACAGTTCACAGATCATCTTTACAAGCTTCATTTGAATAAAAAATTGGGACTTCAGATACCAGGTGAAGGTAGTCCCTTAATTAAAAATCCAGACTCTAAAAGTTGGAGTGGCTTGACGTTGCCACAGATGGCATACGGTTATGAAATGAAAATGACCCCGCTTCAAATGCTAACGTTTTATAATTCAGTGGCAAATAATGGTAAAATGATTGCACCGCTGTTTGTGAAAGAGATTAGAAGATTAGGTAATACGATAGAAAGCTTTACCGCAAATGTGATAGACGAGAAAATTTGTTCGGATGCTACTATCGGAAAGCTTCAAGCTATGCTGGAGGGAGTTGTAGAAATTGGGACAGGTAAAGAGGTTATAAAAAACTCGTTGTATAAGGTAGCTGGTAAAACAGGTACTGCCCAGATCGCCAACGGTGCTCTTGGATATCGTACAAAAAGGTCATACCAAGCTTCTTTTGTTGGCTATTTTCCAGCAGATAAGCCAAAATATTCAATGATTGTGGTATTGAATAATCCTAAGGGCGCTTACTATGCTGCTTTAGTAGCAGGGCCGGTTTTTCGGGAAGTGGCTGATAAAGTTTATGCGAATGATAAGGCAATGTATAGCCATGTGCAGGAAAGACTGGTTGGGAATACAAAATTACCTTCATCAAAAGCTGGACAGAATCAAGCTACTCGTCAGGTTTACAAATCATTGGGAATTAAAGCGTTTTATGCCTCCAATAGTGAATTTATACATCCTGTGGATACCAGCAATGGTGCTTCTGTAAGGGGAGTTATTGTGAATTCAAAACAGGTTCCTGATATTTCAGGAATGGGATTAAAAGATGCAATATTTCTATTAAGTGATTTTGGATTGCGTCCTATTGTTAAAGGAAGCGGAAAAGTAGTTAAACAATCATTAGAAGCGGGTACCCGGATTATTAAGGGATACCCTATAACCATCGAACTGAAATGATAAAGACACTTACTGAATTATTAATCGGTATTCCAGTTTTGGAAATAAAGGGTTCTGATAAGATTACTGTGGACAAAATCTACTTTGATTCACGTCAGGTTGTGCCTGGTTCTTTATTTATTGCAGTAAAGGGTACTTTATCTGATGGTCATACATTTATAGCAAAGGCTATTGAGTTGGGTGCTATCGCTGTAGTATGCGAAAGTTTACCTGAAGAACGGATTGAAAATATCTGTTATGTTGTTGTGGCAGATTCTGCTGAGGCCTTGGGTACTATTGCTACGCATTACTATGATAATCCTTCTGCTTCTTTGAAGTTAGTAGGGGTAACGGGTACGAATGGGAAAACTACTGTGGCTACTTTATTATTTAAGCTTTTTAAAGAGCTGGGTTATAAGGTTGGGCTACTTTCAACAGTTGAAAATTACATTAATAATACCATTATTCCGGCTACACATACCACTCCGGACCCAATAGAATTAAATAGTTTACTGGCAGATATGGTAGAAGCCGGTTGCGATTATTGTTTTATGGAGGTTAGCTCTCATGCTATTTCACAACATCGGATTGCGGGATTAGAGTTTACCGGAGGGGTTTTTACTAATATCACACATGATCATCTGGACTTTCATAAAACTTTCGATTCCTATCTGAAGGCTAAGCGAGCATTTTTTGACGGCCTACCGAGGTCTGCGTTTGCTTTAACGAATGCAGATGACCGAAATGGAAGTGTTATGCTTCAGAATACAAAAGCGTACAAGAAGTCATATGCGCTTAAAAGTGTTGCTGATTTCAAGGTTAAAGTGATTGAGAATGAACTTACAGGACTTTTGCTTGAAATTAATGGACAGGAAATATGGTTTAAACTGATCGGTAATTTTAATGCGTACAATTTGATTAGTGTATATGCAACAGCTATGCTGCTTGAGCAGGATAGTCAGCGGGTACTTACCATATTAAGCAGATTAACCAGTGCTGAAGGTCGTTTTGATTGTATCAATACACCAAATGGAATTATCGGCATTGTAGACTATGCACATACACCAGATGCTGTTCAAAATGTATTAAGTACCATTCATACGGTAAGAAAGGGAATTGAGAAGGTGATTACCGTTATTGGTTGTGGTGGCGACAGGGATAAAACGAAGAGAAAACCAATGGCTCAGATCGCTTGTGACTGGAGTGATAAAGTAATTATTACTTCGGATAACCCAAGATCTGAGGATCCGTTGGAGATTATCATGGAAATGGAATCTGGTATAAGTCCGGAGAATAAGCGAAAGGTTTTAGTGATCGCTGATCGGGCAGAAGCAATTCGTACGGCCTGTCATCTTGCGCAGGCTGGTGATATTGTTCTGGTTGCAGGTAAAGGCCATGAAAAGTATCAGGAAATCAATGGCGTTAAATATCCATTTGACGATAAGAAAATTTTAACAGAACAATTAATACAGATAGGCTAATGTTATATTATTTATTTACATGGTTACATAGAGAATACGGTCTCTCAGGTACCGGAGTGTTTCAATACATTTCATTCCGTACAGCCATGTCAATTATATTTTCCCTTCTGTTTACTACTATTTTTGGAACAAAGTTGATTAGCATGCTGCATAAGCTGCAAGTAGGTGAAACAGTAAGGAATTTAGGTCTTGAGGGACAAATGCAGAAACAGGGAACCCCTACAATGGGTGGGATTATCATTTTGCTGGGTATTCTAATCCCCACTCTTCTTTTTGCTAAACTGGAAAACATATATATCATCCTGATGCTGATTACTACAGTATGGATGGGCATAATTGGTTTTATTGATGATTATATTAAGGTTTTTAAGAAGGACAAGGAAGGTTTAGCGGGAAGATTCAAAATAATGGGTCAGATTGGTCTTGCCCTTATAGTGGGCTGGACGATGTATTTTCATCCTGATATTGTGGTGAGACAACAGGTGACGTTACCAACTACAAATGTAAGTCCTTTGGAAGTTCATCAAAAGGGAAATGCATACTACTTCACACAGAACCTGAAGTCAACGATGACGAATATTCCTTTTGTGAAGAATAATGAATTTGATTATGCGAAGTTTCTAACTTTTTTAGGTCAGGGATATGAAAAGTACGCCTTAGTTGTTTTTCTGTTTTTCGTGATTTTTATTGTAACAGCGGTATCAAATGGTGCGAATTTAACGGATGGTATTGATGGTCTTGCAACTGGAACTTCGGCGATTATAGGGGTTACTTTGGCCATATTGGCCTATGTGTCAGGTAACACCATCATGGCTGAGTATCTCAATATCATGTATATTCCGAATTCGGGTGAACTGGTGATCTTTGCTGGGGCATTTGTTGGAGCCTGTGTGGGATTTCTATGGTATAATTCATATCCGGCACAGGTTTTTATGGGAGATACAGGAAGTCTGGCAATAGGAGGAATTATTGCAGTTTTTGCAATTATGATCAGGAAAGAATTGCTTATCCCTTTGTTATGTGGAGTGTTCTTTTTTGAGACCTTATCCGTGATTTTACAAGTGTCTTATTTTAAATATACAAAGAGAAAATCAGGTGAAGGCCGCCGTATTCTTCTGATGGCTCCTGCACATCATCATTATCAAAAAAAGGGATATCATGAGTCAAAAATTGTAACCCGTTTTTGGATTGTGGGGATTATTCTTGCGGTATTAACTATAATAACCTTAAAACTAAGATAATGGATTCTAAGCATCATATAGTGATTTTAGGAGCAGGTGAAAGTGGAGCGGGAGCTGCCGTTCTCGCCTTAAAGCAAGGATTCGAAGTTTTTGTATCCGATTCTGGACCTATATCTCCAAAGTATGTGAAGGAGTTGGAGGATGCAGGAATTGAATTTGAACAACAGCAGCACTCGGAAGAACGAATTCTTACTGCAGATGAAGTGATAAAAAGTCCTGGTATACCCGAAAAAGCACCTCTGATAAAAAAAATCAGGGAAAAAGGGATCTCTATTATATCCGAAATCGAGTTTGCTTCTCGCTATTCAAATGCAAAGACAATTTGCATCACCGGATCGAATGGTAAGACCACTACTACTATGCTTACTTATCACATTTTAAAGGATGCAGGATTACATGTTGGCTTGGCCGGTAATATAGGGCAGAGTTATGCGCGCCAGGTCGCTCAAAAGGATTTTGACTGGTATGTTTTGGAAATAAGCAGTTTCATGCTGGATGATATGTATGAGTTTAAAGCAGATGTAGCAGTACTTTTAAACATCACGCCTGATCATTTGGACCGGTATGATTATAAGATGGAAAATTATGCTGAATCCAAGATTCGAATCATAAGAAATCAGTCAGAAAAGGATGTTTTCATTTATTGTGCAGATGATCCTGAGACCATTAATATTTTAAAGCGTCATCCTGCAGTAGCGATGACTTATCCATTTTCCATACAAAAAGAGGTTGAAATAGGAGCTTATGTAAAAGATGAGCAGATAATAATTAAACTTGACACAGAAAAAGAATTTAAGATGACAATTACAGATCTAGCGTTACAGGGGAAACACAATATCTACAATTCTATGGCTTCTGGTATTGTAGCCAAGGTACTTGAATTACGAAATGAAAACGTAAGAGCAAGTATGGGCGACTTCAAAAATATTGAACATCGATTAGAAGATGCTGGTAAAATATCGGGCGTAAATTTTATTAATGATTCTAAGGCCACTAATGTAAATTCAACCTGGTATGCTTTAGAAAGCATGACTACAGATGTGATTTTGATTCTGGGAGGTGTAGATAAAGGAAATGACTATAGTATGCTGAAAGATCTTGTCAAAGCAAAGGTGAAATCAATCGTTTGTCTGGGAAAAGATAACAAACGCATTCATGAGGCTTTTGAAGAATACGTAGATGTGATTGTCAATACTTTTTCTGCTCAGGACGCTGTGAAAATGGCCTATCATCTGGCAAAAAAGGGAAATACAGTGTTGCTGTCGCCAGCTTGTGCAAGTTTTGATCTTTTTAAAAATTATGAAGATCGTGGTGATCAGTTTAAGGCTGCAATAAAGGAATTATAATCGTGTAAAAAAAAGATATATAGTCAGGTTATGGTAGAAGCTATTTTAAGTAAAACAAAAGGCGATCGCTGGATATGGCTTATTGTGATATTGCTTTCTATTTTGTCATTGTTGGCTGTTTACAGTTCAACTGGAACCCTTGCTTATAAAAAGGGGGTTGGCACTGAGCAATATTTGTTTAAGCATTTAGTGATGATTGTAGGTGGGCTTGCGTTAATGTATTTTTCGCATTTACTTGACTATCGCTATTATGCTGGGATTTCTAAAGTGCTGATGATCGTTACTGTCCCGTTGTTGTTGTACACTCTGATCTTTGGAAATAATGTAAATGAAGCCAGTCGCTGGGTAACAATACCTATTATTAATCAGACGTTCCAGACTTCGGATCTTGCTAAGCTTGCGCTGATTACCTTCCTGGCCCGGACATTGACCAAAAAGCAGGAACAGATTAAAGATGTAAAAAAATCATTTTTGCCTATTATGGGATCGGTTTCAGTTGTTTTTATATTGATTGCACTGGCTAATTTATCAACGGCTATGATGCTGTTTGGTGTAAGTATTTTGTTGCTTATTATTGGCCGGATCAGTATTAAACAAATAGCTATTGTATGCATGGCAGGATTTGTGTTATTAATGGGTGTAGTGTTTTTTGGGCCTAGAAGTGCTACCTACAAATCGCGTATAGATGTGTATATGCATCCCGAAAAGGCTGATCCTGACAAATCATTTCAGGCTAATCAGGCTAAAATAGCGATTGCAACAGGAGGAATCTTTGGTAAGGGTCCGGGAAATAGTACACAGCGTAATTTTCTGCCGCATCCTTACTCTGACTTTATATATGCTTTAATCATTGAAGAGTATGGAATGGTTGGGGGCTTTTTGGTTGTATTTATTTATCTGGTGCTCTTATATCGGTGCATATTAATAGTCACGGCTAGTCCTAAGGCCTTTGGTGCCCTATTGGCAGCAGGACTAAGTTTCAGCTTAACCATTCAGGCATTTGCAAATATGGCAGTAGCAGTTGGGTTAGGTCCGGTAACAGGAGTTCCCCTTCCACTAGTAAGTATGGGAGGAACCTCTATTCTGTTTACAAGTGTCGCATTTGGAATAATATTAAGTGTGAGTCGTGATATTGAAGAAAAGAAATTAGAAAAGGACGCAAAAGTGATCATAGGTGAGATACCTGCGATGGGATAATGGTAGTTAAGAAAATGGCAAAACGAATAATAATCAGTGGTGGAGGAACAGGGGGACATATATTTCCTGCAATAGCTATTGCTAATGCATTGAAACGTATTGATCCTTCTACTGAGATTCTTTTTGTCGGTGCTCTTGGAAGAATGGAAATGGAAAGGATTCCAGCAGCAGGTTATACTATTGTAGGATTGGATATTCGAGGATTTCAACGAAAGTCTCTTTTGAAAAACCTGGCATTACCATTCCAGGTGATCAGTAGTTTGATGAAGGCCCGTTCAGTTATCAGGGACTTTAAACCAGACGCAGCTGTGGGCGTTGGAGGATATGCTTCAGGTCCGCTGCTTTATATGGCAGGAATGATGAAAGTGCCTTATTTGATTCAGGAACAAAATTCATACGCTGGAATAACAAATAAGTGGTTGGGTAAAAATGCAAAGAAAATATGTGTGGCTTTCTCTGGTATGAGTCAGTTTTTTCCGGCAGATAAAATTATGATCACGGGAAATCCTATTCGGAAAGAGGCGGTAGATATAGCAGGAAAAAGGGAAGAGGGTTTACGAAGTTTTGGATTGTCATTGGATAAGAAAACCATCTTGGTAACTGGTGGAAGCTTGGGTGCCCGGACTTTAAATGAGTGTATGCTGAAAGGGATCGATCAGTTTATTCAAGAAGATGTTCAACTGATATGGCAGACAGGAAAATATTACTATACGTCAATATTGGCTTCAGTAGGAGATAAGCTCCCTGTAAATGTGTGCATTGTGGAATTTTTGGATCGTATGGATCTTGCATATGCAGCAGCAGATGTAATTATATCCAGAGCCGGTGCAGGTACAATTGTCGAATTATATGTGGTTAAGAAACCAGTAATTCTGGTTCCTTCTCCTAATGTAGCAGAAGATCATCAGACTAAAAACGCATTGGCATTGACTATTAAAAATGCGGCAATTATGATTACAGATAGTAAAGCGTCAGAAGAGTTGATCAATGCAGCCATTTCTTTGGTGAAAAATGAGCAGATATGTATGGAGATGAGCAAGAAGATAGGCGGGATGGCATTGCCAGACGCAGATGAGCAGATTGCAAAAGAGGTATTGTTAATAGCAGGTTAATATGGAATTAAGTAAGATTAAAAACGTTTATCTGGTAGGGATCGGAGGCATTGGAATGAGTGGACTTGCAAGGTATTTTCTTAAAAGAGGATGCCATGTATCTGGTTATGACCGTGTGTCTACTGCTCTTACCAGTAATCTTACTCATGAGGGGGCTCAAATCTCCTACATAGACACGCTGGATCAACTTAATACTATTGGAGCCGATAAAGAATCTACTTTGATTATTTATACGCCTGCAATTCCTCAAAATTCTATTATTTTAAACTACTTCAGGAATAATCAATATCTTTTGAAGAAGCGCTCTGAAGTTCTTGGCATTATAAGTAAAGGCATGTTTACTATTGCTGTTGCTGGAACTCATGGGAAAACGACAACATCTACCTTAGTTGCTCATATATTACGTCATACAGGAAATGACTGTACCGCTTTTTTAGGCGGTATATCTTCCAATTTTAATACCAATGCATTGTTCGGAAAGAACAATATTATGGTCGTAGAAGCGGATGAATACGATCGATCTTTCCTGACTTTACATCCTGATATTGCAGTAGTTACTTCAATGGATGCAGACCATCTGGATATATATGGTACAGCTGAACACTTAGAAGAATCATTCCGGCTTTTTGCTTCACAGCTCAAGGAGGGCGGCCGCTTAATACATAAGATAAATCTTCCTTTAAAAGGAGGAATCAGTTATTCTGCATCTGAGGAGGCAGACGTATGCGCAAAGAATATCAAGATTGAAAATGAACAGTTTTACTTTGATTTTATTGGCTTAGGCATTGAAATTAATGATATAGAGATGCCTTTACCTGGTGTTCATAATATTGAAAATGCGGTAGCGGCTATTCAGGTTGCATTATATCTGCAAATTCCAGCTAAAAAAATTAAGTTAGCTATAGCTGATTTTAAAGGTGTAAAACGTCGCTTTGAGTATATTGTAAAAAACAATAAGCATATTTATATTGATGATTACGCACATCATCCGGAAGAATTGAAGGCTTGTATTGCTGCTGCAAAACGGTTGTATCCTGAAAAAAAGTTAACCGTATTGTTTCAACCTCATTTATATAGCCGCACACTTGATTTTGCAGTTGGCTTTGCTGAGTCTTTAAGTTTAGCTGATCATTTGATTCTGCTGGATATTTACCCTGCAAGGGAGCTTCCAATAGAGGGGGTTACTTCTGCAATTATTTTAAACCTGGTAAAGAGTGAGACTAAAGTTTTAAGTACAAAAGAGAATGCACTCCTCTTAATCTCTGAAAATCCACCAGAACTCCTTTTAACTGTTGGAGCTGGCGATATTGATTTAATGGTTGAACCTATAAAGAAAATAATGTCTCATGTTTAAGCGAATTGCATGGAAGCGGATTTTGTATTTATTTACCTGGCTGATTTGTCTGGGCGGATTGATAACGCTTATCAGTTTCATCAATGTAAAGAAAGGTCAGCTTAGATGTAAGGATATTAAAGTGATTATTCCTGGAACTGCCGGCTTTATCGATCGTAAAGAAGTGAACCGTATTATTCAAGAGCATTCAGGTTTATTATTGGGTAAGTTATTTCAAGAAATTAGTACACATAAAATAGAAGCCCTGTTAAAGAAGAATCCTTATATCAAGGATGCGGAGGTATTTGCCGATATGGATGGTACTGTTCACATTAAAGTGATCCAAAGCGAACCCATCCTACGCGTAATAAATTATACCAATCAAAATTTTTATATCGACAGGTTGGGAAATAAACTTCCACCGTCTATGGATTATACTCCTCATGTGTTGGTTGCAAATGGATATATCATGGAGAGTTATACAAAGAAAATGGATTCTTTAAAAACAAGTACTGCTCGTGATTTGTACAAAATAGCGCTTTACATAGAGAAGGATACATTATGGAAGGATCAGATTGAACAGTTATACGTAAATCAACAAAACGAAATAGAGCTTGTGCCCAGGGTTGGTGATCAGAAGATTATATTAGGGAATGCAGATTCTCTGGAAATACGATTTAATAATTTGAAAGCTTTTTACAAAAAAGCGATGCCTGCAGTTGGATGGAATGCCTATAAGACTATTAACATCAAGTATACCAATCAGATTATTTGTGAAAAAAATCTTGCAGATAGTTCATGGATAATTTCAGCTGCAATCAAAAAAGAAAACATTAAAGACACAACAATAAGAAAATAATTTAACACCTTAGTTATGGATAAAGGTAGTACTACATCATCAAAAAATTCACCTATAGTTGTAGGATTGGATATTGGAACAACTAAAATTTGTGTAATAGTTGGTCGAAGAAATGGACACAAAAAGATAGAAATACTAGGTTTGGGAAAGGCTGAATCTGCTGGTGTAAGCCGCGGAGTGGTAGCCAATATACAGAAAACGGTACATGGTATTTTACAAGCAGTAGAAATTGCAGCTGCTCAGTCAAATGTGGAAATTAAGATTGTAAACGTAGGTATAGCTGGTCAGCATATCAAAAGTTTACAGCACAGAGGGATCTTTACCAGAAAAGATCTGCAAAATGAAATTCAGCGGAAAGATATTGATAAGCTGATTGAAGACATGTACAAGTTGGTAATGCCACCAGGTGAGGAAATTATTCATGTGCTTCCTCAAGAGTTTACTATCGACAACGAGCCCGGAATTAAAGATCCGATTGGCATGGCTGGCGTTCGTTTGGAAGCTAACTTCCATATTATTTCCGGACATGTTAGTGCCGTCAGGAATATTTTGAAATGTGTCAGGAACGCAAATCTTGAAACTCAGGAACTGATTCTTGAGCCACTTGCATCATCAGACGCTGTATTGAGTGACGAAGAAAAAGAAGCAGGGGTTGTTTTGGTAGATATAGGTGGTGGTACTACTGATATCGCGATTTTTCATGAAGGTATCATCCGGCATACCGCTGTAATTCCTTTCGGAGGGAATAGTGTGACAGAGGATATCCGTGAAGGATGTGCGGTGATGAGACCTCAGGCAGAGCTTCTTAAAACAAAATTTGGATCCGCTCTTGCAGACGAAAATAAGGATAATGAAATTATATCCGTTCCGGGTTTAAGAGACCGGGAACCAAAAGAAATTTCTGTTAAAAACCTTGCTTATGTAATACAAGCAAGAATGGAAGAGATCATCGAACATGTTTATTATGAAATTAAGGCATCGGGGTATGAGAAAAGACTAATTGCAGGAATTGTGATTACTGGTGGTGGTGCTCAATTAAAACATTTGTCTCAACTGGTTGAATATGTTACTGGGTTGGATTGCCGTGTTGGATACCCAAATGAACATTTGGCTAAAAATGAAATCTTGCCCAAAAATATATACGACGATTTAAAAAGTCCACTGTATGCTACTGGTATAGGACTTCTGATAAAGGGTATTCAAAAAGCGGAAGAAGTAGAGGAAATGATGAAACAGCCAGGTGTTTTTGTTCAATCTCCTCAAACTACTAAGGTTAAAAAGTCTATTGGGCTGTTTGATAGATTAGTACAGACCGGTGCCCGGTTTATCAGAGATGATATAAAAGACGAGGATTATCTTAAGTAATTATTAACATGACATTATTTTTCCACAATTTTAACATATGTTGGTAACTATTGTGTAAAATTATTTAATATTACAAAGATGAATAAATGTTAGAATTCCTAATCTACTCTATTGATTTATAGCGATATGCAGTTTGAAATGTTAAAAGAAAAATCATCAATTATAAAAGTAATTGGTGTTGGTGGTGGCGGCGGTAATGCAGTGAACCATATGTATAGGCAAGGAATTACAGGTGTTGACTTCATCATTTGTAATACTGATGCTCAAGCCTTAGAGCTAAGTCCAATCCCAAACAAGGTTCAGCTAGGCGCGAGTCTCACTGAAGGAATGGGAGCAGGATCAATTCCTGAAGTAGGGAAGAACTCTGCGATAGAGAATATCGAAGATATCAAGCGTATGCTTGGAAGCACTACCAAAATGTTGTTTATAACAGCAGGAATGGGTGGTGGCACAGGTACAGGTGCCAGTCCGATTATTGCTAAAGCAGCGAAGGAACTAGATATCCTTACCGTTGGTATCATAACTACACCTTTTTCTTTTGAAGGCAAACGTAGAAAGATGCAGGCAGAAGAAGGCTTGGAAGAATTTAAAAAATATGTAGATTCTTACCTAGTCATTTCCAATGATCGTCTGCGTGAAATCTTTGGTAATTTAACCTTAAGTGCTGCATTTGCTCAAGCAGATAATATCTTAACGACAGCAGCAAAAGGTATTGCAGAAATCATAACAATTCCAGGGTATATAAATGTTGACTTTAAAGATGTTCGAACGGTTATGAACAATAGTGGAGTGGCTATCATGGGTAGTTACTCAGCTGAAGGTGAAAGCCGGGCTTTAAAGGCTGTTGAAGGAGCATTAGCTTCTCCTTTATTGAAAGACAATGAAATTGAGGGAGCGCGATATATCCTATTAAATATAAGCTCCGGATCCAGGGAAGTATCCATGGATGAAGTAACTATAATTACCGATTACATTCAGGAAGAAGCTGGTTTAGCTGCCGATCTGATTTGGGGTAATTGTATGGACGAGAACTTGGGCGAGAAATTGTCTGTTACTATTATAGCAACAGGTTTTCAAACCAAAGAAGAGCGCGAAGTAGAAAAGAGCCAGCAAAAAAAAGTATCTCTCCTTACTCCTGATAATGCACCAATGGTAAGGCCCATTAATGTTTTTCTGGATGATGCCGAAGAAACAAAGGATGATGAAACTCCATTAATTCGTTTTGCTCCTGAAGTGCAGGTTGATTTGTTTGGTGCACAAACCCATAAAACAAATAAAGAAGATAATAAAACTTTAGAAAAGCCAAAACTAATCAGGCATAGCTTACAGGAAGAAGAGAAAACTGTAGAGGAACAGCCTTTTGACTTTGGGTATAAAGTTTCAGAAAGCAATGAATATCAATTTAATGAATCAACCGCTGAGGTAGTACCGGCAGTTCATGATATTCAGCCCGAACAACCTGTCGAATCTGTTGCGCACAATCCGGATGAACACAAAACGGATGAGTCGATAGAGGAGCAGTTACGCAAATCCCGCGAGCGTATCTTGCGATTGAAAGATTTAAGTATGAAGCTTCGATCTGCCAACGGTCTGCAGGAGCTTGAAGTTGAGCCGGCTTACAAAAGAAAGCAATTGGCACTTCAGCAAGTACCTCATTCTTCTGAATCACAGATTTCCCGTTTTACATTGTCCAATGAAGATGGTGTTACTGAAATAAGGCCTAACAATTCCTTTTTACACGATAATGTAGATTAATTAAATCATACAAAAGCAAAAGCCCTTACCGAAAATAAGGGCTTTTGCTTTTGTATGATTTAATTAATTCAAGGCTTTTAAATTTGTTAACTTTGTATCTTTATAATTGAAATTATTAAATTTTAAAAAGTTGGATTTATTCGAAAAGATTTCCCAGAACATGGGACCATTAGGCCAGCATCAAAAAATGGCGCATGGATATTTTGCATTTCCAAAATTAGAGGGTGAAATCGGTCCTCATATGCTTTTCAGAGGGAAAGAGCACTTGGTTTGGAGTTTAAATAACTACCTGGGCCTGGCAAATCATCCTGAAGTAAGAGAAGCAGATGCGCAAGGAGCAAAGGAATTCGGATTAGCAGCCCCTATGGGTGCCCGGATGATGTCCGGTAATTCAAATAACCATGAGGCCCTGGAACAGGACCTTGCTAAGTTTACTGGAAAACAAGATGCCTTTCTATTGAATTACGGATATCAGGGGATGTTGTCTATTATTGATACACTAGTCGATAGGTTTGACGTAATTGTGTATGATGCAGAGTGTCATGCTTGTATTATAGATGGCTTAAGGTTACATATGGGTAAACGATTTGTCTACCAACATAATGATATAGAAAGCTGTAAAAAACAATTAGAGCGCGCAACAAAGTTATCGGAACAAACTGGGGGTGGTATTTTAGTCATCACTGAAGGTGTTTTTGGTATGTCTGGTGCTCAGGGGAAAATTGCTGAGATCGTTGCATTAAAAGAACAATTCAAATTCCGTTTGTTAATTGATGATGCGCACGGCTTTGGTACCATGGGTAAAACTGGTGCTGGTACACATGAAGAGCAAAATTGTATCGATGGCGTAGATGTTTACTTTGCAACCTTTGCTAAATCGATGGCTGGAATAGGTGCTTTCGTTGCTTCAAACGAAACCATAATCAACTATCTGCGCTATAATATGCGTTCTCAAACCTATGCTAAAGCGCTTCCAATGCCGATGGTGATTGGTTTACGTAAGAGGCTTGAATTGTTACAGTCAAAACCAGAACTTCGTGAAAAACTATGGTCAATAGCTACTGCTCTTCAAAAGGGCTTAAGGGAAAGAGGTTTTAATTTAGGTATTACCAATACCATGGTAACACCGGTTTTCCTAAAAGGCGAACTGAATGAAGCAACTGCTATCACCATGGATTTAAGAGAAAATTATGGAATCTTTTGTTCCATCGTATTGTATCCTGTAATTCCTAAAGGATTGATTGAGCTTCGTATTATCCCTACTGCTGCACATACTTTGGAAGATGTTCAAGTAACTCTGGATGCTTTTTCTGAAGTTGCTGTTAAGCTTCAAAGTGGTTATTATAAAGAACAGAATGTCGTAAAGGCTTAATTGTTTAATTGAGAAGCATCTAGCTTATTTACAGTTTTTGCCCTAATTAATGATATTTATTTTTTATTTTAAAAAAAGCTATTACTTTAGCTAGTATTTAGAAAAAGGAACTAAAACTAACTTATTATGGCAAATTATGAAAGATTTAAAGAGCTAAAAGACCTATTAACAGGTTTAGACGGCGATGCAGACAAATTTTACAACAAAGGTAATAGTGCTGCAGGAACGAGGTTAAGAAAAGGATTACAGGATATGAAAAATCTTGCTCAATCTATTCGTCTGGAAGTCCAGGACTCCAAGAATTCAGTTCCAGCTAAGAAATAATATATTAAAAAAAAAGAGAGCTTCATTTATGAGGCTCTCTTTTTTCTAATGAGAATTTTTTAATTAAACAAGATTCTCTAGCTCTTTCTTTATAGCTAGGCTGGTTGTCTGCCCAACTGGATATAAAGGTAATCTGAGATGATCAGCACAGATGCCTAAATGTTGTAATGCCGATTTAACTCCGCCTGGATTTCCTTCTACAAACAGTAAACTGATAAACTTCGTTAGTCTTAGATTCAAAGGAGCAGCCTGTTTGAAATCTCCCTTCAGACATAACCGCACCATATCGGAAAATAGGCCTGGAATAGCATTTCCTGCTACCGATATTATTCCATTCCCACCCATAGCCATCAAAGGAAGTGTCAAAGCATCATCTCCTGAAATACATAAAAATTCTTCTGGTTTGCTGCGTAAGATGGCATAAAACTGTTCAATATTACCTGAAGCCTCTTTGACCCCAATAATGTTTTTACAATCGTTAGCTAGCCTTAAAGTAGTCTCAGCAGCTACATTACTTCCTGTGCGACTAGGTACATTGTAAATTAGAAGGGGCAAAGGTGTTTCCTGAGCCAGGATTTTATAATGCTGATATATGCCTTCCTGGGTAGGTTTATTATAATAAGGACTTACCGAGAGGATGGCATCGTAACCGGTAGGATTAAACTGCTTCAATCCTTCAACTACTTCCCTTGTATTATTTCCACCAATCCCAGCAATTAATGGAACCCGTCCATTCACTGTTTCCGTGGTAAATTTCCATACCGATTTCTTTTCTTCTTTTGTTAAAGTGGCGGATTCTCCAGTTGTTCCCAGGGATACGAGATATTCCACTCCCCCTTCTATCTGAAAATTAATCAGTTTTTTTAAGCCCTGAAAATCTATTGATCCTTCCTGATCGAACGGGGTAACCATAGCGACCCCAGTTCCATGAAATTTGTTCATTCGTATTGCCTATGGTTGCTTAAACCGAGTTTATATTAGTCTGCTAAGTTAATAGGTATTTATGTAAATAAAGATTAAACCTTTAACATGTCTATTAAATCCACATCAGATATGATAGGGATTTTTAATTTAGTTGCCTTTTCTAATTTTGAAGGACCCATATTTTCACCAGCTAACAGGTAGTTTAATTTTCCGGATATGCTACTAAGCATCCTTCCACCGTTCATTTCAATTAGTGAAGCTAGTTCATCTCTGCTATATTGTTCAAAGACTCCTGAAATTAAAAATGTCTTTCCTGTCAATCTATCACTGGACAATACAAGTTCCTCTTCCTCCCGTATGAATTGTAAACCTGCATCACGTAATAAAATAATTTGGTCATTATGCCTGTTTCCCTGAAAATAACTTACAATACTTTCAGCAATCCGGCTTCCAATTTCATCTACCGCTATTAACTCTTCATAACTTGCATTTTGCAAACTATCAATATTTTTAAAGTAGATCGTTAATTTCCGGGCTACAGTTTCGCCAACATACCGGATCCCTAAGCCGAAAAGTACCTTTTCAAAAGGCATTTGCTTGGAACGCTCAATACCTTCCAGCATATTATAAATGGACTTTTCCCCAAAGCGAGCTAAGTCTTTTAGTTGATCAGGCTTTTGATAAAGAGAATATATATCACTAATGTGTTCAATTAGTCCCTGTTTGTATAATAATTCAATCGTTTCGCTCCCAATGCCATCGATATTCATGGCCTTGCGGCTACAAAAATGTTGAATTTTTCCCATGATCTGAGGGGGACAAGCTTCATCATTCGGACAGTAAAAAGCGGCTTCGCCTTCCTTCCTTATGAGGTTGCTTCCACATTCAGGACAAGTATCAGGATAAACAATTTTAAGATTGCCCTCCTTTCTTTTCAGTGTATTAACCGAAGTGATCTTAGGAATGATTTCACCCCCCTTTTCAACAAAAACAGTATCACCTTCGTGCAAATCCAGGCGCTCTATTTCATTTGCATTATGAAGTGTTGCCCGTTTAACGGTCGTGCCTGCAAGCAAAACAGGTTTTAAATTGGCAACAGGAGTTACAGCTCCGGTTCGTCCCACCTGATAACTCACAGATTCCAATACCGTTTCCACTTCTTGTGCCTTAAATTTAAAAGAAATTGCCCAACGCGGAGATTTAGCCGTAAAGCCAAGTTCTTCCTGTTGAGCATAACTGTTCACTTTAAGCACTATGCCATCAATATCATAGCTCAGATTGAACCGTTCGGTATTCCAGTAATGAATGAACTTTAATACTTCATCAATTCCAGTACAAAGTTTGTTATGTTCACAAACATGAAAACCCCAATTTTTTACAGCTTCTAAACTTTCCCAATGCGTCCTATAAAGTCTTTTTTCGGTATATAAAAAATACAGAAAGCAATCAAGGGGACGACGAGCTACTTCAGCAGAATTCTGAAGCTTTACAGTACCTGAAGCGAAATTTCGTGGATTTGCATAAGGTACTTCATCATTGTTGATCCGTTCATTATTTAAACGCTCAAAAGCAGCCCGATGCATAAAAACCTCTCCTCTGATCTCCAATTTATCAGGGTAATCATTTGCTTTTATCGTATGCGGAATAGCCTTTATTGTTTTGATGTTTGAGGTAACGTCGTCTCCTTTTGTTCCGTCTCCACGTGTAACAGCCCTTATCAGCTTTCCACTTTCGTAGGTCAGGCTAATGGAAAGGCCATCAAACTTAAGCTCACAAACGTATTCAAAATCAGATCCGATAGCTTTCTTTATCCGATCGTCAAATTCCCTGAGATCCTGCTCATTATAGGTATTCCCCAAAGAAAGCATGGGCCATTTATGCGTTACTGTTTTAAATTCTTTAGTGATTTCTCCACCCACTAGTTGTGTAGGGGAATAAGGGTCCTGAAGTTCTGGATGTTGCTTTTCAAGGTCAATTAGTTGCTTAAGCTTGATATCAAACTCATAGTCTGTAATAGTGGGCTGTGCAAGTACATAATAATTGTAATTATGCTGAATTAACTCAGTAGTGAGGGCTTCTATTTGGCTTTTAATATCAATAATTGACATAAAACGAAGTTAGCATTTTTGTATTATTTATATTCTTTATAAGGTTCCAGTTGTACCTCAATTTGATTGAAAATGGTTAAAAAACTAGATCGAAGGTCTTCTAAATAAGAAATAAGGATCAGTGTGAGCTGCAATTTCTGCTCCTCAGTAAAAGGATCGGGCCATATCCTTAAGCAAATCTTGCCTATAGCATACATGATATCTTTTGGATTCCGGTAGCTTTCAAGGTATTTAGACTTTATAAACTCATCTAAAAAACGAAAAAAAACAGTTGAATCTGGAATGTCATTCAATAATAGAAAATTTGCTATCACTTTCTTGTCTGCGATTTTTAGACAGTGATAGAATTGTGCAGAATTCATGTTGGTTTCAGTTAACAGCAGGTTGTCCAGCATAAGCTCCAAAGCGATGTGAGCTACAAATGAGGGACGTACCTCTGATAATTCTAAATAAGGTGCGATTTTAAGCCTCAATATATGGGTATGGTGACAAAAGAATTCGGAAGAATGAAAGTAACGGTCAACCTGTAAATGTCGTTTCCAGCCTTCCATAATATGGACCTGAAGACTGTCCTGCACAAATAAATATTCCTTTTTCTCCGGTCTCGGATTCCAGCTTTTGTTCGCATTTTTAAGCAGGTCGGGCAATACCATTCCCATGATCCTGTATGGATTATCTTCAAATCTGTCAAAGTAAAAATGAGATAGGAAGTTCATGGAATTTGCTTGCTTGAGTTTGTTACAATATAATAAGATTTATTGATTCTTGGAAGCTAAAGGTTATTAACTCTCAGATTTTCTATCTTTGCGCCTTCAATTAAAGGAAATGAATTTTATAGAAGAACTCAGGTGGAGAGGCATGTTACATGATATCATGCCAGGAACAGAAGAAGAATTAAATAAAGGTATGGTGTCGGGTTATATAGGCTTTGATCCAACTGCCGATTCTCTGCATGTGGGCCATCTGACACAAATCATGACCCTTATTCATTTTCAAAAGGCTGGTCATAAGCCATTTGCACTCGTAGGTGGGGCAACCGGGATGGTGGGCGACCCCTCCGGTAAATCTGCCGAAAGAAACTTGTTAGCCGAAGATACCCTTCAAAAGAATGTGCAGGCACTGGAAAGTCAGCTTAGGAAATTTCTTGATTTCGACTGCGGAACAAACAGTGCAGAAATGGTGAATAACTATGATTGGTTTAAAAACTTCAACTTTTTAGACTTTATCCGGGATGTAGGAAAGCATATTACAGTGAACTACATGATGGCCAAAGATTCTGTAAAAAAGCGTCTTGAAGGTGAAACTGGCCTTTCTTTTACTGAGTTTAGCTACCAGTTGATCCAGGGATATGATTTCTACTGGTTATGGCAAAATAAAAATTGCAAGGTTCAAATGGGAGGGTCTGATCAGTGGGGTAATATCGTAACAGGAACTGAACTTGTTCGCCGTATTGGAAAAGGAACCGCATTTGCGATCACGACACAATTGATTAAAAAAGCAGACGGTAATAAATTTGGGAAAACAGAAGGAGGTGCAATCTGGTTAGATGCAGCAAAAACCTCACCTTTCAAATTTTACCAGTTCTGGTTAAATACCACTGACGATGATGCCAAAAACTGGATCCGGATATTTTCATTGAAATCACAGGAAGAAATCGAGACGATTGAACAGGAACATAACGAGGCTCCCCATCTGCGCCTGATTCAAAAGGCATTAGCGAATGAAATAACAATCAGGACCCATTCAGAAGCAGCTCTTGAAAAAGCGTTGAATACCTCAAATTTCCTTTTTGGAAATGGCCCAATTGAGTTTCTTACCCAATTAACAAACGAGGAAATCTTTGAAATCTTTGAAGGTATTCAACAATATACCTTTGCGAAGGAACAACTTTCAGCTGGACTGAATCTAGTTGAGCTGCTTGCCGAAAATACACAGGTATTTCCATCCAAAGGAGAGGCTAAAAAAATGCTTCAAGGTGGAGGCGTTTCCATTAATAAATTGAAAATAAACGATGTTAACGGTTTGGTTAACATTTCTGATTTGATTAATGAAACGTTTATTATAGTACAAAAAGGAAAGAAAAACTACTTTTTACTTGTAGCAGAATAGGCTTGCTGAAAAGTTTGAGGACTTGTAAAAAAGCATCTCAAACTTTTCATTTTAAGATAAATTAAATCAAAGTACAGTTGCCGTAGTTTAATTAAAAAAATTCCACGTAATCCACAGAAATAGTTAAGGTTGTACATTGGTAATTGTATCATTTGATTTCGTTAATAGACAATGGCTCATTACTGAAAATGATTTTGAGAAGCTGTTATTCAAATCCTATTGCACCAACAAATTACAACCCCTAATATCACTGTTATCAAACCGGCCAATTACCTCAAAAGAACCATCTTCCTGTCTTTTACCCAAATCCTGTGTAGCAATAAATGAACACGAATGCAGGTTCGCCAGGTCAATAATATTAATGCCACCCGTAACGCCCGCATTAAGCAAAGACAGCGGATCGTTGATATCCCGTATCGCAATGCGCATCCAGGGTGGACATCTGAAAACTCCATTACCATCTGAATAGGCCTGAGAAAGTAATTCGGTCATGCCATACTCCGAATGAATACACGGAACCCCAAAACCTTCAGCTAATTGCTTGTGTAGCTCTTCCCGAATCATTTCTTTACGCTTGCCCTTCATTCCACCCGTTTCCATCACAATCAAATCAGGAAACGAAATTTTGTAAGCCTCTACAAAATCCAGTAAAGCATAGGTTACACCAATTAAAATTACTCTTTTACTGCTCTGTCTTAACTGTTTTAAGGTGGCAAACAAATCCGCATGATTATATAAAAAGTAACCACTGGACGTGTTGTTGCTAAGCCCGATCAGATCCTCCACCATATAAATAAGCGAGGAACCCGTTCTTTCCAAATAAGAAGGCAGCAAGGCCAGAATAATGGTGTCCTCTGCAGCACCGTAAAAAAGTTCAAAAGCTTTCCTAAAGCTCTCCTGATAGATAGAAACTTCTTTTACCGGATGTTTACTTTGAACCATTCCAGTAGTACCCGAGCTCTTAAATACCTCTTCAGGCTCCTCATTTCCACATAATATCGTGTGGTTTTTAAAAAACTCAACCGGCATATAGGGGATTTCTTCGAAATGACGTATAGATTCCCCACTTTTTTTTATTCCCTTTACAAAAGCAGCATATGTCGGATTATTGGTGATTTGATACTGGAATATCGTTAATGCAAGCTGCTTAAATTCCTCTGAAGAATGATTTAAGAATATACGTTCCGAAAAAGATTTTTCCACACTACAAAGGTAACAAGATTTAAAATGCATTTATTTATATTTACCCCAACACTTGGTTAGGCTTAGTATAATAAACAATGGACGAAAAAGATAAAATATCATTACCGGAGATCACCATAGAGCAATTAGAAGAAGGAGTTCAGCACGTAAACAATCCGATAGTAGGTTTAAAGCCCATTGAGAAAAGGTATCTGCAGCAGGTTAAAGAATATAAACAGGTCGATAATGACTTTTTCTTCTCCGATGGAGAGTCTACCGTCGAGGTAAAGGTCGTTAGCGATGAGATTATTCGGATCCGCATGGCACCTCAAAGTACATTTCTTGAAGATTTCTCCTATGCTGTACCTAAAATCACCTATACGGCTTCCCTGTTTTCTTTAAAAGAAACCGAACTTGATTATATAGTAGAAACCAATACGGTTTCCTGCATAATCAGTAAAAAAGAATTCCTGATCTCATTTGCTGATAATCAACAAAACATGATCAACGAAGATTTCTCTGCTATGCATTGGGAGGAAAACGTAGATTATGGTGGCTATTACGTTTATTGTACCAAAAAGAGCCATAAAGATGAAGCTTATTTTGGATTAGGTGATAAACCCACCAAATTTAATATGCGTGGTCGACGGTTCCAAAACTGGAATACAGATACTTACTCTTTTGCCCGCGATCAGGATCCTTTATATCGTTCTATCCCCTTTTACATAGGCCTGAAAGAATCTACAGCTTACGGAATTTTCTTTGACAATACCTATAAAACATACTTTGACTTTGGCCACGAGGAAGAAAGCAAAACAAGCTTTTGGGCTGAAGGTGGAGAACTGCAGTATTATTACATTCACGGGCCTCATATGATGGATGTGGTAAAAAGATACCACACACTCACCGGAACTCATCCTATGCCTCCTCTATGGGCGCTGGGGTACCATCAATGCCGTTGGAGTTACTATCCCGAAAGTAAAGTGATGAAACTGGCACAGACTTTCCGTGAAAAGAAAATCCCCTGTGATGCGCTGTACCTTGACATTGATTACATGGATGGATACCGATGCTTTACCTGGAACAAAAAGTATTTCCCCGATCCGAAGAGAATGGTGAAGGAACTTGCGGATAATGGTTTCAGAACGGTGGTTATTATCGATCCAGGTATTAAGGTGGATGAAAATTATTGGGTATACAAAGAAGGTAAAGACAATAAGTACTTCTGTCGTAGAAGCGATGATTACTTTATGGAAGGCCATGTGTGGCCTGGCCGATGTCAGTTTCCTGATTTTACCAACCCCGAAGTCAGGAAATGGTGGGGTGGATTGTTCAAAGGCCTTGTTGAAACCGGTGTTGCAGGTATTTGGAATGACATGAATGAACCCGCTGTTTTCGGCTCAGGCACTTTTCCTGACGATGTCAGGCATCAATATGATGGTCTGCGTGGCTCACATCGCAAAGCCCATAACGTTTATGGGATGCAAATGGTGAGGGCCACTTATGATGGATTAAAAAAATTATATAAAAATAAACGCCCGCTTACCATTACCAGGGCTGGTTATGCTGGCGTCCAACGGTATTCCTCGGTATGGACCGGAGATAATCTGGCTTCCTGGGACCATCTGAAGCTGGCTTTACTTCAATGCACCCGCTTATCCTTATCAGGAGTTTCTTTCTGTGGAACCGATATCGGAGGTTTTACAGGTGAGCCCGATGGCGAATTATTTACCCGGTGGATCCAGCTGGGCGTTTTTACTCCCTTCATGCGGGCGCATTCTGCAGGAGATACCCGAGAGAGAGAACCCTGGAGCTTTGGGGAGACCTATGAAGCACTGAACCGTAAGTTTATTGAGTTACGATACAAACTACTTCCCTACATTTACTCTGCTTTCTGGGAAAATCATAAATTTGGATTCCCTATCTTAAGGCCTATTGTCATGATTGAGCAAGATAAAGAAGGAAATAGGTTCAGAGAGGAAGAATTTACCTTTGGCGATAAAATTCTTATTTCTCCTATCTTGAATCCTGGACAAACCTCAAAAGTCGTTTATCTTCCTCCCGGTACCTGGTATGATTACTGGACGCATGAAAAACGCGAAGGCGGAGAAGAGCATGTTATACAAGCAGAACTGGACAGTATGCCTATCTGCGTAAAAGCAGGTTCCGTTATTCCGGAGTGGCCTGTAATGCAGTATGTCAATGAAATTGACCTTGATGAAATAAAATTCCAGGTCTACTTTTCATCCTATGAGGTGAACTCATTTTATTATGAAGACCATGGAGATACATTTGCCTACGAACAGGACATTTACACGGAAAAGAAATTTGTCGTCAAGGGTGATGCCAGCAGCTGTAGTATCCGTCAATTCTCCGAAGGCCTATATACACCAAGGTATGAAACATACGATATAAAATTTATAGGTTTGCCTTTTCTGCCTACGCGGGTGATTATCGACGGAAGAGAACAAAAAGTAGAATTGGAATTCGATGCTTTAAAACGGGTACGTATTAAAGCAAATAAAAACTTTAAAGAAATACAGGTGTTAATTTAATCTACTCAGAACATATAATGAAAAGCCGGAAGAAAAGTTTAGCTACTACAACTGCACCCACCATTGCTTATTCTCGTTTTACTGATTTTGACATTCATTTATTCAAAGCGGGGAAGCATTACAAGCTCTATGATAAACTAGGATCACATGTTGTCAAAAATGAGGAGGGAGTTTCGGGAACTTACTTTGCAGTCTGGGCACCAAATGCACTTGGCGTATCTGTTATCGGAAACTTTAACGGTTGGAATCATACTGCAAGTCCGCTCTTTAGCAGATGGGACAGTTCAGGTATCTGGGAAGGCTTTTTTCCTGGCATATCTACTGGCGAAGTTTATAAATATTTAATAAAATCCAATACGGGAGAGTCGTTGGAAAAAGCAGATCCCTATGCCTTAAGATGGGAGGAGCCGCCTCATACAGCCAGTATCGTTTGGGATACCTGGTATCAATGGACTGATGAGAACTGGATGGAGAACCGGTTTCAAAATAATGGGCTTAATAAACCATGGTCTGTATATGAAGTACATTTAGGCTCGTGGAAAAGGAGTCCTGATGATCCGGAAAAGTTTCTTGGTTATCGCTCCATGGCCGATGAACTCGTCCCTTATATCAAAGAAATGGGATTTACTCACGTTGAGTTTATGCCACTGATGGAACATCCTTATTATCCATCATGGGGATATCAGATCACCGGTTTCTTTGCCGCTTCCTCCCGATATGGCACCCCGCAGGACCTCATGTATCTCATCGAACAACTGCATAATCATGGTATCGGTGTGGTGATGGATTGGGTGCCATCGCACTTTCCAGGCGATATGCATGGATTATATAAGTTTGATGGCACGAATTTATTTGAACACGCAAATGAAAAAGAAGGATTCCATCCTGATTGGAAATCATATATCTTTAATTACGGACGGAACGAAGTACGTTCTTTCTTAATCAGTAATGCTATTTTTTGGCTGGATCGCTATCATGTAGACGCTTTACGTGTAGATGCGGTTGCATCAATGCTGTATAGGGATTACTCCAGAAAAGAAGGTGAATGGATTCCTAATGAATTTGGAGGCCGCGAAAATCTTGAAGCGATCAGCTTTTTAAAGGAATTGAATATAGCGGTATACGGACAGTTTCCCGACGTTCAGACCATCGCAGAGGAGTCTACCGCATTTCCAGGAGTAAGTAAGCCTGTATTTACTGGCGGACTAGGCTTTGGTATGAAATGGATGATGGGCTGGATGAACGATACCTTGAGCTACTTTCAGCAGGATCCGGTACATAGAAGGTATTACCACGGTCAAATTACATTTAGTACCGTTTATGCCTTTACCGAGAATTTTATGTTACCACTTTCTCACGATGAAGTGGTGCATGGAAAGAAGTCTTTAATATACAAAATGCCCGGAGATGAATGGCAGAAGTTTGCCAATCTCAGATTGATGTACAGTTATATGTTTACTCATCCCGGAACAAAGTTGCTGTTTATGGGAGCTGAATTTGGTCAAACCTCTGAATGGAACTATGAGCAGTCTCTTGATTGGCACTTACTTGACTTTAAGCCCCATCAAGGCATTAAACAAGTGATCAAAGATTTGAATTATCTCTATACAACAGAGGGTGCCCTTTATGAAAAAAACTTTGAGTGGGAAGGATTTAGATGGATAGAATCCGGAGATGCAGAACAATCCGTTCTGGCTTACTGCAGAAAAGGAAATATTAAGGACGAAAAACTCATTATCGTATTAAACATGACCCCAATTCCCCGCTTGAACTACCGTGTCGGTATTCCGCTTCATGGTGATTGGGAAATTATATTCAATTCAGATGAAGTCAAATATTATGGAAGTGGTTTTGAATTAAATTACGCCATATCTACTCAACAAATACCTTGGCAAGGAAAGGAACACTCTGTCCTGTTAAACCTGCCTCCGCTGTCAGCATTAATCCTCAAACGCTTCAACCGCCAGTCTAAGTTCTGGTAGAATGAGTGGAAACAAAAAAAGCCTTGCAGATTCTGCAAGGCTTTTTTATAGATATCTGGAATTAGAATTTTCCAACTAATTGAGCCAAGTCAATTATTTTGTTTGAATATCCCCATTCGTTATCATACCAGGACACAACCTTAACGAAGTTATCGTTTAATGCGATACCAGCCTTAGCGTCAAAGATTGAAGTTCTTGAATCAGATAAGAAATCCTGAGAAACAACATCATCTTCAGTGTAACCAAGGATACCCTTTAATTCACCTTCGGAAGCTTCTTTCATTGCAGCTTTGATTGCTTCGTAAGAAGCTGGTTTTTCTAAGCGAACAACTAAGTCAACTACAGAAACGTCAGCAACTGGTACGCGGAAAGACATACCTGTTAATTTTCCTTTTAAAGCAGGGATAACTAAAGCAACCGCTTTTGCAGCGCCGGTTGATGAAGGAATGATGTTTTGGTAAGCACCACGTCCACCTCTCCAGTCCTTACCAGAAGGACCATCAACAGTTTTCTGTGTAGCAGTAACTGCATGTATAGTACTCATTAAACCTTCAAGGATACCAAATTTATCATTTAATACCTTAGCAATAGGAGCAAGACAGTTAGTAGTACAAGATGCATTAGAAACAATGTGTTGATCAGCCTTAAGTTCCAAGTGATTTACACCCATTACAAATGTAGGGGTATCATCTTTCGCTGGAGCAGACATTACAACTTTCTTAGCACCTGCAGTAATATGTTTTCCAGCTGATTCCTGAGTAAGGAATAAACCTGTTGATTCAATAATTACTTCAGCACCAACTGCATCCCATTTCAAATTAGCAGGATCTTTTTCAGCTGTAACACGGATCGTTTTTCCGTTAACAATTAAATTACCATCTTTCACGTCAACGGTTCCGTTGAAGCGACCATGGGTTGAGTCGTATTTTAGCATGTAAGCCATGTATTCTGGCTCAACAAGATCATTAATACCAACAATTTCGATATCAGCGCGATCTACAGCTGCTCTAAATGCTAAACGACCAATTCGGCCGAAGCCGTTAATTCCAATTTTCATGTTATTAATTTTTATTCGTGTAATAATTTAAAATATTATATATCGGTCTTTTAATAACCGATGATATAGTAAGATTGTACTTTACTGCAATTTTGTTTAACGTTTGCTGAAAACCATCAGCTACAGGCCCTGTAAAATGCAGCGGTAAACCAGGGTATTTATTTGTTAATGGTATGATAAAACTTTCGAAATATAGAGTAAGTCCTCTCTCTATTAACTGTTTAACATATAATTGATCAAAGTGTTCAATTAAAAAGTCATTATAAGAACTTAAAAATAACACCGGACTTGCCTGCTTGTAAATCTTTTCCAGGATCAACTTTCTATCGGGTTTGTATCGTTCTACAAATATAGCTTCAAATTCCTTAGGCATTGTCCCCGTAAAGTAATCACGTAACAAATTTCTTCCCAACCAGTTTGAAGAACCCTCATCTGCAAGGATATAACCCATGCCATAGTTGTTTTCTTTAACCTTTTTACCGTCAAAGTAAGCCGCATTAGAGCCGCTGCCAAGAATACCTACAATTGCAGGCTGATCTCCACAGGTTGCCAACGCCGAAGCTTTCAGATCATGGTCAATTGATATTTTAGCATTCTTGAAAAAAGAGGCAAAAGCATCTGCTACCACTTGTTGTCTTCCTTTCGAAGATGCGCCTGCTCCAAAGAAATAAATACGCTTTATATCTTCAGCATGGGTAATTAAAAGATTGTTTTTGCTTAATAAAGCGGTGATTGCCTTCCCGTCATTAAGAAAAGGATTGATGCCGGGAGTCTTTATGTCGCAAACTATAATTCCTTTTTCTGAAAGTTTCCAGTCTGCATTTCGTGAACCACTATAAACAACAGCAATCATCTTTATATAGATAGAATTGCTGACATCTCCAGAAGATCATCTTCCAGTTTGTATGAATGATTATTTATAGATTCAACAATATCGGTAAGCTGAATTAGGTTTCCGCGTAAACCAACCATCTTTCTTGATTCACCTGCAACAAGCGCCTTTACTGAAGCGTAACCCAAACGACAAGCTAATACACGGTCAAAACTACTTGGAGTTCCTCCTCTTTGCAAATGTCCTAAAATAGTTACCTTAATATCGTAGAAGTTAAACCTTTCCTTAACGCGTTTGGCCACATTATAAGCTCCTCCATTTTTCTCCCCTTCTGCAATGATCACGATACTGGAGCTCTTATTGCTTAAAGCACCTTCTTCGAGCTTTAAAATAAGATCATCAATAGCCGTTTCTTTTTCCGGCAATAAAATAGCTTCCGCACCGCCTGCCACACCAGCATGTAAGGCAATACAACCTGAATCACGACCCATTACTTCAATAAAGAAAAGGCGGTCATGTGAAGCCGCTGTATCACGAATTTTATCAATCGCTTCCAGTACAGTATTTGTAGCTGTATCGTATCCCAATGTGAAATCTGATCCATACAGATCATTATCAATCGTTCCCGGAATCCCGATAATAGGAATATCATATTCGCGGGATAAAAGTTCCGCACCTGTAAATGTTCCATCGCCACCTATAGCGACCAAAGCGTCGATTCCTTCTTCTTTTAAATTTTTATACGCTGTTGCTCTACCTTCAGGAGTCCTGAACTCTGCACATCTCGCTGTCTTTAATACAGTTCCACCCAGTTGTATAATGTTACGTACTGAGCGGGCATCCATGTTGATAAATTTCTTATCAATCATTCCCTGATAACCCTGATAAATGCCAACCACCTCTTTGCCAAGAAAGATGCCTGTTCGAACAACAGCCCGAATACAAGCATTCATGCCGGGCGCATCACCACCTGAAGTAAAAACACCTATTTTTTTTATCTCGGACATATTATTTTTTGTTTTATTTTGCTAATATACTGTGTGTAGGTTACACTAAGAGAATTTTTGATTTTTTTTTCCGTATTTGTGATGAAAATCATTATAAGATTTAACTATTAACACAATGCTCTCTAAATTTGATTCTATATTTTCAATTGACTGCGTCATCTTTGGTTTTGATGAAGGTGCACTCAAAGTTTTATTGATTGAACGTAATGACCCGCCTTTTGAAGATTGGTGGGCTTTACCCGGCTACTTTGTCGAGAAAAACGAAGGTATTCAAGAAGCAGCAGAACGGATCCTGTTTAACTTTACTGGTTTAACAGATATCTTTCTGGAACAGTTCTATACCTTCGGAGATGTAAACCGCCATCCTCAAGGCCGCGTGATAACAGTTGCCTATTATGCAATGATCCGCATTAATAGCAAAGGTAGTTTACATCCCAACACTCCATTTGTAAAAAAAGCATTCTGGTGTCCGGTCAATGAAATTCCAGCATTAGCCTTTGATCATTCACTGATTTTTGAAAAAAGCCTCCATCGGATCCGAAGAAAGATTAGCTACGAGCCTATTGCCTTTGAACTCCTTCCTGAAAAATTTACGCTCACTCAGCTTCAAAACGTGTATGAAGCCATCCTGAATAAAAAGCTGGATAAAAGAAATTTCAGAAAGAAAATGCTAAGCAATGGTATCCTTAAGGAGCTGGATGAAAAACAGCATGGAGTTGCTTTTAGAGCGGCTACCTTTTATAAGTTTGATCGCCGTACCTATAATAAACTTTTTAAAAAAGAACTTACTTTTTCTAAAGAATAAAAGGGAGGGTTATTCACCCCCCTTTTATTTTATGCTACTTTGTGATCAATATGGAATTTAACCAAATTATCTATAGGTGAACGAATAATGGTGCCCATCTTCATGCCAAACTCTTCAGCCACTTCTTCCAGCACATTTCTGAAATTATAAGCCACTGAACCAATGCAATTCAGTTCAAGTGTTTTGTAATCAGGGTAATGGCTGACAATGTTTTTAAAGAAATCTGTAAACGATGTTTTTACCAGGTTATGTGTGTAAGCGATATTATCGGTATTATCATACACAAATTTACTAAAGCTCGCACAAAAGCGATTAGCCAAAGGTTTGCTATACACATTTTCCTGAATATCATCGGGAGTCAGATGGAATGTCTCCCAAAATGAGTCTCTTACTGCTTGAGGCATATAACCCCTTAAATAGTCGGTTAATAGCTTTTTACCTATGTAACAACCGCTACCTTCATCCCCTAAAATATAAGCGGCTGAATCGATCTGAAAAGCAATCTCGTTTCCATCATAAATACCGGTATTAGTTCCTGTTCCAAGGATGGCGGCAAAACCAGTGCTTTTTCCAAGTAGAGCACGGGCAGCGGCTAATAAATCGTGACCCACAAAAATTTCACTATGTACAAATACAGTTGACATGGCACTCTTCAGCTGATCTGCTTTTTCTTTGTTATGAACCCCGGCTCCATAAAAGTAAACCTCTGTTATTTTATCAAATTCTAGGTCTTCAGGAAGATTTTTCTTTAAAGAGTCCTCAACATACGCACTAGTTACGAAATAGGGGTTATAACCCTCCGTATTGAAGTAGATTTTCTTGTTATCATCATTAAGAAGACACCAATTTGTTTTCGTTGATCCACCGTCAGCTATAATTATCATGTTTCAGTTAATTTTGGTTTAATAATATGGGGTAAATGTAAATAATCTTTGAGATTGTATAAAGACAAATCAACGAAATTGATTGATGTCATTATTTTGAACTTATTAAGGATAATTAATCTGAGGTTGAATTATTTAGCCGAAAAGATCTGTACTCAAATAACGGTCACCACGATCGCAAGCAATAAAAACAATTAAGCCCTTTTCAATTGTTTCCGCAACCTTTAACGCTGCAAATGCGGCTCCTCCCGAACTCATCCCTGCAAGGATTCCTTCCACTCTAGCCAGTTTACGGGTCATGTCTGTGGCCTCTGCCTGTGAAATATCAATAATGTGATCTACTCTTGAGGCATCAAATATTTTGGGCAGATAAGCTGCAGGCCATCTTCGTATTCCGGGAATGGAGGAGTTTTCTGTAGGCTGACATCCAATAATCTGAATTTCTGGGTTTTGTTCTTTTAAAAACATAGAATTGCCCATGATAGTTCCCGTCGTGCCCATCGAACTTACAAAATGAGTGATGCTCCCGGCTGTGTCCTTCCATATCTCAGGACCTGTGGTTTTATAATGCGCCAGGTAATTATCCGGATTAGCGAACTGATTCATTAGAAAGTAACCAGGTTCTGCTCCTTTTTCCTCTGCATAATCCCTGCATAATTCCATACTGTCCATTAATTTCACTTTTGCACCGAATGCCTTCATCGTAACGGTACGTTCCCGGCTGGAATTAGAAGGCATAATGAGTTCAATCTCCAGACCAAATAAACGGGCCATCATGGCTAATGCGATACCTGTATTGCCACTGGTAGCCTCAATAAGGCGCGTTCCCGGTTTGATATCACCACGATCCAGTGCACTTTTAATCATATTCAGCGCTGCCCGATCCTTTACACTTCCACCCGGATTGTTACCCTCGAGCTTCGCAAATATTTTTACATTTTTATTGGTATTGAGCCTTGTCAGCTCAGCCATCGGGGTATTCCCTACTAAATCAATTATTCCAGCCATTAAAATTAAAGCTTACGTTCAACAACTTTGAACTGTGTTTCATGATATACCACTGATCCCGGTGGCACACTTTTCGTTAACCAAACGTTTCCGCCTATGATACTGTTTTTACCAATTATCGTATCGCCACCCAAAATGGTAGCTCCGGAGTAAATAACAACATGATCTTTTACCGTAGGATGTCTTTTTTTAGATGCCATTGTTTTTTCGACACTCAAAGCGCCCAATGTCACTCCCTGGTAGAGTTTAACGTGGCATCCGATCTCGGAAGTTTCACCGATTACGATCCCTGTTCCATGGTCAATGTACAAATACTCGCCAATAGTCGCCCCCGGATGAATGTCGATCCCTGTTTTAGAATGCGCAAACTCTGTCAATATACGGGGCAACAAAGGAACATCTAACTTTAATAAGGCATGGGCAATCCTGAAAAATGAAATAGCATAAAACCCCGGATAAGCCCTGATGATTTCAAATTCAGTTTTAGCAGCCGGATCGCCACTCAGTATGGAGCTAATATCGGTGTTTAAGATCCGGTATAATTCCGGAACTTGATTAAAAAACTCCCTTGCCGTCTGCTCATTATTACAATCTTCACAGGCCCGTGTAGAGTCCATTATTTCTTTCAGCTTGATTTCCAGAGCTTTTACCTCAACCTCAATGTCGTGTATGGAGTAAAAAAAACTTTTAGACTGTTCCGGATACAAAATCCTGATCAAACCTAATGCCCAACCTGCTATCTCTTTATTCGAAGGAACAGCCTCCGTCTTTTGATGTTTTGTAAAAATATATTCGTAAAATTCTTTATTCATGGATAGGTAAAATAAAATAGAACGTAGAGCCTTTATTTAGTTTGCTCATAACCCCGATCTTTCCATTATGGGCTTTAATGATTTCTGATGATATATATAAGCCAATACCTAAGCCGCTTGTAGAATAGGTATTATCCTCCACCCGGTAGAAACGTTCGAATATACGTTCTTTCTGATGATCTGACAATCCAATTCCAAAGTCTTTAATCGAAACCTTTACCTCTGTTTCGGTCACTTCAGTTTCAATATCAATTTCTTTGTTTACAGGAGAATATTTTACTGCGTTACTGATTAAATTCATCATTACCTGTTCGAGCCTTTCCATATTGCCTGTAACTATGCCATTTTTTTTTCCATGTACTGAAATAATATAATTGGGATACATGAATTGAGCACTTTCGATGCATAGTTGAATCAAGTCCGAAACGTTCAGCAACGACGTGTTAAACTCCAGTTTTCCCATCTGAATTTTACTTACATCCAGCAGGTCGTTAACCAGATTGGCCAACTTTCCGATCGCTTCATTCGCTTTGCCTGCAAATTGTTTAATAATTGGAGGCAATTCATTTTGTTTATAAGCACTGATCAGCTGCATATAACCCTTCAAACTCGTGAGAGGGGTTTTTAACTCATGACTAGCTATTCCAATAAACTCATCCTTTTTAGCCAGAGCTTGTTTTTGTTCCTCAATATTGGTCATGGTGCCAAACCAGGCTATGATACGGGAATTTTCATCAAAAAAGGGGATAGCTTTGGTCAGATGCCATAAATATTCACCTGAATCTATTTTCCTTATTCGGCACATTGTTTCCAGAGGCATGCTGGTAGCTAAAGCAGCTTGCCATGACTCCATGCTCGCCTTAATATCATGGAGATGGACTACCTTCATCCATCCGTCATTCTTAGAGTCATCCACACTTAGACCGGTATAGTCAAGCCACTGCTGATTGAAGTAGTCGAATTTTCCATCCCGATCAGCTGTCCATACCATGACCGGAATGTTATCCGCTAAAAACTTAAAATTACGCTGACTGATTAAAAGATCCCGGGTCTTTTCTTTCACTGTATCCTTCAGTTCTTTATTCAGTTTCGCGGTAATGTACTGAGCCTTTTCCAGCTCGATGTTTTTAGCTTTTAATTGATTTTCGGTCTCTATTATTAAAGAGAGGTCTGTTAAAATGATGCTAATCACTTCGCCTTTATCAAATTCCAGTTTTGTTAAGGATAAAAGAAAAGGAATCCGCTCAAAGTTTTTTCCCATAAGGTACAGATCGTCTTTGATATTTTCCCTCCATCCCTTATTCAATAATCTTCTGAAAGCCGCTTTGAACTCGTCAGGAACGAAGTTTTCAAAAGGAACCCCGATAACATGCTCTAGGGGAAAATTCAATAGGGAAGCAAAACGGGAATTGCTGTATAAAATTACCCCGTTGCTATCCAGCGTTAAAGCTCCCTGGGTCATATTTTCAACAATCACCCTGTAGTTGCGATCAGCATTTTTTAATGTGTATAGCTGATGCCCATTTTTGTTCGGAACAACAAGAGCATCGATTTCTCCATTAAAAATGGCGTCAATTGTATTTTGCGTTTCATTGAGCTTTGCTCTTAACTCATAAATTATAGCGATGAGTTCCGGCAGCGTTTTCGTTTCCATAAACTAAATATCTTCATTGATTCCAAGGCCTTTAAGTACTTTTTTTAAGTCGGACATGTCACCAACCAATCTGCTCCCAGGTAGCGGGTTTTTCTTGATCAGAAGCGGTAAAGCAATAAGCTGCTCTTCTTTTGCAATAAGGGGCTGCTGGTAAACGTCGATAATCTCCAGATTGTATCTGTCTTTAAGATATAATTCACAGACGGACTTGATGTTGGAGATCGCCCTTGCAGAGTTTGCCGAAGCACCTGCAACAAATAACCGCAATACAAAGTTATTAGGAGATTCAATTTTTTTTACAACTTCTTTCAACACAATATTTCCTGATCAATTTGTATGTATACAGCTTTTACTTCTTTTTATAATTAAAAAGAAATCTAATTTCCAAAAAAATAAGGAAAGCTTCGTTTTTTGTCACATTAAATTCTTTTTTATGTTTCAATATTGGGCTCATTATCTTCGTTATTTTTTTTAGGCGATGAACCCCTGATATGCGTAATTTCTTTTCTGTTTTTTTCCTGGATATCCCGTGTTAACAGTTCTTCTGTATAGGTACGGTTTAATTCTTCTTCTGCAGATTCAAACTTGGCTTTTAAAGTCAAAATTGTGGCATCTAAAATCTGTTTCTTTCTAGAAATTTCACGGTCCTTACGTGTTTTCTGATAACCCTTCAACACATCCCCTGTAAGTTCCTTTAAGATTTGTGCTTCCCTAGCGGAGCCAGTCAAGACACCATCAGAACCAAGGTACACCTCAACTAAATCTAGTCCGTCATCGGTAATGATAAACTCCCTGATTTGGTTCGAGTGTTTCATTCCTCTTGATTTCATCACACAAACCCCTCTATTGCGTTCGCCGTTAAATTCGATGTCTCGTACCAATAACCAGGCATCTACGAGTGATGATATCACTTCATAGGTTTGTTCTGTCACACTATTATTGATTGTCAAAGCCGTAAATAGTACAGTAATTTGTTCTTTTTGCAAAAAATCAATCAGCCTGATCAACATGGCTTTTACGTCATTTACAGAACCCACTGTAACCAGATTAGTGATTGGGTCAATAATTACGGCCTTAGGTTTGATTTCCGAAATCTTTTTATGCATGTCAACTAAATGCATCTCCAGACCGAACATCGTAGGGCGGGAGGTGATGATTTCCAACAAATCTGCGTCAATGTGTTTCTGAAGATCCAAACCAATGGATGTCATATTACGAATGAGCTGGTTAGCTGATTCTTCAAAGGAAAAATAAATACATTTTTCACCTTTGTCACATATACTAGAAGCGAAAGTGGCTGCAATATTCGTTTTTCCTGTTCCCGCTGTTCCCGAAATCAAAATACTACTACCACGAAAAAAACCTTGTCCACCCAGCATGCTATCCAGACCTGTAATTCCTGTAGAAATTCTTTCCGATGAAGCCACGTTATCCATATTGAGGGAGGTGATCGGTAAAACCGAGATTCCGTCACTATCGATTAAAAAAGGATATTCATTTGTACCATGTGTGGATCCCCGGTATTTTACTATTCGCAATAGACGAGTGGAAATTTTATTTATAATCCGGTGATCAAGGAATATTACGCAATCGGAGACATATTCTTCCAACCCTCTACGAGTCAGTAATTTGTCGCCTTTCTCTCCGGTTATAATTGCTGTAACTCCCTTCTCTTTTAACCATTGGAATAACCGGCGAAGTTCTGCCCTTATAGTGGTTTCATTCGTCAAATCAGAAAACAAGTTTTCAACCGTATCCAGCACTACCCGTTTTGCCCCAATTTGATCAATAGCATACCCAAGTCGGATGAATACACCCTCCAGATCATATTGTCCGGTTTCCTCTATCGCATTTGGGTCGATATACACATAGTCCAGACTTACCTTTTTACTTTCAACCAAAGCGGCCAGATCGAAGCCTAAAGAAGCCACATTCATAATCAACTCCTCCGCTTTCTCTTCAAAAGCCATAAAAACGCCGGGTTCATCATACTTGGTTGCGCCATTTACGATGAATTCAAGCGACATCAAAGTCTTTCCTGATCCTGTTCCGCCGCAAATTAAGGTTGGGCGACCTTTAGGCAATCCACCTCCGGTAATATCATCAAGCCCTAAAATTCCGGTTGGTGTTTTAGGGAGCAGACCTAAATTTAACTTGTTTTTTTCGTTGAAATCCATTGATTGTCATGCTTATGTGCTTTCTTTTATATGATATCAAAGAAAGGATTTATAATCAGTTTACGCGCAAATGTGCCTTGTTTTCTTGCTGAGCAATTGAAGGGTTTTTTTTTACAATGAAAGTTAATCAATTTTTATTATTTTTTCGATATAGATTGATTTTAAATTATTAAATCCTCAGAATTTCTGCTTTTAAAGGCTTTATCCTGAGGATTTAATAATTTAAAAATGACGATTTTGATGTTTGAAAGTAATCTTTACAGTAAAGCTAAATTGTGTTTTTTTAAAAAAAAAAGCTTTTTTTTATCAATGAGGAATTATTCGGCGTCGTATATCACTATTTTTTCGAAATACATTCTAAACGAATCAAGAAAAGCTAAATGCAGCGGATGGGTCTGATATACATTATGGCCGGCCAGGTCATCAAAAATAACCGTTAGTGAAAAGGTGTAACTTGAATCTACAACTGCCCTTTCAATTGGAGCCGGAGTTCCAATGAAAACTGAATTTGCGGTTTCAACTCTTTTTAATGCTTCAAGACTTTGTTTGAAAGCAACCTTTTGATCAATAGTCATGTCGGCTTTAAGCCAGAAAAGTACGTGGTGGGTCAGCATGGGGTTATTTTTGTATGTGATTGAATAGCAAATATAACGCGTTGCACCATGCTTGCAGTCAATCTCTATAAAAAATAACAAAGTAATGATGATACCTGATAGTTAAATGGTCTAGTAAGAATGCAATAAGCCTCTGGAATAAGTCCGGTATTGGGTAGCTAAAGTCGGACTTACAAGTGATTCTTATTGCTTTTTTAATGCTGAGAATCAGATTCATTTCAGTAGCTATCCTGTATGATTATAGTTTGGGATTTTGGTCAAATTAGTACATAAGAATCTCTCTTGTAAATCCATACCTTATTTTGGAAATTTTTGCTGTATTAAAGAAGATTTAGGAAGATTTGGTGTTACTTTCACTTCTTAAATTTCTATATAGTTTCTTTATGAAAATAAATTTTAATCATATGGCAACTATAGATAAAAGAGGAATGCTACACGGAACCGCAGGGTCGGTGATTTACCTTGAGTGCCGAGGAAAGAACATCATCCAGGGCAAAGCAAGAACATTTAAGCAAACCGAAAAAACAATCAGGAGTGCTACCGAGTTTGGTCTTTCGAGTTCAGCAGCGGCAGTAATTCGGACTGCATTTGAACCGGCTTATTTTTTTAAGGATGGAACGGCAGCTTATAGGAGTACGCAATTGGTGTACCGTTCGATACTCAATAATGTAAGCGGAGAGAAAGGGAAAAGGGATTTGCATGATGGCGACCTTTCTGCGCTTAATGGTTTGGACTTTAATGCGAACAGTAAACTGCATGAAGTGCTGCAGATGAGCCACTCGGTTGGTAGAAACGCAGCAGGTTTGGTGAGCGTTACGTTAGGTTCATTGAACACTAAAACAGAGATCAAAAGGCCCAAAGGAGCAAACGGGGCCTATATGAAGCACCGGATCCGGTTAATGCTTGTGGCTTTTAACTTCAGGGAAGAATATTATGAAAATTTGGGCTTTCAGGATCTTGATCTGGAAGGATATCAAAACTTCAAAGGACAGGTGATCAACTTTACTGAGTCCGTTCCGGATGGCTGTTTGGCAATGGTAAGCATGTCGCTAATGCTCTACTCCACTATTTGTCAAACAGATGAAAGCATTTTGCTGAATAGTGCAGCGTTCAGCCCTTGCGCTATTATTGGTGCTTTTCAATCCGAAAAGCCTTCACAATACCCGTTGAAAGAGGTTAATATGCAACCATCCGATTATCCTGGCAGGGAAGGAAAGATCACAGTGATGTTTTATAAAGGAAATTTCCTCTTGCTCGGCCTTGACTTTCGGTTAGGAACACCAATTGCTGCGAGCGTTAAAGCGGTAAAATCATTGGCAGTAATTCCTGATAATTTGCCAGGAAAGCGAGTTTGGTTTAAGAAAACTAAGGAATAGCGGTTTCAATGAGTCCACTATTCTAATGGTATTTCTTTTTTTTAATACAGTAAGGAGCGGTCCAGTTTTACGAAGCTTCCATGATTTTTTTTTGGATATTTTTTCTCTGCTAATTCTACTTTCCCTGGGTTTTTGACATTGGCCATGTGAAGGATGTCGGCTTTGTTCTTTCAAGGGTTTCATCTATGGTTGATAATTGTAAATATGCAGCTGTATGTGGCATTTTGTAGATTAGAAGAAACTTAAAAATGTGATTAATCGTATTACATTTAGCCTTTTTTATCTAATAAATATTGCGGTATATAGGGAGCTTTATATTATAATTATGCGGCTCTAACATATCTCATTATTAGGCAGTAAGCCATAAACGAATGTTGACTTTAAGTAGGTTAAAACACTGTTCAATATTTATCATTTACTCATTATCAAAAACTAAAATTATCGTTTGATTAATGAAATGAGTTTTTGATAATTGATACAATCACACTTCTGTTCCCAATATTACTGACTCTTTTTGAATCTGTATTAGACTATGAAAGTCTTCAGCTGATCACAAAAGGAGGGAATTTTGATAAAATCAATGTGGCGTCGACTGGTACGTAGTTTAATCATGCTGCGAACCAAGAGTATCGACTCCTAAAGCTCAGGCGCCATATATACCTATTTTACGGCTGTCTTTTCCCCCTTTTGGCACAAAGTTCAGTAAAAACAATACAAATTTCCTGAATTCGTCTTAGCTGTCATCAATTCGTTAATTCGACCTTTATATCATAATTTAAAATCAAAGAAATGAGAAAGACAATTTTAATAACAGGAGCAAGCAGTGGGTTAGGAAAAGAAACAGCAAAACTATTTCAGCGGGAAGGTTGGAACGTTATTGCCACCATGCGTAAACCTGAAAGTGAAACTGAATTAAATCTCTTAGAAAATGTTCTGGTAACCAGACTGGACGTTTTGGATTTAGATTCTATTGAAACCGCGGTAAATAAGGGGATCGAAACATTTGGAAGGATTGATGTCCTACTTAATAATGCGGGTTATGGTGCCTATGGCCCTTTAGAATCTTTTTCAAGAGAGAAAATCATCCGTCAGTTTAATACAAATGTGATTGGCCTTTTAGATGTTACCAAAGCATTGCTACCACATTTCCGTGGAAATAGCAGCGGCACAATCATTAACATTTCTTCTATTGGAGGCAAAATGGCGTTTCCGTTAGGAGCTCTGTACCACGGAACTAAATTTGCTGTGGAAGGTATTTCTGAATCCTTGAAATACGAAGTTTCAGAATTTGGAGGTAAAGTAAAGATTATTGAGCCAGGTGCTATCACTACTGACTTTACGGGTCGTTCCCTTGATTTTAGCAACAATGAAACTTACACAGAATACCAACCCTTTATTGGAAAAATCATGTCAGCTATGCAGTCCTTATTTCAAAATGCTTCACCGGCAAGTGTTATTGCTAATGTCATTTACCAAGCAGCCACAGATGATACTACGCAATTGAGATATATAGCAGGCGAAGATGCGGAATTTATGATCGCAAATCACAAGCAGAATGATGATGAATCTTTTGAGGCAGGAATAAAAGCCCAATTCGGAATTTAGTCCCTTTAACCTGATTATTGGAACCATTGCATTGGTAATGGCTTCAATAATCATCATATTTACGAAAACCCCTATGACATGATGAGTAAAATTATTCATTTACAAACGATCTCGGAGATATTTTTACTATTCGGACTGGGTAACGATATCCACCATCCTCTAGTTGGTGTGGTAGACTTTAGCAAAGTGAATCAGCAAATAGACTGTGAAATAAAAATGTCTGCAGATTACTACTCAATCATGTTTAAAAACTACCCTGATAATAAAATCAAGTATGGTCGCAAGACCATTGATTTTCAGGATGGTAGTTTAATCTGCATGGCACCCAATCAGGTCATCGAAATTGACAATAATGAGCAAGCGTCAGAAAACATAATGGGTTGGGGATTATTCTTTCATCCTGATCTAATCCGGCCAACTTCCTTAAATGACAAAATGAAGGACTACAGCTTTTTTTCTTATGAAACTTCGGAAGCACTTCATTTGTCCGAAAAGGAAAAGCATGTTTTATATGACTGCGTATCCAAAATTAACACTGATCTTGAAGAAAATATAGACGTACATAGCCAAGACATTATCGTCTCCACGATTGAATTGCTGCTCAATTATTGCAGCCGTTTTTACGGACGGCAATTTATAACAAGGAGGAGTTCCAATAATTCAGTGCTCGTTCAGTTTGAGAAAATTCTCACCGAGTATTACAACCAGGACAATAAGCAAGAAAAGGGCTTGCCTACTGTAAAATACCTATCCGAACAGGTGCATTTATCACCTGGATATTTAAGCGATTTACTCAAAAAAGAAACCGGTAAAAATACTCAGGACCATATTCATTTTTATTTAATTGAGGAAGCTAAAAGCAAGCTGATAAGTACAAATAAATCTGTTAGTGAGATCGCATATGAATTAGGCTTTGATTATCCTCAATACTTTAATAAACTGTTCAAGCAAAAAACGGGGAAAACTCCTATTAAATTCAGGAATATGAATTGACGCCAGCAATGAAAAAAGAATAATGAAAATCAAAAGGACGTTATGCAGATTACGATATCTTCAAACTTATTAGATATAAAATAAGTGGTTCGGCATACACAATTGAATTATTAACTAAAACTTCGCAGGAGACTTTTATAGGTATTTAGTGCATAGAAAAGCAGCAGTTTTTTTGAATAATACACTAAAAATGAGTATATTAAAGTCGCAAAACAAAACAAAAAAACATGCTGCACTCCAAAGATACCAATAGAATTTCTGAAATAAAATACAATTTGATTGTAAGGAAAATATAACATTACGTTTTCTAAACTGGTTATCGTTCTTTGAATTTAAATCTATATACAAATCACTGGATCCACTTAAGAAAAAAGGGTTTAAGATTTCCGATTTACTCGGTATGCTTTTAATAGTACCCTTTACCGGAAAAACGAATATGCATTCTCTTTTACAAAGCAGTAGTACACCACTCACAGCCCGTAAGGATAGCTTTTATAGGATGAAAAAGATGCATGAAATCAACTGGGAGAAGCTGCTGTTTGGATTCGCAGGGCGATTTGTAAAAATCTGTTTAGCCAAAGGAACTGGTGCTGCTCCAGGGCACCGGATGCTGATCATTGATGACAGCCTGTTGCCCAAGTCGGGCACCATAATGGAAAACATCAGCCGTTTATGGGACCATGTATCCATGCGTTATGTGCTGGGGTACCGGATGTTGGTACTGGGATATTTTGACGGCAAAAGCTTCCTTCCTGTAAGTTTCTCCCTT
>NZ_MDFN01000039.1 GCF_001730525.1 Arcticibacter eurypsychrophilus
GTCCCTGGTTCGAGTCCAGGCTTGGGAGCAAGAAAGGGCAAGCAATCTAAAAGTTTGTTTGCCCTTTCTTTTATGCATCAAATCTTGTAAAACCTCATCTTTAATTAGTCTATTATCCCATCAAGTAAGTGCTCTATACCTTAGTTTATTTATATACAAGGTTGCTTAAATTTAAAAATGATTTGTACAATTATACTATTCATTTGCCGGAAGTCATCAGCACACGACCATTTTATCAATTCGTCGGTTATAAACTATTTCACACATTAACTGTATAATGGTAGACAGCTTTGAGAAAATTAACGGTTTTATTTGTTAGGGTATAACAGCAGCTATAAATAAATATACCGCTGTCGTCGTCTAAACTAGTTGTCTAACTGGAATGGTTGCAATTATTCTGAATTCTATTCAAAATTTACAGAAATCAAATTGGCCTTTGAGCTCATAAATAGTATGAATAAAACGATCTCCATCTTCCTTTTTTTTGCCTTGTTAAGCATGACATATAGCTGCAGTCAGAAACGTTTGGCAACTACTCAACACAATTATGGAGGCAGCGAAATCCTTTATCAGTATAAATGGAATTTTACTGAGTTAAATAGCCAGCCTATTTCTACAGGTAGGGATACTGCTTATCTATTATTTTATCCCGGTCAGGTCAATCGGGTAACTGGATCAACAGGCTGCAATCGTCTCACAGGCACATTCGAATTATCTGGTACGAATAAAATGATGTTCTCTCCTCTAGTTACCACTAGAATGGCATGTTCAGGTTATGATGAATTGCCAGTCCTCACCGCGTTAAAGCAGGTAAACAACTGGAGTATCATAAACAACCAACTATTGCTTAGTAACGGTAAAATACTGGTAGCAAAGCTTAAAGGCGTACCTGTAACTGTACCTAAATAAGTCAGTACATCGGGAGCAGTACTTACCTCAAACGTTTATAAAAATTGTACAAGCACATGAAATTATGATTTCAGCAAAATGTCAGTCTTTTATAATAATTTAAGTTCGATAGTTATTAAAAGAACAGATTAGGTCAAGTAGTGTTCAGTTAAATTAAGCACATTATAAAATAAATGGATTAAGCATGGAAAAAAATAATTTGCCAGTATGGTTTATCACTGGCTGCTCTACCGGTTTTGGTAGAGAATTAGCGAAGTTAATATTGAAAAAAGGCTGGAATGCGGTAATAACCGCCCGCAATATAGATCAGGTTATGGATATTGTTGAAGGATATGAAGATACTTCATTAGTGATATCATTGGATGTAACAGATAAAACCCAGGTTTCAAATGCAGTATCCCAAGCAGAAGAGTTCTTTGGGAAGATTGATGTTTTGGTAAACAATGCTGGATTTGGGTACTTTAGCAGCATCGAAGAAGGCGAGGAAGAGAAAATAAGGGCACAGTTTGAGACTAACGTTTTTGGTCTCGTTAATGTTGTACAAGCGGTATTACCCGGAATGCGCGAAAAACGCAATGGACATATCATTAACTTTTCTTCTATTGGCGGACTGAGAGCTTTTATAGCAACAGGGTACTATCATGCTACTAAATTCGCTGTGGAAGGTTTATCAGAATCTTTGTCTCAAGAAGTTGCCCCGCTTGGAATTAAGGTTTTACTTGTAGAACCAGGACCTTTCCGTACCGATTGGGCTGGACGTTCTACATCTCGTACCCCTGTTTCTATAGCAGATTATAAAGACACTGTTGGTGTCCGAATGGATGCAAGTCTAGAAGGAAGTGGGAAACAACAAGGGGATCCTGTTAGAGGATGTGAGGCCATTATAGAAGCTGTTTACGCTGAACATCACCAGTTAAGACTTTTACTTGGAGAGCCTGCATTTAAAATGGCTATTGAAAAAAACGAGATGTTAAAGGAGAATTTTGAATTTTGGAAAGAACTGAGCCTGAGTGCCGATTTCCCAGCATCTGAAAGGTAATTCAGTAATCAGAACTTAAATATTAAATTTAAGAATCCTATATCTATTGAAACAAGAAAATCGATAGGGCATAAAGGTACCCTATTGATTTTCTTGTTTATACCCATTCATTAAGCCTTACGTTCCTGACGATCCCGGCCTTTGAATTTTTCAAGGCTTTGCCAATAAATTCTTGTCCCCACTGATTCAAATATGTTGAATAGGACACCATGGATTTTTAATAAACAGACCTATACCCCAATTATTCAGATAATCATTTTTCTAATTACTTGCTCATCATTACTTGCATTTTACATTTGTCTATTAAAACGGCCTTCCTTTTTTTATTAAAACCCTAATTTATGAGTCCCTAAATATTGACTTATCGAAACGCTGTTAGTCTTCAAAGATTTAAAAGCAAGATACACCTCCAGCTCCTGATTAATAAAGGTGCCAGGCACTTCTATTCTCAAAATTCCCTCACTACGTGTTCCCGTGCCAATTCCCTGTAAGGCCTCATTGGTTACCCGGTTGTATACCAGATAGAAAAGTACATCTCCGGAATAAGCATCGCATAACTCATTTTCAGGATTCCAGGTGATTTCTATGATATTGGATCCCGGTAATCGAACTGCTGCATGTTCTACCCCTGATAATGGGCCATAACTAATCAGCACCGATGAATAATCAATATACTGATCCGGATATTCTCCCCGTAGGGCATGATGATACGTATAGGAATGAGCAGCCATCCGTGCTGTCATTTTTGGATTGAAATCCTTAAATCCTATTGTAATTACTTCTTTCAGCGGTGCAAGCCATTCATGCAGGAATTTGAATGTCAACCTTGTTGCTGCTTGTTTTGCGGAAGGTGTTTTTTTGCTTCGTTTTGGAACTGCTCTGATGTAGTCAACCCCTTTCCAGGTGCAACCTACTGTAGGACCTACTTTACCGTGGAAACTTCCATTGATTCCATTTTCATAATGTGCCATTTTCTATAAATTTAAAAGATGAATTGTTAATCGGCAAGGTAAATACTTGTATTGACAAGTTATGTAATAAATCGTACTAGAGGTTGATATATAGCGGTTCTAAATTGCAAATTATTTTCTTAGCGAGCGGAACAGCTGCGGAGAAGGTGCGGAGAAGCTGGGTGTAATTTGCGGTTTTTTTTAGTTCGAAACTACAATAGGAAATTGCCAATGTACCAATTTATCTTTGACCATAACCTTAAATAAGACAGCTTTATTTTGTTAATTTGAGGATGGAATTTTCAATTCAGGATTTGTTACCCAATATCACTTTTAAAACATCCAGAAGTGGCGGTAAAGGTGGGCAAAATGTAAATAAAGTAGCCAGCAAGGCTGAATTGAATTTCGATTTTGAAGCTTCAAATGTTTTTGATTCCGTTGAAAAGGAACGCCTGAAGCAAAAGCTAGCCAATCGTATGACTGCGGAAGGGCTCATCCAGGTGATCAGTGAAGAGGAGCGCAGTCAATATTTAAATAAAGAACGGACGCTTCAAAAGCTCTACCTGCATCTTAAAAATGCACTGTATATTCATAAAGCCAGAAAAGCAACTAAGCCTAAAAAGTCGTCTATTGAGAAGCGACTTAAAAATAAGCAGCTGCATGCTGTAAAAAAAATCAATAGAAAAAACAGTGATCCTGATTCTTAGATTTATTGGATTAATCCAATAAATGATAAAATAACCAAGCTCATGTAGACATAATGATACGAATTGAATAGTTTTTGATATGATTTGACTAAAGTATATTGACCCTAATTCCTTTTCTTTGAATGACAAATATAAGCCATATAACAATTTTTAATTATTTGAAGAATAAGGATACTACAGGTTAGGCTAATTAGGAGAGGAAAACAGGAAACAGAAAGATAAATCTTCTGTTATACTGAATGTTAAGTAAATTTTTCTTCTTTATAAACCTTCGTAGAGTTTTTGTAACCATATAAATTAGGATAAGTTGTTTTGGCTGATCATTCAGTACACACTAAAAGAGTAAATCTTAGATGAAGAATATTTATCTTTTTCCCCTTGTAAGTCTAATTCTTAGCACTTCTGTACAGGCACAACGTGCGGATTGGAAACCAGTTTCAGGAAAGATCCAAACCGCTTGGGCAGAGAAGGTGGATCCTTCAAGTACTTTGCCCGAATATCCAAGGCCACAATTGGTGCGTCCGAATTGGAAAAATCTCAACGGTTTATGGGACTATGCGATCCTGCCAAAGGATAAGGTTCAACCCAAGACTTTTGAGGGGAAGATCTTAGTTCCTTTTGCCGTAGAATCATCCTTATCCGGAGTAGGACGCAGGGTAGGAAAAGACAGTATCCTGTGGTACAATACCACGATTACACTGCCTTCAACAATGAAGAATAAAAAAGTATTACTTCATTTTGGTGGGGTGGACTGGGAAACTACCGTTTATGTAAATGGTAAAAAAGCAGGGATGCACCAGGGAGGAAATGATCCATTTTCTTTCGATATAACAGGATTGCTTAAAGGTGGAAGTCGCCAGCAAATTTCCATACGTGTTTGGGATCCAACAGATGAGGGTCCTCAGCCAAGAGGCAAACAGGTAAGAAAACCGGAAGGAATCTGGTATACACCGGTAACAGGAATCTGGCAAACGGTATGGGTTGAAGCGGTTGCTGAAACCTATGTGCAGAGCACAAAACAATTACCTGATATCGATAATCAAACGTTAACCTTCCTGAGCGATGTAAAAAATCTGAAGGCAGGCGACAAAGTTAGCGTATCCGCATGGGATGGAAATACAGAAGTAGCCACTCAGTTGGTTAATGGAAATGAAGCAGCAGTATTGAAGATTCCGAATGCAAAGCTTTGGTCTCCGGAAAGTCCTTTCTTATATCACTTAAAAATAGCGGTGATGCGCAAGGGAAAAGCCTTGGATGAAGTAACTAGTTATTTTGCGATGAGAAAATCTTCCCTTGGACCGGATAAAAACGGAATCCAAAGGATGTTACTGAATAACAAGTTTGTGTTCCAATATGGTCCACTGGATCAGGGATGGTGGCCGGATGGTTTATATACGGCTCCAACGGATGAGGCCTTAAAGTTTGATATTGTGGAAACTAAAGCGATGGGCTTTAATATGATCAGAAAGCATATTAAAGTGGAACCGGCACGCTGGTATCACTATTGCGATTCCATTGGTATGTTGGTTTGGCAGGATATGCCAAGTGGCGATTTGGGTAACCATTGGGAACCGCGTCCGGGTGTTTTAGGTCGCGCAACAGATAAAGACCGTACACTTGAATCTGAAGGTTATTACCGCAAGGAATGGAATGCAATTATGGAAGCCTTGTATAATTATCCTTCTATTGTGGTGTGGACTCCTTTTAATGAAGCATGGGGACAGTTTAAAACTGCCGAAATAACAGAGTGGACGATGAAAAAGGACCCTTCCCGTTTAATTAATAGTGCGAGTGGGGGCAATTTCTATCCGGTGGGTCATATTGTGGATCTGCATAATTATCCCGATCCGGCAATGCCTCGTCCTGAGATCTTTGGTGCCAAACATGCCTTGGTTTTAGGGGAATTTGGTGGACTGGGATTACCGGTTGATAATCATGTTTGGCAACAAAAGGACAACTGGGGCTATCAGAGCTTTAAAACTGCTGATGATTTGTTTAAAACCTATTCCTCATTTATGGATAAGATGGAAGGTTTGATTAAAGTAGGACTTTCTGCAGCTGTTTATACACAAACTACAGACGTGGAAGTAGAAACAAATGGATTGATGACCTATGACCGGAAGGTGATTAAGGTTCCTACAGCAAAACTAAAAGCAGTTTCAGACAAACTTTATAATCCTGCATTAGTAGAAATTAAATAAAGTACAGAAGATAAATTACGATAAATATGAATAAGCGCCTTTATGTTATTTTATTCTTACTGGTTTCAGCAACCAGTATTCAAGCTCAAAAAGCAAAGAAGAGTACTGCTGATCTTCCGGGTAAGGTATGGTCTATTGAAAAGGCAAATGCCTGGTATGAGCAATATAAATGGATAAATGGAGCAGACTTCATTCCAAGTACAGCTATAAACCAGCTGGAGATGTGGCAGGCCGAGACTTTTGATCCGCAAACTATAGATAAGGAATTGGGATGGGCTGAAGGTATAGGGTTCAATACAATGCGGGTTTATCTGCATAGTATTGCCTGGAAACAAGATCCAAAAGGGTTTAAGGACCGTGTTGGGGAGTACTTAAACATAGCTGACAAGCATAAAATTAAGACAATTTTCGTGTTTTTTGATGATTGCTGGAATAAAGAAGGGAAGGCTGGAAAGCAGCCTGAGCCTAAAACCGGCATCCATAATTCGGGTTGGGTTCAGGATCCTGGAGATCCTTATTATAAAGATCCTTCTACTTTCCCAGCATTGGAAAAGTATGTTAAGGATGTGATGGGATCTTTTGCACATGACAAGCGCATTTTGCTTTGGGACCTTTATAATGAACCGGGTAATTCGGGTAAGTTGGAAACAACATTGCCTTTATTGACACAGGTTTTTAGCTGGGCAAGAACCGTGAATCCGGATCAGCCTATTAGCGCGGGGATTTGGGCCTGGGATTATGAAAAACTGAATGCTTTTCAAGCTCTAAACTCGGATGTGATTACGTACCACGATTATGAAGAACCGCAATGGCACCAACGGGTTATTGATATGTTGAAAGCTTTTGGCCGTCCGCTTATTTGTACCGAATATATGGCTCGTTCCAGGAACAGTAGGTTTTCTAACGTGTTGCCGCTCTTAAAAAAGGAAAATGTTGGGGCTATTAACTGGGGATTTGTAGCGGGTAAAACGAATACCATCTATGCATGGGATACGCCTTTAGCGGATGGAAGTCAGCCTATTGAGTGGTTTCATGATATCTTTAAGAAAGATGGAACGCCTTATCGTCAGGATGAAGTAGACTTAATTAAAAAATTAAATGCCGAACCGGTTGCTAATAAGTAGGTTATGAAAAGGTTAAGCTTTTTCTTTTTGGCGTTTATTTACTGCGGAATTAGTGGTTGTTCCACTAGTAAGGTAGCTGTTTCTAATCCTGTAGTGCAAGCTACATTTACAAATCCGTTGCTTCCTTCGGGTGCCGATCCATGGAGTATTTATAAAGATGGATACTATTATTACACGAATTCTTTAGGGAACAGATTGGCGATCTGGAAAACAAAGGACTTGGCAGATCTTAAACATGCAGAACAGAAAGTTATCTGGACACCTAGTCCGGGTACCTTATATTCCGATGATATCTGGGCTCCTGAGCTTCATTTTATTAATGGGAAATGGTATATGTATTTTGCTGCTGATGACGGTAACAATAACAATCATCGGATGTATGTCGTTGAAAATTCTTCTATTGATCCGATGAAAGGGGAGTGGGTGTTTAAGGGAAAGATAGCGGATGCTTCGGATAAGTGGGCAATTGACGGAACTGTGTTTGAACATGGAGGACAGTTATACATGTTATGGTCAGGCTGGCAGGGAAATAGCAATGGTCAGCAGGATATTTATATTGCAAGAATGAGCAATCCTTGGACGATAGATGGGCAGCGCGTACGGATTTCTGCTCCTCATTTTGATTGGGAAAAGGACGGGGATTTAAATGATGCACAGAATCCTTCACATGTAAATGTGAATGAAGGTCCACAGTTTCTGGAAAATAAGGGTAAGCTGTTTGTGGTTTATTCTGCAAGTGGTTGCTGGACTGATTCGTATGCTTTGGGACTTTTAACGTTTACGGGAGAGAGTTTGCTCGATTCGGCATCTTGGAATAAGAGTGAGAAGCCGGTGTTTAAGCAATCGCCAGAGAATGGTGTTTATGCACCGGGACATAATTCGTTCTTTAAATCGCCGGATGGAAAAGAAGATTGGATCTTATATCATGCTAATAACGCTCCCGGTCAGGGATGTGGACAGTTAAGATCACCAAGGGCTCAGAAATTTGTTTGGGATGCAAATGGGACCCCTGTTTTTGGAGTTCCATTACGTATTGGTACGGCTTTGAAAAAGCCTTCTATAGGTAGCAATGCTTATTAAAATGCTTATTGTTCAATAATTGGAGTCATGCTCAGGCTGTAACTGATCGTTTTATTTGCCATTCCTTTGATGTTTCCAATTGCTTGAACGTTTTGAAAGGTATTGGTGATTACGCTTAACCAATCATATCCTTCTTTGCAGTTGTTTCGAAGTAGAAAGATGTCTTTACTACCGGGAAGCGATTGTAAACGAATACAGTGAGTGCTTGAGTATATGGTGTTGGTTTCTACCGTTATGTTGGTCACCACTCTTGGAATACCATAGGTTCCAACTACGATGCCGGATGAGTTTCCTGTTGATAAACGGGTATCAACAGTATTATTAATGATCTTGATGTTTTTTTAATCATATGATCCATTACTCATTTGAATCCCGCCAATATTAGGGCCTTTTGTTTTTACTGTATTGTTATTAACAAGAATGTCTAAACCGTCTTCTTTCAATCCGGGTGCAATAGCAATACTACCAGCAGGGATTGTGTTATAGGTTAAGGTATTGTAAATACGAGGTCTTTTTTAGAGAAGACTGCACATTGATTTTGTTTTGTAGAGAAAGACGCTGATCCGGGTTTTTAGCTGATATGATAGTGCTATTTGTGTTAACTGCAAAAACGGATTCATCTTGAATAACAGTACTACTGTTCACTATCTCGGTTGATGCATCATCTTGGCAACAGAAGTTAAATGTTGTGAGAAGGAAGATGAGAATTAAAAATAAATTTTTCATATCATGCTGATTTTCGTTATGTTACGGAATCTGCATGGTTTGGTTACGATAATCTGGAAATAGTTCTTCCACTTTCTTTAATGCTAATCCTACTACAGGATGCATGTCGTAATACTTATAATCAGCTAGTCTTCCTCCGAATATTGCATTTTCTTCCAGACGGGCCATATCTTTATATATCTTAAAAAGCTGGTCATTCCTGGAATTGTTTACCGGATAATAGGGCTCATCTTTCTTAGTCCATTCGAGCGGGTATTCTTTGGTGATCACCGTATTCATCTGCTCTCCGAATTCAAAGTGTTTATGTTCTATTATTCGGGTATACGGAATTTCGGAATCGATGTAATTTGCAACCGCATTTCCTTGATAATTGGGTGTGTCCAAAACGGTGTGTTCAAATTTCAAACTGCGATATTCCAGGACGCCATGTTTATAATCGTAGTATTCGTCAATCATTTCCGTATAGATGACTTGATCGGCTAGTTCATTCAACTCTTTTCGGTTATAAAAATAATTAACGCCTAATCGAACTTCTGTACCCTCTAGAAGTACTTGAATCAGTTTAGTGTATCCGCCAACAGGGATTCCCTGATAGAGATCATTGAAGTAATTATTGTCGAATGTAAACCGAATGGGTAAACGTTTGATAATAAAAGCTGGTAATTCAGTTGCTTTTCTTCCCCATTGTTTTTCCGTGTACTCTTTAATGAGTGTATTGTAGATATCAGTTCTTACTAATGAGAGCGCTTGTTCTTCGAGGTTTTGTGGATTGACAATAACCTAAATCGGCTACCTGCTGATCTATTACAGCTTTGGCTTCGGCAGGTGTTTTTACTTTCCATAGTTGATAGAAAGTATTCATATTAAAGGGAAGATTGTACAGATTTCCTTTGTAATTGGCAACCGGACTGTTTGTATAACGGTTAAACTCAACCAATGAATTGACATAATTCCATATTTTTTTGTTGCTGGTATGGAAGATATGTGCTCCGTATTTATGGACATTGATTCCTTCTATGTTTTCACAGTAAATGTTTCCTCCGATATGTGGTCTCTTATCAATAGCCAAGCATTTTGTCTTGTTTTTTTGCTTCATAAGCAAAGATTGCACCATAAAGGCCTGATCCTACTATCAGATAGTCGTATTGTTTCATTCGAATTCTGTTAATCTGTTGGTAAAGGATTTTATGGCCTAAATGTTCAGTGCTCTGAAAATAAAATTGCGACGTATAGGGTATAAATTATTGTGTTTTAATGATTTTAGCTCGCTTTTAAAAATGCGGTGTTAGAGTAAATCTTTTATTTTAATATTTTATTGATTGGTACTATGGCAAAATAGGGTTTATAATATAAGTATCTTTTCCACAGATGGTTGGGTTTACGTATGAGGCGAATGAACCACTCCAGTCTCATGTTAATCCAAAACTGTGATGAATGTTTTTTTGTTCCGGCACAATAATCCACATGGCTGTCTATTTAAAAGGAAATAAATCCTTTTTTGGAAGCTTCTTTAAATAATATACTTGCGGACTTATTAAAGAGACAATCTGAATCTAAAATGAGTTACATATCGTGTAGCTGATCGCTGTTTTAGACTGGAGATGTATTATTAAGGTCCTGAAAATAGGGTACGCTTTTATAACTGCAGCTTGAGATTAAGATAAGTAAACAAGATAATAAGGTATGAATTTTATACATAATATGAAGTGATTTTAATAACCTTCAGCTTCGCATCTGCACTTACACTGTGGTCATTATGGGGAAGGGTTTGGAGTCAATACTTATAGCATTATTAATCTCAAAACTAGCTTAAAAACGACTTGTTTCGTATATGTTAATATGGTTGTGATGGTTATGTAAAAGTGGGAAGCTAATTCGTCCTTAATTTACCTATTGTTTTACAAAAGAAAATATTTTATGTAAAATAATAGGGAAGTAATACTTAATAAAATTACCTCATTGGATTTTTACTAAACAATTTGATTTAAGCGGGCATGTTACATGTGATTTTTTTACACAGTGATTTATTCCAGTTTATTTTTTTTATTTCATTTAATTAAGCACTTAGAATAGATGTTTAAAGGTATATTTTTCTTCTTTTTGATATAGAAAAAAATTAATTGTAAAGAACTTTTCTCTCTGCTTCTCAGTATTTTACATTTTTGTATTCATGTGCCATAAGTGTTGCTTTTTTATGCTCAACTCCGTTTAACTTTATTTCGAATTCAAAGAGTTAAATAAAAAAATTATACATATAACTATATGAGAGCGGTGATATTAGCAGGAGGTTATGGATCAAGAATAAGTGAAGAAAGTGGTACCAGGCCAAAACCAATGGTCGAAATTGGTGGCAAACCTATCTTATGGCATATTATGAAACTTTATTCCTCTCATGGAATAAATGATTTCATTATCTGCTGTGGTTACAAAGGAGAAGTTATTAAAGAATACTTTGCTAATTACTTCCTATATAATTCTGACGTAACGTTTGATATGAGCAATAATAGTATGGTAGTTCATAAAAATCATACTGAGCCATGGAAAGTCACCTTAGTACATACTGGTCAAAATACAATGACAGGTGGTCGTTTAAAACGTGTGAGGGAATACGTAGGGGATGAAACATTTTGCATGACCTATGGTGATGGCTTGAGTGATGTTGATATTGATGCTGTGATCGCTTATCATCGGTTACAGGGAACACTGGCTACGCTTACTGCAGTACAACAACCGGGTCGGTTTGGTGCTTTTAATCTGGGAGCAGAAGATACCAAAGTGAATCACTTTCAGGAAAAACCAAACGGGGACGATATGCCCTGGATTAATGGAGGTTTTTTTGTTTTAGAACCGGGGGTATTTGACTTTATACAGGATGATGATTCCGTTTGGGAACGTGAATCTATGGAGAATCTGACCAAACGAGGGGAGCTATCTGCGTATCGTCATAATGGCTTCTGGCAGCCGATGGATACACTCCGTGATCGAATGGTTTTAGAAGAAATGTGGCAATCTGGAAATGCGCCCTGGTATCATAAAATAATGTCTAATGCAGCAGTAAGATATTAAATTTTTCAATTCATCTTTTTATATAAAAAAAATATATGAAAATCTTAATTACGGGAAACATGGGTTATGTGGGCCCCGGTGTAGTGACTCGATTACGTAAAAAATTCCCGCAAGCCACCTTAATAGGATATGACATGGCTTATTTTGCTTCTTCTTTAACTAATGTCTTAATCTTACCAGAGTATTACCTTGATGTGCAACTGTTTGGTGATGTCAGGAAAATAACTCAGGACGTACTTGAAGGTGTAGATGCTGTTATTCACTTAGCAGCGATTTCGAATGATCCAATGGGATCAAGATATGAAAAGCTGACTTTTGATGTAAACTATAAATCTTCTGTGAAGCTTGCTGAAATGGCAAAAGCCGCTGGGGCAAGCTCATTTGTATTTGCATCAAGTTGTAGTGTGTATGGAGCTGCCGGAGATGCTCCTAAAACAGAGACTTCTGAATTAAATCCGCTTACTGCTTATGCAAAATCAAAGGTTTCTACTGAATTGGATTTAGAACAACTGGCAGACGAAAACTTTACTGTCACCTGTTTGCGTTTTGCTACTGCTTGCGGAATGAGTAGCAGATTAAGACTAGATCTGGTGCTTAATGACTTTGTTGCCGGTGCGGTTACATCAGGACAAATTAATATATTAAGTGATGGCAGTCCTTGGCGACCACTTATACATGTAAAGGATATGGCTCGTGCAATGGAGTGGGCAGTGACCAGAAATGCGGATAATGGAGGGGAATTTCTTGCTGTTAATACAGGATGCAAGGAATGGAATTACCAGGTTAAAGAGATTGCTGAAGCTGTAATTGCAGTTATACCGGGCACAAGTGTGATGTTAAATAAAGATGCAGCTCCAGACAAACGCTCATATCGTGTAAACTTTGATCTTTTTAAACAGTTGGCTCCTGATCACCAACCGATATATACTTTACAACAAACCATTCGCGAATTATATGAAGGACTGATTGCTATGAATTTTGCTGATGCTGGATTCCGTGATTCGCTTTTAATGCGTTTAATGGTTCTGACCAGACTTCAGGAGAGCGGATTGCTTAACGATGATTTAGAATGGAACCATAAAGTAAAATCAATATCAAGTCCGGAAACTATTACGCAAACCCTTTAAGCATATAAAATGATATTTTCAGAAACCAAATTAAAAGGTGCATTTATTATTGATGTGAAGAGATTGGAAGATGAGAGAGGCTTTTTTGGCCGCTCTTACTGTAAAGAAGAATTTAAATCTTATGGTCTCAATACATCAATTGAGCAGTCCAATGTAAGTTATAATAAGACAAAAGGAACATTAAGGGGGATGCATATGCAGGTAGCTCCCTATGAAGAAACTAAACTGGTTCGTTGTACACGAGGCGCAATTTGTGATGTGATCATTGATATGCGTGAAAATTCTGCCACCTATAAAGAATGGATAGGCGTAGAATTAACTGCCGATAGTTACAGGATGCTCTATGTTCCGGAAGGATTTGCACATGGATTTATAACTTTACTGGACCATACAGATGTTACCTATCAGGTTACTCAAGGGTATATACCAGGTGCTGAACGAGGCTACCGCTATGATGATCCTGCCTTCCAGATTATATGGCCTATTCAACCTGTTATTGTATCAGAAAAAGATTTAGCTCATCCTCTTCTTGAAGGTGTTTATCCTTCTTAGCTGATCCTGAATTTAGGGTACTTCTAAATCCCTGAGGTAATGGATCAAAAAGAGTTCAACAGGTATTGAAATCAGAACTTCAGGAAATTAAATCATTAGTAAAACTTTTACGAAATTAAATCTCATGATCATAGTAGACACTGCGCTTGCAAAACGTCAAGCAGAAAATAAGCCGATTAGAGTAGGCATGGTAGGCGCCGGATTTATGGGCAGGGGTATTGCCCTTCAGATATGTAACTATGTGCCTGGAATGGAATTGGTGGCTATTGCTAACCGGACAATTGAAAAGGCTAAACGTGCTTACAATGAAGCGGGTGTAGCAGAAGTAAATGAAATATCTTCTCTTGTCGAATTGGAAGATAATATTCGCAATGGTAAATATAGTATCACCCAGGATGCCATGCTGCTGTGCGAGGTAGAAGGTATCGATGCTATCATTGAAGTTACCGGAGCGGTTGAATTTGGAGCTCAAATTGCGCTTCGTACCATTCAGAATAAAAAGCATATCATCTTGATGGATGCAGAGGTAGATGGTACGGTTGGACCTATACTTAAAGTGTATGCCGATCAGGCCGGTGTTATTTTTACGAATGTTGATGGTGATCAACCGGGTGTGGAGATGAATTTATTCCGCTTCGTGAAATCATTAGGTGTTAAACCTGTGCTTTGTGGTAACATAAAAGGACTTCATGATCCTTACCGTAATCCAACTACTCAAGAGGCATTTGCTAAAAAATGGGGACAGAAACCTGCAATGGTAGCATCCTTTGCAGATGGAAGTAAAATCTCATTTGAGCAAGCTATTGTAGCCAATGGAACGGGTATGCGAGTAGCCAAACGAGGCATGCATGGGCCAACAGTTCCGTCGGGTACTCCGCTAAAAGATATCTTAAATTTATACCCCTTAGAAGACTTGATAAGCGGTCCGGGCATAGTAGACTATGTTGTAGGTGCTGATCCTGGTCCGGGCGTATTTGTCCTTGGTACACATGATCATCCCATTCAGCAACATTATCTGAATCTGTATAAACTTGGCGAAGGTCCTTTATATTTATTTTACACACCTTATCATTTATGTCATTTTGAGGTTCCATTAACAGTCGCCAGAGCAGTATTGTTCCATGATGCTGCATTAGCCCCGCTTGGTGCTCCATGCGTTGAAGTTGTTGCCATTGCAAAAGTCGATCTGAAAAGCGGAGATGTAATTGATGGAATAGGGCATTATATGACATATGGTGTTTGCGAAAATGCCAATGTAACAGAAATGGATAATCTTTTACCTATTGGTGTTGCCGAGGGGTGTGTTTTGAAAAATGATATACCCAAAGATCAAGCGCTTACCTACGATGATGTAATCTTACCAAAGGGAAGACTTATTGATCAGTTACGTAAAGAGCAAAATGAATATTTCCATGTAGCTGCTAATCCCAGCATATTGTTATCATAAAAATGACTTGCTAACCTCTTTAACCCTATATTATTATGACTAGAAATTTTGTTTTACGACATATCCGGATTATTCTCCTTTCTGGTATCACTTTAGTACTTATAGGGATTGCGTGTTTAGCTTACGTAAGAGATTTTGACTATTAACTATTTCTAACTAAACAGAAATATCTTTCAATATACTCCTTGAATTAATTAATAATAACATCGGATGTTTGTTTTAATTAATCAATTAACGATGTTATTATTGGTGTTTTAGCATAGATGAAAGTTAAGATTCCGCATATCTGAAATAGGGAAATTATTTTTAATAAATGCTATAGCTATCATTCAGTCAAGCTGACCGTTGAAAACCAACCAATTACATTTCTTACTTAACAAGAAATAATAAATGTATAGCCACCTTAAGTTATTCATATATCTAAAATAACATTGATATATTTGAATCAGAAGTTGTCTTCTTCGCCTACTGTCCAAGATTTTAATGAAAACACGCTATTCTTACATACTACATTATCTACTTATTATAACAGACCTTTTGGTTATAAATTGTGCTTTCTTTTTTGCATGGTATCTTGTTTTTGGAATTAACCCTGCCTCATTTCAAGGGTCTCATAAAAACATTATACTCATCAATAATATAGTATGGCTTTTTTTATCCAGTTTTTTCGGGATGTATCGGAAAGATAGGTTACTTAATCTAAGAACCATATTCAAATCGTGCTTTAAGGCCTATTTAGGACACTTTGTTTTAATGGGGTTTTATTTGTTTTTCTCAGGGATAAGACGCTTTGTACCCTCTGACTTTATTATTTCATACTATGGCTGTTTGGGTATTATGTTTTTTATAAGCAGACTGGCCGCAGCATTTGTTGAATTAGGGATGTTTAGATATTTAAATGTCAGACGTCCGGTATTAATAATTCCCAAAAACAATATGGGTCTCCGATTGGCATCTAGTCTCGAAATGGATCAAAACTATCATTTTCGGGGATTTAAATTTAATAGCGATAGCGATTTGATTGATGAGAAAAATAATAAGTTATCGTCCATAGTTTCTGAAGTGTTTTTAGATTGCGCGTCAAATGGAATAAATGACATATATATCATTTTGAATCATCAGCATTTGAAGTATGCCCATGCCCTGGATGAAGAGGCAGAAAAGGCTTGTGTTCGACTAAATATAGTTCCTGACTTAATGGGTAATTTGTCGATGTCTTATACTACTGAACATATGGGACAGTTTACGGTAATTAGCTTGCGTCGTGAACCTTTGGAAATCATAAGAAACCGATTCAGAAAGCGTCTTTTTGACATATTTTTCAGTAGCCTTGTTATCGTTTTCCTGCTTAGTTGGCTGATACCTATTCTGGTTATTCTAATTAAATGGCAAAGTAAAGGCCCGGTTTTTTTTAAACAACCCCGGAGTGGAAGAAACAATGAAACCTTTGGATGTTACAAGTTTAGAAGCATGCGGATGAATGACGATAGTAATAATAAGCAGGCTACTAAGGACGATGATCGGATTACCCCAATTGGTAGATTCATGCGCTGTACCAGTATTGATGAACTTCCCCAATTTTTTAATGTGCTAATTGGTAACATGAGTGTTATCGGTCCACGTCCACATATGTTAAAACACACCGAACAATATAGTGCGATAATTGATCAGTATATGGTGCGCCAGTTTCTTAAACCGGGTATTAGCGGACTTGCCCAGGTGAATGGTTATCGGGGAGAAACAGAGGATCCTGTACTCATGCGAAAAAGGGTTGAATATGATTTGATGTATATGGAAAGCTGGCGCCTTTCATTGGATGTGAAAATTGTTTTATTAACCGTGATCAATACTTTTAAAAAGGAAGATCGCGCTTATTGATACTGCCAAATTATCATTAAAAATGATAATTTGATTCGCTCCTGTTTAAAAAAAGAAGGCTTTAGCGTTCAACTGGATAAGAAAATACTCACCATCACTGTAGAGCAAAAATCAGATCAAAAAGAACAGGATGAGTTCTGTAATAAACGCGAGTTTAGCTATCAATCTTTTGTTCGTTCATTCTCATTGCCTGAAAGTGCTGATGATGCAGGAATTGAGGCAAAGTATGTAGATAGGATACTTTCTATACAGGTAGCTAAAAAGGACGAAATACGAAACAGTGTTAAAAAATTTGAAATCAACAAGAGCACTTTGCTGTTAAATATTAAATACTTTCTCAAAAATAATTGGGAAAGTTTTTTTTTATGCGATACACTAATGATAAATACTCTTTCGTAGAAGACAATTCTAATGCTATTTCATCTATTCGGATATAAATGAACTATAGCTATCACTGATTTGGAGTTCTGTAGTACTTAAACGACCACTCCAATTAACAGGCTTTTTATAAATCCTTTTCTTTGCATGATCTTGAGTTTATGATGTATTAAAAATCTGGCAATAAGAGAAGGGATTTAGTGTTGTATCGATATATAAGGCCAAAGTGTCGATGAATGGCTACTTTTGACTCAAATCCCATACTTGATTAAATGAAATATATATTCTTCATACTTTTCTTTGCAACAACTTTCTATCATGCTAATGCACAGTCTATTCCCGAACGTTTAAGTACCATTCCTCAAAAAAATGAGGTTGGTGCACTTTGTATGCCTCAGGACATAGCCCCTGTAAAGGCTCCTTTCCCAATGCCTCGGTTTACTAAACCTATATTTCCCTCGTTGACCATGAGTATCACCCGTATGGGTGCAAAAAAAAGTCGCATTACGACCAAAGAGATTCAGGCTACCATTGATCAGGTAAATAAAAAAGGGGGAGGCACCGTCTTGATACCCAAGGGTGTATGGAAAACCGGACGTATTTCTTTAAAAAGCAATGTGAACCTTCACTTACAAGAGGGGGCAGAATTACATTTCAGTTCAGAAGTAGAGGATTATCGTCCCGCTGTTTTTACCCGCAATGAAGGTATTGAAGTGATGTCATTGGGCGCCTGTATTTATGCAAATGGCCAAACCAATATTGCGGTTACCGGAAAAGGAAAACTTGTAGGACCTGGTCAGGGATCTGTGCGCAAACAAGTGATGGAGGGAGATGTAATTGAAAATGTGGTTCCTCTGGATAAACCTGTATCCGAACGGGTGTATGAAGGTTATAATGGTGAATTTATATTCCTGCCGATGTTTATTTCACCGATCAACTGTAAGAATGTATACATAGAGGGAATTACTTTGGAAAATACAGCTTTCTGGAATATTGCGCCTGTATACTGTGATGGTGTAGTTATCAGAGGCATAACAGTTCATTCTGTAGGAATACCCCGCGGAGATGGAATTGATGTTGAGTCGTCAAGAAATGTATTGATCGAATATTGTACTCTTGCATCTGGGGATGATTGTTTTACCATCAAAGCTGGTCGTGGAATAGATGGTCTACGCGTAAATAAGCCTACTGAAAATGTAGTGATCCGCTATTGCCTGGCACAAAAGGGTCATGGTGGAATAACTTGTGGAAGTGAAACAGCAGGCATGATTCGTAATTTGTATATTCACGATTGTGTCTTTGACGAAACTGGAGTAGGCATCCGTTTTAAGACAAGAAGAAACAGAGGTGGTGGCGGAGAAAACTTATATTATGAACGGCTTCGGATGAATCTGGAGTTCACCGCTTTTAATTGGGATATGCTGGGTAGTGCGGTGCATATGGGAGACCTGGCTAGTCGCTTTCCACCAAGAGCTGTTGATGCGTTAACTCCGGCATTCAGGAATATTTTCATGAAAGATATCATTGTCGAACGGGCATCTCAGTTTATTAAAATTAATGGCATCCCTGAATCTCCTTTAGTTAATTGGACGCTAGATAATGCAGAGGTATCTGCCGATAAACTGATTACAATTAATGATGCAAAAAATATCCTGATTAAAAATGTAAGTGTTAAAAGTAAGGATTCGGAAATGCGGATCGATTCTTCTAAAGGTATTGTGTTTGAAAAAGTTGAGATTGAAGTTGAGACTAAGAAATAAAACTTGTTTCATCCCGGATACTTATTAAGAGTAAATGAAAAAAGCCAGACTCAATACAGCGAACCTGGCTTTTTAATATATTGTTATGGTGTTAGGTTTGTTGTAGAACCAGTAGGACTAGTTGTAGGAGGTGTAGGAGTTTTAGGGCTTGATGGACTACCAGGACTTGTCGAATTTGGGCTGGTCGGATTTGCTCCTGGATCTGTAGCATTAGCAGGACTTGGTACTGGTCTTTTCATTGGATCAGTAGTTGTTGGGGTCCTATTAGGAATTGGTGTACGACTAGGAACTGGTTTCCTTGTATTCGTGGAATCCATTGGTAAAGGAGCAGTAGATGGATTTGTCAAGCTTGAGTCGGTTTTTTTAACTGTATCCTGTAACACAATATGCTCCGAAGTGTTTCCCTCTGCTGCTATTGCACTCAAGGAAATCAATCCCCCAAATGCTAATGTTGTCGCTAAGATTAATCGCTTTTTCATAATACTATAATTTATCAGTAGATGTATATTGTGGACTAAAATTATGCCAAAATAAAAATCAAAGGAAAGGTTCACTTGGTTGTACTAATTGCTATTCGAGTTGTTTAATCCCTCATTGATCAGTATCATTCTTTTTTCTCCCCTGCTTTGCTACCTTTGCAAATAATAATGTTTCATCATACCGGACAACGCAGAACCCATAAAAATAATATTCGATTAGCTCTATTGTTGTGTATGAGTGCAGGAGTAGTAAATGTCACTGGTTTTATAGCTTTTGGTATTTTAACGACGAATGTAACCGGTCATGTGGCTGTTTTTGCAGATCAACTTTCAAACGGTAATTTTTCTTCTGCACGTATGGTTGGCCTATGGATGCTCACATTTCTTGCAGGCGCCTTTTTTTCCAGTCTGTGGTTAAGGCTCACCACGAATAACAAACGTTTTGCTTTTACGGTTCCAATAATCGTAGAAATTATCATTCTCCTGCTGGTCGGGTATTTTGGATACGGCTTTGATTATTCCATTGTCAGCACAGAGATCTTTGGCGGTAGCTTACTGTTTGCTATGGGTCTGCAAAATGCCTTGGTATCAGAAATTTCCGGCTCAGTAGTTCGAACTACCCACTTAACTGGAATGTTTACTGATCTGGGGATCGCCCTGGCAAAATCTATATATGGAGATGTTAAAACTAAGGCAGCACTTCGTCCCAAGATCATGCTTTACCTGGTGATTATCTTTTTTTTCTTCTTTGGTGGCATTGCAGGAGGTTTACTCTTTAAACGGTATTACTACCATACCTTTTACCTGCCTGCATTTATCTTGATGGCTGTCATGATCTATGATATGTTTCGTTTCAAAACCGTTCTCTTTTTTCGTAGAGTGAAGAGTAAAAGAGGTTTACATTCTTTTTACCGCCGGTAATCTTTAATTATTCTTTTCTAACCTTTCACTGAAAGACCCGGATTAACTCAGTTAATTTTACTTTCTTCCAATCAAACTTTTTACATAGCATTTGTCACATTGATTTATTATGGACCTGTCCTGAAGGAGATTTTTAATTAATAAAACTATATTACATGGTTGATTCGAAAGGCCGAAGAAGAGTAATTATAAGTAATGTTTCCTCAATCGTATGGGAGTATAATATCCAGCTAAGTCTGCAGTACATGCGTTTGTTACTGTTAAGATTCGGATCCATGGAGATTATCATTTAGGACAGGTTTTGTTTACAAGTCAAGATTTTATCATTTTTGACTTTGAGGGAGAGCCGGCAAAAGTTATAATGAAAGAAGGCTGAAGTATTCTCCTATTAGGGATGTTACAGGGATGCTCAGGTCGTTTCAGTACACGGCATATAGCAGTTTATACCAGGATAAAAAAATCAGGCCTAAAGATATCAGTCAATTTTTACCTCATCTGGAACAATGGTATCATTATATGATTGGCTTTTTTATGCAGTTTTATTTACAAAAAGAACAGGGTGCTAATTTTATACCCAAGGACAAAGAAAGTCAGGAAATTTTTTTTGCAAACTTTTCTGCTGCAAAAAGCATTATATGAGCTAAATTACAAGCTGAATAATCGCCCTGATTGAGTCATCGGACCTATGCGTGGTATTAAGTCAATAATGAAAAAATATAAGGTTCTGCTAACCAAAAAGGAGTTAACAAATTAACCATGTCAGACATTCTTCAAACCATTCCATTCTCTTTGTTTACCGATTTTGATGTAGCGCTTTTTAAAACAGGTAAACATTATAATCTTTATAATAAGCTTGGATCTCACTTAGTTAGCCACGAAGGTAAGACAGGTACTTACTTTGCGGTCTGGGCCCCCGCTGCCAGTTACGTAACCGTAATAGGAAATTTTAACTCATGGGATAAGAACAGTCACCCCATGCAGGTGCGCTGGGATGGATCAGGGATTTGGGAACTCTTCATTCCCGGTGTCTCACATGCGGTATATTATAAATATTACATTGAAAATTCCAATGGTTTTAAAGTAGAAAAGGGTGATCCTTATGCTTTACATTGGGAAACTCCACCCCATACTGGTTCTATTACCTGGGATCAGGAGTACACTTGGAATGACTCTAAATGGGTAGCGGAGCGCCAAAAAGGAAACGCACTCAGTAAACCCATATCTGTTTACGAAGTGCATCTGGGTTCCTGGAGAAGATCCTCCGAAGACGGATCTTTTCTCACTTACCGTGAAATTGCAGCTCAACTTCCTGATTATTGTGTCTATATGGGATTTACTCATGTAGAATTTATGCCCATCATGGAGCACCCCTTTTATGGGTCATGGGGTTATCAGGTGACCGGTTATTTCGCACCATCTAGTCGTTTTGGTACACCGGAGGACTTTAAATATTTAGTCGACCAACTACATTTGGCAGGGATAGGCGTTATCCTGGATTGGGTACCCTCTCATTTTCCTGTTGATGAACATGGATTAGGTTATTTTGACGGATCTCATCTGTATGAATACGCAGACCCCCGTAAGGGATTTCACCCGGATTGGAAAAGCTTCATCTTTAATCTGGATCGGAATGAAGTACGGGAGTTCCTAATCTCCAATGCCTTTTTCTGGCTGGAAAAATTTCATATCGATGGATTAAGGGTTGATGCAGTCGCTTCTATGTTATACCTGGACTATTCCAGAAAGGAAGGTGAGTGGATTCCTAATCAATATGGCGGCAGAGAAAATCTGGAAGCAATCAGTTTCCTAAAAGAGTTTAATACTGCCGTACACGAGTTTTTTCCTGATGTGATTACCGTAGCAGAAGAGTCAACTTCATGGCCGGGTGTCACGCATCCTGTACAGGATGGTGGTTTAGGATTTGATATGAAGTGGATGATGGGATGGATGCACGATACCCTCAGTTATTTTGAGAATGACCCTGTATACAGAAAGTACCACCAGGGCCAACTTACTTTCAGTTTGCTTTATGCGTTTTCGGAAAAATTTACACTTCCTTTATCTCATGACGAGGTGGTGTATGGTAAACAATCCCTCTTGAATAAGATGCCTGGCGACGAATGGCAGAAATTTGCTAATCTCAGGTTGTTATTTGCTTATATGTATGGGCACCCCGGTGCAAAACTGATCTTTATGGGTGGTGAATTTGCACAAAGCCATGAATGGCAACATGACTATAGTCTGGATTGGCACGAAAACCACCATCTCCTAAATAATGGGGTGCAAAGTCTGGTGAAAGACCTGAATATACTGTATCATGAACCGGCGCTGTATACCTATAATTTCACCAACGAGGGCTTTGAGTGGATTGCAAATAACGACGATCAAAATTGTGTAATCTGTTGGCGCAGAAAAGGGATTAATATAGAGGAAGACCTGATCTTTGTGGCCAATTTTACACCGGTAGTACGGTCTAATTACCGCATTGGGGTATCCTTAAGAGGATTTTATAAAGAAATTCTTAATTCAGATTCATTAAAATACGGAGGAAGTGATGTGTTAAACTCAGATGAACTGGATGCTTTTCCTATCCCTGCACATGGCCACACACATTCCCTGTCATTAACATTGCCGCCCTTAGGTGTAGTCGTTCTTAAATTTTCACATACAGAGAAATAAGTCATGAGCAAGCACAGTTATTTTTACAGAAATGGTCTTTCTATCGTATTCTTATCCTTATTTATAGTCACCCTTGCCGCCCAGGCACTTACCGGATGGAAAGAGCACAATAAGGATTTATCAGAAGCACATATACCCATTTTAAGTTTGCTTGCCTATTTGGGAACCGGCCATTTTATATCGGCCACCTTTGAGAACTTTCAAAGTGAATTTTTACAAATGTCTCTTTATGTGGTGTTAACTATTCACCTCAGACAACAAGGATCTGCCGAATCAAAGAAACTGGAAGGGAAGGATGAAGTAGACCGTGACCCAAAACCCGAAAAAGACGCACCATGGGCAGTGAGAAAAGGAGGTTGGATACTGAAGGTTTATAGTTATTCCCTGTCATTAGTTTTCTTTCTATTATTCTTTATTAGTTGGGGACTTCATTTATACGGGAGCTGGATCGATCACAATGTGCAACAGGAAATCCATCACCAATCGCGGGAAAGTATTGTCCAGTTTCTATCTGAACCTACTTTTTGGTTTGAGACCTTTCAAAATTGGCAGAGTGAATTTCTTTCCGTGGCCTCTATTGTGATCTTGACTATATATTTTCGACAAAAAGGCTCTCCCGAATCTAAACCGGTGGATGCCTCTGATGTGGAAACAGGAAAATAAGGTTTTTGGTTGATCAGGATATATTTATAAAAAGACCAACAAAATAATTTTTAAGATGTTAACAATCTACATCTTAAAGAAAAATATTATGTTAGAAAACGTAAATCCAGAACACAAAGAGGGTCCTGTTGCCCGTAAAATTGAAGAGCAGACTGCTAAGATCCCTTCTGATGTATTTTTGTGGGCTGCACTAACATCTATTGGTGTTTCGCTTACACTGAAAATTATGCATAAAAGGCATGATGCTTTATTTGTTGGTCAATGGGCCGCTCCATTCCTTCTTTTAGGAATTTACAACAAGCTTGTAAAATTGCAAGGTCACGACTAAACTTAATAAAGGTCAGTATACTTAAAGTTGTTCATGTAAATTCTGGTGTACTGACCTTTGTTAAAAAACTTTTTACTCTTATATAATTTCAAAACATTACCTTAAATTCCAGTGTAGATTACACTGGTGGAATCCCTATATCTTTTCTATTCTGTTTAAAAGAAGACTATGTACACATTAGGCATTAATGCTGCGTTCCATGATTCCGCTGCTTGTATCATTAAAGATGGGGTTTTATTAGCTGCTGCTGAAGATGAACGGTTCACCCATTTTAAACATGGTAAAAGGCCTGTTCCTTTCTCTACCTGGGAATTGCCGTTTCATGCTATCGACTACTGTCTGCAGATTGCACAGATCAATTTAAGCGATGTAGATCATGTAGCTTATTCATTTGATCCTTATTTACTCATTCCAGATCAGTTTAAATCTGCTCATTCCATAGAAATTCCATTTATTCCAGGAGGTACATCAAGTACGGAGTGGTTGAACCCCTGGGATCCCTTGTTCCTTTCCTCTATTTTAAATGGTCCATCACAGCTTGTAGATGGGTACCCGCATCACCTTCAAAAGCGATTTAAAGGAGCAACAGTCTTTGGTTTTAAATGGCATTTTGTCGAACATCATATTGCACATGCAGCAAGTGCTTTTCTACCCTCACCTTTTTCTCAGGCAGCAATTCTTACCCTTGATGGACGTGGCGAACGTGCTACAACCACTTATAACATAGGCAAAGGGAATGAGATGTCCCGAATTGGAGAAGTACAAATGCCCCATTCATTGGGTTTGCTCTACGAACGTTTAACTACTTACCTCGGGTTTTTGCATTCTTCGGATGAATATAAAGTGATGGCATTGGCTTCCTACGGTAAACCGGTATTTGTAAAAGACTTCCGGGAAATGATCACTGTTGGCGAAAAGGGCCAGTATACCATTACTGATGAACGATTTGAAGAACGTTTTGGTCCCACACGACTAAGGCATGAAGAATTTACCGCCCACCATTTTAACATTGCACATTCTCTGCAATTCGTCCTGGAAGAAACCGTGTTAGAGTTAACAAACTGGCTTTATCAGAAAACGAAGGAAGAAAATCTGTGTATGGCAGGTGGTGTGGCCCTAAATTGTGTATTAAATGCAAGGATCAGAGATCGGGGTCCATTTAAAAATATCTGGGTTCAACCCGCTGCTGGCGATTCAGGCACTGCTCTTGGTGCTGCAGAATGGATTGACGCGCAAGAAAGACAAAGCACTACAAAAGACTTTACCATGGATCATGTGTATTGGGGCCCTGAATATACCGATGATGATATAGAAAAATTTCTTAAATGGGCCAAAGTACCTTACCGAAAATTGGATAATGTAGCTGAAGAAGGTGCTGAAATACTGGCTCAGGATAAAATTATTGGCTGGTATCAGGGTAGAATGGAATTCGGCCCAAGGGCATTGGGAAGTCGCTCTATCCTGGCTTCACCCATTAGTCCAAAAATGCAATCGCGTTTAAATGAAGTGAAGGACAGGGAAGACTTCCGTCCCGTTGCACCCGTAGTGCTCGAAGAGGATGCCCCGGAATGGTTTGAAGGAGCAAAGTACTCTCCCTTCATGCTGTTTATTTATGATGTTAAACCCGATAAAGCAGATCAGATTCCAGCAGTACGGCATACAGATGGAACAGCGCGGATTCAAACAGTAAACAGTACACAACACCCTCAATATTACAACCTGATAAAAGCATTTAAAGAGAAAACCGGTGTGCCTGTATTGGTAAATACATCCTTCAATACCCTTGGCAAACCTATTGTTTCATCACCCAGAGATGCTGTAGAGTGTTTTTGGTCTTCGCCTTTTGATGCACTGATTATAGGTTCATTTTTAATTGAAAAATAATGAATAGGAAAATATCTGTCGTAGTTCCAACGTATAAGAGGAGCGAATTACTGATCAGGTGTTTAGATGCGCTTTTAAACCAATCTATTGGAAAGAGTACCTATGAAATTATTGTAGTAAGCGATGGACCGGATCCCGTTACTGCTGAAGCAATTAAAGTTTGGACCGGTTTTGTTCATCTTAAAGTATCTTATTATCCGCTTCCTGAAAAAAAGGGACCTGCTGCTGCCCGTAATTATGGATGGAAGAAAGCAAAGGGAGAATTAATAGCGTTTACAGATGACGACTGTATTCCGGATCAGGATTGGCTGGCTTCGCTGCTTGCCGCCTATCATGATGAGGAAGAACTAGTGATAAGTGGCCAGGTAATTGTTCCTTTACCAGAAAATCCCACTGACTTTGAGCGTAATACGGCTCATTTGGAAACCGCTGAGTTTATTACTGCAAACTGTGCCTGCACGAAAAAAGCACTTTGGGAAACCGGAGGATTTGATGAGCACTTTGAGCAGGCATGGCGGGAAGACAGCGACCTGCACTTCAAAACTATACGGCATAAAATTCCTTTAAAAAAGGTGAATGAAGCTATCGTTGTCCATCCCGTTCGCAGAGCACCTTGGGGAATTAGTATCAAAGAACAGCGAAAGGGAATGTACAATGCGCTGCTTTATAAAAAATATCCCGAGTTGTATAAATCCAGGATCAGATCAAAGGCACCATGGAGTTATTATACCATGATCTTTACCTTTTTAATAGGCTGCACTTTATTATTGATGAAATCAGAATTTTTAGCCTTAATCAGTTTCAGCGCCTGGCTCGTTTTATTGCTCTTATTTATATCACGTCGGTTGGCGTTTACCTCTCACTCACCGAAGCACGTTGCGGAGATGATAGTTACTTCAATTTTTATCCCCTTTTTATCAGTCTACTGGCAATTTTATGGGGCCTTAAAATACAGGGTTTTGTTTTTTTAAGAAGGAATGTACTATTTTAAGCTGTCATTTTGCTATAAAAATCTATTTGTTGCTATTTTAAGATCAACCATCAAGCTTAGGAGAATTAATTTAAAAATATCCTGCAAATAAATAACTAAACATACCACTACACATATTGTTAGTATAAATCAATTCTATTCCTATATGATGCTTCCTGCAGAAAATATAAAAAAAATAATCATTTTTAGAGCCCTTCAATTAGGCGATATGCTTTGTGTAATACCAGCGATCCGCGCGTTAAAACAGGCTTATCCCCAAGCGAAAATTACTTTAGCAGGATTGCCATGGGCAAAATCTTTCGTCAATAGGTTTCCTCAATACTTTAACTCCTTCCTTCATTTTCCAGGTTATCCGGGTTTGCCCGAACAAGAGGTAGATCCGCTTGCGTTTACCGCGTTTTTAACGGAAGTTCAAAAGCAGCAGTTTGACCTGGCCTTGCAGATGCAGGGGAATGGCTCGATTGTTAACCCAATGGTGGAACTGTTTAATGCCAACTTTACTGCCGGGTTCTGTAAAAAAGATCATTATACTTTAGACAATGGTTTATTTCTGCAGTATCCAAATCATGGCTCCGAAATCAAACGTCATCTCCTGTTGATGGAACATTTAGGCATTTCACCACAAAGCTCAGCTTTGGAATTTCCATTAACCAGCGAAGATGAGGAAGATTTAATGGCCGTACATCTTCCACTTTTGAAATCTCAAAGATATATCTGTATCCATCCCGGGTCAAGAGGAGCATGGCGACAATGGCCTACCGCACACTTTGCAACACTGGCCGATTATTGCATCAAAAAAGGGTTTCAGGTTGTACTTACCGGCACCAAAGATGAGTTGCGAATTGTAGAAGAAGTGAGTCGGAAAATGAAGTTTGAACCCATTATTGCTGCAGGGAAAACCAATCTAGGAGCTATGGGCGTGCTAATTAAAAATTCTTTTATGCTGATTTCCAATTGCACAGGGGTGTCGCACATGGCCGCTGCCTTTAAAAAGTCAAGTATTGTCATCAGCATGGATGGCGAACCAGATCGTTGGGCACCATTGGACAGAGAACTGCATTATGTAATTGACTGGACAGTAAATCCGGATTTCGCTCTTGTTCAGCAACACTTAAAATCTAAGCTGGAAGCTCCCGCTAAAGTGCTTAGTTAATAAAACTTTTCGGAATCTCAGGTATCATAGTGGTCTTGCCGTTCCGAATTGTTTGTACGGCTTGAAAAATTTCTGCAGGTAATACCGTTTTTATCTTTTTAGAGAAAAAAGTGGTATTTACATAGCGTATGACTTCATTCTTGCTTTGCAGGTCGCTGGGTACAGTAAAAGGTAATATTTTCCCGTACGCCTTCCATGGTGCATGCTGCGGATTTGACAAGGCATATAAAACGATGATTGGGGTCTTTACTGCTGCTGCCAGATGGATAGTTCCTGTATTTACGGAAATGACCAATGGCGCTTTACTGATTAAAGCCACAAACTCTTCAATAGAAAATAATCCCGCAAGAGAGAAGGACTGATCGCCTGCGGCTTCCGCTAACTGATCGGTTAGCATTTTCTCTTTTATCCCTCCTGTAAAAAGAATTTGATAATCATTTTCCTTCATCAGCTTTTGTGCCGTTTGAACCCAAAGCTCAAAAGGATAAGCTCTTTTTTGTTCACTCACGCCGGCATGAAGGATGATCCAGGGCTTTTGTAAATTAATAGGAAATGTGTTCAGTTTTATTTGAGCCGTATTCCAGGCTTCATCCGTCTGGAAAAGGGTTAAATTTTCGTGTGATGGCTTAGCCCCAATGGAGGCAACCAAATCCAGATCCCTTCTCACCTGGTGTTTGATTAATTTATAAGGCTCCTGGTCTGGAAGCCAATGTGTTAAGAGATCGTATGGGTTTTCACGGCAATAAGCAAGTCGCACCGGAATCTCTGCCAGGTAGGCCAGCATGGTAGCAGGCAAGGGATTTTGACTGTAAACGGTAAACATAACCGCCAGATCGAAGTTTTTCTTATTAAGATCTGTAATGATATCTAGAAAATGATCGGAAGAGGTGTTAGCTGCATTTTTCACCCAAGGGAAGTCGCAGATTATGACCTCATCTATTTCCGGAATCAGTTTTGCTATACCAGCCGCCATAGAAGAAGTCAGTACAGTAATCCTTGCATGAAAAGTTTCCTTTAAGGCACGGATTGACGGAGAGCTCATCAATAGGTCGCCAAGATTATCCGGACGGATACAAAGAATATTTTTATAGTTTGCTTGCAGCTTCATTGATGTTATTTACAGTAAAATCCGGGTGGTTATAGTCATTCATAATCCATTCCGTTTCATTCCCATTATTGATTAAGATGGTTTTGCATCCTGCACGGTGCCCGGCTTCTATATCATGCAGAATATCCCCGATCATCCAGGATTGCGAAAGATCTATTCCTCTGTCCGTTGCGGCCTGTAAGATCATGCCGGGCTTTGGCTTTCGAAAATCGCAGTCTACTTTATATTTTTCTATTTTCCCCTCCGGATGATTTGGGCAATAATAGAAAGCGTCTAAGGTAATCTGGTGTGCATTGAGCAGTGTCCTGATCTTATCTTCTACTCCTTTTAAGGAGCTTTCTTCAAAGTAGCCATGTGCTACCCCGGACTGGTTGGAAATCACTATTAACTCATAACCCAGTTCTTTTATGCGTTTTAATCCTTCAAGAGCGTTTCCTTCCAGTTTTATTAAATTCGGGTTCACATTATAAGGTATATCCTGAATTAATGTACCGTCCTTATCTATAAATACCGCTTTCTGCATGGTTTATTTGATGACCTGCGCCTGGATTACCTGTGCAATTGTATCTTCCCAGTCCCGAACAAACCGCTTAATGTTATACCTGCTCAATGCCGTTTTTCGTCCCTCAATGCCGAGCTGAGTGGCTTGTTGTTTGTCAACTAGAAGCGCCTTCATTTTATCAACCAATACAGAAATATCGGTATGGATAAATCCATTGACATCATTGGTAATTACAGTAGGCATCTCCGTAGTGGCCATTCCAATTACCGGAATCCCAAGCATCATGGCTTCGCATACTGCCAGACCGTGACTGGTATAACGGATCGGGTTAAAGAAAAACCGGTATTTACTGATAAATGCGGGTAATTGAGGATGCAGGACTTCACCTAATCCAAGTTTACCGGTATTCATCCCGATAAGGTCTAGCGGAACATGCTCCCGCACCTCCATGAAAATGTCAAGGCCTAATAACCTGCCGCGGCTAGGGAGGTTGTTGATCACCACAATGCCTTTTTCAATTTCTCCGGTATAGGGAATCTTTGGTACGATTACACCGTGTTCAATCACTTTAGTGGTAATGCCATTATTATCCCACATCAGGCGGTTAAAATGAGTGACATGTACCAGCAAAACATCAGGATCATTTACTGCATGTTTGGTGTCCGTTGGATGAACCCGTGGTGGATCGTGTTCAATATAGATTTTAGGCAACGCTCTCTGTTCTGCAGATAGTATTTCGTACTGATCTTTAAGGTAATTAGTGTTGGTTTGATAAATGATACAATCCAGATCAAGTTGCGGAATGTCATTGATGTGAACTTCATGAATGTTGTCTCCGAAAGGAAACGTTTCACCTCGTCCGTAATATCCTTCTGATTGTTCTTCCTTAACAGGGATATAGATGTCGTAATTGCCTTGCGAAAGATAGTATAAATAACTGCCATGGATATGCCAGGTAAAAAGCTTAGGACGGGGGTTGTTCATCGTTTTCATACGTAGGTATGTTCAGAGACAACTGAAGGTAGCAGATTGTTTAATATGGTAGTAATTAACATGGGTGATGTGGTTATTGAAGTGTGATTACGTGGTGTAATCTTCTAAGAAGAACCTGTGTTAATGCCATGATAAGTCCGACTTGCAAGTTGATTTATGGGACTTATCATAGGTTATAAGCTGTTTATTTATCGTTTGATTTTTAATGAATATGCAGGATATTTTGTAATCCCCCTCCAGATTGTATAGAGCCGCTTTCTCTTTTTTACCCCAAAATATAAGAGAAATTTCGCTGCTAAGGTTCTTGAAATGATTACCTTACCCGAATAACTAATATATTATGGCCACAATTGACAATAAAGGAAGAGTACGGGGAACCGCAGGGTCGGTCGTCTACCGTATGTACAGGGATAAGAACATTATTCAGGGAAAACCTGCAAAGTTCAAACAAACCCAGGAAAGTATCAAAACCTCCACGGAGTTCGGTTTATCGAGCTCTACGGCGGCTATTATTCGTCGGGCTTTTGAGCCAGCTTACCTGCACAGGGATGGAGCGGCTGTGAGCCGGAGTACCCAGTTGGTGTACCGCAGCATCCGTAACGGTTTTAGTGGAAGTGTTGGGGAACGCGATCTGCATGATGCGGACCTGAGTCATTTAAACGGCATGGAGTTTAATGCGGACAGCAAGCTGTCTGAAGTGCTTCAGATGAGTCATCAGGTGGAGCAGGACCTGGATGGTCGTGTACGTGTTAAACTGGGGAGTTTAAATACCCAAAGCGGCATCAAAAGGCCTAAAGGGCTATCCGCAGGAAAGCTGAAATACCGGGTTCGTTTGATGCTGGTGGCATTTAACTTCCGGGAAGAGTATTACGAACACCTGGAAGTGAAGGATGTTGACTTTGGAAGTTATGAAACGCTGGATGAGCAGGTTGTTAGTTTTGACAGCATTGCAAGTCCTTCGAGCATACTGATGCTGAGTATGTCCTTGCTGGTTTATAACGCAATTGGACTGGATGAGGAAGCGATATTGATTAATTCTAAGGCTTTTAGTCCCTGCGCGCTTATTGGAGCATTTCAAAGTACGGCTGCCTCAGATCGTCCGAAAGTAGCTGTGAATCAATGTGCTGCAAGTTATCCGGTAGAGCAGAAGAACCTGCACCATATGGGATATGTGGGTAATGTACTGATGCTAAAATTAGGTTATTGGATGGACCAGAATGCAAGTATGTCAAGCAAGACGGCAAAAAAGGTCGATTTGGAAACAAGGATTAAGGAAATGGGTTTGGGTATCCGGCTAGGCAAACGTACTTCTTTCAAGAAGTAAATATTAATTAAACAGGTTTTGAAATTGTAATGGATCTGGCAGGGCAAATGGTGTTAACGAATTAGTGAGGCATATGTTGTTATCTTATAAGAAGCGTAGATAAGTTGAAAAGACAGTAAAGCGTCAATTGTATGGAAGAGTCAGTATTGAACTTTTAAAAATACATTTAGCCTTAACTCCTTTCTAATTCACTAAACTTGAGGAAGAACCACTTTTTATTTGATATATACACTTATAATGCCATACTATTTATAGTTACTTTTAGCAAAGTTTTAACATACAAATAATGTTGCTTTCAGAAATTCTTAAAGATTCCAATTATAAGCTTACTCAATTTGAAAAAGATGCTAAAGCAAAAGTTTTCGCTTTAGAAGAATCCATTATACTTAAAGATATTGCAGGGAAATTAACTCCATATATTACTTGCCTCATTCGTAAGAAAGAAATCAAGCTTACAACTTTAAGAGTAGGTAGAACACTAAATTTGATTGCCGGAGATGGGCAAAAAAATGTCTTGCATTTAAATACGTTGGATTATGGGAGGTGGGATGAAAAAATAGATGATGACGAAGACCGGAAAGATATCTACTACGAAGGATGGAAAAAGCTTAAAAAGCTAAGAACTGATAAAAATAGTAATCAGGACTTTCAATTTGATATTTTGATGGCAAACCCACCATTTGCAGGTGTTATAAAAGAAAGCCATGAGTGTTTATAATATTTATTGCGATGAAAGCTGCCATTTGGAAAACGATGGGTTCAATATAATGGGTTTAGGTGCAATTTGGTTTCCTCTTCAAAAAAAAGGAGAAATTTTTAGCAGAGTGAAAGCGATTAAGGTAAAGCATGGTTTACCTACCTATTTCGAAATTAAATGGAATAAAATTTCTCCTGCCAAAGAAGCCTTCTTTTTAGATATTATAAATTATTTTTTTGATGATGATGATTTACATTTCCGTTGCTTGGTAGTACCGGATAAGAGCAAACTAGATTATGCTACTTATAAACAAACGCATGATGATTTTTATTACAAGATGTATTTCGATCTAATTAAGATAGTTCTTACTCCGGAGTGCTCACATAATATTTATTTAGACATCAAAGACACAAAGAGCCAAGATAAAATTATAAAGCTTCAAGATTATTTAAGAAGAACCCATTATGATTTTGAGAAACAGATAATAAAAAAAGTACAGCACATCAGGTCGCATGAAGGACAGGCTTTACAGTTAGTTGATTTGCTTTTAGGCGCTATAGTTTATTTTCACAGAGGTTTACAAAGTAGCTCAACAAAACTAAAAATTATTCAAAAAATAAAACTTCGTTCTGGGTATACATTACAACAAACCACTTTGCCAAAAGAAAGTAAGCTAAATCTTTTTATTTGGAAGGGAGGAAACGGTTGCTGATGGTAGAAGATTTTGTTTTACCTGATTTAATTTTCTTAGAGCATTTCGGTGGAGATTGGCTGAGCTTTTATGATTTTGTTTACTTATGTTTTAAAGAAGATTTTATTAAAAATCCGCTTAAGCAATTCGAAGGTAAAAAAGTAGGATTAAAAAGACATCCTTTATCATCTGATAATAAGGAAGCTACTTTTTACCACATGACCCATGAAGGGCAGGAAGAGCAATGCAGAGAGCCGGATATTAGGCGCATGGAGCGGATTAGATGGCCGAAATATATGATGGTTAATTATAAAAGTGATCACTTAAAAGTATGGCGCAATAAAAGGGGCTCAAATGGAAATATACTGATCTATCATGAAGAAGAGGGATATTTACTTGTTTTAGCAGATAGAGGGGATTATGTATTGCCATGGACTGCATATACTATTGAACATAGGCACCGAAGACAGAAAGTATTGAAAGAGTATGAGGCATATAAAAAAGCTGAAGCCGCTAAGTGAACTTAACGGCTTCGTTTCTCCTTTAACATCGTGGTTAATGAGATAATACAAATGTAATACAATTGAAGCACATAATAGTTAGGTTAGAAAATAAAATTAATGAAACTGTAGGGTGTATTAATACTAATGTAAATTTTGATAAGCTAACAATAAACAAAAGTAAGATTGTCAGGGAGGCAAGGAGATCTTTAATGGTTATGAAATATCACATTGTAAATTGATAATAATGAAGATATTTTTTCGCAATAATTAGGAATATTTGTATCATTGGAAAACCTAATTAACCTTTATGAAATTTTTCATTTTTGCGTTCTTGTTCTCCTTATTTTTCTACACCGTGAACGCACAGAATTTATATTCAGTTAAGGGTTCGGTATCTGATACAGCTTCCAACGTTAAACTTCTTAATGCTTCATTAAGTATCATGAACAGTAAGGACTCAACCCTTGCTGCGTTTACTAGAGCTAAGTCAGACGGTTCTTTTTCTGTCGATAAATTAAAAGCGGGTAAATTTTTTATTTTACTGACTTATCCGGGTTATGCCGATTATGTGGAGCGTTTTAGTCTGGATTCCGCTAACCGGAATAAAGATTTTGGTGCTGTCAAGTTGATCTTAAAAGCTAACCTACTGGCAGAAGTATTGGTGAAAGCTAAGGCTGTTGCTGTACGGATAAAAGGAGATACGACAGAATTTAACGCCGGAAGTTTCGAAATTCAGCCTAACTCAAGAGTAGAGGATTTAATTAAACAGTTTCCGGGTATCCAGGTGGATAAGGATGGTAAAATTACAGCACAAGGGGAGGTAGTTAAAAAGGTGCTGGTTGATGGAGAAGAATTTTTCGGTGATGACCCTACGTTGGTAACGAAGAATATTCGTGCGGATATGGTGGATAAGGTGCAATTGTATGATAAAAAAAGCGACCAGGCTACTTTCACCGGTATTGATGATGGGGAAAAGACGAAAACACTGAACATTAAACTGAAGGAAGACAAAAAGAGTGGGTACTTCGGAAAAGTAGATATTGGGGCAGGATCTGACGAATTTTACAAGGGACAGGGAATGCTGAATGTGTTTAAAGGGAAACGTAAGTTTTCTGCTTATGCAATTGCGGGAAACGATGGTACGGTGGGCTTGGGTTGGGAAGATGCCGGTAAATATGGCGCAGGGGTGCAGGTATCAGACAATGGGGGAGTTTATTTCTCCGGTGGAGGATCAGAATATAACGGTCAGGGTATTCCTGTTGCACGAACGGGTGGACTGCATTATGATGTGAAGTGGAATCAGGATAAAGAATCTCTCAATACCAATTTTAAAGGTTCTTACTTGAATGTGGATGGTACTTCAAACACCCAGACACAGAATAATCTTCCGACTGGAGTGATCAATGAAATTTCAGATCGTGATTTTAATAATACAACCAACCGTCAGAAGTTGGATGCCACTTATGAAATTAAGCTGGATACTACATCCAACTTGAAGATTATAGTGGATGGCTCACTCTCAGATACGGAGAGCAGTGAACGGTTTAACACTAGCAGCAGCAGGGGAGACGAGAGTTTGATTAATAATAGTATTCGTGACAATAGGAATGATGGTACGGAACAAACATTTTTTGCTAGTGCCTTTTATACCAAAAAGTTAAAGAAAGTTGGTCGAACGTTGTCTTTATTTGTGAGCCAGAATCTCCGCGATAATAAAACAACGGGATCTTTAAATTCAGAGAATAATTATTTCAACAGCTTGAGTGTTTTGGACAGTATGCAAAAAATTGATCAGTTAAAGCGTAATAATAGCAATAGCTCTTCTTTAAATACCAACATTACGTATACGGAACCTTTTAGCAAGAGCTTCTCTGTGATATTAAATTATGGGTATATACTGAATAATAGTGCTGCGGACCGCAGGTCGTTTAATCAGTCCGCTGCAGGAGAATATAATGTCCTGGACTCTTTATATAGTAATAACTTTGAAGTGAATGAGAGTAGAAACCAGGTAGGGGCGGTATTTAATTATAAAAAGGATAAAAATACTATCAACTTTGGTACAAAAGCCAGTGCGGTTGATTTTAAGCAAAAGGATTTATATGCAGATAAGACTTATGAGCGTAATTTCATAAACTGGAATCCTCAAGCCAGCTATCAGTATAAATTCTCTCAACAAAAGTCATTTAGGGTGAATTATCGGGGTAATACCTCGCAGCCTTCTTTGAATCAACTTCAGCCTATCCTTCAAAATGATGATCCGCTTAACATAACGGTTGGGAATCCTGACCTTAAACCGTCATTTCGCAATGGATTTGATTTACAGCTTAATTCTTATAAAATTCTGAGTGAGCAATATATGTACTTGTATGGTTCGTATAGCTTTACTTTAAATGAAATTGTAAGTAATACACAGACTGATTTAGCAGGTAAAAACGTGTATCAGTACATCAATTTGGATAATAAACGACCTTCTAACTTTAATCTGAATGTTTACTATGGTCAGAAGATTAGTTTGGGGGGACTTAATGTTGGCATAGATCTGAGTACTAATGGAAATACATATTATAATTATGCCAATGCAATATTAAACAAAACGACTTCATACAATTATTCTGGGGGACTTCGTATCTCTAAGTATAAACAAAAGAAGTATGATTTTTCAGTGTCAGTGAACCCTGGTTATAATGTGAGTGAGTCATCGTTACAAAAAGACATCAATAATAACGGGTTAACTTTTAATACAAGTGGGTCTTTCTCAGTTTATTTACCTTTAAAATTTCAGATAAGTTCTGATATTAGATATGAATATAGGGAAAAAACAGCTTCTTTTGATGAGGATTTTAAACGTACTCTTTGGAATGCCCGTGTTGAGAAGAAGTTTTTTAAGGCGGAGAGTTTTAAACTTGCCATTAGCGGTAAGGATCTTTTAAATCAGAATAGGGGATTTGACCGGAGTGCATATAATAATAGGATTACACAGAATAGCTACACGACTATAAAGCGCTATTTTATGTTTTCAGCGGTTTGGGATTTTAATAAAATGGGAGGGTCTGCGGGACTTAAAAAATGAAGATAAGGGTTATATTGTTATTTGTATTTTTCGTTTTTGCTGAGTGTGGTCTCTATGCACAGCATGCCAGGTTCATTTCGGAAGGATCAATTGAGTTTGAAAAGAAGACGAATATGTTTGCTCAGTTGAAGAAAAATATCACAGAAGAGAATGAGGTATACATGTCCAAGATCTACGATCAGTATGTAAAAACACAGCCGCAGTTTAGGACTGTTAAAAGTACCTTGTTGTTCACAAAAGATAAATCGCTTTATACCCCTATTCCTGTAACGGTAACGAGTCAGAATAGCGCATTTGGGGATGATCCGAACAGCAGTCAGCCGAATACAATTTTTACTGACTTTTTAAGTGGACTGAGTATCATGCAAAAAAAGGTTTTTGAAGAGACCTTTGTAGTAAAGGATTCGATTAGGAAAATTACCTGGAAAATGACAGATGAGATACGTGAAATAGCAGGATATCAATGTCGGCGGGCTAACGCGGTTATGTTGGATTCTATTTATGTGGTTGCTTTTTATACGGATGAGATCCTGGTATCAGGTGGACCGGAGTCATTTAGCGGTTTGCCGGGTATGATTCTTGGGGTAGCTCTTCCGCATGAGAACATGACTTGGTTTGCCACATTGGTATCTGACAAAACAATAGATAAGACGGTGTTAAAGGCTCCTGTGAAGGGTAAACCTGTAAATACTAAAATTTTAAATGAAAAGTTAAATGATATTATTGAACGATGGGGGCCGCAAGCGAAGAATATGTTAAAAGCCTTTTTGCTTTAGAAGTAGTCTCTAAAAGCAATAATAAAAAACCGGCAATTCTCAAATGGAGAACTACCGGTTTTTTTTATTATCCATTGTTATGTTAGAGCCTAAAATGAATCAATTTTTATTGAGAATTTTAATTTATGATACGGCCTCTTTCAACTGTGTTGATTATTCCTGAGAAGCTTGTTCGTTAACAAAGCTTTCTGCTACTTGTGTTAAAGCAACATCAGTAGCTTTTTCATTCTCAAGGATTTGTTCTAAGATGGCTACGACATCACTATGTCCCATGTTTTCGGCAAAGGTTTTTAGCGTGCCATAGGTAGCGATTTCGTAATGCTCTACTTTTTGAGCAGCAAGTATTAATCCGGCATCACGTACCATCGTTCCTTTTTCTGTATCCTCAATGATGCCTTCTGCTTCGGATAACAAACCTTCCATTGCATCGCATTTTTTTGCTGATGCTTTTTCTTCTACTAAAGAGAATACTTCTTCGAGTTTGGTAATGTGTTCTTGTGTTTCTAATGCGTGTTTTTCAAATGCAGAAGCAAGTTCCGTGCTGGTAGCTGCTTTTTTCATTTTAGGAAGGGCTTTTACTAAATGTTTTTCGGCCCAATAGATGTCCTTCAATTCGTCTACAAAGAATTTGTGAAATTCAGAGTTTTCCATTTTTCCTGTAAGGCCTTTTGGCTTTTTGGATGCATCCTTAGTACTTGTTTTTGACGTAGTTGCCATGGTAAAATATTTTTAAAGGTTGATAAAATGTATTTGATTAACCTCTAAAAAGTAGAATTGTTTAGTAAAATAGAAGCGTTTTTATCTGAAGATTCTGATAAATTCTGACACTTATTGAAGCTCACATAAAAAGTCGTTCCTCCATTTGGAATACTTTCAAACCAGATCTTAGCTTTCTGGAGTTTTGCAAAATCTTTACATAAAACTAATCCTAATCCTGCACCTTTTTCATTGTTTGTGCCATAGGTCGTCTCTCCTTCCAATGTGAAAAGAGTCTGCTGGCGATCAATTTTAATTCCTATTCCATTATCTGCTATTTTTATAATCCATTCCATTGGATTTTCAATAGTTTGAATAGTTATTTTGCCCTTCGAAGGAGTGAATTTAATAGCATTATTTATAATATTCCGGATAATCACTTCCAGCATATTTGCGTCAGCAAAAATACAGGCATCAGTATCCAGCTGAATGTCCAGGTCTATTTCCTTTTGATCAGCAATGTTTTTTTGAACTTTAAATGTTGTGGATAAGGCATCATAGAGCCGAATGTATTCAAGTTTTACATGAAATCCTTCCAGTTGCGATGTGCTCCAGGAGAGTAAATTAGACAGCATTTGCTGCGTGTTTTCTGTGGTCTTTAATAAATCATTTTCTAACGATTGTTTTTCTTCACCCGACATCTTTATCTGGGAAATTATTTCAAGATAACTATGGATGTTATTTAAAGGAGACCGGAGATCATGAGCCAGGATAGAGAATAACTTATTTTTGGTATTATTGGCCAGATCTAGTTCAATGGCTTTTTGTTTTACTTTATTATGCTCGGATTTATAACTCTCCAACATGTATTTAATTATGAAAGACATTATAAAGATGGCAGCAATATAGGTGTAAATAATATCCGCATATCGATCATTTCTACTTTTATAAGTGTTTTCTATCTGATCGGGATAATAATTTTCAAAAAGCAGCAAAGCCACAATTGTCAAAAGATTTAGGATTATCCACAACCATGCCTGTTTTTTTTGAGCAATTATGATTGTTATTAAAAATTATTGTTGTCCGGTAAAACCGGGATTAG
>NZ_MDFN01000003.1 GCF_001730525.1 Arcticibacter eurypsychrophilus
GTGTATAGCTATATTAGGACGAGACATCATGTTTAAAACAAGTAGGACTAAGCTTCGTTGCTTCTCCCTTGCTTGTTCGCTGCTTGCGGCTTGCAGCTTCGCTAAAACAGGTGATTAGACGGAGCACAAAGCTACATAGTAGGTGCATGATAGGGATCATGTACGTCCTTACCTCCATCTGGGGATCTACTTGACTCCTACCTGTTATGAATCTGTTGGCAATTAAATCCCTATATTAGGTTAAACAAACTATCCACGCCTACTAATTTTGCTGAAGTAAATCCTTCAGCAAATGTGGCACCAATGCTTTTACCAAATTCCCGGGCCCTGCCTTCTATAGTCTTAGTGAATTCAGGGTTGGAAATATACGTTTGGTTTTCCTCATCATAATCCGGGGTATAAAATTGAGTTTTATATGCCAGCATAGATGCTATTTTCCTATCCCAGAAAGGGGTAACATCCAAAATAATATCGGGTTTCACATAAGTATCCTGAATAAAATTTAAATGAAGGCGAGGACGCCATGGTGATTGTGGTACACCGTTAAGCTCAGTTTTGATTTTTATTAATCCCGAAAGAAACACCGCATCATTAATTAATCCGGATGCCCTTTTATGATCGGGATGACGGTCCAGAATGGCATTGCCAATAAGGATTTCTGGTTCGTACTGTCTGATTTTTTGAATAATTTGCAAGAGGTGTTCTTCATCATTTTTAAAAAATGCATCCCGCATTCCCAGGTTCTCTCTTACATCAAGGCCTAAAATTTTTGCAGAATCTTTAGCTTCCTCATTGCGTGTTTCAGCAGTCCCCCTGCTTCCCAACTCCCCACGGGTAAGGTCAATGATCCCTACCTTTTTCCCTTCAGCTTTATATTTTAAAATGGTTCCGGCACAACTTAATTCTGCATCATCAGGATGCACGGCAATAACAAGAATATCTAATTTCATGAATATTTAATCTCTAGTCAGGCGAAAACACCGACGTATTTGGACAAAAGTAAACTTTGGAAAAGAAATACAGGATTTTTACTGGTCAAATAAAATAAACCTGACGAAGGTATGATAGGAATAAAATTAATTAAATAGGTAATTGCCGTAATAGCCATAGCGGACAATCACGTTTTCGATATCCCGATCCTCCTGAGGATCGTATTTTTGTTTTAGGTTATGACCAAAAACACGAGCTACCGATTGGTAACAAAAAGCGGTAAAGCCACCTTTTAATTCCTTTACCAGCTCATAACTACTATTTCCTGTTTCTCTATCGATCAATTTAATTAAAATTTCCCCTTGGGTAATAGTCATGTTCTTAATCTCTTTATTGAACATATCCTTAATTTCTTTTTCACAGACTTTAACGAGTTTTCTTTGCTCTCTTTTGTTGGTCGTTTGGGCTAATTGTTCATTCAGGCGACTGTAGCGGTTCCTTGCAAATTTGGCATAAGGGAGCACCTTCAAAACATTATAACGTAAACGGTTGAACATTGACCTGGCTTGGGGAGTAAGGAAGATCCTGGTATTATTTACATAGGCATCCATTAGTGGAATCCAAGGGATCATATTGCCATAATCATCACGGGTTACAGCAACTCTTATTGTATCATTAATCCCTTTCTCCTGAATAGTATCTTTTACCTGACTGTATGAAAAGCTGATCACTATCAAACTTAATACTATCAAAATAGATATTTTTTTCATATCTTAGTTAACACAAACATACACCTAATTTCGTATATACCTTTAATTACAACTAAACGGTAAAAGTAACCCTAAAGTTGCAATTAAATTTACTATTTCGAAATCCTGAGCAATTGAAGATGAATGAATTGGTGATTGATATAGATGCGGAGAAAACCGAAATTCTAAAGCGCTACCGAGCCCTATTAAGAGCTTGTAAGCCTACTATGCAAAAGGGCGACAAGAAATTAATACGGCAGGCATTCGATATGGCACTTGATAGCCATAAAGATATGAGGCGAAAATCTGGTGAACCTTATATATACCACCCTATTGCAGTAGCACAGATTGCTGCACAGGAAATTGGTCTTGGAACAACCTCTATTGTATGCGCACTTTTACACGATGTAGTGGAGGATACTGCTATTACCCTGGACGATATAGAACGCGAATTCGGGAAAAAAGTAGCAAAGATCATTGATGGCTTAACAAAGATATCAGGCGTATTCGACTATAATAGTTCGCTGCAGGCGGAAAATTTCCGCAAGATGCTGCTTACGCTGGCTGACGATGTGCGGGTTATTCTGATTAAACTGGCTGACCGCTTGCACAACATGCGCACGATGGATCATATGCCGCGTGACAAGCAGTTGAAAATATCCTCCGAAACGATTTACCTCTATGCGCCTCTGGCTCACAGACTAGGCCTTTACGCTATCAAATCGGAGTTGGAAGATCTTTCTATGAAATACACAGAAAGTGAAACCTATAAGTTCGTAGCAAGGAAGCTGAATGAGAAAAAAGCCGAACGGGAAGAGTATGTTAATGCTTTTGTAGGTCCGATAAAAGATATCCTGGCCGCACAGGGTTTACACGCCGAAGTATACGGAAGACCTAAGTCGATTCATTCGATATGGAATAAAATGCGAAAAAAGGGAATTCCTTTTGAGGAGGTATATGACCTATTCGCCATCCGGATCGTGCTGGAAAGTGAACCTGAAACAGAAAAAGCAGATGCATGGAAAGCGTATTCCATTGTTACGGATCTGTATATACCCAATCCGGACAGGCTCCGTGACTGGGTATCTTCTCCGAAAGCAAATGGGTATGAATCCTTGCATACTACCGTTATGGGCCCCAAGGGACAGTGGGTAGAAGTTCAGATCCGGTCACAGCGCATGAATGAGATAGCTGAAAAGGGATTTGCTGCACATTGGAAGTATAAGGAGTCTTCTTCAGATAGTGGACTGGACTTGTGGATTCAAAAAGTAAGGGAGTTATTGAAGAATCCAGATTCTAATGCGTTGGATTTTCTGGATGATTTCAAGATGAACCTCTTTTCAGATGAGATCTTTATTTTTACGCCAAAAGGTGCGCTCATGCAGTTACCACTGGATGCAACCGCATTGGATTTTGCATTTGAAATCCATTCAGATCTGGGTATTCGATGTATTGGCGCCAAGGTGAACCATAAACTGGTACCGTTGGCGCACAAGTTACAAAATGGCGACCAGGTGGAAATTATCACCTCAAGCAAACAGGTACCGAAGGAAGATTGGCTGAATATTGTTGTTACAGCAAAGGCTAAGGCTAAAATTAAATCAGCATTAAAAGAAGAGAAAAGACGGGTTGCCGAAGAAGGTAAAGAACTTTTGGAAAGAAAGTTAAAATCTTTAAAAATCACGTACAACACTGAAAATATACATAAGATCGCTTTTTATTTTAAGTTTAACAATACGCTTGACCTGTTTTATACCATTGCTAAAGGTGGGATAGACCTTAAAAACCTGAAAGAATTCCAGGCATCGGAAAAGGTTGTAGAAAACCGGACACCGGAGCGTATTGCGGCCTCTCAACTGGAAGGCATTATGAACAAGGTGAAGGCAAAAGATAGTGACACACTTCTAATCGGTGAAGATTTACAAAAATTCGATTACAAGCTTTCCACCTGTTGTAACCCTATCCCAGGAGATGATGTTTTCGGGTTCATTACCGTTAATGATGGGATTAAGATTCATCGCACGAACTGTCCAAATGCCACTAAACTGATGGCCAATTATGGTTACCGGGTAGTAAAAGCAAAATGGACTTCTCAAAAAGAATTAGCCTTTTTAACAGGCTTACGCATTACAGGTATTGATGAAGTAGGCTTAATCAATAAATTGACAACGGTTATTTCAAATGACTTTAAAGTCAACATGAGATCCATTACTGTGGACAGTAACGAAGGCATTTTTGAAGGATCCATCATGGTTTATGTAAACGACACCATTCATTTAGAGAATTTAATCCGCAAGTTAAAACAGGTGAAAGGAGTTACAGCAGTCACACGTTTTGATTCAGAACCACGTAACATTAACAAAGCTTCATAAAGAAATTTAAGATTTGTTATTTTTTTAGATAAATTTGAACGTTGAGTCTAACAAAAAATATGCCCTTACAAGAAACGATAGCAATGGTTAAAAAAATTTTCGAGGCTTACCTTGAAAATAAAAGTTTAAGGAAAACGCCTGAGCGTTTCGCCATTCTTGAAGAAATTTATTCCCGTAGTGACCACTTCGATGTGGAGTCCCTTTACATCCATATGAAGAACAAGAAATACAGGGTAAGCCGTGCAACGGTTTATAATACGCTGGAATTGCTTGTTTCATGTGATCTTGTAACCAAACATCAGTTTGGAAAGAACATGGCTCAGTTCGAAAAGTCGTATGGCTACAAGCAACACGACCATATCATCTGTATTGATTGTGGAAAAGTTGTGGAGTTCTGTGACCCACGCATTGGACAGATCCAAAGCATGATGGGCGATTTGCTGAAGTTCGAAATAAAACACCATTCACTTAACCTTTACGGCAATTGTGAAAAGCTGAAAGAAGGTTTCTGTGACTCATATACTAAAAATTAACAATACTACAATCATTCATGGCAGTTGATGTACTTTTAGGCCTCCAATGGGGCGATGAAGGCAAGGGAAAAATCGTTGATGTCCTTAGTCAAAATTATGATCTGATCGCAAGATTTCAAGGCGGACCAAATGCAGGCCATACCCTGGAGTTTGATAATCAGAAATATGTTTTAAATACTATTCCATCAGGAATCTTCAATGCTAAAACCATGAACCTCATTGGTAATGGAGTAGTTATTGATCCCATTATTTTGAAACGTGAGCTTGATAATTTAAAAACAAGCGGATTTGATCCTGTTGCAGCGAAAAAATTGGTCATTGCCCGTAAGGCACATCTAATTCTTCCTACCCATCAGCTTTTGGATGCTGCATCCGAAAGTAAGATGGGTGACGAAAAGATCGGATCAACGCTGAAAGGTATCGGTCCAACGTATATGGATAAAACGGGACGTAATGGTCTTCGTGTGGGTGATATTGAGTTAGCCGATTTCAAAGAGAAGTATGATAAACTGGTTAACAAGCATAAGTCTATCCTCTCCCATTACGGTGAAATTCCTGATTTTTCGGAAAAAGAAAAGACTTTCTTTGCAGCGATAGAATTCCTTAAAACCATTGAACTGGTAGATAGTGAACATTTTGTAAACCAATATTTGCGCGAAGGAAAGACTATTCTTGCTGAAGGTGCTCAGGGAGCTATGCTGGATGTGGACTTCGGTTCTTATCCATTTGTTACTTCATCAAACACGACAACTGCAGGAGCTTGTACCGGTCTGGGTATTGCACCTCAAAAGATCGGTTCTGTAATTGGTATTTTCAAAGCCTATTGCACACGTGTGGGTAGCGGCCCCTTCCCTACTGAATTATTTGATGAGACAGGCGAGAAACTTCGTCAGATCGGACATGAATTTGGTGCTACTACCGGAAGGCCAAGAAGATGCGGATGGATTGATCTTCCTGCATTGAAATATGCGGTGATGCTGAATGGAGTTACTGAATTGGTGATGACGAAAGCAGATGTATTAAGCGGTTTCGACAAAATATACGCCTGTACACATTACAATCATGGTGGCGAAAAGATTGATTACATGCCTTATGATATCTGCAGTGTGAAAGCTATTCCTGTTCTGGAAGAAATTGAAGGATGGAATGAAGATCTGACCGGTATTAAAACTGTGGAGGAAATTCCTGAGAAATTATACGCTTATGTACGGTATATTGAAGAACATATCGGCGTACCAGTAAGATATCTTTCTGTAGGCCCCGATCGGGTTCAAACATTGATCTTAAACTAAAGACGATTCCGGCTATGCAACCGTATGATTGTATTATAGCTGATATTTCAAAATTTAAGCGTCAAGCTTTACAATGGGCCGCATCATTCGATGTGGCCTGTTTTTTAGATTCCAACCAGTATTCAAATCCCTATTCAAGTTATACCACTGTGATTGCAGCTGGCGTTTCGAAAGAAATATGCTCAAATTCAGGTAATGCTTTAGGAGAACTTTCTAATTTTCTGAATAACAATAAGTTATTTATACCAGGTTTTTTTTCTTATGACCTAAAGAACGAGATAGAACAGCTGCATTCGAATAATCAGGATGGTTTGGAATTTCTGGATCTTTATTTTTTTGTTCCAAGACATTTATTGCTTATCAAAGGCAACGAGGTCAGGATCATTACAGACAAGCCTAATTTACTCGAAGAAATCAATGCTCAGGTTCTACCAGATCAAGAAGTTCATTTCGATGGCACTATTCATTCGACCTTAACGAAAGAAGCCTATATTGACAAAGTCAATCAAATTAAAGAACACATAAAAAAGGGAGATATTTATGAAATGACCTTTTGCCAGCAGTTCTTTTCTGTATGTAAATCCTTTAATCCTCTGGCAGCTTACCTACAGCTTAATTCCATATCCCCAGCACCATTTTCAACTTTCTTTAAAATCAGGGATAAATATATCATCTCCTCTTCACCCGAACGCTTTTTAAAAAAAGAAGGATTGATGGTTATATCCCAACCTATAAAAGGTACGGCAGCACGAAGTGCTGATCTTATTGAAGATAATCGGCTTAAAGAGGATTTAAGAAGCAATTTAAAGGAACAGGCCGAGAATATTATGATCGTTGACCTGGTCAGGAATGACCTGACAAGGACAGCTGTTCCGGGTTCTGTTGAAGTAAAGGAATTGTGTGGAATCTATTCATTTGAACAGGTCCATCAAATGATATCTACGATTACTGCCCGGGTTTCGGCTACGACAAAGAATATAGATATTATTAAGAATGCCTTTCCAATGGGATCGATGACCGGTGCTCCTAAAATAAAAGCAATGGAGCTTATCGAATTGTATGAAGAAACAAAGAGGGGAATTTATTCAGGGTCGGTAGGCTATTTTGATTCAAACGGAAACTTCGATTTCAATGTAATTATCAGAAGTCTTATTTATAATAAAAGTAAAAAATATTTGTCCTTTCAAGTAGGAAGTGCAATAACCTTTGCTTCAGATCCAGAACTGGAATATCAGGAATGTATGCTGAAAGCAAAGGCTATGTTAAAAGTTTTAAGCTAATAAGATCTATTTATTATAATATTTCATTGCTTCAGGTAAGCGCTTTTGAATAGCAGCTATACGCGTTGCATCGCTAGGGTGAGTGCTTAAAAATTCGGGTGACGCACCGTTACTCTGCTTTGCAGTTGCCATTCTTTGCCAGAAAAATACTGCTTCACTTGGGTTATATCCGGCCATAGCCATAAATGTTAGTCCCAAGCGGTCGGCTTCAGACTCCTGACTTCTTCCATACTTCAACAAAGCCAGCTGTCCGCCTAATCCATATAGTTGCGCAATACTTTGAGATCCAGTTGCAGATCCGATTACCCCACCGATAGCCTGAGCACCAAGAGTCTGAGAGTACCTTTCTTCAGCATGTTTGGCTATAGCATGAGCAATTTCATGCCCCATAACAGTAGCTAAACCGGCCTCTGTACGGGTTACAGGCAGTATTCCAGTATAAACGGCTACCTTACCACCAGGCATACACCAGGCATTGATATCCGCACTTTTTACCAGATTAAATTCCCAGGTAAAATTATATTGGTTGGCATAGCCATTTGTTTTTAAATAACGATCTATAGCACTTGCAATGCGGAGACCAACTTTTTTAACCAGTTGCGCATCGGCACCGGAGCTGACAACGACATTTTTAGGATCCTTTAGAAAAACCCGGTAAGCTTGAACTGATTGTGTTTGTATTTCCTGAGAATTGGCTAAATTTAATTGTCTTCTTCCTGTTAGAGGAACAGTTGAACATGCCGCCAAAAAGGCTATTAATAAACAGGTACATGTAGTCTTTAAGTATGTCATTTCTTTTTTGTGTATATTGAAGCAACAAAAAAACTATACAGCTGTTTTCTTCTTGAACATATTTATCTTGGATTCCTTGCCTTTAAGCAGCCTTTCGATATTTTTTTGATGCGTAATCAGGATGAGCACACAAATACACATCCCATACAAAACCACCGCTCTTAAGGGAGAATGAAACACAAATATAATGCTCAGCGGAAAGGCAAAACCCGCCAGTATAGAGCTTAAGGATACATACTTGGAGACCATGAGTACCAGAATAAATACTCCTACGCAGAATAAAGCTGCATCAAAATGAACGGCTAGCACCATTCCAAATAAGGTTGCAATACCTTTGCCTCCACGAAAGCCTGCAAAGACGGGAAATAAATGTCCCATAACAGCAGTAATGCCTAAGGCAAGCTGATAATTCACAAATTGAATGGAATCCTGGGGACCTGTAATGGACAATCCTATGAAGTATGCGAGATTAGTAGCGGTATATCCTTTGAGGATATCTAAAGTCATAACGGTAATACCAGCTTTTGTACCTAAAACGCGTAACGTATTTGTCGCACCGGCATTCCCGCTTCCGTATTCGCGAACATCAATTCCATAGAAAGCCTGTCCTATCCAGACGGCACTAGGAATCGATCCAAAAAGGTAAGCAACCAACACAGCTGTAATAGAAAATATGGATATCATTAAGTATGCAATTATACTAAAAAAGCATTGTTTATGTACTTTATGTTAATTTATGTCCTGATTTATAGCTTTAAGACTCATATCCAGACTCTTTACGGAATGAGTAAGTGCACCCATTGAGATATAATCTACTCCACATTGCGCATACTCCAACACATTTTCTTCCGATATTCCGCCGGATGCTTCAGTAGGGAACCTCCCACTGATTAAATTCACTGCAGATTTTAAATTTACAAAACTAAAGTTATCAAGAAGAATGCGATCTGCACCCCCAGCTTCAATAACTTCTTCCAGTTCAGAAATCGTACGAACTTCAATTTCTATCTCAAGTGTCAATTTCTTATCCGTTATATATGCTTTTGCTGCCAGTAAGGCGTTTTTAATCCCCCCCGCATAATCCACGTGATTGTCTTTAATCAGGATCATATCATATAGACCAATGCGGTGATTTACCCCACCACCAATAACTACAGCTTGCTTTTCAAGAAATCTTAAGTTTGGAGTAGTCTTCCTGGTATCCAGGACACGGCTATTAGTATCCTTAAGTTTAGCAACTATACGGGCGGTAGTCGATGCTATTCCACTCATTCTTTGCATGGTATTCAGAACCAATCTTTCAGCGATGAGGATAGAGGAGATGTTTCCTTCCACGGTAAGGGCAATATCGCCATACTCCACTTTTGCCCCATCATGAAGAAGCACATGAACGAGAAGATCAGCATCCACTTGTTTAAAAATAGCAAGAGCTACATCCACTCCCGCAAGTACACCTTTATCCTTAATGATCAATTTAGCTGCCCCTTTCTTATTAGCCGGAATCGTGGATAAAGAAGTATGATCGCCGGAACCAAGGTCTTCGGCAAGTGCATTTGCAATAAATTGAGTAAGTAACTCTTTGTAGTCTTTCATATACATTGCTAAAATAACAATAACATTAAATTAAACAATTAGTAACATCGAAAATTTATAAAAATGACCTTTGTCACTTTGGATACTAATAATACAAGTCTATATTTGTTGTGTGGAAAATAAAAAAGTAGCACTTATAATTCTTGATGGCTGGGGCTACGGCAAAGCCGACGCATCCAACGCTATACTGGCAGCAAACACTCCTTTCTTTGATCACCTCATAGCAACATATCCTAACTCCAAGCTTGAAGCTTCCGGAGTTGCAGTAGGTCTTCCTGCAGGGCAAATGGGAAATTCTGAAGTAGGACACATGAATCTGGGAGCAGGCCGTGTGGTATACCAGGAATTGGGAAGAATACACAAAGCAGTGGATGATGGTGAATTACTGGAACATCCTATTCTTCAGTATGCCTTTAAATATGCTATCGCTGAAAACAAAAATGTACATTTTATCGGTCTGGTATCCGATGGAGGTGTTCATTCTCATATTAAACATATTAAAGGTCTGTTTGATGCAGCAAAAGCGGCAGCAGTACCGAATGTATTTCTTCATGCATTTATGGATGGCCGCGATACGGATCCGAATGCAGGAAAAGCTTACATCAAGGATTTACTTGATTATAGTAAAGACTCCACTATTCAAATAGCTTCTTTAATAGGACGTTATTATGCAATGGACCGCGATAATCGTTGGGAAAGAGTTAAACAGGCATATGACTTATTAGTAAACGCTATCGGAACACCTTCCAATGACCTGGTTGCATCACTTGAAAACTCGTATAGTGAAGGTATTACAGATGAGTTTATTAAACCGGTAGTTAAGGTTGACGATAACGGAAATCCCATTACCCATATTCAAACTGGTGATGTGGTAATCTGCTTTAACTTTAGAACAGACCGCGGACGCGAAATTACTACTGCCTTAACTCAAAAAGCATTTCCTGATTATCAGATGGCGCCGCTTGATTTAAGATATATCACCATGACTACCTATGATGAAACATTCAAAGGTGTGGAAGTACTTTTCAAAAAGGATGACCTGATTGATACGCTTGGTGAAGTACTGGAACGTTTTAATAAAACTCAGGTTCGGATAGCGGAAACTGAAAAATACCCTCATGTAACATTTTTCTTCTCCGGTGGAAAAGAAAAACCATTTGACGGAGAAAAAAGACTGTTAGTGCCATCACCTAAAGTGGCTACATATGACTTGCAACCAGAAATGAGCGCCAGAGGAATCAGAGATGCAATCTGCGAAGAGATTCCAGAAAACAAACCTGACTTCATCTGTTTAAATTTTGCAAATGCGGATATGGTAGGACATACAGGTGTATTTTCAGCAGTTGTTAAAGCTGTTGAAACAGCAGACGAATGTCTGAAAGATGTAGTGGCTTGTGGTCTGGAAAATGGCTATTCATTTATTATCATTGCTGATCACGGAAATGCAGATTACATGATCAATGCTGATGGATCAGTAAATACTGCTCATACAACTAATCTTGTTCCCTGTATCTTAATAGATAAGGATTACAATCATGTTAAGGATGGAAAACTTGGAGATATTGCTCCTACAGTTCTAACTATACTAAATGTACCTATTCCTGAGAAAATGACTGGTAATGTGCTTGTATAAAACACACACTTTACGTTTTTTAATTCTTCTGTGTGCGATTAGTTCGTGTACAGAAGATAAAAAAACCCCTGATACCAAAAATAAGTATTTTGATATCAGGGGTTTTTTCAATAAAGAGATTTTGCGATTAAGTGCAGCCAACCCCATGGTACAGAAAACGGTTATTCACAATGGGGTAAGAGAAGAAAAACAAGTAAAAATTTCAAATTGGAAAAATGAACTGGATGTATTTTCAAAATCTGACCTCAATAAACCTTCCTGGAGGGATAGCTATAACATCAAAATAAATGATGATGGACTTGTTTATACTGCCTTGGATAGTTCTTTGAAAATTAAAACGATCCGGATTAATAAGTCTGGAGATCAGATAACTTCGATCGATATAGAGAGCCAGGTTAGTAACGAAATATATAATTCAACTGAACTATTAAATTATTATCCGGATTCCTTGTATAAGATCAAAAGAACGCAGCAAGTAAAATTGATAGGAACAAACATCTATCAGATAAATGGAAAAATTAAACCCTGATGTGCACCAGGGTTTAATATATTATCTACTTAAGTTTGCCATGTAAACTTTGGCTTTCTTCATTTCCTCTGTAATGTCCTTCCTACCAGGAGTGGCATCAAGCACTTTCTGCAAATCTTCGATACAAGATTTGAAAGAGTTTTCAGCTACTTCCTTGTTATAAAATTTACGAATTTTCTGTCCCTTAAGGATTCCATAATCACGGTAAGCCATTGCACGGTTCTGGTACAAGACCTGATCTGCTGAATTTAATTCGATGGCCTTAGTGTAATCATTTATGGAAGCTAAAAGGAGCTTTTCTCGCTCTGTAACAGACAAAGGAGAATTCATTTGAGTTCCAAGTACATTTCGGGCTTTACCACGGTAGTAATAAGCGGAAACATTACTAGGTTTTAGTGCGATTACCTGTCCAAAGGTGCTAATTGATTTCTGATAGCTTCCTGAATGATAATAAGAATATCCTAACATGTACAACACATCAGGGTTTGATCCTTCAGTTGGTATTGCTTTTTCCAGATGAGTAACCGCCTCTTTAAAGTCGCCATCCATGAGGGCCTTCTGCCCTAACTTTACATTGCTATTTTTAATTTCCTGATTCTGCTGTGCATAAGTGATTCCACTAGATAAAAACACAAAAGATAATATTGATGCAATTAATTTCATTTTTAAATACTTAAGTTCTACTCGTCTTATAACGATTGAGGTGTAATATTATTTCTAATTTTTGAATTTACAAAATGAGAAGCTTTTCGAATATACACATCATATATTACACTCATTAATAACTTTAAGCTAAATTTGTTTTTAAGAAGATAAATTTGAAGTGAAAAGCTTTAATTGGTATGAGGCAAAATTGCTGTGAAAGCCTGACTTTATTGCAGTATCAAAATTAATATGTGAATAAGTTCTTCATTAATCCTCTCATATTTGCTTTTCCTATCGATTTATTGCTTTTGGCATACGCCTTGCAGCAGTATAATTATTATTAATAAAAAATATTTCACTCTAATTCACTGTCAGAATGACGTTAAGAAAGGATTTAAATGAATAACCTCCTTGATTTTAATCACTCGTTACCCCTTATAAATGAAGATACAGAATTCTTTCCTTTAATGTCTCAAGAAGACGAAGAAGAAATGAATAATGAACAAACGCCTGATATACTGCCTATTCTACCTTTAAGGAATACTGTTTTATTTCCAGGTGTTGTTATTCCTATAACGGTAGGACGAGATAAATCTATTAAACTTATAAAGGATGCCTATAAAGGAAACCGTACTATTGGGGTAGTTTCTCAAAAGGATGTAGCAGTAGAAGATCCAACATTTGAACAACTAAATGAGGTTGGTACAGTGGCACTTATCATAAAGATGCTTCAAATGCCTGATGGCAGTACCACTGTAATCATACAGGGAAAACAACGATTCCGCCTAAATGAAGAGGTTCAGAAAGATCCGTATATTAAGGCTACCGTTAAAAAATTTGAAGAAATCCGTCCCAAGACTGACAAACAGTTCAAGGCTATGGTCGGATCAATCAAAGATATGGCTATGCAAATTATACATCTTTCGCCCAATTTACCCAGTGAGGCAGGCATTGCTATAAAAAATATCGAAAGCCCTTCTTTTCTGATCAACTTCATCTCTTCTAATATGAATGCAGATGTTGCTGTAAAACAAAGTATGCTTGAGGTAGCGAATCTGCATGAAAGAGCCATTTTAGTGCTTGAACAGCTTACTATTGATCTGCAAATGCTTGAACTGAAAAATCAAATTCAGTCTAAAGTTCGTGTAGACCTGGATAAGCAACAGCGCGATTACTTTCTGAACCAACAGTTAAAAACCATACAAGAGGAACTTGGTGGTAATACACCTGACCTGGAACTGGAAAACCTACGTTTGAGAGCCTCAAAGAAGAAATGGTCGAAGGAAATTAACGGATTCTTTTCGAAAGAGCTGGATAAGCTTGGAAGGATGAATCCTGCTGCGGCTGATTATTCAGTACAGGTTAATTATCTTGAGCTTGTGCTTGATCTTCCATGGAATGATTTCACTAAAGATAATTTCGATCTTAAAAGAGCGGAACGCATTCTGGATAAAGACCACTATGGTCTGGAAAAAGTAAAGCGTAGAATTATTGAGTATCTGGCTGTTTTAAAATTGAAACAGAATATGAAAGCTCCTATTCTATGCCTTGCAGGCCCTCCAGGGGTAGGAAAAACCTCACTTGGGAAATCTATTGCCCGCGCATTGGGGAGAAAATACGTGAGAATAGCTTTAGGTGGCATACGTGATGAAGCAGAAATAAGGGGACACCGAAAAACTTACATCGGTGCAATGCCAGGACGAATTATTCAGTCACTTAAGAAAGCAGGAACATCAAATCCAGTATTTGTATTAGATGAAATCGATAAAGTTGCAAATGATTCTCATGGAGACCCTTCTTCTGCTTTGCTAGAAGTATTGGATCCGGAACAGAACAGCGCTTTTTATGATCACTATGTGGAGCTGGATTATGATTTATCAAATGTTATGTTCATTGCTACGGCCAACTCTTTAAGCTCCATACAGCCTGCTTTGCTTGACAGGATGGAAGTAATTGAAGTAAATGGATACACTATTGAAGAGAAAATTGAAATTGCTAAGCAGCATTTACTCGCTAAGCAACTTGAACAGCATGGTTTGTCTAAGAAACATATTATACTAAAACCTGCAATAATTGAAAAAATAATTGAAGAGTATACACGGGAATCCGGAGTACGTGGTTTAGAGAAAAAGATAGGATCTGTTGTGAGGGGTATTGCCACAAAAATTGCCATGGAGGAAGAATATACTCCTGCAGTTAATAAAACAGATATTGAAACGATTCTTGGGCCTCCTATTTTTGACAAGGACATGTATGAAGGCAATGATGTAGCGGGAGTGGTAACAGGTTTAGCCTGGACCCAGGTTGGCGGTGACATCCTTTTTATAGAGGCTAGCCTCAGTCCAGGTAAAGGCAAGTTATCAATGACTGGTAATTTAGGTGATGTAATGAAAGAGTCGGCTACATTGGCTATGGCCTATCTACGTGCACATGCTAAGAAGTTCAATATAAATCATCAGTTATTTGACCTATGGGACGTTCATGTTCATGTTCCTGCCGGAGCCACACCAAAGGACGGTCCATCAGCAGGTATTACCATGTTAACAGCACTTACTTCTGCATTTACACAACGTAAAGTAAAATCTGATCTGGCTATGACAGGCGAAATTACACTTAGAGGAAAGGTATTACCCGTTGGCGGAATAAAGGAAAAGATTCTTGCTGCTAAACGGGCAAACATCAAACAAATCATTCTTTCCAAGTCTAATGAAAAGGATATTCTGGAAATAAAAGAAAGTTATATCAAGGATCTTAAGTTCCATTATGTTACTGAAATGAAACAGGTAATAGATCTTGCTCTTTCAGAGGACAAGGTGAAGGATCCAATAGATCTGACAATTAAAGCGAAGGAAACTTTTCTTTAGTTGAGGGGCAGATTAAGTAAAAAAGAGGGAATTTCGATTGAAATCCCTCTTTTTTTGTGCTCATATTTTAATTTGTACAGCATAAATTTATTCACATATTTGTTTTTTCAGGACAGCAAATGATTAAGATCAACTTCATTCTTTTACTACTTTTTTTTTGTTCTATTTCTCTATTCGCTCAAACCAGCAATTATAAAAACATGATTGGGTTTAAAAGCGAGAACGACGCTTATTTAGGTTCGGGTTCTGACCGCTATTATACAAACGGGCTTTTTTTAAACTTTCGTCATGCTTTAAATCAAAAAAACACAACGGGTAGAGTCGAAAAAATAATAGGAGAAGCTGAAATTGGGCAATACATTTACAATGCGCAATCCGGTTCTGTACCAGATATTAAATATGTGGACCGGCCTTTTGCAGGTTATCTTTATGGTGCAGCAAAAGTAAGCTGGTACTTAAAAGATGAGCAAATAATAAGTGCCGGTTTGAATATTGGAACCATAGGACCTAATTCATTAGCCAAAGATGCACAGGAATTGCTTCATCGCGTGGTGGGATTTTATGAAATCAATGGCTGGCAATATCAGGTAAAGAATGAGATAGGCGTTAATGCATTATTTGAATATAAAAGGATGTTGATTCGCCCTTCAGAAAATGCAGATTTTAGTTTGGCCACACAAGCTATTGCAGGTAATACCAATACGAGGGCCAGTGTAGGTGTACTATTCAGGGCTGGAAGTATAAATAAACTAACTCAATCGGCAAGCACAAATAGCCGTATTTCGAACACTGATGGGGCAGCACTTCCAAAGAAGGAGTTTTTCTTTTACACCCAACCTGCTCTAAATATAATTGTTTATGATGCAACGATTCAGGGTGGCTTGTTTAGAGATGATAAAGGAGCTGTAACCTATAGTCCAAATCGTTTGGTTTATGCACAAGAAGTTGGCGTGATGTATGCACAAAACAGGTGGACAGCGAGCTTTTCTGCTATATTTAAAACGAAAGAGCTGAAGTCGCAAGTTCGCTCTCAACAATATGGATCAGCTAGTTTGTCTTATAGCTTTGGCCATTAAAACATTCATCAGACAAACTCTGGAATTTCAGATACAGAGATTAACAAATTGGCTATTAGTTACTAAAGGTTTCTCTTAGCAATTTCATTTATCAGACCTCTATTAATGAATATTTATTTAATGATATATCATTAAATAATAACTTTGCGGTATGACTGAGAATATTGTAATTGCTATTGATGGATATTCGTCTTGTGGAAAAAGTACTCTGGCAAAAGCCCTGGCAAAAAAGCTTCACTACATATATATTGATACAGGCGCCATGTACAGGGCGGTAACGTTATACTTAAAACGGAATAATATTGATTTAGCTGACGAAAGTCAAATCAAGGAATCACTTAAAAATATTCATTTAAATTTTCATTCACGCGATTATCAAACACATATCATCTTAAATGATGAGGAAGTGTCAGATGAAATACGAAAAATGGAAGTTTCACAGCTGGTAAGTGAAGTGAGTACGATAAAAGCTGTTAGAAAAGAGCTTGTGAAGCAACAACAAAGGATGGGCAAATCGAAAAATATCGTGATGGATGGACGGGATATTGGTACCATCGTCTTTCCGCATGCCCCGATCAAGATTTTCATGACAGCCGATCCGAAAATAAGGGCTGAGCGTCGTTATAAAGAATTGATGGAAAAAGGGGAAGATATAACGCTGGAAGAGGTATTTGAAAACATTGCTCACCGTGACTTCATTGACACAACAAGGCTTGAGAGTCCGCTTACCCGCGCTCACGATGCTATAATATTAGACAATACGGACCTAAATGAGGAAGAGCAACTTCAGTTTGTACTAAATAGAGTTGAGCAACACATTACTAATTAGTCAGGCACCTTATCATCAGGAGTTTCCTTGTCTTCCTCGTTAGTTTGTTGCTCATCTGCAGGCTGTTCCCAACTTAAACGATGCTCTTTATTTGAAGACTTAAAAGAATCATCATTATGTTTCTCAGTTGATTTGGCTTCAGAGTTATCGACTGAAGGTTTATTTTCTTTTATTTTATTTTCGGGCTTATCATTGATTTCCATTGTGTCAGATATTTGATGTAAAAATTCAACAGTAAGCTGCTTGCATTGTTTGCTATTTAATTACGAGAATGAAGTATCTAAAAATCAGTAAAATAAAATTTATTATTAAATATCAATTTTATACCTTTGCGATTCCGATTAAATCGGGAAAAAGGAGATAAATTAATTAATGGCCAAAAAACAAGAAGCAGAAAAGGAGCTAGAAGCTACAACAGCAGAACTCCATGATGAAGAAACCAACACGGTTAAAGAAAGCATTGAATCAGAGGCTGATTCTTTGTCAATTGAAGACATTAAGTCTAAAACACTAATTACGCCAACCGGCGATTTCGACTGGGATGCAGATGAAAAAGGTTTTGGTAACTACAGCGACGAAGAACGCACCAGACTGGAAGACATGTATGCCGGAACATTTAATTCGATCAGCAAGGGTGAGATCATCGCAGGTATTGTTGTATCAATTAACAACAAAGACGTTGTATTAAACATTGGATTTAAATCTGATGGAATGGTATCCTTATCAGAATTCCGCGATACACCGGATTTGAAGGTAGGTGATTCAGTTGACGTATTTGTAGAATCACAGGAAGATGCTAATGGTCAATTGGTTCTTTCACGTAAACGTGCTAAGACTCAGAGATCATGGGAGCTTATCAATGAAGCTTTGGAAAATGACACAATCATTAACGGTTACGTTAAGAGTCGTACTAAAGGTGGTCTTATTGTGGATATCATGGGAGTTGAAGCATTCCTTCCAGGATCACAGATTGATATTAAACCAATCCGTGATTACGATATTTACGTGGGCAAAACAATGGAATTCAAGGTGGTTAAAATCAATCATGAGTTTAAAAACGTGGTTGTTTCACATAAGGTTCTTATTGAGGATGATCTTGAGAATCAAAAAACAGAGATTGTTGCTAAACTAGAAAAAGGACAGGTTCTTGAAGGAACTGTTAAAAACATCACTGATTTCGGTGTGTTTATTGATCTAGGTGGAGTTGACGGTTTATTGCACATTACAGATATTTCCTGGGGTCGTATCGAGCATCCAAAAGAAGTATTAGCGCTTGATCAGAAGATCAATGTGGTTGTACTTGATTTTGATGATGAGAAGAAACGTATCGCATTAGGTTTAAAACAACTTACTCCTCATCCTTGGGCATCTTTGGATACTACCATTGAAATTGGTTCAAGAGTTAAGGGTAAAATTGTTACTGTTGCTGATTACGGTGCTTTCCTTGAAATCACTCCAGGTGTAGAAGGATTAATCCACGTATCAGAAATGTCATGGTCTCAAAACCTACGTAATCCTCAGGAATTCCTGAAGGTAGGTGATGAAGTTGAAGCGCAGGTATTAACATTGGATCGCGATGAGCGTAAAATGAGCCTGGGTATCAAACAATTGACACCAGACCCTTGGCAGAATATCGCTGCCAGATATCCTATCGGAAGCAAACATACTGCTATAGTTAAGAACATGACTAACTTCGGTGTATTTGTTGAAATTGAAGAAGGTATCGACGGTTTAATTCACATCTCTGACCTTTCATGGTCTAAAAAGATCAACCATCCAAATGAGTTTACTAAGGTAAGCGAAGTTTTAAATGTTGTTGTTTTGGAATTAGATGAGGATAACCGTAAATTAAGCCTTGGTCATAAGCAATTAGAAGAAAATCCTTGGGATACTTTTGAAACTATTTTTACTGTGGATTCTATACATGAAGGTACTGTTTTAAAGGTAACTGAAAAGGGAGCTATCGTTGCTTTACCTTATGGTGTTGAAGGATTCTCTCCAAGCAAACATTCGATCAAAGAAGATGGAAAAGCGCTTAAGGCTGAGGAAACTGCTGAATTCAAAATTATTGAATTCAGTAAGGATTCTAAACGTATCGTAGTTTCTCATTCACGTATTTGGGAAGATGCACGTTCTGATGCAAGATCTGCTGAGGTTACTCAAAAGAAAAATGATCAGAAAGCAACTGTCAATGCAGTGAAGAAGGTGAAAGATTCAGTTGAAAAATCTACATTAGGTGATCTTAGTGTATTAGCTCAATTGAAACAACAGATGGAAGGTGCTGAAAGTCAGGCCCGCAAATCAAAGACTGCTGCTGAACCAGCTGCGGTTGCTGAGCCTGTTGTTGCTCCAGCTGAGGTTGCTGCTGTTGAACCAGCTGCAGATGAAACTGAAGCTCTTACTGAAGCAGAAGTTCCTGCTCCTGTTGAGCCTGCTGCAACTGTTGAACCTGCTGCAGATGATGAAACCAAGGAAGAAGCTAAATAAATTCTTTCTTTATTAAGAAAAAGCCCTGTCGTAATTTAATACGGCAGGGCTTTTTTTATTAAAATGATTTATTTTTTTATAATTTTGCCCAAACCATAAAATGCAAAACTTAACTCTGCTTGACGGTCAAAAATTTCAGATTACTATAATGAGGCTGTGTCATCAGCTGATTGAGAATCATGATGATTTTTCTAATTCAGTGATTCTGGGCATCCAACCCAGAGGAATATATCTGGCCAACAGAATAGCTTACGAACTACAGCAAATTTTACCTGATGCTAAAATCTTGAATGGAAACCTGGATATTACCTTTTTCAGGGATGATTTTAGACGAAGGGAAAGTCAATTGCTTCCGAATACCACGAAGATTGACTTTATTATTGAGGGGAAAAAAGTAATTTTGGTAGATGATGTATTATGGACAGGCCGTACTATTCGATCTGCAATGGATGCAATGCTTGCTTTTGGTCGTCCACAGAAAGTGGAGTTATTAGTTTTAGTAGACAGGCGATTTTCCAGACACCTTCCTATTGAACCTGACTATATTGGGATCCAGGTAGATTCGATCAACTCACAAAAAGTACTTGTATCCTGGAAAGAAACAGATCAGGAAGATAAGGTGATTCTATTGTCAGAAAAAGATTAAATAATTTATTTTATACATTAATTTCAGTTTACAAACGCTACATATTCATGGCAGACTACAGCAAGGGCCTAAGTACAAAACATCTTTTAGGAATTAAAGATCTGAATGAAAGAGATATTCAATTGATTTTTGAAACTGCCGATACTTTTAAAGATGTTTTAAACCGGCCTATTAAAAAAGTTCCATCCCTCCGCGATGTAACTATAGCCAATGTTTTCTTTGAAAATTCAACGAGAACCAGATTGTCTTTTGAACTGGCACAGAAAAGGCTATCGGCAGATACCATCAATTTCACTGCCTCCTCTTCTTCTGTGAGTAAGGGTGAAACCTTAATTGATACGGTCAATAATATTTTGGCTATGAAAGTGGATATGATTGTCATTCGTCATCCCTATCCTGGAGCTGGGATCTTTTTAAGTAAAAAGGTAAACGCCCAGATTATTAATGCTGGAGACGGGGCACATGAACATCCTACTCAAGCATTATTGGATGCTTTTTCAATCAGGGAGAAATTCGGTGATGTCGCAGGAAAAAAAATCGCTATAGTCGGCGACATTTTACATTCCAGGGTTGCTTTATCTAATATATTGTGCTTACAGAAATTAGGTGCGGAAGTGATGGTATGCGGACCAACTACCCTGATTCCTAAATATATTGGCAGTTTGGGTGTTAAAGTAGAGTTCGATTTATTGAAAGCTTTGAACTGGTGTGATGTAGCAAACATGCTTCGCATTCAATTGGAAAGACAAGATATTAAGTATTTCCCTTCGCTTAGGGAATATACGATGATGTATGGTTTGAACAAGCAAATTCTTGATTCTTTAGATAAAGAGATTCTTATTATGCATCCTGGTCCAATTAACCGTGGTGTGGAAATAACGAGTGACGTAGCGGATAGTAAACAATCTATTATTCTGGATCAGGTAGAAAATGGGGTTGCAATAAGGATGGCAGTGTTATATTTATTGGCGGGTCAAAAACCTTAGAATGAATTAGTTAATTAAATTTTAATAATTTTGAGAAAATACTTTTCTCAAATACATACTAGTTTTTAATGCTGAAACGTTAATTTTGGCAGGTTTCCACATTTGTTAGCATCCATTGTGTGCATTGTGTTCTATTAATGTTATTTAGCGATTTATAATCAGACATGCTTAAAAAATATATACTTGCTACATCATTTGTATGCTTATTTCAATTGGTTCAGGCCCAGCAAACAGAATGGTTCAGCATCAACCAAGCCTATAAAAGTGGTATAGAACTATTTGAAAAGAGAAAATACGTTGCTGCAAGTGAGCAATTTAGCCGGGTAGAACAATCAAGAATTGCACCTTCATCTCAGGCACTGACTGAAAACAAGCAGATTTCACTGTTAAAGGAAAACGCTCAATTTTATCAGGCAGTTTGTGCATTAGAACTTGGCAATGATAATGCAGAGAGTCTTTTTCTTTCTTTTATAAAAGAAAATCCTTCTAGCGCAAATACTAAATCAGCCTACTTTCAAATTGGTAAATCATATTTTGATAAAAAAAATTATGACAAGGCCATTGAGTGGTTTAAGAAAACAGAAGCAGGAAATCTGACTGGTAAAGAAAGTGATGAATATCGTTTCAAACTGGGTTATTCTTACTTTGTTGCTAAAAATTTTAATGAAGCGGAACCTTTATTTGCAAAGTTAAAAGATGGTAAAAGTGAATATGCCGAATCTTCTATTTACTACTATGCCTATTTAAACTATTTAAGTGCTGACTACACGACTGCTTTAAGGGAGTTTGAACGATTGAAGAACTCGACAAGATATAAAGCAAGTTATCCATATTATATTTCGGCGCTTTATTTCCTTGATAAACGGTATGATGATGTATTAGCATATACCATACCTGCGATAGCAGATATAGATGCGCAGTATAAACCTGAGATGTATCGAATTGTTGCGGCTACGTATTTTGCCCGTTCTGACTATAAAACAGCAATCAATTACTACCTGAAGTTTCAGGATCTGGATAAAGGGAAGACACAGAATAATCAGGATAACTATCAAATAGGATATAGTTATGTTAAATTGGATCAACCTCAAAAGGCCATAAAGGAGTTGGAGAAGATGGGTTCTCCTGATGTTCATTACCAGAATGGGATGATAGTTCTGGGAAATGCATTGATTAAAACGGGGAACAAGCAAAGTGCAAGAAATGCATTCTTTAGAGCCTCACGCCTGGATTTTGATCCTAAGCTAAAAGAAGAAGGGTTGTTGAATTATGCTAAACTATCTCAGGAGCTTGAATTTCACACCGTTGCACTGGATGCCGTTCACGAATTCATTAAAACATATCCCAAAAGTACCCGCATTAATGAAGCAAAGACTTTATTAGGAGATGTATTACTATCCACCAAAAACTTTAAGGAAGCGGTTAATATATTAGAGACTATTCAGAATAAGAATGAAGAGACTCAGATCGTTTACCAGAGAGTCACTTACTTCAGAGGACTTGAGTTTTATAATGAACGTGCTTTTGAAAACAGTATTTCGATGTTTATGCGTTCTCAAAGTAATGGGTTAAATGAAGAAATTGCTGCCCTTGCTACTTATTGGCTGGCTGAAGCCATGTTTGAAGTAAGGAAATATGGTGAATCTGTTAATCAGTTTGAAAAGTTTCTTGCTATGCCTGCTGCTAAAAAGACTGATGTTTATAATTATTCAAATTATGCATTAGGTTACTCTGCCTTTCAATTTGAAGGTTATAGTAAAGCGGCAACTTACTTTGAACGTTTTTTAAAGGGGGACGATAAAGATAAAAATACCATTGTCGATGCCACATTAAGATTGGCAGATTCCTATTTTGTACTGAAAAGTTACGAAGCTGCCATGCAGCAATATAATAAGATCATTGCATGGAACAGTCCCGGTGAAGATTACGCATTGTTTCAAAGAGGTATGATTCAAGGTCTGCAAAATTTAAATGATGCTAAAATTGCTACTCATGAATTATTGCTTCAACAGTTTCCTAGTTCCAACTATGCAGATGATGCAGGATTTGAAATTGCCTATACTTATTTTATAAAGGGTGACAATGAAAAATCAAAAACAGACTTGCTTGCACTGATTGAGAAGTATCCAAGAAGCAGTTACGTACCACGTGCTTTAGTTACTGTGGGTCTTGTAGATTACAATCAGGATAAGAATGACGAAGCTCTAGCTACTTTCCAACGCGTAGTGAAAGACTACTCTACTACTGACGAAGCAAAGATTGCACTGGAATCTATCAAAAATATTTATCTGGATAAAGCCGATGCAGAGGGTTTCTTAACTTATGCCAATACGACCAGCATTGGTAACTTTAGTACTTCGGAACAGGATAACATTACCTTCCAGGCGACTAATAACCTATTCTTAAGAGGTAATTACCAGGGTGCTTTCGACGCGGTGAATGCTTACTTCGACAAATTCCCGAAAGCTATATATGAGAAGCATGCTAAATTCATACGTGCAGAAAGTCTGGTTAAGCTAAACCGAGCGGAAGAAGCAATTCCTGATTACACCTTTATTTTAAATGATTGGACCAGTGAATATACGGAACGCGCCTTAATCAGTATTTCAAAGCTTTTCCTGCAACAGAAAAAGTATAATGAGGCTGTTGTTTATTTGAAGAAATTGGAGACCACCTCTGAGTATAAAGCAAATTATAGCTTTGCCGTTAACAACCTGATGGAAGCCTACAGCAATATGGATATGCCGGATGATGTGTTAAAATATGTAAACCTGGTTAAATTATTTGATCGATCTTCAAATGACGATAAATCCAAAGCTGGTTTATATGCAGGTAAGGCCTATTTATTGAAGGGTGATACCACAACAGCTAGTAAAGAATTAACAGAAGTTGCAAAGACAAATACAACAGTTACCGGTGCTCAAGCTCTTTACACTTTAGCTCATGTTGAATATTTGAAGAAAGATTACAAGGCATCTCAAAAAAGTATCCTTGACCTTGTTAAAAGAATGGAGTCGCAGGACTACTGGGTTGCTAAAGCTTACATCTTGTTAGCTGACAATTATATAGCGGTTAAAGACACTTTTCAGGCGAAAGCTACATTACAAAGTATTATAGATAATTATGAAGGTAATGATGATGTACTTCCTACTGCAAAGTCAAAGCTTGAACAAATTAATAAGAAATAGGCTAGAATGAAACTGAACAATATTAAATATACACTCGCAATTTGTGCTCTACTACTAACCTCGGTTTCTTATGCGCAAGATCCTACTGATCCCAAAAAGGTAACACCACCTTCTGGTACGTTAACAGAAGAAATTGTCGTAGAAAGACCTTACAAACCAGTTTTGGCTGATGCAGCTAAAATTAGAAGAAGTCCGGATTTGAACAGTAACAGCGTTTTTAAAAGAGCGCTGACTTATTCGATGTTTGACAAGAAATTAGAATTAAACAGTGATATCCGTCAGCTACAGGCTCAAGAAGTAATAAATAGTGAACGCCCCCCCCTCTTAAATAATTATGCCAAGTTTGGAATGGGGAACTTCAGCACTGGTCTTGCTGAACTATATGTAAATACAGGTTCGGATGAAGCATTACAGGCTGGTTTCTTTATAAAACACTTGAATCAAAAAGGTGATATCACTGGTCAAAAACTATCTCGTCAGAATGCAGGTATTTTTGGTAAAAGTATTCTGCATAAAGTAACTTTAAATGGAGAATTAGGCTTTGACAGATTCTCTACCTTTTTGTATGGAGTTGATCCATCTACTAATTTAACTTTTAACAGTGATCCTCAAAAGCAACGGTACAGCACAATAAGCCTTAAAGGCGAGATGTTAAAAAATTATATAGCTGAAGATGAACTTGATTATGCTGTAAAAGCAGATGCTTACTTTTTATCAGATAAGTTTGATGCCAAGGAAAACGCTGTTGCATTAAGTGGTTTTGTAAACAAGGTATGGAAGGATTTCAATATCGGTGTTAACAGTTCACTTGATTTTACACAAACAAAAGATTCATTAAATATCGGTAATCATATTTTCAGAGCCAATCCATACATTAAACTACAGGGAAAATCATATAAATTATCCCTTGGTGTTAATTTGGTTCAAGAATTTGGCACGAATTCAGGCTTTAACCTCTTCCCTACAGTAACAGCAGAGATGCCTATTATTCCCGAATTTGCCACCTTATTTGCTGGTTATACAGGTGATGTAACCAAATCTACATTAAGGGATTTCTCTAATGAGAATCCTTATTTAAATCAAAATCTACAGATTTTAAACACACAAGAAACTGCTAATTTATACGGCGGGATTAAAGGGAATGCAGGGGCAGGATTTGGATATAAAGCCACACTGTTTTATAAGAAATTAGATAATATGCCTTTGTTTGTCAATAATGCATTGAATCCTGAGCGCTTTGATGTCATATATGACAATGCAAAAGTCACCGGATTAGAAGGTGAGATTAATGTTAAGGTATCTGATGCATTCAGCTGGTTAGGAAAGGTGACGGTTAATAATTACAGCATGGATGTGCAGGAAAAAGCTTGGTTAAAACCTGAATTTAAGATATCATCCAGCGCCCGGTTATCTGTTACTAAAGAAATAACAATTGATGGTGAGCTTGTTTTGAATGATGCATCATCCGCATTGGTCTACTTACCTACTCCAAGCGTTGTTAAAGTAAAGGGTTATGCCGATGTTAGTGCCGGTGCTGAGTATGTTCATAAGCAAAAAGTAGGCATATTTCTGAGAGTAAATAACATGCTGAATAACGATTATCAACGTCTTTTATATTATCCTCAACTGGGCTTGAATGTAATAGGTGGTGTTAATTATTCATTTTAATCACCTTTGTTAAATTAACATTTTAGATTAATTTTACAGGAATGAACATTTCGCTCTATATTTCGGAATTACTTAAGGATTATGATGAAATAAGTCTTTCAGATGTAGGGACATTTTACAAAGAAAGAACATCTGCCTTTTTCAATGAAAGTACGGGTCTGTTCCATGCCCCATCAGAAAGGATTTGCTTTAAGACTACCTTCAATGGTCAGGATGATACTTTGGTGCATTATATTAGCCAGGTAAAGAAAATTTCTGAAGCTTCTTCCCGTTATTTTATAAACAAGTTCATTACACAGATTCAACAATCTTTATCTTCTTTTAACGAGGTTGAAATACAACCAATTGGTTTACTTAAAAACAGTCCATCGGGACTAGTGCTTGCGCAGACAACTGATTCTATAACTAATTATGGATTAACGGAATTAAAAGAATTCCCCTTCAAAGTTTTTATACCGCTTGATAAGGAGGTATTCGAAGCACAACCCAGCGATCAGGATAGTGATCATACAATTTCAAAAACATGGAAAGTCGTATTTATTATTTTAGTCCTGTTGATCATTTCTGGTAGCTATTTTTATATCATCAATCCGTCCATATTTAACCTGACATCTGATAAACCGATACCTGAACAGAACGCGCAGTCCCAAATTAAAAAGCAAGAGACTCCAGCAGTAATACAAAATGCTGATTCATCGATGAAAGATGCTGATTCGCTTAAACAAAACACTACCGATGTTCAAGATTCTTCGTCAGCAGCTTTAAAGACACAGCTTAAGCCAGAGAATGGAAAAAACAACATTTCAGTAAGTACCATTAATAAAGTCCCTACTTTAAAATCGAAAGAATTCTATGTAATCGGAGCTTCTTTTGGACTACCCTTAGAAGCTAAAAACTACATAAAAACATTGCAAAAGAGAGGAATAAAGGCGACAATTGTAGAAGATACCCGCAGACCTAAGTATAAAATAAGCCTTGGCTCATTCCATACTTACGAAGAAGCAAACATTGAAAAAAGACAAGTACAAAGTAATTTTAATAAAGAAGCCTGGATTTTAAATTTAAACGATAAAGCTAAAAAATAACACACATGTTTTTATTACAGATTGATTCATTTAATACCGTTACCCCTGATACTGTGGCTACTGCTGCAGTCGAAGCCGCTCAGAAAGCACAGGAACTGCGCTTTTTTGACCTACTGCTAAAGGGTGGATGGGTAATGTTGCCTTTAGCCATCCTTTTCTTTTTAGGATTAGTTATTTTTATTGAAAGATATATTACAATCCGGAAAGCATCAAGTAAAGGTTCTGACTTGATGTCTCAGGTTAAGCAAAGCATATTAACAGGTCATCTTGATTCCGCAATCGCAGTTTGCAGAAACAGCAATTCACCATTAGGAAGAATGTTACAAAAAGGATTGCTTAGAATTGGCCGTCCGATCAAAGAAATTGAAGGAGCCATAGAAAATCTTGGAAAACTGGAAGTATCCAAGTTGGAAAAGAACATCAGTATCCTTGGTATTGTAGCTGGTATAGCTCCGATGCTTGGTTTCGTGGGTACTATTCTAGGAGTTATTAAGATATTTTATAACATCTCTCTTGCCGATAATATCAGTATAGGTATCATTGCCGGTGGTCTTTATGAAAAAATGATTACTTCTGCAACAGGTTTAGGGATTGGTATTTTAGCTTATATAGGATATCATATTTTAAACATCATGGTGGATAGAGTGATATTAAGAATGGAAACAGACGCGATAGAATTCATTGATCTATTAGACGAACCTGGTAGATAAAACAGCATGAATTTAAGAAAGAAAAATAAACCAACAGTTGAAGTGAATGCTTCGGCTATGAGTGACATTATGTTCTTCCTGATGCTGTTCTTTTTAATTGCATCGACTGTAACAAATCCAAACATCATCAAGTTGATGCTTCCGAAATCAGATACAGGACAATCTGTTTCCAAGAAAACCGTTACCATATCAGTGACGAAGGATTTGGAGTATTTCATGGACAAACAACAAGTTCAATTAGATGAAATACAAGGAAGACTGCTAGCCATGTCCACAAAGGCTGATGCGTTAACCATCATATTATACGTTGATCGCACGGTAGCCATTCAGGACGTTGTTCAAATTATGGATATTGCGAACAGATTGTCTATTAAACTTGTATTAGCTACAGAACCAAAATAAACGCATGCAGTACCAGGAAGATAATAATTATCCAAAGGCATTTATGATCGCAGGGGCATTTATGATTGCAATGCTAGTGCTTTGCTACATCATACGCTTTGGAATGAATCCGCCTCAAGAAATTGGAACAGGTGGGATTGTTGTAAACTATGGAACCGCTGAAGTAGGAATGGGAGACGATTTCATGAGCATTGAGGAACCTTCCGTTGATCCAAATGCAAATAACACTCCTCCGGATAAAGTGATAGAAAATTCGGAACCTCAGCCAACAGCGCCATCTTCAGAAAATAGTGATAAAGCAGTAGTCACTCAGGAATCGGAAGACGCTCCTGTAGTGAAAACTTCAACCAAGAAAAGCACTTCAACAACTCCATCAACCACTACTCAAGCAAAAGAAAGCAAACCTGTAGTCAATCAAAATGCCCTATATAAAGGTAAGAAAAGCACAGGCTCAGGAGGCGGAGACGGAACAGGAACTACTCCAGGAAATCAAGGTGACGTGGATGGAGACCCTCTTGCTGCTAACTATGGTAGTGGTGGATCAGGTTTCGGCAATGTTAAGCTTACTTTAGCGAATCGTAGGTTTGTAAATCTACCTAAGATCAACGATCAAGGACAGCTATCCGGTCGTATTTACGTAGAGATTAGGGTAGGTAAATCAGGAGAAGTTATTTTTGCCAGAGCTGGAGTTAAGGGTACAACCCTATCTGATCAGGGTTTATGGAGAAAATGTGAACAAGCGGTATTGGGTGCTAATTTAAATCGCTTAGAATCTGCTCCTGATGTTCAGATTGGAGTAGTCGTTTTTAACTTTAAGGTGAATTAGCTTAATTACAATCAGACATTTCACCAAATGAACTACAAAGAGACAGTTGATTATCTATATTCCAGGTTACCTATGTTTTCCAAGCAAGGCTCCTCAGCAATAAAGAAGGATCTTGCTAACACTATTATATTGTGTAATAGCTTAAATAATCCTCAGGAACGCTTTAAGAGCATCCACATTGCAGGAACCAATGGAAAAGGATCCGTGTCTCATATGCTGGCCTCTGTGCTCCAGGTAGCCGGATACAAGACAGGCCTATATACCTCTCCCCATCTGCGTGATTTCAGAGAAAGGATACGCATAAATGGTCAGATGATTGCTGAAGCAGATATTATTGACTTTGTTCATAAACAAAGGGATCTGATCGAAACCATTAGTCCCTCTTTTTTCGAGGTTACAGTGGCAATGGCTTTTGATTATTTTGCAGCTCAGGAGGTAGATCTCGCAGTTATTGAAGTGGGATTAGGGGGGCGTCTTGATTCAACCAATATTATTAATCCCATCCTCTCTGTCATCACCAATATCAGTTTCGACCATGTATCCATCCTAGGGAATTCCCTGAAAGAAATTGCAACAGAGAAAGCTGGAATAATAAAAGAGGGTATACCTGTAGTTATAGGAGAAGCATCTGATGAAGTGGTAAAAAAGGTGTTTGATGATAAAGCACAGCAGCAGCATTCCCCTTTAACCCTTGCATCTGAACGTTGGTTGATAGAAAATAATAAAGCCTCCAAAGAGGCTGAGCTGAATCTTAAAGTTAGTAAACCCTCGAATACAAATCTTCAGGAAGAGGCAGTAATTCAAGTAACACCTCCTCTATTCGGTGGTGTCGAATTTCTAAACATATCTCTGGATTTAACTGGTACTTACCAGCTTAAGAATCTTAAAACAGTGCTAAGCGCGATTGAACAATTACGGTTATCCGGATTTTCTATCAGCAATCAACAAATACAATCCGGATTAAGTCAGGTGACTAAGCTGACTGGCCTAATGGGAAGATGGCAAATTCTGAACCATAATCCATTGACTATATGCGATACAGGACATAATGAAGATGGAATTCAGGAAGTAATTAAAAATATTGCCCGTGTTTCTTACCATACTCTGCACATGGTTATTGGAATGGTGAAAGATAAAGATATTACTAAAGTACTATCCTTATTACCCAAAGAAGCCAGGTATTACTTTTGTAATCCCGCCATAGAACGTGCTAAGCCAGCCGTAGATTTAGCCAAAGAAGCTCAAGCTGCTGGACTTTCAGGAGAGCCTTACTCTTCGGTACACGAAGCCTTATTAGCAGCCAAAGCCAACGCAGACATTAATGACTTCATCTTCATAGGCGGTAGTACCTATGTTGTAGCCGAAATTATTTAATGCGCTTTTACAAATAAGTTAACCCGCCTATGGTATAACTAATTCCAATACTAATAGTTTGATAAAGATCGTTATGTGATCCAGGACTAATGCTGCCGTCTATTTTATCGCCAAGCAAAAAATTCATTTGATAGTTCAGATTCAATAATAACCTTGACTCAGCTCCCATATACATATCTATTCCGCCTAAAGCAGGTATAAACAATTCTTTATTATTGTAGGATTCAGATGAATTTGTGCCATTCATGATAGTAAAGATTCCACCTCCTGAACCCAAATAAATTCCCTTTAATAACTTATCACCTACTGATTCCCGAGAGACAACATACCTTTGAGGCTTCTTGATAAATTCACCAGCGTGCACTTTTCCCTTAATAGTTAAGGATTTAAAATCTCCCTGAAAGTTTGATATAATCTGATCACCATGACCAGCTATAGAACCGCCCTGTACTTCAATCCCAATATTTAGATAAGGACTAAAATAATAATCAACTTCAGCATACCCGAATAACCTACGCTCAGAATGTAAGAAATCGGTAAAAGTAGATGCCTGACCAGCACCAATGCCAATAGAAAAATGCCTGAATGTGTTCTGTGCTAAGCTGCTACTCAGCGAGACGAATGAAAAAAACAATATCCCCAGTATGCTTTTAAAATAAGATACCATTATATGATGTATTTAAAAATTTTCTAAGTTTAATCCACACAATCCTAAACCCTTGTTGAGCTATATTTAGTATCATAAAAAAGAATAACCACACTTACTTTAATATCCTATTTCTTGGAAATTTAAAAGAGTTTACATAGCCACGGAACTAATAATATCTTTAAGTTTTTGAGCAGATTGATTTAATTGCTTCTTTTCCAATTCATTAATATCTAAAGGCAGCACTTCTCTAACCCCATTGCGATCAACCACACAAGGAACCCCTAAAAACACATCAGACACGCCATGATAATCATTCAGCAAGGTCGACACATTCAACACAGCCGCTTCATTATGTAAAATCGCTGTACAGATCCGGTCAAGGGCTAGTGCGATTCCATAAAACGTTGCACCTTTAGATTTTATAATCTGATAAGCAGCATTTTTAGTATCTGAAAACAGGCTTTCTTTTTCATCATCAGTGAAATTAATACCAGAACCAGCCACGTTAGTCAGGCTCCATAAAGGCAATTCAGAATCGCCATGTTCACCAATAATATGTGCATGGACACTTCTTGAATCAATATTAAGCTTCTCTCCTATCAAGTATCTAAATCGAGCACTATCCAACAATGTACCTGATCCAATTATTCGGTTCACTGGCCATCCTGATTTCTTCCATGTAAAATAGCTCATAATATCTACTGGATTTGATGCAATAATCAAGATACCATCCGTATTATACTTCAGCACCTCTGTCGTAATGCTTTCAAAAACGGCTACATTACGTTTTAACAAATCAATACGAGACTCACCTTCACGCTGTGAAGCCCCTGCAGTGATAATAATAATGTCAGCATCCTTACAATCTTCGTAAGTACCGGCCCAAACTTTAGACTGACCCAAAAAAGGCAAGCCGTGGTTCATATCTAACGCATCTCCTATAGCCTTACCTTGATTGGCATCTATGAGTACCAATTCATCCATACGCTCTCTTAAAAGAAGGGTATATGCTGTTGTAGAACCTACAGCTCCAACACCAATGACTACGATCCGGCTTTTTTTATTTGTTAATGGCATATTAGTAAATTAAGATTTATGTTGCAATATAGTTAAGACCAAGAAATCAAAAGCATTTTATATCAAACGGTTCAAAAAATTACATTAAACAGTAAAAAAAAAGCCGCACTATACAGTGCAGCTTTTTTTAAAAATATCATTTGATTATTTTTTAAAGAAATCAATGATCAAGTTTGCTAACTCTACACCAATACGCTCTTGAGCTTCATTCGTTGCTGCACCAATATGTGGAGTCAAAGAAATCTTAGGATGAGTCAGAATCTCCTGACGAGGGCTTGGTTCATTATCGTAAACATCCAATCCTGCGAATCCGACAGTACCATTATTTAAGGCCTCGATAAGAGCTTCCTCATCAACAGTTCCACCTCTTGAACAATTTACAATACCAACACCATTCTTCATTTTATCAAATTCAGATTTACCTAAAATAGGTTTATCTAAAAAAGGAATATGAAGACTGATGAAATCACTTTCAGTGATCAGCTCATCGAATGATGCCTTTTTCAAAGGAACATTAACATTCACACCGCCAGCCAGATTCAATTCTAAAGTTGCAGGTACATCGTATAAATCATATGCCAGAACTTCCATTCCTAAACCTAGAGCAATTTTAGCTGTTTCGCGACCAATACGTCCAAAGCCAATAATACCAATTTTCTTTCCTTTTAATTCAACACCTTTTGCATATGCCTTTTTAAGGTTATTGAATTGTGTACCACCCTCAACCGGCATCTTACGATTAGAGTCATATAAAAACCGGATTCCGGTGAATAGATGAGCAAAAACCAGTTCAGCAACCGATGGAGAAGAAGCTGCAGGTGTATTGACAACTGTCAATCCCTTTTCACGAGCATATTCAACATCGATATTATCCATACCAACACCACCACGACCTATTAACCGAAGGTTTGGACAAGCATCAATAAGATCTTTTCTAACCTTAGTAGCACTACGAACAGTAATAGCATCAAAGTTTTTTAAAGCTTCAGGAAGTTCTCCCTGAGGTATATTTTCAGTCTGAACGGTAAAGCCAGCTTGTTCAAGTAATTGCTTACCAACAGCGTCAATACCATCATTTGCAAGAATTCTTATCATTATATCGTATTTATATTATCTAAGCATTATTATCTGCGAATTCCTGCATCACTTCAATAAGTGCATGAACGGCAGTAATAGGAAGCGCGTTATAAATAGATGCTCTAAAACCACCTACACTACGATGTCCTTTAATTCCGACCATTCCACGTTCCTGAGCAAGTTTCAAGAAAGGTTTTTCGAATTCCGGATTGTCCATCACAAAACAAACGTTCATGCGTGAACGATCTTCCACATTACAAGGACCTTTAAATAAAGGATTACGATCTATTTCAGCATATAATGCTTCAGATTTAGCAATATTTTCCTTTTCTATCTGAGCAACACCACCTTTTGCTTTCAGCCATCTTAAATTTAATAGAGAAGCATAAATAGAGAAAACTGCAGGAGTATTATATAGCGATTTGTTGTCCGCATGAATTTTATAATCCAGCATAGATGGCAATTTACGACCAGATTTACCTATTAGATCATCTTTCACGATAACCAGGGTAAGACCTGCAGGACCCATATTCTTTTGAGCACCAGCATAAATTAAACCGAAATCAGCAATATTTAATACCCTGCTGAAAATGTCAGATGACATATCAGAAACTATAGGAACACCTGTTTTAGGAAAATCAAATAATTCCGTTCCAAATATGGTATTATTGGATGTGACATGAAAATAAGCAGAATCTGCAGGTACTTCATAACCTTTGGGTACATAAGTATAGTTAGCCTCTTTTGACGAAGCAACAACATTTACATTTCCAAATAGCTTAGCTTCTTTAATAGCCTTACTTGACCATACACCTGAATCAAGATAAGATGCAGTTTGTCCTTCAGCAAGAAGATTCATAGGAACCATACTAAATTGAAGACTTGCTCCACCTTGAAGCAATAAAATTGAATAGCCTTCAGGAATGTTTAAAAGATCTTTTACTAATTGTAAAATTTCGTCAACCACAGCCTCAAATTCAGGTGCTCTGTGAGAAATTTCAAGTATGGAAAGCCCTGTATTATTAAAATTTAATACTGCTTCTGCTGCTTGTTTAAATACTTCCTGTGGCAAAATACTGGGTCCAGCGCCAAAATTATATTTCATGGTTTAGCTCGTGTTAATTAAGCGGCAAATTTATGAGTTTTATTAACTAATCATACGATTAAATGAAAATAACAGTAGATTTACTTTCATAATAAGGGCATTATGCCTAAATAAACGCTCAGGAGAACATAAACCCCAATCACTTGTTTAAACAGTAAAATCAAAAAAATGAAATACTTAACCCTTTTTACTGGTATCCTGTTCTTATTTTCAGCTTGCAATAATGTAAATACCTCCAATACTTCAAGCAATTCTGAAATAATTCCTAAAGATTCATCATCGTCAAATACCTTAAACATGTGTTTTCAGCACGTTGAAGGAAATCGAAATCAAGACACATCATATATCCATCTCATCCTGAACAATTCAATAGTAACAGGTCAGTACGATCATATCCCCTATGAAAAAGATAGCAGAAAAGGCATCATAAAAGCAGTTAAAACAGGTAATGAAATTAAAGGGGTTTGGATTTACAGTCAGGAAGGCATGCAGGATTCTCTTGATATCGCATTTAAATTACAAGATTCCCGCTTATTGCAAAAACCGTTTAGTGTTGACCTTTCCACAGGCAGACAAGTTTTAAGAGACACCTCAGACTATTCCATCCAATACATCAAACGATCATGTAAATAAACAATCAATTTTCTTTACTTTGCAGTTAATGGATGTATACGAAAAAGCACTATGCGATTTTTACACTAAATCAGAAAAAGAGGAAGAACCTTTGTGGATTTATAATACGTATGGTGAACCTGAAGAAATGCCAGTTGAAGTTTTCTTTAGGGACGAAGAGGACATGACCCCCATTGAGTTATCGGCCTTAAAAAGTTGCAAAGGAACAATTTTAGATATTGGCGCTGGAGTAGGATCACATGCATTATTACTTCAAGACTTTTTTGCAGATGTTACAGCCTTGGAAATCTCAAAAGAAGCATGTTCAATTATGAAAGACAGAGGTGTCGACAAAATTATTAATCAAGACTTTTACGCTTATGAAGAACAAAAATTCGACACGCTACTTTTATTAATGAACGGAATCGGATTATGTTCCAATTTAGCCGGTCTAAGTACATTTCTTGACCATGCACAGCATTTACTCTCAATAGATGGCTACCTGATCTTCGACTCATCCGATATTACCTACTTGTACGAAGACGGAGATTTCCCTGCAAATCAATATTACGGAGAAATATCTTACCAGTACAAATACAAGGGACAATATGGCAACTGGTTTCAATGGTTATATATTGACCAGCATACACTTAAAGAAATTGCAGAGCCAAAAGGTTGGAAAGTAAATATTATCTTAGAAGAATACGATCAGTACCTTGCCATTTTAAGCCATAGTCCAATTTAATCTTTCTATAACAAAATACTCCTTGTAATTTCTTTATTGATCGTGATATAACCCGGATATTTTATCTCTTTATTACCAACGCCTAAAGTTGGCCTAATTTTTATAGTCAGGATGCTTTTCTTTTCTGAAGAAGACCCATCATTACTCAAGAAATTTAAAATCGCATCCTGAGTCTCCCTATTCGAAATAAAGTTATAGATATTGGCATTTATTTTAATTGGCACAACCGTTTCACCACCACCTGGTTCAACCTGAATCGTTTGATTTATGAATCCATTCGCCAATTCCTGATCTTTTATAAGTAGTTTGTATTCAAACTGACGGATAGCAGCAACTGCTGAAGAAGGATTTTTAATCTGAAGATTTACTTTACCCTCAAAAGGAACATTTTTTCTTAATAATGCCAATAAAATCCGTGGAGATTTTATCACATCAAAATTCTTTGATTTTAAAGCCTGTGAAACATCCACATTAGCCACATATAGACTATCTGCCGATATAATTGAATATTTACATTTTTCAAAGGCTTTTGCCTGATCAATCTGTTTGTTTATGCTGCAACTGGAAATGATAATAGAAATTATCACTAAATAGATACTTTTTTTCATGTCACAATGGTAACGCTTTAAATGATATAAAGGTATTTCTTTGCCAAATTTGATGATTTACACCACGTATTGTAAAACAATTAGACGATCCAAAAAAAATATAATTATTTCAAAAACCTGATATCTTCCTAAAAACTAAACAATTATGTTAAGAAAACAAATCTGGCAAAGTATTTATTATACTTTACACATTTAACATCCAAAATATGAAAAACTTAATTATAACAGCTGCGGTTGTAGCAATAACAGGATTTACTGCTATAAACGCACAAACAACTTCTCCTGCTGAAACTCAGGATACTACATCAACAAGTACAGGTCAAGCCACTACCCCTACTCAAGGGCAAGACTCTACTGCGACAGGACAAAACACAGGAACTACATCCACCGGGACAGCTTCACCAGCAGGTGATGTTGTTCAAGCCATCTCTACTTCCGGATATAACGCAAGTTTAACCACTGCAATTAAAACCGCTGGTCTTGATCAAACACTAAAAGGAGCAGGTCCATTTACTATTTTCGCCCCTTCCGACCAGGCTTTTATAGCTGTTCCAGCCGGAGATAGCTTGCTTACTCAACAGGCTAAATTAGCTAAGGTCCTTAAACACCACGTTGTAGTTGGTCAATATACCAAAGACGACATTATTAAAGCACTGACAGTAGGAAAAGGATCAACAACATTAAAAACTATCGATGGAGACGTTCTTACTTTGAAAGTAAATGAAAGTAAGAATCTTGAACTTTCAGACGCTTTCGGAAATAAAGCACTTGTTACCGTTTTCGATATCAAAGGAACTAACGGTACAGCACACGTAATTAATAGTGTACTAGTACCGAAACAATAATTTTTAAATTTCCTAATTGAGAGACTCTGCTAATCCATCAGCAGGGTCTTTTTTATGTTTCAAACTTATTCACATTTAGCGTAAACAACACCATAAAGTAACGACCTAACCGATTACTTCGGTTGTCCATAATCGAGTTATTCAAAATCAAACGTTGAACATTCGTGTTTTGGTCAAACAAATCAAACCCTGTAAAACGAAGAGCACCCTTTTTCCCTTTTAAAAATTGATACTCCAGGTAAGTATTTAAAATCAAAGGATTAGTTTTTACAGATCCTGCAAAACCATTATAAAAATTCTTATCTACAGCAGATCCAAAAATAAAAGAAGGACTTACATTCCATCTTCCTGATGCACTTAAAAACCAGGTTGACAACTTATTTTTCTCATATTCATCCAAAGAATATGATGTTTTATTCAACGTATAAGTAACCGAAGGATTCAGTTCAAGCTTCCCTCCAGGATTAATCTGCATCCTGAAGTTTTGAGAAGTAATCAGGTTTTTACCTGTTATTTTAATATAATTACTAAGTGAAACATTATTATTATAGCTGATATTACCGTTGATATCCAGGATAATACGCCGACCTACCAAAGGAAGTGAAGCATTGTATAATCCACCAAGTTGAAAACCACCATTAATATTATCAAATAAAGTTTCCTGAGTAACCACATTATCCGGATGATACATCAATACCGTATTAGCAACCACCTGATCCTGAACGACCGAAGCACTCAAACTTGTAAATAACGTATTACCTGTATCAAAATTAAAACTGTTATAGGAAAAATCAACAGTGTGCCAAAGCTCCGATTTTAAGGTCGGATTTCCAGTTATTGGATACTGCGGATTCGTTACATCTGTTACCGGTTGCAACTGCAAATACGAAGGAGGATTACTGCTGGCAGCGTAATTAAATCCAAACGATTTCTCTGATGATGGCGTGTAACTGTAATTTAATTCAGGAACAATATTTAATCCTATTCTATTGATCCTGATATTGTTACTGATAGACTCCCCCGATAGTAATGTGGGTTGAACACTAACACCAATAGAATAGGAATGTTTGGAACCGCTATGCCGAAGAGCCAGACTTGCCAGGTTCGTTCTGAAAGAATACGTATACCTGTTACTCAAAGAATCAATTCGCTTAATCATGTCTGCCCGATTAGCCTCCCGGTCATTCAAAAACTCCGAATAGCTATATACATAACCAAATTCAAGACGCGTATTCGTAGTTATAGGCTCCAGGTATGAAACCTTAGCGCTGATATTTAAATTCTCATTTTCATTTTTAAGAAAAGTTCTTAAAAGCGAATCCAGACTAAGATTACCGTTTCTATCATAAAAATTCAATCTTGCATCCACGCGCTGTTCTGTCGTATTTACTCCATTTTTTATATTTACTTCCGTATATACATTTCTACCCAATTTTTTAAAGCGATGATTAGCCACCACCCTTAAGCCGATGAGTGGATTTAAATTAGATGTCGACTCATTCGTCTGCTGCCTCAAACTATCAATCAAATAAGAATTCGTTAACTTATTCTGTATCAAATTAGAATTCGTTATTGAATTTCTCTTTGAAAAAGATATCGATGGTGAAATCTGAATGTAATCTTCTTTATTGCGATCATACTCGATATTCCATTGAAACACATGGTTATAACCATTGCTGGTAACCCTACTGGTATCATTATTAATAATTAGTGTACTGTTGGGATAGATATTCTGGCGAAAGGTTTCCGAAAAAAGCTCATTGCGCGTATCCGAATAATTATAGCTCCCAAACGAACTGAGGTATTTATTATATTTCTCCCGATGATTAAACCCAAACGAATTTAAATTGGTCAAGCCATTGTCGCCTCCATTTTTTAAAGCATAACCGGAGCCCGATAAACTGGAATTATTATTATTCAAATTTCCGTAAACACCAGTTTCCCTGTTATTATTGAAGTAATTAGCCAATGCAGACACCTGATACCTCCCTTCATTACCCATTCCCGCATTTACATTACCAAAATAGCCTTTTCTCAAGTTGGCCCAAGTCTTAATGTTTATAATCTTTTGGGAACGTCCAGTAGCACTTCCAGTAAATTGCCCTTGATCACCATAATCATTAATAACTTGGATCTTTTCAATCAAGTTAGCCGGAATATTCTTCATCACAGTTTCTACATCTCCGCCAAAAAAATCCCTGCCATTAACAGTAATTTTTGATATCTGCTTCCCTTGAGCAATTACGTCACCATCATCATTCAGTATAATACCCGGCAATTGTCTTAATAAATCTTCTGTGTATGCATTTTCTCTTAACTTATAGTTCCTTGATTGATATTCTATAGTATCCTTTTTAATAACCAGCAGTTGCTTCCCTGTGATCAGAATTTGATTTAGTTCATAAGATTGTGCCTGTAACTGTAATGGTTCAATTTCAACATAAAACATTCCCTCCTCCCCAATGTGGTCCTTTACTAAGGACTGATAGCCTAGATTAGAAATAGTCAGTTTGAAAACCGGAGAAGTAATATCCTTTAGAGAGTAAAAACCTTTGTCATTTGTTTTAACCAGTACAGAGTCAAAATCAGAGGTAAGTAATACTGTTGCACCAGATATGCCCGTACCTGAAGTATCCTGTAAAGTACCTCTTACAAAATATCTGATCGTTTGGGCATTTAAACATCGGGAAGTTAACAGAAGTGCAATTAAAATTACAAATACCTTCATCTATAATGCAATTATAAAGAATCTGCCATGCATAGCCTTAATTAAATTTTAATAAGACTTCATCATATTAAAACAGTATTAACGACATTAATAATATTCTAATATGAAAGTTTACAATTTAATTGAAGCTCGACAAAAAATATTCGGTACATAGCTTATAAACGCTTAGGATTATTCAGGATATAGGGGGCGATAAAGAAGAGAAAATCGCTGTCCAGTTTACACAATAAATTCAGGACTATTAGTGTAGTACGAATAGACTAATTATAATCAGGTTAGGATTATAAAAAAAAGGGCCATTGGAACAGCCCTTTTGATATGTTATCTGTTAAAGCCGCCTCTTCCGCCGCCTCCACCACCGCCACCGCGGTTGAATCCACCGCCACCACCACGACTTTGACCATCAGTGGGTTTATCTTCAGCCACTTTGACTGTGATTTTACTCCCATTGTAATCTCCACCGTTCATGTTTTTGATAGCTTCTTTAGCTTCTTCATCGTTAGGCATTTCAACAAAGCCAAAACCTCTGCTTTTACCTGTTTCACGGTCTTTTATAATTCTAAGTGACTTAACTACTCCAAAATCTCCAAAAACCGCTCTTAATTCTGCCTCCTCTACTTCGAAAGGAAGGCCTGCAATAAATATCTTCATTAAAACTTTAAAATTTGAGCAAATGTAAGGATTTTAAATCAAATTACAGCTAATCACTTGAAAACAAGACTTATTTTATATGTTAAAATTTATTTCATGAAAGCAATATGACATCATAAACAGGCATTAATCTTTGTATTCATTTAAGCCTGATCATAAATGATTTATTTAGTCAGAGCGGATCCTTTTGATCCAAATAAAATTCACTCACAATCCAATCGCAACTGTACTTATTGAGAAATTAGCACATAGTAAACGCTCTTATTAAACTTTTACATCCAGCCTAGCTCAATATTATTCTGATTTAATGATCAAAGAACCTGAATTTAAACCACAAAAAAACCATAACCAGCTCATAACTAACTCAATAAATGAAAACAAATAAAAATACATAATCTAGTTTGGAAATGAGGGTAAGATTTGTACTTTTGTCGCGGAGAGTTGGCAGAGTGGTCGATTGCGGCAGTCTTGAAAACTGTTGACTTGTTAAAGGGTCCGCGGGTTCGAATCCCCCACTCTCCGCATAGGTATCAAAGCCTACAAAAAAGCCTGCAAATTGACGTTTGCGGGCTTTTTTGTTTAATACCGCTAGTCAATGAGTATTTACAAGGTTCTCCTAACACTCATACTATCTTTTACTATCTTTTACTATCTTGGTTACCGCTGTTAAAGCCCAGGATCATCATTAAATAATTCCTAATTCAGCGTTGCGGTAAGCATTCAATTTTTTATCATTACCAGGCAGTTCTGTTATTAAAGTATCTATCGAAGAAAGTTCGCATACCTGAAAGAATTCGGTACAATTCAGTTTTTCGCTATTGCATAATACAATACTTTTTATTGAAGCATTAAGCATAGACCTTTTCACCTCCCCATCTTGCTGAAACGCAGCTGTTATACCAAATTTTTTATCTATAGCGCAGGTCCCCATGAAGTACAAATCGGCAATATATTGCTTGGTTTCTTCACAAGCCTGCCACCCTGTTGTCGTTTGGGTTTCATGATTGTAATACCCACCTAAAACAATTAGTTCAACGTTCTTATATTTGGATATAATAGGAATTGCAGCTTGGTTATTGGTGATTATTCGTAAAGTTATATCTATAGGTAGCAGAGAAGCTAAGACACACATAGAGGTCCCTCCATCCATAAAAATAGTTTGTCCACTTTTTATAAGCTGCAAGGCTTTCATGCCAATCACTTCTTTTCCTTCAGACAAGTAATTGACGCGATCCTGAAAGTTTAAAGGATTTTTTGATACAGATATAGCACCACCTCTTACTTTTATTAAAAGTCCGCTTTTATGCAGATGCTCAATATCTCTCCTAATAGTATCTTCAGAAACATTTAACGCCTTCGTTATCAGATCGTATGTCACTTTTCCTTCTTTATTTAAGGATTTTAATATCCGATTAAATCTTTCTTCCCTTAGCATTTTTCTACCCTACTCTTAAAAGCATAACTGACAGCCATAATTATTAATAATACACCGCAAAAAGCAAATGCAACAGGCAATGTAAAGGCATTTGATATAAAACCCAACATAGCCGGGCCTGTAAGCAAACCCGCATAGCCTATTGTGGTGATAGCAGGAATAGCAATAGTAGCAGGAACATTTTTTAGCCGGCCACCTTCGCTAAAAAATACGGGAACAACATTAGCCATTCCTAATCCCCATAAAACAAATCCCAATAAAGCTGTTGCCACCCAGGGTGTAAAAACAACTACCGCCATGCCTGATGCAGCAACAAGACCACCACTAATTACTACAAGACGGCCATTAAATCTTGAAACAATTCGATCACCAAATAAACGCATTATAGCCATAGCCACTGAAAAAGAAGCATAGCCCATACCTGACATTTCATTGCTGACACCTCTATTGTTCTGTAAAAAAACGGCACTCCAATCCAACACAGCGCCTTCTGATAAAAATGCGATAAAACACAGCATCCCAATAAAAAGCACCCGGCCATTAAACCATAGTTTTACTTTGCTGTTGGTTTCCGATTTAACCGTATTAAATTCATCAATTATGGTTTGCTCCGTAGCCTTATTAAATAAAAATTTATAGTTGATGCCTATTATCAAAAGAAGTAAAGTCGAAACACCTATAGCTGCCCACATTGGTGTAAGTCCCCATTTCATTAAGAAACCAATACCCAATGCGCCAAACAACCCTCCTACACTATACAAGCCATGAAGAGATGACATGATGGGCTTTCCATACGCATTTTGCACCTGTACACCATGTGCGTTCATGGCAGCATCAATCACTCCCATGCCAGAGCCAAAGAAAAATAATACAACAGCCATCGTGGAAACGGATGTAGTAAGCATCAAAGGTGGTAGCATAGCTGCAACTAATAAAGCACCAACAAGTATTACCTTACGACTGCCAAATTTAGCAGATAAGATGCCACTTACAGGCATCATGATAATTGCACCTAAACCCAAGAGTAGTAAAAGTAAGCCTAAATCAGCATCATTGAGTGCAAGTCTTTCTTTTGCAAATGGGACCATTGGTGCCCAGCAAGATATTCCCAAACCACAAACCAAAAAAGCTGATTTTGTCGCCCAAATAGCTTGTTTTATCTCGTTTCGTTTAATTCGCTGCATTTCCATTATGCAATATTATGCAAATTTGCATATTATTGCATAATATACTTGCTTTTAATTGAAGTAGTTAATCTATTAAAATTTCCAAATGATTATATATCCATGTACAAAACCATGATATTAAAGCTCTTATACTAATTTAATTGATGTCATATTTTATCGAATTGAAGTACATTTTCTTCTAACTGATGAATATATTTTCTAAAGGCTACATTATTCTTTTTTGCATCAGCTATAACCCCCAATAAGCACTATTACAAATATCCATTTAGTATCAATCATATTTTTACATTCAAACAGAGAACAAGGCCTCTTCCTTTTTGTTAAATTTGAAACAAACATAATATATGAAAGCAGTTAAATCTTATGTGGCTTATAGTGCCGATAAACCACTTGAACCTTACCAGTTAGATCGTAGAGAACCCGAAGCTAATGATGTGGAAATCAAAATTTTATATTGCGGAGTATGCCATTCTGATATTCATACCGTACGAAATGAATGGGGTGGAACGATGTATCCTGTAGTGCCTGGACATGAAATAGTCGGAAAAGTAACCCGTGTGGGTAATGAAGTAAGTCGCTTTAAAATAGGTGATACAGTGGGCGTTGGCTGTTTTGTAGATTCTTGTGGCCATTGCAAAAACTGCAAAGAAGACAATGAACAATATTGCGAAAACGGACATTCTCAGACCTATAACTCGTACTTACAGGATCGTAAGACAATTACTTATGGCGGTTATTCCACCCATATCGTGGTAACCGAAAAATTCGTTTTAAACGTATCCGATAAACTTCCTCTTGAAAAAGTGGCTCCATTACTTTGTGCAGGCATCACCACCTACTCTCCTTTAAAACACTGGAATGTAAAAGCTGGTGATAAACTTGGGGTTGTTGGTTTAGGCGGACTTGGACATATGGCTGTTAAAATCGGTGCTTCTATGGGTGCCGAGGTAACTGTATTAAGCCGTTCTAAAAGCAAAGAAAAAGATGCCCAGCAACTAGGTGCGCATCATTTTGAGATCACTACGGATAAAAGCACCATGGAAAGACTAGCGAACAGTTTTGATTTTATCATTGATACTGTGTCTGCGCAACATGACTACAATGATTATCTGGCCTTGTTGAATACCAATGGAGTAATGATCATATTGGGTGTACCTCCCACACCTTCTGATGTTCAGGCATTTCAATTAATTGGGGGTCGCCGCAGTCTGGTTGGTTCTTTAGTAGGTGGTATAAAAGAGACACAGGAAATGCTGGACTATTGTGCTGAACACAATATTACTTCAGACGTTGAAATGATCAATATCGATCAAATTAACGAAGCGTTTGAACGTACCCTTGCCGGCGATGTTCATTATCGTTTTGTGATCGATATGGCATCACTTAAGTAATAGTTCAATACTTAAAACAGCATCTGTTTAGAATACATAAAATAGCAAATGGATAAAAGCACAATCAAAACATGCCCTTATTCATTTGCTATTTTGTTTTTATACTTGAACAATAAGTGAGAAACCGGAATAATCATTAACCCACAGATAGCAAAGGTTATAAATGATGCGCGGAGGTCAAATGTTTGGGCCAGATAACCAATCAATGGTGGACCTATCAGCATTCCAGTAATAGAATAAGTGGTAATGACCGAAATTGCCAGTCCCGCTGAATATTTTTTCGAAGCACCCGCCATACTGAATGACATAGGTATTATGGCTGCTGTACCAAACCCTACAATAGAAAAGCCTATTAGTGCAGTCCAGAAATAAGGTGCCAATACCGCTAATAATATTCCGATAACAATAAGTGTTGCACTTAAAATATACGTCTTGGGCATTCCGATCCTTTGAATGATGAAGTCGGAAAGAAACCGGGACAAAGCCATAAAGGTCATAAAAATCAAATAGCCATAGGTAAAGATCTTTACGTTCAACACTTTTTGAAAATAGATTCCGCTCCAGTCAAACATCCCTCCTTCGCATATGGATGATAAAAAAGCTAAAACTCCTAACATCACTATTATTGGGTCAGGTTTTCCTAATTTCAGCTTATTTCCCCTGGCTGTTTTGTCGTCTGTAAGTAAAAACTGATACGAGTATACGGCAACGATGAAGGTCAAAATGGCTACTACCGCAAAATGAGTATGAACTTCCACATTCATCGCTAAAAGTGCGGTGGAAAAGAGAATCCCTGCAATACCTCCTGTACTCCAGAAGCCATGAAATGATCCTACTATTTTATCAGTAAAATGGGTCTGTAGATTTATTGCCTGGGTGTTGATTGCAATATTAAAGATGCGCAATGTAAAAGCAAAAACCACCACAGCAACTACCAATGCGAATATACTGGTAGTAAACCCAATACATAAAAGCATAAGTGAATTGAGGGCATAGGCAACAACTAAAGGTCCCCTACTATTGAATCGCGAAACTAACCAGCCTGAAATTGGCAAGCCTATTAAAGAACCTATGGGTAAGGCAAATAAGAGCGAACCCAATTCGGCTTCATTAAGATCGAATGTATATTTGATTGTTGGTATGCGTGATGCCCAGGATGAAAAGGTAAATCCGGACATGAAAAAGAAGATGCTTAAAAATACCCTCTGTTTGCTTTTAGAGACATTTAATATCATAGATATGCAAATATATAGTTTATCTGATGGTTAGGAACACGCTAATTAAAAATCCGGATAATCTGATGTCGTAAAATACCCCTTTTATTTTTCCATTCAATGCCCCTGAATTTGAACTTATAAAAATATATTTGAGTCTATAAAAAGTCTATGTTGAGTCCATGATAAGTCCGTGTTCTACTGTAAAAACATGGACTTATCGTAGATTCAACATAGTTTGATTATCGGCTTATTAAGTTCATTATTACCTTTTGTATACATCGGAATCCTATAAATAATCATTCAAACTAAATACTCAATAAAACGGAAGCAATAACCCCATATTTAAACTTATAGTTACATTTGCGGCCTGCTAAAAAACAGATCTATTATGGTTGAAATTTGCTGCGTGGGACATATCACATTAGACAAGATAGTTACGTCCAAGTCTGAGGTACATATGCCCGGAGGGACTTCTTTTTACTTTTCCAACGCAATAGCGAATATGGATATTTCCTATTGCCTGGTCACAGCTTTAGGCCCCGAAGAAAATGCTATAGTCGAAAATTTAAGAGCTAAAGGAATAACAGTTCAAGTTCTGCCAAGTGCCCACACGGTTTATTTTGAGAATATTTATGATGAAAATCAGGATAAACGGACACAAAAGGTGCTGCAAAAGGCCGATGCTTTCAGCATAAAAGAGATGTTGGATGTTGATGCGAAAATCTTTCACCTTGGTCCGCTTCTTGCCGATGACATTCCGGTAGAGTTAATCAAGTATCTTTCTGAAAAAGGAACCGTTTCTTTAGATGCTCAAGGCTATCTCCGGGAAGTTAGAGATACTGAAGTGTTTGCTACGGATTGGGCCCACAAAAAAGAAGCGTTACAGTATATTGATATTTTAAAAGTCAACGATGCGGAGTTGTTTGCAATAACGGGGTGTAAAGATCTTCGGGATGGCGCCAGAGCGCTTGTGGCTATGGGCGTTAAAGAAGTGATCGTGACACTGGGCAGTAAAGGTTCTTTTATTTATGCAGAGGAGGAATTTTATGAGGTTCCGGCTTATAAACCAAATGCTACCATAGATGCAACCGGATGCGGAGATACCTATATGGCTGGATATTTATATAAAAAGGCTAAGAACGCAGGTTATATAGAAGCTGGTAAGTTTGGAGCCGCTATGGCTACACTCAAAATTGAATCGTCAGGGCCATTTACAGGAACATACGCTGAGGTGATTAAGATTACAGGAGAATAGCCGTTAATGTTAGTTTATATGACTAATTGGTTGTAAAGGCGCTCTAAGGTTTCAGCAGCGTCTCTACAAAAGCCTGGATGGACTTTAGAACTTTGTAGCACAGTACTTCTGGTGGCTGTAAGCCATCGAAAACGTTCAGCAATGATTAGTTGTCCTATTGCGCCACCATCCTTGCTGCCCGCACAAATACATTTGTATGCCTGCAGATTATTATAAATTTCTATCAGATCTGTATCAGAAGAAAAAGAGCGGATGCGCTCTTCATTCAGCATGAAGTTCATATCCAGAAATTTTTGTGCTGAGCAAAAAAGAATAACTCCAATATTTAGAAATTCTTCCCTTTCAACACGCGGTACCAAGCGAATAACGGCGTACTCAAATAAGTATTTCCCTTGCATGTTGTGCTTCTTTTACAAAAATTTCAGAGTTTGATAACCGGGATAGTAAAAACTGATCATAAACCTGACGGTTCTGACTAGCTATTTCGGAAGATTCGTCAGACAACCACTCATCGGGTATTAAGGCTGTGATCGATTTTATGCAATCCTCAGTGAGAATGGATTTAAACTCCTGATCTACTAGTTCGAGTTCTGCTGCGCTTTGTAACAGTACATGATCTTTAATTTTCAGGAATGGTTTGATGGCTTGTTCCTTCCAGTTGGCCCAGGAATGATGGAAATATAGCGCTGCCCCGTGATCGATGAGCCACAATTCTTTATGCCACATCAGCATATTGGTATTTCGTGCTGTGCGGTCTACGTTAGTAAGCAGACAATCAAGCCAGACAATCTGCGAGGCAAGTTTTGCATCTACAGTGGTAACTAAAGGATCAAAAGTAATTGCTCCAGCAAGATAATGAAGGGCAAGATTGAGTCCTCTGCTAAACTTCAGCAGGTCCTGAATTTCTTCGTCCGGCTCAGTTCGACCAAAGGCTTCATCAAGTTTGGCAAAAACGACTTCGGGTACTTTAAGACCCAGTACACGGGCTATTTCGCAACCTATAAGTTCAGCGATAAGTGCTTTGACACCCTGCCCTGCCCCTCTAAACTTAAGAACATACATAAAGTCATCATCAGCCTCTACAATGGCGGGCAGCGAACCGCCTTCGCGTAACGGAGTAATATAGCGTGTTACATTTACTGTTCGGAGCTCAAGCGGCATATCATTCATAATGCGTGAGCTCAAATTTAAGCTTTAATACGGACAAGCTGTTTATCTTTGTAAATACAAACTAATAAAATTATATTATTTTTGTATTTAAATTCCAGGTTAATAAATGAAGAAAAAAATATTAGTTGTAGAAAATGATAAGGATATCAGAGACATCCTAACTGTAATTCTTACAGAAGAGGGGTATGAAATCTTAACGTATAAATCAACAGAAATAATTTCAGAGCACATTATTTCATACAAACCTGACGCTATCTTATTAGATATCATCAGACCAACAGATGAAGGTACTGAACTGTGCAAACAAATTAAGGCTGCGGAAACCACTAAACATATTCCTGTAATTGTGATGTCAACTTATTCAAAGGCAGAAGTTTTAGAGGAAATCTGTGCTGACAAAGTAATTGCAAAACCGTTTGATATCGATGTTCTGGTAAACGTGATCCAAAATAAATTAAATGCCACAATCATTCCGAAAGCTTGAGAATAGTGTTATATATGATCCGCTATCTTTTCGAGGTTTTCTTCCTTATAAATGTTCGCATATTCAGCACCTTCCAATATCACTTTTACATCATTGGAGTTTAACTCCTGGTCTTCCTGTACAATGCCTTCCTGACCATCATTTGTTTTTACTTTTTCACCAAATTTGAATCCTTTCATATCTGTTAAACAATCTTTTTTATTGCTGGTTTTGATAAATAAAAGAATCTGTTTTGGGAATGCACAATTAGTCTATGAAGTGATATAAAAATAAAGCTTCACCTATAAATGCTGACTTTTTCTGTCCTTTAATTTCCAATTCCACCCTCATAGTCACTTTCGTTACCCCTCTTAAGTTGATGATGTCTACAAGTTTAACTTGAAGCCTGACTTCACTTCCAACCATAACGGCCTGAGCAAACCTCAATTTGTCCATACCGTAATTGATTTCCATCTTTAGGTTTTGAATATCAACTATTTGTTTCCATAGGTAAGGAATTAATGACAAGGTAAGGTAGCCGTGGGCTATTGTTGTTTTAAATGGACTTTCTATTTCTGCCCGCTTAGGATCCGTATGAATCCATTGATGATCCAATGTGGCATCAGAAAACTTATTAATTTGTTCCTGCGTAATGGTATGATAAGATGATGTTCCTATTTCTTTACCCAGATATTTTTCAAATTCCTTATAGCTTCTGATTGTTAACATGCTGTTATTCTTTTATTGTACATCTTTTATATTTTGACTGATCACCTGCCTTAGGCGATACTAATAATACTATTTATACAAGGATACTAAAGTAAGGGTTTAATCAATATCCTTTTTATTTTTTACTAAAATTGGAATAGATATTGATGCATTTAATGAAACTTATAGAAAAATAATATGGGATTATTAAGATTTATTGTCATCGGCGCTGCAGTAGCTGCTGGTGTCAAATATGCAACCAAGAAAAGACCTGATGGAAAATCTTTTGTTGACGATTTAAGTGAAAAAGCACCTGAATGGATCGACAAGGCTAAGAAATACGGTGAACAATTTAAAGATCAGTACGCTCCTGGAAAACAGACAAGTACAGATTTTGAATAAGCTTGAGGTCTTTTAAATCAAGATCGAGTTGAATAAAAAGAAAGAGGCTGTATCTATCATAGATACTGCCTCTTTCTTTTTTAGCGTCTAACTTTAAAGGGAGCGCTATCCCTTATCTCCTTTATTCATAGCAGCAAATGCCGCCGCTGCTACAATTCCTCCAATGGTATAATAGGCTACAGTAAGGGTTTCTGAACGTAAATTTTTTGTTACTGGGGTATCATTTAAGCCCATCTGCTTTGGTAAAGAAAGTGCTCCTACACCTGCAGACAGTCCAAGCATGATTCCCTTTATCCAATTTTTATTTCCTTTACCAGAACCTATTAAACTATAATATAGCGTATTACTGAAAATATCACCAACAAGTGCAGCCTCTGTTAAGGAAGCTCCGCTTGGTGGAGTCAAACCAACACCTTTCAGAGTTTTTGATAATGCTTCTTTTCCGATAAGATCTACACGCGGAGCTTTAGAATCAAGCCGTTTTACTGCTTCATGAAGTACATTAAGTGCTATTGCGCCTGCAAATCCTGCTATTATCGCTTTAAGCTTTCTCATAAATATAAAGATTAGGAAAAATTAATATTATTTTAAAATTGGATACATGAATCATTTTTTTAATATCGCTGAACTACTAAAGTGCTATCAAATTTTTGTGAAATAAACCAGTAAATCCCTGCGATCAGATAATTTAGTTTTTGATGACCATAATTGATGGTTTGAAAATAAATGGTCATCTCATTTGTAGAGACATAATATTGAACCTCCTGATCATCTGCTTGAAATGAATCAGAACCAAAATATACGGCAATAACGATTCCTGTTACTTTCCCTTTGATAAGCCAATCATATGCCAGTGATGTAGATTGTTCCAAGCTGAATTCTCGCATAATTGATTAGAAAACAGGATATGCAGATTAAGGTTTTAATTCTTATTGAAAAACAATCTTCCTTATGCTTCCGTTCGATATGTTTGGTACCAGTACACATGGCAGATGGAGGCTTCGGGGTAAGCCTATGGCTTATCATAAGTATATTATCGCTGGTTTGCTTACAGAAGTGCGCTCTATCGCTTACACTATTGGGAAAAAGAGATAAGTTTTTAAGTTTTAGAATTGTTAAACATTTTAATTTCTGAATGGTTATATGTTATAAATTAAAATTATGACAGTTTCAGATCAGTCCTTCAGGGATGAGTTTAAACCTTTATATATTCCCTCCTCTTTTCATCCTGAAGATACTGGGGAAAACAAAATTGTCTTTGCTCTTGCCCAAATAGGTGATGGTGATATTGACGAAATTTCAAGTAAGCTTGAAGAGTTGGAACCCGGAAGCATTACTCCCGAAATGACTACTTTTATGGAAGTCGTTTTGAGTGGTTTATACAATAAAGGTCTGCTCAAAGGTATAGAGCAAAATGGGAAAACAAGATATAATTTAAGTAAAATAACAGAAGCTAATGATGAAGAAATAAATCCTGATTTACTTGCACCGGGTTTAGATTAACCTTTAACTACTCTTTAGAAACATTTTATCCTTTAAGTAAACGCCTTATAACTAAACATTTATAAAAAATAAGATCACAAAACATCACACAATTTCTCAAACTCATTGTTAGTATTATTTTAGTATATTTGTAATACTAGTCTATGTTATACCAAAATTATAAATGTGCTGTGTGTAGCACACCTTTTCATTTTCAGAGTCACCGACCATGGTTTCTTAAAAATGTATTGTATTTTATTCCCTTAAGGGCCTTCTTCTGTCCAAAATGTCTGACCAACAGATATGTGTGGATTAAGTAGAACAGTACTATTTCTTAAGGGATCAATTTTTGAACAGACTTTACCATAGAGGTACCAAAGAAACCGGTTACATCTCTAGAGTCCTGAGTAATCTTGATTATATTGGAACGTGCGCTAGGCAACGGAATAGCAAATATTCCAGAATTATTTAATTGGGTTTGGATATCATCCCAAAAGATATAATTATCTTCTGTTAAAGACCATGCTTCCACGCGAATGAGGTCTCCTGATACAAATCCACTGTCTATATCAAGCTCGTAGTTGCTGATATATTTTCCATCCACATATTCATCTTTAAATAGATTGATTTCATTTGCTTTATTTAAAAACTTATTATTTTTAAATATTTTAAACTGAGAGAAATCTCCAACTCCCTCTAGTTCTTTTCCATTGATTATAGGATAATACCCTTCATCAGGGTAAATTATAGATTTCGTTTCGTACTTGAACTGAATGGTATCTGGAGTCATGGTCAACCTGGGCATCGTTGAAATAGCCTCATAAATACCATCTGTGGTCTTAATATCCAATGTATAGGTTCGCCCTTCCCGTCCCTTCATTGTGCTTATCTGATAACAACCCGGCGTCGATTCTTTAAGAATCTCCACATTGTTATGATTATCTTTCAAAGTAATTAAGGCCTTGGTAACTACTTCATAACCGCCATCGGCCAGTACAGGAATGGTATAGTATAATTTGACATATTGATTCTCGCGCAGATTGGTAAGTGATCCTTCTACTACCAAAACATGATTCGCGTTGGCAATATTTACATCAACTACGTCTTCGCAAGAATATAGACTCACCGTAATTAACAGTATACCGATTGCTTTAAACAGTTTCATTTCAAAATTTAAAGTTATAAGTGACAGAAGGTATGATCATCCCGATCATGGAAAAGCGAACTGCTTCGAGATTTAGCGGACTATTTTCATTTTGGCGGAGGTACATGGAAAAGGCATTGCGCCTATTTAAGGCATTAAATGCGGACACGACCCATTCGCCTGATGTTCTCTTACCAAGTCGGGGTTTATTTTTAAATGTCGCGGAAAGATCTAAACGATGATAGGCAGGAATGCGGTAATTATTGCGGTAATTTCCGGTATTGTATTGTACTGAATATCCACCAAATTCATATTTTGATGATGGAAGTGTAGCAGGTGTTCCTGTGGAAAAACTATATGTTGCAGAAATGGAAATCCGTGGTTTAAGCCGATATATGGCTACTAGTGCTAATGAATGCGTTTTATCGTACTTGGAAGGATAGTAAGCATTATTATTAATACCGTTAATTTTTCGCTCCGTCTTGCTTATCGTATAACTGATCCAACCATTAAAGCGCCCCTCCTTCTTTTTAAAATAAAATTCAGCCCCATAAGCTCTACCATTGCCAATGAGGATATCACCCGCCAGATCTTCATTGAGCAGGGTTTCTGCTCCGTCTACAAAGTCGAGCTGATTGTATAATTTTCTATAATAAATCTCTGCTGAGGCTTCATATTTACTATCAAATAAATTGCTAAAATATCCAGCAGAAAGCTGATCTGCTTTCTCGGGTTCGATGTTGTACGAACTGGGTGCCCACATATCTAAAGGACTGGTGGATATAGTGTTGCTCATCAGGTGAAGATATTGCACGGTTCGCGTATAGGAAGCTTTGACTGCTGAACTCGTGTTTATTTGCAGCTTAAGGGTGAGTCTGGGTTGTAAATTAGCATACCATTTCATACTTTCCCAATCTGTGAATTGTTGGGTATTATAAGCCGTCTTTCGTTCAGAGGTGGCACCCTCATAATCACTAACAGTTGTAGAATCTTTAGCTATACTGTGAAACGCTGAAAACCTGAGGCCGTATTCCATAGAAAGAAGATCGGATACTTTAATTTCATGGTCCCAAAACAGGTTATACTCGGCGGCCCGCTGACCATCAATATTTATGGCACTGAAGATGGATGCTTCTCCAGTTGGACGAGCATTTCCGGGACTGAACTCATGAAGTGCCGCTTCTGCGCCAAAATAAAGCGTATTGTTAACGTTTGGATACCAGTTATACGTATTTTTTAAGGTGTAATCAATTATGCCTGCTTTCCATTCGAAACTTGAAGTAGGCTCACTCATAGAACCCAAACTATATTGATAATTGGAGTATATGGCGCTCACATTTGAAAATAATTTGTTCGTGTAAACATGATTCCATCTGACAGTGCCCGTTCCATTTCCCCATTGCAGCATAAATACTTCTGCGGACTGAATCTTATCTTTGCCTAAGTAACCGGAAATAAACAAACGATCACGATTAGAAAGAGAGAAATTCATTTTAGTACTCAAATCATAAAAGTAAATGGAGTTATCGCTTATGTCAGTATTGGAGGACTGGCGGGTAATCACATCCGTATAAGATCTTCTTCCACTAATGAGTACGGAACTTTTATCTTTTTTGATTGGGCCTTCAATTGTAAGTCTGCTGGCAATAAGACCAAGTCCCCCTGCTACATTCCATTTTTGATTATTTCCTTCTTTAAGCCGGGTATCGAGAACAGAAGACAGACGACCACCGAAACGGGCTGGCATTTCCGTTTTATATAATACGGCGTCCATTACAGCATCCGGATTAGCTACCGAAAAAAGATTAAATAAATGGGAAGTAAAATATAAAGGAGCCTCATCCAAAAGGACAAGATTCTGATCCACTCCACCACCTCTTACGTTAAAACCGGAAGCACCATCGCCTATGGTACTTACCCCCGGTAATAATTGAAATGATCGGATCAAATCAGCTTCGCCTAGCAATGGGGGTAATAATTTAACGGACGACATAGATAATGGGGTAACATTAACAGACCGGTTGGAATTATTCCAGCCCGAAACGTTAATTACCACTTCATCGATCCTATTTTCCAATGCGTTTAGCTTTGCATTTATTATGGTATCTTTTGTAAAGGCAGCGTTTAATTCGAAGGTTTGGTACCCGATGTAAGCATATCGGATGTGATGTTTACCAGCAGGAATAGAAATAGAATAAAAGCCATAGGAATTACCTGAATTTTTATGGGTGGAATCAACGGAAATCAGGGTACCGGATAGACTTTCTCCATTGAATGCATCCTGGACAAAACCACTAATAGTTATTGGTTTTTGGGCATGAACAGGAGTAAATAGAAACGTAGTTAAGACCAACATGATCCCTAACCTATATAATACCATATATAACTAGCCAACACATAATTTGCTATAAATATAGTACTTCTAATAAACTGATTATTGTTATGTAAATATTTAACTTTAACATTCTTGTATTTTACGATATAAATGGTTACATTATAAAATTATGATTGAACTTAAAAAATTACTATATACAAAGTGCATGGAATACGTCGACGAGCGTATTGCCAGCATAGAGAGTGCTTTATCGGCTTCGCATGATGCTTCGGTTGATGATACAAAAAGCAGTGCAGGTGACAAGTATGAAACTACCCGGGAGATGATGCAGCAGGAAATTTCCAGAAATTCGCTGCAACTTATGGAAGCTAAAAAGCTCAGGATCAGCATGAATAAGTTAAGTCCTGATTCTACATCACCCATAGTTAAACCAGGAAGTTATGTTCGTACGTCTAACGGCGATTTTTACATCAGTATTAGTGCCGGTCTGATACAAATTGGCGAAAAGTTTACGTATGCAGTTTCTCACTTTTCGCCAATAGGAAAGCTATTGCTGGGCCTTCAAAGTGGTGAGACAATTACAGTAAATAATCAAACCTATACTATTCTGAGTGTGATATAAACGGGGCTCTTTAGTTATCCTGCAAGGCTTTTGTGATCAACGCATGGCCTTCCGGACTAAAGTTCAAGGTCATTGCGGCATCATGCCCCTCCTTGCTCATCTTTTTCCAGGTCTTTCTTAATACCGTAATCATCTTTTCCTCTGGCAGTTTTTCAACAAGATCATCAAATTGAAATTCAAGAAATACCAGGCATAGGGCATTTTCTATAATCTGTACCTCGGGATCTAACTTGAGTTGGAGCTTTTGGATGATAACCTGAACGCGCGCAATGATTTCATCGGAATAACCTACGGTTTGAAGAATAGAGGCTGCTTTTTGAGCATGAATCTTTTTTAAATCACTCCTCCATGTGAGATAGCCAATGCGGCCATCGGGATATATATTGCGGGGAACTTCCCATCTGCCAATATGCTGACTCCGGGAAGCAAGGAGTAAACCTTCCGAAGCTTCTGGGGACAGTTTTTTAACCCAGTTATATAATTCTACGGAATAGAAATATTCTGAAGGATAGGTAATACCTTTCCAGGTAAGCTGATCAGGACTTTGCTTATTATAATCATCAAACAGTTTAAATGCCTGCTCTAACTTTTCCATATTGTTATTTTGAGTAAATAGTGATCCAAGATAACACTTCTTTTAGGATCATAGTAGCTGCTGCAGGATTTGCAAGTCCAAGATCATGTCCGGCACCTTCTATGCGGACGAGTTTATTGGGAATACTCCTACTTTCTAAAGCTTTGGATAGGAAATTGGAAGATTCGAAAGGTACAATTATGTCACTCGTTCCATGTATGAGTAACGTTGGGATGCTCGTAATACGCAAAGCAGGACTAGCATTTGTAAAAGGTTGAGTTAGGGGGGAAGTTATAGGTGCACCAACCATGGCCTCAATTGGGGTTTTGAGTATTACTGCACTTGGGCTACTTAAGAAGCCTTCAGTGAAAATTGTTGGACCGCATAGGGATATGACCGCACTTACCTCGTTGCTCTGTTTATAGGCATAAGCGTATAATAATGCGATATGGGCACCTGCGCTTACTCCTAAAACAACATTGTTTGAGGATCGAACGGTCCAGTCATCTGCATTTTGCTTCACATAGGCGAAAGCTTTACCAACATCTTCCATCATTCCTTCAAAATGATTTGTTGCGGATGCAAATCGGTAGTTCATATTTACACTGGCAATACCGTGTTTTAGTAAAGAATCTTGAATGAATTTTATTTCTGCTTTATCGCCATCAATCCATGCTCCTCCATGTAGCATGAGCACCAAAGGGGTAGTCGCTGTTCGGTTGGCAGGCAGATACACATCCATCTTTTGGCTGTTATCTGTTCCATAACTAACATTTAGATTGATTTCTTCCTTTGTTCCCTGATCGGAATCGTTGTCTTTTTTACAGGAAGAAAAAGAAAGGGCTATAAATAAAAAAAGGATAGTTTTTTTCATAATGATTGTTCAGAGGTCTAGCTAATATAAGATTAATTTAAAACTATACTGATTACAATCGTTAAAATTTAAACGAAATCAATTAAAGATGAGTGGGTTGATAACTATAAACGACCTTATAGGGAATGTTTTTTAGTTTGGAAGAGATTTGTCCAATTTGCAGATTTTCGCCTTGAGGTGTTGCCTCACAAACAGAATATATTTTACCCTTATACATTACGGGTTTACCAATAGGTTTACTGAATTGTACACCCATTGTAATGTGGGTGGGATAGAGCATGGCAATCATGGGCAACTTATATATCTCTTTAACAAGATAGAAAAACAAGGCAGCCCGGTCGTCACAATCACTGTATTTTGCGAACAGTGTTTCCTCGGCTGACATTCTCTTTTCCTTACCAAAGTTATCTTCGTCATCTTCATATAAAAATGCGTAACGTGTAAACCTCATAAGATAATCAACACCCTTCTTTTCACTCATACCCTTTATGTTTTGTTTTAGCAAGGGAATGAGCGATTGATAAGTCTCATTGCTTAAAGGAATATTAAAATAGGATTCGAAGTCTACTCCTGGGTAGTTTTTAAATATCGCTTCTACATCAGAGTTCAGCTTTATATTGAAATGATAAATTTTTTGCTTGTAACTAAACTGCAAATTCTTTTCTCGGTAGTTTTCGGGTTTAAAATCAGGGAGCTTTGTTATTTTGTAGGAGAATGCTTTTTTGGCTTCCGCTACTAGAATAGGAATTGGATATGGGGGATCCTGACGCAGATCGGCCTTAGGGTAGTCATGATAATTGAGACACATGTATTTCTTTTTATTAATCATGAAGAAAGGAATATCTGATATATCTTCATCATTATATACATAAAATATAATCTTATCATGGGAGAGAGCAAGTCGGGCATCATAGCCTGATTTACTTAGAAAAAACCATTTATAAAGGGTGTACCGTGTGTAATTATCAGCCTTAGGACTGAATTGCTGAACTGATTTTCTGATCAACTGGTAGTACAACCAGTCATTTAATTGATATTTTTCTTTGTAGGCAAGCAGAGAGTCGATAACTGGTTTATAAATACTTGAATTAAGCTTGTTGTAAAAGGATGTTACAGTTTGGGAACTTAATGTTTGGGGAGCTTTAATTAAAAGGGATTGGTCAACTTCAAGGTTATAGGTTCCTTCGTAAAACTCAAAACAAAATTGTTTACTCTTACTCTGTGCATAACTATCAGTGAGGGTAAGTACCATAAAAATCAAACAGAAAACCTGTAAAGACTTGAACATGGCTTGTTATTTTGTTTACATTAAAGATACATAATATTAACATGAAAAACATTTGCAATAACAAAATAATAGATGATCGTTGACATATAATTTGGGGTACATAATCATATTTAGTGCTAACGCTCAGAAAGATGACAAAGGCTGTCTTAACTACTCATGATCAACTGGCATATTGGATGTTCTGGATTTTTTTCTAATGACTTATTTTAATAATAAATAGGAGGTGCTACCATATTGTAATCAGTAAATACAACTGCACAGAAATTGGCAATTAAGAGTGCACAGAAAATAGCAGTAAGAATGCAAAAAAAACGGTGGAATAATTACACCCCACCGTTAAAACACGAACTTCATCGGTCTACTAAAACTGATGGAATATGAACGCATTCTTAAGCAAATTTATGATGTATTATGAGATTAAACGAATGAACAGCGAAGGCCGTTCAATTTCTAAGATCAGTAAAGCCCTTAGCTGTAACCGTAGAACAGTAAAAAAGTATCTGGGCCTTTCGGATCAGGAGTTTGAAGCTTTCTTAAAAAGCCAAAGTACACGCACAAAGTTATTGTTACCCTACGAATCCTTTATAAAGGAGCGGTTAACACGGTACCGGGACACCCCAGCGGCACAGATGCACGATTGGTTGAAAGAGCACCATGATAATTTTCCGGAAGTTAACCAAAAGACGATCTTTAACTTTGTGAAATGGGTGCGTGCCCAGCACGATCTGCCTTATGAACCAGCTGTCCGGGGTTATATGATAGTGGAAGAAACCGCTTATGGCCTGCAGGGACAAGTAGACTTTGGCGAGTACAATATGCGCTCGGATGAAGGAAAACGTGTCAAAGTTTACTTCTTCTGGAAAACGCGTAAAAGTTTACTTCTTTACCCTGGTTTTGTCCCGTTCCAGGTTCAAATACGTTTGTTTTGGCAGTAGCCCATTCACGAGCCATAGTGCCATTGAGGCTCATGAGCGCGCTTTTTCTTACATCAAAGGCATTCCTGATGAAGTGGTATACGATCAGGACAAAGTCTTTATCAGTAATGAAAACAGTGGAGACCTGGTACTTACCTCTCAATTCAAAACCTATGTAAGAGACCGTGGCTTTAAAATACGCATGTGCAGAAAGGCAGATCCGGAAAGTAAGGGAAAGATTGAGAACGTGGTCAAATACATTAAGCAAAATTTTCTTTATAACCGTACTTTTTACGATATGGAAACCTTAAATCAGGATGGGTTAAGATGGTTGGAACGTACCGCCAATAAGCTGGATCATGCACTAACCAAAAAAGCCCCCCACCAGGAGTGGCTTATCGAACAGGCTTTTTTGCAACCTTTCGAACCTTTGACTATACCACTGCCAACACCTTCATTCTATGCAGTAAGAAAGGACAACACGATATCCTGGAAAAGCAACCTATATTCCTTGCCTCTTGGCACTTACGCAGGAAGAGGTACACAGGTTTGCGTGCACAGAGAAGAAAGCTGCCTGATTATTTGCCATGTCAACAAAACGGAATTATGCAGGCATATGATTGCCACTGGCAGGGGCATGAAGATTGTAAATACAGACCACAAGCGTGATAAAAGTGCTGCCCTGGAAGAAATGGCTATGGAGCTTTCCCGGTTAACCGAATCAGGAGAAGTCATGCTGCGTTTCATTGCAGCTATCCGTATAGATAAACCCCGGTACCTGCGTGACCAACTTTTAATCCTGCATCGGGTATTGAACAACACTCAGGAACACCTGATTGAAAAAGCATTAAGCTTCTGCATCCAGCAAGGGATCAATAGTGCCAATGACTTTGAGACCCTGGTTACTAAATTCAAACAAGAGTCAAAGCCTGATGCTATTGCTTTATCCGGGCTTAACCCTTTGAACGGCACCTATCCCATCCTGGCCTTGTTTCAACCACAGTTGAGCAGAATTGAAGACTATCACCAAATATTAACCCCTTTAAACAACTAATATGAGCCAAAAAGAACACATTGACCAGTATTGCCGCCGTTATAAAATAATGGGCATGGCAACAAAAATAGAAGAGATGGTAAATAAAGCAGAAAATGATCATCTCAGCTATCTAAGCTTTCTTGTAGCGCTTTTTGAACAAGAGTCCCTGCATAGAGAACTCCAGGCCAGAGAAAGATTGCTTAAGACAGCTCAATTGCCCACCAGATCCAATCTTGACGAGTATGAACAGAGGCCTGATAATGGCTTTAGCAAGCAAAAGATAAATACACTACGGGAAATGGCCTGGCTGGATCAGCTCTATAACATCATGATTATGGGACCTTCAGGTGTGGGCAAAACAATGCTGGCAGCAGGGTTGTGCGCTGATGCAATTGAGAAAGGGTACAAAGCGTACTTCAGGACAATGGAGGAGATTATCAATATGCTAAAAATGAAAGACTTTGCCCGCTCAGCAATGGCCGATTACAAGCGGCTAATCAAAGCCAGCCTAATCGTCATTGATGATGTGATGTTGTTTCCTGTAGAAAAAAGCCAGGCTGTGAACTTATTCAACTTTATTAATCAGTTGTATGAGAATACCTCATTCATTATTACGACCAATAAAATGCCCGCAGATTGGGCTAAAATGCTGGATGATGAAGTGCTGGCTACCGCTTTGCTTGACCGGCTCCTGTTCAGGTGTGAGGTCATTAGCCTTTCGGGTAAAAGTTACAGAATGGAGAACAGGAGAACTATATTTGGAACTTAGATCAGGATATTTACTTTTGTAAAACTGCGCATTCTTAAGGCCTAAAGTTGTGCACTCTTATTTGCCAATTTCTGTGCATTGTTAATTACCGACTACACATATAGAATGTAATGTCCTGGTCGTCCCATAGGGGTTTCATATCCAAAATTTTCTGACTCAGGTTTGCTGTGAAATTATAAATGGCACCTTTAGTAGCTGCACATGGCAGTAAGACGAAACTCGGAGAATAAGCGTTTACCGCCGTGGTATTAAATATACTGCTGCCCGGTTTCATAAATGGCTACTCAGCTTTACTCAAATAAAACATGGCCGTTATATTAGTAACAAATGTACGCTCCCATTCATCTGGAGGTACTTCCTTCAAATCCTTACTCACCATTTGAAATGCTGCATTATTGACAAGAATATCAATTTGACCAAATACTGTTACTGCCGTATTTTAATTTTACTTGAAAATTAGCTTTTTGTTCTAATTAGAATAAGTCAAATTAAACTATATACATTAACAATAGTTAAAGATTGAATGGGTAAATAAAAAATTCAATTTCATTATACTATATTACCAAAAAATAATACCCTCAAAATAAAGACATTACTGACTAAAATTTTGAGGATTATTATTTAAAAACGGTTTAGTTAATATTATTCCATACATGCTTTGTTTTAAACAACTAGCATATTAATCATCATAAGTCTTTTTTAACATACTTGTTATCATTAAATCAAGATCATCTGCACTGCTTTTTACTAATGTAATAAGTTCTTTAACTAGATTTGTATCAGCAGTACTTTCAAGTAAGGAAACAAGACCAATTATATTTGCCAGAGGACGACGAATCTGAGAAGATTGTACAAAAGCCAATTGTTTTAATGTTGTTGTATAATTATCATTCAATTTATTTACAAGCAGTAGATCTTTGTCAACAAAAGGCATAAATTCTACATGTTTTTTCTTGTCACAATCCAAGTGAATACATGATCCATACCATGAATTAAGTTCCCCACCACTGAAATAGGGTAAAATACGAACGAAGAATGTATGAAATATCCCTTCCTTGTTCTTTAATTTCATCTCCAATTCAAATGTCTCTGCTTTATCAGCTGTAATAAACCATTTTTTATAAATCGATGAAATCTCAGACTGGTCTAAAAAATTATAAGACATATCAGTATGCACTTTTTCACTGTAAAGACCAAAGTAATCTTTAAATTGATTATTAGCCAACTTGATGTCACCATTTGGGTTAGCTATCCAGATTAAATTAGGTACGCTATTGTATAATGCCATGAATTTTTTTTCATGTTTTGATACATGTTGATTGTCATCTATTAGACTGCTCATATTCTAATATTTTAATTAAAACAATATTATTTTAGGTGTAAACGACTCTACTGTAGATATATAAAAATCAACTACTTTAAAGTTTAATAAACTTAGGTAAAAGAATATGGGTAATAGCACATATATAAGTTTATAGTATGAGAAGGATAACAATCACGTAGTTACATTGAAATTAGCAAGTATTTATTCGTGCATTAATGCATTCATTACATCATATACTTTCTTTGGGATATTGTTTTATATCATTTTAAGGTTTTATAATTGCAGAATCATCTCAATTTAAGAGTAGAGTGAAACAGCAAATTCCTATTAGAATAATCAATGCTCATAAAAAAAACGCATTCAAAAAAGTTAAATACGTGATTATTATGCTTTTTTCAATACACTCCTTTTCAATCAATATTAAGTAATTTATTGATTTCTTTGGTTTAGAAATCCATTAAAATAACTTATTTAGCTTAAACATACAGGAAAAGTAATTACTTACCTATATTAATGTGGGTAACGTATTTATACCTGGATTCATATTGTCCCTATAATAAGCTTAAACAATAAAAGCGTTCGGTTGTCAACTTCTTGATCTACCTCTTACATATGAAAAAATTACAACATTGGTTTAATTTAAAAATCACCTAATGGAATTAAATCGTAAAGGCATAAATCCATTCAAATCTTTTTGGATGGGCGGATTTGAATGCGCTGACCATCTTAATTCAAGCGGTAACAGAGTTGATTTCTTAAATTTAACTGCCCATTTGGATTTAATCAAAGAAGATTACAGCAAATTAAAAGATTTTAATATTACTACTGTTCGGGAGGGAATCAGATGGAGTAAGGTAGAAATTATACCTTACCAGTATGACTTTAGCACCGTCAAGTTAATGCTAGATATTGCAAAAGAGTATAAAATTCAACAAGTTTGGGACATATGTCATTTTGGATTCCCTAATGATCTCAGTCCTCTTCACCCCCATTTCACAGAACGTTTTGTTAGCATATGCAAGGCATTTGCCAACTATTGGCTTTCTGAAATGAGCTATGATGATCAATTAATTATCACGCCTATTAACGAAGTAAGCTTTTTATCCTGGTTAGGTGGTGAAGTTGGGAGAACCTCCCCTTATTGCGTCAGAAATGGTTGGGAGTTGAAGTATGCATTAATGCGTGCCTATATACAAGGTGTGAAGGCTTTAAAAGAATTAGATCCACGTATTCGTATATTAACTACTGAGCCGCTTGTAAACATAGTACTTCCTTCTTTTGCTACAGAGGATACCATTCTAGAAGCAGCTAAGAGTCATGAGTTACAGTATCAATCTGTAGATATGTTATGTGGACGAATTTGTCCGGAATTAGGTAGCAAACTTGAATACCTTGATATTTTAGGTTTTAATTATTATTATAATAACCAATGGGTGTTAGGGTTTAATGAGTTTATACCTTGGGCAAATGAGATTCCTGATCCAAGATGGCGTTCGCTCTCCAGTCTCTTAATTGAAGCTTACAAACGCTACCATAAACCCATAGTTTTAACTGAAACAAGTCATCCTGGGGAAGATAGACCATTTTGGATTAACTTCATAACGCATGAAGTTTCTAAATTAATCATCTCCATTCCGTTTTGGGGTATTTGCTTGTATCCGATCATAGATCGTCCTGATTGGGATAATTTAGATTGCTGGCACCATTCAGGACTCTGGGATAACAGTTCAAAAGAAATCCCCACCGAACGAATCTTAAATAAACCATATGCTGATGCACTACTCTTAAATCAAAAAATTTTAGAACATTTAACTAACGACGCTTTTTTCAAATCTATCTAATATGAAAACAAGAATAGCTTTTATAAGTGAGCACGCATCCCCCTTGGCTACGCTTGGTGGAGTGGATAGTGGGGGACAGAATGTTTATGTTGCTGAACTATCAAAACATTTAGTAGAATTAGGTTATGAAATTGACATTTTCACTCGTTGTGATCAAGAAAATTTGCAACATGTCGTGTATTGGAAAAAAAGCCTACGTGTGGTACATGTGCAAGCTGGCCCGGCGGTATCATTGCCTAAAGAAGAGCTGTGGCAATACATGCCTCAATTTACCGATAGCATAATTTCCTTTATGCAACGCGAAGATTTGACTTATAAAATCATTCATGCCAATTTCTGGATGTCTGGTTGGGTAGCCTCTGAGCTTAAAGAAACCCTTGGTATTCCTTTCATTATCACTTTTCATGCCTTGGGTTATATTAGAAAATTATATCATCAAGAGGGGGACAAATTTCCTTCGATCCGAATTGAAGTAGAAAAAGGTATTGTACAGACTGCTGATAAAATAATCGCCGAATGTCCCCAGGACAAAGATGACCTCATGCACTTTTACCAGGCATCTCCTGACAAAACCACAATTATTCCTTGCGGATTTAGTAAAAAAGAATTTTACCCAGTAAGTAAAAAATATGCAAGGGAAAAGTTGAATCTTGATAAGTCAGAAAAAATCGTGTTACAGTTGGGAAGAATGGTTCCCCGAAAAGGCATCGACAACGTGATCAGAGCAGTAGCAAAACTCAAACAAACAGGTTATGCCGTTAGATTGCTTATTGTAGGAGGCGATACGGAAATACCTGATCCAGCGTTAAGCCCCGAGCTATCACGTCTTCAAAATATAGTCAGACTTGAAAATATCAATGACTCTGTAGATTTTCTAGGCAGAAAAGACCGCCAGGTGCTTAAATATTATTATTCAGCAGCAGATGTATTTGTTACCACCCCTTGGTATGAGCCCTTTGGTATTACACCATTGGAAGCAATGGCCTGCGGAACCCCGGTTATTGGTTCTGATGTAGGTGGAATAAAATATAGCGTTGAAGATGGCAAAACCGGTTTCCTGGTACCTCCGGATAGACCTGAAGATTTAGCCTCAAAAATTAAATATTTATTATCAGATAGTCATTTATTCGACACAATGAAATTAAATGCTATTGAAAGAGTAAATGCCATGTTTACCTGGAAAAATGTTTCTAAGCTGGTAGCAGAACAATATCGTTTACTTGCGAAATCTGTAGAAACACCTACTATTATAAACACTAAAATTAAAGCAGCTTAATTTTAGTGCACTAATAGACGTATACCCATGAATTTTGTCTATTAGTGCATTAATCAAACGGCTTTGCGATAAATTCGTCACAACTGTATGTGCCAAGTGATTCGACTACTTTTAGGTATCCTGACATTAAAATCACAGGAATAAAATAAGCCATTTTTAATTAATGACATACCTCATCCCCATTTTATACCTTTTATAAGAAAATCAATGAGAAACAGATCAGGTTTATTTATATCAAGCTCTGTTTAAAAACTGCTAATATCCAAGACCGTTTTAACATCAAAATCAGCAATAACTTAGAGCTTCATATAAGACTTCAAGGATGTATTTATGATCATCCCATATTAAAATTCTGTTTTCAACACACACAAAACACATGCAAAATTCTGATTATCAATACGTAATACACTTAACAGTTTAGTTTATCATATTATTCCTTATTGCAAACCCGATTAAAGTAGCCGTATTTTTTGTACCTGTTTTTTCAAGCAAATTTTGACGGTGACCTTCTACCGTTCTTCGGCTTGTAAAAAGTTTATCTGCAATATCCTGATTCGTAAATCCCTCGGCTATTAACAATAGGACTTCTTCTTCTCTTTGTGAAAGGTCAACAGAGGTTTGAACATTAGAAAAAGTATCATTTGCGCTACTAAATTGCCTTTTAAGCATTTCGAATACAATTTCAGAACATATATACTTTCCTCCCCCCGCTATATGGCGAATGGCAAACAACATTTGATCTATATCAACATTTTTAAGCAAATAACCACTAGCCCCCGCAGAAATAGTCTGTTTTATGTAGTTCTCATGGTCTAGCATGGTTAGCATAATGATCTTTATATGGGAAAAATCAGCTTTCATCATATGAATCAGATCAAGGCCAGTGAACTCTGGCATATTAATATCCGATAAAACAATATCTACCTGAATCCCAGTTTTAAGCTTCTCCAAAGCTGCTAATACTGAAGCTGCTTCATCCACTATTTCAATATCTGGTTGCATGTTTAAAAGCGTCCTGATACCGTTTCTTACAATATTGTGGTCCTCTACTAAAAATATCTTAATTGGAATCATTTATATTCAATATTATAAACCTCTTTCATTTACTTATTTAAGCAACATCATCTTGAGCAATTGTACCATCATTATGTAATTCCTCCAACGCTAATTTAAGACGTATAATATGCGTCTCGATCATCTCTGCTCTTGCAGCATTGATCGCCTTGAGCTCCATATTACCCGATTCACAATCATGCTTAGCTATCGTTTTTAATAACTTTTCACGTTCCTCTAGCAACCGTATAGAAACCCAAATAGATTCTTCTACAGATTCAGCCTGACTTTCGAGCAACAATTTTTCATAGAACGTATGGCCTGTATGACAACGATACCGGTGTGTATGGTCATTATTAATCTTCCATAAACCACCGCCGCATTGTGGACAAGCATAAGTGGACTGTTGGGCTATTTTTTCTAAAGCGTCAATACTATTTACCGTTCGTTCGGTAATTTCAGCTTCAATCATTACATCTTCAGGAATTTGTTTAATTTGTATTGATTTAGAAAATATATCTTCCAAAATATAACCAATATCTCCAATATGTACACGATAATCAACAAGAACATTATTAATTACACTAGTAGGCATGTCAGGAAATTCTGCCTCAAAAGGTTCTTGTACAATAGTTATTCCGCCACTTCGTTTGATTGCAGACATGCCTGATGTGCCATCATATAACATACCGGTTAATACTATTCCCACAACACGGGAGTTATAAGAGGCAGCCGCAGAACGAAACAGCACATCAATTGAAGGTCTCCATCTATTCTCGTGAGGACCTTTCGTAATCCTGATCAATCCCTTTTTAAGAAGCATATGGCGGTCAGTAGGAGCGATATATACATACCCCCTTTTAATCACTTCCATATCCTGAGGTATACGGCATATAAGTGATGTATATTTTCCCATATGATGTTGAAGTACCTCTACCATCGAATCTTTTGATAAATGTAATACAACAAATACTGCAGTAGGCAAATTGGATGGAATTTTGGAAACCAAATCAATTATAGCCTTAAACCCACCAGCTGAGGCACCAATTACAATAATGTATTTTATACTATCCATGAAATTACTCTTTCAATCGGTAAGCTTATTAAGCAAAATCTTCACACATGTACCTTTTCCGAGTGATGAATTAATCGCTATCAATCCATCATAAATAGCAACTTTTGTTTTCAAATTACTAAGTCCCATACCTTTTATAGCAATTCTTTTTGATGTTTGGTCAAATCCGATCCCATCATCTACTACCACTATTTCCAACCCTTTCATTTTTCTAACCTCAACCTTAATTAAAGTAGCCTCAGAATGTTTAATGGCATTATTAATCAGTTCCTGAACCATGCGAAAAACACTAATTTCTACAGATAGATCTAAACGTTTATTCAATCCTTTTACAGACGTTTGAATAGCAAGTTTATCTGTGGATAACCTCCTTCCTAATTCCTCGATTGTGATAGTTAATCCAAAATCATTTAAAATTGATGGAGCAAGTTCAAAAGAAATATTTCTAGTCTCTTTGATGGAAAGTTCTAGTAGTGATTTTATATTGTTCAATGGCCCCTCCTTAAAATCAGCGCCATTTAACTGTTGCAAGTTCAATTTAATACCATAGAGCAACTGACATACACCATCGTGAAGCGAATCACTAATTCGCTTACGTTCAGTTTCTTCTGTGTTAATAATAGCAGTAGTAATATTTCTTTGCTCCTCAATCTTAAACTTATCAGCTTCATTTTCCAGCCTTCGCTTTTCAGAAATATTCATAATTGTTCCAACTAAACGCTGGTTTTCATCGGATCCTTTAATGTGATGTCCCCTCATAGATACCACACAGGGCTTACCCGATTTATTAATACTAAACTCGATATTTATTTCCTTTTCCTGATTAATACAAGTGCGAAAGTAATTATCAACAGCAAAACGATCAGCAGAATGTACTGCATTCAAAAAATGATGGTACTCCCCTTTATATTTATACTTATCAATACCGCAAATGTGGTAATTTGATTCATCTAAAAGAATCTTGCCAGTTTTATAATCATATTCCCAGGTTCCCGCTTCAGAGGCTTCAAGCGCAAGCTCCAACCTTTCTTTTGTAACCTCTAGTCGCTGAACAGCCTCCTTCCTTTCTGTAATATCGATAAGAGCAATGTAACAGTCCACTCTGTTCGTATGCATGCCATGTATTGCTATTCCTTCTACTTGTGCAAACAAAGTTTTTTTATGTTGTGTAATCAACTCCAGCTGGCAGCTTTTTCTTTCATTTTGGCTTTTTATCTCTTTAAAAAAACGGCAGAAAGTACCTGTATAATCTTTAGCTATAAAGCTTTGAAAACTTCTTTTTACAATAATACTTTTATCGAACTCCAAAAGAACCGATCCTGCCGTATTTACTTCTTCAATAATACCCGATTGATTCAAAATAAAATAGCCTACCGGTGCAAGTTCATAGATTCCGGTAAATTTGATACGTTGAATCTCTAACTCTTCATTAGCATGACGCAACTCATCATTCTGCATCTCCAACTCAATTTGATGAATCTGCAATTCTTGCAATAATTTGTTTCTCTCTAGTTTATTGTTGTCCTCTGATTCTTGCTCAGCTCTTGACAATTGGGTTTTGAAAGAATTTTGCAAATTATTAAAATCAATTTCCGGATTTGAAGTCTTTCTTTTCTTCAACTTTATCTATTTCTACCTCATTAATAATGATTAACACCATTAATGTTTCACTTGTTTCTGCATCTATAAATGGCTGTGCATTGATTTCTAAAGTTTCAATTATGCCTTCATCGTTTTCAAGTTCAATCGCTATTGTACCTTTTTCTTTCCTCTTACATAATTTAAGAACAGCATCTAATTTATCTATATTCCAATTATTTTGCAAAAACTCTATAAAATAATGACCCACTATTTCTTGATCTTCCACATGGAAGCGCTTAAGAAAAGCATTATTCACAGTAATTACATGGTGATTTTTATCCAACTGAACTGCCGGTTCTATTAAAACATTTACAATTCCTGCTGAATATCTTTTCAAAGCATTTAACTTAAACTCCATATATTTATATTGTGTAATCCTGCTAAAAGTTAATACAGCGCCACTAATAAAGTTTTCAAGAGTTCGATAAGGCATAATGCGGACATTATACCATTCATTGTTTTTTGTTTTAACCTCAATCTCTTTTGTAAGCAGATTTTCTATTACCTCTCTAATTTCTTCCTCTAATGGAGTTTCAAAATTGGATACAATATGTGTGATTGATCTTCCTACATCTGATGGGATCAGGTTAAATAATTTACGCACCTGAGGAGTAAAACGCAGCACGTCTAAATTATTATCCAAAAATATAGTCCCGATTTCTGTGGAATCGAGAAGATTTTTCATGTCATTATTCAACTGAGTAAGTTCTTCCGCTTTAGATTGATACTGCACATTAATCGTCATAAGCTCTTCATTCAACGATTGCATTTCTTCCTTAGTCGTCAACGATTCCTCATTCGTACTTTGTAACTCTTCATTCGTACTTTGAAGTTCCTCATTCGTTGATTTAAGCTCCTCCAACGAAGTCTCCATCTGCTCTATCGTACTACGCAACTGCTGTTTAGTAATTAAAAGCTCTTTTTCAATATCAATTATATGCTTATTATTATTTTGACCTTTAGAGTTTACTGATTCTTTTTTCTTTTTTAGCAGACCTGTATCCTCAAGCATAACTAATATTAACCCTTGTAAAGGCCGCTCTTCCAACATAACAGCTTTCAACGAAACTAATCTAAAATGATCACCTTCTTTTACATTAATATCAGCTACAGAAACCATTGTTTTTTGCAGTGCTGCCTGATGAATAAGATTTCCCAAAACATATTTCAGTTCATCCTTAATCATTTTATTCACATTTAAGACCGCTTCACCCTGAGGAAATTCCATAAACCGGCTGATCTTGCCATTAATGAATAATATATCTCCCTTTTCATTTACTAAAATCGATGCAGGAGTATAACTTTCAAGTAATATTTTATTAAAAGTCTCGGCTATGGAAGTGGACTTAATTCCTTTTCTGGAGTTATCCTGAGTTGACAAATTAATTGATTGTTTATTTACGTGAAATGGAAAATCGATAATCTTACCCACACTAAGACTTCCTTCTTTACGAGCAAAAAGTTTCCATTTCACATCAACAGGAACGAACATCTCACTAAAACCACCTATACTCTCAGCTGGCCCTAGTAATAACAATCCGGTTGATTTAAGCGAATAGTGGAATATTGGAATAATTTTTTTCTGTAATTCTGAAGTAAGATAAATCAATACATTTCTGCAGCTTAGCAGATCCAGCCTGGTAAAAGGTGCATCCTTAATCATATTGTGCTGAGCAAAAACAATCATTTCCCTAAGCTCTTTTTTTACACAGTAAATATCCTCCCTTTTTGTAAAATATTTATCCAGTCGTTCAACGGAAACATCAGCTGAAATACTATCACGGTAACAACCCGTCCGGGCACGCTCAATTGCATCATTATCCAGATCAGTAGCAAAAATCTGAATTCTAGATACATGTTTCCCTTTAAGTTCACCTACACATTCCAACAATAATATCGCCATCGAGTAAGCTTCTTCACCTGTTGAGCAACCTGCAACCCAAACTCGTACAGGTTCTTCATCTATTTTATTTTTTAAAATAATTGTTAATTTGTTTTTTAGTGTATTATACGCGTTAACATCTCTGAAAAATTTAGTTACTCCAATCAAAAGCTCATTGAATAAAACATCAATCTCTTGTGGATTTTCCCGTAAATGATTGACATAATATCCGTAATCAGGCAGTTGATGAAAAGCAATTCTTCGATCAATTCTCCTAATCACCGTACTTTTTTTATACATCGAAAAGTCATGGCCAGTATGCAAACGCAATAACATTAAAATTTTCTGTATAGCGTTTGAATTTAAGATTTCCCTTAGCTCGTCATTATTAGACTCCTCTACCAGAATCGGATGATTTACATACTGAATCAATTTAATTGGCATTTCCTCAGGAGATAATATGTAATCTACCATATTGGTATTAATTGATGCTAGGGGCATGCTGTCAAAGGTAGCAGTTGCTGGATCCTGAACCATAGCCATTCCCAACTTCTCCTTAATCATTCTTACTCCAGTTTCCCCATCAGATCCCATTCCTGAAAAAATAATGGCCACAGCTTTACTCAGCTGATCATCCGCTAAACTTTGCAAAAAGTAATCTATAGGCAAACTGTAGCCTCTTGTTTTTGATTGCTTGAGTAAAAATAATTTGCGCTCATGCATTCCCATATCCTTGTTAGGAGGAATAACATAAACATGATCTTTTTCAACGAGCATTCCATCTTCTGCAACTACTACAGACATAGAAGTGTACGTCTGTATCAATTCAGCAAGATTACCCTGATGTTTAGGATCAAGATGCATAATAAGAACGAAGGCCATCCCACTATCTGAAGGCATATGCGTAAAAAAGGTCTCATAAGCTTTAAAAGCTCCTGCTGATCCACCCAGACCAGCTATATAAAAATCAGTTTTTAGTTGCTGATCATTATCAGGTCGTTTGGAAGATGAAGATAGTAGAATTTTGCTTTTTCGTTTAAGAGCTTCCTTTTTAATTTCCATACCTGATTAACTACACACAAATATAAGTAATGTATAGTTAATAAGTCCGTTTTAGAGACACCCAATAAAGCATCAAAATACAGACATTAAAATTGCTTAATTATCATTCCAATTTAACTTGCAATTGATATTTTATTCTTATTTAGTAATGCATTTTGAATAAGAATATGCATAGAAGAATAGGTATTGTCCCAAGAGTTTCCAGCTAGGAAATGATCGACTAAAACTAACCATGGTGACTTCTTTCTACTTTGAAGTTCCAGCTCAATTACATGAATAAAATCTGATGCATTTGAGCCTATATGTACCAATTTATTTATTCTATATGGATGCACAACATCTCTGATCGCTGTTGACACGACAGGTATACCGGCAGCAAGATATTCAGGAGTTTTGGTAGGACTTATAAAACGCGTTGAATCATTCAATAAAAATGGAATCATGGAAACATCCCAGCCTGAAAGATAAGCAGGAAGTTCATGATAAGTTTTAGACCCCAGGTAATGTATATTCGCATGTCTGGGAAGAACTTCAGGATCTATCTTAACAACCGGCCCAATCAGAATGATCTGCCACTCTGGGCCTGGCTTTAGCAATCTGATCAATCAAATTGATATCAAACCGCTCATCAATTACACCATAAAAACCAATTTTGGGTCCCTTTATGTTAATCTGATCTTCAGGCTCTGCTTTTTGTGTTCTTGCTGATGCAAAATGTTCTTTTTCAATACTGCTGGGAAAGGGATATATATTGGCATGCTGAGTCTTCTTTGCTTCGTACAAAGACTGGCCTCCTGTAAATACCAGGTCAGCATTTGCCATCAGTTTCTTTTCCAGATTTTTCAATTCTTTAGGTGCGAATTTAAAGGCAGATAATTCGTCCATACAATCATAAATCGTTAGGGCCGGAGAATACTTGCTTGTAAATTCCAATGCCATGGGCGTATAATACCAAAAAGCAAAAGTCTCTATCTTTTCATTTGATAATATAGAATCTACAAGTTCGGTTAGAGTAGAACTAATAGATGACTTACTTAAGCCCTTTGGCAAATGAGGAACAATCACCCAAACATCTCCTTGTCGCTGCGAAAAAGATATAAAAGCTTTTCCCACATTCGCTTCAAATACAGGTTCTTCAAAAAAAAGAACTTTACAATCCTTAGAAAATCGTGTAAGTAGATATTGTGGTCGCTGGTAAACAAAATCCAAGCGAAGGTGTGAAAAGCAAAGAATATTTGAAGGAAAGGCGAAAATGTTTTCCATGGAGTAAATTAGTAAGTGATAGATAGATCAATTACTAATAAAACACCTTCTTCGTTTGAGTGATGATACATAATCACTTATTTATTCACGTGATTCCGTATTTATCCGATATGCTCCGATTCAGATACTAAATATTCTTTAAGGAAATATACTATTCCTTAATTTAATTGTTTTTTTCAGGAGGAGTTGGAATAGGCGGCTCAGATACAATCTCGCCAAACTCATTCACATATGCCATCATACTTTCAAGACTACCACCTGTAGAATTTTGTTGGCGTTCCTGTTTACGTTGTTCTTTCTCTTCCTTCTTTTTAAGTCTGGTTTTTTCCAGTTGTTTCTTCATGAAGGTTGCTTGTGACTTAGCCATAATATTTAAATTTAAGTAAGAAGCATTAAAATGTTCCCTTCGGCAATCAATTTTATGAAAAATGGAATCGCTTATATTTAATCTCCCCTGTTCTAACGGTATAACAGGCATTTAGGAAATAAAGATGATCTATTGATCAGCTAATCGGGTAACAATGATAATACTAGAAATCTACCGTTAAGGACAAAGGTACAGTTTCAGACTGAAAAAACAAAGTTTTGATCAGTTATTAACTTACAGATTTAATCCCGTTAGATTTGAACATGTTGCTCCAGCCAGGCAGTATTTCCTTTTATTAATTTATTCAATGCCTCGTCCTTATACTCAGTCGTTATTTTATCCAGGGCATCCAACACATAAAATCCAATTCTGATATCCTGCAAACTCGCTTGCTGAAATTTAGGATTCAACGAAGTAATATAGGTCAGCTCCGCATCAAGAAAGTTAAATGTTTGATTTGCAAGCACATTTGCCTGTCCGACATCCCTACACCTGTATAGATTCCGAATCGTACTAATCTTATTCAACGTATCCACTATAGTGGAATTATCGGAAGGCAATTCCCGAATGCATTTCTGCATCACATCATGCGCTTTTGCAATTTCTTTTTTATCCATCAGATTTTCAGCCAATGTATTCGCTAATTTCCATGTACCATTCATTACCCTCCTGCTTTCCGGATCTAAATAGGCTGCCTTTTTAAAAGAAGAGAAGTCGAACTTATTCATCATATTAGCATACATCACCCCAGTATGCGTACGCTCCGCCTTTTCCAGTTTAGAATGATCCACTTTCAAAGGCAGTAGACGATACGCATATCCTTCCAGATACAAATATTGATCTAACCCCAGATATGTATCCTGAGACACAGAAGTAGCAAAATAAACAGGCCTTTTCCAATCATTGTGTGCCAGGATATCAAACATTACTAAATTGGCTTTACTCACAAAAGGCTGATTAAACTTCCATTCGATAAAATCCGAAACCTCAGCAATTTCATCTGCCGATAAGGTATTTGTTTTCAAAACCTGTTTCTTATTCACAGTAAGCTTAAGTTTCCGTGTCGGAAGGAAATTCATAAAAGAACCATCCTCCATCTGAACCTGATCTTCTTGTTTATCCGAAGTCATCACAGCCAGCAGGTCCTTCAACTCCGCACTGTCAATCAGACCATAATCCACGAAAGGAATATAATCTCTTACCCCTTCTACATATTTTTCATCAGGCATACTTATTGGAAGGGGGGTAGATAAATTAGAAGCCTTTTTCATTTGATTGACATAGGCATCGTCCCCCAGAAACTGAATACAGATCACGCGGATATCAGTTCGAATCCCTTCTACTTCCTGCGCATACCAAAGTGGAAAAGTGTCATTGTCCGCATTAGTAAAGAGTATCGCGTTTGGAGCACAGGAATTCAGGTAATTTTTTGCCCAATTCAGAGCAGTAGTTTTGTTCGAACGATTATGGTCATCCCAATTGTTCATCCCCATCAGCATTGGTACAGCTATAAAACAAATCACAGCAGCAAGAACAGGATTATATTTCGAGGCATACAACTTGCTTAATAACTCTTTGACAGCCAGCACCCCCAACCCAATACAAATAGCAAAAGCATAAAAAGAACCCACATAAGCATAGTCTCTTTCCCTGACCTGTAAGGGATCCTGATTGAGGTACAATATAATCGCAATTCCGGTAAAGAAAAATAAGGATATCAACACAACCGCATCTCTTTTATTCTTTCGATACAGATAAAAAAATCCTGCAAAACCTAATAAAAGCGGCAGACTATAATACACATTATGTCCAGCGTTGGAAGTAATACTAGGAGGTAAATTAGATTGATTTCCTAAACGCAGAGCATCTAAGGGTTTAATACCTGATAGCCAATTACCGTTATTAATCTCCCCTTGTCCCTGAATATCATTTTGACGACCAGCGAAATTCCACAGAAAATACCGCCAATACATAAATCCCAATTGCCAGGATGTAAAAAACTGAATATTCTTGGCAAACGATGGAGTCTCCCCTACTGCTAAATTCAGCCATTGCTGGTAAAAATCAGGATGATAGGGTTTTGTACTGTATGTTCTTGGAAATAATACGTTTTTATCATATCCTCTTTTATAATCGTAACCCGAAATCTCATAATTTTCATTGCCTTTCCGATAAGCAGGACCTTTTTGCTCCTGACTGATCAACTTAGCATCAAAAGTATTTCCATATATTAATGGTGTTTCTCCATAGTTGGAACGCCCCAGGTAATTGTATAACGAAAAAGCATTATCCGGATTACTTAAATTAATATTAGGTTTCGCATTTGCCCGCACATAAATCATCAGGTAAGAACTGAAACCGAATAAAATAAATACCAGACAAAGTAAACTCAGGTTAAGTTTATATTTATTTTTAAGAATAGAATAGTAAAGCCCAACCGCAAGCAGGCAACCCAATAAAACCACAAAAAAGAGAGCCCCCGAACCAAATCCCAAGCCCAATGTGTTTACAAAAAACAGATCAAAGTGAGCGGCAAAAAGCACAAAATATTGAATGATAACAAACTGCACTAAGCCTACTAAAAAACACCCTGCTAAAAAAGCCTTTCCTATACCTAGTACACCCGGACGCTGGTTCTTCTTAAAATAATAAACCAAGGTCACCGCCGGAATCGCTAACAAACTCAACAAATGCACACCTATGGATAAGCCTACCATAAAAGCAATAAAGATGAGCCAACGATCATTATCTTCCGTTTCCCATTTTAATATAGCCCAAAACACAATTGCGGTAAACAAAGTAGACAATGAATACACTTCCGACTCCACAGCAGAAAACCAAAAGGTATCAGAAAAAGCATAAGCCATTGCACCTACAATACCTGCAGATAGCACAGCAAAAAGCTGTATTTTCTTACTATTGCGCTTATATACCTTAACCGACAAAGCCGTAATAGTCCAAAACAAAAACATAATGGTTGCCCCGCTTGCCAAAACAGAACTAAAATTAATCCAATAAGCAACTTTACCAGTATCTCCCATGGACAACATAGAAAACAGTTTACCGATGAGCAGAAATAGCGGGGCACCCGGCTGATGTCCCACTTGAAGTTTATAAGAAGCAGCAATAAATTCACCACAGTCCCAAAAGCTAGCCGTAGGCTCCATGGTTAGCCAATAAATCAGAGTCGCAATGCCAAACAAAACAAAACCACAAATAAGATTAACTTTTTTATAGCGCTCCCATTCCTTTTCAGTATGAACCAAATCTGCAAAATCAGCTCCCAAAATATCCTGAACCATTTTTAAGGAGAAATCCGTATGTACCGGTTTCTGCTCTATCGATGTCAATACATGATCGTACATTTCATCAAACCGCTCAGGAAGGACGTTGATTTCTAAAATCTGACTGCGTACAGCAGCTTGTTGTTGTTTGTTCAGTATCATGAGACAGCAGGTTTCATGTTTAATAAAAGTTGAAGATTGCCAATAAAACTTTCCGCTTCTTTTAATTTATTCCTTACTTCTACCTTGCCTTCTTCTGTAAGCAAATAATATTTGCGCACCCGGTTTTCCACCATTTCTGTATGGGTAATCAATAACCCTTCAGCCTCCATCTTATGTAAAGAAGGATAAATAGCCCCCTCGGTAAGTTTTATATCACCCTTTGTAATCTCTTTTACCTTTTGAGTGATTTCATAACCATACATCCGTCCATTTTCCTGCAGTAGCTTTAACATAATTGTTTGCAAACTGCCCTTTAACATACCATTTGATGAACCCATGTACAAATATATAATTTTCCTACATACATAAGAAAATTATATATACTCATTTTTAAAGGTTTGGAACTTTATTATCATTCAAACTTCAGAATTTTCTTTTTACCCGAGTAACTTAAAACTTGTGTTGGCTTCATAGGCTCAGCCATTCCTACACCCTGTTTTCCATTAACCAAGGTGACATTAAACAGTCGATTTTGTATCATACCCGAAAATGTACCTATCCGATCCTCAACAGTCAAATTTCTGGTTTTATCATTCCATTTGAAGGTTATAGTACTAAACATCCCTTTCTCATAATTATAGTTGTCATTTTCATCTTCATAAAGAGTAAAAGATCCATCAGCTCCTGGATAAAGCCTTATCTCTAGATTTTTAAGGTCTTTCTCATTAGAATACTGTTGAAAAGGCCCCATCGGAATAATTGATCCTGCTTTAACATACAATGGAATTAAGTCGATTGGAACCGCCCTTTCAATTTCCTGTCCGCCCGATATTTTATTTCCGGTCCAGAAGTCATACCAATCATGACCTGCAGGAAGATATACTTTATGCAATTTAATCGTCTTAATATCCGTTTCCGTTACACCTCCTACCCTTTTAGTGTACATCGAATCAGTTACAGGAGCTACTAAAAGAGATTTTCCAAACATATACTGATTATCTATATTCACTACTTTCTTATCCTCAGGAAAATCCATGAATAAAGCACGCATCATGGATGAAGAGCCAGACGTAACAGCCCATGCATTAGAATATATATATGGGAGGAATCGGTATCTTAAATTAATAATCTTCTCCTGAGCATCAAAAGCCCAATCGCCTTTTTTCCCAAATTGATAGATCTCACGGGGAGTAAATTCACCATGAGAGCGGAACATCGATGTAAATGCTGCAAATTCCATCCATCTCACATAAAGCTCATGAAAAGCAGGGTCTTTCACTCCTTTGGGGTACTTTCCTCTGGGAAAGAACCCGCCGATATCACTATTCCAATAAGGGATCCCACTTAAAGATAAGTTTAAACCAGCAGAAATTTGATTGCGCAGCACATCCCATGTGGATTGCACATCACCCGACCACGTCATTGTAGCATTACGCTGCTGTCCAACAAATGCCGAACGCGTTAAAATGAACACACGCTTATCCGAAGTAACGCTTCTTTGATTTTGATAAACACCACCAGTAGATTGCAAAGGAAAAGCATTACGCACCTTTCTAAAACTTCCTAGCCAAGTCTTATTCTCGTCATCCGTAGACTTAGGTTTAAGTTGATCAGGTTCGGTCGCATCAAGCCACCAACCATCCATGCCAATAGACTGAATATTTTTATTCAAATACTTCCAGTAAATCTTACGTGCTTTTGGATTAAAAGCATCATAAACTTGTACGTTTGGATTAATGGGCCAGGTGACGAAGTCAAACAACATATTGCCCTCTTTCATTTCATGGAAAATTTTTGTTTTATTTCCAAAAGATGGCCAGACAGAGATGATAATATGTGCATTCATTCCATGGATACTATCTACCATTGCCTTAGGATCAGGAAATGCAGGATTACCAAATTCGGTGGAATTCCATAAACTTTCATCTATGCCCCAATATTGCCAGTCCTGCACCACCCCATCAAGAGGGATACCGAGTTCCCTATACTTTTTTACCACCTCTACCGTCTGATACTGGCTCTTATAGCGCTCTCTACTCTGCCAAAAACCAAATGCCCACCTTGGAAACATAGGCGCTTTGCCTGTCAAATGATGCAGTCCGGCAATTACCTGATCTGCATTTGCGCCAGCTATAAAGTAATAATCTGCACAATCACCAATTTCCGATTCAAAAGAAGCACCCTCTTTATTATCATCAAAATTCGTTGTAGAGTAATTATCCCAAAACAATCCATACCCCTTTATAGAGTGAAGAAAAGGAATAGCAATTTCCATATTACTCTGCTTCAGTTTAACCGACTTGTTCCGATAATTCATCACCCCCTTCTGATGCTGTCCCATGCCATAAATAGCTTCATCCTGATCGAGTTCAAAAGATTGACGTACCTTATAAGTTTGAACTTCTGAATCACGTACTGGCGTAAATTGTGTTCCTGATTCCTTTTCCCTCACCAGCTCCTTCCCGTTCTTACTAAAAAACACGACCTGTCCTGTTTTCAAATTAAGTTCTGACCTGACGGACGAGCTAGTTAAAGATAAAATAGAACCACTTTGATGTACTTTTAATAGAACGTTTTGGGGTGTTTCAATTACTGAAAGACTCTTTTTCGTATAAGTACTCCCTGTTGGATACTTTAACACGCGTATGATAGCAGGACTAAAAAACTGCAATTCAACCTTAAATGAATCAATGTTTGCTATTATTCCTGCTGCTGTTCTTTTGTAATCTTGACCAATAGCGCCCTTAAACAATAATGCAAATGATGCTATTAGCACCACACTTCTTCTCTTAATTTTCATTTAATAATTACGTTAGCAATAATATTAAAACATCAGGACCGAAGCATTAAATCAATCCTGATGTTTATAAATCATCTGACAATATTAATAACCGGGATTCTGCACCAGATTATTGTTTTTTTCTATTTCTGTTCTTGGTATCGGGAATAATATTTTATTTACATTGTTAGTAGCCGTATGGGAAAGCCACGATTTCTTTGTAAAAGCACCAAAACGAATCATATCAGTACGCCTATGTCCCTCTTGATCGAATTCCCATCCCAATTCATCCAGAAATCTGCCATATTGAATATCTGCTCCACCCTCGGTTGTAAACTGATTATTCACTTGATCCTGAAGCCCATACAGATAAGAGCTACCTTGTTGCAATTGCGTTCCAGTAACAACTGCCTTTGCAGGGTTAGAATTAAAGTCCCGTTGTCTCACCTGAGTAACGATAGTTGCAGCTGCATCCGGCTGACCATCCCGAAGAAGACATTCAGCCTTCATCATCAGTACACCAGCGTACCGATAGATAGGATAGTCATTACTCAACCTATTCGTTGCTCCCATTGCTATTTCAAACTTATTTAAGCGCAAGCCATGTACAGACTCTCCTTTCTCTAGTCCGGGTAATTCATTAACAAAGATCAATGGCTTACCTGTAAAGTCGCCCTGAGCTACATATAGCTTCGTACCTGTTGATGTATACTGCTGCCCTTTAATCCAGTTATTCTGGTACCTCGCATCGGTTTGATCGAATGTGTTGATAAATTGAGGTATTGCGCACATACCACCCCATGGTGTATTCAGAAGATTATAAGTAGCCTGATTCTCTTGCTGTAAGGTTTGCATGTGGAGGTCAAATGCATTCCAGTTATCGGTATAATCCTCATCCATTGGTAAAGCAAAGATGATTTCCTTTGAGTTCTGGTTTTCAGTAATAAATACACTCTTCTGATTTGTTTCCAGAATATATCCTGCACCTGAATTAATTACAGCATTACAAGCATCTATACATTCGGTCCATTTAGGAGTTCCGGTATACACACCTGCGTTAAGGTACATTTTTGCCAGCAGCGTATACGCTGCCCACTTATTAAATTTTCCATAAGTAGCCAGGTTATTTTCAGAACTTAACAGCGGAATATTATCTATAATTTCCTTAACAATAAAATTATATACTTCCAGACGGGAATTCTGTTCAGGCAAGAAGCCCTGTGGCAGGTCAAACTGCGTAACAATCGGAACATTGCCGAAAAAGTCACATAAAACAGCATAGTAGGATGCACGAAGTACCTTTAACTCAGCAAGGGTAGCTTCCTTTCCCTCTGTAACCGGAATAAGATTTGACTCTATCTGATAAATAATCCGATTGCAATTTGTGATACCTGCATAGGTCCTGCTCCAGGTATTTCTAACGATTTCATCATCTGTTGTCCAGGTATGCTTGTGAAGCCTTTGATATACGCCGTCATCAAACCAGCCCCATGGCCTTTTAGGTATAACAAGCTGATCTCCTGTTATTTCCTGAGCCCGCCATAACCCGTTCCAGTCCAGCAAGATAAAACGCCACTGTGAATATCCTGCACCTACTAATGCCGACAGATCATCAGAAGTAGGATTGAACTTAGTGGATATAATAGTTGTATATGGATCATCTTTTAATTTCGTACAGGAGGCTATGGTTAGTATCGAAACAAAAATTGAGATAACCAGATATTTGTTTTTTAAGTTTTTCATAATCATGCTTTCAATTATTAAAAATTCAGATTAACGCCCAACGTAAAGGTGCGGGTAGTAGGGTATTTATCCCGATCATCTAATCCTGGATTCAGTCCTATTCTGTTTACTTCAGGATCCAAACCGCTATACTTCGTGATGGTAAGTGTATTTAAAGAAGACACATAGATCCGGGCTCCTTTTATATAATTGGATTTGATGTTATTAAAGTTGTATCCCAAAGTAATGTTATCCACCTTCCAAAAATCTCCATTCTCAACATAGTAACTGTTGAATTCAAGTGCCGGAACATCCAGGACTGTTTTTCCGAATACAGGTTCATAAGCTGATTTAAGTATATTATAGTTCTCTACAGCTGGATTTTCCATGTACATTCTTTGTGAATTGATAATCTGATAATCGAACGCTCCTCTCATCGTTATGCTCAAATCAAATGCCTTGTATGAAAAGTTATTATTCCAACCGGCATAATACTTTGGAAGTCCATTGCCAATTACCTTCTTATCTTCAAAGCTGTGAGCAAGCTGATCATAGGCAACAGGTTCCCCATCTCTACCTTCATAGATCCATTTTCCATTGTCATCAATATCGATCACTTTATAGCCATAAAAATCACCAATACTCTTACCAATAAACACTATATTGGTAAAGGTTTGTATGGGTATCCCCGCAAACCCTGTTGTGAAATAGTTAGTTGTAGTTTGATAAAGATCATTTGACAGACTAACTAGTTTGTTCGTATTTGTGGAAAAATTAAAACTTGTATTCCAGATAAAATCCTTCTTTTTTACCGGAACAAAGTTGAGCATAACTTCCAGGCCTTTATTCTCCATCTTGCCTACGTTAGCCTGAGTTTCGTTATATAAGTTGGGTGGACTTGGAACCTGATAATTGTAAAGCAAGTCTTTGATCTGCCGATTGTATACATCTATATTACCGCTGATTCTTCCCCTTAGTATACTAAAATCAAGTCCAATATTTGCCTCATGTTTTTCCTCCCACCTGATAAAAGGATTCGCATTTGTGGCCGGCCCTAATATTCTTATCCACTTGCCATTTGAATACACGTAGTTGCCGTAACCTAATAGTGGCTGACTAAGAAAACCTGCCAATGGAGGATTACCTGTTATTCCATAACCAGCACGAAGTTTTATATCATCAAATAAGGTCTGATTTTTCATAAAGTTTTCATTGGTTACTCTCCAGCCACCAGAAACGGCCCAAAAACTACCCCAAGGACTATTTGAACCATATAGTTGACTGGCGCCCTCATGTCTTAAACTCGCCAGCAACAAGTATTTATCTTTATAACTATAGTTCACTCTACCAAAAAAGCTAATCAGGTTAGTTTCCGATTTATTACTACTTATTACAGCTTTACTATCCTTGATCCCCTCACCCAAGCCTATATTGTTATATCCGAATAGATCAGATGGAAAATCCTGATTTTGGGAATACATACTGGTTGAAAGATTTTCCTGATAACCGTAACCGCCTAAAAGCACAAAACGATGATCTTTAATAGATTTGGAATACTCAGCCGTTAGTTCCGCTAAACGATCAATACTTAAGTCTGAGCCTACTGAAGCGAAGCCATTCAAACTACTTTTAATGGTAGAGATATGCTTTTTAGTTTCGGAGTACCCATTGTTTGAATTGTATCTCGAATAGGAAAAAAGGGCTGACACCTTTAAATCACTAATAGGCCTGTAGGTAATTGTTCCATTCATCCTGGAGTTTACGTTTTTTGATTCCCCATCACTTTCATATAGAAGAGCCATTGGGTTTTCATAATCAAAATTCCCTACATTTTCATAGAAGTCACCGTCCTCCTTGTACACGGCCTCTGTAGGATTCCTGATGACTGTCTGCCTGTAGATCCAGCCATTGAAACTGTCGCCCCTAAAGCTGTTTCCATTATAGTTCCGTAGATAATTGTTTGTTTGATTCAGAATTCCAATGTTAAATTTTAACTTATCATTCCAAATACTATGGTTTACATCAATCCTTCCGGTGAAGGTAGTATTATCACTTTTCCTGAAAATACCCTGCAATGCACGATAGTTTCCGGAAGCTAAATAATTTGTGGTACTATTCCCTCCCCTGATGGTTAAATTATGAACCTGTGAAAGCGGCTGACGAGTCACCTCCTTTAACCAATCGGTATTATTACCTGAATCCCATTCAGCTCCTCTTGTACCCGCAGCAATCTGGTCGCGATAATCTTGTGCAGTAAGTAAATCCAGTTTATTAGCTATGACCTGTGTGCTGGTATAACCACTATAATCTACATTATTCGTAAAGATTCCTTTAGCTCTTTTCGTTGTAATAATGATCACACCATTGGATCCCCTTACTCCATAAATGGCGGCAGCAGAACCATCCTTCAGTACATCTATTGATTCAATGTCTTCAGGAGCAACCGTTTTCAGATCTCCAGGGATACCGTCAATCAGAACCAAAGGATTTGAGTTTGCACCAAACAAAGTCGTGTTTCCTCGTAGTAAGATCTGTGTACTCCCTGTTGGGTTACCACTTGGAGAGCCAACAGACAAGCCTGCTACCTTACCTTGTAACAGTTGACCGGCATCCTGTACCGGACCTTTTACAAAATTCTCGGCTTTAACTGTAGTAACGGCACTGGTTACATCGGCTCGTCTTTGTGTTCCATACCCAATAACAACAACCTCTTCCAAATTCTTAATATTTTCAATCATCGTGACATCAACAGTTGTTCTATTCCGCACAAGCACTTCCTGCGTTTCAAAGCCCAGATAAGAAAACAGTAGCGTCTGTGATCCATCATTCAAGGATATCGAATACTGTCCCTGCGAATTAGTAGATCCCCCCGTTGAACCATTCTTTACCTTTATACTTACGCCTGCCAATGGTTCACCTGCTCTGGAGACAACTTTCCCCCGTACTACCATATCCTGTATTACATTGCCAATAGATGTCTCCTTTAAAATTTCAGTTTGTTCATCTTTTTCGAACACAATTATTTTATTGTTTTGCTCCAGATAGCTAAGCTTAGTATTGCTGAAAATTTCATTCAATACTGTCACCAATGGTTTATCGGATGCCGTAAAAGAAATATTTGTGTATGAAGCTATTGACTGTGTATTATACACAAACCGATAACCACTTTTCTTTTCCAAATAACTTAATACGTCTTTAAGAGATTTATTCTTGACTTTTAGATCAATCCGTACTTCATTTAGAGTTTGACCAGATGAATTGTCTGCCATCAGCACCTGGGTACTGATGAGGAGTAAAAATATAAATTGAAAGCTTATTCTCAATACTTTAAGAATGATAGGAAAATAGTATCGGGTATATTTTTTCATACCTTTGAATGTTTTTTGGTTAATAATTTAGTTAGTTAGTCCAGAAAATAGGGTCAGCAATAAATCACTGATTTTTAACATTTTCACCGGCATGATTTGCAGATCCTGCCGGTTTTTTTTGTTCATACATATGTTTGGGTTTTAGTTTATACCAGTTATTTCCTGTTTCTGAAACAGATCTCCTTTCCTTTCATTGAGTAAGTTAGTTTGTTAACTTTTGCGATTGCAAACAGAATTTCCTTTAAAGAATCATTAGCAGTAAAACTTGCTTTAAGGCGAAGTTTTTTTATTCCTATATCGGCGAATAAGATATGTACATCATACTTGTTCTGTAACATAAAAGCCACATCATCAAGGCAGTCATCATCAAAATAAAGTTTCCCTTCCATCCATGAAACTCCATCCAACGTGTTCAATGACAGTTTTTTAATTTCTCCGCTTTTCCGATTGTAAACAGCTTGTTGTCCCGGAGTAAGCATAGCTAATTCATTTGTAACTTTCGATCCCTTCACAGAAACCTTTCCCCTTTGCACGGTCACTTCAATAGACGCAAGTTTTTTATAAGATTTAACATTGAACATCGTTCCCAAAACTTGTGTGCATGTTTCTCCCGCATGGACAAGAAATGGTTTGTCCTTATTATGAGCCACATCAAAAAGTGCTTCACCTTCCATTAGAATGACCTCTCTTTTATTTCTGTTGAAAACTGTAGGGTATTTGAACCGGGTACCTGAATTAAGAAAAACCTTTGTTCCGTCACTTAAAATTACTTTCGCTTTTCTTCCCAGGGGAACATTAACCTCAGCATACCGTACAGGATCTAATAAATCTATAATATTGTCCCTCTTGAAATAGATTAAAAAAGAAGCACTTAAAGCAATAATAAAAATTGCAGCTATCTTAAGAAATCGCCAAGCCTGTAGATTACTTTCCGCTTTGTTAATTCCATTATTTATTCCAACACTTAATTTATTTTCTAACCGACGAATTTCATGATCAGAACCTTTCCAGTCACCATTCTCTGACAGACTTTTAAACCATATCTCCAAAGACTTCTTTTCCTCCGGAGTACATTGATTTTTTTCATGTTTATTCAAAAGAAGAGACAGTTCTTTTTCGTTCATCTTAATCTATATCCAGGCTTAGATGGACTGGTAGTATCCGAAAAAGTAAAAAATTTTTAACTACTTGATTATCAAATAAATAATTTTACATCCAAATCAAAAGAAAAGATCAATCTAAAAACCCGCTCCCGCAGAACAATAGGAATAGTAGCAGAAAATGAGTAAATATATGTTCTTCTTTAATTCTAAGGCGCAACTGTTTTAAAGCTTTATAAATCTGTTTTTTAACTGTTTTATCAGATATATGCAGCCGCTCGGAGATTTCTTTATGAGAAAGGTTCTCATCCCGGCTTAAAACAAATACTTGCTTCATCTTTTTGGGCAAATCATTAATTTCTTTTTGAAGGAAACAATTAAGCTCTTTTGCGTCGTGGTCTTCTTCAACTGTTGCATAGCCGACCTGAGCAAACTTCACAAAGTCACATTGAAACCTGTTCTTTTTTGTTCGGTTATTTATATAGGTATAGCCCTTAAAATGAACCGCAGCAAATAAATAGGGAGCCAATGATTCCATTTCAGGTATTTGCCTCCTGCGAATCCAGATAGATATAAAAATATCCTGTAAGATATCCAATGCATCATCCTCATTCTGTATGGCTTTAACAAGATATATAAAAAGCCGCTCCCAATACCTTTTAAACAACAGATCAAAAGCTGATCTTTCATCCTGTTTAATATATAGTAACAATTCAGCATCAGAGGAGAATTCAGTATACATTTTACGGCCTATTAGGTTAGATTAGACAAACTTTAAAAAAATTCAGGTGTAATTGGTTATTACAAAAGCAAACATAAATGCTCTCTTAAATGTCTAATTTACAATTAATTTTTATAATATCTAATTTTAGGCAATAATAAAAAGCATCTGTGGTTAGACAAATGCTTTTTATTGAATTTCCATTAAAGTTTTCAGAATGAGTTCTAAAAAGATCTCACACAATCTTTTCCCTATTCCCGGAAGCGATACTCCTATAAATTGCATCTATAATTTGCATATCCCTTAACCCCTCTTCTCCCGGCACCCTGGTCTTCTTTTTATTACTCACACACAGTGCAAAATCGTCCATTTGAAAAGCCTGCTGATTGATTTGCGGAAAATCCATAGCCCCTTCAGGCGTCTCTCCCTGAATCCCTCCATAACCAAATGCCGGCTCCAATCCGTAATCCCCCTTTTCTGCATGAATTTTCAAAAAACCAACATTTTCATTATAGCTCGACTTACCATTCGCGACAATACCGCCAGGATATTCCAATTTATAATTTATTGTTTCATCCACTTCCTTAAAAAGCTCAGGATTTGTCTTCTCTTCAGTTGCCGTTACAAACAATGGCTCCAAACCCGTTGCATACCTGGATCCCTGAATCGAATAAATACCCATATCCATTAATGCCCCACCACCGGAAAGTGCCTTTTTTAAACGCCAAGAATTTGGATCTCCCCGATAAGTAAATCCGTTTGCGGTATCAATAGAAGTGATCTTTCCATAAGGCTTCTCCTTCCCAAGACGCATAACTTCTAAAGTATGCGGTTCAAAGTGCAGCCGATATCCAATAGAAAGCATTCGGTTCGCCTGATTACACGCCGCAATCATTTCCTTGCATTCGCCCGCATTCAAAGCCATTGGCTTTTCACATATCACATGTTTCCCTGCCTTAGCCGCCCTGATCGTAAATTCCTTATGCATAGAAACCGGAAGCACCACATATACAATGTCAATATCTGGATTTTGGGCAATTGTATCAAAGTTCGAATAGTTGTAAATGTTCTTCTCTGGAATATTATACTTCTTCGACCAGCTTTCCGCCTTCGAAGGGGTGCCTGTTACAATCCCTGCCAGGTAACAGTTTTTTGTTTCCAGAAGTGCCGGAGCCAATTGTCCCGAGCTATATCCACCCAAACCTACCAATGCAACCCCTAATTTTTTGTTTGGCGTACGGGGAAAACAGGAAGCGAGCGAAGCCAGTTGAGGAGATAAAGCCAAAACTCCAGTTCCATAAGTTAAGGTTCTTATAAACCTCCGTCTTGAATACTTGTTATTTATTTCCATGACATTAGATAATTGATTAAACGAATATAAGGATACAATTTCAGTAATTATCTGTTTGCCGAATCATGAAGAATCAGCAATAAAATCAGACAGTTAGCCGCGTACTTAATGGATAAACCCTCGCCATTGAAATAACTCCACAAAAACTCAAAAATAACAAGCATAATGATCTCTTCCCTTAACAACGAACTTAAATTTGAGCATAATCTCATGAGATCCTGAATGAGCCTTTGCCATTTCAGTATTCGCAAAATCGTAGGAGTACCCTAGTTGAATATCCGGTGTAATGAATACAGAAACAATGCCGTTAAATGAATCGGCTGAACGATAAGAAGCCCCTAGCCATAATGTTTCTTTTATTAATAAATTGGCATTCAAATCAATCTGAATGGGAGAACCATTCACATATTTAATTAAAACATTTGGTTTTAGCTTGAAATCATATCCCAAAGGAAGTAGTACGCCAGCCTGCGCTAAATAATGCGATTTACTAGTTGTTTCTTTATTGTAAGATGTGAAATCCCGTTGGTAAAATTGTGGGGAAGATAACCCCACATAATAGGTCTTAGAAAAAAGCATCACCCCTATCCCGAAATTACCTCTTATGCTATTGGCATCGGCAAAAACCGGATCATTTACAGACTCCGGACTATAGGGATAAACCTCGGAATATCCGGATCTGAAGCTGCTTGCTCCTCCACTAAAACCCACTGAAAGGTATGATGTTTCTCCAACAGCCACTCTTTGTGCTATTGTCAAATAGCCACCAGTCTCTTTTAAAACTTCTCCTATTTGATCATTAATCAGAAGAGCACCTACAAATGTATTTGACTCCTTAATTGGTGTATGAATAGATATAGTTTGCGTTTTTGGAGCCCCTTTGAAACCAACCCATTGATGGCGTGAAAGTGCAGTAATGGTTAATGATTCATCAACACACGGATAAGCCGGATTTATTGCCAACGTATTAAACATATACTGCGAAAACAATGCCTTTTGCTGGCTATATCCAGAAAATGAGCACCATAAACAAACAGAAAATAAGACAATCCTCCTCATACCTAATTATTTACAATTCCGAAAACCACCATTTTTAACGCTTAATAATGACATAGCCTTTGTTCACTTTTAAAATCCCCATACTATCTTTTGTATGAATAATGTAGAAGTAGACCCCATCCACAAGATTCGTATTACTGTTCACTAAAAGCCCTGTATTTGCCACACCAGCAAAAGCTCTATCCCTGTTGTTATATCCTTTCATACGATAAACTGCATTTCCCCATCGATTGAAGATTATCACTTCATTTTCCGGGTACCGATCTATATTATGTATAACAAAATTCTCATTTCCTATTCCATCTCCATTAGGTGATGCCAATGGATCTGGATTGATATCGCCATTAGCATTACTATTAATTTCCTGATCTTCAGGATAAAAGTCCTTAATAAGTATATCAGAACCTGTACCTATCATGACAAATTGAGAGGGATTAGCATCCTGTGCTCGTACTTGTACAACTTCATCACCTTCCTTTAGAAAATCCTTCGCGCTTTTGATAACAAGTTGTTTTGTCGTGCTGGTCTTACCTGCCGGAATAACCATCCTTAAAAAGTCTCCTTCCAGTACATAATCCTGATCTTGTTCAGCAGACCCGCTATAAGAAAGGATAATTTCAATGTCCTGAAATAAAGGCTCTGTAATTTCAGCAGTAACACGAGTAATCTCACCTTCATTTATCGTATCCGCACTGGGTGTCAGGTTAACAGTAACTTTCGGCTGAACATAAATCGTAACTTCAGCAGTAGCACATAAACCAGGTGCATCACAAGCCTTATAACTGAAATGATCTATACCTGCAAAGTCATTATCTGGTATATAAGTAAATGAACCATCCACAAGATTAAAAGAAGAAAGTTTTCCCTTTTCCGGAGACGTCATTACATTGAAATTCAACTGATCTCCATCAGGATCAGAATCATTACGTTTTACAGTTGCCTTAAGACTGCCATTTTTCAATACATAAAAAAGATCATCCTGCGCTACAGGAGCATCGTTAACCGATGTAATTATAAGGATTACTTTTGCCTCATTGGACTCCATACCGTTATTATCCCTTATCTTATAAGTAAAGCTGTCCTTTCCATTATAATCGGCTTTAGGTGTATAAGTAAATGTCCCATCCGGGTTTAAAAGCAGTGTTCCTTGAACAGGGCCGGTAATGACAACTAAACTTTGCGGATCTAATGTTCCATCCACATCAGCATCATTGGATGTCACACTAAAAGTTATGGGCACATCCTCTTCTGTAGTTTTTAAATCATCCACAGCTACTGGCGGAATATCATCATTTAAGATCAATCCTACACCAGGCCATTCACTAATCTTTAATGCAGCTCCGGGTATTTCAGACAAACCACTCAATACTAAGCGGAAGGTTTCATTATCCTCTAAAGAGAGATCCCCACTAACCCATACCGAAATAGTCTTAGTTTCGCCCGCAGTTCCATTGAAAACTAAAGTTCCGTTAACAAAGTTATAATCTCTATTATCCAGAGTAGCGGTCCCATCTTCCGTTGTATAATCTACTGTAAAACCGGTTCCTGTAGCGGTACTTAATTTTACCTCAAATATCATTAAGGTACCACCATTATCTCCCTCTTTTACTGCAGGACTGCTAACCGTCAGTACCCCATAGTCGTTGTCAAAAATGTGCATTACAGGCTCGGGTGTTTGAACTGTAATGCCCGTATATCGTTCATTATTTACTACTCCTGATATTATCTGCAGTGTTTCTGTACCTTCGATTATGGCATCATCCATAACAGGTATTTGCACAGAAGTGCTGGTTATTCCCGCAGGTATAATTGCGGGACTCAAATACAGCACAATATAATCCTGATTTCCAAGTGCTGTACCTCCTGATATAAATTGTATTGTAGTAGGCGAATCAGTAGTTACGCCTGAAGGAAAACTCAAAGTAATACTGCCATCATAAGCCCCTTCCGCCCCATCTGTCGTTGTGAACGTGATTATTTTGTTCGCGGGAATATCATCGTCATCCAGGATCGTCCCTATAGCAGGCGATTCACTGACTGTTAAACGACCGTCAAAAGTATCCGATAATTCTAAGAGCATGTTAAATGTTTCATTCCGCTCAATCATTTGGTCTCCTTTTACGAAAACATTAATGGACTGCGTTTCCCCCGCCATTCCCTTAAAATTCAATGTTCCGCTGACAGGGCTATAATCATTACCCGCAACAGTAGCTGTTCCATCTGTCGTATTATACTTAACCTGAAAACCGCCCGGAGTATCTGTGCTTAAGATTACATTAAATGCGACAATAGTTGTTCCGCTGTTTCCTTCCTTTATTGTAGGGTTACTAACTGTTAATACCACCCGGTCATTATCACTAATTGTCGCAGTTACCGGTAAAGCCTGAACAGGCAAGGTAAAATTGACACTGCTTGCACCCGTTAAAGTTAAGGTTACAGTTTCTATTGGCTCCACCAGCATATCATCAGTCACCTCTACGTCAATAAAAGCCTCACTTGCTCCTGCAGGAATAATTGCATTTCCGCTTAATGCAGTATAATCAACACCATTGCCTGCAGTTCCTTTAATAGTATATAAAACATCTATGGGTTCAGTACTGGTAACACCGGAATTAATGTAGCTTACTTTAAAACGGGCATTTGTTAGCGGTTCATCACCATCCAAAACCTTACTTAACATAATAGTAGTATTGTCGTTGTCTATGATCGTGCCTACTGCTGCGGAAGATGAAATACGTAACAAGCCATTGAAGTTTTCAGAAAGTGTTCCGGGAGTCACCGTAAAAGTCTCATCCTTTTCTATTTTCTGATCCCCTTTCACCTGGATGCTGATCGTTTGGGTTTCATTAGCTGTACCTTTAAAACTCAACGTATCTGTTCTTCCCACATAATCATCATCTTCAATCGCAGTTCCCTCAAATGTCGCATAGCTTAATGTAAACGGCTTTGCGGTTGCCTTGTCTAGCTTTACTGTAAAGATCATAGTTTGCATTCCGCTATCTCCCTCTATTACTTGTCCATTGCTTACGGTCAACATTGCTTCATCGTTATCTGCAATATTGGCAGTTTTCGCTGAGGGGTCTACTGTAATTCCATACGGAAGTCCGGCAGGATTCATGGCCAGAATAACTGTTTCTGTACCTTCTAAAACCTGGTCGTCAAGAACAGCCAGATCTAGCTTTACACTTTTAGTATTGGCTGGAAGTGTAATGATGCCAGCAGCAGGACTGGCTGTATAATCATAATCAGATCCGGTACTTAATGCTGTGCCAATAAGTCCGTAACTAATTGTAACCGGTACATCAGCGGTTTTTTCAGGATCGCTGAATCCAAATGTGAAACTTGCATCAGATCCTCCTTCAGATCCATCTTTAGAAATCACTACAATTGTTCCTGAATCATCGTTATCAATTTTAACCGTTCTTCCTGTTTCCGAAATGGTTAAGCGGTTATTGAAATTCGCACTCAATCCGCTAAGTAATACATTGAATGCCTCGTCCCTTTCAATCTTTTTATCCCCATTGATTAATAGATGGATCGGCCAACTTTCCCCTGCTTTACCGGTAAAGGGAAGGATTCCCGAATTGGAAACATAATCATTATCACCCGCCTGTGCGGTACCATCCGCAGTAGCATATTGAATATTAAAACTACTTTTCGTGCCTTTATCCAGCACGACTTCAAAATCAGCACTCACAGTTCCATTGTCACCCTCCCTTAATGTAACAGGACCACTTAGGGTCAAATTTGCTTCATCATTATCGGCAATCGTTATCACAGGTATTGAAGGATTCAGGGTAATAAAACTGCTTCCTGTTACTATGTTAGTGATTGTTATCGTTTCGTTATCTTCTACTAACTCATCATCATACACATCCAGGACCAGCGCAGCACTTTCTGTATTGGCAGGAATAGTAATCAAGCCTCCGGAAAAAGAGGGTACATAGTCATGATCCGGACCTGTTTCTGTTGCCGTGCCACCTAATGTATAAGTAATATTAGTCGTTTTGTCCGATGTTACTCCTGATGGAAAACTAAATACAAAACTTCCATCAGGACCACCTTCCACACCATTGGTTTTAATGATCGTAATTTCGCCTGAATCGTCATCCGTAATATTAGAACTTATTGCCGCTAATCCTACCGCCATTAGCGGAGATATGCCGTTTGCTGCTTCAGTTAAAGTAAGTTTCACCGTTTCCATACTTTCAATGATCCGGTCATCAAGCACCACTACAGGAATCTCAGCTGATCCGCTGTTGGCAGGAATAATCGCCTCTCCGCTTAAAGTAGTATAATCTACTCCTTGTAATGCCGTTCCCCCGCTAACCTTATAGCGTACCGTAGTAGCTACTGCACTGGTATAATCTTCCGGAAAACTGACCTTATATACAACCGGAGTATCAGGTTCTGAGCCATCAGCTACTTTGCTTAATGTAATAACTGTATTGGCGGCAAGGTTATCGTCATCACTGATTTCTGCACTAACAGCTTCAGGCTGTGTGATTAAATCGGGAGCTATGCTATTATTCGCATCGAATAAAACTATTTCTATCGTTTCTGTCGGTTCAATGATCCTATCATTAAGTAACGAAATATCAATCAGAGCCGAGTTTGCGTTAGCCTCAATCAGCACTACACCTGTCGGTACTGTGTAATCAATTTCAGGAGTAGCACTAACCGCAGTGCTCAGCACTTTATATTTTACAGTAGTAGGTTTAGAACTGCTGTAGCCAGGCGGAAAGCTCAGTTCAAACTGTGGATTTATTCCTCCTTCTACACCGTTTTTTATACATTTTAAAAAGATGTATTTGTTAGCAGTGACATTATCATCGTCAATAATATCCGCAATTACAGCAGCTGTTTTAGGCTCTATTGCAAATGTGGAAATAGAATTGCTTGCACTTGTTAACCTAAGCTCCACGGTTTCAGTAGGCTCAATGATCTGATCATTTACCACTTTTACATTAATAATAGCCCCATTACTATTAGCAGGAATACTAATTAAACCGTTTAAAGCCGTATAATCAATTCCTGCTACAGCTGTTCCACCAATCACATAGTTTACTGTGGTTGCTACAGAACTGGTATAACCATCCGGAAAACTGATCTGAAACTGTGCATCCACGCCCGTCTCGGATCCATTAGCTATTTTCCTTAAGGTAATCGTATTATTGATTAAGTTATTATCATCATCTGCAATGTCCGCGCTCAACCCTGCGGAGGGTGACCATGTTAGTACAGAAACACCATTGTTAGCTGCGGTTAAAGTCAACTTAACGTTTTCTGTAGGCTCAATAATCCGGTCATCAATTACCCCTATCTCAATATCGGCCGAAGTGGTATTTGCCGGAATGATCACCGTGCCGCTTAATGCAGTGTAGTCTGTTCCTGCTAATGCTGTTCCTCTTGTTGTATAATTTATTGTCGTCTCTTTTGAACTGCTGAAACCAATTGGGTACTTTACTGTAAAACGGGCATTTGTTCCCGGTTCCCCACCATCTGTTTTACTTAGCGTGATGCTGTTATTTGCCGGAATATCGTCATCTTCATCTTCAATATAAGCACTTACAGCTGTAACAGGAAACATGGAAAGTTTCGATATAATACTATTATCGGCCGTCTTTAATGTTAAAGCTATAGTCTCTCTACCTTCAATAATTCGGTCATCAAGCACATTTACATCAATCGGTACGAAATTGGTGTATGCTGGAATGATGACAATACCGCTCAAAGCAGTATAGTCCAGAAATGGAGTAGCAGTCCCACCTATTGTATAATTTATCGTAGTAGCTTTTGAACAAGTATATCCATCAGGAAACCCAACCGTAAACCCAGCTGGAGTACCTGGTTCTGAGCCGTCTTTCGTCCACTTAAGTATAATCCTGTTATTGGCTTCGGCATTATCATCATCACTGAGGTTAACCCGCTGCATCGTAGGATCCACTACAGGGTTAAAACTCATATTGTCTGCGGCTGTTAAAGCCAGATTAACCGTTTCAGTAGCTTCAATGATCTTATCATCAATTACAGCAATATCAACTAATCTGGAGTTCGTGTTTGCAGAAATCGTTGCTATACCTGTTAATGCCTCGTAATCAGATCCAGCAGCCGCAGTACCTCCAATGGTATACGTTACCTTAGTGTCTTCCGAACTACTGATACCGACAGGGTAACTCAAAAGAAGCTGTCCATTTTCACCTGGTTCCTTTCCATCGGCAATCCAGCTTACAGTGATTTTATTGTTGCCTGCTGTATTGTCATCATCCGTAATAGTAGCGCTCACCTCAATACTGGGCGACACTGTCAATATAGGAGCGGAAACAGTATTGGTTGCTGAACTGAGTTTCAGTTTTACACTTTCAAGATTTTCAATGATCTTGTCGTCAATGACCTGAATGTCGATATACGCATAATTTGCTCCCGCTGGAATGGTCAACTCTCCACTTAATGTTTTATAGTCCGCCCCCTCTAATGCCGTTCCCCCTGTGTTATTATACAACACCTTTGTATCTACTGATGTGGTAACTCCAGAAGGAAAGCTTACTTTAAACTGAGCATTGCTTCCAGGTTCTGATCCGTCATTTTCATTAACTAGTGTGACGATCGTGTTAATGGCGATATTGTCATCATCATCAATAGTGGCACTTACCAGTCCGGGGCCTACTGTCAGCGTAGATATTGTATTTGTCGCGCTAGTTAATGTCATACCCGCAACCTCTTGAGGTTCAATCACCTTATCATTAATTACATTTAAAGTAATAAATGCGGAATTCTGATTCTCAGGGATGACCACTGTACCTGTTAAAGGAATGTAATCCAGTCCGTTTGCCGCAGTACCACTCATCGTATAATGAATTTCGGTAGGTACTGAAGCAGTTTTTGAAGAGGGAAAGCTGACTTTAAACTGTGGGTCATTCCCACCCTCTCCACCATCTCTTACATTGCTTAATGTAATCAGGTTATTGGCCGCGGTATTATCATTATCCAAAATAGCAAGAGAATGCGGAGAATTACCTGCTGCCATGGCTGCATAACTTAAGCTTTTCACCGAAGTGATGGTCATGGTCACCGTTTCGGGACCTTCTATAATGAAGTCATCTACAATATTTAGCTTAACCTGAACATAATTGGAATCGGCAGGAATAATGATCGTTCCTTGTTGCGGATCTGTATAATCCCTTCCCCCTCCAATGGCGGTTCCAGTAAATGTATATGATATAGTCGTGGGCTGATCTGAAGTCACTTCCGGAGGGAAACTTAAAGTGAAAATCCCTGGTGTTCCGTCTTCACTACCATCAGTTTTCGAGATGCTGATCAATTTTTTATCCGGAACATTGTCATCATCTATAATGGTCATTGTAACCGGCGGACTAACATGCAGATTACCTCCGAAGTCATTGTCAAGTTCATATAAGGTTGCAATAAATGTTTCATTAGCTTCAATCTTCAAGTCGCCAATAATGGGTATAGAAATGTACTTTACCTCTCCTTTATTTCCTGAAAAACTCAGAGTATCTATTTTTGCTTCGTAATCTTCATCTTTTGTTGCTGTACCATCATTTGTCTTAAACTTTATTGAAAAAAGCCCGCTGGTTTGTATGTCCAGCGTTACACTAAACGTGACATAAGTGATTCCGCTGTCACCCTCAGTAATTGTCGGCGGACTACTAAGTAATATGGTATTGTCGTTATCTATAATATTAAGTGTGTATTCTGAAGTACTACTTTGCGTAAAGTTAGTGTAAACCGGATTTGTACTCGTTATAGTATTAACGGTTATAACCACTGTTTCATTCCCCTCCAGGATGAAATCATCAACTAAAGGGAGTTCAAGAGTAGCATTATTATCTCCTGCCCGTATAACAATCGTCCCAGAAATTGGTCCTGTGTAATCAACACCCTCCCCTGTAGCTGTGCCTGCCAGTGTATAAGAGATCTCAGTATCCGAATCAGCAGTTATCCCCGTAGGAAAACTGAATATAAAGGTGGCATTAGGACCTTCCTTTTCATAGCCATTGGTCTTACTGATCGTAATTGTTTTATTAGCCGCTGTATTATCGTCATCTTCAATAATTCCTGTTGCAGGAGAATTATTTACTGTTAAGTGCCCGTCGAATGTTTTAGAAGGAGTCATCATGTTTAAAGTCAAGGTTTCATTGGCTTCAATTTTTTGATCTCCTTTTACTTTTATTCTAACCTGCTGAGTTTCTGCCACACCTCTAAAAGTCAGGGTATTGCTTTGTGCGATATAATCTTCACCTGCCAGGGCAGTACTATCTGCTGTGTTAAATCCTATGGTAAAACTACTGCCAGTAGGTTTGTCAAGCTTTACATCAAAGATAAGATCCACCGTCCCGTTATTACCTTCAACGGCTCTGGCATTACTCATGATGATGTTGGCAAAATCATTGTCTATGATATTCAGTGCCTGTGGCGAATTAGCTACCTGGATCGTTTGAAAACCGCTGTTAGTCACCGATCCTGCATTTACGATCACCAATTCAGCCTCTTCTAAAATTGTATCATCCAACACATCAAGGCTTACCGTTCCGCTATTCTCGCCTGCCATTATAGTAACAGATGTACGAGTTGCCCCGGTATAGTCAGCTGCACTGGCATCTCCGCCCAACCCAAAGTTAATCGTAGTTGGCTGGTCGGCACTTACCCCTACAGGGAAACTAAAAGTAAAAACACCTGGTACCTGGCCCTGTTCCGCACCATCGGTTGTTGTGATGGTTATCTTTTTGTTGTTTGGTGTATTATCGTTATCCTGAATGGTTCCTGTTCCGCTGGGAGAATATGTTAAATGCCCGTCAAAAGTATCGGTCAAACCACTTAATAAAACAGAAAACGCTTCATTTTTTTCTATTTTCTGATCACCGTTCACCAGAATTACAATCTTCTGAACCTCCCCAGCTGTACCCGCAAAGGGGATCGCACCTGATTGTGCAACATAATCCTCTCCTGCTAAAGCTGTTGTACCATCGCTGGTAATAAAATTCAGATTAAAACCACTGCCTGTAGGTTTATCAAGGCTAACATTAAAGGTAAGCTCTTGAGTTCCGCTATCTCCTTCTAAAATTATTGGACTGCTGATTGTTAGAGTAGATTTATCATCATCTGTAATAGTTACTTCAGGTATGGGGGTATCCGGTACAATTATTCCATAGCCATAGTTATTCACTATCTGACCAATAGTAATTGTTACAGTTTCAGTTCCTTCAGTCAGGCCATCATTAATTATGGCAAGATCTAGCGTAATACTATTCTGTCCCGCCAGAATGGTAATGCTGCTGTTTTGCGATGGTGTATAATCAATTCCATTGCCAATGGCAGTACCGCTCCCGGTTCCAAGCGTAAACGGAATAACCAGATCTTCGTCAAAAGTCATTCCTTCAGGCAAGCTAAATGTAAAACTTCCATCCCGAACTCCTTCCGATCCATCTATCCCCGAGATCGCAATTGTGGTAATGAAATCATCGTTCCGAATAGTTCCTGTAGCTGTAGCTTTATCAACAGGTATTTGCCCGCCAATTGGTTTTGAAAGTACAACATTGAATACTTCATTGCCCTCAACCATTTTATCCTGTATAACCGGGACCGTAATAGTTCTACTTATCTCTCCTGGCGCAAATATTAATGTACCGGTTTTAACAAGTGTTGATGCAAAGTCTTTGTCTAAAACAGGATCATTTACAATCGTATAATCAACTGAAACAGAACAATTTGAATTAGCTTCTGACAAGGATACTTTAAAGATCATGTCCTGATTACTTCCAACAGCACTTCCTTCATCTACAGAAGCATTAGCAATAGAAATATTGCTGGAAACTATAGTGGCAGAATGCGGTTTAATGTTATTACATACGGAAGTACCTGAATTACATTCTTCTTCCGGATTGGTAGGCGGCAACTTATCACTATTAGTAGCATCCGGATCATTGACATCTGCAGGACGTAATATACTTGCGATTACATTTAAATTGCCTACAGCTGGCTTTTTATTCACAACAGCCGTTATTTTAACAGTAAGGATCGACTGATTGACCATATTGACCAGAGCTGTAGCACTAGAGGCAGTTTGGGACTCTGCCGACACAGAAACTCCGGGAGAGGGTGGATAATTTACTGATTGTACAGTTAATTCAGGCGGGAAGTTGAACGCTACTTTAGCCCCGGTTACATCTGCCGGTCCGCCATTTTTATATTCAATGGTGTAAGTAATGGTTTCCCCTAAGCAATAGGTAGGCGTTAGTTTATCTGATTTCAAACTAAGCACCTGCAGATCTGCTTCCTGAAGCTTTATAGAATTACCAGAAGATATCGTATTACTTAAAAGGTATGCCCATGTGTCAAGTCCTGCATTATTTCCGAAATTATTATAATTATAGCTAGTTGAACCCCATTTGTGTCCATTATTTAAACTGTACCGCCCTTCTAGCTGAACGATGGGAGACGATTCATTACCATTTCTACTAATGTTTGTATCGTTCCAATAAACTATAGAACTGGTATCTTGAGTTCGCGTAATAGAAATGCCACCTGGATTATTCTCCACGTCTATAAGAGGAAAGTGCACTTCCCCTGCTTTTAAAGATACTTTTATTGACGATGCATTAATTGTTCCATTGGGCACTTTATTACCGGAACCATCCTTCCCATTCCAGAAAACCAAATTAGTGTCCCCTTTTGCATATCCCGTTAAAGTAACATCTCCTGCATCTGTCCCGTTATTATCAATATCAATATTAACAGTATAAGTTCCTCCCTGGTTCGACTTAAAACCTATAAACCCACCTAAAGGAAGTGTTCCAGCTACATTGGCTGTTCCTTCTAGACCTATGAATTTAAAATCCCTTATTTCGGGTAACATAGGTACCGTCTTTAGCCAGGTTGTACCGCTTGTTCCCGGATCTGTGGGATTCCCATTATTGGACCTTATCGGAGCATCAGAAGGAAGATCTGATGCAGGAATATTAAAGAATAGCTTATGGGTAATATCTACTGTAGAAAAATCATCCATCATGCGCGGGTCATGTAGATTTCCAATTTCGGTAGAATTTTCACTTTGATAACGGGCAGTACCATCCGTATTTCTATATCCTTTATTGTTTGAAAAAAAAGTGAAACCATGTCCCGCCATGCCATTTGCTTGCACTTTATAAGTATACCCATCATTGGTTAATACCTGAAATATTCCATTGAATGTACCATAGAATTCCCAAAGTTTTCCTGAAAACACATTCATATAGGCTCTTCCTTTAATAAAATTGCTGCTTACTGAAGCATTGGCTAGAGCAGAGACAGAAACATCAAAAGCGGCAACACCCCCGGAATTATCGCCTTGATTGCCTGCACCAGGATTCTTAGTAACCGGCCAGTTGCTACTTGAAGCAACCGGAATATTAGGGTTAGCTATACTACTTGTTGAACCAATAAAAAAAACCGACCACACTCCTCCTTCTTCAGCTTTATGTGTAAATGGGATATAGCCACCTGAACCAGGTAGAGGACCATTTATTTCCTGATTGCGATTTGCTATAAAACCAGTATTATCAGGGGAATCTGTTGTAATAGAATAAACACCACTGGGGGAAATAAGAACAATCTTTCCCCCATATACACCCTTAGCACTTGACCCAAGATATATAGTTTCATCTTTATTTACATATACCCGTACTAAACCCTGAGTCCAAAAGAAAGAACCATTCAAATCTGATAGATAAGCCCTGTCTCCTCCATTTGCATTCAATTCCTTACTCCCTTCCGCGAAAACAGCATTTGAAGACAGGATAAAAATAAAAAAAAACAAGATATAGCTATATAAAAGCCTGGAAGCGAATGATCTTTTAAAGAATATAATGTCAGATTTAAAAGGAGTCGTGGACATTTAATACAACTGGGTCTATATACTTTTCATGTTGTTTTTTATTACGTAAACCAGTCTTTTTAGTTACACTTATCCTGATTGATATTGATGATAGGAACCTTAATCCCGTTCTACACCAAAATAGGATTCCCTTGAAACGTATTCCTTTGTATCATCTACCAGCAAGCCCAATTTCTACACGGATCCATTAAATGAGGAAAATTTTCGCTTATTTACTTTTCCAAATTAGATTCAAAACATGACTCTTTTCCCTGCTACAATTCCAACGTCATCCTTTTCGTTGCGAATTAATGCATGGGTTATAGACTTATCCGATGTTTGCTTAAATAGGACTTGTCTGGGGTATGTTGCGCTTCTTGCCTGTTGAACAATCTTGTTAGGAAGATCGGCTAGAAGCCGGTTGCCGGTATAATTCATGCTAGTTCGAAGTGCTGTGTCTGCTGGTCCCTCAGACGTCTCTTGTCCCAATGGAATGACTCTTGTATCCTTCCAACTGCCAATTATGGCGCAGGGGCTGCATTCCACACTATTTAACAGCACCAGCTCCTGATCCATATCACTGAAACTGTAAAAACTTAGGGACATACTCAGAACTAATATACAGCCCGAAGGAACTGTTCCTCTCATTTCAATAGTCTGTGCTTCGGTCTTTTCATCTCTTTGATAAGAAATCTCTTGGTTATCAATATACTCATAATAATTCTCCCTGAAATTGAAACCTGTCAGCAGGAAGCGTACTTTGACGCGGTAGGTTTTACCTTTGATGGATTGAGGGATTTTCAGGTCTTTTGACAAGTTCATTGCTGGCATCAGAACGCGCACCACACCTTCTATATCCCGCTCTACCTGCGGTTTAACCAGCAGTACAGCAGATAAGGGATTGTTTAAGTTAAACTCCAGTCCGTTCAGGTGGCTCAGTTCTCCGTCATGCAAATCGCGTTCCCCTGCTACTGTTCCGGCAGCTCCACGGACACATTTTGATACTGCAGAAGTCACACGACCTACAGCCGGCCCATCGTAATAGCGGTATGCTGGAAGAAAAGCCTTGCGGATAGCAGAAGCAGCCGAACTGATCAGTCCAAACTCAGAAGAACTGGTAATACTAGCGGCAGTTAATGGATATGCTTTGGGCTTTCCCTGCACGATTTGTTTTTTGCGGTAGCCTCGAAAAATGACGGAGCCTGCAATGCCCCTAATTTTGCCTTTGTGGTCTATAATAGCCATAATGATTAAAGATTTAAATGTTAGAACTTCAATTAGTTACAGTTAAATCTAGGGATATCTATTATAAAAAATGTTTATTTTGAATAATTTCTAGATAAGCGGTAATAGAGGGAGAAATACAACATATTTGAGAAGTTTAAACACATTTAAAACTACTCGTGGCTATATCAATTCGTGAGTAAGAATAAGGATATAGCAAACAATCCCCTATTTTTAACAAAGCTCTCAAAAGTGTAAAGGCTATAACCTTGTTATTAATACCCCTTAGTTCATTTAATGATAATGCTGTATAAAGTCCATGTATTTATACCCATACATGGACTTACCATAGACTGAACATAGTACAATTATAGCTTAATCCTTAATTTTATATCTAGCGATATAATTAAACCCCCAAATTAAAGATCAATTAATTGAGGTAAACATCAAAGTAAATCCAATTGGTAAGCCCATCTAATAAGCAGCCTTATCAAATAAAACTGCAACAAAAAGCAGCAAATGATGTTAAATCAAAAGCCTAAACGTGTTATTACTGCATTTAATCATCAAAGACAGATTATTTGACTAATTAGTACTATTTAATATTTTTTTACCATCCATTAAATGACCACTTTTAACGAAAATTACTAGAAAATGAAATTCATTAGTTTATTTATATCCACTGTGTTGCTTATTCCGGTTGTCGGTTTCGCACAAGCAAACCTACCAAATGAAAAAGCTGTTCAGGTAAAGATATTAAATGGAATTTTAGAAGGCACTAGAGAGAGTTCGACAATAAATAGTTTCAAAGGTATTCCATTTGCAAAATCGCCTATTGGAGATTTGAGGTGGAAAGAGCCCCAAGATCCAGAAAACTGGACTGGCATTCGGAAAGCGGATAAATTTGGTGCAAATGCCATGCAGAAAAAGATTTATGGTGACATGATTTTTCGGTCAAATGGAATGAGCGAAGACTGCCTGTATCTGAATGTCTGGACACCATCGGTCAATCCGAAAAAGGCATTACCTGTATTGGTATATTTCTATGGAGGCGGATTTATTGCTGGCGACGGCTCGGAATCACGTTATGACGGAGAGAGTATGGCCAAGAAAGGCATTGTCGTTCTTACCATAAACTATCGTTTAGGCGTATTTGGCTTTTTAGCTCATCCTGAACTAACAAAAGAGTCAGCTCATCATGCCTCCGGTAATTATGGATTGTTAGATCAAAATGCTGCATTACGCTGGGTACAGCAAAATATAACGGCTTTTGGCGGTGATCCTAAACGAGTAACCATTGCGGGTGAATCTGCAGGTTCAATATCTGTATTCGCCCAAATGGCCTCTCCTTTATCGAAAAAACTGATTGCCGGAGCTATTGGGGAAAGCGGCGCAATGATTAATCCGACTTTTGCAGCTGTTTCTCTTGAGCAGGCCGAAAAGAACGGTGTGGCTTTTGCAGAAAAGGCGAGTGCAACCTCCCTGGCTGCTTTACGTGCTATCCCTGCAGGAGAATTGCTTGATGCTGCTTCTGTTCCTGATGCGTTTAAGACTGTAGCTGCGATTGATGGTTATTTTTTACCTAAGGAGCCTGCTGCCATTTTTGCGGCAGGAGAACAGGCATTAGTTCCATTACTTGCTGGATGGAATTCTACGGAAATCCCCTACCAGGCATTTATGGGTGATAAGGCAGCAACAGCGGGAAACTATGCCGACAAAATTAAGCAGCTTTATCCCGACCATGCGGATGAGGTACTGAAACTATATCCGGGAAATAATCAAAAGGAAGTGATCCGATCTGCTACTGCTTTAGCAAGCGACCGTTTTATTGTTTACAGCACCTGGAAATGGATTGATCTGCAAAGCAAAACGAGTGGTAAACCTGTTTATAGGTACTTATTTTCGAAGGTTAAACCAGAAATGACCGCTGAGTTTACAAATGCAGTTGCCGGACTAGCCGGAGGAATTACAAAAAACGCAAATGCTCCTTTACATAAAGCGCCTACTTTAGCTGGTGCTCCCCATGCTTTTGAAATTGAATATGCAATGGGTAATCTAACTACAAACCGCGTGTATGACTGGAAACCGGAAGATCATAAAATTTCTTCACTGATGTTAAACTATTTTGCGAATTTCATTAAAACAAGTGATCCTAATGGTCCTGGCTTACCAAAATGGGCACCTTTGAGCATTGGCGAGTTTCCTTATATGAATATTGATGTAAGGACGAAACAGGAGAAAGAACAGGATAGGAAACGGTATTTATTTCTGGATCAGCAGTATCAGAAATAAGGTTTTAATCTACTCCTCCAGATAATCAAGATCTTTATTAAAACTTTCTTTCAGCTGGGTAAGAGCAAATATAGCAATGGCAGTCAAGAGGAAGATCATGATGTAACCGGCTGTGATAATATTGTATCGGTGTACGAAGAATTCGAAGATGAAGGTACTGGGAATCAATGCACCTCTGACAAAGTTAGGCGCTGTAGTGGTTACTGTGGCGCGTAAGTTGGTGCCAAACTGTTCGGAAGAAATGGTAACGAAGGTTGCCCAATAACCAACAGATAGGCCCATAAAAAAGGCAAGCCAGTGAAACTGCTGTTCTGTAATTCCTTTACTGCTTAAATAACAAACTGAACTGGTGACAATTAAGATTTGAAATATAAAGACTGCTAGTTTCCTCGATTTGGTTAACTGTGCGATAAGTCCGGCTAATATATCACCCAGTGAAATGCCGATATAGGTAAACAAAATACCTTTTCCGGCACTCAAAGCATCTGTAGCACCTAGAGCTTTCCCAAATTCAGGAGCTTGTGTGACGAAAATACCTACCACAAACCAGATGGGTAAACCAATAAGCAGGCAATATAAATAACGCATGAAACGCTCGCGGGAGGCAAAAAGCATACTAAAGTTACCCTTTATAATTTGCTGGGTAGCGGTCGTTTTAAACAAACCAGACTCAAAAGTTCCCACCCTTAGGATGAGTAAGAGAAGCCCTATTGCTCCACCCACAAAATAAGCATTGCGCCAGTTAAAATGTTCGGCAACATAAAACGCAGCGATAGCTCCCAAAACCCCTACTCCTGCCACCATCATAGTACCATATCCGCGTTTATCTTTATGCATGCTTTCGCTGACCAGCGTTATGCCTGCTCCTAGCTCGCCAGCCAAACCAATACCTGCAATAAAGCGAATAATAGCATAGCTGTTGATATCTTGCACTAAACCGTTAGCCATATTAGCTAAGGAATACAGAAATATAGAGCCAAAAAGAACTTTAACACGGCCATATTTGTCGCCTATGATTCCCCAGATCAAACCTCCCAGTAACAGTCCTCCCATTTGCATGTTTAACACGTACTCGCCATCCAAACGCATGTCTGCTTCGGGAATTCCAATATCACGAAAACTTTGAACCCGTACAATGGAAAAAATCACCAGGTCGTAGATATCAACAAAGTAACCTAGTGCGGCAACAATTACAAGAAATAAAATGTTATTTTTAGGTATGGTTAGGTTTGGCTTCATTAATTGATTCAATAATACTTAAATCTATAATTTTATGTATTATAATTCTGGGTTAATTGAAAAATAAAATTTAAAACATGATGAAAATATTTCAGCAGTCGCTTATACTCAGACAACGTTCAAGAGGATTTCACTTGATCACATCGGAAATTATTCAGGCTATGCCACAGTTATCTAAGATTGAAACAGGAATTTGTCAGGTTTTTATTCAGCATACTTCTGCTTCATTAACGGTCAATGAAAATGCGGATCCTACTGTACGAAAGGACTTCGAGATGTTTTTTAGTAAAATTGCACCTGAGAATGACCCAAAGTACCTACACGATGAAGAAGGTCCTGATGATATGCCATCGCACTTGAAAGCGGCTATGCTGGGCTGTTCTGTTATGATCCCGGTTAGTGACGGACGTTTGGCATTGGGACTTTGGCAGGGAATTTATCTATGTGAACACCGTAATTATGGCGGGGATCGAAGTGTGATGATTACGGCATGGGGCGAATAATTCTCCAAAAAAAATTAACTTCGTAAAAATACAAGAAACATTACTATGCCTGATTCTAGTACCCGGTTAAATAAATACATTAGTGAGAGCGGATTATGCTCCAGAAGAGCTGCAGATAAGCACATTGAGAATGGAACTGTATTTATCAACGGGAAGAAAGCGAAGGTAGGTGATCAGGTTCGCATTGGCGATCGGGTGAATGTGAATGGCCAGCTTATTGAACCAAGGGAAGAGGAAAGTTCAATTTTATTGGCTTTTAATAAACCGGTGGGTATTACGAGCACCACGGAAACGACTGATAAAACGAATATTGTTGACTATGTAAACCACAGTGACCGGATCTTTCCTATTGGCCGACTGGACAAGGATTCGCAAGGGTTGATCCTGCTGACCAATAACGGGGACTTGGTGAATAAGATTCTACGTGCGGGGAATAATCATGAAAAGGAGTACCTGGTGACGGTAAATAAACCGATTACCGATGCTTTTATCACGGGTATGGCAAGTGGTGTTCCTGTAATGGATGTGATGACCAAAAAGTGCAAGGTTAGTAAAGAGAGTCCTTTCATTTTTAAGATTACGTTGATACAGGGCTTGAATCGGCAGATCAGAAGAATGTGTGAGCATTTTGGTTTTGAGGTGACTAAGCTGGAACGTACACGGATAATGAATATTACGCTGAAGGGATTACCTCGTGGGGATTGGCGGGAGTTGACTGAGCTAGAACAAAAGGAAATTGCGAAGCTGATTGGGAAGTCGAGTTCGGAAAGGGTTGGTAGCGGTGGTTCTTCCGGGTCTTCCAAACGTTCTTCTAAAAATTCGGCTAAAGGGATTGCTGAAAGATTCGCGGAATATGATAATCTGGGAGAGTTAAAAAAGGAAAAAGCAGCTGAAAAAAAAGCTGCAGGATTAAACCGACCTAACTCAAGTGTTCGATCTGGAAAGCCTTCCATATCCGGATCATCAGGTAAGGCAGTAGGTTTTAAGTCTGCGGCTTCGGGTAGAGATGGTTATAAAGGCAAAAATTCTTCAGCAAGTACATCAAAAGGAAAATCTGGAGGTGGAAGGGGTGCAAAGTCTAGTTCTGGAAAGGTAAAAAGCAACAGAAGTTCGAGGTAAAAAACTAATATTTTTTTCCAATGGAAATTAACATCACCCATATAGACACGGCATGCGTTCTTTTAAAGATTGGTGCATTCGCATGCTCAAAGATCCTACATTAGATCATGCAGGCAAACTTTATTACCATGGATTTGGTTATTTTTCGTGTAAAACGGTCGGTCCTGCTTTAACAATATATGTGTTAAATCGAAAAGATATCTCCTGATTTTTTAACTAACCACTTCTTTAAACGTGAATCCAGTGTAAGCCCTATCGAATATCTTACTAACATCCTTGCACAATAAAGCCTCATGCATATTTTAGATTTGTACTATTAAACAATTAAATATGAAAACAGTACTTATAACAGGAGCAAACAAAAGCATTGGCTTTGAAACAGCCAGGCAATTAATACAGCAGGGGTATTATGTATACTTAGGCTGTCGGGATATTCAAAAAGGGGAACAGGCGGTCAGCCAGCTTCACTCAGAAGGCTTAATCCAGGTAGAACCTTTAAAGATTGATGTGGATAACATTGAATCTATAAAGGCCGCACGCGAAGTGCTTGGCCTTAAAACTAAAGTACTGGACGTGCTGATCAATAATGCGGGTATCTCTGGTAGTTTTCCGCAGACGTCACTGGACACGGATATCAGTGTATTTAAGCAGGTATTCGAGACTAACTTTTTTGGCGTAATAGAAGTAACACAGGCGTTTATAGACTTGCTGAAGGAGTCACCGGAACCAAGAATTGTTAACGTTACTTCCGGTCTGGGTTCTCTCACTTTGCATAGTGATCCTTCTTGGAAATATTATGTTGTTAAGCCAGCTTGTTATGTTGCCTCGAAAGCAGCCCTCAATGCTTATACCATTATGCTGGCTTATGATTTACTTGATACCTCATTTAAAGTAAATGCCGTAGATCCAGGCTATACTGACACAGATTTCAATAATCACTCTGGACCTGGAACCGTGCAAGATGCTGCTGCAAGAGTTGTAAAAGCAGCCCTATTAAGTTCAGATGGTCCTACTGGCCAGTTCTTCAGTGATGACAATGTGCCAGAAACTGGTATTAGTCCTTGGTAGAATGTATTTTTTAATGAAGAGTTTTGGGCAGTAAAATAGCATTTTGAGCCCTAGGCTTCCTGGGGACAAATGATTACCTATTTACTTGTATTCTTTAAATTTCTGAAGAACTCTTTTGCCAATTAGCTGTTATTATTAGAATTAAACATTAATAAAATGAGCAAGAAGATTTTAATGTTAGCCGGCGATTTTGTAGAAGATTACGAAGTCATGGTTCCTTATCAGGCACTACTTTCTGTGGGTCTGGAAGTTGATGTCGTTTGTCCGGATAAAAAATCTGGTGATACAATTGCTACTGCTATTCATGACTTTGTTGGTTTCCAAACTTATGCGGAATTACGTGGGCATAATTTTATACTAAACAAGACATTCAATGAAGTGAATGTTGAAGATTATGCTGGTTTATATGTATGTGGTGGACGTGCACCTGAATATATCCGATTGAACGAAAAGGTTTTGCAATATACCAGGCATTTCTTTGATACAAATAAACCGGTTGCTGCAATATGTCATGGTATTCAGATCCTGACTGTTGCCGGGGTATTAGAAGGAAGAACTTTGACGGCTTATCCAGCTGTTGGACCTGATATCGCATTAGCTGGCGGCACGTACAAGGACATTAAGGTTACTGAAGCGATTACTGACGGAAACTTAACTACATCACCTGCATGGCCAGGACATCCTGCAATTTTAAAAGAATTTTATAAGCTGTTGGGATTAAGTATCAATTTTCAAGAGACTAATGTTTTATCAGAGGCACATTAATCTTTTGTTGAAATCACTGAAGTGGATATAACCAAGGTATTTCTGGCATTAAGCCGCCAAATTAATTTTAAAGGCTTTACCATTTAAATAAAAAGGCAATTTTCTAGTTGAAAATTGCCTTTTTATTTATCTTTAAAGAAGTTGTCATAAATCAAATTTTGTTTGTGAATTTTGATTTATGATGAATCCTTTTATCTTTTCTTAATGTAGATATGCTTGATGTTGTTCTTACCTGTGTCGCGCTCATCGATCTCAAACTTGTTCATACTTTTAATCAATGGTAACATCTTTGTATAACCATAATTCCTAGGATCAAAATCAGGCTTTTTCTTTAATAGCAAATTGCCCAGTTCACCGAGGAATGTCCAGCCATTTTCATCTGCAAGGTCTGTAATGCTATCCCCAAATAACTTAATAATCTTAGGATCTATCTTACTTAGTGGATTATTTGAAGAGGCTGTGGTTTTTTTAGAAAGTTTCTTAGTATCATCCTCATCATGACTTGTGCTGTCTGATTTCAATATTTCAATATATATATAAATTTATCACAAGCCGATATAAAAGGGATTAGCGTTTTCTTCTCTCCTATTCCGATGACTTTCATTCCTGCTTCGCGAAGTCGTGTAGCTAATCTGGTAAAATCACTATCACTGGATACGATACAGAATCCGTCGACTTTTCCAGTGTATAATATGTCCATGGCATCTATAATCAGTGCACTATCTGTTGCATTCTTTCCTACGGAATAGCTATACTGCTGAATGGGTGTGATGGCATTTTCCAAAAGGACATTTTTCCAACCGGAAACAGTAGGTTTTGTCCAATCGGCATATATTCTCTTGAAAGTTGGGGTTCCGTATTTAGCAATTTCTTCAAACATCTCCTTCACATTTGCGTAAGGCACATTATCGGCATCAATTAATACAGCAAGCTTGAGGTCTTTCTTCGTTTCCATATTTGTAAATGTCTAATTTATATGCGCATTTGCACCCTAATTTAATGCTTGGATCGCCTTATCAAAATCACTAATAAAAAGCCTGTCCTGTTTAATTCTGAATATTTCATATTCACTTTCAGCTTTGGCTTTAGCTGTGGCTGCTTCTACTGCATCGAAGCTTAATATGTCTGAATTAACTAAAATTTCATAATCATTGATTTGCAAAAACACTTCCAGTTTTTTAACCCAATCTGTCATCTTCATCGGTATTTGCTGTATAGCCTGATTTTCTGCGTAATCCAGATATAAATTTACTGCACTTTCAAAATCTTTCATCTCTTTTTCATCAAGATAATTATCGGCTACGTTAACATCAGATTTTAACACTTTACCTTCAGGAGAGTTTTTCCAGGATTGCAAACCCATATTAGGATCCTCTGCCTTTGCTCTTTCCTTAATTAACTCCGGAGCAGTTTTACCTGTAATTACACTATGTAACGTATTCTGAACGGTATTAAAAAAGTTTTTTGTCACCACAGAACTGGAATCATAATCGATACTGCACTGCTCATAAAGGTCGGTTAGTTTCAAATAAAATCTTCTTTCACTAGCCCTTATTTCCTGAATCCGCTCTTGTAATTCTTTAAAATAATCGTGACCAAAAGGTTCACCTTGTTTTAGACGGTCCGCATTTAGTACAAAGCCTTTTGCTATATATTGTCTAAGAGTTTGTGTCGCCCAGATCCGAAACTGTGTGGCATGATAGCTGGTTACACGATAGCCTACAGCGATTACAGCATCAAGGTTATAGAAACTTGTGTTATATGATTTTCCGTCATTATCGATATGCGATACATTCAAACATGCTGAAGCTAAAATAAGCTCCTTCTCTTTAAAAATGCTTTCGAGGTGTTTGGAAATAACGGACCTGTGTACTCTAAATAAATCGGCCAGTTTCTTCTGACTCATCCAAAAGGATCCATCCTGAAACATGACTTCAACTTTTACATGACCATCACTAGAGGTATAGATTATAATATCGGAATTTTGAGGTGCTGTATTTTCAGTCATATTATTTTGAGGATTTAATTAAGCGCAATAATGAGGACAAATATACGCTTATCTTGATTGTGGATAGGGTATCTGCATTTTACCGCTCTATGAAGGCTTCCTGCTCCAAGCCTTTCTTGTATTGGTGCATCCATTTTAATAGTTTCAGAATACCCTCTTCTTGCACTTCTTTTGCTTCAAAGTTCATCTTTTGATTATCGTATAACCCTCTTTTCCCATACTTAGAAAGCATGGTTTCAATAGTATCAGGGACAAGAAAGCGTGCTTTCGATCCCAGATATCGTTTATATTCATTTAAGTATATTCCTATCCCAGCAAAATCAAAATCACCAAAGTGCAGGTAATTATTAGGAATAGTTTGAAGCCATTTGATTAAATCTTTACTTTGGTTCTGTGGGTAACGGCTAACAAAAAGGGGATGTACGCCTTTAAAAAGATGTCGCTGTCTATCAATCTGACTAAAGCTTTCTGAGTTCTCTATCCCCACAATAGTTACATCAGGATGAGGTATAAACTGTTCAAATTCATGAATAAATTGAAAAGTTCCTGATGGCGGCTGTACAAGGAAGGATATACCATTCAATGTCGTTGATACAGGTTCATAGCTATTTACTAAAAAACCTTTAAACGTTCTGACATTACTAATTTTAGAATTTGATGCGACCTGAACCAAGAGAGAGCGGGAAAGGTTTTCTGTATTTAATGTTTCTACATATCGATTCAGATCGGCAATGGAAAACCGGTTAAGTAAAAACGCCTGCAGAGATTTTGAGCTCTGAAGAGACATTACACTTTTGGTTCTCCCTGATCTGATATCTACAAGAATACCATCCTCCAAAAGCTCAGAAATGAGTGGATATTTCAATTGACTTGCAGGCACCCTTTCGCCACTGCTTAATTGCAATAATTTAATGGCTAAAGACTTACTCAGCTTCATTACCTGGATTATTTTGAATCAGCTTTTTCACAGTGGTTACATTCTTATTATCTTTTAACAGCAGGTAGGTATAACGGTAATCTATTGCATTATAAGAGATTGGCGAGCTATTTATCAGTAAGATATTTCTATCATTCGCAAATTTCAAGATCCCCTTTACGTTAGTAGGATGCAATTTTCCAATTTCATCCATCATACAATGCAGACGAAAATCTTTAAATCGTTTTGAAGCACTTTCTTTAAATACATTCAAAAGCATGATATTGATCATTGCTTTAACCAATATATCGGTGCCTTCAGACCCTACATTAGCCAGCTTTTCAACCCAGCCACTATCATTCTCATTCTCGACTATACGAAACTGCAACTCGAAGGTATCTGAAAGGTTTATTTCATGTTGCTTGGAGCTGGTAATCTCTTCGGCAAAGCTTTCAAGAAGTCCTACTGCTTTTTTATTAGTCACTTCTGAATCATCGGTGCTGAATAAGTCAGCAATACCAAGACTTAAATCATGAACAGCATTGAAGGTGCGTATTTCTTGTAAAAGCATGACCGTTTTATTGGCACTGGGAGAAAGGCGTAGATTGATACTTTTAATAACACCTGCAAAATTACGCTTCTCAAAATCTGTGTTAATATCAGTGATTACTTTTTGTATAATCGCCTCTTTGGATATCAGCTCTGTGGTTTCTTTGCCTACCTGACGAATCAAACTGGCAAAATGTTCATTAGTCCGTTTCTCAAATTCTTTTATTTTATTCTCCTCCAAAAACTCTTTCAGGTTTTCTGCAAAATTCAGATAATCTTCATTTTCTACCAGGTTTGTTTTAAAACCAAAGACGTTTGTAGTGGAAAAATTACTTAAAAACTTACTGACCTCCGAATGAATTTCTGTCATTCGATTAATGAGCGTATAACTTTTGTCTCTAAACTCCTCCATGATTAGGGTGAGTCTTTTTGGCGACTTAATCGTTTCTTTCCCTACTAACTGGTCTGTATGTTGGTTTAAAAACAGGTCTGTTTGGATAAAACGACTAAATTCATTAAGATCCTCTTCCATCTCCCGATGAGTAAGCATCAAATCTTGTATTAAAGAAATCTGCTTATCAACGGTTTCCTGAAGTTTCGTTTTTGTTAGTTCATGTTTTTGCAATTCGGCTACAAATCGTGTTTCATTGAGCTTTTTGTCCGCTTTGAAGGTATCAACCAAATCAAAAAACTCTCTCTTATCTTTATTATAATCGGATACATGGTCTCGGTTATCATCAATGAAGATCAGCTCTGCCTGTATGTTCTGAAGATCTTTTTCAATAGAAGAAAGTCGAATAATATCGGCTCCCTCATCTTTTAACTCTTTATTATTTTGAGTTTTAATATCCTGGATACGTAAATTGATTTCTTCTGTTTTGGCGCTAATATCCTGATCCAGTTTACTAAAACTAATTTGCAGTTTATCTTGCTCCGTAATAACCTTATTTTTCTTTTCTTTCCTTTTGGTATCGATCTGTGTTCTAATGCTTTTCTCCAGATGTTCTAGATTTTCTTTAGCAGATAGTCTTTCCTCTTCCATCTGATCAATATCTTTTTTGATCAGCAATAAAGCTGTATCCTTTGCTTTCTGTCCATTTGTCCGCAAGTCTTCCAATTTTACCGAAGCTTGATCTTTTTCGCCTAGCGCCTTTTCTGCTTCATATTCTTTAACTAAAATGCCTTCTTTATATTCACGTATTAAGGATTGATATTTCTTTCTTGTTTTCTCCAGATCTTGTACATTCTTTGCACTTAACTGTTCGGTTTCATCTTCTGACTTTTTAATTTTATCATGTAGTTGTTCCCTTTCTGCGGTGTAATCAGCTATCGTTTTTACTGTCCTTGATATTTCCCGCAGATCGAGATCAACCCCAAATAACAAGTCATTGCCCTCACCTACAAGTTTAGGAGTTAAACCAGTGTGGAACAACACCTGCTCCTGATCAATAACTTTACCAATATTGCTTTCCCAACCCGGCTTATTCTGATGGAGCCATGAATACAAAGAGTTCGTACTGTTGGCCAATATTTTATCAATATCCTGAATTTTTATTTTCGAAAAATTAATCAGCTCATGAAGCTTTGTAAGTTGATTGTTATGATTGGCCTCCAATTTGGAATTTTCGAGATCCCATTGTTTCTGTACGGTTTCGATATTCTTTTTACTCCCTGCTATTTCAACTCCTGCTTGATGGATGATTCCTTTACTCTCATTTATTTTAGTTTGAGCTTCGGCTATTTCTTCTTCAAAGTAGCGCTTCAATTCTATTTCCTTTTTCCGTACTAACAAGGAATGGATGTACTCTACTTTCTGAGCAATATCTTCCAGTGCACTTTTAGCGACTTCCTTGTTCTCCCGCTCAATATCCCCATTGATCTGTTCATACTGGGCGTTTAGATTTTCATTGAATTTATAAAATGATCCCTGAAGCAGATTGCGCTCTTTATTTTTTGAATTAATAAAGTCATGCAGTTGATTATTGAACTGATTAATTAATGCTTCGTATTTTGTTGTAATCTCTTTAAAACGAGCAGAAAGGAGTTCTTGTTCGTCTTGTAAATTAGTCCTTCTCTGATTCCAATAAGCTTTTTTACTTACTCTTTCTATGATGCCTGCAATATTTAAGCCTTCATAATACTCAGATTTTACTTTGGCATCTTTTAGCCTGGCATCTAACAAGGTGATTGCTGAAGAGATCTTGTCCTTTCTTCCTTGAAATTTCTCATCAGCTTCTGCTACTCTTTTGTTTGCTGCGATTAGTTTATCACGTTCCGTATGGAGATGCCTGACTACTGTAGGGAACATTTTTTTTACTTGCTGATGTGCAGCAACCAATGTCATTGCTAAATGCGCCTTTTCTTTTTCAAGATAACAGATATCGGTGTAAAGTTTAGCGATGTTATCTGCTAACAGACGTACAATTACTACACCTCCGCGATTCCTGGTACTCCATTTACTGATATCAGCAAGCTGTACCTCAAAATCACGAAGATGAAAGGTATACTGATCCAGATTAATCTTCACATCCTCCTCATTGAGGGACATGATGATCGTTTGCTTAATAAATTCAGCTTCCAGTTTAGAATTGAGGAATACGTTTTGAATGGTACGCGGAAGATTCTGATACTGGCGACTTTCTATCAAAGCAAACTTCCTGAATTCAGCCGGTAAACCTTTATTATTTCCATATAAAATATCACGGTATTCTTCGTAATATTCAATTTTCCTTGAATAATGACCATGACCAGGAAATGTATTCCTGACCTGTTCCCATGACATCGACTTATTCTCCGGACTAATGAAGTTAGAGCGATCATAGGCTCCGTCTATAAATCGAAATGCAGTCCTTCCTTGAGATTTAAAGGCAAGCACACAGAAAGAACCGGTTTCCCTAACCACTTCATAAATGATATACGAATTGGGAAAAGGAAAATAATATTCATCAAAAGAACGCTTTCCTTTCTCTATTCCAAGTTTCAGTTTATCAGCGTTATAAAAGAATAGAATTGCCCGAAGCATGGTACTTTTACCTACTCCCTGTGTACCGATGAAATGTACATTACCGTCGATAGTGATGTCGGCATAACTAATATTCGCACTATTTATGAAAATTATCTTATTCAGGTATCTCATTCTTAATATCTTCAGGAATATTTATAGTTAATATCAGCTGCTCCAGATAAGAAAATGATGCCAGGGTTTTGTATTCTTGCACAATCTCATTTTCTATTTCTATAAAATTATCTTTTTCAAGGTAATCTAGTATCTTTTCAAGAATCTCTGCATGCTTTTCCTTACCACCTGCATACTTTTTTAAGTCTTCGAGCTTATTCTTCAAATCGGCATCAACTGACAGCCTAACCAGAATATCTGATGGTTTAAAACGGAATCCAGAACTAAAACCGACTTCAAATGTTTTCAAAAAGTCGATGATGTCTATCCACTTCAATGCGGAATCAAGTTTACGCTCAATGTCTGCTTTGGTGTCCTTCCGCGTAAAATAATAGTACTCATCTCCTTCTTCCATAATGAGATTGATACCCGAAAAATAGGTATAGAAAGCATCGAAATCCTGATTAATAACACTATATAATTTACGAATATTATCCTTACTACTATTGGAACATATAAATTGCCCCTTATTCAGAATTTCAAATACATCAGATGACTGTTTAGGTATTTCCATATTAATACAGCGGATAAATTAACATATATTCAGTATCCTGCTTTAATGAATACTGATCTGTCAGATTAAAAAGCACATCATATTGTGAAATCAGCTGGCAGTAAACAGTGATACATTCTTCAAATGGAACCTCTCTTCCGAAATCATACGTTTGAAGGAAATCAAACAAATTATTACTTCCTGCCAGAAAGCTACTTTTCACTTCTTCCAAATTGACTTGTACAACCACAAGGGTATCCGATTTCAAATACTCTTCCAAGCTGTTCTCTGCCAGGTTTTGAACGATACGATTACCTGTTTGATTGCGACTGACAACCTTCCTGATAATATCGAGCACTTTGCTGTCATTTTGCAATTGCTCTATAGAAAGTTTTATTGTATAAGATGGATTAGGTTCATATACCAATGCATTATCGGCTTGTAAAACCTGAACAATATTGGTTTTACTTTTAATTTCAAATTGGTCCTTCAGGTATTTCAATTGCCTGATTTTCTCCATTAACCCACTTTGATATTTAAGGCGGTTAATAAACTCGATAATCTGCTTTTGGATATCAATCAGATTATGTCTACATTCATTAAGCTGAAGTTTTAACCTGATGATTATTTTATGTAACTCCTCATCAGAGGCTGTTTTAAAAAAAGTCTGTTCTTCCTCTCCTGAAATCAGGTTATCTGTTAAAGTAATCAGAACCGAAATATCATTACGTTTAACATCAAGATGTTCAAGTTTAGCTTTTTTGATTTTATAGTTAGGTTCGTTTTTAAATGTATTATCGATATTCCTTTTTAAATCAACTACATTACGTAAAGCAATCAGTCCTATTTTACGTAATGCACTTTTGATCAGCCGTAAATAACTATATTTCCTAATTTCGCTATTTTCTTTCAGGTAATAATTTATGTTTTGCTGAATACTTTGGAGATTTTCATTGATGTAGGAAACATTGATTTCCTCATTGACTTCCAGAATTTGTTCAAAGAATTGAAGATACTGATCGTCAAGCTCCAGAAAGCCACCGTTTTCTCTCAATACACCATAGTCAATAAGAGCCAGGATCTTATCTTCGTTATAATCCACCACTTCCAAAGCATACTCATATTTGTAGGAAAGCATTTTCCGCTTTTCAAAGATTTCGGTAAGCAGTTTTTGCTCGCGACTAAGTATAACTAGTAATTCTTTGATTGAAAAGAATGTTCTCATGATGCCTTTAACGCTTTAATTCGCTTATTTAATTACTGGATGTTATACTTCAAAGATAACATCATCTGATAAAGCACGGAAGAAATTGAATTATATTTTTTTATCATCGTAGCGTGCATCGGTTGTATATTGGTAGAAATTGAAAACTATTTATATAACTTGAACACAAATAGTATGCAATAATGTAACTGAATTTTAGTCTTCCTTATGAAAACAGATAATTTTAATAAAAGGTGAAGTTATAACTGATCAAAACCTTCATTTTTAAACCCTAATGTACTGTTGTCTTACGTAATGCCCACATGACTATCTTAAGTAATGAAATCACTAAGAAGCATTTTAATTATTTCATTTAATCAGCATTATTAATGCATAAAAAGCTGTTTTATGACTTATTTTTTAAAATATTTATCATTAAAAGTAGACTTTTTGTCAAAATTACCAAATTACAATTATTTAGTTTAACTCATAAAGTATATTTGCAATTCGAAATTTTGACCTTTGAACTAGTTAATAATTACGTTTAAGTACTTCTTTGAGTCATTTTTTTTGTTATGTTCACTACTCTATGAAAAAAAGTTTAATACCACTTACCTTGGGTGGCCTTGGGATAGGGACTACTGAATTTGTGATGATGGGTTTGCTGCCTGATATTGCTAAAGATTTCCAAATCAGTATACCAGTTGCGGGACATTTAATTTCTGCTTATGCGCTTGGAGTAGTTATAGGCGCGCCATTACTGGTCGCTTTGAGCAGCAATATAGCCCCCAAAAAGATTCTGCTTGCTCTAATGGCCATGTTTACTATTTTCAATGCACTATCTGCATTTGCACCAAACAACACTTTCTTATTAATCTCCCGTTTATTGTCTGGTTTACCTCATGGCGCATTTTTCGGAGTGGGCTCTGTTGTTGCCAGTAGATTAGCTGACGAGGGGAAAAAAGCACAGGCAATCTCAGTTATGTTTGCCGGGCTAACAATAGCTAATTTACTCACAGTTCCATTGGGTACTTTTATCGGTCATACCTATTCCTGGCGATTTACATTTGGCATTGTCGCTATCATTGGCTTAACTACATTAGTCTTCATTCAGCTGTGGCTACCCAAAATGCCTGTTAACCGTGCAGGAAACATAAAGACAGAACTTCAATTCTTTAAAAAGACAGAAGCCTGGCTAATTATTTTAATCACGGCCATAGGTACAGGAGGTCTATTTGCCTGGATTAGTTATATCGCACCACTAATGACTGAAGTCTCCCTTTTCAATGCAAATCAAGTACCTTATATTTTAACATTAGCAGGTGCAGGAATGGTAGTTGGAAACATTATTGGAGGTATGCTTGCTGATAAAATCAATCCTGTTAAAGCTTGCGTTGCTTTGTTAACGGCAATGACTATTTCGTTGATTATTACTTTCTTCATATCAGAAAACCAGATCCTTTCATTGGTATTAACCTTTATTATTGGGGCCCTTTCTATGGCTATAGCGGCTCCGATTCAAATATTAATGATTAGCACAGCTAAAGACGCAGAAATGCTTGGTGCTTCGGTCACACAGGCCGCATTTAATATTGGCAATGCCTTAGGTGCTTTTTTCGGTGGATTACCAATAGCTGCTGGTCTTGGTTATACCTCTCCGGCAATTGTAGGTGCGATTATGGCTTTCCTTGGTGTTTTGTTCGCCTGGTTATTAATCAAAAAACAACAAGGTGCTGTTTCTGAACAATCCATTCCAATAGAAGGAGCTTTATTACCAAACTAAATTTTTCTGCTTAAAATAAATTAAGTTGACATCTACAGATGAAGACTGATTCGGTCTACGGCGGTGCGTTTCACGGTCAGATTTTTATAGCAGGTTCTAAAAAACACAATTATGCAATAGGTAATTGCTTCCTGTGGCTGGATCTTCCTTGCTCAACTGGTAGCAACAACCGGTGGCGATCACGGCTCTGCGGGTTATCAAACTGCCCTGCGTTTAATGATGTTTTTTATGCTTCCTGCATGGGGATTAAGCAGTGCTGCCGCTACTTTGGTTGGCCAAAACTTAGGGGCTGGTAAGCTGGACAGAGCGGAACAAGCTGTGATTTAGACTGCAAAATATAATTTTATGTATATGCTTTCCATAACCCTGATTTCCTTTGCAGGAGTTGAGGTACTTGTTTCCTTCTTTACGAATGATGAATAGGTAAAGATTGTCGATAAACAAGCTATTTATATCCTGAGTTCGGGTTATGTAGTATACGGAATTGGGATGGTATTGGTGAATACTTTCAATGGTGCAGGTGACACCTGGACGCCAACCTGGATCAACTTATTCTGCTTTTGGTTATTTCAGATTCCACTGGCTTATTTTTTATCCAAACATCTAGGATTAGGACCCAAAGGGGTATTCATGGCTATTCCAATTTCTGAAATTGCAATTTCAACCACAGGATATATTTTATTTAAAAAAGGTAAATGGGAAAAGGTAAAAGTATAAGAGCATATAATTGCATAACTTGTATATTTTATTCAAAAGCGAAAGTGGGAAAAAGCACCTAATTATACTACGGATGGTTTAATGCCAGGTCAGAAGTTGAATAAAATCCTAACAAGCACCTATTCAATACTAAGCTTTCCTTTGAGACGAATATCGCTTGATGAAGCTCCAACCTCAACAGCAAATTCCCCTGGTTCCACTACCCATTGCATATTTACATTTAAAATTGCCAGGTCTTTCTTATCCAGATTCAGTTCGATCGTTTTTTGCTCACCGGCATTAAAACTAACTCGTTTAAATTTCTTAAGCTGTTTAACGGGACTCACCATTGAACTTACTTTGTCCGTCACATAAAGTTGTATCACTTCATCCCCTTTACGTTCACTCTGATTTTTTACGTCAAATCGAACAGACACCAGAAAGTTGTCGTTTGCCGAACCTTTCATGATAACCAGATTGCTGTATTCGAACTTAGAATAACTTAAACCATATCCAAATTTATACAAGGGATCAGCACCTATTTCCACATAATCATGCGATAATGGTTTTTTTACATTATAATAAACAGGTAATTGCCCTACCGATCGAGGAACAGATATAGGTAAACGTCCTGCTGGGTTATAATCGCCAAAAAGAACATCTGCAATAGCATCACCACCCTCCTGTCCAGGATACCAGGCATTTAGAATGGCAGAAACATTTCCTGAAGGCCAGTTTAAGTTCAGTGGACGTCCTTCAATTAAAACCAAGACTACCGGTGTTCCTGTTTTAACAATTGCCTGGAGCATCTCCAGCTGTTTTCCCATCAGGTCTAATGTGGAACGATCATAGCCTTCCCCACTTTCCATATCACTTAAAGCACTTGCACCCGCTGACACATTTGCAGCGCCCGTAATTAAATATTCAGTTTTGAAATCTCTGGCACTAGATCCACCTAACACCACAACTGCAACTTCAGCATGACGAGCCGCATCTACAGCTTCTGCTATTTCATTAAATCCGGTATCCCGAATAGCGCATCCTTTGACATAAGTAACTGTCGAAGCAGCACCTAGTTTCGCTTTAATCCCTTTCAATACCGTTACCACTTCCTCCTGATCTTGTGGAGCAGTATAATCCCCTAGCTGGTTATATATATTATCAGCGTTGGGACCAATAACAGCAATCCTTTTAATGCTTTTATTTAATGGCAGCAGGTTATTTTCATTTTTCAATAGAATGATAGATTGCTGAGCCAATCTTCTAGCTAATAGTTTGTTCTTTGCACTTCCTACTTCCAGTCTAGCTCTAGCAGGATCAACGTAGGGATGCTCGAACAAGTTCATTTTAAATTTAAGTCTCAAAACATATGCAACAGCAGAATCCAATGCACCTGCATTGACAATTCCTTTATTTACAGCATCTATTAATGCTTTCCCGTATCCATATCCACTCAGATCAACATCTAAACCAGCATTTATAGAAAGAGCAGCAGCCTCATCCGCAGTGGCAACTACCTGATGGTTATTCAGCAATCCAGATATACTTCCAAGATCTGATACCACGAAACCCTTAAAGCCCCATTTATCCCTTAAAACATCCTTCAAAAGAACAGGATTAGCAGAACAGGGAATCCCATCAATCGAATTATAAGCAGTCATCACAGACCAGGCACCCGCCCTTACAGCAGCTTCAAAGGGAGGAAGATACGTTTGTTCCAATTCCCGGGGACCAATACTCACGCTACCTCCGTTATGCCCCCCTTCCGGAACACCATACGCCGCAAAATGCTTCAAAGTAGAAAGCACATGAACATCACTCTTCAGGTCATTTCCCTGGAAGCCTTTTACCATTGCTATTCCCATTTCAGAGTTCAAAACCGGATCTTCTCCATAGGTTTCTTCAACACGCGACCACCGAGGCTCTCTGGCTAAATCAAGTACAGGCCCATAGCCAATATGGGCTCCCTGCAAGCGAGCCTCAGATGCAATTACTGAAGCCATTTCTTGAATCAACAAGGGATTCCATGTACTACTCTGCCCTATTGAGGTTGGAAAAACAGTTGTACCAATGGCCATATGCCCGTGAGGACATTCTTCTGCCAAAAACAGAGGTATTCCAAGTCTGGTATTTTCGATTGCATATTTTTGAAGTGCATTTGTCACCTTAGCAGCCAACTCAGGATTAAGACCAGTTAGTAATGTCTTTTTTGTCCAGGGATCAGCTCTTAACGTAGCCCAAAGCATTCCTGTATGTTGTTCTGCTAAAGCTTGTTTAAATTTTGAGCTGACGGCTACTTTATTTCCGATCTTATCATACATCTCCCAACCCAGTAAAATAGAAAGCTGACCTACTTTTTCTTGCAAAGTCATTCTACCTATTAAATCACTTAACCTGCTTTCTATAGGAGCTGATGAATTTTTGTATAAAGGCTTTTTTTGTGCTATAGCGGGTACGATATAGCTTGTCAGAAGAAGCCCTAACAAACCTATTTTTTCTAAAATCATATTATACAGAAGCCATTTTAATAAGCGTTATCAAATGCGAGTATATCGTTACTTATTGATCCTTACCCAACCTAAATATTGACTGATTAATAAGCATTTCATTCGTTATTTAGAGGTCATGCACATTCACCCAACACTAAATTTAACTGATTTATAAGCAATTTAAACCCTTATTGTAAATCAAGCACATTCAATCCTAAAGTTGACTAATTAACAAACACTTAACTCCGCACATCAATGCCCGTTTACCAGTACTTATTATTTAATCGTTATTTTTTGCTCCTTCACATTCCACCCTTTTACCGTTACATAAGGCATTTCTAACCCTGCTGAAGGGGTGTATTCAATAATCACCGTTTTCTCTGCTCCGGGAACAACGGACACATAGTTATCATCATAAAACACAGGAAGCAGTCGTTTGTCCGTTTTAGGATCAACAAGTGAAAGCCGGCTAAAAAATGCAACCGGATTTCCTGCAGGATTACTCAGTTTAACTTCTATCTTTCCCTTTGATACCTGCCTGGCAGTAACGGCTAATTCAGCCTGCTTTATTTTATTAAGCCCTGTATACACCCCCTTTTCATTCGGATACCAATACAAATTATCGGCCAATACCTTCTTGTTTTCATCCAGGATCTGCAACGATAAAAATGCACCGTCTTCCTTAGACACCTCATCCATGGCCTGTTTCACTGATAAGATCTTTTTTACCGTTGTAGGCTCAATGAAAGCCAATACTTGTGTAAGAATTTTCTCTTCCCCTGAAATGCTATGCGACTTCATCACCAGCATTAAATTGCGCAGCGATTTAAAACTATTATTAACAAGCATCACAGTGCCATCTGCAGGATTACACATGATGTTCAAGGGCTTGCTTCCTGTACGCAAACCATACAGGCAAGCGTTTGGATCAAGATAATAATCGTACATCTGTCCCCGCATAGCTGTCCATGGATTCTGTGTTTTCCAAATGATCACCCCAGTATACCATTCCCACATATGCGAACTGAAACCCTCCATTAAAGCACGGTACTGATCATAATTGACTAGTTGCGCCTTATCTGTAAAGTCATGAATATCTTTAGGTTTCCCATAAGGCTCAAGCGATTGCTCATATCCCACCCCGGTATAGGTATGGTAAGTCCACACCGAATCCGCTTCTTCAGAAGGCTGCTGACCAGGCCTTGGGACCGGTAAATTGTTCCTGTTGGCTTCAGGCATAAACCGCTCCAACGATTCATAATCACCGACCCCAACAGATCCTATTTCAGAATTAAAAGGAAAAGTCCTTTTTTCCCAAAAGGAACTCACAGGCTGAATCGTATAAGGTCCATCACCGTTACCACCAATTGAATTAAACGACATCTCATCCGAATTCGAATAATCAATAAACCAGCGCGTACCGTCAAGCTTAGGCAAAATGGAATCCCTTAATGGAAGCAGGATATCATCCGGAGGAGTAATTTCATTTCCACCACACCACATCGCCAGAGAAGCATAATTCCGAACCATCTTAATCATATCAACCGCAGACTCCAAAAACAAATGATGGTCATCCGGATACTTCCGACGTGCCCACTGATCTTCCTTCTTCATTGGATCCAGCCAGCGCCCGTTACAATCTCCCGACATCCAGAAATCCTGTAACACCAGCATGCCATAGCGGTCACAAGCTTCATAAAATTCAGGGCGCTCTATCAAGGCGCCACCCCAGATACGGATCAGGTTGAGGTTCATATCCCTATGAAACCTGATCTCCGCATCATACCGTTCCTTGGAGAACCGTAACATGGCATCCGAAATAATCCAATTTCCTCCTTTAATAAATATCTTCTGTCCGTTTACCAAAACCTGCTTGCTTCTGGTCACAGCATTCCATTCCGTTTGAATCTCTCTTATTCCAAAGCTCACCCTTTCCTGATCAGACACCCCTTTGCCGGTTTCGACAAACTGTAGGTTCACATCATATAAATCCTGCTTACCATACCCTGAAGGCCACCAAAGCTTTGGATTTTTTAACGATAAATCAGGCAGATCAACGTTAAGCGTACTTTTAGGATTGATCCTGACACTCCTGGTTATTTTATTGCCATCTAAAACATACTGAAGCAGCCCCGTAATTACTTTCTCTGATGTGTTCTCCAGTTCTGCGGATGTTTTAATGACAACAGGCTGCTGAGTTCCCTCAGGGACTCTTTTTCCAGGAACCAATGTAACGATATGTGGATTTTTCAGATTAACACTTCCGGTCTTTTCAATATACACCTTATCCCAGATCCCGGTATTGCGGTCCCTGATCGGCCTGATCCAATCCCAACCGGCCACATATTGATGGGATACACTTTTTGCAACAATACCGTCACCTCCCTGACCACCATTAGGATTTCCTACCGGATCCGGAGGATACACAATTACAGCCAGTCTGTTCGTGCCAGAAACCGAAAGCAGTTTAGTGATATTAAAAGATTTACGCAGAAACATGCCCTGATAAGGAGTGGCATTCACTTTCCTGCCATTCAGAAAAATGTCACAACTGTAATTGATCCCCCGGAATGTAAGCCAGACCTGATTTCCCGAAGAAGGGTGCTTTTCCACAAATTCCTTGGCGAACCAGTACGTATAATAATCTCTTCCGATAGTGTAAATATCCGGAATCTTCTCATTGTTCATCCCCCAGAAAGGATCAGGAATTTCTTTTGCAGCAAGCTGAGAGGTAAGAACAGTTCCCGGCACGACAGCCGCTTTCCAGGACGACAGCGAATAAGCCTGAGCAGAGATCAGCTCACCTGTCTCACTTACCTTACTTATAGGCGCATACTTCCAGCCTTCATTCAACTCATAACGGTTTTGCGCAAAAGAAAAACAAGTAAAAAACACACTTGCCAGGCAAATACCAATACGACTCTTACCATGTTTAGTTAACATCTTCATATCATTAATCTTCAGAAAAAGGTCGGTCAACAGGCTTCACACCCCAACTCAGGGAAGGTTTACTACCCATTTCCATGGTCATGACCCCTCCTGAAATAATATCACGGTGGCGAATGTAGGATTTTGTATAGTCCTTACCATTCAGCACTATTTTTTGAATATACTTGTTCACAGCAGAATTGTTCTTTACTATAATCTGAAACGTTTTTCCCACGCCTACCTGAAGTGTTGCCTCATTAACAACCGGACTTCCAATTACATACATCCCATTAGCCGGATTAACCGGATAAAAACCCATTGCAGAAAACACATACCAGGCAGACATCTGTCCAACATCTTCATTTCCCGAAAGACCATCTGATTTATCAGTATAAAGATGATCCAAAATAAATCTTACTTTATCAGCAGTTTTCCAGGGCTGACCAACATAGTTAAACAAATAAGTAATATGATGGCTAGGCTCATTTCCATGAGCGTACTGACCAATCAGACCGCTAATGTCCGGGGAAGCATGTTCTCCAAGGGAGCCCTCCACCACAAAGAGTGAATCCAGCTTTTTAGTAAACCGCGCTTCACCTCCCAGCAACTTAATTAAACCTTCAGGATCCTGAGGAACCAACCAGGTATATTGCCAGGCATTACCCTCCGTATAATCGTTTTTCTCATGCACAGATTCAAAGGGATTAAATGGAGTACGCCACTCGGTATCAGAAACCCGTCCCCTCATAAAATTGGTCTGTTTATCAAAATAGTTCAGGTAGTTATGTCCCCTTTTATTAAAATAGGCATAGTCGTCTGTAAGTCCCATTTTCTTTGCAACCTGCCCAATACTCCAGTCCGCAATCGCATATTCCATACCCCTTGCCACAGATTCAACCATCGTATCTGCAGGAATATAACCGAACTTTTTATACGTTGCCAAACCCCGTTCATCCAGCATAGCCGAATTCTTCATTGCTTCAAACGCTAACTTAGCATCAAAACCTTTAAACCCTTTCAAGTAAGCGTCCGCAACAACAATAATTCCCGGATTACCAACCATTGTATTTGTTTCATTACCCATCAGATGCCATACCGGCAACTTGCCCTGCTGTTGATAAATGGCCAGCATACTGTTGATCATATCGTTCACTTTCTCCGGTTGAAGAATCGTAAATAAAGGGTGCGCTGCCCTGTATGTATCCCATAAAGAATACGTAGTGAGATTGGCAAAAGGAGCATTTCTGTACACTTTCTTATCCGTACCCAGATAATCACCATTATGATCATTGAAAAGAGAAGGAGCAATCATCGTATGATAAAGAGCAGTATAAAAAGTACGCATCCGGGCTGTATTATCAGCAGCGATCAGAACTTTACTTAGCTCTTTATTCCATGATTCATTAGCAGCAGCTGCAACCCTATTGAAATCCCATCCCTGAAGTTCAGCCTCCATATTGCCCCTTGCATTTTCTATACTAACAGGAGAAACCGCTACTTTAACTTGAACTTCTTCTCCCTCGCGTGTAGCGAATTTAACAAAGCCATATATGTTCTTACCAGTTGCTTTAGCTCCTTGTTGCAAAGCCGTACTGTCGTATAAAGCAAAAGAAGTAAAGGGTTTAGAAAACACTATTGTAAAATAAACACGCTGATCCCTTGCCCATCCTGTAGAATAACGATAACCGGAAAGGGTTGTATTATTTACTTTTACCAATGAGGTTTCCACAGGAGCGTCCCATCCTATTCCCTGTTTTAAATCTATAATTATTCCTGCATCACCAGACTTAGGGTAGGTATACCGATGAAAGCCAACACGTTCGGTAGCGGTAAGTTCTGCTTTGATATTATAGCGATTTAGTCTGACTGAATAGTAACCCGGCCTTACCTGCTCCTCCTTATGGGAAAATAAAGAAACAAAACCACTCCCTGGGTCAGTAAGGGTACCTTTAGCCGTTTTAACATTTCCAGTGACGGGCATCAGGGCAATATCGCCCAGATCACCAATTCCCGTTCCGCTTAAATGTGTATGAGAAAACCCAACAATCGTGGAATCTGAATAATGATAACCGGAACACCAGTCCCAACCTTCTGATAAATTCACAGGTCCCAGCTGGATGGCACCAAAAGGAACACTCGCTCCAAGGAAAACATGACCGTGGTAGCCTGTACCAATATAAGGATCGACATATTGCGTTAAACGCTCCGGTTTGTTCAGCTTTACTTTCTGTTTTCTCAGCGTTTGTGCATACAAAGGCACTGAAATGATACATGCCAAAATTAAACATGCCTTCAATAGATACTTTTTATTATACATGGTCAGGTTTTATATTAAAGGATGCCTTTTGAAGAGCAGCCAATATTTCGTCTGTTACATTTCCAAATAAAGATATTCCGGCAGCTCCATTTTTCAGGGCATATTCCATACCTGACTGGACTTCCAAATGATCTTTAAAATCGGATATGTAAAGGCCAGCATATAAAGGAAACTTTCCGTGGAGCCAATTTACACCTTCTGCAACAGCATCCCCAATCCAAGGTACACTTTCTTTATAAAATCCATGATAAATCATTGGACAAATCCCAGTTAGGTTCCAGTTCGTCCAATCCTGCCTTACATTTCGCCTCGCTACTTCAGGTGTAGGAAACACGGCTGCAGTAATTTGTTTCTTATTTTGCGAGGCTACTTTAGCAATTTCGTTTACAATGTCTGTTATGGCATGATACCTGAAAAGACGCCATGATAAACTAGCATCAGGAAATTTAATTTGATCCAAACTTTGTCCTCTCCAGGCTTCAAACTTTGCTTTGCACACCTCGCAATAACAATAATCATATTCCGGGAGTTCCTTAATCTGTTCAATATGATAGTTTTCCCACAAATTTACGGGCAGTATTACATCGCAAAACCGCACATAATCTAAATGTATACCATCCACATAATCCTTACTTAATATAGCCTTGACATCGTCAACCAGGTATTGTTTAACTTCCTCTCTGGAGGGACATAACCAGCGGTAATAATCCACGTAAGGTGGTTTATCGGCACAAGACTCACCTTTTCTGTTAATCGCATACCATTCAGGATGCGCTTTTAAAAGAGATATTTCCCCCCGGTTCATCGTCCACATCCAACGATGCGCTTCCAGTTTATGCGCTTTCGCCATCCGGTAATGCTTCTCGCTATCTGCTTCAAAAAAAATGCCCCTTATGCCATGCTCATAATAGCTTTTATATCTTTTCTGCAAAGTGGCTTCTGTATCTGATAAATCAGGATTGGTCCACACCCAATGTTTCCGCTCTTGCTTTTTAATTACAGATCCCGTATTTCCATCTAGACTATTTTTTGCATCGCTATCATTTGAATCCGTATTTCCAAAACCAGTAACACTAGTTGTAATAGCTTGGGCCGCAAATGGAGCTAATGCAGTACCGACTCCTGCAACTACTCCTGTTTTAATAAAACTTCTTCTCGTTGTCATGTGGTTTATTATTTAGATCACCAACCCCTCATCGTTAATTTTTATTTCTTTCTTTTCCTGATCATTGATCGTAGCAGTAAACTGAGCCGATGTCACCTCCATTTTAAGCTTATTCAACTTTCCATCAATATGAACTATCGAATCTTTAAAACCAAGGACAGATAAATTAGTAGCATACTTTTTATTCTTTCCAAAAAACTCCTTTTGTTTATAATAGATCAGCCACAAATATTGACGCTGTAGCTCAGAATAAGGGATACTAAATTCAGGCAAAGAAGAAGCATCCTTAGCAAACTGTAAATAACCCCATCGTTCAGGATAATGCATATTTATAACTCCCGGAGGAGACCAAACCCAGTTATGTTCAGGAAGAGGTTTACCATTTACATCAAGCCTTTTTACATATTTTCCATTCCGCACATCCATGTCCCATTCCACCCTCGAAAAATTAATCCGCCAAAAATCTCCGTTAACTGGAACTTTAACATCATTCCCCGTTGATAGTGCTTTTAAAGGTATAGCCATCTCGACAGTCCATCCCTGATCCTTATCATTTGGATTGTTTAATGTTCCCTTCATTTTTACCGCAGAACGTAATCCAGCTACATCCCATCCAATCAAAGCCGCTCCATTATTCCGATAAGGTTTTGACAAAAAGAGATCAAAGATGGTGTTAAACGCATTGACCTCTATTTCAAAATACTGATGTGTATTATTATCCGGATCGATAAACAGTTCAAAATCATTGTCGTGATATACCACCTGATCATGTTTTTTAAAAATCGCAGATAGGTCTGTTTCTTCCAATTCGGCAGCTATGAAAAGATGCGTATCATTCCACATCATTTTCATGCGGGTATTCATCTTAGGAATAGCTTTTCCCGACCCTTCAATATCTAAAAATGAAGGAGACCATACCGCTTTTGCCCACATTTCATCTTGGAGATTTCCATCAATAACTGGGGCTTGAGGACTGAATACAGTTGTATAATGAAGAGGCGTCGTAAAAAGATTTTCATATCCCTTGAAAACACTTTGTGCTTTCGACTGAAAAACGCAACCAATTGTCAACATGAGTAACGCACCAAGCCTCAAAAAGCCTATGTGTTTATGTAAAACCATTGTATAAATTTATTAAGTTATGAAAAAAAATGCGTCTACCTTTCTGCTATATAAGAAAATGCAAGAGCCGGACATTTTGCTCCAGATTTTTCTAATCCTTTTGGTAATACCACTTCAGTTAAATCTCCTTTCTGACTCCATCTAACCGTTTTACCCGTTTGTAATAGCGTCATTTTAGATCCTTTAGCAGGGCTATTTCCTTTCCAGTTTACCAGATCAGAGAAAGAACCACTTTCAGAAATTGTGACTAGTGAATACTTCGTTTTCCCATCCTTACTTTGTGTAAACCACGTATTTCCATTCTGGAACTCTGGAGTGATTCGTGTATTATAAATGGCTTTACCATTCAAAGAAGTCCACTTACCAATATCTTCCAGACGACTTACCGCTTCAGCGGGCATCGTGCCATCAGGTTTAGGTCCTAAACCTAAAAGAAGACTTCCTCCCTTTGCTACGATCTCTATAAGGGAATGAACAACTTTAGACGTCGATTTATAGGTATCTCCGGGAACAAATCCCCACGCATTTCCAAGGGTCATACAACTTTCCCAGGGATGATCCAGCTGATGATCAGGAATCTTCTGTTCAGGCGTCTGATAATTTTCATAAGGACCATGAACGGTACGATCTACCATTAACAGACCGGGTTGAGCTGTACGGGCCATTGCTGCTATCTTTGGCATATCAATATCCTGACTCCATGCAGGAATAGCAGCACCCCAGGAACGAACTTCCTCATTTACCGTTTCCAGTGGTCTAACCCATCCCCCGTCAAGCCATAAAATGTCTACTGATCCATAGTTGTGCATCAACTCAGAAATCTGATTATAGGTATATTGTTTATACTGATTCCATCGCCATGGATGTTTTTTGATGTCATAGTTATTATTACGGTCGGGTGTAGCATATTTCGACCACCAGTAATACTGGGAATGCCAGTCTGGTTTAGAGAAATAAGCACCAATCATAAAACCCTGTTTACGGAATGCATCAAATACATATTTGGCTACATCTGCACGTGGATTATCTTTAAAAGGACCTTGAGCAATATTAAAATCAGTTTCTTTGGTATTGAACATACAAAAGCCATCATGATGTTTAGTGGTAAAAACCAGGTACTTCATGCCTGCATCTTTTCCTGCCTGAGCCCATTGCTCCGGATTAAACTTTACCGGATTAAACTTTTTACTCAATCCCCAATATGATTTTTTAAAATCTTCATATGCAATCGTGCTATCCCGTTCAATCCAATCCTCTGAGCAGAGTTCCCACGATTCAATTGATCCGGCTACAGCATATAAACCCCAATGAATGATCATACCGAATTTCTGATCCTGCCACTTATCCAGCTTCTGCTTTACCTGAGGATCCGAAGGCCATTCATAAGTTGTAGATTGCTGGTGAACACCTTGCTGAGCAAATAAAGATTGTCCAACAAATAATGCACATAATAACAAGAATAATTTCAGCATAACGATTATCTAAAGTATTGCTAAACGTAAAAACGCAATATCTCAATGCATTTTTACATACTAACATAATTCTATATAAAAATAAAGCCGCTAGTAAAGCGGCTTTATTTTTGATTAATTCACATCCCAAAATATCTTTGCAGTTCGGGTATCTTTGGCCGCAACATTTTGGTAATTATCAATATTATTTGTTCTTTCAGAACTAGGATAAAGTAATCTTGTAGGAGAAGTTGTAAATCCTGCAAGTTTACCAGTTGCAGGAAATGTTAGCGATGGGTATCCTGTACGCCTATATTCCGACCAAGCCTGTGTAGATTGTAAAAAGCCAAAATGTAACCACTTTTGCGTCATGATTTTCGCCAACTTATCGCTTGAATTTCCTGAATAAGCAATATTTGAGGTCGTTACAAAATCTAAAATTACACTTGTTACTGGCTTGGTCTCCGTTTTTACGCCTGTTGTGTTTAAATTATTCAGATAGTAATAAAACGAGATGGATTGCTTCACTGCATTTTCATAAGCAACTTTTGCTTCTGCATCTGATCCCCATCTTAGATAGGCTTCTGATTTTAAGAAATTTACCTCAGAAGCTGTAATTACTATGCCTGGTAACGACGGATTGCCTAAAAATGTAGCAGAATCAAGTATAGAATAAGAGGAGAAATTTGCTTCCTGTTCTTCAGATGTAAAAGTTATTGGCATGGCACGATAGGTCGGATTTGGAATAAAAGCACTACCAACTGTTATACCAAACTTATCAAACATAACAGGCATTCTTGGATCGTTCGACCCTAACATAACAGTATTTAACATGTAGTCTGGAGCATAGTGACTTGGAAGTTCAGTTAAAGCTGAATTGAGCGAAGCCGTGTTGTTTGTTAATGGCATCAATAAAACATCAGAATTTACCGGATTGTAGTCCCCTGTATTATCACCATCTATTAGTGGATATTGTGACGCATTTGACAGCATTTTTAATACTTCTGTTCTAGCCGTTGTTTCATTCACATTTGAAATTCGCATTAGCAATCTCAATCTGATTGAGTTTGCATACCTCTGCCACTTGCTGACATTACCTTTCGAAAGAATATCATACTTAGCGAATGTTGCAGTTGATGTTGCAGTAGCAAAGTAGGTTGCAGCTTCATCTAAACCACTAAGCAGGGTATTATATACCTCCACCTGATCATCAAATCTAGCATTTATAATTGTACTTGATGTTTCCAGACTTCCTGTTTCACTAAACGGGATATCTCCCCATAAGTCTACCATTTGTGAGGTCTGATCATACAGCACTACTTTTGCAGCCTGCATAAATATTTCACGATCCGTTTTTTGCGCATCAGGTAGTGAGGCATAAGCGGTCTCCATTGCTCTGTACATTGCCATAGATCCGCTACCATTCCCCCCAGAGGTATAGAAGTCCTCCCAATATTGTTGAACATAGGAATCATTTTGTTTATAGGCTCCATTTGAATTACCAAAATAAGCTGTTTGGCTGTACAACGCGGGTTGCATCAGTAAAAATGTACGTACATTCCAGTAGGAAGGTCTTACACGGTCATTGTTCAACATTGCTGTGAAAAAACCAGGAATATCAGCTCCTGCTGTCTTGTCTGGATTATTATATTTTTCTTCCAATGACTTCTCACAAGAACTAAAGAGTGTAGTGAGTAAAAGAAATAAACTAACTGTATATATTAACTTTTTCATTGTTCTATCCGTTAGATTGATTAAAAACTTGCATTAATTGAGAATCCAAAACTACGAGAAGCAGCGGTAGAACCTACGTCTATACCCTGTGAATACCATTTATTTCCAAGTGGAGCTTCAGGATCCACGTTTTCTAAGGTCTTCCATATGTAAAACAAATTCCTTCCTATCAATGATACCCTCAGGTTACTTAAACCAATTTTTGATGAAGCTCTTGAAGGTACTCTATAGCCAAATGTAGCTTCTCTTAATTTGATATAACTGTTATCATATACTGAACCTTTCTCATTCCAGGCAGCTCCACCCCAGTCAAACGTATTCATATAATAAGTTGCAGCATCAATTATCTTCGTATTAGCCGCTCCTGTACTTTGAACTATTCCATTCAATAACACCCCATCGTTATAAGTAACTCCGCCAGAAGTATAAGTAAGTCCTCCATGTTCAGTATCGCGGTATTCTAGGGTATTTTCAAACATACCTGCTCCCGTAGCATATTTCGTTGGGGCGGAAACCATTTGTCCTCCTAAACGATAGTCCACCATCACATCCAAAGAGAAGTTTTTAAAACTAAATGTGTTAGAAAATCCTCCGACAGCCTTAGGCATAATGTTACCTACCTTGACATATCTTGTATTATCGATTACATACAAACCATCATCACTAATTAGCAAATTTCCGTTTGGATCTGTAGCTCTCGGATATACATATATATTACCCAAGTTCTCTCCCGGCACTGCAGATACCTGAACGGCATCCTGCTCTGCGGTATAAAATGTTAGTTTTTCTATTCCAGTTGCCAGAGAATAAACTTTAGTGGTATTTAAAGCTATATTAAAACGGGTATCCCATCTAAATGCTCCTGAAATAGGTGTTCCATTTAGAGCAAGTTCATATCCCTTACTTCCAATTTCGCCTACATTTACAATTTGACTTTTTGCACCCACACTTGGTGCTGTTGCTAATTGCAGAATTTGATTTTTAACCCTATTCGTGTAGTAGCTAAAATCTACCCCAATCCTATTGTTTGAAAATTTAAGTTCCATTCCCAGTTCTGATTCATACTTCTTTTCTGGCATTAGTTTTGCATTTCCATAATTGCCACCGATTGTCAATTGAGGCACGGATCCGTTTACAGTTTGCAATGAGGTCTGTGTGTATAAAATATTTGATTCGTACATAGGAGGAGCATTACCCACTACTCCATAAGATGCTCTTAATTTACCAAAACTAAGGGCTGTTGGTAATTGAAAGGCATCTGTAAATACAAATCCTGCATTTACAGATGGGTAAAAATAGGAGTTTGTTTCTGATGGAAGAGTAGAACTATATTCCTGACGTGCTGTACCTTCTACGAATAAATAATCTTTGAAACTCAAATTCATAATTCCGAGATAAGCATATTTCAAGAGTTGCTTACGACCAGCACTTGTATTAGCCACACCATAGGAATTGTTTAAGCTAAACCAGTTTTCATTTACCAGTCCATCTCTTGTTGATGAGCTTTGATCATAGTACTTTTCATTTCTTGCTTGGAAACCTCCACTTGCTGAAAAATCAAGATCAGGAAATAGTTTATTGGAATATGTCAACAATGCATCTCCGTAAAGTATAGCATATTGCCCTTGAGTAACACCATACGACCCAGTACTACTGGTAGTAGAATTAAAAGCCGTAGGATACTCATTATATTGCTTATTCTCGCTTCTTATGCCAGTAAAGTCATTTCCCACTCTTCCACGAAAACGCAAATGCTTGGTAGTCTCCCAGTTTAATGTGGCACTCGTTAATAAACGATTTTCTGTTTCATCATACTCATTCTTCATCTGTTGCCAGAAAAAATCCATTAAGTTTGTTGGCCTGATATTAAATTTAAAAGCTTCATCCTGATTACGTACTGCATTTGCAAGTGTAACATATTTATATCCCTCAGATGTCTGATACTTATCTTTCAATATAGACATATCTTCTGCTCTACTATAAAAACCATCGAAGGATCCTAATACTTGTCCTAACTGGTAAGGACGATTATGAGTAAGCGTATTAATGTAGTTCACAACAATATCAGTTGTTACTTTACTATTCAGCTTGACTGTACTATTTAAGTTAAAAGTATTTTTCTGTTGTTTACTTCCAGGCTGAATGCTCTTATAATCAAGCCGAGTTGCAGAAAACCTATAGTTCACTTTTTCGGTTTGATTCGACAAAGCCATATTTAGATTTGAACTATAACCTGTTTCGTAAATTCCTTTGTTATTATCCGGTTGTGGCGAATAAGAACGGATAGTTCCATCCCACCATCTCACTTGTTGGCCTTCCATTTTGGGACCAAAATTAGCATAGGAACGAAATGAGGGTCTAAAACCTGTTGGAGATGAAGGATCCGTATCAGGAATCCATCCTTCAGCAGTAGCTCCTACTGCAACATTTGTTGCTTTGTCATACCCCGGTCCATAAATGTTTTGGTATTTTGGCAGAAACGCAACTTGTTCAACTGTTCCTACATAATTAAGATCTACGCCTAGTCCCCGCTCTTTCGATCCCTTTTTAGTCGTAATCACGATTACACCACTGGCTGCTTCCGATCCATATAATGCAGTTGCACTTGCGCCTTTCAAAACAGTCAATGATTCTATATCTGCAGGATTAACATCCAGAATACCATTTCCTCTGATCCTTTGATCACCCCAATAATCGTTATTGTTAGCTCCGGCTGCGCCATTCTGATTGTCATTCCTAATCATAATCCCATCCACAACATATAGTGGCTGCATATTATAATTCAAGGAATTGACACCACGAATTTGCACGTTTACAGCTCCACTCGCTCCACCTGGCGCAGTGGTAATTTTAACACCAGCTGCCTTTCCATACATCGCTGACGCAAAATTGGTGTTTCCTGCCTGTGTCAGTTCTTTAGAGGATACGGTACTTACTGCGTATCCCAAGGATTTTGCCTGCCTTTTAATACCTAAAGAAGTCACAACAACTTCTGTTAAAGCAGTAGCATCTTCTTGTAACACCACATTGATGGTCGTTTGACTTCCCACGACGACTTCTTTACGCTGGTACCCAATAAATGAAAACACAAGCACATCTCCTGAAGTGGCTGTTATAGTAAAACCACCATTTCCATTTGTTTGTAACCCCTTTTGAGTACCCTTTACCAGTAAACTAACTCCTGGAATCGGTACCCCTTTTGAATCCCTTACCACACCTGATATTGATGTTTGGGCAGAGCGGCTTTCTACTACAAGCTTGTTTTTTATGACAGCGAACTTCAACCCAGTCTGTCCAGAAATTTCGTTAAGTAAAGAATTTACAGGTGCATTCTCCATATTAACCGAGATCCTGCTATTCGTATTAATACTTGAGCGGTCATAATGGACAGTCAAACCTGTCTTAGTTCCTAATGACGCCAGTACATTTTCTATTGGAGAATTAACCACATTCATACTCACTTTTGCTGAATCAATCCGCTGAAGTGATTTATCACTGCTGAATGCAGCAAAGGTGAATAACCAGAGCGAAAGCATCAGCAAGAGCCTGGAACCACATCGTTTTTTAAGTAAATAGATTTTCATACGTTGAATTGTTAATTAATTTGTATTGAGTTTTTAGATAGCATTTTAAATTTTACTCCTTCGGTGAGGCATATCGTTTCCATAATTTCCTGAAGATTTTCATCCTTAAATGTTCCTGTATATTTCCATTGATCGTTTTTTAAATTGCTATTAATGGTTACATCAAATCTATTTTCAATAGTGGTTACCACCTCTTCTACGCTTGCATTATCAAAAGCCATAAGACCTTTACTCCAGCCTGTTATTGCTGAGGTATTTTGGAAAACTTTACGTTCCACCTGGTTAGATTTTGTATGGAGAATGATCTGTTGATTGGGTTTAAGAAACCTTGATTTAGGTTGATTTCCCAGTACTTTCAAATCATCTACCCGAACTTTTCCATGCACCAATGCTACGGATACCACATTTTCATTTTTATAACTTCGCACATTAAAGGCTGTACCAAGAGCAGTGGTGGAACAGTTTGATGTATACACAGTGAAAGGTTTCTTTTTATCTTTAAACACAGAAAAGTAGGCTTCCCCCTCATCCAGATAGACAGGTCGCTTTAATCTTAAAAAACGGGCTGGATAACGAATTTTACTTGATGCATTTAAAACAACATGACTACCATCGGGTAAATCGAATTCATGAGTCAAACCTTTAGGTGTACTAATTTTAATCCATCCTCCAACGGATTCAATATGGATCTGCTTAACTTTTGCTCTGAATTCAGCATTTTTATTACCCGTAAAGATGAAAAACCCAATTATAGAAGCACAAATAAGAAATACGGCCGCAATACGCAGAAAGCGATATCCAATAAAACGTTTTACCTTTATTTGGCGGTCAATATTTCTTTTTATGTCACTTAAATTAGTTTCCATACTTTGCTCATCATTTTGAGTCTGCTCCTCGTTAACGTTTTTATCCAGCCATCTATCAACTAGTAAGTATTCATCCTCGGAACAGCTATTTTCCTGATACTTTTTTAGCAGATGTTGAATTTTATTAATGTCCAATGTAATTTCTTTGTTAGGATGTCGCTCAACCATTAAAATAGTACTACTTATTTGAAAAATATTCTTATTAATTCGTTTGGTTAACTCAAAAGGGGTTTAAAACCCACTTTATCCACATTTTCACTTAGATTCCAATACCAAATGCAATTTATTAAGCAGTAAATCATAGAATGCATAAAAAAATAATACTTGTCCTGATATTCAAACCGCACAAAGAGTAGTGTAGCTATAAAACAAAAAGGATTTATTTCAGACCTTACCTCCAACTAATTCACTTCCCTTGCGGAGCAGGTGCGATTTAGGTGGATGTGAAGTGCGTAATAATTAATAGCCAGATAAGGGAAAATTAAGACGCTGAGATAGATATATAATAAGCTAACCAGGATATTTGAGAGGTATATTTTTTGATGTAATTCTTTCCAAATCTTCTAATATACAGTAGGATTTTTCCTAAACCATACAGAATAAAAAGCTCTAATTGCCTATTAATTAATGAACCTCGGCATGCTGTTCTCTTAATACATGCAGCGCCTTAGTTAACTGATTTTTCACAGTTTGTGGAGAAAGAGAAAGTTTTTCAGCAATCGATTTAACAGGAAGATGTTCAAAACGACTCAGTTTAAATATTTCTTTCATCCGGTTAGGTAACACATCTATTGCACCCATAACTGCAGTAAGACGGTTTTTGTGGTCTATATTATCAGCGGCATTTGTACAATTAACATCCATATAAGTGCCTAAATCGGTCATATATCTTTGGTAGATAGAATTTTTCCTGTATTGATCTATTATTTTAAATTTAACAGACTGATACAGGTAGGCTTTTAGAGAGGTTTCTATAAAAAGATATTCTCTTTTTTCCCATAACGAGATAAAGACGTCCTGAATGATATCGCTGCAGAGGCCAGGATCTTTCAGCCTGTTTTCAAGATAGATGTATAGCATTTTGCTATAAGAGGAATAAATCTGATCAAAAGCGGCGCAGTTTCCACTTTTCAATTCCCATAATAAGAGTTCGTCATTAGCAAATTTCATATCCCAATATTTAATATATCTAACCTAAACACCTATATTATTCAAACATACTATTATCTATAACCAAACTTGCAGCCCCTATGAGCTCCGCTTCATTGCCTAAATCAGATACGACTAAAGTCGTTTGTTCAGCTATTTTAGGAATCGAAAACTCATAAATAGCTTGCTGAATTGCTGGCAAAAACATCTTTCCAACCACTGCACCCCTTCCACTTAATACAATGCGCTCCGGGTTCATGATATGGATCAATGTGGATAGGCCTTTCCCTAATTGAAATGCAGATTCTGCCAGTATAGATAAGGCAAGCGGATCGCCTTTGCCTGCTGCTTTCAAAAATCCATCGCCCGGGAGGTCGTCTGGATCTTGAAATAATTCCGACATAATAGACTCTGCTCCATCATGGATTGCAGCTTTGGCTTTTGAAACCATAGTTAGGACTGAAGTTTCAACCTCCAGGCACCCGCGTTTACCACAAGAACATAAATTATTACTTTGAGAAAGTGGGATATGGCTAAATTCTCCGGCATAACCACTGTGCCCTTTAAATATCTGGCCGTTCACAATCATACCTAAGCCAGTACCCCAGCCTATATTTACTACCATAAGTTCCTTAATCCCTATTCCAGCACCAAAGCGGAGCTCTGCTTGAGCGATTAAACAAGAATCATTATCTATGTATACAGGTAACTTGATTTGAGAACTCAAATAATCACGTAAACTGATCCTTTCTGTGAAAAAGAAAGATTCGTTGATTCCTTTATCTGAATTTACAAAACCGGGCATTCCAACGCCTATTCCTAATATGTGATCTCGGTTTAATCCGGATTTAGATATATGACTATCAATGAAAGAAATCAACTTGGTAAGCCCTTCCTTATCCTCAAATGGATTGAGTTTTATGTTTTGAATCGGATAGATACATTGTTTGGATAGGTCATAAATGGCAATGCGACTAACGAGTTGATCCATTGCTACAGATACAACATAGCGTGGTTTCTCTTTATTGAAAAGAAACATAGCTGGTCGGCGTCCTCCAGTTGATGGAGCTAGTCCATGCTCGATTAAATAACCTTCAGTAATTATTTCGTTTACTGCACTGGTTATTACAGGCAGACTTTTAGAGGTGAGTTTGCTTAATTCAGTTAAAGAGACACAATCTTTGTAGTATACCTTTCGCAGTATATCAAGCCTTAATTGTTGGTTCTTCGAAGTAGTGATCATATTTAAGTTAAACTTAACTTAAATTTTACATAAAATCAAGAACTTATTAAATATTTATAAAAGTTGTTCATTCTTTTGCAAAATACTTTCTCATTTGTCTAGTTTTTACTCCAATAATATTTTTTTCATCTTCGAAACCCTTAAAAAATTAGTTTGATAATAGTTAAGTTCGATAATCTTGGTGTGATCAGGATGAGATAGAAACAGGTGCAATGATTTTGCAGTACTATGAAACTCAGTAGCACCGCTCTCTTTCAGTACCAATATTAAATTTTCTTCAGTAATTCCCGAACCCGGCATTACAATGATGCGTGAATCTGCTTGTCTTACCAGTCTGGCAATCATAGGCAGCGATTGATCAGCAACTTCAGCCCCCCCGGATGTAAGCACGCGCTCACAACCCAAGGCTATGATATCTTCCAAACTCTGTTCAAGATGTAGAGCACAATCAAAAGCACGATGGAAGGTTACTTCCATTGGTCTGGCTAAAGAAATAAGTTCTGCACATTTCTCTTTATCAATACCTCCGTCTGTGTTTAAAATACCTAATACCACTCCTTCGCAACCCAGATCTTTACATATCTGGATATCTGCTTTCATCACCTCAAACTCTTCATGTGTATATACGAATCCACCTCCCCGGGGCCGGATAATAGGAAAGACTGGAATATGTAATACCTTTTTGCAAGTCTTGATCATTCCGGCAGATGGAGTTGTTCCCCCTTCTGCCATATTATCGCAAAGTTCAATACGATCGGCACCTCCCCGTTGAGCAACCAGGGCCGATTCAATAGAATTGGCGCATATTTCAAGCTTATACTGCATGTATTTAATCCTTAAGTATAAAATGTGGTCTATATGGTTTTAGTAAAAACTCTTACCCTTAATCAACAATTTCTGATCTGCAGCATCACATACCGCATAACTGAAGCCTTTTTGAATCGCATAAGCGCCATATTCGCCCTTTTTATTCAATGCCAGGAACCCTACTTGAATCTCTTTTGCTGTTTCGGGTTTCCGTTTAATAATGCGCATTACAGCTTCCTTGCAGGCATCCTCCGGGGAATAACCTTGCCGCATCAGTTCAACCACCAAAAAGCTTCCTACATTTCGAATAACTTCCTCACCTACACCAGTAGATGTAGCTCCGCCCACTTCATTATCAATGTATAACCCGGCACCGATAATAGGAGAATCACCTACCCGGCCATGCATCTTAAAAGCCATACCACTGGTGGTACACGCCCCGGAAAGATTACCCTTCGAATCCAGGGCCAACATTCCTATGGTATCGTGATTATACTGGTTACCGGGAAGTTTTTTAGGTGCGAACGACTTATTTTCGATATTGATGACAGGTTTATATTTGGCCGTTTTCAGCCACTCTTTCCAGGCCTTCTCAGACTCTGGGTTCAACTTGTTTACCTTTTCAAAGCCTTGCTCCAGAGCAAATTGCAAGGCCCCTTCTCCTACCAGCATCACATGAGGAGTCTTTTCCATCACTCTTCTGGCAACAGAAATCGGGTGAGCGATAAATTCAAGTGCAGCAACACTGCCGCAATTTCCCTGTTCATCCATAATACAGGCATCGAGGGTAACTTTGCCATCCCGGTCCGGATAACCATTTAAGCCTATACTGTGATTTTGGGGGTCAGATTCAGGAACCCAAACACCCTGCTCCACAGCATCCAATGCTCTTCCACCGTTTTTAAGAACGTTCCAAGCTGCTGCATTCGCTTCTATCCCAAAATTCCAGGTTGAAATTACAATGGGCGATCCAACTTGATTACCTGTATTCGCATTTAATGCACCTGCTATTGACTTTGTGGAATACAATAAAGGAATCCCTAAAGCGGAAAGTCTGATAAATTTTCGTCTGTTGTACATTACCTTCTTATTAGCTTTCCATCCACAATGATCAGCTCAGCAGAGAAGATCAATCCTGGATCTTTACGCTCTTGAATAGTCTCTTTTATCACAGCTGCTTTTCTTGGAACCTTGCCTTTAAATAATTGCTTACCTAGATAGTTTAAGGTTACATCCTTATCCAAATCCATCATCCTGTCATTTAAATGAATAACCAGCGTATCGCTGTAATTTTCTTCGACATTTATCTCATTCCCATTATAAGAAACCTTTATTAATCCATTCGTCTTTACACTTCCAGAAGGAACTGCCAACCAATAAAAGTTCAGGTGATTCATATCATCCTGTTTCCAAACCACCTTTGCGGGAATCGGATTTCGTTTGAAAGAAGCCATCCATGGTACGGCTACTGAATCTTCCCGATTCATCCAATGCGCCCTTCCCTGATGTACCTGAACCAGATGTTTGTATCCACCCTGATCGGCCTTACTCAAACTATCGAGTTTAACTGCCCATTGGGCTGCAATATCATTCCGCTGATAAGCACTATCTAAGGCTCCAACATGTAAGGTAAAACCTATATTACGCAATCCCAGTGGAGAAGTCTCATTGGGATGACCGGCCATCATTGCTGCAGCTGCCCATCGGTCAGCCATTCTGGGTGCTAGTTGATAAACACCGTCCCCTCCGGCAGAATAACCCATAATATAAACCTTATCCGGATTCACGTTTTCAAATATTACAGCCGCTTCAATCAGCTTATCAAACAAGGTATCTATATGCGATTCGTGCCATAAATTCCATGTATTTGAGGGTGCCCTTGGAGCTAAATAAACACCTTCAGCTGGTTTATATAGCTTAATCTGATTATTCCATTGCTGGTCATTCAGCTCCACAGATGCATTTCCACCTCCATGCATAGAGATAAAAAGGCTGCGCCCATCTGCAGGCTGATTACCATAAATTTTATACTGAAATTTCATTTCATGAATGCCCTGATGAATCACCTGGCTCTCCCAATCAGGTTGCAAAGAGGTTTTAAGTTCTTGCATTTTCTGCTTCATCAAGGATGAACTCAGTTCCTCTGCTTGTTTTTTGGTTAAAGCAACGTCCTGAGTTAACCTCGGATTTACTTTTTTAGAAGTTTGCGCTGATACTTCCAGGGACAACATCAATACAACATAAAATATAAAAAGACGAGCCATTATGTATAAATAATAAATTTGCTTATTTAAGAACCAGAGCTAAAAAAACACCATTCCTCACCCACACTTGCAATCATGTTCATATATCCCAATAGCAAGTTAAAACTGGATTATTTCGTACCGATCTCCCAATTATTGGTATAAAAACCGGCCGTTTTTACTGCCTCAACACCGGTGTTCAACATATCCAAACTAAACACCATAAAGTCAGGAAAACCGCTGCCACCAGCAAAATACTGATTCGCATTCGCTGCGTTCATTCCCCTAAGGCCTGTTCCTGAAATGACGGCTACTGAATTTACTGCTGAACCTTTTAAAGGCCATATAAAATAAGCCCCTAAGTCATCCCCTTTCCATTCATTAGCACCTACGCGGACTGAATTTCTGTTTACCTGAACCGGACAATCCTGTAACAATTGTTTCCAGACGCCATTGCTGGAAGCATTTCCATAAACAATCACATTCCTTCCTGCATACTTACTTTTGGAATATTGCTTATCCGCAATAATATCGACAGCTCCATTTCCTCTGTAATACCAAGCCTCAGCATCGTACCTAGCCTTATTTATACTCCATTCGTTTTCTTCTTTTGTCCCTTTAGTGCTATAAACAAAGATCATATTCTTACTGAAAGGCTCTTTGAAGGTGCCATAACGATGGGGACCTTTCTGACTTAAAGGTGGCTTACCCGTTATGGTCCATTTATTTTCTGCTTTGAGCAAGTATAAACTGTCACTTTCGGAACGCGTTGTATAGCTAACTGTTTGAAGAGAATCCAACTGAATGGAAACGGTCATTGATGCCCCGAAATCTTGCATACTTAGCTTAAGTAACCGTACATTTTCAGTTGATCCGCTAATCACTCCGGCTAACTTATCCCTTAGCAGCTTGATCCGGCTATACTCTAAAGCAGTATCCTGTTGTATTACAGAGGCCCATCTATAGCTGGCAGAAATACCGGGACTGGATGTCTTGAAATCTATCACATTTATAGCACTGTCTACAGACCGTTTATGCCACCTAAAAAAATCAAAGAGAGGATTCCAATCCACACTCTGATCTCCGTACCAGTGACTTCCACCGGGATACTCATAGTAACTATAATCCGGATGAAAACCGGCCAGTATGTTTTTCATTTGTCTTGCATACTTTACCGATACCACCGGGTCAGCGTCACCATGCAAAACATAAACCCCTAACGGTTTATAATTAGTGGCCAATTTAATCACATCACTTTGATTGCTAGCTCTAAGCAAAACTTCGCCTATCGAAGAGGTGCTACTATCAGGAATCAATCCATCAGCCGAACCATACCCTTTAAGGGTTGGATAACCTGAACAAGGAGCTATAGCAGCCCATTTTTCCGGATAAGTTGCCCCCAGAAACCAGGTTCCATGACCACCCATAGAATGACCAGTCAGGTAAATACGCTGCGGGTCAGGTTTAAACTTATCAGTTGCAATTTTGAGTACTTCCAGGGCATCCAGTCTTCCCCAATCTTCCCAGTTAAAACCACGAGGACGGCGGTTTGTTGGAGCAACCAGATTGCCCCAATCTTTAGATTTATACGCTTTGGCTTGTCCGATTGCCTCTACACCAGCACCGTGTACGGAAAAGAATAACGCAGACCCAGGGGTAAAAGAACCTAGCTGAGGTGCTACTGCATAATATTGAAGACTACCGTCAATTCCGCTTATGAATGTATTTTTATACTTATCGGAAGTGGCAACAACATTCAATTTTACTTGCTGCTCTGCTAGAGTGGTCGCTCTTTCTTGTAGTTCTATTTTACAATTTACCTGACCAATCGAAGTGCTGTTTTGTGCATCAATCCTGAAAATCACCTTACGGGTTGACATGGAAGGGATGGCAGGAAATTGAGATATAATCACTTTGCCATTGAGGCTACTTTTAATACGCAAGCCTTTTAGTTCTTTTAAACTACTGTTAATCACCACAACAGCGGCTTTTAAATTAGCATTTGGACGTCCAGTCACAATATCTGGAAATGTAGGATCGTCTGTATTCAGTGTAACATCATTAGCAGGAAAAAGCAGACTTGCCTTTACATATTGACCCCGCACATAAAATTCGTTCTTCCCCTTATTTAATTGAACCGGGATATACATCCAGCCAGAATCATAAGGATCTCCAAAATGAAGTACACCATTAACAAATACCGCGCTGTTTCCTCTTATATTTAATAAAGCGGTTCTGGCCTGGGCAGCATTATAACTGAAATAAATATAACCTGACGCTCTGTACTCGTCATCACCACCAAACCGATTTGCTGTATCAGCGTGTACTTCCTTCCAGATCAATTCATTATGATCTTTTACGGAGCTGAAGGCAGAACCAGAAATAGGAGTTTTTAGCGTCTTTTGGTACAAAGCAAAGGCTAAGGGATCTATATATAATGCCTGTCTTCCGTACTGATGAACGGGATTCAGCACTAGACCCTTTGTAAAATTATAAACATGCTGAGCGGATAACAGATAGGGAATAAAACAGATCACGAATGCTATCCATCTGATAGCAGAACTCTTTTTGTATCTTTCAATCATTATAATACCTAACATTTCAAGCTATTTCCTCAATATCAATATTACATACTAACATCAATTGCTCCATAATGAACTTTCCATAAGTCATATCGTTTCATTTGATTCCTTAATCGTGGTTCAAACTCTTCCCATTGTCTGGATTGTTTTGAACTCCATAACACCTCACTTAAAGCACTGATGCGCGGAAATATCTGGTATTCAATGGTAGTAGAATAAGGCAGATACTCGGTCCATAAATTTGCCTGGGCACCTAATACACATTTACCTTCTTCGGTACTAAGTTCCTTGGGTACAGGCTCATAAGAATATACTTTCCGTACAGTGGTATATCCGCCAATAGTTAAAGAATCATCCGGTTTAACTTGCGAATGATCAAAATAAACATGACTTCCAGGCGTCATAATCACCTGATGTTTCAGTTTTGCAGCAGCAATACCGCCTTCTTCTCCTCTCCAGCTCATCACAATCGCATTAGGTGCTAATCCACCTTCCAGAATTTCATCCCAACCGATAATTGTTCTGCCTTTACTGTTCACATATTTTTCCATGCGCTGAACAAAATAGCTCTGCAGACCATGTTCATCTTTTAAACCTTTTTCTTTAATTAGCTGCTGACAAAAAGCAGAACGCTTCCAATTGTCTTTAGGCGATTCGTCACCTCCAATATGAATGTATTGAGATGGGAAAAGGGGAATAACTTCATCGAGTACATCCTGCAGGAAGGTAAACGTCTTTTCAGTAGGTGCGAATACATCCTCAAATACACCCCATGTTTGTTGTACTTGTTTCCCTGTAGCTGGTCCCGACCAAACCGTTTTTTCAGGTGCCTTGGTAGATTCCTCAGGAAAACAACTGAGCTCAGGATAAGCAGCAATGGCCGCTGAAGCATGTCCAGGCATCTCAATTTCAGGAATAACGGTTATATATCTTTTAGTCGCATACGCCACCACTTCCTTGATTTGCTCCTGAGTATAAAAGCCACCATAACGCTTGTTATCATTTCCGGTACCCGGAAAATGACCGATGATAGTTCCATTTCGATACCCTCCAATCTGAGTTAGTCGGGGATATTTTTTAATCTCTATCCGCCATCCCTGATCGTCAGTTAAATGCCAGTGAAAATAGTTCATCTTATGAAGAGCCAGAAAATCAATATATTTCTTAACGAAAGCAACCGGAAAAAAATGTCTTGCCACATCCAGGTGCATTCCTCTATAAACAAACTGAGGAGCATCAGTAATGGTTACATAAGGGATTGGGAGAACAGCACCTTTAACAACGGGGAGTAATTGAATAAGCGACTGCACTCCATAAAAAACACCTATAGCATCTGTTCCCTGTATATTGATTCTATTTTTATTTACGACCAAAGAATAAGAACTACTGGTTTTACCGGCATCGTTTTTAATACTTAAATAAACGGCAGACTGATTACCTACCGGCTTACTGCTCTTTAGCATAAAGCCGTAAAACTGTACTAAGTAATCGTTAAGAAAATCAGCTGAATTTTGAAGAGCGGGAATTTGAACGCTGATTTGAGTTGATGCATCTATTCTAACCGTTCCACCATTTTCTGGTGAAATCATACTTAAGGGTTTAGGAATTATAGAGATCTGAGCATAACCACTGCAAGTAAAAGCATACAGGAGAATAAGGATGGATGTTCTTTTAAACATATTTATTTATTAATAATATCAGCACAAATAATCTTTTAGACTCAAAAGACAGTCGAACAACTCCAGCGATAGTACTACTTGTATTGCAAAATGATTTATTTAACAATTCCGATTTCCGCAATTCTCGCCTTAGTACCCGAAAGAACATGTAGTGCTAAAAATTTAATATAACGTCCACTGACAGCAGAAGGCAAAGCCACCCGTTGTTCCACACGGTTTGCGGCAATATTGGCAAAGGTTCCTTTTGATACCAGCTTCCAGTTTTTGTTATCATCACTCACATAAAATACGTATTGGTCTACAATGCCATCGAGCATATTATCCTGTGGCGGCAAAAAGGTAAAGGATCTGAACGTAACTATACTGGCTAAGTCAATGACCCATTCCGGAGAAGCACCATTTACAGAACCTGCTTCGGCTACCGTTTGACTTTGATCATCAATGATCAACAGATTATTAACCCCAACAGGAGACAGTACCTTCCATTTATTTTTAGCTAGTCCAAATTCTTTAATTTGCTGTTCACCTGATTTGTTCCCATTCATTGCGTTTGCTTTTATAATACCACCATCAGGTAACAGAAAAGGACTCTGGTAAATCAACGTTTCTCCACCATTAACAACATAATGGATTCCTGTAACAGGAGAAATGGAGGTTATTTCAATCTCGCCAGACTTATTTCGTTTAATTTCAGGAGCTCCTAACCGAACAGGTTCGGCATACAATCCAAGTTCACTGATTGCCGGACTTGCTGAAGCATCGTTAATTACTAATCGTAATCTTTTTGCGGTCAGGTATTTGGAAAGTCGGATCAATCGTAGAGAGCCAATACTGGTAGCCCCTGCAATCTTCTCCCATTTGTTCAGATTCCAGGCATATAAGGTTAATGAATCGATGCGCTGACCGAGTTTAATATTTTCTCTTATTTTAATAATATTAAATGTCGTTTCTTCTTTTAAATTAATAGTGAGAACAGGCACTTTATATTCATCATCCGTGATCCAGGAAGAATATGGGTCAGCATCGATTAGATTTGCCGTACCATATAATGGTTCGTTGTTTTGTCTGATGTTTGAAGCATCGAAACGCGCACCCAAAAGCAGATTTTTATCAAATGTTTGTTTTAGAAGTTCACCAAATGACTTTAGTGCTTTCACATCGTTTTCGTGCAACACTCCTCTTCTATCAGGCGATAAGCCTAAATCAAGACCAGCACCTCTGCCCATGCTTTGAAAGTATAAATCAAAAAGTTCATAAGGAGATTTTACTTTATTATCGTCCTTTGCGTGGTAAAACCATCCCGGCCGTAAAGAGACATCACATTCAGCAGGCATCCAGGACTGGCCATCCCGATGGCCCGTTGTAGCCTCCCAGTATTTACTAAAACCATTTGCAGCTATTTTCCCTTCTTCCAGAGCAGCAGGAGTATAGGTTTGCCATGAGGTGATCCCTGCATGTCCCTCTTCATTTCCTACCCATCGAACATCAGGTCCTATATCTCCGAAAATTGCGGCATTAGGCTGAAGCTTACGAACCAAGGCAAATGTGGTATCCCATCCATAATAGGTAGTTCTATCTATGGTTCTTTTTTCGCGCGCAGCACCATAATACCCATCACCGCCGTTTGCCCCGTCATGCCAGGACATAAACAGGGGACCATATTTGGTATAAAGTTCCTTGATCTGCGCTCTGTACATCTCTACGTAAGCTGGTTTACCATATAAAGCACTGTTTCTATCCCATGGAGAGCAATATAGTCCAAACTTCATCCCCAATTTATCACATGCCTTTTTAAACTCTTCTACCAGATCACCCTTTCCGTTTTTCCAGGGACTTTTACTGATATTATGTTCGGTGGTTTTCGTTGGCCATAAACAAAATCCGTCATGATGTTTGGCAACCAATACAATCCCTTTAAATCCTCCGCTTTTTGCTGCCCCAACAATCTGCATGGCATCAAAATTCTTTGGATTGAAGAGTGCAGGATCTTCATCCCCATACCCCCACTCCTTATCGGTAAATGTGTCAGGACCAAAGTGAACGATACAATACATGCCTGTTTCATGCCATTGTAATTGAGCAGCTGATGGCACCGGTCCAAAGGGAACAGGTGCCTGCGCAAAACTATCAGCACTAAATAAACATATCAAATACAGGGATACAATCAGGAGTCGTCGCTGGGATTCAAGATATTTCTTAATACCAGATAGTAAGTTTCGGTCAGGGTTTATCAATAGCATAGCACAACGTTTAATTTTTTAAAGCATCCAACACCGGAAGTTTTGTTGTTTTTAAGGTAGTATGCAATTTATCATTAAGCTGGTCATAGATCACCACTTCGTTTTTCCCTTTAATCAACCAGCATCCGGGAAGATACAAAGTCTGTTGAGGACCGATGTTCCAATAACGCCCCAAATGATGACCGTTAACGAATACAATTCCTTTACCCCAATCACTCATATTCAAAAAAGTATCTCCTGTTACCGTCAGATCGAAGGATCCGGCGTATAAAGCGGGCCTTCCTATTACATTTTTTAATGGATATTTTTCCAGAGCAGGCTGCACATCAAAAGGCATTTTAAACATTTGCCAGCCACCTGTTACCACTTGATCATTGATTAACACATCAGAAATAATCCCTTTTATATTATTGATAATTTGCTCCCCATAATTGATGCGGCCCATATTTTCAACCAGGATATCCAAAGTTCCATTGAATGGAATAGCTACTTCCAACTCATAAATCTGGTTTACCCGATTGAGCACACCTACTTTTTTACCATTCACATATACGACACCGTAATCACGAAGACCTTTAACCTGGAGTTTTCCATTTACAGGTTGAGTGAACCGCCTGCTATATAACACGTAACCGGAACCTTGATTAAGATCTTCAAAGGAAAGAGGTTTATCATTGGTAATGGGCTTGATTGATTTCTTCCAATCCAGCACGTCAGCTGTACGGGTTAACTTAATATCCGGAATTAAAATTACGGGCATTTGTTCAGGAACCGCTGGAATGTCATACTTCACATATCTTTTCATCAAATCCCTGATGGCGCTAAATTTTGGTGTTGCCCAACCTGCTTCAGATACAGGAGCATCATAGTCATAACTGGTAATATCAGGCTGAATATCCTGTTCTTCATTATAATTAGCCCCTGAAGTAAAACCAAAATTTGTTCCCCCATGCGCCATATAAAAGTTGAAACTGACTCCATTCTTTAGAAAGACTTCCGTTTGTGTGGCGATATCTGCTGCCGGAATTTTATTAAATGGCTCTCCCCAATGATCTAACCAACCGGGATAGAATTCGGCCACCATATAAGGGCCTATATTACCATGATACTGATTAACTGCCTTCTTTAAATTATCGATGTTGCTTTCTCCATTTGCAGTAGGTAAAACGCCAGCTAAAGACCCGCCCTCAAATAAGCCCGATCCATCTGAAGTGAAAAAAGGAACATTAAAACCTGCATTTTTTAGCAAAGCTAAAATGGCTTGATTATACTTTTTATGTTCTACGAGAGGTATATCCTTTCGTTGTGAAACATAAGAACCGAATTCATTTTCTGCCTGAACCATAATGATGGGGCCACCATTACTGATCTGCAATCCTTTAACCTGTTCGGCCAATTTGGACAAATACACATTACAGGAATCCAAAAACGGCTGATTATTGGAACGGATCACCAGATCCTTGTTCTTTTGCAACCACCAGGGGTAACCACCGAATTCCCACTCGGCACAGGCATAGGGACCCGGACGCAGGATAACAAAGAGCCCTTCCTCTCCGGCAGTCTTTATGAATTCTGCCAGATTATGTTTTCCGGTTTTAAAATCCCAAACCCCAGGAGAAGTATTATGATAATTCCAGAAAACATAGGTAGCAACGGTATTAAGACCCATTGCCTTGAGCATTTGCAACCTGTTTCGCCAATATTCTTTAGGAATTCGGGCATAGTGCATCTCTCCGGAATGAATCTGAATAGGTCTAGCATCGTACAAAAAAGCACCATCCTTAATTTCGAATGAATGTTTTTTCTGTGCACTGATCTCCAAAGAGAAAAGAAGCACAATTAGCAAGAGGATTATAGGATTTGATTTCATCGTGACGCAATAACACGATAAAACTAATAATAGTTGGCTGTTAAACAAACAATATCAAAAGTTTTAACAGTGGTATTATTGAATCGAGCCAACTCAACTCATCAATTAAACTTTCCTTTTTTGTAAAATATGCTTACTTAATGAGGTAAGATTCATTATATCCGCCTCGCTATTGATGTGAACCATTTACTTACGTAGATTCTTTTTTAAAAGACAAGTCGGGTAATCCTAATCAGAAAGAAGGTTCTGAATAAAAAGTCTCCAAATTAATACATTCAAAGCCAAGACTCCGCGCCACCCTTATGATCTCTTCATTTTTGTTCACTCTGGAATCTACCCGTAATATCCGGTCACAGTCAAACAAATCAATGGTCCATTTTAGATCGGCCATTAAGGCATTTAAATAAGGTTTGATTTTGTTCAAATCACGAGTTGAAGCAATATTAGTTTTGAATATTGATATCATGATATAGGTATTTTAAATGTTAAGATTTTTTATATTTCTAGTCCACTTTCGCTTCATCCTGATGAAATTCTTCGCCACAGCCAAACATACGGCCCCTGAATCTCTTTTCAAATTGAGCCCTTTTCTCAGGACTCATATCTTTAACCCGATCTGTTAGGCGTTTATTAAAAAGGGATCTGTCACCACCAAATCGTCCCATCCTACCGAAGCCAAACAAGATTTTACATAAAACAAAAACTCCCATAGCCTGCCAAAAGGTGATCGTTCCAACATGGATAATATCGGGCAGCAGATTGTTCCACAAGAACATCACTACAAAACTGATTAGAGTTAAAAAGGCCGCAGCCATAATAGGAAATAAAACAACCCGGACCTTGCCGGGCATATTAAAAAATAGCTTTCTCATCATTTAAATTATTTGTCTGTCAATTCATCGTACAATTGTTTTAACCGCTTACGCAGATGTACCACTGCATATCTTTTTCGGGATACCAGCGTCTGCACATTCACCTTTGTGAGCTCAGCAATGCTCTGGAAAGAAAGATCTTCCAATTCATGCCATACAAAAACTTGTTTTTGCTCTTCAGGCAATTCGTCCAGCGCTGCATATAATTGCTCCCAAAAAAGGCCACGCAAGTATTCCGTTTCAGGAGTAGCCGAATCAGGATAAAGTATCGTGCTGTAATCCGGTTCATCGACACCGAAAACATCGTCAAGTAAACTTTCAGAATGCTTACGATACTTATCCGTAATTTTATTACGCGCTACCTTATATAACCAAGCTCCCGTTTGCTCCACAGGTGCGGTGTTAATCATTAAGCTGAGCTGATACCAGATATCCTGCAGTATATCTTGGGCATCCGCATCATTATTTACTCGCCTTGTAATAAATGACAGTAACCCTTCCCCATGATCTTTTATGGTCGTTAAAAGGTAACTGTTCTTGTCTTCGCGCATCAGGCCGTTCAATAATGTACTTTGTTTAATAGTTAAGACGATTGAGGTTCAATAACATTTTAAAAAAAATGATTTAATTTAGCAAGGATAAATTAAATCATTTTCACATTGCTGCTGTATAGAGATTTTTCTTTCTTGAATTTGCGTGTTAACTTAAAATCGTTAATTTCCTATTCATAAGTGCTGGAAAAGCAATAAATCTCAATCACCGATTGTTCATATGTAAAGATAAGATCATGACAAAGTCCTTAAAAATTACACTTATTGGTTTCTTTTTATTCGGTTGTAATACAATAAAACCACTAGAAAAACTTGAAAACTATAAATCTAATACCTTGGCAATTGAAAAAATAGCAGACCATGTATATCAACACATCTCCTATATGAATACTGAAAGCTTTGGCAAAGTTTCTTGTAATGGGATGATTGTTTTTGATCATAGAGAAGCCATAATATTTGACACACCACCAGACGATCAAACCTCTTTAGAGTTGATCAATTGGGTACAAAACACGCTCCGCTGCAAAATTAAAGCTATTGTACCTACACATTTTCATGAAGATTGTCTGGGTGGTTTAGAGGAGTTCCACAAACACAACATTCCCTCTTACGCCAACAATTTAACGATAACATTAGCCAAAACTAATCATTTCAGCATTCCTCAAAATGGATTCGACAAACAAATGGAACTCAAAGTAGGCAATGAAAAAGTAATGATTGACTATTTTGGAGAAGGTCATACCAGGGACAATATAATTGGATATTTCCCTAAAGAAAATGTCATGTTTGGAGGCTGCCTCATCAAAGAACTAGGCGCAGGTAAAGGTAATTTGAATGATGCCAATACGAATACATGGTCTTCTACCGTATCAAAGTTGAAAGAAAAATATCCCTATACCAAAATTATAATTCCTGGTCATGGGCAACGAGGGGGAACTGCATTATTGGATTATACCCAAAATTTGTTTAAGCTGTAAGGTTTTAAGCATTACCACTATAGTAGTATAAAAAAATAAACAATCATAGTTCGCTTGTGGCATCCATTCCTTTATCCCAATCTCAGATTTTGTAGCCTTTCCATTAAGCCGAAGAAAATTAGCGTAATTATAAAGCGCCTGTCGGACATGTTATGGGTAACCCCAGAAAGGCTGCATGGAAAAAGTCAGATCCTTACCTTGGGTTAACCTACCTGATTTCAGACCTGTCTGGAAATACGAGCACAAGAAGCGACTTTGTTTTCCTATCTGATGGTGCTCACTTTTGACAATATGGGGCTTTATGAACTCATTAGTATATTAAAGCTTCAATGACGACAAAAGAAAACATCGACTTGCAGGAATACGCTAAAAAAAATACGGCCTTTCCGCATCAAAGTACCGCAAACCAATTCTTCAATGAAGAGCAGTTTGAAAGCTACAGAAAGCTCGGAATGAATATCGTAGACAAGATTATCCCTAAGCATCAAATTTCTTTTCTAATTTAGTGCTAATGAAAAAGATTGTATTGATCCGTCATGGAGAAAGTTTATGGAATCAGGAAAATAGGTTTACTGGATGGACCGATGTAGATCTTTCTGAAAATGGATATATTCAGGCTAAGAAGGCAGGAGAAATATTAAAAAGAAATGGGTATAATTTTGACATAGCTTTTACTTCTCTTTTAAAACGAGCAATTAAAACGCTACACATCGTACTGGAAGAACTTGATCACCTTTGGATTCCCGAACAAAAGTCATGGCATCTTAACGAGCGTTTTTACGGTGCATTGCAAGGCTTAAATAAACTAGAGACCGCAGAGAAATATGGAGCAGATCAAGTATACAAATGGAGACGTGATCCGGATGAAGAACCACCTGCCGTGACTAAAGAAGATCCCAGGTATCCAGCTAACGACTTGCGCTATCAGGACCTGAAAGAAGCAGATTTACCATTATCAGAAAACCTTAATGATACCATTGCCAGGGTTTTACCTTATTGGCAATCAGAGATCGTACCAGCCCTTGTTGAAAATAAACATGTAATCATATCCGCTCATGGAAACAGTTTAAGAGCATTAATCAAATACATCGATCACCTAACAAATGACGAAGTCATCGCATTGGAAATACCCACAGGAATACCACTTGTATATGAGCTGGATGACGATCTGAATAAAATCAGGCACTACTATCTGGAATAATTTACCAGACTCACCTACATTATGAACCGCTTATAATGAAAGACAAAATCTTCTGGTAACCTTTATTCCTATACCAAAAAGGGACATTTTGTATCTATAAATTAGAGCAGAGATAAAACATACCTACTAAAGGGAGCTGTCATTCTTCTATATTACTTTGGTTTAAGGTTCAGAAGTTAAAACAAATACTTATTTCCCTATATTAGGGAAACGTATTATCACCGACACCAATATGAAGAACAAATCTAGGACCTTACTAATAGTTTGTGCAATCAGTAGTTTAAGTTTTCTCTTTGGCGCCTTTGTTCATGCTAAACTGGAAGCTATACCCATTACTTCCGGCATTATTAAACAAGCTCAAGTGCTGATAGGGATGGAATTCACAACAAACGAAGCCGACTCCATGATTCATGAACTTATGGAGAACAGAACCTCATATGCAGAACTTCGTAAACTCAACCTCCCCAATGATGTCGTTCCGGCCCTAAACTTCAACCCCCTGCCAGTAGGTTTTGTAAATCCAGATAGTGAAAGCGGCTTTCAGGTATCAAAAGAAACTAACTTGAAGATGCCAGTTGACCAGAATGACCTGGCCTTTTATACCGTTACCCAACTTGCGGAATTAATCCGTACTAAACAAATCACCTCCACAGCGCTAACCCATTTCTTTATCGCAAGACTCAAAAAGTACAATGGTACACTTTTCAATGTAATCACTTTTACCGAAGAGCACGCCTTAAAAATGGCAGCGATTGCAGATGCAGAAATAAAAGCAGGACACTATCGGGGAATCTTACATGGAATTCCTTTCGGAGCTAAAGACCTTTTGGCACAAAAAGATTACGCAACAACTTTTGGAGCGCCACCCTATAAAAATCAGCAGTTGAAGTTTGATGCAACCGTTATAACACGACTTGAGGAAGCAGGTGCCATACTTGTAGCCAAGACTTCTTTAGGGGAACTTGCTATGGATGATGTATGGTTTGGCGGAAAAACAAAAAACCCTTGGGATATTACCCGTGGTTCAAGTGGCTCATCAGCAGGATCAGCCTCCGCTGTAAGTGCCGGCTGTTTACCTTTTGCAATTGGGTCAGAAACCCTGGGATCTATTGTCTCGCCATCAACAGAGTGTGGTACAACAGGTCTTCGCCCCTCTTTTGGCAGAGTCAGCAAATATGGCGCCATGGCATTAAGCTGGAGTATGGATAAGTTAGGTCCCATTACCCGAAGTGTAGAAGATGCCGCAATTGTATTTAATACCATTCAGGGCACTGATCCCAAAGACCTGAGTACAATTGCTGCTCCGTTCAATTATGATGGGCGGCTGAAGTCTTTAAAAGGATATAAGATTGGATTCTTAAAAGCTGATTTTGATGAGAAATATGAGAATCATAACAATGACTCTGTTACCTTAAAAAAGCTAAAGGAATTAGGCGCCGAACTAGTACCTATAGCCTATCCAAAGATGCCCGTAAATGCTATGACTTTCATTCTGACTGCAGAAGCAGGCGCTGCTTTTCAAGAACTTGTGTTATCAGGTAAAGACGACCAGCTGGTACAACAGAGAAAGAATTCATGGCCCAATATTTTCCGCACTTCCCAGTTTATCCCGGCAGTTGAATATATCCAGGCAAACCGTGCCCGCACTTTATTGATCAAAGACTGGTATGAAAAACTAAAGGGGCTCGATCTATATTTATCCCCGTCTTTCTCCACTAATTTAACGATGACTAATCTAACCGGTAATCCATGTGTGGTATTGCCAAACGGATTTAATGAAAAAGGAAATCCCGCTAGCATCACATTTATGGGGCAGCTCTTTGGTGAAGGTAAGCTGCTTCAGGCCGCAAAAGCCTACCAGGAAAATTCAACTTTCAATAAGCATCCATCACTGAACTTTTGATCATTGCTGTATTGAACAGCTTAAACTTTGAAAGATTGAAGGGTGGTACGATTTTTATTTCAACTTTGAACCAAGATAAGAAAGCAATCTGCTGTCGGAAAGGCTATGGCTTATGCAATGGGCCCAAAATATATAAATTACTTAAGTGAATCGATCACCGGAATGACAACTAAAGTTCTTTTGGAGTGCCGGATTACATCTTCTGCAACGCTTCCTAACAATAAATGTGGCAAACCTTTTCTGCCGTGGGTTCCCATAACAATGATGTCAGCCCCCCATTCCTCTGCCGTCTCTATAATAACTTTATATGGTACACCTTTTGCAACAAAACTTTTGACAGGATAGTCTTTAAATACTTTCTCGATCACACGAAGCTGATTGGCGTTCAAATTATGCTCCATCATGTCATCTTCCTCTTTTTGAGTCGGCGGGTCATAGTCTATACTACTGTCAGCTTCAGGGATGCTAATCAGTGCTATTTCTGAATGGTATTGCTGGGCAAGCTGAAGACCACTCAATGCGACTAATTCTGAACTTGGATTGTTGTCAATTGCAATTAGGATTTTATGAAATTCCATCAGTTTGATTTTTATAAATGAATAAATTTACCGGCTTTATTTTAATTTGAGCTTTTCAGTCCCTTTAGCTTCTTTTATCTTTTTCCGCTCAAGAGATCTAAAGTATCCTCTAAAAAGAAAATTATGCTTTAATGCCTCCATATTTTGGTTAAAGCCATCTGTACCATGTTGCAGGTTTTCTATAGTCAGGCTAATGTTTTTAGCCATTAGTGAATCCTTAAGCACGGTATTGACAGCATTATTTCCTTTAGTGACGTCATGGTTTATTGTCCTAATCATGGTATTCATTTCCCTGGTCATGGCACTGGCATTAACTCCGGCCGCCTTAATTTGTACAACGGCATCCTGAAGCGTACCTGCCAATGCAGTGTCTCTGAGTAACAACCCGGCAGTTCCTTTGCCCTGTTTAATGTCGCTAATAATTTGATTTAGTGCCATGGTCATCTCGTTGGCATTGTTACTTGTCTTATAAACGTTTAGCAAGGAGGCCTTCAAACTTATTCCAATGGTTTCGTCGTTGAATAATTTTAATATTGCACTGCTATCAATTCTCAACACTGTACCTTTGAGTACTTCAGAAATATCAGCAACATTATTATTGGTCTGCGATAGTTTCTCTACAATTTCGTCCATATTAGCCATATTTTTAGCTTGTAGAATATCACCTTCTACTACTTTTTGGCTAAAGCCTTTGACCGGACTAATATTTACGACCTTGTTGCCCATCAGACCTTCAGTGCCTATAGCGGCCAGGGCATTTTTGTTTATAAATGATTTAACCTTACTATTGATCTGCATGGTAACTTCAATAGTGCTGTCGTTAATAAGTTCAATTCCTTTTACTGTCCCCGCCTGCAACCCTGAAAACAGCACATTATTTCCTTCGGTTAAACCATTCAAATTAGAGAACCTTACCTTGAGTTTAAATTCATTGCCAAAAAGATTTTGATTTTTTCCTATAAAAAATAAGGCAAGGATCATCAGGACTAAGCCAGATAAAACAAATGCCCCAAGCTTGATATTATTTTCTTTTTGATGTGCCATTTTCTATTATTTTATTCAAAAAACTGTTTAATATTTTGATCGGCTGATTGCTCCAGTTCTGCATATGTTCCCTCTGCATAGCATTTCCCTTCCAGCAGGAGCACCACTAAATCTGCGGTATTCTTTACGCAGTTCATATCGTGCGAGATGATGATAGAAGAAGTATGGTTCTTTTTTTGCAGTTTAAGGATCAGGTTTTCGATTTCTCTTGAAGTGACCGGATCCAGGCCTGTCGTCGGCTCGTCATAAAGAATAACCTCAGGCCGCAGAATCATGGTTCTTGCAAGAGCAACGCGCTTCAGCATTCCTCCTGATAATTCTGAGGGCATCATATCCAGGGTATGGAGCAGATCCACATCTTCCAGAGCCCCGTTGACCAGCCTGTCCACTTCATCTTTCTCAATGTCCACCCAATGCCTTAACAGCGGGAACTCTAAATTTTCCCTGATCGTCATCGAATCATAAAGGGCATTGCTTTGAAACAAAAAACCAATTTTAGAACGTGCCTGATCCAGTTCATCTTCATTCATCTCTGGTATATTACCGTTAAATACATGGATGCTTCCGCTATCTGGCTGTAACAGGCCAATGATACATTTGATCAGTACAGATTTACCTGAACCCGATTTACCAAGGATCACTACATTGCTGCCCTTTTCTACGGTCAAATTAAATCCATCCAGTATGATTTTGTCCCCGAAGGCTTTGACCAGATCCTTGATCACAATTACCGCTTCACTTTTGACTGTTTCCATGTTTGTTAGTTAAGTCCCAGTAATTCAGTAATCTGCACTGCCAGTAAGTCTATAATAAAAATCAATACAGAAGATAGAACTACAGCTGAATTGGCTGAGATTCCGACTCCCTGCGTACCTTTGCTCGAGTTAAATCCTTTATAGCATCCTACGATGCCAACAGCGAAACCAAAAAATAATGTTTTGATGATTGCCGGTAGTACATCACTAAAATCCAGACTTTTAAAAACCTGAAGAAAGAATAGATCAATACTGGTTACCGAGCGTATGTTTACTCCCAGATACGCGCCAAACAAGGAAATCCCATCCCCAAGAATAGTAAGCAGGGGCAACATTAAAGTAGTTGCCATAACCCGGGTAGCAACAAGATATTTAAAGGGCTTAATGCCGCTTACCGTCATCGCATCAATCTGCTCAGTCACCTTCATTGATCCCAGCTCAGCACCGATGCTGCTACCAATTTTTCCGGCAAATATCAATGCAGTGATCACAGGCCCGATTTCCCGAACAATTGCCAGCCCAACCATCACTGGTAGCTGCGATTCCACACCATAATCCACAAGCGAAGGCCTCAACTGCATAGTAAGTACCAGTCCCATGATAAATGAAGTAAGTCCAACCAATGGAAAAGAAAGATAGCCAATGTTATAACATTGATTCAGTAGTTCCTTACTCTCATATCGAGGTTTTATTCCTGCCGAAAAGAAACGACCAGTAAAACGGGCTACATTCCCTGTTTCGTCTAGAAATTGTTTAAGCCGAACTATTAATGTCATAGTTTCAAATTTCGGGGATATAAATATAAATGCCATGACTCGTAGCCCTCAATTAGATGATACTAGTCACTGCAGATTGTGATTAATATCATTGCCGGTATTACCGGATAGTCAATTTTGAATTCTACACCTATTCCGAGAAATTGCCAGCCTTCACACTTACACATGAAACCAATTCATGGCGTTCCTCGCTTTTGTAACCCTATTTATAGCATAAATTGTATTTTACTATCGAACAGCTAGGTTCATTTGTATCCTATGAGTAATTATGATACTTATCCCCATGCACTTTATCTTAATTTGGAAGATCCCAGGCTTTACGAATTTGAGCCAACTGACTTCGCCATTCTTGATGAGTTGATAAAGGCCAGTGGGGACTTTATATTAGTTTTCTTCTCATTGATCGTTAACCTTTCCATATTCGAATCTACAAATATTCATGACAATAACTATGCAATTAATTTTCCCTAAGCTTAATTCTAAAAGCGTAGTTCTTTACCATGAAAAGCAGTTTCAATTTAAAGTAATCACAATTCATCCTTCAATATCTTGTTTACTTGCTCACTATTGGAGTAAACACAGAAATGTCCGCCAGCTTTCACAACTCTTAAAGACGAACCAGCAGCACATGGAAATATCCGATCGCGCCTGCCATGGATCTGTATAAGCTGCTCCGGAAGTTGAGTGCTCTTCCAGCGTGCAATAACGCCAAGCGCCCATTTTAAAAATATAGGATCTGTTTCAAAAAGGATTAAATATCCGATCGCGCCTGCCATGGATCTGTATAAGCTGCTCCGGAAGTTGAGTGCTCTTCCAGCGTGCAATAACGCCAAGCGCCCATTTTAAAAATATAGGATCTGTTTCAAAAAGGATTCCTTTAAATAATAACTTTGTCTCCTGAGTGAGTGGGCCAAATACCCAATACAAAGCAATATTCGGATACCTGAGCCATTTTGCCGGTACAATCTTATCTAAATGTAGCAAACCACAAACTTTATACAATGCAGGCAAGCTACTACGAGTTGCTATTGAAGAAATCAAAAATAGTTTATGGGGCTTCTTAAACTTGCTAATTTCTACTGCAATCATTCCTCCAAAAGAAAGCCCAACAAGTACGAAAGGTTCTGTTATACCTATTGGTTCTGCCAATCTTGCTGAATAATGCTCTATGCTTTCGTTATCCTCAGGCATTAACCAGTCGAGATGAACAATTTCGTATTCACTTGGCAGTACTATGCGCTGAAATGCCCGTCTGTCGCAGCCTAAGCCGCTAATAAAATATGCTTTCATCGTTTAATAGAAAATGAAGCGGATAAAAATGGTGATATAGCTATCTCTGTTAACTGGATCATACTAAACCTATTGGAATAAAGTTTTTAATCATCTCCCTTTTGCACTGATTGAAAATAGCTAACTTAAAAATTAGCTACACTTTTTTAATACGTTTTTTTCTCTTTATGTTTAGAAGATCATGATTGTTTCCTCATACTTTGTTTAACTTTCTCCCTGTGCTGTTCACCCCAGGCACTGAGTTCACCTATCACGCTTTTTAATGTTTGGCTATACCCCGTAGCTTCATAGATAATGCTAACGGGGGTAGTTGGATATACGTTACGCGTGATAAAGTCGTTCAATTCCAGATCTTTTAGTTCTTTCGCTAAGACCTTGGCGGAGATCCCAGTGACTTCCTTCTGAATCTCATTGAAACGCTTTGATGATTGCACCAAAGAGAGAATCAAAGCCCGCTTCCATTTTCCATTTAAAACATAAAGTGCGTCAATGACGTTCTTGAGCGAGCCTGCACACTCATGATTGCTAGGAAGCACCTCATTTCTAATCATTTTCATACCTCAAAGATAATCACTTACCTCAATGTTACCGCTTACCTTTCGGTAAGTACTATCATTTCACCACCTGGTAACCCTACTTTTGCTTAAGATAATTATTAACAAAATTTTATGAAACACATCCTTCATTTAAAGTCAAGCCTGCAAGGTGCAGCATCTTACAGCATTAAGTTGGGTCACACTATCGTTGAAAAAATTCAAGACAAGTATCCAGACAGCTCGGTTGAGGAGTTAAACCTCGTTGATATGGACATCCCCCACCTTAACCCGAATAGCCTTCGTACATTCTTTACTCCAGTGGAGCAGCTAACTGAGGAAGATAAAAAAGCGAATCGTCTCTCTGATGAACTGGTGAAGCAACTGCTGGCCGCTGATATTATCGTCATAGGTGCACCGCTAATCAACTTTACTGTTCATACCTCGCTTAAGGCCTGGATTGACCATGTTACCAGGCCAAAAGTAACATTTGGTTACGGTGAAGATGGTCGTCCTATCGGAATGGTAACCGGTAAAAAAATCTATATTGCCATGTCTTCAGGTGGTGTTTATTCAGAAGGACCAGGGAAAGCAAACGACTTTGTTGCTCCTTACCTAACGGCTTTCCTCGGCTTTTTGGGTATGACTGACGTAACGGTATTCCGTGCCGAAGGACTAAAAGTACCAGGAGTTAAAGAGTATGCTATGGAGAAAGCAATTGACAGTATCCAAATCGATTAAAATTCTCGTTTAAAAGCAGCAAGCTTTAATTAAAGCTTGCTCTCAACGCCGTTTTATCATTAAAGTACGTATCCAGAATCTTATCCAGTTTTTTAAGCAAGGCGTTGTTAATTGGCTTTCTGGTAATGAATGTGCTTACAGCGCCTTTATTTGCCCACCGTCTATGACGATGGCTGCACCTGTAATATACGGCCTAACCTCTGTTTCCCATGTCAACCGCTCTACCGGATTATTTCTAATTGGTCCATCCCATCGTCAGATCTAAATCTCCATAAGGCTAAACAATGAGACGCTGAAAGGATAAAATTTGTATCAGGCCGAACATTCCTGTCCATCTCTAAAATCCCGATACAATAATTTCGTTATGTGCCAAACCAAAAATGGGTTACTCTTTTTTCCTGTTGGACCCGGCACCTGCGATATAGACGTTTCTACCCGCTCCTGATCCAACTCTTATTTCTAAGCTGCTTCCAATTCAATACTAATACTCAGCTCAATGAATATTTCGATAAATCTTTCTGTTGAACAAATGTAAACAGGCTATTAAAAAGAAGTGAATATCGAGACGAATCTTCCAAACTCTTCTCAAATAAGTCGTATTTTGCTTTAATTTACTAATCTGAAACATCTATATGAAGATGATTCCATAAGGTAAAAAGGAGAATTTATAGATGGAAACCTCATCAAATTCACTTCTAAACAATCAAAACCTCTGTTTCCCATGTCAACAGCTAAAATTGTATTTTACTATCAAACAATAGTGTATTTTACTAACAAACACTTTCCTATAATTACATGAAATAAGTAACCATGATACTTCAATCTGCTCTTAACCAAGTTATCGAAGCACAGAAAGCTAACCTTTCTCAAAAAGATTCTGGCCTAAAAAGAGACGCGTTGGCAACTCTACCAGACCTATCATCGTTTGCTTTAATTGTTTCTTGGAATAAGGAGATGTGGAAAAAGTACCCCGCTATTTCAATTACTTAAAGAGCGACATCCTGATGCACTATATCTTAATTTGGAAGATCCCAGGCTGTACGAATTCTAGTCTACCGATTTCGCCAGACTAGATGAATTGATAAAGGTAAGCGGAAACAAGGTCCTATTTTTTGACGAGATACAAATTATACCAGAATGGGAAAGATATGCAAGGCAAAAGCTGGATGAAGATTATAAAGTAGTGATAACCGGTTCCAACGCTTCATTACTATAAAATTCAGCAGTTTCTTTTAATAGATTAATTTGTTTTATCACTTTTTTTGAAAACGTATACCTAATCCTTTAGATTGTTCATTATACCAATCCGTTGATTTTTGAATATCATTTAAAGCTTCGGGATAAATTTTTATCTTGTAAGGAGGCATCTAGGACTTAAGCTTTTTAGATGCTATATCCCAATCTAATAAGATCTCCGGATTATTCTTGTATTCCGCAACTCTTTCATTAACGATACTCTGATGTTCTATTGGAATAGTGATATCTTCAGACCAAATCACTTCATTAAGATCCAGTTTTTCAGAGGGTGACAACTGTTTCACTGCATCTTTTAATTGTCTAAATGATAATTCAATAGCGATCATAATATCTATCTTTAATCCATAACAAAAATAGCTATTTTATTTATAATTGCTATCACGTCTTATCTCTGATCAGTTAAGTTGATTGCACAGTAGAAAACTAGTAATCACCAATGTTATAGCTACAATGGAAAAATTCCGTATCATAAACCCAGCGATTAAATCATAAATATCGTTCATGAAGGATAACGATATGATGTATGAGGCGCCCTGCTATCATTAAGCGCAGCCGGCGCGCACTAATTTCCTTCCCTGAAGCAATTCCCGTTATGGTTAGTTCCTCTTCATTAATGGAACGGAACAGATATAGGTTCGCTTTCCACTACACTCAATATCGCCGAAAAAACAGTCCGCAACAATATCGCTATAGAAATCTCTCAACTACGCAAAGCCTTGTCAAAAGAGTATCCAGAGGTTGTTTCGATCCTGTTTCTTGCGTTATTAATTTATTAACCTAAGCATTACGATTTCTTAACCCCTTTCCTCGGGACAATTTGCCTGCCTGTGCTATATTTCATAAATAGGATGTTTAGTGTTATGACGCTAAATAACTAAAATGGTTGCACTAAATTCAATTGATACCTTGTGCTCCTACCACCAGCCTCGCTTAAGGGTATCAAAGCATCAAGTGATAACAAGTTCTGAAGATCCCTTGTCGCCGTAGCTTTGGATACCTTGGTTAAGGTTCCATATTTACTGGCATTGATTCCTCCGACAAAACCTGCAGGACCTTCCTCGAGCATTCTCTTCACGACTTTTAGCTGCCGTTCCGATAGCTTATCTTTGAATCTGTCGAAAAATATCGTCTTTCTCAAAACAAAATCTATCTGATCTTCCGTGTCCTGTTGTGCATTTAAAATAACATCTACAAAATAGTTAATCCATGGTGTGATTTCAATTGATCGTTGAGCAACTTCTAAAGCAGCATAGTACTTGCTTTTTTTTGATTCAATTGTTTTAGACAAACTAAGAAGTACAGGGCGACCTATTCCTTGTGATAAAGCTTTTTCTGCAATCGCACGGCCAATTCTGCCATTCCCATCTTCGAAAGGGTGAATTGACTCAAAGTACAAATGAGCAATAGCTGACCGTATAGGAGCCTTCTTAATTTCATACTTACCTCCCGGACCGCTTTCATTGAACCAGTTGATAAATCGCTCCATCTCCCCTGGCACTCTTTCCGATGGTGGCGCTTCGTAATGCACTTTTTCCTTTCCCAAAGCACCCGAAACAACCTGCATCGGCTCTGGATGATCTCGCCATACCCCAACCCGCACTTTAATCTCAGTACCCAACAGCATCCGATGCCATGAAAACAACTGCTCATCAGTCAATTGCTGTTTATAGGTATTACGTAAATCAATCAAGAGGTCGCCTATCCCTTTAGCTTTCATATCTAAGAACTGATGTTCTACAACCAAACCAAGGCCATTCTTAATCGAAGACATCACATCTTTTCGGCTGAAGTATTCTCCTTCAATCTCAGATGTTTTTATTGCCTCTGCAACCATTACATTAATAATTGCCTCCATCTGCGTATCGGTCGGTAATGCTTTCAGAATGCCGCTTACCAAACCAGTTTTTTCAGAAAATTGATATAGCTCCTCTTCAACTTCAACTAAGTTGTAAGTGAAATCAGGCCATTCCTTAACTTGCCAGCTATACTTCATGAGCCGAATGATTAGTTTATTCGGCTCAAATATAAGAATATTATGAGCCGAATAGTTATTTTATTCGGCTCATGAGAAAATCTTTGTCTCTATTTATCATCTACCTAACTTAGTTCGTAGAAGTTCTATTGTTGAATGGAATTGTTCTCTCCCGTTTCTTGTACATTAGGATTGAAGGGGCGACAATCTGCGTCTTTTCCGGCCGGTGCTCTACGAATAAATCTACATTCCAATCTACACCAAATTGGTTAAGATAGTCTTTAAGTAGCGGCAACCCCACTTCCGCACGTCTCTTATCTACATTTATCGGATCTTCCAGAGGGAGCACATAGTACATACCTGTTTCCTTCGAACGCGCAATCTGACTTCCATAAACTTGTCTTTTCCCTTGTGCTAATGCCACTCTGTCTTCTAAATAAGCATAGTTTTGAGTGGAAGCATTTCCAACCTTGACCGCCGCTTTCATTACGGGCAAATATTTAAGCTGCACAGGTAGTGGTGCATGTTGAATTACTAAAAAAAGAGTTAAAGGGCCACGTTCTCCAATTTCTTCTTTACCAAGCCAGCCATATCTGTCCAAAATAGATTGAACCTTGCTCAAATTTATTTCGTCTTTATAAACAATTGTATCTATTAGTGCGCTATACTCTACAGAAGCCGCACCAAATTTCTCCTCAATAGAATGAAGCTTTCCCCTGCAAGTTTGATCGTCAGAAAGTATAGTATCCAACATAGCAACCAAAGTCCTGTTCAAACTTACTTGTGTCCTGCTCTTATCTGTGTTCAAAGAATCAGTTATGTCCTGCAGCATTTTTTCAAGTTTAATAGGATTTACATTCACAGATGATCCCTGAACTACCGATTGTAGAACACTAAGAATTAATATCGTCAGAAAACCTTTTAATGACTTCATATTGAGGTGATAATACACTTTACATTCAAATAGTTTGATCAATAATTTAACCTAGCTGAAGTAAAGTCAGATTGTGTTTTATTTGTTACTTTTACGCAAATCATAATCTCCGGTGGTTTCTTAAATGTAGTAATATCCTAAACAATATGTATTACCTGCCCATCAGTATTTACCAAAATAATGATGGAGACTTATCGATTCCTCTATAACTCTGCTATATTTGCGAGCACCTAAAACCATCACATGGATTTTTTAACAGTCAATTACGAATCGCTATTTCATCAATTCTTGCAAGCTTTGATGAAATAGCGAAAAAGATTTCCGAAAACATTCAGTTAAAAGTCAATAATGAATATTACCGGATAGTCGATTTTGAATTCTACACCTACTCCGAGAAATTGCCTGATCCCCACACCTACAAGAATGATCTTCAACTGCAATCAAGCAAGCTATATTCGCATGGATCAGGAATTGATATCACATTTGGAGATGGGAAAAACTATGGAGGCATCTTAATACGCAGCGTAGTGAAACTCTATGATGGCTCAGACCCTAAAAGCGGCTTCATTACAAAACAATACGATGGACCACAAAAGGTGGCTACTGAACTGTTTTCAAGCCTCAACACATTAAACGAAGCGGGCGTCAATACCATACAACTATTAGACAATAAGGGCTTTAATCAGAATCACCAATTCTATCCAGGAAGGAGCATCTTAAAGACTCATCGTGTAGGCTTAACGACAAAGGTAAATGATCCATTAGATTTTTATCTCAACCTTGATCTACGGTATATCCTCCTTCTACAGATATTTCCTAATTTCAGGCAAACCGTTAAGGGTATAGAAGTTATTGTAAAGATTAAGCTGGACAGCAAAACATTAACACTTGAAAAAGCAAAGAATATTCTGGGTTACACCATGAAGTTGGTATGATCCAAGATAAAGAAAGCAATCTGCTGTACCTGGCAGATTGCTCACCTGAAAAATATCCAGTTTTCTTTAAAGCATTTGAACAGTAACTGCAGGATAACCATGTTGCTTTTAAGCTGATTCCGGATACTAAAGACATATGGGCAGTTAGATGGCGGTAACTATTATTCCTCCCTACCCACAAAGACGACTTCACAGGCCACGCCGATGGCTTGGTTAGGTTTATTAACGATGATACCGTTCCCATTAATAAATATACCAGTGAAAATACTGATTTTCAATTAGGATTACGCCCCGCTTTGTATAGTGCGGGACTTAAAACTATTGAACCACCGTACAACCCTTATGCAAATCGTACAAATGATGATGCGAGCGGTATTTACATCAATTACCTGGAAATGAACGAGCTTATGATAGTTCCAACATTTAATATCATTGAAGATGATGAAGTAATCAATCTGAAATCGTTAAACAAGGAAGTGTTCTGAATTGCATTTCCTGGAACATTAAATCAAATGGTTGATTTGCAAATAAATAAGTCTACACTTTACCGTACATAGAAGAAAACATTTGAACTTGAAATATGAGACGCCATTCGTTACATTTGTTTAAATGATTCTTTCGGAACAACATATCAGTTTTATAAAAAGCTTCTTCTCTGCTCGTCCAGTCAAGAAGGCTTATATTTTTGGTTCATACTCCAGAAATGAAGCTAACGAAAATAGCGATATAGATATTCTTGTTGAACTGGATCATACTAAACCTATTGGATTGAAGTTTTTCACTTATCAAGATGAACTTGAGCAGATCCTACAAAAGAAAGTCGACCTGGTTAGTTATGATGGCTTATCCAAATATGTAAAACCTTTCATAGATCAAGACAAAATCTTGATCTATGAAAGGTAGAGTACGTTAAACCACACCCTTTTTAATCAATCTTTACACTCTTGCCTGTATCGGCACCTCTACATTTATCTGCTGCATAATTTCATAAATTTCAATCTCAGAATTTAAAATTTCAAAACTAACCACAAATGCATAAGGTATCTCTTTCCTTAGGTCATTTTCCCATCACTTGTGGCCAATTACAGCAAAGGACAATTCAGAAGGTAATTCAAATGACTTAAGTACTACCCAGTCCTTCTGATTAGCGCTTGCTTGTCGCCTGACACCTTTAATTTTCCCCTAACTACCATTGTTCCAGATTGTCCATTTAATAGAATGTGGGTCTTCAGGTTCATCATCTTCCAGATTCCAATCTTTGATTGCCCTAAAGTAAACCGTAAGTCCAATGCAAAAGACAGCGTACGCGCTGCCTTTATCAAAGAATATATGCGTAAAAGATTTGAAACAACTAGAAGTGAATTCAAAGATCTGTTCCTTAGGCCGTTCATTAACCATGATCCATTTATTAACTGATCCTATTTGCTGTCAGTAAATTCAAATATTAGCCTACTTAATACATTCACTACGGTTTTAAGTTATATTTTAAGATTTATTATTTTTTTCTATTATGTTGTCAATTACTCCTATTATTAACCAAATAAGCTAAACCTAAACTAATTATGGACAATTCATCTTCATATGTCTATATCGTAAACATCAATGGAAGTACGATTACCGCTACTGCAAAATTAGGATCATCTTATACTACTTACACGGGATCTGATATGTATACGATTTTAAATAATATTATAACTGCTTTTGGACCAAATGGAGGCAGTGTATTTTTTTTAGCTGGATCTTATTCTTTTTCCAACTTTTTAAATATTACAGGGATTTCTAATTTTAAAATAGTCTCCAGTACCGGAGCTAAACTTACAACAGGTCTTAACAAAATATTTCTATTTAGCGGCACCTTTTCTAACTTGGAAATTGCAGGGCTCAGATTTGAATCTATCAGGTCTAATACAACAGATGATCCTGATGGTATGATTACGTTTGCAAATTTCGGCACTAGTGATATCGAAAACAATATTTATATTCATGATTGCTATTTTACCAATCCCAATACAAAAGCTAATGCAATTAAGATGGTAAGTGAAGGAGCGGCTTCAATGATTAGTAACATTCGCATCCTTTACAATCAGTTTATCAGTATTGGAAGAATGGGCATAGAGATTCAGAATCACAATTATTCTCCCGTCAAGGTTCGTATTCAAAATTTTAAGATTGACAATAACTACCTCTATGATGTAGGTACAATTCAAACGGGTGTTTCAGTAAGCTGTATATCAGTTTCAGGTACAATTACTGATGGCCAAATCAATTACAATTCTATCCGGGATATGCGAATGAATACAACTACTAATACATATTATGGGATAGAAAATGCCGGGGCAATAAGACTTAACACCATTGGCAATTTAATTAGTTCCTCAACATATGGATTTACAGGTATTCTAGCATCTGGGACCGACTCATCTCAAGTTTCTGCTGGTATACCAATTAAAAGAAGCTGGATTGTAGCAAATAATATCATTGAGCTTGCTGGAAGTATTACTGATAAAACAAAAATTCGGGAAATAGATATAAATAATATTGTTGGCTATAGCATACATGATAATATTATCGTTACAGATGGAGTTGCAATGCGTTTGACAAATGCAAGCTATGGTATTATTCATCAAAATCGCTGTAAGGTTCTTGCTGGAAATGTGCTTTATCTGCAGGGTGGTAGTACGTATAATAAAATTAATTTTAACTTGTTGGATAATTCTGGTGCGGGATCTCAAGATGGAATGATCTCTTTTAATGATTCAAATACTGTTGGAAATCGTGCTATTGGAAATAGCTGGGTGCCTCAAGCAAGCGGTAATTTCTATTTCACAAATAATAGTGGAGCAGTCAACAACACTAACAGTATATCGGGTTATTTTAAAGCAATCACTATAAATGATTACAATATTTCAGAAGGAGATGATATTTTATTTGTAAATATAAGTAGCGGAGGGCAGATTCACTTCCCAAATCCAATCGCCTATATTGGCAATGCTGGTCGTGAAATAAGTATTTATAATGAAAATACATTAAACGCCTTAACCTTACTTGATAACTTAAAACCTTCTACACCTTCTAGTATCCCAGCTAATGGATCTGCAAAAGCTAGATCTAACGGATCAGCTTGGATTATACGATTATAATTACCCTTATACCTACATTAAAGTAAAATAAGATAAGATGACCCTGACCTTAATTTAGGGGGTAACAAAAAGTGTACAACCTCAACATAATTACTGCTTTTGTAAAATGAGAATAGTATCTTCATTTTACAAAAGCAATAATTATGAAATTAATAACGATAACGTCTCGATTTTTGCCAGGAAATTTGATGGAATACTGCAATGAGCGTAAAATTGAAATTATCATACTTAATCAAGATCACTTTTCCATTGCCTCGAAATGGATTTTAATATTTAAGCTTCTTGGAGACTCATTCAAGGTATTAAGTCATCTGAAAGAATTAAGAAGAAAAAACACTATTATTTCTGTTGGTTACATAACCGTTCCGTTACTAATATATAGAAGTTTAGGCTTAATTAAAAAGAGAACTTCTATCATTTGGGAGGGTTTTTTTTTACATAACCATAGATACTTTCCAGCATTTAAAAAATTGTTTCGCTTATTTTTCTGTGAAGATGACAGCTTACTTGTTTATTCTGAATTTGAAAAAAATCTTTATTCTAATGCCTTTAATCTAAAATCTTCAAACATTCATTTTATTCCGCTGGTCTTTGAACCAAAGCCTAATGAAACCCTTCACAATCAATATACAAAGGAAGTTGACTGGAATAATATCACCTCTGATTTTTATTTTTCAGGTGGTTATAGCCATCGGGATTATGCTAGCCTTATTGAAATTTTTAGAAAGGAATCCACAAATCTCGTAATTTGTTCTTCAGAATTAAATCACGAATTGAGGAATATTAAAATGCCAGATAATGTCATTCTACTTAATGATGTGGCAAGGGAAGAATTTGCAGAATTAGTTAGACGTTCAAAAGCATGCATAGTTTTAATTAAAAGCAATTCTGGTGCGGCTGGCCAACTTTTTGCTATAGAGGTAATGTACTACAGTAAAATTATTATTGCATCTTCCACTGATATTCTTAAAGAGATGATATCGAATAGAGAAAATGGCTTCCTTGTAACCGATCCAATTTTAGAAATCCCTTTTATCATTAAGGAGATTGAAGACGAGTTAACTGATTTTGTCTTACTAAAGAAAAAGGCTAAAGACAAGGTAACCACTCTAAACAGTAAAATAAATTATAATCACCATATGAATATTGCACTGGAAAGAGCGGGGGAATATAGAAGGCCACTTGAGCTTTCGCAGTAAAAAAACCAGTGACCACCAATATTAAAGCCATAATTAAAAAACTCTTTTTCATATTTTCTCAGCGATTAAAATACGGCTCATCAACATCTCTGTACTTTGCAATTCAATATTTATTTTAAACTTTCCAATACCCCCTTGTACCTCCAACCCGAACGATGTATCCCCTTTCTTTCAAAATTTCAATATGTTTCAATACAGCAGATTCATTGATTTTCAACAACCCGGCAATAGCTCTATAACTAACACCTCGATTTGATTTAATGATTGCCAATACCTCTTGTTGCCGATCAGTTAAGTCAATTGCACCACCTATTGCACCACCCATTGCACCACCTATTGCACCACCTCCTAATTCACCAATTACATGGCCATCTACTTCATTGCTAAAAATAGGAAACGACATCCTTAAAAAATGATCTGAAAACTTAAAACATTGTTTATCATATGATTCCAAGATACGAGGAACACCAGAACCGAGTTGTTCAACCAGATCCAGATCTTTATATATCCGCATGATCTCTTTATTACGGGGCACAGAAAATCCATCAAAGAATTCTTCCTGACTTAAACCTTCTGGTAAGCTACCAGTAGATGTTATTTCAATTCTATCGTCAAAAAGCTCAAACTTTGGTGGCACCTCACTTGTGTAATCGTTATGTACAAATGCATTGATTATAGCTTCCCTTAAAGCAATAGGATCCCACAATCTAATCTCTTTTCTTTCTTTTGAAGTAATTTGAGTCAAAGTTTTATTTTCCAAATCAATTTTATCAAGAACCTGTTTTGTGGCCTTAATCAACGATTCGCCACCATAATCATTGCTTTCTATAAGATTAACCCGACTAGTTCCCTTATACTTCGCAAGTTTTATTGAAATATTATTACTGTCTGACAACAAATAAGCAACGTAGTTATATTGTTCATCTGTATTAAGTAACTCTAAGTTAGCTGCAAATTTATCGTTGAGTTTTTTACTAACCGCCTCATAATAAATTTTCAATTGTTCGAAATTCAGTTTTTGTTGATTGGACTTAATTTTACCTATAGAATTTCGGGTGCGCCTGGCAAACAAGTCCTCAATCAATCTTTGCGGCATTGGTTCTGAAGCTGATCCTACACGTACGAAGCTACCTTTTTCTGTCATGCCATATTTTTTAAGAAAATATGGTTTTTCACTGCCGCTTGCTACAATAATTTTAATAGTATTCAAATTATCGTTTTGCTCGCTTACCACATCAAATAAACCCATACATGATGGAGCAATGTTATGTTTTAAACGATCTTTTATTTTAAGCTGATCACCATCAAAATCAGCTACTCCTACTGGAATGCCCTCATTATTAATTCCAATATAAATAATTCCGCCTTCTTTATAATTCAGAAAAGCAATCACTTCCTTCTCCAAAGAGTCTGTAAGTTCTTGTTTGAATTCGATACGATTGGTTTCGGTCATTATGTTGAAGGTTTATTTAATTTCGGTTATTAGAGATTGAAACAACCTACGCCGTTCTTAGAAATAACTTGATTATGTTTCGCTTTACCTATGCGTACAAAGATAATTAGTTTAATCTATAGAGTTTTTATAAACCTTCTAGTATTATTTATTGAATACATTCCTAAACACCTCTGTTTGTATTTGTGGGATTTGATCTTTAAAGTCCATTCTGCAGGTCGCAGAATAATGGCATTTGTCGTCTGTTTATGATAAGTCTAATCCCAGTCCTGTCGTGCTAATGATATTTAAGACAAGATACCCGCATAGTAAAAGTATATTCATTGATATTTTTTCAGTTTAATGCGCCAGTAGGCCCTGTTTCTTGTTATCAAAAATAGACAGTTAGACAGTTGCATTTTTACGGAAACCCGTAAAGCAGTACAGTATTTTAAAGGGAGAAACAGCCGAATGTGTCCACGCAAAAAGACCTTTCTTTTACGTGCAGTCGCAGAATGATTAAATAATTTTTTTGTCCTTACAGTAAGCAACTAACTGCTCATTATTGAAAATATTCAATGAGGTCTTAATCGAGTTAAGACGTTTTTCAACACTGCTTAAGCCAGAGGGCTTAATATTTTTTTTCTGTAAATATGCAGGAATATTTTTTTGGGGAGTACCGTTGCACAACAGCGTAATGATCTCAATATCAAAAGCCTTGAAATCGTAAGAAATCTCTGTACTTCTTTTTCGAATTAAATCAGCCGAACGATATTTTTTATTGTTTGAAACCGCCTCTACCGCCCTTTTTAGATCTTCTGCATCATACCGGGCTTTTCGAACGTATGCATCAATAGATAAGTAATCAAAAAGTTCGTCCACAACGTTGATGTTATTTTCGAGGGAGAAAACAATAACTTTCAAATCAGGCTGTAAAGCCTTTGCTGCCATGATCAGCTCCTTACCCCCATTTATCCGCTGTATGTTTTTATCTTCTTCAAAGGATAGATCCGTGATCATTAAATCAAAAGGCTCTCCTTGATTGATTGCTATCTTTACGAGCTTTAGTGCTTCATCACAATAAGATCGGAACTCTCTCTGAGCTATACCGAGATCTTCCAGGGTTTTACGCACAGAAATATTAGTGTGTTCGTGATCTTCTGCTATGAGTACTTTTTTGAACATTGGTGTATGATCTTTTAGGAAAAAGGAAACGAAAGATTAATCATAAGTCCTTTTTCATTTATATTATCAAATGTAATAGTCCCAAGTATACTTTTAATACGGTTTTCCGTATTCGCTAATCCATTTTTCTTTGCAGCATCTTTCATCCCGACGCCATTATCTGAATATAGAATGCTTACCGTGGAGTCACTCTTTTGAAATTTTATAACCACAGTTTCCGCATAACTATGCTTTCTCATATTGGTCATCAGCTCTTGCATAATCAGAAGAAGCTCTGTCTTTGAGGCATTACCAATCTCTATCCACAATTCCTCTTCATTTCCGACTAACAGCACTTCGGTGATTTCAGAAGAATATGATTGGAGCATTTTCGAAAGTTGTTCTGCATAATTATCGGCACTGATAACCTCTTCATTTTCATAAGAAATATCCCTCGATATATTATAAATCACTTCAAGTTTGTCCAGCAAGCCGTCTCTATCAACCTGCGGACTGTTTTCTACTTCAGACATGACATGATAAACCTTATTAGCAACCCTGTCATGAATTTTCTTTACATACTTAAGCTTCGTATTTTTTACTTCCAGTTCCTGTTCCTGCTGTAATATCTTCTTCCGCTTTTTATACCAGATATAGCCCACTATCAGGATTGCAATCAAAATAGCCAGAATGAAATTCTGTATCAGGATGTTATTTCTCCTATGAATGTTTTCCGCCTGGGCGTTCAGAAAATCGGCTTTATGTTTTTCTGTTTGGTACCGAATGAGCGCGAATTGATTTTTAGCTTTGCCACGTGCATTCTGGATGCTATCATTCACACTTTTGTACCTTTCAAAATATTGTTTAGTTTCTTGCACAGGGCTTAATCTGACGAGTTTCTGAAGTGCTATCAACTGGTCATCAGCACTGTTTAGTTCTTTAGCAACCCGATAACTCAGCTTGGCGTAAAGCAAAGCAGAGTCGGGCATTTTCTCAAAATAGTATTCAGAGAGATGCAGGAAGCTTGAATTTTGCCCCCAAAGATCTTTTTCGTTCTGACGAATGCGTAATGCTATCAAATAACCAGTCAATGGATTATAGCTGGGATTAAGACGCCATTTGTTATAAGAGATATTCGTTAGTGCTCTTGCATATTCTTTTTTATTCTTGCTGGCTTCCATTAAAATGATCTTGTATACGCTGATAGCAGCCCTATGATCACCAAGCAACTGATAGCTTGTGGCCATGTTATTCCGATAAACACGTGTGTCTAAAGAATCCCTGGAGAATCTGATTGCTGAGTTATAGAATCCCAAAGCATGTTCAGCATCCCCCAATTTCTGTGTTGCAATACCAAGATTATTGTAATTTGACCGAATAAATACATATTGGTCTTCGTTTTTTACGTCAAAGTAAGAAATAGCATTTAATGAAATCTCCTGTGAGCCGAAATAATCGCCCTTATCATTGGAAATAATTGCCATATTAACCAGACATTTCCCTGCACCCAGACTATCTTTTTGCTGCAAAAATAAATCTTTAGCCTTAATAAAATAAAAGAAGGAACTGTCAATCATGCCTTTTTCACGGTACGTGAACGCCTGGTCATAATAAAAGTTATCATTTTTCTTTTCCCTCATCACGTGTTCTGTACAAGAAAGAAAAAAAAGAACAACCAGAGAAAGCAGGTGGAGATATTTCAAGCGTTTTTTTTACCAAATTAAAATTAATTTGTCGCTTAGCTTGATTAATCGCTGTCTATTCCTTGAAACATGATTTTAATCACAAATCCAAGAATTGATGAAGGACACCGTGATGGTCTCTTCATCGGTCCAATCAGCAGAATAATTGATAAAAGTCAGACAACAGCACATGTGGATTTATTTCAAAGCGATAGGATTAAACACATACAAACTTAATATTTCAAGTAAAAACCTCTGATTTGCATTTAGTAGCTTTGGCATACAAATACTATAACTTCAAATCATACAAATCATTCCTAAAACCCTATCCACTTTAAATGAAACATCTAACTATCATCGCTTTAATCTTTATAACAAGACTTTCTTACGGCCAAAACTATAAGGCACTTAACGAATATCAAAACAACATCATCATCCCAGCAGGGAAAGCTATGTTTTATGGGAATTTCGTTCAGCGGTTAGGTTTATCTAGCGGTGACTTTCCTCAAGAAATTCGATTAATTAATGATGACACCATGGAAATATTCACTTTCAATGTAAAGCCCACATTCAAAACAGCAAAGGAAAACACTTTCTCGTATATCATATCCCCCGGCAATTACACAATTCTACATTATTGGTGGATACAAAGTAAGTGGTACGGCGCTAAATTTTTCACCGAACCCATTTATAAAGGGAATGGCTCAAAGGAAATTTTAGCAGACAAATTAAGGTTCGAAGAACTTAATGAAAGTGACCTAGACAAGTATGAATTTACTATAACTGCCAATTCTTTGAATTATTTAGGGACATGGCATTTTGATACTGAAATTGTCTCATTCACTGATGATAAAGTTAATTTTGACAATAAAATAAAAGATAAATTTAAAAGTCTTGATCTATTAAAGGCCCTAACAGTTCTGCCTGATTAAAACGCTAACGCACCTCCACCAGAAAACGACGACCTACTAACTTGACAACAAAAAACAATATAATCAAATCTTAATGAGAATAATACCCCTGATCCTACTCTTGATTTTTACCCTTTCAACTGCCCATGCCGCAAAGAAAGCAATTGTCAAAGCCAATATTTTAAGAGGTGAAAGCTTCGTGACAGCAAATACAAGTTCAGAAGATATAGAGCGCATCATAAAAATGGCGTTAGATCAAAAAGGATTTCAAGTAATAGATGAAATTGATTCTGATAAAGACCTGTTTTATGTGGATGTATTCGTATATCAGTATCCAGCTGACTTTCCGACAATTTCAATGACCATAAGAACCAAAGATGGTATCCATTTCATAGATAAGGAAATTGTAAAACTATATGCAGATAGAAATTCAGCAAACCTAAAATTAGCTTCTAAATTAGCAGAAAGATTACCCTCTGATATTGACACAAACAGATTTTATGAACCAACTTTTAATGACTTATTGAGTGCTAATCGAATAAGCATGATCGGTTTAACATCAAATGCAATAACAAAAAGCTATCGAAGTAACTATTCTTCAAAAATTAATTGGTTCGACAATGAGATCCCGAAATTCATTATTCCAAACGAATTCGATATCTATATGGCCTATTCTTCAAACTATCAAGGCATTAGAAAACAGTTGAAAGGAAAAGAAATAAAGCTTAAGCTTAAGATAAATCAAAAAGCAAGATTCGAACTTATTGATATTGGTTCACCAGTTATTTTAACCGAAAAGCAGAAAATCAGACTCAAAGAATTCATTGATAGCTTCCCCCTTTGGATTAATAAAAACCCAATTGAAAATGTAGAAATGTTAATAGGTATTGAATAAGAATAAATTCAGATGCATAACCTATGTTTCCCATGTCAACAGCGAAAATTGTAATTTACTATCAAACAATATTGTATTTTATTAACGAACAGTTCTTACTCCCAATCCTACTGTCTTAACTGATCCTAATCTTCTTTTACATCATAAATATCGTTCATGAAGGATAGCGATATGGTGAATCAGGTGCCCTGCAATCATTAAGCGAAGCCGGTGTGCACTGATTTCCTTTCCTGAAGCAATTCCTGTTTTGGATAGTTCCTCTTCATTGAGGGAACGGAACAAATAAAGGTGCGATTTCCTCATTAAACTAAACTCCTCTGCAAAGCTAAGTAGACTCCTGTCATGGAAATGTGCGCGAAGAACATACTCATCCTCATCAAAACCCGGGAGTGCGCTTTGCTCTCCGCGGATGATCACCGTTAAGCGGTAAACAAGAATTCGCTCTGTATCAATAATATGCCCGGCCATTTCTTTAACGGTCCATTTTCCAGCTGCGTAGGCATAATCAGCCTTATGGGCAATAGAGCTTAAAAACTCAGGAAATTCCGTTGCCTGTCGTTCCATGACTTCAAGAACGTCACCTGTAACAAGAGCAGTGTGCCTTGAAATGTTCACGACCGAATAT
>NZ_MDFN01000040.1 GCF_001730525.1 Arcticibacter eurypsychrophilus
TTCAGTACTACCGGGCTTTTTTGCGTCTATATGAATTTGCGAGCAGATAGTTCTCCATTAAAATGATCGTTTTGCCAAGCTTTATTTAGAAGGTTCCTCTACAAATAAACAGGCTAATACTCCATTATTTTGATTTTCAACTGCGTTGTGTTATTAAAAATAAGGCATTATAACTTGAGGTACAATAACAAAAATTAAAGTAGTTTAATTTTTGTTATCTTTTCAGAAGTATACCTTTGCATTAGAAAGGTGCGTTTAAACAATTTATATGGGACTTATAAAAATTAATGGTATTCAGCTGTATGTCGAAGTCAAAGGAACTGGGTTTCCTATTATTTTAATACATGGAGTCGGCGGAGATCACCATGCACATTTAAGAAATGTAATTGAACCACTATCGAAAAACTTCAAAACGGTAGCATTGGATTGTCGTGGTCACGGGAAATCAGATAAACCAATAGAATTCACTATGGGAGATCATGTGCAGGATATTATTGGAATCATGGATTATTTTGGCTTCGAAAAAGCGCATTTGCTTGGCGTATCCATGGGCAGTTATATTGCTCAACTGGTTGCTATCACAGCTCCGAATCGTATTGATAAGTTGATATTGACTGTTACAAAGTCCAATGGACTTACTTCTTCGATACAGCGGTTGTTTAAAGAAAATGAAGAAGAAATTAAGGGTTTGAATATGCATGAAACCATAGTAAAACTATTAAAATTTATGGTGTATGACCCCGAACTGATGAAAAACCATTTGGAGATATTTGAAACAAACCTGAGCCCTGAACAATTTAATGCTGCCAATAAGGCTATTGGTGCTTTCGATTTTAGAAAGCAGCTCTCTAAGATTAAAGTAAAGACGTTGGTTATCAGCGGAAAGTATGATGGTTTGAACCCTCCTGGTGACGGAAAGGAAGTTGCTTCACTAATAAAATATGCAACATTTGTGGAAATGCAATATTCTGGACATGCACCTATGTTCGAGGAACCGAATGCCTATATGAATACCGTTGAGACCTTTCTTTGTAAACAATAACGAACAGGCAATATTGATCTTTAAAAGTTCAGATTTAAATGCCATAATTAAAAATAATAACAAGTTTCCTCTGCGTTCTTTTGGAACAAACCTGGGTGCTATCTACAGTTTTGGTAGCTTAGGTTTCAGACTCTTTGTTTTATTACCTTTTCCGTCCTTTTAGTGTTTTAATCAATAGTAGTTTGAGAGCACGATAGCTTTGTGTTATGATACAATGCTGCTTTAGCCTGCAAATAAACAAAATGGGCAATTCCCTTTTCTTTGTAAATAGTTAGTGTTTCTAATGTATTATATACCACTTTGAGCAATCTTCTTGCAACAGCTACAATCGCCTTTTGCGCCTTCATGCGCTTACTTGACTTATCAAATAAAGCGTGCCAATAAGAATCCTTCATGCGAACAGTGACCCAAGCAGCGCCAACAATGGCAACTCTTAAATAACTATTGCCTTTTTTAATTAAAGTGTTTTTTCTTTTACCTGCACTTCCATTGTTTCCTGGCGCAATACCGCACCTGGCTGTAAAATGATCGCTGTTGGGAAACGGCTCATATCGGTATAAGTCCCGAATTCCCTGAACTCCTGATTGCTGCCATCTTTCCCGAAAATAAACCGACGATCTTGTCTTTGTGCATGTCGCGACCACAGGCTTTATCCTATTGAGGCATAATGTTAACACCTTCAATTACTTGTTGTTTGATAAATATTCTCCGTTGATTATATATGAAATATATTTTTATGAGATCGGGTGTTTTTCAAATCATCATACTTAGATAAATATTCTGAACTAGGCTCATAATTGAATTATAACCCAGTGCATCTAAAAATGGGAGTAAAATAGTTTAAGTTGTACTTCATCTTTTGCCTATGTTAGCTTGTATTTTGCAGACTGTTTTCATAATTTTACAATATAAAGCTTGGGGATGATAGTGGAAGATAAAGGTTTGAAGTGGGAATTACTTAAACAACATTTGGTATTACTATCTGAGAAGGGCATATTTTGGGAAGAACAGCAAACGCTTATTGTGTCTGACCTGCATATTGGAAAAGTTGGTCATTTTCGTAATGCCGGTATTGCTATTCCCAAAGATTTAGAACAAGAAGAATTAGCCGTATTATCTGACCTAATTGCGAAATACAATCCAAAGCGAATCATTTTTTTGGGTGATCTGTTTCATAGCGAATATAATGATGACTGGAACTGGTTAATGCTTTGGACCGGCTTATTCCCAAACATTCAAATGGTTTTAGTGAAAGGGAATCATGATGTTTTGAATCATCATCATTATAGTGATGCAGGATTTATTGTTATGAAGGAGTATATTTTCTTTCCGTTTAAATTTATACATGAACCTCTAACTGAAAATGAGGGTTCTGAATTGTATTGCATCAGTGGCCACATTCATCCTGCAGTTAAACTTAAAGGAAAAGGAAAGCAGTCTCTTACCTTATCCTGCTTTTACTTCAATTCAGTCCAGGCAGTAATTCCTGCTTTTGGAAAGTTTACAGGTAATTATTGTATTGAAGTTACTAAAGCCGAGCATGTCTTTGGCATTTTGAACAATAAAGTGCTTAAGTTGTGATTAGATTGTTTCTAAATTGAGTAATGTAGTGTGTTTTTGACCAGATGGGTTATATTATTGTCATGTTATTGGATACTTTTGTACTTCTATATATAATTTAAGAAAGGAAAATGGGTAGTTTAAGTAAAGCTTTCTCCTCAACACTGGGAAGAAAATTAATAATGGGATTAACTGGTTTGTTTCTTAGCTTGTTTCTCGTCATCCATCTTATTGGAAATCTTCAGTTGTTTAAAGATGATGGAGGTAAAGCATTTAATGAGTATTCTTATTTTATGACTCATTTTCTGCCAATCAAAATCGTTTCGTATATATTGTATATCTCCATCATTTTGCATGCGGTTTACGCTTTAATTATTACAGCACGGAATAAAAAAGCAAGAACTATTCAATATGCTCAGTATAACGGAGCGGCAAACAGTACCTGGAGCTCTAGAAATATGGGTATCCTGGGAACAGTTATTCTGTTATTTCTTGTTATTCATATGAAAACATTTTGGGCAGAGTATCATTGGGGAGGTTTACCTTATGTGCAATATGAAATGAGCCTGGAGAACCCAAATGTAGTAACTGTTACACAGTTGCCATTTGAAGGGAAAGAATTGGTGCATGCTGAATATGTCAATGTACAGAATAAAACAGAAGTGGTTGTCGCAAAAGATCTTTATTTTGTTGTAAAAGATGCATTTAGCAATGTATGGTATGTTATATTATATGTATTCTCCATGATTGTTTTAGGTTTCCATTTGTATCATGGTTTTCAAAGTGGGTTCCAGACGCTTGGGTTTGATCACGTAAAGTATAAGCCAATTATTGATTTTGCGGGGCTTTGGGTATTTAGTATTATCATACCTGCAATATTTGCTGCAATGCCCATATATATGTATTTCGCACAATAGATGAATCCTCCCTTATAGGGATAAAATATAATTCTGACATGGTATTAGATTCAAAAACACCACAAGGCCCATTAGCGGAAAAGTGGAATAAATATAAATTCGATCTGAAGCTTGTAAATCCTTCTAACAAAAGGAAGTTTACAGTAATTGTAGTTGGAACTGGTTTGGCTGGTGCTTCTGCAGCTGCATCACTTGCAGAGCTTGGTTATAATGTAAAATCGTTTTGTTATCAGGATAGTCCCCGTCGTGCTCACTCTATTGCTGCACAAGGTGGTATTAATGCAGCAAAAAATTATCAAAATGACGGCGATAGTGTTTATCGTTTGTTTTATGATACAATAAAGGGAGGCGATTATCGCTCCAGAGAATCAAACGTACATCGGTTGGCAGAGGAATCTGTTAATATCATTGACCAATGTGTAGCACAGGGTGTTCCTTTTGCTCGTGAATATGGTGGCTTACTTGATAACCGTTCCTTTGGTGGTGCTCAGGTTTCCCGTACTTTTTATGCAAGAGGTCAAACTGGACAACAGTTGTTATTAGGTGCTTATTCTGCCTTAAACCGCCAGATTAATTTAGGTAAAGTAGAGATGTACAACCGTCATGAAATGCTTGATTTGGTTATGGTTGATGGTAAGGCTCAGGGTATTGTTACCCGTGATCTGATCTCTGGTGAGATTGAATCTTTTGCTGGTCATGCTGTGCTATTGTGTACTGGTGGATACGGTAACGTGTTCTATTTGTCTACCAATGCCATGGGATGTAATGCTACAGCAATCTGGAGAGCACATAAAAAGGGTGCTTTTTTTGCTAATCCTTGTTATACGCAAATCCATCCTACTTGTATTCCTGTAACGGGTGACTATCAGTCAAAATTGACTTTAATGTCTGAATCTCTTCGTAATGACGGACGTGTTTGGGTTCCTAAAACGAAAGAGTTGGCTGAACAGGTTCGTAAAGGACAGGTAAAGCCTGGTGATTTAAAGGAAGATGATCGTGATTATTTCCTGGAACGTAAATATCCTTCATTTGGAAATCTTGTTCCCCGTGATGTGGCTTCCCGTAATGCTAAGGAAGTTTGTGATGGAGGTAAAGGAGTAGGAACAACTGGAAAGGCTGTTTACCTGGATTTTGCAGATGCGATTCATCGTCTTGGAAAGGATGCTGTTCAAGCTAAATATGGAAACTTATTTGATATGTATTATCAGATTACAGATGAGAATCCTTATGAAATGCCAATGCGGATTTATCCTGCGGTACATTATACGATGGGTGGACTTTGGGTTGATTATAATCTGATGACTTCAGTACCAGGTTTATATGCACTGGGAGAATGTAATTTTTCTGATCACGGTGCGAATCGTCTTGGAGCTTCTGCTTTAATGCAGGGACTTGCGGATGGTTATTTTGTGATCCCCTATACTTTAGGTGATTATCTTGCAGGTATCGGCCCGAAACCAGTTGATACCAGTCATCCGGCTTTTGCTCAAACAAAGAAGGATATCATGGACCAGATCAATAAGTTCCTGGCTATGAAGGGAACGAAGACCCTTGACGAGTATCATCGCGACCTTGGATTGATTATGTGGGAATACTGTGGTATGGCCCGTAATGAAGCCGGTTTATTGAAAGCAAAGGGATTGATTCAGGCATTAAAAGTTGATTTCTGGAAAAATGCAATTGTGATGGGTGAAAATGAAGAGATGAATATGTCGCTTGAAAAAGCAGGACGTGTGGCTGACTTTATTGAATTGGGCGAATTGATGGTGGATGATGCACTGAATCGTAAAGAATCTTGCGGTGGCCACTTCAGAGAAGAGAGCCAAACTGAAGAAGGTGAAGCGAAACGTGATGATGAGAATTTTGCATACGTTGCAGCTTGGGAATTCAAAGGGGAGAATACTCCTTCAGAATTGCATAAAGAAGAGTTGATATTTGAAAATGTCAAACTTACTCAACGTAGTTATAAATAGTTATATAAGAAATCTAAATAAGCCATGAGTGGAAACATGAATTTAACCCTGAAGGTATGGAGACAGAAGAACGCTGCAGACAAGGGTCAATTTGTTACATATAAAGCTGCTGATATATCACCTGAGATGTCTTTTCTTGAAATGCTTGACGTCGTGAATGAGCGCTTGGTTAAGGGGACACAGGATCCTATTCATTTTGATCATGATTGTCGCGAAGGAATTTGTGGCGCATGTTCGTTATATATAAATGGTCGCCCACACGGCCCTAAACAGGCTATAACAACTTGTCAGTTGCATATGCGTAGCTTTCACGATGGGGAGATTATTACCATTGAACCTTGGAGAGCAACTGCATTTCCCGTAATTAAGGATTTAGCGGTAGACCGTTCTGCTTTTGATCGAATTCAACAAGCTGGTGGATTTATTTCAGTAAATACAGGAGGAGTTCCGGATGCTAATGAAATACCTATTTCTAAGGTTGTTTCAGATGAAGCATTTAACTCGGCGACATGTATTTCTTGTGGAGCTTGTGTTGCGGCATGTAAAAATGCTTCTGCGTCTTTGTTTGTATCGGCTAAGATTTCTCAGTTGGCATTATTGCCACAGGGACAACCTGAAAGATACCGCAGAGCTCAGGCAATGGTAGCACAAATGGACAAGGAAGGGTTCGGGAACTGTACTAATACTGGTGCTTGTGAGATTGAATGTCCTAAAGAAATTTCGTTAACAAACATCAATAGAATGCGTCGCGATTTTTATAACGCTAAGTTTTTTAAAGAAGAAGAGATAAATTAATTATTTTTGTTTTGCGAGGCAAGGAGATATTGTGACAAGAGCCCAGTTGCGAAAGCACTGGGCTCTTGTGATTTTAATAGTTTTTATTACTTTTTGCTCGTGACAATAATCGCCCCATTTTTCCCTTTTGCTCCGTACATTTTAGAAGCCTGATCATCATTTAGAACAGACATAGACTGTATAGTCTCTTGTTTGATGTTTTTTAAATCAGAGGAAGAGGTTTCTTTTCCATCAACAATTATAAGTCCCTTGAAATTAGGAATGCTATTACTGATCTCTTTTGTGGTGCTTGCATTATAACCCACCACTACTGTTGGGGATAATTCATTTATGTTTGATTTTAATTCTTTGACAGGAGAACTATCAGAGGGTGTCTGCGCTAACTCTTCCGGCGTCTTCAACTGTAGTTTAATGACTCCGTATTTTCCTTTTTCACCATATTGAGCAGTTTGGTTGCCCTTAGCCACGTGTATGGATTTGATGGTATTTGCATCGATTGCTGCTATATCACTTTGTTTGATTTCCTTTCCGTCTAATAGGTAAAGCGGCTGATTCGAGTCAATCTGTGAATTCGAATTTATGGACCCGGTTTTGTCTCCTTCGAGGTTGAGCATGATGGGTAGTGTAAATAGAACGCGTACCGGCTTTTTGTCTTTTATTCCAGGTTGCCATTTGGGACAATTCTGAAGCAATTTTAACGCCTCTTCTCCAGTCCCATATCCAATATCCTGTAATATTTTAATATCAGTCAGTGTTCCATCTGTTTCTATAATAAAAGAAAGTATCAATTTTCCTGTTATTCCTTTTTTTCTGGCTTCAACTGGATATTTATAATTTTTCCCAACATAAGCAAAGAAGGCATACATTCCTCCCTGAAATTCCGGTAGTTTATCTATGGTGGTGACGGAAAATACACTGTCAGTGCTACGTAGCAGCGTATTTCTAGGTGTTGCTATTGGTTTGGCGTTAATCAGAGTGGCTAAAAGGTTACTGACAGATCCTGAAGGGCCTGCAGTATTATTCGCTAGCTCTGCATTTACATTGTCTACCGTGTTCTTGATTTGTTTGGTTAGCTTATCAGACTGAGAGCTTGCGGATGCCATAACTACCATACAGGCAAATAAAGGTGCTGATAATCCGTACTTCAGCAAGGCGGTACGTTTTGACTTGTTTTTTTGTAACATGATAATTCTCTTTTTTAGTAATGATTGGTTAAAAAAACTATTGGTTAAATGAAGTGGTTTGACTCCGAAGGCATTGCTGACCAGTAATACGGAATAATCATGTTTTCCCATTATATCTGCTGTATTCTCGTCTGCAATGAACTCGTGTATATATTTAATAGATTTGATATAGAGATAACTTATTGGATTAAACCAGTTAATGATGGCCAGAATTTCAAAGAGTATCACATCAGCAGAATGTAACTGGTTTGCATGTACCATCTCGTGTTTCCTGATGGATTCCTTCTCATCCAGTTCATCCGAGATCCTGATCTTGCTAAAGAATGACCAGGCTGATTGTGGACTATTACCTTGACTTTTTATAATTAGATATAAATGATGAGCAAACTTACCCGTGGATATTAATGCACCTGATAGGTAAATTATAAGCAACCAATCTGTCAGATTTTTCGATTGAGTTACTGTAACACCTGTTAGGTATATGGATTCCAAGGTAACCGATACTGTATCCTGTTGATGAAAAAATAAAGCGTATACCCATTGGCTCTGGATAATAGGGATACAAAGGGATAGTATAGCGGTTGAAACTAAATAGATTCGGTTCAGAATAAAAAAGGTCTCACTACGCAGTAGTAGAGTATAAAAACCATAAAATAAAATTAGGTATATATTGACCTGTATAAGATATATTGCCCAGTTCATGACTTATTCTTTTTAAAGTTTCCAATTAGTTTTAGGATTTCATCAGCCTCTTGCAGATCAATTTTTTCTTTTTTTACAAAGAAAGAAAATATTTTTTCTACCGAGTTGCCAAAGTAATTGTGGAGTAATTTGTCGGTGGCAAAACTGCGGTATTGTTCACGTGTAATAACTGGAAAATACTGATGGCTATTTCCAAGTGCCAGATGATCTGCAAAACCCTTAGTTTCCAGGATTCGGATGATGGTAGATACCGTATTATAGGCAGGTTTTGGATCAGGTAATATCTCTATTATATCTTTAACGAAGCCCTGTTCTATTTCCCATAAGACCTGCATAATCTGCTCTTCCGCTTTAGTTAGTTCCTTGATTTCCATATGCTCACATTGTTTATATAAAAGTATAACTAAGTTTTTAGTTATACAACTAAATTATTAGTTCAATGAAAGAAAAAACTTAAATTTTATTTTCCTGTTTAAAATTTACATCTACTATAAAGAATATGACGATAACATTTCATGGAGCTGCAGGAACGGTAACAGGCAGCAAACACCTTATAAAACTTAATAATGGAACTCAGCTTTTGCTTGATTGTGGAATGTTTCAAGGAAGGGGAGATGAAACAGATGAATTGAACGAGCATTTCGGTTTCAATCCCGAAGAAGTAAATTATCTTATTTTATCGCATGCACATATTGATCATTGTGGATTGATACCGCGTTTGGTTGCGCAAGGTTTTAAAGGAACCATATTTTCTACTGCTGCAACTATGGATCTGGCGAGAATTCTTTTAAATGATTCTGCAGGGATTCAGAAAAATGATACTGATTATATCAATAAAAAAGAGGCTAGAGCTGGTCGTTCTCCTGTGGAGCCTTTGTATACCGAAGAGGATGTTATGAAAGCTATGCGGCTTTTTAAGATAGTAGAGTATAATGAAGATTATGAGATTGACTGCAGAGTGAAATTTTGCTTTACAGATGCAGGGCATATACTAGGGAGTGCGGCAGTAAACCTTAGTATATTGGAAGACGCTAGGTTTACTCAGATTACATTTAGCGGAGACCTGGGAAGCTATGATGATATGTTACTTAAAAGTCCGCAACCTTTTCCTCAGGCCGACTATATTATACTGGAGTCTACCTATGGAGATTCCTATCATAAAGATTTAGAGCCTATTGAAGGGCAATTGCTAGAAATTGTCACGCAAACCTGTTTGGTTAAGAGGGGGAAATTAATTATTCCGGCGTTTAGTGTAGGGCGTACTCAGGAATTACTGTATGCATTAAATGCACTTGAACTGAATGGAACATTGCCCGATGTTCCCTTTTATGTCGATAGTCCACTGTCTTTAAAAGCTACAGAGGTGTTGAAAGAACATATTGAGGTGTACAACAATAAAGTTCAAGAGGTCTTGAAACGCGATGAAGATATATTTCAGTTTAAAGGATTAAAGTTTATCCAGAATGTGGAAGAATCTAAGCGCTTAAATGATGACCCAAGACCTTGTGTTATTATTTCCTCTTCTGGAATGGCAGAGGCAGGAAGGGTTAAACATCATATGCGGAACAACATTCAAAATAATAAGAATACGATATTACTGGTTGGGTATTGTGAACCAAAATCTTTAGGAGGACAGTTAATGTCCGGTAAAAAGATCGTTCAGATTTTTGGTGATGATTATGATGTTAGAGCTGAAGTAAAAGTGATCAGATCAATGAGTGCACATGGTGATTGCGCTGACTTGCTTCAGTTTTTGTCTTGTCAGGATCCTAAAGAAGTAAAGCAGATTTATTTGGTTCATGGGGAAAACAAGGTGCAAGAAAGTTTCCGAGCTAAGCTACTTGAAGTTGGGTTTAGTAGTGTTATAATACCCGCTCAACATCAGGTTGAAAGCTTAGCATTTAAAGAGGTGATTCAGAATTAATATAAAGACTGGATCACTCCTTTTAGTACAGGTACACTAAAGTAACTGGAGACTGTGTATTTTTCAGGATTCTTGTCTTTGCCTGAATTACTTACAGAAAGTATAATTGCAAGCAAAGCTGGAATTAGCAACATAATAAATGGCGAAACTGAATGATATGATTTGTTCATTGCTTTTTTAATTTCTTAATCAAATCAACAATATAATTTCTTTAATTGAAAATTATTTAGACTAATAGCCATTTAGACTAGATGAACAGGTCAAATCAGAACATCATTGATTTGGATTATTAATGATTAACTCGGTGTGCAATACTCTGGTTTCAAATTCTGTGACTGGTTTTTTGCTTTCAATAAGCTGAATAAGCAATTCCATTGCAGCCTGTCCCATCTCAAAGGCAGGTTGTCTTATAGCTGTAATTGGGGGATTAAATAAGTCGACTACAGTAGAATTAGTAAATCCTGCAATCTTTATTCCTGAAAAGTAATCAGGTGCTATTTTTTTTATGGCATGTAAGCAACCGGCACTAAGTTTGTCCTGAGCAAAGAATATAGCATCAGGGCACTCCTTAAGAGCTAGTATTTCTTTTGTAGCTTTATCAATCTCTTCCTGATTACTACCACCAAGTTCACAATATTTGATATAATCGGTATTAAAAGGGATGTCATATTTTTTTAATGCAGCTTTATAACCCTCAAGTCTTTCTCCGGTTACAGATAAATGAGCGGAACTTGTAAAGTGCGAAATCTTTTTATGTCCAAGCTGAATTAGATATTCTGTCGCATCAAAAGCACCTTTAAAATTGTCTGCAATTACTTTATGGGTGTCAATCTCATCGGTTACACGATCGAATAGCACAATAGGGAGCCCTTGGTTATGCAGGTTTTTCAGGTAGGAAACATCAGAACTTTCTGAAGATAAAGATATTAATAAACCGTCTACTGAGCGGGATGCAAGATGTTCCACATTCAATACCTCTCTGTCGAAACGTTCATGGCTTTGTGTTATGGTTACATTGTATCCGGCCGTATAGGCTACAGATTCCATTCCGTCAATTGCTTGTGAGTAAAAGTTATTTGCAATTTCACATACCACAATACCAATGGAATAACTCCGCCTTTCTTTTAAACTTAGCGCGATAGGATTAGGATGGTAATTGATCTTTTCTGCGTATGCAGTTACAATTTTCTTTGTTTCTTCACTTATTTCATAACCCCCACGTAAAGCTCTGGAGATTGTTGACGTAGAAAGACCCAACGCTTTTGCTATATCTTTAATAGTAACTGTGTTAAATCTCATTGCTTTCTTATTAGGACTGATATTTATAAGAGCTAAAGATACTTATAATATTTTTTTTGTGTAGAATGTGGTAAAATTCGATTAAAAAATCCATGAAAAGATCTGGATAGGTTGAGTATTGGAGACGAAAGATTTGTGTTCTTTGTCTGCTAGAAGATATTTTAATTGTTGTCGGGAACGATTGCGTGAATATTAGAGGTAATATTTGCCATTTTTCAGGTATAACTTTAATATTGTAAGGAAAGGAATACAATTGAAATCTGGGTTGATTGTTGGAGGTAATTAAACTAATTTGCGCTGACTGTCAGTGCCTTAAATAAGAATACCGGATACTTCTGTACTAAATTAAAAACAATATGACTAAGCAAGTTTTAAATCGAAAATGGTTGTTATGCTCCATTATTCTTATGTCGTTCACTTTGCCTCAGGAAAGGCAGATTAAGGTTTATATGATTGGTGATTCAACAATGGCGGATAAGGCGAAGAAGGCTTATCCCGAAACAGGATGGGGTACACCATTTGCCAGCTTTTTTAAACCGGAGGTGCAAGTGGATAACAGGGCGCAAAATGGCCGTAGTACCAAGTCTTTCCTGGCAGAAAAGCGTTGGTCATCTGTAATGGATAGTTTGAAAGAAGGAGATTATGTTTTTATTCAATTTGGGCATAACGATGAAGTTCAGACTAAAAAGAATGCCACTACGGAACAGGAATTTAAAATCAATTTATTACGATTTGTTAAGGAAACGAGGGAAAAGAAGGGAAATCCGGTATTGCTTACCTCCATTGCACGCAGGAAATTTGATGCTTCCGGTAAACTTGAAGATACACATGCAGTGTATTCACAAATTGTTAGGGATGTTGCCCTGCAAAGTAATACGCCACTAATTGATATGGATAAAAAAAGTCAGGCGCTTTTAATAAGCTTTGGTCCTGAGAACTCTAAATTATTATATAATCATTTAGCGGTTGGTGAGCATCCTAATTACCCGGATGGGAAAGAAGATGATACGCATTTTAATGAGTTAGGAGCACGTAAGATGGCTGAAATAGTTCTGGCTGAAATAAGAACTTTACAGCTTGGTTTGGTTGCTTATGTTGTTAATTCCGGTAAATAAATCAGCAATGAAAAGAATACTCATTTTAATCGGTGTTATTTTAAATTTAGCAAGTAGCTCCGCTCAGCAAAGAGATTTTGTAGTAGCTCAAGATGGCAGTGGAAATTTTAAAACGGTTCAGGAAGCTATTTATGCAGTGCCCGATTTTCGTAAGAATACAACAGTGATCTTTATTAAAAATGGAGTTTATAGGGAAAAGCTGGTTTTGGCTGCTTCTAAAACCAATATTAAGCTGGTTGGCGAAAGTGTGGAGAAAACCATCTTCACTTATGATGATTATAGTGGAAAGAAAAATCGTTTCGGGGAGAATATTGGTACTTCAGGATCAGCAAGCTGTTATTTTTATGGAGAGAACATTCGTGCTGAAAATATTACTTTTCAAAACTCTTCGGGACCGGTTGGACAGGCAGTGGCCATATCTGTATCCGGTGATAAGGTTTATTTTAAGAATTGCCGCTTCCTTGGTTTTCAGGATACCCTCTATACCTATGGTTACTACAGCAGGCAATATTACACGAATTGCTATATTGAAGGAACGGTAGATTTTATATTCGGATCTTCTACTGCTGTGTTTAACAACTGTGAGATCTTTTGTAAAAAGAACGGGTATGTAACAGCTGCATCCACACATGACACCACGAAGTATGGTTATGTGTTTATAAACTGCAAGATAACTGGGGATGCTCCGGATGGATCGTTTTATCTTGGAAGACCCTGGAGGCCTTATGCTAAAGTGGTTTTTATCAAGTGTGATTTAGGTAAAGTCATTAAACCCGAAGGATGGAATAATTGGGGTAAGGTTTCTAATGAACAAACCACCTATTATGCGGAGTACAAAAATACAGGTGCAGGGTATAAACCAACTCAGCGAGCTTCATGGTCACATCAGCTGACCGATGAGGCAGTAAAAGAATACCAAATAGAAAAAATCTTTAGGGGCTGGATTCCGGAATAAGATTGAAAGATCAAATAAACTTTGATCGGATCTTTTCTTCCGGGATGTTGCTCAAAAATGTTAAATACAAAAAAGGGCTGCCTGGTTAGGCAGCCTTTCATTATGATAAGAGCTAGATGCCCGATAATAATTATTCGTTTGAAGCTTTTCCTAAAGAAGCAAGGATTCCACCGTCAACATAAAGAATATGTCCATTTACGAAATCAGAAGCTTTAGAGGATAAAAAGATTGCAGCACCTTGTAAGTCATCTGTTTCTCCCCAACGGGCAGCTGGTGTACGACTTATAATGAAATCGTTAAATGGATGACCATCTACGCGAATAGGAGCAGTCTGTGATGTAGCAAAATATCCGGGGCCGATACCATTAACCTGAATGTTAAAACCAGCCCATTCGGTTGCAAGATTTTTTGTCAGCATTTTCAAACCGCCTTTTGCAGCTGCATAAGCACTAACGGTATTTCTTCCAACTTCACTCATCATCGAGCACATGTTGATGATTTTACCTGCACGACGTTCGATCATATTACGACCAACGTGTTTAGCCATAATAAAAGGACCTGTAAGATCAATTTTTAATACTTGTTCCCATTCAGACACTTCCATGTCGATTACAGCAACGCGTTTGATTATACCTGCGTTATTAATCAAAATATCAATAGGACCTACCTCTGATTCAATTTTAGCCACATTAGCAATTACAGCAGCTTCATCAGTTACATCAAAAAGATATCCTTTAATAGTAATACCTAAAATCGCGTATTCTTTGATGGCGTTATCAAGTTTTTCTTGAGATATATCATTGATAATGATTTGTGCACCGGCATTGGCTAAGCCTACTGCCATTGACATTCCTAAACCGTGAGTAGCACCAGTAACGAGTGCTCTTTTACCTGTCAGATCAAATAGAGAAAGAGACATTTTATTATATTTTATAGTTTGAGTTCCAAATCAATAGGTGTTTGGAAACTTATGCAAGATTGTAAATATATTACAGGTAAAAAATGATCTGTATCACCTTGTAGGCTTTTATCGGTGTTAAAGAGGAATAAAACAATCAAAATGCTTTAATTTGTCCCTTCTGCACTAAATTTTAAATATACTTTAAGCGGGGTCTTTCTTTTGTGTATAAAATGTAATTTTGCATCACATTTTATCTATAAAAGTAATGGGCAACAATTCTTTATTTGACTTATCGGGGAAAGTGGCCTTGGTAACCGGTTGTAATCGTGGTATAGGAAAGGCAATGGCCGAAGCTCTCGCAGAAGCAGGAGCAGATATAATTGGCGTTTCTTCCTCCATTGCACTGAGCGGTAGCGAAACGGAAAGAGACATCCATGCAATCGGACGGAAATTTACAGCATATCAGTGCGACTTAAGTAATAGAAAGTCAGTAGAAGAGTTTTTGCAAAAAGTACTATCAGAAAATCTGACTATTGACATTTTGGTAAACAATGCAGGAACGATATTAAGACAGCCTGCAGCAGAGCATTCTGATGAGTTCTGGGATAAGGTTATTGAGATCAATCTGAATAGTCAGTTTGTTATCAGCCGGGAAATAGGTGCAAGAATGATTGAAAACGGTTCCGGTAAAATAATCTTTACCGCTTCTCTGCTTACCTTCCAGGGAGGAATACATGTTCCCGGGTATGCAGCAAGTAAAGGAGCTATCGGAAGTTTGGTTAAGGCTTTGGCAAATGAGTGGACTTCAAAGGGTGTAAATGTAAATGGTATAGCTCCTGGATATGTCTCCACGGATAATACCGAAGCATTAAGAAATGATGAAGAGCGGAGTAAATCAATTTTAGGCCGTATTCCCGCTGGCCGTTGGGGAGAAACTGATGACTTTAAGGGGCCCATCGTTTTTCTGGCTTCTAAAGCCTCTGATTATGTAAGTGGTACAATCCTGACAGTTGATGGTGGCTGGATGGGACGTTAATAAATACTTTAATTAATAAATTAGATTATGATAATGAATCAACGTTATGCACAAAGTCCTAAAGAAGTAGCCACTCTTGGCACTGCAGAACTCCGTGCAAGTTTTTTATTAGAAGACCTGATGCAGTTAGGTCAGTTCAATTTTACCTATTCTCATTATGATCGTGCAATCACTGGAAGTGTCGTACCGGTAGATCAGCCATTGGAGCTTCCTGGTTATGAAAACCTTCGTTCTGATTTCTTTTTGCAAAGACGTGAACTGGGTATCATAAATGTAGGTGGACCTGGTACTGTTAACATTGATGGCACCGTATATGAAGTGAATAAACTGGATGCCGTTTATGTTGGAAAGGGTTCTGTATCCGTTGTTTTTTCAAGCAATGTGGCTACTGATCCTGCAAAGTTTTTCCTTTATTCTGTGCCAGCCCACAAAGAATATCCACATCAATTGATTAAAAAGGAAAATGCTACTCCTACAACTATTGGAAGTAAAGACACTGCTAACGAGCGAACTATTTATAAATATATCCACCTTGAAGGTGCCAAAAGCTGTCAGTTAGTAATGGGATTAACTGTTCTAAGCACAGGTTGTGTTTGGAACACGATGCCATGTCATGTTCATGACCGCAGAATGGAATCATATTTCTACTTTGATGTTCCTGCCGATCAGGTTGTATTTCATTTCATGGGACAACCCCAGGAGACTCGTCATGTGGTTATTCAAAATCATCAGGCAATCATTTCACCTCCTTGGTCAATCCATTCAGGTGGTGGTACTTCAAACTATGGATTTATATGGGCAATGGCTGGAGAAAATCTGGTATACTCAGATATGGATGCTGTAGCGATTAAGGATATAAGATAATAATCCTAAAAAAGCTTCTCCCTTGTGATTCAGGGGGGAAGCTTTTTTATTTCCAATAAATCTATGCAATCGATGCCGGCATCGATTGCATAGATTTAAATTTATCATTTGATGCTTGTTCTAAAAGAACTGTTTAATATTGTTATAATAAAAGAATGTTTAAAAGTATGTCAAGTGCATATTTAACCCCTGTATAAAAAAACATTTTTAATAATTTAATAAATAACTGCCAATTGTATTAATCTGGAAGGCTCTAACCGCTTTAAGATTATAAGTAATCTTCTCTTTTGTTGAGAATAATAAACCTAATATTAATTTAATGAAAGTGGAAAATACAGTTAATTGTAACTTTTTACTGAATCTTCAATTGGAAGTTTCCAAAGGTAATGTGAACTCATTCGCCAAAATCTACAATTTCTTTTACAAAAAGCTAATCGGCTTTTCTACTAATTTTGTTAAATCAAAGGAACTCGCTGAAGAGGTTGTTGAAGATGTATTTATTAAGCTTTGGTGTAACCGGGAACATCTGGCAGATGTGAAAAATATAACGGTCTATCTGTACTGTGCTACTAAGAATAAGTCTTTAAATGCCTTGTCTAAAGAAGCCAAAAGCCTAATTACAGAGTCATTAAACGATAGTTATTATCAATCCTATAATCACAACCATAATCCACATGATCTAATGGTTTCCGCTGAAGTAATGCAGGCTTTAAGTATCGCAATTGAACGTTTACCTGAGCGGTGTAAAATAATATTTAAGCTTGTTCGCGAAGATGGATTGCGATATAAAGAAGTGGCACAAATATTAAGTATTTCTGTTAATACGATTGACTCTCAGATGGCTATTGCAGTAAAACGCTTATGTTCGGAACTGCAAGTAGAAAAAGACAAAAGGCCTGAATCTTTATTGCCTCAAAAATTTTTTTAAAATTCTTTAGTAGATATTTCATTAAATGCGGTCTTATGTAAAAAGTATAACACATTCAAATGAATAATGACGATCATGTATGGATATTGATGGCTCGTAAACTAAGTAACGAAGCCTCAGAGGATGATCGTAACGAATTATTACGTTATCTGGAAGTCCATCCTGATCTGCATGATCAATTTGAAAGGTTAGCTGTTTTGTTGGGGCATCCAAGTAGTGCTATAAATGATTCTCATGCCGGAGTTGAATCAGCACAAATTAATCATATACTAAAGAGGGCAGAACAGGAAAGAAGTAGTGCTCCTTCGGAACACATCGATCCTGAAACACATGATAAAAGATCGATAAGATCTCTTTTCACTCGAAATTTACTGTATATATATGCTGCTGCTTCTTTAGTATTAGGTGCTTTTTTTATTTATACGGTTCCCTCCAAAACATACAATCAACAAAAAGCAAAAGAAAATGTCGTAATAGCGAAAAATGGTAGCCGTACTAAAATTCTTTTATCAGACGGAACCAGTGTATGGTTAAATGGCGGCTCCAAACTTTTTTATGATTTAAGCTTTTCTGGACCATCAAGAGAAGTTCGGTTAGAAGGCGAGGCCTATTTCGATGTTGTGAAATCAAAAAAGCCATTTATTGTTCATGCTGGAGAATACAAAATCAAAGTGTTGGGAACAGCCTTTAATGTCAAGTCTTATACGGATGATGTAAACATCGAAGCTACCTTGATAAGGGGTAAAATTGAGCTGATGAAAGATACCAATAATCCTGAATCCGTTATCACTTTACGACCTAATCAAAAAATAATAATTCCATTAAAATTAAATTATATGCCATCTCGCACTAAGGTTGAGTATAAAATGGTTGACTTGGATGCAAAATTACAAGCTAAGGAGTACATTGAAACTGCATGGATTTATAATCGAATCGAGTTCAGAGGGGAGAACTTTATAGAGCTTTCTAAAAAGCTGGAACGTTGGTACAACGTCAAAATTGAATTTGAAGACGAGAAGCTTAAAAACCTAAAGTTTAATGGTTCTTTTGAAAAAGAAACCGTCGAGGAAGCCTTTAATGCATTGCAGAAAGTAGCGCATTTTTCTTATATAATTAATGGAAGTGAAATATATGTTAAGTCATCTCAATAATCTCTATCCAGGATAGAAGGTTATTAAAAACGGAGAATGTTAGCGCATTCCCCGTTCTAATTGATTAAAAGTGTAGCCCAACTGTAGGAAGTTGGTTTGTTTTATTTAACCTATTCAAATGTATGAAATGTATTTCTACGATTTTTAAAAAATCGTCTCTGCTAAAAATTGTTTTAATTATGAAACTAACCGTCGTGCTGTTAATGATTTTTACCATTTCAGCATCCGCAGAAGGCTTTTCTCAGAATAAGATCAATCTTAAGATTAAGGGATATGAAGTTGCTGAGGCAATCAGTATTATTGAAGGGCAAACGAACTATCGTTTTCTTTACAATGAACGCCTGGAAGGTATTAGAAACAAGATTACCGTAAATCTTGCTGATGCTGGAATTGATTTAGCAATGAAGGAGATTCTAAAAAATACAGATCTCTCTTATCAGGTTCTCGATAATCAGCTTATTCTTATCAAAGAGGCAAATTCTAAGTCAGCGGACATTCTAATAAATGGTAAGGTCGCTGATGCTAAGGGTGAAGCTCTGATCGGAGTTTCCATTAAAATCAAAGGAACGAGTAGAGGTGTTTCCAGTGGAGCGGACGGTAGTTTCAAAATTACTGCTCCTGCCGACGCAGTTCTTTTAGTTTCTTATTTAGGTTATGAAACTTTGGAATATAAACTTAGAGGCGAAACAGCACTTAAATTGGTATTAAACGAATCAAATAACCAGCTGGATGAAGTAGTTGTAGTAGGTTATGGTGCAGTAAGAAAAAGAGATTTAACTGGAGCAGTTGGATCGGTATCTTCGGAAACACTTGTTGGAAAAGGAACAACATCTGTACTAGGCGCATTGCAGGGTGCTGTTGCGGGAGTAGACATTAGTTCGAGTTCTGTAAGGCCAGGTGGAAGTTTTACTATTCAGATCCGTGGTCAGAATAGTATTAATGCTGAAGGTAGCAAACCTTTGTATGTTGTAGATGGGGTTGTTATTGACAATATAGACTTTTTGAACCCTGCGGATATCCAAAAGATTGATATCTTAAAGGATGCATCTTCAACAGCTATTTATGGATCAAGGGGATCGAATGGGGTAGTTCTGGTCCAAACGAAAAATGCAAACCTGGCATCCAGTGCAAGAACAGTTGTATCGTACGACGGATATTATGGCGTTCGTGCACTGACTCGTATTCCAGATTTTATGAGTGGCAGAAATTGGGTGGACTTCCGAACTTCAGCATTTTATGTTTACAGCCCAACTAATCAAAAGTATGAGCTTTCTAACCAGAACAAGATTGCTATTTTGCAACAGAGCCCACTGTTAGAGCAAAGGCTTTTTGATCAGGAAGAACAAGACTGGTTGTCTATAGCTACTCAAAATGGAAAGCAGCAAAACCACTATGTAAACGTAGCTGGTAGCGCAAAGGATCTTTCCTATAATTTGGGAATGGGTTATCAAAATGAAGAAGGCAACTTTATTAATGAGGCCTTAGATCGTTATAGTCTGAAGTTAAGTGTAGCAAATAAGATTTCAAAAAAATTCAGTTTAGGAGGTAATGTCAATTTAGCACATTCAGTAAGTAGCCAGGGGAGTGAGATGGGTTACCGTGATATCATGCGAATGCCAGTGATATTAAAAGCTTATGATGATGCTGGTGTGCTTTTTGCTCAACCTGGTATCGCTGCTAATATCCAAGGCGTAGGGAATTTTACAAGTTCCCCGAATCCATTACTGGAAATTGAAAGCGGAAATCAGGAGGTTAGACGTTTTGATATATTGGGTAATGCTTTTGTCGAATTTAGACCGATTGAAGGGTTGGAATTAAGAACCTCCATTATGCCTAGATTTACAAGGAACCGCGCAGGTCGCTATTATGGCGTTGTAGCTGGAAACCGAACACAGAATGAGGCTTATCAGAATAATCAAGAGTTTTTTGATTACACCTGGGATAATCAGATTACTTATCGTAAAACATTCAAAAAAGATCATACCATTAATGCCACTCTTATAAACAGTTTCTATCGTACTCGCTTGGAATCTATTGCGGCAGGTACACAAAGTCTTCCCTATAACTCTGATTGGTATAATATTTTTAGTGGAACATTACAGGCGGTTAATTCCGGAGCTGGATTTGAAGGAACATCTCTCTTATCTTATGCGGCAAGGGTAAATTATGATTATAAAAGCAAGTATTTGCTTACAGGTACTATTAGATATGATGGTAGTTCTAAACTTGCTGAAAAATGGGCTTCATTTCCTTCCTTAGCCGTCGCATGGCGAGCTTCAGAAGAGCCTTTTTTAAAAGCCGATTTCCTCTCAGATCTTAAGGCTCGTTTTAGTTTTGGCTACTCTGGGAGTAATTCGGGAATTAAACCATATGCATCTCAGTTAGCTCCTCAGACAGGTGTCCAGGTGTTGTATGATTATAATGGTACGCTTGTTACCGGATTTGCACCTGGTATTCCTGTTATCCCAACTATTACCTGGGAGAAAACAAGAGAGCTCAACTGGGGCTTAGATTTTGGATTCTTTAATCAACGTATTTCAGGTACAGTAGATTATTACAATAAATTATCCGACGGCTTATTAATGGATCGTTCGCTCAGTGTAGAATCAGGTGTACAATTTATTAAAGATAATATCGGTTCAGTCAGCAACAAGGGTATTGAACTCTCCCTTTCTACATTAAATGTGAGTTCTAAAAATATTCAATGGACTACATCTTTTAATTTTGCGAGTAATAAGAATGCCATTGAGACCTTGTATGGTAAAAAAGAAGATGTAAGAGGAGAGTTTCGTTTTATCGGACAACCTATCAATGTAATTTATGATTATAGAATAACAGGTATCTGGAAGTCAGATCAGGTAGCTGAGGCTTTAAAATGGGGGCAACAGCCAGGACAGGCAATTGCGTATGATGTTAATGAAGATGGTGCTATTACATCAAATGATGACAGGCAGATCCTAGGAACACCAGATCCTAGCTGGACTGGAAATTTCTCTTCTAATTTAGTAGTTAAGAATTGGGATTTTTCATTCAATATTTTTACCCGTCAAGGTGTTTTTGTAAATGATAGATTTCTAGATGAATTTGGTGCTTTTAGTATTCAAAGAGGGCGTGCAAAGATCAATTATGATTATTTTGTTCCTGTTGGAGCTGACCGCTACGACTGGAATAACTTCGGAACTAATGCTGCTGGTGGCCCATCTGCTACGTGGAGTACCGCAGTTGGAAATGAAAATTCCAAATATCCAGCAGTACTAAACCCTGGTCCTTATTATGGTAACAATGGTAAATACACAGATGCATCCTTTATAAAAGTGAGGAACATTGTTTTAGGCTACACATTGCCTAAGCGATTTATCACTAAAGCTGGGTTAAGCCAGGTACGAATCTACGCCAATGTGTTAAATCCTTTCACATTCACTGATTATGAAGGTTGGGATCCAGAGTATGCTACCACCAATTTAGAAAACGGTAACGGTCCAAGTAATGTGACTTATCAGTTCGGTGTAAACCTTAAATTCTAATGATAAAAGAGTTATGAAAAAAATATTGTACATGCTTATTCTATGCAACTTCATGTTTGTAAGTTGTTCTGACTTTTTGGAGGAGGATAATAAAGCGGGGATTTCAAATGATGAATTTTATGCTACCGCTTCGGGTTATGAAACCTTGATGACTGCATCATATAGTTCTTTACGGACACTATATCGGGATACGCCCTGGCTTCTTATTGCTGGTACTGATATGTATCAGAATGCGCGAGGATCAGATAATAGAGCTATTTTGGAATATCAGCAGTTGCTTCCTTCCGACGCCTATGTGAAAACTTTTTATAAAAATTGTTATGATGGCATCCAGATATTTAATATAGGGCTTAAATACAATGAGATTACCACAGTTGCAGCTGTAAAGAAAGCGCAATATAAAGCGGAGCTTCGCTTTTTAAGAGCCTATTATCATTTTCTATTGGTAGAACAATTTGGGGGGGTAGCTATTAACAGCGAACCTACACTTGGTCCAAGAACAAATATTCCAAGGAGTTCATTGGAAGAGTCTTATGCTTTTATTATCACTGAAATGGAAGCAACGCTTCCTGATTTAAGTGCCGAAAAAGCAAGGGTAAATAAGACAGTTGCAAATCATTACCTGGCTAAGGTATATCTTACAAAAGGTTGGGATTTGAAGGATAATGCAGCATTCGAAAAAGCAAAGACCTATGCTACTAGTGCGATTGCAGGAAAAGCTATAACTATACCTTTTGAAACATTGTGGGGCCCTTCAAACCAAAATAATGATGAGTTCATTTTTGCTGTTCAATACGATGCAAAATCATTAACTATTAATACCAATGGAAATAACCAACAGGGTGTTTTTGGAGCATATCTAGGCGGTTCTGAAAATGGTCATAAGTGGATGACTGGTTCTGTTTATCCATCATGGAACTTGCATAATTTTTACTTGCAAAATGATAAACGATATAATGCTACGTTTATGCTCACGGTCTATGATAAGTATTTTGATTATTATACATCAGCTGATACATCAAAATCATTAATCAGGGCATATTATCCTAGAGTATGGGGTAAAGAATTTAATACAGCCGATTCGCTTGCATGGATAGCAGCACATAAACCAAGGATTGCAACGAACTTTAAATGTTATCCTTTTCGATATAATGAAGAAGCCTATCGTCGCCCTTATGCTCTTGATTTCGCATCCCCCGTAATCAAGAAATTTGATAGTCCTGCTACTGCATCTGTTTTTAATCAATATGCAAGTAGCACTGATATCGTTTTGGCACGTCGTGCTGAAACCTATTTTATCTACGCCGAAGCATGCATTGGGCTTAATGATTTTGTTACAGCTTCACAATATGTGCAAAAAGTATTGGATCGTCCCGGCAATGCAAAGGATGGAATCAAACTTTTTCCCAATACAGACATCTCAACCAGTGTGAATCAAAGTGCCGCACTTGATGCTTATCTTATTGAAAGTGCAAAGGAATTTGCAGGAGAATATCTTCGATGGCCAGAGTTAAGAAGAACAGGAAAGTTGAAAGAATTTGTTGGAAAGTACAACTATGATATAAAAAAAATTGGCGGTGTCGACGTTGCGTTTAAAGGGCTTGATGGAAAGGATAAGATTTACCGTCCAATCCCTCAGGATGCTCTTGATTTAAATGAAGCTGATTTTCCTCAAAATCCAGGCTATCAGCGTTGATACTAATTCTTATTGGGTTATGTTAGTTAGAGTATAGTGAAAAAGAAAAGCATCCGGCCTTAGTCAGGGTGCTTTCTTTTTTTCGGGCCATACTTGTTACCTCCGATAACGTTTGCGTAAATATATATCCCTAATTCATCTTTATTTAAGGCTAAAGTCTGTAATCTTGCTTAATTCTTAATGAATCATTTATACTAACCATATAAAGATTAGATAATTGTAACAAAAATGCTGAAAGAGTTGAGGGGCCAACCTATTACATTAAACTTGAAGCTTAAGCATTTAGTGTCAACAAAAAAACATGAATAATAAACAGAAATTAAAAGGAGCATTCTTAATTGGAATAATGCAATTCGCGTCATTTCAGTCGTTTTCACAAACTGATCTTTCATGGCCAATCAGTACCTTACCCAAGGTAGAAAAGCCAACATTCAAAGCGGATACCTTTAATATTATAAAATACGGTGCTGTAAGTGACGGACTTACCTTAAACACTAAAAGTATTCATGATGCAATTGAAGATTGCAGCAGTAAAGGTGGAGGTGTTGTGTTGATTCCTGCAGGCCTTTGGTCTACTGGTCCCATTGCCTTAAAAAGTAACGTAAACCTGCATCTTCAAAGTGATGCCGTATTAAGCTTCACAAAAGATCATACTCAATATAAACTCATTCAAACAAACTGGGAAGGACTTGATGCTGTCCGGAACGAATCTCCTATTTCAGGAACTAATCTGGTCAACATTGCCATTACTGGTAAAGGGATCATTGATGGAAATGGCGATTCCTGGCGAATGGTGAAGAAAGAAAAGCTAACTGCTAGCCAATGGGAAAAAGTAGTCGCTTCCGGCGGTGTAGTGGATCCCAAAGGACGAATTTGGTACCCCTCAGAACAATCTTTAAAAGGATCAACCTTAAAAGGGGCAGGTATTTTAGAAGCTGGCAAATCATTGAAAGACTACGAAGAGATCAAAGACTTTTTAAGACCTAATTTGATCGTGCTGGCTTCCTGCAAGAAAGTCTTACTCGAAGGTGTAACTTTTCAAAATTCTCCCGCATGGAACGTTCATCCTTTAATGTGCGAAAACGTAACAATAAGCGATATTAGAGTTAGGAATCCATGGTATGGTCAGAATGGAGATGGTTTAGATCTTGAATCCTGCAAGAATGTACTGATTGAGAACAGCGTATTTGACGTAGGTGACGATGGGATCTGTATTAAATCCGGCCGCGATGAACAGGGTCGTAAAAGAGCCATGCCTACCGAAAATGTATTAATTAAAAATTGTACCGTATATCATGCTCATGGCGGTTTTGTTGTGGGAAGTGAAATGTCTGGAGGAGCAAAGAATCTATTTGTTACCGATTGTACATTTATCGGTACCGATATCGGTATCCGTTTTAAAACTACACGTGGCCGAGGTGGTATTGTAGAGAAAATATACATCAAAAATATCACAATGAAAGATATAGCAAGTGAGGCCATATTATTTGATATGTATTATGCTGCCGTGGATCCCGTTCCTTTAACAGGAGAGAATCGGGTAGCACCAAAAGTAGTTCTCCTTCCTGTTACTGAAGAAACTCCGCAATTCAAAGATATTTACGTGAATAATGTAGTCTGCGACGGTGCTGAAACCGCTGTATTCATCAGAGGATTACCTGAGATGAAGATTAACAATATTCATCTGGAGGATATCACTATCCAGGCAAATAAGGGTATTGAGAGTCAGGATGCGAAAGATATCTACTTTAAAAACGTGAATCTCATCGTTAAAGAAACAACACCTGTTGTAAATGTCACAAATAGCAGTGCCCTTTCTTTCGACGGTTTAAAATATAATAAGAACGCCGGGCTGCTTTTTAACATCAAGGGTGCAAGCAGTTCCAATATTTCGGTAACCAATACAAACACTACAATAGCAAAGAGTAATGCCGAGTTTAACGACGGAGCAAATAAGAAAGCATTAAGAATCAAATAGGAATCTATATGAAAAAAATTACTGTATTATTAACGCTCACCTTGGTTTTCTGTTTCCAGGTACTTATAACTAAGGCACAGACTATTCCTTTATCTGAACGGATGACAAATACCGTTATGGATATTTGGAGTGACTCGCTATGGGTGGGAAGGCCGTTTAAATGGACCTATGATCAGGGCGTATTACTGGAAGGTGTTTCTTCTGTATGGCAACGTACCGGCGACAAAAAATACTTTGATTATATTAAAAAAAGTATGGATTTCTTTGTTCAGGAAAATGGCGATATCCGCACCTACGACAAGCAATCGCATAACATAGACAATGTTAAAAATGGAAGGGCATTGTTACTGTTGTACAATGTAACCGGACAGGAAAAATATTTGAAGGCTGCTCAGCTTTTAAGACATCAGCTTAGCGAGCACCCTCGCACAGAAGAAGGGGGGTTCTGGCATAAACGGATCTATCCAAATCAAATGTGGTTGGATGGTCTTTATATGGGACAGCCTTTTTACGCTGAATTTTCGGCCATAACGAATGATACAAAGGCTTTCGACGATATTACTAACCAGTTTGTATTCATGGAACGTCATTCCAGAGATGCTAAAACAGGTCTTTTAGTACATGCCTGGGATGAATCAAAAGAACAACAATGGGCTAATAAAACAACAGGCAAATCACCACATGTATGGGGAAGAGCAATGGGTTGGTACGGAATGGCACTCGTTGATGCTTTAGACTATTATCCAGAAACCCATCCAGGAAGAAAACAACTGATTGATATTCTAAACCGTTTTGCGACAGCAGTAGGGAAAGTTCAACAGCCATCCGGTCTTTGGTATGATATCATTGATGTTCCCAACGGTAAGGGTAACTATTTCGAATCTTCCGCAGCAAGCATGTTCGTTTATGCAATCGCTAAGGGTGTAAGACAAGGTTATCTTCCTCAGAGTTATTTCAAAATAGCCCAAAAGGCATATGATGGAATGAAAAAAGAATTTGTGGAAGAAGTTGATGCAGAAAAAGTTAATTTCAAAGGAACAGTAACCGTTTCCGGACTTGGTGGAACACCCTATCGCGATGGTAGTTACGAATACTACATGAGTGAAAAGGTAATTACGAATGATCCTAAAGGTGTTGGTGCATTTATCAGTGCAGCTAATGAAATGGAATTGGCAACATTGCCTAAACCGGGACTAGGTAAAACGGTAACTTTAGATTATTACTTCAATAATGAACGTAAAAAAGGACCACTAGGAGAAGATGTTCGCTTCCATTATACCTGGGAAGATCAGGCCAATAGTGGATTCTGGTTTTGGAGAAACTTATTCAATTATGCAGGTGCTAAAACTAATCGTCTTGAAGTTGCTCCTACCGCATTAAATCTAAAAAATTCATCAGTCTACATCATTGTAGATCCCGATACAGAAAAGGAATCACCGAAACCTAATTTTGTTCAGGCGAAGGATGCAACTGAGCTAGTGAAATGGTTGAAAGCTGGTGGCGTATTGGTATTAATGACCAATGATGTTGGCAACGCTGAATTTACCAGCTTCAATAAGCTGGCTCAGCGGTTCGGCATCACCTTTAACGAAGATCAAAAGAACCCGGTTACAGGCAGTCAGTTTGAAATGGCGGCTATAAAAGTTCCTGCAGGTAATGCGATCTTCAAAACAGCAAAGAAGCTGTATATTAAAGAACTCAGCACAATAAAAGTAGCTGCTCCTGCTAAGCCTTTCTTTACACACAACGGTGATGTCATTATGGCTACTGCGAAATTGGGTAAAGGAACTGTATTTGCAATTGGCGACCCCTGGTTTTACAATGAGTACGTAGATGGACGTAAGCTTCCTGCAGACTTTGATAATTTCAAGGCAGCCAATGACCTTGCAGATTGGCTGTTACAACAAGCTGCAAAAAGATAACAAAACGATCTCCCAAGGAGATAAATATATAAATCATGAAAAATTTTTTAGACGATAATTTTTTATTAACAAATCGTACCGCTGAGCGTCTTTACCATGAATACGCAAAGGATATGCCGATCATTGATTACCACAATCACCTTATTCCTGAGCAGATTGCCAATGACGTAAACTTTGATAATTTAACCCAGGTTTGGTTATACGGTGACCATTATAAATGGCGTGCAATGCGTGCAAATGGTGTTAATGAAGATTTTATCACAGGTAAAAAAAGTGATTATGAGAAGTTCGAAAAATGGGCTGAAACAGTTCCTTATACCCTAAGAAACCCATTATACCATTGGACGCACTTAGAATTGCGCCGTTATTTCGATGTACAGGATATCTTATCTGGCAGCACAGCAAAAAAGGTATATGAAGAATGTACAGCTAAACTCCAGACACCTGAATATTCCGTTCGCGGTTTATTAAGCAAGATGAAAGTGGAAGCGGTTTGCACCACCGATGATCCGATCGATTCATTAGAACATCATCAGAAAATTGCTAAAGAAGGAATCGCATTACAGGTTAGACCTGCTTTCCGTCCGGATAAAGCAATGAGTGCAGATGATGTGGCCGGCCTTAACGAATACATCGCTAAAGTAGAGCAGGTCACTAACTTAAGTATCGCAGATTTTGATACCTACTTAAAGGCTTTAAAACTTCGTCACGATTACTTCGAACAAAACGGTTGCCGTGTATCTGATCATGGTTTAGAGCAGATCTACGCAGAAGATTATACCGATGAAGAGATCAATAAGATCTTTGTTAAAATAAGAAGCAATGCAACACTTACCGATCTTGAAGTGTTGAAGTTTAAATCAGCTATGCTGGTTCATTTTGCCAAATGGGATCATGTATCAGGATGGGTACAGCAGTTTCACTTGGGTGCGCTAAGAAATAATAACAGACGTATGTTATCTATTCTTGGTCCTGATACAGGTTGGGATTCTATCGGTGATTTTAGTCAGGGAAGACAATTGTCTAAATTCCTTAACGGGCTGGATGCCACTGATCAGCTTGCCAAAACGATCATCTACAACTTAAATCCTGCAGACAACGAATTAATTGCAACCATGATTGGTAACTTCAATGATGGTTCAGTTGCCGGTAAGGTACAGTTTGGTTCAGCATGGTGGTTCCTTGATCAGAAAGATGGAATGGTAAAACAAATGAATGCGCTATCCAATATGGGTCTCATCAGCAGATTCATTGGTATGCTTACCGATTCCAGAAGTTTCCTTTCTTACCCGCGTCACGAATATTTCAGAAGAATCCTGTGTAATCTTTTCGGAGAAGAAGTAGAAAATGGAGAACTTCCTAATGATATCGAATGGATAGGAAAAGTGGTAAAAGACATAAGTTACTATAACGCTAAAAACTATATCAACTGGTGATAAGTAAAGTGCTTTGTTTTGGAGAATTATTGTTGAGGATATCTCCTTCCTCTGATGAAGAAATGGAAAAACATCCCTTTCTATTATACATGGGGGGAGCTGAGGCCAATACGGCTACTGCACTTGCCGGATGGAATATTCCGGTCAAGTATTGCACCGTATTGCCTGATAACTTCATGTCTAAGTATGTATTGGAGTACCTGGAGTACAAAGGTATTTATACATCTTCGGTAGTGTTATCCGGTAAGCGTATTGGCGTTTATTACTTGGATAGAGGTGCAGATTTAAAAAGTAGTGTGATATATGATCGGGACTACTCTTCGTTCTCTGAACTGAAAAGAGGCATGATTGATTGGGATAAAGTACTCAGGGATGTATCCTGGTTTAATTTTACAGCAATTAGTCCTGCGTTAAATGCTAATGTTGCGGATGTATGTCTAGAAGCCTTAGAAGCGGCTTCCCGGAAAAACATCACCATCTCTGTCGATCTGAATTACCGTTCCCGCTTATGGAAATATGGGAAAGAGCCTATTGAGGTAATGCCTGAATTGGTTAAGTATTGTGACTTGGTCATGGGAAATATCTGGGCTGCAAACACCCTGCTTGGCACATCAATTGATGAAGATATACATATTAAAGGGACCAGACAAGCCTATCTGGATCATGCAAAGAAAACATCTCTTGAAATTATAGAATGCTTTCCCAAATGCAAAACAGTAGCCAACACTTTCCGGTTTGACAGTGACCAGAATGATCTTTCTTACTATACCAGTTTGTACACCGGTGGCAAGCAGTATAATTCACCTGAATTGAGAACGGTAGGAGTGGTAGACCGCTCTGGCAGTGGCGATTGTTTTATGGGAGGATTAATATATGGATCATATCTGTCTCATTCCCCTCAGGAAACCGTAAACTATGCTACAGCCGCCGCATTTGGTAAGTTGCAGGAACAAGGAGACTCTACCAAACAAGATATTCTTCGGGTATCTAAAATAAAGAAGGACAGTCAAAAAGATTAAATTAAACGATAATAAAAATTTATATATGCAATTGAGTAAAAAAGTATTTTCAGGTTATGTTGAACGTCCTGAAAAAGTGCTCCAGTTTGGAGAAGGCAATTTCTTGCGTTGTTTCGTAGATTGGATGTTCTTTGAACTTAACAAGAAAACTGATTTCAATGGTTCTGTTATCGCAGTACAACCCATTGATAAAGGTATGGTTGACATGCTTAATGAGCAGGATGGCCTTTATACCTTATACCTAAGAGGATTGAAAAACGGTAAGCCAGAAAGCTACCATGAAACGATTGATGTAATCAGCCGTGGTATCAATCCGTACACTGATTTTGCAGCGTTTTTAAAAACAGCAGAGCTTCCTGAAATGCGTTACGTAATTTCTAACACTACTGAAGCTGGTATTGCTTACGATGAAAATGATGAGCCAACAGCGACTCCACCTAACTCATACCCTGCAAAACTTGCCGTATGGTTAAATCACCGTTACGAAACATTTTCAGGCGACCAGGCTAAAGGAATGCATATCATTCCTTGCGAGCTGATCGAAAACAATGCGGATAATCTGAAAAGAATTATCCTTCAGTTAGCTCAGAAATGGGGTTTTGATGCAGGTTTTACAACCTGGTTAAATTCAGCTTGTACTTTCAGTAATACATTGGTTGATCGTATTGTTCCAGGATATCCAAGAGAACGTATTGCAGAGATCACAGCAGAATTAGGATACGAAGACAAGCAAGTTGTTGAAGGTGAGCATTTCCATTTATGGGTAATTGAAGCACCCGAATCACTTCAAAAAGAACTTCCTTTTCCATCAATTGGTCTTGATGTAAAATACGTAAAAGACTTAAGTCCGTACCGTACCCGTAAGGTTAGGATTTTAAATGGTGCGCATACTACATTAGTTCCTGTAGCCTATTTATATGGTATCGATACAGTAAGAGAAGCTGTAGAACATCCTGTTGTAGGTAAATTCATTAAAGAAGCAATCTATGATGAAATTATTCCAACACTTGATCTTCCAAAAGAAGAGCTTGAAAAGTTTGCAGGAGAAGTAATTGACCGGTTTAGAAATCCTTACATCAAACATTTGTTGATGAGTATTTCCCTGAATTCATTCCCTAAGTTTGAAACACGCGTATTACCATCCATCACCGAATACATCAAAAGAACCGGTAATATTCCTCAAAAATTGGCATTTTCTTTAGCAGCAACTATTACTTTCTACAAAGGGAAAAGAGGAGAAGAAGAAATAGCATTAAATGATGATGCTGCAATACTGATCCTGCTTAAAGATGCATGGGCTAAATATGATGGTAGTGATGAATCACTTGAAACAGTGGTAACAGAAGTGTTAGCTTATGAAAAAAACTGGAAATTAAACTTGAATACAATTCCAGGTTTAACTCATGCGGTTACTAAACATTTGGTTAACATCACCAAAAATGGTATGCAGAAAGCTATTGAAGCAGTATAAGTTATAATACATCAGGTCATAGTTATGAAAGAGATCATAAAAATTCATTCCCGCGATAACGTTGTTATCGCATTAAGGAATTTCAATAGTGGGGAAGTAATCGACGTAGAAGGAAAATCTATCACACTGTTAAACAGCATTGAGCGAGGACACAAGATCGCAATTGTTGATATTTCAGAAGGTGGTGATGTCATTAAATATGGCTATCCCATTGGAAAAGCAACAGCGAACATCCAAACTGGAGAGCATGTACATGTTCAAAATGTAAGAACCAAATTAGGCGAAGTATATGATTATGCTTACCATCCGGCCTTACATGAACTGGTACATCCGCAACGTAACTTAACATTCAACGGTTACCGCCGTAAAAGCGGAGAAGTCGGTATTCGTAACGAAATCTGGATTGTGCCTACGGTAGGTTGCGTAAATGGTGTTGCTGAGCAAATTATCCGTGAATTCAAGGCTGAAGTTAATCCGACAGATATCGACGGTATTGAAGTGTTCAAACATAGCTATGGCTGTTCGCAGCTTGGTGATGATCACCAGAATACCCGTTCTATTCTTTCCGATATTTCACTTCATCCCAATGCAGGTGGTGTAATGGTACTTGGTTTGGGTTGTGAAAATAATCGTATTGATGAGTTCGAAACAGGATTAGGTGACTATGACCATAGCCGGATTAAGTTCCTTTCCAGTCAGACCGTAGGTGATGAAATAGAGGCAGGTGTTAACCTGTTAAAAGAAATCTATGCACAAGTTAAGCAGGATAAAAGAGTACCAATCCCTATCTCTGAACTAAAAGTTGGTTTGAAGTGTGGTGGATCTGATGGGTTATCCGGAATTACCGCAAACCCATTGGTAGGTTATTTCTCTGACTTTTTAATCAGTCAGGGTGGAACAACTATCTTAACTGAAGTACCCGAAATGTTTGGTGCAGAAACGATCCTGATGGACCGTTGTGTAAACGAAGAGGTTTTCGAAAAAACAGTGCATTTGATCAACGATTTCAAACAATACTTCATTGATCTGAAGCAACCGATTTACGAAAATCCATCACCGGGTAACAAAGCAGGCGGTATTTCTACATTGGAAGATAAATCACTTGGATGTACTCAAAAGGGTGGTATTGCCAATGTAGTAGACGTATTGAAATATGGCGAGCGTTCAAAACTAAAGGGGTTGAATCTCTTAAGTGCTCCAGGTAATGACCTTGTCGCTACCACAGCATTGGGCGCTTCCGGATGTCATATCGTGTTGTTCACTACAGGTCGTGGTACACCATTTGGAAGTTTTATTCCTACATTAAAGATTGCTACGAATTCAGATCTGGCTTCAAGAAAACCACATTGGATTGATTTTAATGCAGGACCCCTTGCAGAAGATAAGACCTTTGCTGAAGCTCTGGAAGAGTTTATTGATAAAATTATCCGCGTTGCCAGCGGTGAGAAAGCGCATCACGAGGAATCAGGTTTCCGCGAGATTGCTATTTTCAAAACAGGAGTTACACTTTAAGCTGGTTTTAGTGTTCAATGAGGAGACCGGGTCGTAAAGACCCGGTCTTTGTTTTTAATCTTTTCTAACCTTAACAACCAACTTCTTAATCAATCCTTCACCAATCATTGGTGCGTGAACATCTTCAGGAAAGAAGATCGCAAACTGGCCAGCTTTCAATTCGAAATACATACCTGGTTTGTCATTATAAAAAATCACATCCTTTTCTGGATTGTAAGCATCCTTAGGATCGTTACACAAACTGCGTGTGCTCCATCCCATTTTCTCATTAGCAGAAATGCAAACCTGGATATCCAAAAAGTTATTATGTGCTTCAAATTTAGCATCCTCTACAGATACGCCATCTTTAGCAGATACAGAAGCATGAATATCTGCACCATCAATTGGATATTTACCATTATCCAATGCATTTAAATCCTGACTTTTCAAATAGTCAAATGCCTGAGCAAAACGAGGGTGAACACTGTAATATTTTTCAGCGTTTTCTAATGAATCTATAATCATAATTTTGGTTTTAATAAAAAAATCCGCCGTTTATAATTAAACGGCGGATCTATGTAATCCAATTAACTTATCTCTGAACGCGACCTGAAGCATCACCCTTCATCAAGGTACTTACTTCTGCTAAAGTAGCGTGGTTAAGGTCGCCTGGAATAGTGTGTTTCAATGCAGAAGCAGCAACACCAAATTCAGCAGCTTCTCCCATTGGTAAACCAGTTACTAATCCGTAAATGAATCCACTTGCGAATGAGTCACCACTACCAACACGGTCAACTATACGAACCTCATATTTTTTAGTATGATAAAATTCAGTTCCGTCATATACCAATGCAGACCATCCGTTATCAGAAGCACTATGGCTTACGCGAAGAGTAGAAGCAATATATTTGAATCCGAATTTTTCTTTCATTTGTTGGAATACATCTTTGTATCCGTCCAAATTCAATTCACCTTTTGTAATGTCAGTACCATGGCTTTTAAATCCTAATGTAGTTTCTGCATCTTCTTCATTACCGATACACACATCTACATATTGACAAAGCTCAGTCATCACTTCTTTGGCTTTTTCTTTGCTCCAAAGTTTTTTACGGTAGTTAAGGTCAATACTTGTTGTAATCCCTTTTGCTTTCGCTGCCTTTAAAGCCGCAAGAGTAAGAGCAGCTGCTTTGTCGCTTAATGCAGGAGTAATACCTGTAGTATGGAACCAATCAGCACCTTCAAAGATTTTATCAAAGTCAAAATCTGACAGTTCAGCATCAGCAATTGAAGCATCGGCACGGTCATATATCACCTGAGATGCACGTGCAGAAGCACCAGTCTCAAGGAAATAAATACCTAATCTTTTTCCACCACGAGCGACATATTGTGTGTCAACACCGTAGCGACGAATGTGATTAATAGCCGCTTGTCCTAATGCATTATCAGGAACTTTAGATACAAATACGCCATCAAGACCGTAATTTGATATTGCTACAGCAACGTTTGCTTCTCCGCCACCATAGGTAACATCGAAAGAATCACTCTGAACAAAACGCTCAAATCCTGGAGTGGAAAGACGCATCATGATCTCTCCAAGGGTTACTACTTTTTTTGACATCTTAAAACTATAAAATTAATATTATAACGGTTTATGAATATAATTACCAAAATTACTTTATTAAAGTCAGACAGAACCTGATTTTACACGATCTTTTATCAAAATATTACGCAATCGTTTCCGAATAAACTTAAGGAATTAAACAATTCTATTTATTTTCATTTTCGTAACAAAATCTTTATTTTGTTGATATTTTAGCAAAATAATACCCTGTTCTAATATATGATTCTAGTCATGTTTAAATTAAACCTTAACTAAATTTTATACATTTATGCTCAATATATTTCCTAGAAAATTCTAAAACAATGAGTAAGAAAGAAGAAGTTTTAAAGGTCATTCCCGGACAAGGAATTTTACCGCTTTATTTTAACAAGGACACACAAGTAAGTATTGATTTATTAAAAGCATTATATACTGCTGGCATAAGAGCAGTAGAATACACAAACCGTGGAGAAGCAGCTTTTGAAAACTTCAAAGCAATGCGTAAAGTTTGTGATGCTGAACTTAAAGGGATGTACTTAGGTATCGGTACTATCAAAGATGCAGCAACTGCACAGTCATTTATTGACGAAGGAGCTGACTATATTATTAGCCCCGGACTTGTTGAAGATGTAGCCGAAGTTTCTGATAAGAATGGTATGTTATGGGTTCCAGGATGTATGACTCCAACAGAAATTATCAAAGCAGAAAACATGGGAGCAACATTTGTTAAATTATTCCCCGGTAATCTTTTAGGCCCTTCATTCCTTTCCGGAATTAAAGAACTATTCCCTAAATTATTGTTCATGCCTACAGGAGGTGTTGATTTGGAACGTGAAAATATCGCTGGTTGGTTTAAAGCTGGTGTATGTGCAGTTGGTATGGGAAGTAAACTCGTTACCAAAGACATCATGGAAAATAAAAAATATGATGAACTTATTGCATTAACCAAACAGGTTATGGAAACAATCAAGTCTATTAAACATTAAATTGCCGCTAACCACAAACTAAATTGAAATGGGTGATAAAAAAATAGGCAATTACAGGTGGACCATATGTTCCTTGTTGTTTTTTGCTACAACAATCAATTATCTGGACAGACAAGTACTTTCCCTAACCTGGAAAGACTTTATTGCTCCTGAGTTCCACTGGACAAACAATGATTATGGAAATATAACTGCCTTATTTTCTATTTTTTATGCAATAAGTATGTTATTTGCCGGTCGTTTAGTCGATTGGTTAGACACCAAGAAAGGTTTTTTATTGGCCATTGGAATATGGTCGTTCGGAGCTTGTCTTCATGCATTCTGCGGAATTGCTACATCAGGTATCACTACCGGCAACTGGTTCGTTGGCTTTGAAGAAGCCAGACACCACATTGCTATGGTAGATAATACAGGAATGATCATTACCGTAAGTGTAACGTTATTCATCTTTGCACGTTTTGTATTAGCAATAGGAGAAGCTGGTAACTTTCCAGCAGCTATTAAAGCTACTGCAGAATACTTTCCGAAAAAAGACAGAGCGCTGTCAACCAGTATCTTCAACGCTGGAGCTACTGTTGGAGCACTTGCTGCACCAATATCCGTTCCCTTCATCGCTAAAGCTTATGGATGGGAGATGGCCTTTATCATTATTGGTGCCCTTGGTTTTATATGGATGGGATTTTGGGTCTTAATATATAAGAAACCAGAGGTGAATCCTAAAGTAAGCCCTGAAGAGCTGGCTTATATTCAGCAGGATATCGTGTTTGATAAAAAAATCGTAGCCAATCCAGATGGAATGCCTGAAAAGGGAATCACATTTAAGGAATGTTTCCGGTACAAGCAAACCTGGGCTTTTGCATTCGGTAAATTTATGACGGATGGTGTATGGTGGTTTTTCTTATTCTGGACACCTGCTTATTTAAGCTCCGTGTACGGTATGGATTCAACTGAAAGTGCATTACCATTGTTCGTACTTTACATGATCACATTGCTTTCGATCATCGGGGGCTGGTTACCAACCTACTTCGTGGAAAAGAAAGGTATGGATCCTTATGCAGGCCGTATGAGATCGATGCTTATTTTTGCATTCTTTCCTCTTCTTGCCTTGCTGGCACAACCATTAGGTCATATTACTTTCTGGTTACCCGTTATTATCATCGGTATAGCCGGAGCTGCACATCAGGCTTGGTCGGCAAATATATTTTCTACTGTAGGCGATATGTTTCCTAAGAAAGCGATTGGTACCATTACTGGTATTGGTGGTATGGCAGGTGGTATAGGAGCATTCATTATCAACAAGAGTTCAGGTATGCTGTTTGATCATGCAGGCCAAACTCAAATGGTATTTATGGGCTTTAAAGGTGAAGAAGCTGGATACTTTATTATCTTTTCTGTCTGTGCGGTATCGTACCTGATTGGATGGGTTGTAATGAAGTCTCTGGTTCCTAAATATGCACCTATTACTGATTTATAAGCCTGATTTTTAGATTTATATTTTTTACATTCTTTAGTATTAAAGAGGTTATCATGAATTGATAGCCTCTTTTTTTGCTTGGCGAGTTACCATCTATTACTTCAATATTTTGATTTGGGCATCCAAAACTCAAATGAAAAAAGCATTTCCTTTATTTGCATGCCCTTGATGCGAAATAAATAGTCATTCCGTTTATCTTCTGAATGCATGATATTTCCTGATTACGAATTTGTTTTAAAAAGACTCTCTTCTTAAATGCTATAGAGCGTAAATCCTTACATTTAAAGGATGAGGATTGCTCCTATAAACTTATATTTGCCTCCAGATGCATAGCGTATCTGATGGTCGGGTAATTTTTAGAATCTGATCACTCAGAATATACTTGTATAAATAACAAACCTTACACGATTATGAGTGAAAAGTTAAATCTGGAGTCAATATTTGTTGAGGAAAACCAGATTCCTTCAGAATTCCGTATCGATGAAGTTCATCAACGCGAATATCTGAGTAATGGAGAAATCAAACAATGGAATGGTGATGTACATTCCGTTTATTCCCCAGTAGGTATAAAAACCGCTGAGGGGTTCAAACGAAAGCTAATCGGTACTTATCCCATCTGTACGCAAGACGAGGCTATGATCTCTCTGGATGCCGCTGTTGCCGCTTACAATAACGGACGCGGAGAATGGCCTACCATGAGTGTTGCCGACCGGATCCATCACGTAGAAAAGTTTACCAAAATGATGATCGCACAAAAAGACACCGTTGTCAAGCTGATCATGTGGGAAATAGGTAAATCTTTTGCAGATTCAATAAAAGAATTTGACCGTACGGTCGAATATATTTATGCCACTATCGACGCATTGAAAGACGTAGACCGTCAATCATCCCGTTTTGAAATAGAACAAGGCATCATTGCTCAGATCAGACGATCACCTCTTGGGGTTGTATTATGTATGGGTCCCTTTAATTATCCGTTAAACGAAACCTTTACTACCCTGATCCCTGCTCTAATAATGGGTAACACCATTATGTTTAAACCACCAAAGCACGGAACGTTATTGTTTTACCCCTTGTTGAACGCATTTAAAGAATGCTTTCCAAAAGGAGTAGTCAATACGATTTATGGCCGTGGAGCAACCATTGTCCCTGAACTGATGAAGTCAGGAAAAATCAATGTTCTTACTCTTATTGGTTCCAGTAAGGTAGCCAATGAGCTAAAGAAGCTTCACCCTAAGGTGAACCGTTTACGTGCCATACTGGGATTGGATGCTAAGAATTTAGCCATCGTAACTCCAAATGCAGATATTAAATTAGCTGTAAGTGAGATCGTTTTAGGTTCTTTATCGTTCAACGGTCAACGTTGTACTGCTTTGAAGATTATATACGTCCACGAAAAAGTAGTCAACGAATTCCTGCAATTACTTTCAATTGAAGTAGCTAAACTTAAATACGGCATGCCATGGGAACAAGGCGTTTCTTTAACTCCGCTTCCAGAGCCTGGTAAACCGGCTTATCTGAAAGAGTGTATTGATGATGCCATTGCGAACGGTGCGAAGGTGATCAATGAACACGGAGGTGAATCATTTGAGTCCTTTGTGTATCCGGCGATTGTTTACCCGGTAAATAAGAACATGAAGTTGTACAGGGAAGAACAATTTGGACCTGTTATTCCGGTTGTATCTTATTCTGATGTGGATGAACCGATTGATTACCTGATTGAATCTACACATGGACAACAGGTAAGTATCTTCAGTAATGATTCGGAAGAAATTTCTGCATTGATTGACCCGCTGGTAAACCAGGTAAGTCGTGTCAATATCAATTGCCAGTGTCAGCGTGGTCCGGATGCATTTCCTTTTACCGGAAGGAAGGATAGTGCAGAGGGAACTTTATCGGTCGTTGATGCGTTAAGGTCGTTCTCTATGCGGTCACTGGTTGCAACGAAAATGAATGAGACGAATAAACAGTTGTTCAATGAGATTGTAAGTGAAAACACGTCGAACTTCTTGAGTACGAAGTATATTTTTTAAGAGAAGAATAAGGAATTTTTAAAGAAGCGGTCTGTCTCGAAAGAGGTAGAGCGCTTTTTTTGTTTATATGAATCTAATATAGAGAAGTTGACAGAAAGGATATAGGTAGGTAACTGTCAGATCCTAAAATAACTATAC
>NZ_MDFN01000041.1 GCF_001730525.1 Arcticibacter eurypsychrophilus
AAGTGTATAGTTATTTTAGGATCTGACAGTTCACTTATTGATAGTATCAATTTACAAGTTTTCAAGTAACATTTAAAATCAGCAAACAGCCACTTATATCATGTCAAATCTATGATCCGGATCATAGTTCCCTTTTATTTTTATGATATCATTTACAATCAACTGTGCTTTGTTCAGTTGATTACCTAGTAGAATTGCTAAGTGAGTTTGAGGTTCACAAATACAAAATGCCTCTTCGTAAAGCTTAATTGTATTGGACTCCAAACTAATTACAGAGTTTAAAACCAGCTGATTATTTTGTAATGTGAGCGCATTTGTTATTTCATGCCATGACATCTCAGGAACATGTAATTTGACTTCTCTTTTTTTTATTTTATCAGTTAAATGCTTGATGGCAAACCTAATGGTCATTAACTGATTCATCTCTTCATAAGACAATTTAGCAAACAAAGATTTAAGTCTTCCCGAGTAAATACTTTCTGCTATAAGATCATACAAATAAACTTTAACCAGGCACATAGATGCCAGTTCGTATAATTTAAATTTCAATTCTTTTTTCATATTGATATATACTTTCTTAAAACTCCTGCCTGAGGTTAACCGGACAGGCAGGAGTATTATGGATTAGAATGCTACTGCTATACTTGCAGTCAGCGCGGCATTGTGGTGAACAGGCGTGTTATCTCTTAGAAATACAGCGTCTTTACTATCGTATACTTTTCCTTCTAATCGGATCAAGGCGTTAGCAATTGGGGCGTAGTCTACATTTAAAGAATAACCGGTCGTGTTAAACCCCTTTGGAGTACCAGTAGCAATGAAGACACCATTTTCATCTTTGTAATATTCAACTCTCCCGGCTATAGCCCATTTTTCCGCAAGCTGATAACGTGCTATGGCAACTGGAGAAATGATCTCGTTATCATCAGAGCCGCCTTTTTCCTTCTGCTGCACACCATGATCAAAACCTACTGTTAGGCCTAGTTTATCTGTTGCCTGAAAAATTCCATAGAAGTTGTTGTAGAACCTGCGGACACGGATTGAGTCTGCTCCCTCGGTACCAAGATAGTTGCTGTAATTTAGCGTGATCTTGTCTATTGGTTTCCATGTAAGCTGAATACCTCCGGCGGGCTGACTATTAAGATCTTGCCGTTGCATCCGTTGCCAGCCGTTTAGGTATAAAGCAGTAACGCCCAGTTTACCATCATTGGTGGTATAACTAATTTTAGCACCTGACTCATAAAAAGGTGTATTTTCTGCTGAGATACTACGTGTTAATACCCAGCAGTCTTTGGATATAGCAGATTCAAAGCCAATGTGCGAAGAAAAGATCCCGGCATCTAGCCATAGATTAGCTTTGGATGATAGTTTTATTCCGGCATTTGCTTCATAGATGTTTTTTAAAACTCCCGGTTCAGCCGCAAGGTTAGCATTACTGTAGGTACCTGCCATTACAGCCAGGTTACCCCTGAGGCTGCCATTATCATATGCTAATTTTAAAAAACCCAGATTTAAGTTCACTTCATTGTGCCTGTTATGCGAGTAAATAAAAGATGGACGTGTATTATTTACCGGTTTGTTGAAATCAAACCCGTAGTACGTTTCAATGTAACCAGAGACTTTTAAAGGCGATGTCTCTTGTGCGGAAACTGTTAAAGCAGCCAATAAAGAGGCCGAAAGAATAAGAACTTTTTTCATTTTTATGTAATAATAAAGGACAAAGAATCCCCTGTAAGCTTCCTTTTATCGAAAGCTTACAGAAGTTTGATATAGAATTTATTGTTTATTTCGCTAGACGATCCAATGCCATGTTCAATTGAAGAACGTTCACTTTTTCAGGTCCTAAAAGACCTAATAAAGGAGGTGTGGTCGCATTTTTTACTACTTGTTGTACCTGCTCGATGCCAAGCTTGCGATTTGATGCAACCCGTGCGATCTGAATAGTAGCTGCCTGAACCGAAATGTCGGGATCAAGTCCGCTACCTGAAGAAGTTACTAAATCTGCAGGAATTTCAGAACGCTTTAATCCTGGATGGTACTTCAGCAGAGTGTCGATCCGGCTCTCCACATCCTTTAGATAATCCGGGTTAGAAGGGCCTTTATTAGAGCCTGCAGAACCCGCTGCATTGTAACTAACAGCAGATGGACGGCCCCAGAAATACTGCGGGTCTGTAAAGGTTTGACCAATATTGGCATAACCTACTTTTTTGCCATTCAGCAGGACGGCTTCGCCGTTGCCTTCACCCTTGGCAAACCGGCCTGCGAAGGCAATTATTGAGGGATAGATCACACATAATAAAACGAGTAGTACCAATGTGAGACGGATAGATTGAAAGATATATTTTTTCATCAGTGTAGGATTATATAAAGACAGCAATTAAAAGATCGATTGCTTTTATGCCGATAAACGGAACGATAACACCACCCAAACCATAGATCAATAGATTTCTGCGAAGCAAAGCACTGGCTCCAAGTGGTTTATACGCCACACCTTTTAAAGCCAGAGGGATCAGAAATGGAATGATGAGGGCATTGAAAATTACGGCGGAGAGTATTGCGCTTTCCGGACTATGCAGATTCATGATATTTAAACCCTGTAAAGCAGGTATGGAGGCGATAAACAGTGCAGGAACGATAGCAAAGTATTTCGCAACGTCATTGGCTATTGAAAATGTGGTTAAAGTACCACGGGTAATCAGCAATTGTTTACCAATTTCAATAATCTCAATCAGTTTGGTTGGATCATTATCCAGATCGACCATATTACCAGCCTCTTTAGCTGCCTGTGTTCCACTATTCATGGCCACTCCCACATCCGCTTGTGCGAGAGCCGGAGCATCATTTGTTCCGTCACCCATCATCGCGACTAGTTTACCAAGCGATTGCTCATGCTTGATATAATTCATCTTGTCTTCAGGTTTAGCCTCTGCAATAAAGTCGTCTACACCTGCTTTTTCGGCAATATATTTAGCTGTTAATGGGTTATCTCCTGTTACCATAACCGTTTTCACGCCCATTTTACGCAGTCGTTCAAATCGCTCCTGAATCCCTGGTTTGATGATATCCTGCAGTTCGATCACACCAAGTATTTTAGAATTTTCGGATACAACCAGAGGTGTTCCACCATTCGTAGATATATGGGTAACGTCATTGCCAACTTCCACAGGGTAATCATTACCTGCGGTTATAGCGATGTTGCGGATGGAGTCTGCCGCTCCTTTTCTGATTTGCGTTCCATCTTCCAGATCCACACCGCTGGAACGGGTTTCAGCAGTGAATTTCACAAAAGTCAATTTTGACTTATCTGGAAGATTCAATGCATCCTGATTTAAGGTCAGATTCGCCAGTTCAACGATTGATTTTCCTTCCGGAGTTTCATCTGAAATAGAGGCAAGCAAACTAATCCTCATAAAATATTCTTCAGCAACACCTGGCGCTGGATAAAAATGAGTAGCTTTTCTGTTTCCGATCGTGATTGTACCAGTTTTATCCAGCAATAAAGTGTCTATATCTCCGGCGGTTTCCACTGCCTTACCTGATTTGGTAATTACATTAGCACGCAAAGCACGGTCCATCCCTGCTATACCGATTGCAGAAAGAAGGCCACCTATCGTTGTAGGAATAAGACATACAAAGAGCGATATCAAGGCCGCCACAGTAATAGGCGTATTTGCATAATCGGCAAATGGCTTCAGCGAGATACATACGATTATAAATACCAATGTAAAGCTGGCTAGAAGAATGGTTAAAGCAATCTCATTCGGCGTCTTTTGACGGGAGGCTCCTTCTACCAGTGCGATCATCTTATCCAGAAAACTTTCGCCGGGTTGTGTGGTGACCTTTACTTTAATTTGGTCAGACAAAACTTTGGTTCCCCCTGTTACGGAAGATTTATCACCTCCTGATTCCCTGATTACGGGTGCGGATTCTCCGGTAATTGCTGATTCATCAATGGTAGCGATACCTTCTATTATTTCGCCATCAGTAGGGATCATATCCCCTTCTTCGCATATAAAGATATCTCCTTTAACGAGCTGATTGGATGAGCGAATTTCTACCTTCCCGTCTTTAGTCAGGAATTTTGCAGGTGTATCTTCCCTGGTTTTGCGCAAACTGTCTGCCTGTGCTTTTCCTCTTGCTTCAGCTAGTGCTTCGGCAAAGTTGGCAAACAACACGGTGAGCAACAGGAGAATAAAAATGGCCAAATTGTAGCCGAAAGATCCCTGATCTGTTGCTGTGAGGGAATAAATGGAAACAGCCAGCATAACTGCTGTTCCTATCTCTACTGTAAACATGACCGGATTTTTGATCATGTAACGGGGGTTCAGTTTTATGAAAGATTGTTTCAACGCGGCACTTACCAGTGCCGGTTGAAATAATTGATTGGATTGCGTTCTCATCTTGTTACAAGAGATTATTTAAGCATAGTAAAGTATTCTGCCAATGGTCCGAGGGCCAAAGCAGGAAAATAAGAAAGAGCATTTAACACTACGATAACGGCTAAGGTCATGATACCAAAGGTGAGGGTATCCGCACGTAGCGTACCAGCCGACTCAGGAATAAATTTCTTTTGTGCAAGCAGTCCTGCAATGGCTATTGGACCAATAATCGGAAGAAAACGCGCCAGGATTAATACTATACCGGTTAACACATTCCAGAAAATATTATTGTCGCCCAAACCTTCAAACCCAGATCCGTTGTTAGCATTCGAAGAGGTTACTTCATATAACATTTCGGAGAAACCATGAAAGCCCGGGTTATTAAGCCAGTTGGCAGGTTTGACCGCCCAATCAGCATCTCCATAGGTACCAAAAACATAACTTGCAATAGCAGTTCCTGCAAGGATCAGGAAAGGGCTTAGCAAAGTAATCAGTGCGGCGATTTTCACTTCCCTGGCTTCTACTTTATGTCCGAGGAACTCAGGCGTACGCCCTACCATTAATCCTGATATGAATACCGCTATAATTAAGTAGATGAAGTAATTCAGTATTCCTACTCCACAACCACCATAAAAGGAGTTGACCATCATGCCTAATAATTGCCATGCTCCTGTTAAAGGCATGGAACTGTCATGCATGTTATTTACCGACCCAGTCGATATAATGGTCGTAACTGTAGTCCAGTAAGCGGAAATAGCAGGACCAAAACGAACTTCTTTGCCTTCCATTGCTCCGGTATGCTGACTTACACCCATTTGGGAGATAGCAGGACTTCCGCCAAGTTCAGAGCTGATGGTAGGAATTAAAAGGAGCAACATCCCGAATGTCATGACTCCAAAGATGACCCATCCCAATTTTTTACGCCTGATAAAATAGCCAAAAGCAATGACCATCGCTATAGGAATGATCATCTGCGCTATTAATTCCACCATATTGGTTAAATAAGTAGGATTTTCAAGCGGATGTGCAGAGTTTGCGCCAAACCATCCACCCCCATTTGTACCGAGGTGTTTAATAGCAATCATACCTGCTGCAGGCCCTCTGGAGACACCTACGGTATCTCCCTGTACCGAAATATACTGATCTTTACCTTCATAAGAACTTGGAGTTCCATTAAATGTAAGGATTAGAGCAATTACAATAGAAATAGGTAAAAGTAACCTTGTGATTGATTTTACAAAAAATTCCCAAAAGTTACCAAGCTGAGAGGTTGTTTTATCTCTGAAAGCTTTAAAGAATACAACAGCTGAAGCAATGCCGGTTGCCGCGCTTACAAACTGAAGAAACATCACAACGAAATGCTGTGTTAGATAGGTGACCCCGCTTTCTCCGGAATAATGCTGAAGGTTGCAGTTCACAACAAAACTTATGATCGTATTAAAAGCCAGATCTGGTGTTTGTCCAGGGTTTCCATCCGGGTTTAGGGGAAGTTTATCCTGATACATCAGCACGAAGAATCCATAGATAAGCCACACCAAATTGATGGTCAGCATCGCTTTCATATGCTGCTTCCAATTCATCTGTTGGGAATGATTGATGCCAGACAATCGGTAAATTCCCTTTTCAATGGGTGTTAGAAAGTCAGTCCAGACTTTCTCTCCGGCAAATACTTTAGCCAGATATTTTCCAAGTGGAATAGCTATCAGTAAAGTGATCAGATAGGTAACAAATATTCCAAGTATTTCTGTGTTCATGATAGGTCTTAGAATTTTTCGGGTTTAAGCAGCACATACACCATGTATATAAAAACTGCCAATGCGATGATGAATAATAAAGTCATAAGTCTTAAATTTTTTCAAACCAATCAATTGAATAATAAATGAGGCAGATGCATAACAGCAAGGCCAGAAGCAATAAGAAACTGAGCATATTTATATTTTTTTACTGGTGTTCAATACATAGACCACTATTTCAAACAAGAGATCAACTACCTGAAAGTCAACCATAAGTAATAATTTACTTTTATTTGAAACAAAAAAAGCCTTCCAAAATGGAAGGCTTAAAGATTCATTATGATAGGGTTTGTAATTATTTTTTATAATTTATACTCTTCGATTTTACGGTAAAGAGTAGTTAGACCAATGGCCAATAGTCTTGCAGTTTCCATCTTATTTCCACCGGTATGATAAAGCACTTTCCGGATATGATTTTTTTCGACCGTACTTAAATCAAAACCCTGACCTTCGGCTGTTGATGAATAAAACTCATAAGGAAGTAAACTAGTTGAAATAACAGGATGATCTGCTAAAATAGTGGCACGTTCTATTAAATTCTTTAACTCCCTGACATTTCCTTTCCATGAATGGTTCTTCAAAGCTTCAAGGAAATGCGGATCCATGGAAAACCCGAACTTGTTTACCTTAGCAGCATACTGATTTAAATAATAGGTTGCTAAAACTTCAATATCACCCTTTCGTTCAGAGAGAGATGGCAGAGAAATCGTAAAAACAGATAAACGGTAAAATAGATCCGCTCTAAAACTGCCATCATCAGACTCCTTCTGTAGATTTCGATTAGTAGCAGCAATAACCCGTACATTCACCGTTCTGGTTTTGGTATCACCTATTTTTATAAAAGTTTGATTTTCAAGAACCCGCAACAGTTTGGCCTGAAGGGCCTGGCTCATTTCTCCTATCTCATCAAGGAATATGGTGCCGCCGTCGGCCTCATCAAACAAACCTTTTTTATCTTTTACCGCTCCGGTAAAAGCCCCTTCTTTATAGCCAAAAAGTTCACTCTCTAAGAGTTCCTTGTTAAATCCACTGCAATTGACGGCAACGAAAGGACCTGCACAACGCTGACTTTCATAATGGATAGCTTGCGCAAACACCTCTTTCCCGGATCCTGTTTCGCCAAGAAGAAGAACGGTAGTATCTGTTGGAGCCACTTTTCGGGCAAACGCTATTGCTTGTTTGATGGCGTCGGACTCTCCTATTACATCGTTGAGACCTACCCTTTTGGGAAGTCGGCTTTCCAGTTCCTTTACTTTTCGCTGAAGTCTGGATTTCTCCAGCGCCTTGCAAACTAAAGGAATGATCTTTTCATTATCATCCCCTTTAACAATATAATCAAAAGCCCCGTTTTTAATAGCCAGCACACCATCCTGAATACTCCCGTATGCAGTAAGGTTGATTACTTCAACGAGCGGATTATCTTTTTTAATGAGTTTTACCAATTCAACGCCATTAAGATCCGGGAGCTTCACATCACTGATCACTACATCCACATCATTTTGAGCAAGCACCTTAAGTCCTTCTTTTGCAGAGAATGATTGTAATACATGGTATCCCTCAAGACCTATAATTCTTGATAACAGGTTACACAAATTCTTCTCATCATCAATGACCAGCACGGTTCCCTTGATCATAAGGAGGAAGGATGAGTTGATAAACAATAGGCATGAACATCAACCTTTTCATGTATCATATCAAGGCTCCCAATAAAAGAAATGTAACCGAGTAAGTTGAAATTCACACAGCTTTTACACCCTCCCCAAAATTTTTCATCTTGTGTTATCTGTTGAAAGGTTACAGGTTCAAAGTCAAGTAGCGTATTCATTTTCATCACTGCAATGCCTGATGTAATACTGAAGATCTTAGCAGTTGGATACTTTTCTCGTGAAAGTTTAAATATGCGTTCTTTAATTGCTTTGGCTACTCCTGTGTGACGAAAGTCGGGAGATACGATTAACCCGGAATTGGAGACAAACTTTCCACTCTCCCAAACTTCAAAGTAGGAGAAGCCTACCCATTCCCCTTTATCAGTTACTGCGATGATTGATTTTCCATCTCTCATTTTGGCTACAATAGACTCTGGCGTCCGATTGGAAATTCCTATTCCCCTTTGTAAGGCAGATTGATGAGTCTCTTGTATGATTTGATTAACGTGTTTTATATCCTTTAACGTTGCTACGCGAACAACTATCGAATGTTCTTCCATTGAAAGATTATTTTTTTCAATGAGTTAACAAAAGGGATGCCGATTAAATATTTATATGGGAATAGTGCGTTTAAAGGATTCTGAGGCTTTTTTATGCCTTAAAACAAAATTTAGGTCTATATTAATTTTTCATATTGGTAGGCTTTTATTCCAATATGAAAACGGAAACCATTTATCTTCCCTCCCTTTACTCTTCATGGATTTCGGACCATCTGTAACGGACAGCCCCTGTTTTAGGCTTAATAGGCGTTTCATGGTGATCTGCCCAGGCTTTTGTAAATGCTGCACCAAAATACAATATTAATGAGGAATAAAATACAAAAAGCAATAACAATACAATGGATGCAGAGGCACCATAAAAGTTATTCAGGTTGCTTTGGTTTAATAAGATCCGTAATACAATTTTTCCGATATTGAAAAAGATGCTGGTAAAAAAGGCACCGGCAATAGCAACGGTCCATAGAGGACGTCCATCTGGAAGATATCTAAAAAGAATGACAAACCATGCGGTTACGAACACAACAGAAAATCCATAGTTAAATATGCTTTTCAAATAATTTGCAAGTCCGGGCATCAAACTCACCAACTCATCACTCAGGTAAGTTTGCATTCCTTCGGCCAGGATGGCTATACAGAAAAGCGTACCTGTTAACATAATGATAATTAAAGCCTGCCACCTTCCTCTCATCGTTTTCCAAAAGTTTTGTTTGGCAATCATCCTGATTTTCCATATTTGATTGATAGAATCCTTGATGATCTTGAACAGATTGGTGGCGACAAATATGAGAATAACGAATCCAATGATAGTTACATACCAGTTACTGGCCATTTCCCTGAAAGCTTGAAGGGTATCAATAATCTGGTGTGTGCTGTTTCGGCCAATAGTACTGGAGAGTCTGGAGAATACCCCTCTGCTTAAGTTTCTTTCAAACACAAGTCCCAATACCTGGATAATAATAATGAGTATGGGTGGCAAAGCAAACGTAGTAAAGAAAGCAGTAGCAGCAGCCATGCGTAACGGATCATTGGCTGAAAAAGTTTTGAAGGCTTGTTTGAGAAGGCGCAAAAAAAGGAGCACTGCACCAGTTACTCCTTTTTTTGCACTTTCAGAGTGCAGACGTATAGAAAATTTAGAATTCATGCCCTGCCCTCTTCGATTAATATATTGCGGTAAACTGATTATTTACATCATTTGCCAATTAAACCCCGGTTGATCAATAAAGGTTTTATATTAGGTGAGTGTCCGCGAAATTTAGTAAATAAAGTACCCAGATCTTCTGTATTTCCTTTGGATAAGATCATATCACGGAAGCGCTGGCCATTCGCTGCAGTCAATCCGCCATGTTCATTAAACCAGGAATACGCGTCATCATCCAGCATTTCAGACCATAAGTAAGCGTAATAACCGGCAGCGTAACCATTACCCCAGATGTGTAGAAAATAAGTGGAACGATAGCGGGGTGGAACCTGTGGCAAATCTAAACCTGCCTGGTGTAAGGCAGCGGTTTCAAATTGATCCGCATTTTTAATGGAATCTTTCGTAGTGATGGTATGCCATGACATATCCAATTTTGCAGCAGCTAAAAGTTCAGTGAGTGCATACGCCTGATTGAAAACAGATGCCTTCTTGATCTTTTCTACCAATGCCTGTGGCATTGATTTTTTCGTTTTGTAATGTATTGCATAATTTTTAAACACTTTAGGATCAAGTGACCAGTGTTCGTTGAACTGAGAAGGAAACTCAACAAAATCCCTGGAAACACTTGTACCGGAGATGCTTGGGTATTGCTGATTGGCAAAGAAACCATGTAATGCATGTCCAAATTCATGAAACATGGTAGATACATCGTCAAAGCTTATTAATGCAGGCTGTCCGGCTGCCGGTTTAGTGAAGTTGCATACGTTATAGATAACTGGTTTTGTTCCAAGTAGCTTAGACTGTCCCACCATATTATCCATCCATGCACCACCAGATTTATTATCGCGTTTAAAATAATCACAGTAGAACAAGCCTATGCTTTGACCATTCTTTTCAAACAATTCAAATACTCGTACATCCTTTTGATAGACAGGAAGATCTGTCCTTTCTTTGAAAGTGATTCCGTAAAGTAAATTGGCAGCATAGAACACACCATTTTGAAGTACGTTATTAAGTTCGAAATAAGGCTTAACATCATTCTCATCCAAGTTAAACTTAGCTTTACGTACTTGCTCGGCATAGTAATCCCAGTCCCAAGGCTGCAGATTAAAACCACCGTTCTGCTGATCGATGACCGCCTGAAGTTCTTTGGCATCGCCTTTTACTTTTGCTGCTGATGCAGGCACTAGTTTACCCAGAAATGTACTTACAGCTTCGGGAGTTTTAGCCATCTGATCCTGAAGTTTCCATCCGGCATAATTTTTAAACCCAAGAAGAGCTGATTTATTTGCACGAATTTTAGCGATACGGATGATTGCCGAACGGGTATCATTGGAATCACTTTTCTCGGCACGGTTCCATGAGGCTTCAAATAGTTTCTGACGGGTTGCCCTGTTAGAGAGTGACTGAAGGTCGGGTTGTTGGGTTGTGTTTTGTAAAGAAATCAACCATTTTCCATCTAGTTTTTTTGCTTTAGCATCCTGTGCTGCCGCATCCTGTGTTTCAGCAGATAATCCTGCTAATTCTTCTTTGGTATTTACGGTTACTGATCCTGCTTTTGTTGCAGCTAATAACTGGTTTGTGAATTTGGCACTAAGTCCGGCTTCTTCCTCATTCAGCTTTTTAAGTTTTATTTTATCAGCATCGGATAATTTTGCCCCTGCAATTTCGAATTGCTGATAATACCATTCCGCTAAACGCTTTGATTCTGCATCCAGGCTAAGATTTTGCCTTTCGTTATAAATGGATTCCACCCGTTTAAATAATTCGGAGTTTAGATAAATAGCATCCTGATGCGCTGCCAATTTTGGAGCTATTCCTTCCTGAACCTTTTGAAGCTTGGGATTGGTATTTGCTCCGGTAAGGAGATTAAAAATGCGATATACACGTGTGAGAAGCTGTCCGCTCTTTTCCATCGCTTCAATGGTATTCTGAAAATCAGGCTTTTCTTTATTCTCAGAAATCTGCTGGACTTCCTTTAAATGCACTTTCATGCCTTCTTCTATAGCCGGCTCAAAATCGCTATCTTTAATTTTATCAAAATCAGGAGCTTGATAGGCCAGTTTACTTACCTCAGCAAAAGGATTAGACGAAGTAAAGGAGTTTAAATCGTTCGATTGCTTTTCCTTGTTGCCACAGGAAGAAATCGCGAATAAGAGTGCTGCTAAAGAGCAGAAGTACAGTTGTTTCATCTTCTGAATAAAAGCACTAATGTACAAAAATCCTTAAACAAGCTTTAATAAATAGAAGTTTTGAATTCAGGTAATCATTGTTTTACAAATCGAACTCCATACTTGCACTTAGACCTAGTTTGAACACATCGGGATGATCCAGATAGGTCAATCGTTTCACAACATCCAGACTGATAATTCTGAAAATATTACCTGGCTCTATGTTTAATTTCCGCATATGGGGAATTTCCTAAAGAATTAGGTATAAGTGGAGGCAATTATTCATTGGATCAAGCGGGAAAGACTGTAAACTGGACTATTTTCTCAAATTAACACTTATCCGAAGGAAGTCAGTTCTATGTTTAAAACAGTTAAAATAAAAAATTTAAACCGAATGTAAAACGTCAATTACGCTACTTCTATCTATTTTTTCTATTTAGATTCAGGGATTCATAAAAAAGGAAATTGATCAATAAAAGATTAGTTTTGAGATACGGGAACTTTGTTTCTCTGCGGTTTATTCAATTTGTATAATTGCATTTCAAGCCTTGAATATTCAAAATTAAGCGCAATAAATTCTTTGTATTTTAATGCCTGCTCGTAATATAGTTCCAGATCACCATACATCTTACATGTTTCTGAGAGGTCTTGTATGTTGGCATTAATAGCTTCCATCTTCTTAAGGATAGGTCGTTGACGCCTTTTTTCTAAAATAGAGATGTTAATATATGCAATGAATTGCTGAATTAAATTACCTTTTTTCATTTTTAATACCTTAACAGAATTAAGCATATCAGTACGATAAGCAACTTACTATTATATACGGTTTAAAGCTAAAAATAGTTTCTCATAATATCCTTATTTTATACAAAAATTAAACATTACAATAATATGACTTTTAAATGTGATCTTTTCAAGCAAAAAAGCCCAGATTAAAACTTTCTAATCTGGGCTTAATACCTTTTTAAATCATAACCTATTGATCTTCTTTAATTAACTTCAAACCCTTTGTCCATCTTACTATAGACTTTAACATAATTTGGCCGGACTTAATAGACATTTCATTTGGAAAAAATTGATTTTGATCATTTATAAAATGTGTAAACATGGGTATATTAACCTGATCGGTTAATGGAACCATATTCATGGTAGCCAAATCCCTTTTGAGATCATTGGATGCCCGGGTACCTGCTGAAATCCCAGCATAACTTACAATACCTGCTGCTTTATAAGCCCATTCATGTACCAGATATTCAATTGCATTTCTCAACGGGGAAGGGTATCCATGGTCATACTCTGCAGTTACAAAAACGAAAGCATCAGCTTCTTCTATCAATGCAGACCATTTTTTAGTATGTTCATGTTCATACTTTTGCAGCATGGGATGCATCGGCTCATTCATTAACGGAAGGTTGATTTCGCCAAGATCTAAAACTTCAACATCAAAGTCACCAGTTTCTTTTGCTAGTCCGGCTATCCATTCCGCAACAAGGGGTCCTTTTCTACCCGGCCTTACCGTAGAAGAAATAATCTTAAGATTATACATTTTGCTTATTTTTTAATTAACAGGCCTTTTACCTTTGACTTACCTGATTGATTTAAATACAACCATTCCAATCAACTGTTCAATTTATAATTAAACGTGACTATTTTAAGACAAAGAACAAAGTAATTCGAGTTACGGATACTAGGTGACGGGCATTTCATAGATCTCTTTTTCCAGAGGGAGAGTAAACCAAAAAGTAGATCCTTTACCTTCTTCACTAAAAACTCCCATTTTTCCTTTATGATGCTCAATAATCTGATAGGATATATATAACCCTAACCCCAAGCCCTGATAAGATTCACGTACGCTGGATACTCTGTAAAACCGATTAAATAAATTTTGAATCTCCTTAGGAGAAATACCTATTCCAAAATCAGTAACTGAAATCAATAATTTATTAGCCTCAAACCGGGTACTGATATGGATCTTATCTGCGTCAGGGGAATATTTAATACCATTTGAAATCAGATTTACAAGCACTTGATTAATGCGTATCCTGTCTGCGTAAATCCTGGTAGTTTTGTCAAGGCTCAGCATGATCTGGTGATTCCTATTCACATTACCTAATGTCTCTGCAACTTCTAAAATCAATTCATTGATATCAAAGATGTCCTTTTTTAAATAAAGAATGCCCGATTGAAGTTTAGTTACATCAAGAAGATCAAAAATCATACTGATAATCCTATTGATCTGTCGATCCATTTTACTCACCAGCAATACCGAATCGGTGTTATTTTCCGCATTCATACGCATCTCCAATATTTGCGTATAGGCTTTCAGACTGGTAAGAGGTGTTTTTAATTCATGAGAAGCTATGGCTAAAAAATCTTCCATCTCTTGTTCATGGCTAACTCGTGCACTAACATCGCTCAGATTAAGCACAATTGACTGAACTGAAGGATCGTTGAGCAAGTTGGTCATCGTATTTTCAACCCAAATTAATTCTCCATTATTTTTTACGATACGGTGTAATAAGGTAGCAGACTTCTCTTCATGGCTAGCTATTTTATAAAATTGTTCCTTAACAATCCCGTGATCTTCCTCCTTTATTAAATTCCATATCACTAACCCAGGTGTCTGGTCAATAGTATATCCGGTTATTCTATGAACCGCCAGATTACTATACTTGATCTCTCCTTTCAAATTGACCAGAATAAATGCGTTAGCACTCTTTTCAACCAATTTATTGAATCGCAATCCTTTTAATAATTCTTCTTTATCAGTTTTTAAATAAACCGGAATCATATAAATAATTAATCCACATTCTGCAATAAATAAAAGCAATATGATCCATTCATTAAGAGATATATTAGGAGTACTGGTTAATAAAGACCATAAAATAACGATAATTGCAAGGCCTGTTGTAAATGTAGCAGGCCCCTTGCCTAGATAGCGGGTTGTGAAAACCACTAAACCTGTTAGAAAAAGATAAGATGAACTTCCGTATGCATCAGACAGCAAAGTTTTAATTAAATAGTGGGCAGCTAAAACAAGAAGAAAACTTATAGAATATTTGACAAAATGTTGTTTAACCATTGTGATTAGCTTTCGCCTAAATGATTGGCTTACAATGCAATTAAATCATAGAGATAAAATTAAGCAAAAAAAATGAGATCTATCAGGATTGACAGATCTCATCTACTACAAAAAATGCATTAGCTTATTTAAACTCCTAATGCACTCTCAGCATGATCAATATGATTATCAACTGATGGTTGACCAATCTTTATCGCATTGAGTCCTTTGGCTGCTAAGTCACTGGTTTTTTCTTTCGAACGTTCATAAACATCTTTAATCCAAGCGGTTATATCACTACGTGTTTCCCCGCCATCTTCTGGTGATAACAAAAGCCCGATTATAGCTCCAGCTGCAACTCCTGCAAGCATTGCAGCTATTATTTTTGATTGATTCTTCATAGACACTACATTAAAATTAATTCAACAGTGTAAGTATAACAAAAAGATTGACGAAGTGTTGAAGATATTCTTAACAAGCTTAATTAACTGCAAGCTGAATGATCAGATTAGTATGAAGAGTTTACTTCAAAAAATAGTTATTGTTTTCAAATGCCTGCACCATTTCATATACCGATCTTTTACCAAAATCAATGCGTAGCTGATCACGGATTGGCTTCATCTGATAATGCATCGGGCATGGTTTTTCGGCTGAACAAGTGGTTAATCCGATTACACAAGCAGTAAAAATCTCATTGCCATCAATTGCACGAACAATATCTACCAGGTACACGGAGGCGGGATTTATAATATAAAACCCGCCGTTCGGACCTTTCGATGAAGCCAAAACTTTTTTACGTGTAAGTGTTTGCAGTATTTTACCCGTAAATGCAACTGGAGATCCTATAGCCTCCGCAATTTCAATGATACTTGCCCTTTCCTCTTTAACAGTCTTAGACGCTATGTATACCACAGCCCTAATGGCATATTCACATGATTTTGATAGTATCATACTATTATACTAGGTTGCAAACCTATAAATTTTATTAAATCTTAAAGCTTCATCGCTTTTTCAAGTTCAATTGCCTTTGGAAAAAGAATATTATTTTCCAAATGTACATGCTGGTGTAAATCATTTTCAAATTCCTCCAGCGTCCGGTATAAAATACGGTAAGACGTACAAGCATCCTGTGGAACTGTATAATTATTGGTCAGCTCATTTATCTCACTCAAATCTTCTCCTACATGCTCATGTTCCGCTTCCATCACTTCAATTGGATTTCCAACTTCTCCGAAAGAAGATCCCGGCAATGCTGCACCCTCTTTTTCAGCAAGTACAAGACTTTTAATATAAGGAAAGAGAATTTTTTCTTCTTTTTGTAAATGAAGACTTAAATCAGATGCAACTGCTGCAAATACCTCAGCTATTTGAATTACTTCAGGATGGTTGGCACCGTGTACCCTGGCTACTTTTTGTGATATTTCAGATAGAAAGGGAATGGTATCCTTTACGTACTTGTGATGCGTATTGATGATATAATCGCTTAAGAAGTCCAGATCCCACTTCTGATAATCCTGAGAGGGATTGCCTTGCTGTCCATCCAATTTCGCCAATTCTTCTTTTACATCAGCCTTATCAAGTCCTTTTTTATCACAAACCTGACTCAGTGTTTTCTTTCCACCGCAGCAAAAATCTATTCCTAGTTTCTTAAACACTTGAGCTTTGCGATAATCTTTTGCTACAATCTCTCCTATTGTTTCTTCTTTTTGTTCAGAATCATTCAGACTGATTTTTACCTGGTATAATTCAGGACCACTCATCAGATACTCCCATGTAAAAATATTGCCCCTTTCAGCCATCAATTGGTAATATAGTGGCTTTGGATCATGGTCAATTTGTATAATGAATGACTCTCCCAATGCTAAGGCATCAAACTTATCAAAGATTAAGGGATGTCTGAAACGTGGCTCGATTTCAGTAACATTAAGAATTTCAACTATTTCCATATTGTTAGTATTAATAGAAGACAAATATATCTTTTATTTTATGACTTAATAAATGATTGATGTCATATATTAAACCGGTTCATTAAACCTCTACCTACCAAGTTGCCTTCTACCTTCCTCTGTTATATTCTCATAGGTCCAGTTCGGCTCCCAAACTAAATCAACAAGTACCTCATATGCGGGATAAGCTTCCTCTAAACAGTTTTTAACAGATTGGAGTATAGCCTCTCCCATTGGGCAATGTGATGAAGAAAGCGTCATCTCGATCCTTATTTTTGAATCTTCTGATAGGTCAATATGATAAATCAATCCCATATCGATTACATTGATCTGAAGTTCCGGATCGAGAACAGTCCTTAAGTTTTCTATAATTTCCAGTTCTTTAAATGAGGATTGGTCTGTGATGTCAAATTTTTTCATGGCTTAATGATTTATCTTCGTGTTTAATCAGTATCACTAAATTGAATAGGTAAGATAATGATGAAATTAATAAACATCCAATACCTGTGGTCATCATAACCTGACTATATAAGAGGTAGCCGCAGAAGAACACAATGCAGAATGCGATATAGCTTATATACTGAAGTTTAAGGAGTTTGGAACTGTATAGATCAGCTGGCATAGGTATTTTCCTCTTACCACTTAAATGCTCATATTTTCGAACCCAAACTATAAAAGGTAATGTTTTAAAGGCCTGACCCATGATCAATGCCGTGATCCATCCCATAAATAATAACATCCCATATAATGTAGAATAATGAACGGCTAAGCCATTTTGCTTTGCTGAGCTATAAATAATGATTGGAATTAGAATCAGAGCCACACTCAGTAAACTGATGGATATGACCGTTTTCAAAATCGGAATATCCAGTTTCTTCTTTAATCGAGAATCAAAACACTTCTTTACATACACGAAATAGCAGGTTAATCCGGCTAACAGCACTACCGCTATAAAATAAGTATGCACATTAACTCCGTAAAAATAACCATCAATCAGAAAAAGCAGAAGTGCTGAATTAACTAAATAATAACTCCAGGAAAGTAGATGGCTCAGTTGAATTCTGGACACTAAAAACATGGGAATTAATTTACAACTAACCCCTATTATCAACATCAGAAACCAACCCGCCAATCCCATGTGTGCATGAAGCCGAAGGTACTGCAGATGATTCTTAGGGAGAAAAGCATATTGAAAATTGAACGCAAGCAAGGTTCCCACAATGGCAGTTGCAGCAAGCCAAATGCTGGATGTGACGATAAACTCCTTATGAATAGAGGAATTCTTGCTTTTATTTGCAGTTTTAATTACCGTAACGCAAAACGTTAATATAGCTAATGTAAGCAATAAACCTCCTGCCTGCATATGTATTCCCGGTTCGAAAACCCAAAAGGAGTATACCAGACAAAACAATCCTGGAATAAACAACATAAAGGTAAACCAAGGTAATTTAGAGCTGTACAGGTCAGTTTCCAGTAGTACCGGCAACAATTGATAACATGCCCCAAAAATAACCAGTGTGCCCCATCCCAAGGCTGCCAAATGAGTAATAGCCAGCAAGTGTGGATTAAAATAATGTCCCGAGAGATCTTTAATCGAAAACAGAAACAGCACAGCTAAAAGGAGAAAGCATAATCCGGATATAAAATAGTGAAGCAACACGAGTTTATACATGCCATCAGACTGCTTGGGCAGACTACTGCTCATGACTTATAAATCAATAAATCCACTTTCCCATCATCTGTACTTTTTGTGAGATACATGAACCCTTTTTCCTCCAGATGAGGCAATAGATAAACTGGAATTTTTTTATGGTACACATATAAAGCTTCTCCATCTCCAAGTTGCTGAAGGGTCTCCAGTATAGCAATCATAGGCTTAGGCATTTCGAGATCCCTCACATCAAGGGTTTTAATTTTTCCCTCAAAGTGTTTAATTTTCAAATTAAAATTGTCCGGATCATCAACAATTGGAAGGTCTGCCTTTTCTACAGCTTTTTGTAAGGTATAATCCCTTTTAAAATAAGTAATTACTGACCCATCCTCTTCAAGATGTACTTCATTGGAAAAACCCTTAGCCTGCATTAAATGCAATAAAGGGACAGGTTCAAATGGAGCAATAAGCTTTAGGCACTCTGAATCCTGAAGCTCTTTAACCGTACTCATAATTAATTTAAGCGGATCTTCCTGTCTGGATAAGATTGCACGAACATCCAGCTCCTTTATATTTGATTTGTCGATCTTTATAGGATCCTTTTGAACTAAATTATTATTTGCAGGATCTTCCTTAATAATAAATCCTATATTTTTCAAAGCATCAAGAAAATCTGCTACTTCACATTTTCCAACCTTACATGCTGCCTCTATAGTAACGAAACCAGCAAACATATTTCTCAAAACTGGATTCCGAAGCTTTGCAAAATTCTTATTTAAACATTCCAACGCAACTATAACTCCCTCTTTATCCTCTTTTAATAGCGCACTTATTAACGTTTTCTTATTTATAGATCTGCCTGAGTGATTCATCTATCAAAGATATACAATAGAAGACATTAATATCTTTTATTATTCTAAATATGATAAAGATCATAATGATAGTAGCCCATAAAAAAGGTCATCTCGTGAGGAGATAACCTTTTAAAACATAAATTCCAAGGATGGACTATGCTTCTTTATTTTTAAGTTCAGTAACTTCATTACGCATCTCCTGTGCCAATGTTTTAATTTCCTGCAAAGCTTTACGAACGCGAGTTCCTGCAGCACCACTAGCCTTGTTGTAAAACTTGTCAGCATCTACTTCCATGGAAGCAATTAGCTCTTTTAATTTAGTGAAATTTTCCATAATAATATTCTTGTGGGGCAAATATATATTTTTAAGTGAAAAATCCGCTTGAAAAGGTATTTTAATTAATAATCTATTTTATGCCTTTAAATGCCTTTAATCCACTTTCAAGATACTTGGCGTAACTCACTTTATCGTAGTCGGCTCCTATAGGCTCAACTAATAGATTTTCATCATGCCCTAAAAGAACATAAAAAGGTTGCGAATTAGCATTAAAATGACTGGCCTGAAAGTCGCTCCACTTATTACCTATTGTTTTAATTGACTTTCCTGACTTGGAGACAAATTGTTCATTTTCAGGAAGATCAGATTTATCGTCCACGTACAACTGAATCAAAACATAGTCATTACTGATGTGATTACGAACCACTTGGTCGGGCCATACAGCAGCCTCCATTTTCCGACAATTCACACAGGCATGTCCGGTAAAGTCGATCATCACTGGCTTATTTACCTTTCTAGCATAGGCCATTCCTTCTTCATAATCAAAAAATGCTATCAATCCCAGCGGAGCTTTAAACTTATCCACATATTTTGTTGGATGAGCAGATTCAGCTGTTCCCGAAAAACCTTTATTCTGACTAAGCGAGGCTGTATATAAATCAAAATCCTGTGTCTGTTGGGGTGGCAAAAATGCTGATATAGATGTTAGTGGGGCACCCCACAAACCGGGAACCATATACATCGTAAATGATAATACGATGATAGATAGAAATAATCGGGGTACGGATAAAGATTGAATTGGAGAATCGTTTGCAAATGTTAATTTACCTAAAAGATAAAGTCCCATTAAAGCAAAAATAACAATCCATAAACTCAGAAATACTTCACGGTCGAACCATTCCCAGTGATAAGCCAAATCTACATTGGAAAGAAATTTCAATGAAAGAGCAAGCTCTAGAAAACCCAAAACGACCTTGACGCTATTTAGCCAACCTCCCGACTTAGGAAGTCCTTGCATCAGCGAGGGGAACATAGCAAATAAAGCAAAAGGAATCGCAAGAGCCAGTGCAAAGCCAAACATCCCTATAGCAGGACCCAAAAGAGCACCCATTGTTGCAGCCTCCACTAAGAGATAACCGATTATTGGACCTGTACATGAAAAGGATACAAGTGCCAGTGTTGCCGCCATGAAAAAGATTCCAGCAAAACCCTTTTTATCTGAGTTTGAATCTGCTTTATTTACCCATGATGAGGGAAGTGTTAATTCAAATGCACCCAGAAAAGATGCAGCAAAAGCAACAAGCATCAGAAAAAACACAATGTTAAAAACCCCATTTGTGGACAAATCATTCAAAGCATCTGCGCCAAAAACAATCGTCACTATCAATCCTAGCAGTACATAGATCAGAATAATGGAGATCCCATAAACCACAGCTTTGGTTATAGCTCCAGACTTAGTTGAAGCACTTTTAGTGAAATAACTAACCGTAAGCGGCAACATCGGGAAGATACAGGGCATAAAAAGAGCAGCTAATCCTCCTAAAAAACCAGCAATAAAAATAGTCCACAAAGAACGACTATCAGCTTCTTTTTTGATTACTTTTCCAGTGTTTGAAGCACTAACAGCAGCCTTATCTTTCGAAATAGAATTGGTAGAGGTTACTTGACTATCCACCTTGACAGGCTCAATATCCGTAAATTCGATATCGTCTGTATTAATTGCACCTGTACTGTCCTGTGCTTTAACATTTCCGGTAAACAGAAATAGCAATAACAAAAGAAGTACGTTATTTTTGAGTAATTTCATTTTAAGATAAGGTACTTTTATTATTTAATCGGAATACTAAAACTTACTTCATCAGGAGGAAGACATTTTTGATCATTACAAACCATAAACTCAAGTTTACCCTTAATTACAGGTTTACCTGCCCTTATTTTAACTCTTTGTTGAAATATAACCGAATTCTCAAAATAGCTCACATTCATACTAAAAGCCTTTTCAAATTTTGTTACTGGCTTAGGCTCTGAGGTTTTACCCACAAGTGTATACTCATTTGAAGGATTAAAGGAAATAGAAGTAGGCACAGGCCCTCCGTCAGCTACATGCTGAGAATAGATATGCCATCCACTGTTTATGGTGGCTTTGATCAGGATAATGGCTTCTGTCTTACTTAAACTCTTTGAGGCATAAGACCATTTCACCGGAGTAAGTATCTGAGCATGAATAGCTCCGCTTAGTAATACTGCGATTAAAATTAAGGTGACTTTTTTCATGTATTTTATCTATCTATTAAAGAATAGTACCAACGCAAATATCCTGCTTTTATATTTGCTATTTATAAAGTTTGTGCCACATAAACGTCCTTTATGACCACAACTGAACATCGTTACACAATAATGACTTTATCTTATAAAATAAACGGTGTACAAAAGTGCCTTTATTTAACTGCTAAACCTATATTTGTGGTTTGAAGTGAATTTAGTTTAAAAATGCCAACAGATCTTACCCAACTACGACCTGGAAATATTATTGTGGTTTATCCTAGAGAAAACCAGCAAGGCATTCTTTCTATACTTGAAATTCAAAAATCCAGTGTGTTATGTAGAATGCTCGTTCCAAGGGAAGGATATCTTTTCAGAATACAGTTTCATGAAATAAATTCCCTGAAACTTGACAAAGAGTGGTTGGAAAAAGCTTCATTTGTTCAGGACCCGCAGGACTCTGGCAATTGGTTTTACACCAATAAAAGAGATCAATATCAATTCACAATATCATCCGGATCATTTAATCAGGCTTTAAAAAACCGAATCAACTATATGCATGAATTACAAAACGTTTATTTTGAACTAACAGGAACAGAGTTAACAATCACAATTAGTTAAATATTATTAGAATCAACAAGGCATATATAAAACATTAATATGAAGCAAATTATAACTATAGAATACTGTCCTAAATGCGGCTGGCTACTACGATCTGCCTATATGGCTCAAGAATTACTAGGTACTTTTGTAGATGAAATTGAAGGTGTTTTACTAAAACCATCCGAAACTGGTGGAACCTTTACCATAAAAATAAACAAAGAGCTGATCTTTGACCGTAAAACAGCAGGACGTTTCCCCGAAATTAAAGAATTGAAACAATTGGTAAGAGACATAGTCAGCCCCGATAAAAGCTTAGGGCACTCAGACCGTTAACTTATCTTTACTGACCAGGTATTCGTTAGCATTCAAAAATTCTGAAATCCTCAATAAAACACTATTCAATTCAGAAAAATTGATTGTCAGCTAATTGTTAAGCATTATACTCCCAAAAAAGTCGGCTTTATACATTTACCGATATCAATTTTTAACAATTTCATTTTCTTTAAACAAAAGCCAGCATTCAGGTTTCTATCTTATATAAAAATAATATAATCACCTATGACTGAACTTAAAGGAGAAACTCCTCAAGAACAATTAGAAAAAATAGAATTCATCAAAAAAGCGCGTGAGCTGTCTTCTAGAATTTCCGATATTAAAATCGCCATGTTATCCACCGTAAACCCAAATGGTAGTTTAGATAGCAGACCAATGTATACTTTCCCTATTAAAGATGATAGTTTAATTTGGATGTTTGCCCGAAAAAGCGCTCAAAAAACAATAGAAATAGCACAAAATCCTCATGTAATCCTTAACTACAGCGATACAGAAAAGGGCCTCTATATCACCGTAAATGGCTTGGCTACCATTAGCACAGATATGGTAAAAGTTGAAGAACTTTGGTCAGACCGATACAAAACATGGTTTCCTTATGGAAAAACAGACCCAGATCTTTGCCTGTTAAGGATTGAGCCGGACAAGGCAGAGTATTGGGATTCACCTGACCTGCTCATAGCACAGATTATTTCGCTTGTAAAAAACACACTTGGTGGTAAAACAAACGAAGAAGGCGATCACAAAGAGATTAAGTTTTAAAGATACACATAGGTGATCCCATCGCCACCGCGATCCTGATGTTCATCTTCTATCCGGGATACCTGCGCATATTTACTCAGGTATCCGCGGATTAGTTTTCTCAAAATACCATCCCCTTTTCCATGAATAATTTTAAGCGTTGAGATTCCCATCATCAAGGCTTTATCCAGATACTTTTCTATTTCATATACAGCATCTTCCCCTCGCATTCCCCTTACATCAATCTCCGGACTGAATGATGCAAAACTCTCTGCAAGTTGCGAGGAGTACGATCTTCGAATCTCTTTAGGAACTTCTTTTTTCGTAATCTTCTCTACCCGCTTACGTTTCACAACAGAGCGTAGTTCACCAATTGCCAGGATCACATTATCCTTAGCTACATCAATCACCTGACCAATAGTTTCAGAATCAATCAATTTCACCCAGTCGCCATGTTTAAGTTCCTGATCAATAACAGGTTTTAAAGACGCAACTTCTTTTACCTGGTGTTTCTTTAACTCCTGCTGTAAATTCTGACGCAACTTAACAGTACTCTCTTTGTCAGCTTTTGTTTCTTTTATTTCCGAAATCGTATTTTCAATCAGTTTATTGGCGTTCAGGATAATACTTTGTGCCTCTTTCTTCGCATCCTTAAGAATAGAATTACGGTTTTCATCCAAAAAAATCTTCAACTCTTCATTCTCCTGCAACAAAAGAGCAACCCGCTTTTGCTGTTTATCTACTGCTATCCGGGTTTCTAGTAATTCTTTTTTATCCCGCTCCAGATCAACCAACAGCGTATCCACCTTCTTTTGCTGCGTTCCAATCTTCGCTTTAGCAGCATTTAAAATATGAAAAGGCAGACCAATCTTTTGTGCAATCTCAAAAGCATAGGAGCTTCCAGGTTTACCAATCTCCAGAATATACATGGGCTGCATCTCCAGATTATTGAACATCATAGATGCATTTTCAAGCCCCTCAGTAGCATTGGCGTATAATTTAAGATTGGAGTAATGCGTTGTGACTACCCCTCTGATCCTCTTTTTATTTAACGCTTCTAATACAGCCTCAGCAATTGGCCCCCCGAACAAAGGATCCGTACCTGTACCAAATTCATCAATCAGCACTAATGTTTTGCCCCCAGAATTCTCCACAAAATACTTCATTTTTGACAAATGAGCACTGTAAGTACTTAAGTCACTTTCAATAGACTGATCATCCCCTATATCCGCAAACACCTGTTTAAAGATCCCTACAGAAGAATGCTCATCTACGGGAACAAGAAGACCAGATTGCACCATAATTTGTATCAGACCCACCGTTTTCATACAGACCGATTTACCCCCGGCATTAGGTCCCGAGACTACAATTACCCGCTGCTCTTCATCTATATTAATATTCAAAGGCACCACAGTGTGCCCCTCTTTTTTCAAAGCCAATATCAACAATGGATGTCTTGCATTGACCAGCTTTAACTCTGCCTTGTTCATTAATATAGGCATTTGCGATTCAGTCTTAATGGCAAATAAAGCCTTAGCCCGCACAAAATCAAGCTTGGTCAATAAACCATGGTAAGCCAGAAACAAAGGCACATATGGACGGAGCTCATTACTGAGATGAACCAGAATACGTACAATCTCTCGACGTTTATCAAACTCCAGATCCCTCACCCTGTTATTGAGCTGAAACACTTCTTCTGGCTCTAAATAAACCGTTTGTCCCGATGCAGATTCATCATGAACAAAACCCTTTACCTTTCTTTTATTTTCAGCCAGCAGAGGAATACATAAACGTCCATCACGAATCGTTAATGACCCATCAGCTGTATAACCGCTATTTTGTGCTGCTTTAAAAATATGATCAATCTTTTTGCGGGCTTCCTGCTCTGCTTTTGCAATGCCAGCTACTATGTTCTGCAATTCAGCAGATGCATTGGATCTTATTTTCCCTTTTTCATCAATGATCAGCTCAATACTCCGGATGATCTTTTTTTCGATAGGCAGATGTTCAAACAAAGCTTCCAGCGTAGGATACCTTCCCTCTCGCTCATTGAAATAACTAATCACCGAAAAAACCGTCTGTAAGGAAAGCAGGACTTGTTGCAATTCGCCTTCCAATAGAAAGGCACCTTCCACACGAATCTTTTCAGCCAATGATTTGATATCAAATAAATGACGGATTGGCAATGGTGAATCATTCTCCAGAATCTCTTTAAACTCTTTCGTCTGACGAAGAAATTTATCAATATTATCGTAGTTGGTCATCATCTGGATCTTATCGACCATCTGACTGCCCATATCACTCAAACAAAGCGCTTTTATAAGTGCCTTTACCTCTGTAAACCCCAGTTTATCAGCAGCATTATTAGGATAGATCATTATTTAATTCTAGCGTTCTTCAATGAATCCTTCTTCGTAGAATCCAATTTCATCTTTATTTTCTCTCTTTTCCACACATCCTGTAGAAATAACCTCTTCAGCGGGACTACTTTGAACGTATCAATTTTTATATACTGCTTGTTTAAGGAATCGTTCCGTACCGAATCCAGCTTTAATTTATTTCTGATCTCCAGCAATTTTTGTTCCTTATCAAATTTATTCTGCTGTATCATTTGTTTAGCAACTTCCAGATCAGTCTCCCTTTTCTCTAAAGCCTTCAATTTAGCGTTAACCGACTCATACATTATTTTTAGTTCATCTGGATGACGTGAATAATATTCCAGGCTTTTTCTAATACCAACAGAGTCTGTATTATGTTTTTTATATATCGCCATATACAGAGCTGCAATAGTATTTCTATTGCTATCTGCGTACATAGTAGAGGCATAACCATCCACAAGATGCACATCTGTTAGCACATCTATCATCTCCTTTTCCCCTATAATTCCCTTAGGAGATCTGCCGGAATCGCAGGCAATAAAAAAAATCATTATAAAAAACAATAACAATAAACTCTTCATTTATTAATTTAGCCAAATTTCGGGTTAAAAATACATATAAATGAGCATTGCAGCTAACTTGTCCAAATTAAACAACGAACTAATTCCGCATCAGGTAACACTCGTAGCGGTATCAAAGACTAAGCCGGAAGCGGACTTAATGGAGGCGTATGAAGCCGGTCAGCGTCTTTTTGGCGAAAACCAGGTACAGGAACTTGTCGAAAAGTACGAACATCTGCCAAAAGACATCCAGTGGCATCTTTTGGGCCATCTCCAAACCAACAAGGTAAAATATATCGCCCCCTTTATCAGTCTCATCCATTCTGTCGACAGCCTGAAGCTGCTTAAAGAAATAGATAAACAGGGAGAGAAAAACAATCGTGTTATTGATTGTCTCCTGCAAATCTATATTGCCGATGAAGAGACGAAATTTGGTTTAGACTTTGATGAGGTAGTAGAACTCCTTCGTTCTGAAGAGTTTGCTCAAATCAAGTTCGCACGGATTGTTGGCGTAATGAGTATTGCTACCAACACAGAGAATCAAAAACAGATTAAAGATGAATTTTACGAATTAAAAATTCTTTTCAATGGTCTGAAATCTTCTTTTTTCAGAAAAGAAGATACATTTAAAGAGATCTCCATGGGCATGTCATCCGATTATAAAATAGCAATTGAAGAAGGCAGCACCATGGTAAGGATCGGAAGTACCATCTTTGGCAAACGTGTAATCCCGCACTGGAAAAACAAATCAACGGATAAACCTGATGCAGAAGAAGCAGACGAACATGATGTTCAAGATCCAGCATCTGCTGATCCCGAATAGAATAGTGTAAAGCAACCAATGATTGCACCTTTAAACGATACCTCAGCATCAAAAAGATGAATATGAACATAACGATCCGAAAAGCTCTTAGAGCAGACTGTAGCCGCCTTTTAGAGCTTGTTCATGGTCTGGCTTTATTTGAAAAAGCACCGGAAGAAGTAACCGTTACGCTGGAAGAATTTGAAGAAGCTGGGTTTGGAGAAAACCCTGTATGGAATTCCTTTGTGGCAGAGGTCAATGGAAGAGTGGAAGGTTTTGCTTTATACTACACCCGTTTCTCCACCTGGAAAGGATGCCGGATGTATCTGGAAGACTTCTATGTGGATGAAACACTCCGAGGTCAGGGAGTGGGCACACTTTTATTCGAGGCTACAATCAAGGAAGCACAAGATAAGAAGTTTAATGGCATCAGCTGGCAGGTACTCGATTGGAATGAACCCGCTATCTCTTTTTATAAAAAATACAATGCCCGCTTTGAAGGCGAGTGGATCAACGTTTCATTAAGCAAGGAGCAGCTCAGCGCTTCAGGCTTTTCACAAATAGTACATGACTGAAGTATATAAATTTGGCGGTGCATCTGTAAAAGATGCCGAAGGCATAAGAAATCTGGTTAATATCGTATCCTCTATTCCCAAAGACAAACTCTTGATTGTCGTGTCTGCTATGGGAAAGACCACCAACAGCCTCGAAGCTGTTTTGAATGCCTATTATGATAAAGGCACAAATACGCAGGAACTATTAAATGCCGTAAAATCTTATCATAATACCCTAATCAAAGAACTCTTTGATGATGAAGCACATCCCGTTTATGATGATATAGCGAATACCTTTGTGGAGATCGACTGGATCCTGGAGGAAGAACCCTATGACAGTTACGAGTACCTGTATGACCAGATTGTTTCCGTTGGAGAGCTTGTATCTTCTAAAATAATCAGCCATTACCTCAACCAATGTGGTATAACCAATCAATGGGTAGACGCCCGAAGTTATATCCTGACTGATAATACGTATACAAGAGGCAAGGTCGACTGGGATAAAACATCAAAAAAAATAAGCGAACAATTAGTACAGGTACTTGACAGTAAATATATTGTTACACAAGGTTTTATTGCTGGAACATCCGAAAACTTCACGACTACACTTGGACGCGAAGGATCTGACTATTCCGCTGCCATATTTGCCTCCTGCCTCAAGGCTGAATCCGTTACAATCTGGAAAGATGTACCCGGTGTGTTAAACGCGGATCCAAAATTATTTTCCAACACCAAAAAATATGATGTACTCTCCTACCGGGAAGCCATAGAAATGACTTACTATGGAGCAACAGTTATCCATCCTAAAACGATTAAACCCTTACAGAATAATAACATCCCGCTGTTTGTAAAACCCTTTCATTCACCGGAAGAGAGTGGCACCTGTATCATGGATACCGATATCGTGGCAACAGAACCTGCAGTGATCATAAAAAACAGGCAGATTCTAATTTCCATGAGCACTAAAGATTTATCTTTTATTACGGAGAGTCATATCAGCACGATCTATAAAAACCTCTCTGATAGTGCAATTAAAATGAATATGGTACAGGTAGGCGCAACAAGTTTGTCTGGCTGCATTGATCATGATGAAAGGAAGTTCCCTGCATTAATATCCCTGCTGGAGCAAAACTTCATGGTTAAATATAACGATGGTCTCCTACTGATTACCATGAGGCATTTTCAGCGGGATCTATTAAATGAATTGACGAAAGGACAAATTATCATGCTGGAACAAAATAGTAGAAACACCGCTCAGGTCGTTTTAAAACAGAAAGAATGAACCAGGTAATCCTTCAGAATGATGTCCAGAACTATATAAAAAGGAACCTGACAGCTGACATAACCAAAATTATGCTGGCTAAAAGTCCCTTTAAGGATGTGAGCTCAAAAGAGCTGGCTGAACAGATCGATAGTAAACATCGGGCAGAAAAGAAACTACCCACCTGGTTTCATGCTGATCAGATCTATTATCCATCAAAATTAGCAGTAGAGCAGACCTCTTCTGAAGCTACTGCCAGCTATAAATCTCAATTAATAAAGGGAAACCACATTCTTGATCTTACCGGAGGATTTGGTGTAGATAGCTATTTTTTCTCCAAAGTTGCCCAACAGGTCATCTACTGCGAGCAAAACAAAGAACTTGCAGAAATTGCCAAATACAATCTGACCACTTTAGGCCTCATAAATGTAGATTTTTTCAATGAGGACGGGCTAACTTTCCTTCAAAAAAGCACTAAAATATTTGACACCGTCTATATCGATCCATCCCGGAGAGTGGAAAACAAGAAAGTATTCATGCTACAGGATACAGAACCCAATGTAATTGAGAACTTACCACTGCTATTAGAAAAAACGCATCAGTTGGTAATCAAAACATCCCCCATGCTGGATCTCCAGGCAGGGTTAAAAGAGTTTGGCGCTTATGTGAGGGAAATACATGTAGTCAGTTATAAAAACGACTGTAAGGAGCTTCTATGGGTACTCCAACCTGAAATATGTACTAGGCCTCAAATTCATTGTGCCATGCTATCGACACAAAAAACGCTGCTTTTTAACTTCTATATAGAGTCTGAGAAAAATTCTGAGATACTTAATTATTCTGATCCCCTATCCTATCTTTATGAGCCCGATGTAGCCATACTCAAGGCCGGTGCATTTAAATCTACAGCTATAAAATATGGGGTGCAGAAACTAAACATCAATACACATCTCTATACCGCTGACAGTGTTGTAAATGATTTTCCTGGCAAAACGTTTAAAGTAATTTCTGCCATACCCTATAAAGACTTTATCAAGAAAAAGATAAAAGGGAGCTTTAATGTCATCAGTAGAAATTTCCCTTTAACCCCGGAACAACTCAAAAAGAAACATAAACTTAGTGACGGAGGTGAAGTGTTTTTACTATTTACAACCGGCTGCAGCGGTAACCTGGTTACTATAGAAGCAGAACGGTTAGTTAAATCATAAAAAAAGCCCCAAATATGGAGCTTTTTATAAAACAACCTAAAATTACTTATCAGGTTGAGGAGTAAAACGCAGATATGGTTTTACAATCCGGTATCCCTTAGGAAATTTGGCATCGATATCTTCAGTTTTAATTGAATTAGCAACAACAACATCTTCGCCTTCTTTCCAATCTGCAGGAGTTGCTACACTATACTTGGCTGTCAGCTGTAAAGAATCAATCACACGTAGCACTTCTTGAAAGTTCCTTCCTGTAGAAGCAGGATAGGTAATCATCAATTTCACCTTTTTATCAGGGGAGATAATAAATAATGAACGAACCGTTAATGTATCTGATGCATTCGGATGAATCATACCATACGCATTCGAAATCTCTTTATTTTCATCCGCTATTAAAGGGAAGTCAATCTCTACACCCTGAGTCTCGTTAATATCCTGAATCCAACCCTCATGTTTCACTAATCCATCTACACTTAATGCAAGTACCTTCACATTACGCTTAACAAATTCCTCTTTTAAAGCAGCTGTCGCTCCTAATTCTGTAGTACATACCGGGGTATAATCAGCGGGATGTGAAAACAATACGACCCAGCTATCACCTGCATAGTCGTAAAAATCAATTACACCCAAGGAAGTCTGGGCAGTAAAATTTGGTGCTGTATCTCCTAGTCTTAAACTCATAATAGTAAGTATTTAATTTTTAAAGTTAAGTCTACTAATTTAATAGATATATGGAAAGCAATGAAATAATTATGTCTGCTCAACATCATAATTGCTAAGGCATGATCACAAATTTAGCTGACCTGATTTTATCATGATTTTAGGTCCGGCCAACGTAGTTCCCAATACCTCATTCCACTTCTTTATCGTATAATCTGCAAGAATGGGCGTGTCTTTTTCGTCATGCTGATGCAGGAAAAACCAGGCAGATTGCAAACCTAGTTTTTTCCACTCCGCAATGCGGTCAATCCATTCATCCACCCGTTTATAATCCGTGGGGTGCAAACCGTTACCGACAAAACGAATAAAAGCATGTGGCGTAGGAAGTTCCATGTGGACGCAGTCCCGCCTTCCACTTGCATCTGTAATCACCGCTCCTACCTGATGTGTGGAAAGCATGTCGAAGTAATCTTTTCGTGCCGAAACATCCTTATACCATCCTTCATGGCGCACTTCCACAAACAGGTCGAAATCTTTAGGCAAGGACTCCAGATAATCAGACAAGACCTGCAGATTCGCTGGACCAAAATTATCACTTAACTGAAGAAAACTAGGCCCTAGATATTTACCAAACTCCATGATGCTTGAAAGGTACTTTGTAGTCGCTTCTTCCGCATTCTTCAACCTTTTAATGTGACTGATGGTCTGAGAGATCTTGGGACAAAACTTAAATTCCGCTCCTCTCGCTTCAGCCTTCTCCCGCCAGGTTATAATCTGTTCCTTTTCGGGAAGCTTATAAAACACGGCATTGAGCTCTATAGAATTAAAATGCTTCACATATTCGTTCAGGAACAGGATGTCTTTCAGTTTATCCGGATAGATTAAACCCTTCCACTCTTTCCTTCCCCATTTGGCGCAGCCAATATACGAAGGCAGATCTTTTAATACTTTAGCCTGCTTTAAAACAGCAGTGGTTAAAGCACTATCTGCAGGCAACGTAAAATCAATGCCCGCTAATTCATTTTCAGGTACTTTACCGAAATCCATAGTTCATAAAACGAAAAAAGGGAGTCATTGTGTGACTCCCTTTGTAGTAAATTGTATTAAAAATACAACGATTTATTTTACAGCATCAATGATTGCTTTGAAAGCAACTGGCTCATTCATTGCCAAGTCAGCTAAAACCTTACGGTTTAAACCAATTTCCTTAGCAGCTAATTTACCAATCAACTGAGAATACGAGATTCCGTGTTGACGTGCACCAGCATTAATACGTTGAATCCATAATGCTCTGAATTCTCTTTTCTTAGTCTTACGGTCACGGTACGCATACTGTAAACCCTTTTCTAATGTATTCTTTGCAACAGTATAAACCTTGCTGCGAGATCCGTAATAGCCTTTGGCTAAATTTAAGATCTTTTTTCTTCTTCTTCTTGACGCTACTGCGTTTACCGAACGTGGCATGTTGTTTGATTTTTGGCAGACGGTGTCGCTTATTAGGCAATCTTAAAACCGGGTACCAGGTGACATTAATTAATTTACTTTCCTATTGCAAGCATTCTCTTCACGTTTCCTAAGTCAGCATTAGATACTAAGCTGGTCTGACCTAAGTTACGCTTACGTTTGGTTGACATCTTGGTTAAGATGTGGCTCTTAAACGCATTCTTCCTTGCAATTTTACCGGTTCCAGTAAGCCTAAAACGCTTTTTAGCACTGGAATTGGTCTTCATTTTTGGCATAACTCTATTTATTTATTGTTTATTTCTTTGCTCTCGGGCCAACGATTAAAAACATTCGTTTTCCTTCTAATTTTGGTAATTGTTCCACTTTACCTACATCTTCTAAAGCCTGTGCAAACCGCAACAAAAGAATTTCACCTTGTTCTTTGTAAACGATCGCTCTACCCTTAAAATGAACGTAGGCACGAACCTTCTCTCCTGCTTCCAGGAAACCCATTGCATGTTTCAATTTAAATTGAAAGTCATGCTCATTGGTGTTAGGCCCAAAACGGATTTCTTTAATAACCGTTTGCTTTGCATTTGCCTTTATCTCTTTAAGCTTTTTCTTTTGCTCATAGATAAACTTGTTATAGTCAATAACTCTACAGACAGGAGGATCAGCATTAGGTGAGATTTCGACTAAATCCAGCTCTTGCTCATCCGCAATTCTTCTGGCGTCAGCCAAAGCCATAATACCTTGTTGTTCAACATTTTCTCCAACAAGCCGTACTTGCGGAGCCCTGATATACTCGTTAATGTTGTGCTCAGCCTCTTTTTTCTTAAACGGAGGTCTTGGTCCGCGTGGACCTTTGTTAAACCCTGGTCTTCCTAATGCCAAATTTAATATTTGTTAATTGTTACTTCTGTTAATAGTTGTTTTTCAAATGCTTCTGACGTCATGCTTCCCAAGTCACCCTCACCATGCTTACGCACTGAAACTAAGCCTTCGCTCATTTCCTTCTCTCCGATGATTAACATGTACGGAATTTTCTTCATTTCTGCATCCCTGATTTTCCTTCCAATTTTTTCATCTCGTAAGTCAATCAGGCCGCGAATATCGGAATTATTAAGTGATTCTAAAACTTTATTTGCATATTCTTCATACTTCTCTGAGATTGGAAGAATAATAAATTGATCAGGAGTTAACCATAATGGAAAGTTTCCTGCACAATGCTCAATCAAAACGGCTACGAAGCGTTCCATGGAGCCAAATGGAGCCCTATGAATCATGACCGGACGATGTTTTAAATTATCACTTCCTGTATATTCCAGTTCAAAACGCTCCGGTAAATTGTAATCCACCTGGATAGTTCCAAGCTGCCACTTTCTTCCCAATGCATCCCGAACCATGAAATCAAGCTTTGGTCCATAAAAAGCTGCCTCGCCCAAAACAACGACAGTAGATAATTCTTTTTCTGCCGCAGCTTCAATAATGGCCGACTCAGCTAAAGCCCAGTTTTCATCTGTTCCGATGTATTTGGTCTTATTAGCAGGATCTCGTAGCGAAATCTGTGCAGTATACTCGTTAAAGCCTAGAGCCTTAAAAACGTATAATACCAGGTCGATTACTTTCTTAAACTCTTCTTTTACCTGATCGGGACGACAAAATAAATGCGCATCGTCCTGAGTAAATCCTCTTACACGGGTTAAACCATGTAACTCGCCACTTTGTTCGTACCGGTAAACAGTTCCAAACTCAGCAAAACGAATAGGAAGATCCTTATACGAATGCGGTTTGAATTTATACATTTCGCAGTGATGCGGACAGTTCATTGGTTTCAAAAAGAACTCCTCCCCCTCTTGCGGAGTTTTGATCGGCTGAAAAGAGTCAGCACCATATTTTTCATAATGGCCTGAAGTTACATATAGGTTCTTATTACCGATATGCGGAGTAACTACCTGCTGATAGCCGGACTTTGCTTGTGCCTTTTGCAGAAAGTTAACTAGTTTCTCGCGCAAAGCAGCTCCCTTTGGAAGCCACATCGGCAAGCCCATTCCTACCTTTTCCGAAAACATAAACAGTTCCAGTTCTTTCCCCAATTTCCGGTGATCCCGCTTTTTGGCTTCTTCAATCAGTTTTAAGTAATCAGTCAGCTCACTCTGTTTGGGATAAGTAACCCCATAGATCCGTGTAAGCTGTTTGCGACTCTCATCCCCACGCCAGTAAGCCCCGGCAACATTCATCAACTTCACGGCCTTAATAAAGCCTGTGTTTGGAATATGCGGACCACGGCAAAGGTCTGTAAAGTTACCTTGCGAATATAAGGTGATCGAACCATCAGGAAGATCCTTGATCAGGTCCAGTTTATACTCATCACCCTTTTCTGTAAAAAATTCTACAGCATTAGCTTTACTTATGGGAGTACGTATAAATTCTGACTTTTTCCTTGCCAACTCTATAATCTTATCTTCGATCTCTTTGAAGTTATCGGAAGAAAATTCTTTGTCGCCAAAGTCTACATCATAGTAAAAGCCGGTTTCAATGGCCGGACCGATACCAAATTTTGTACCTGGATAAAGCGCTTCTAGCGCCTCAGCCATTAAATGCGCAGAAGAATGCCAAAATGTGGCCTTTCCAAGATCGTCATTCCAGGTAATCAAACGAACGGTAGCGTCCGCTTCAATTGGCCTTGTTGAGTCCCAAACTACGCCGTTAACCTCGGCTGCTAATACGTTTCGTGCTAAACCTTCAGAAATTGATTGTGCAATCTGGAAGGATGTGATTCCGCTTTCATATTCGCGTACGGAACCATCAGGAAGTGTAATATTAATCATCTACAACTATGATTTTAAGTTCATTTATACCTATTTATTCATCAAATCACATACAGAGGTGATCCAAATTCAATTGCAAAAGTAAGGTTTTGAAGCTAATTATGAAAGATTTTACAAATTATACATTTCCCCAGCCATGTGCCAGCACATCAGCAAGATGCATCGATTTGATCGGAAGATGATGTTTATCAATGTAACCCTGCATATGCAAAAGGCAGGAAGCATCCGTCGAAATAATGTATTCTGCACCCGCATCCAGCGCATTATCTATCTTCTGTTGAGCCATCGCACTGGAAATCCCTTCAAACTTAACAGCGAACGTTCCGCCAAAACCACAGCAGGTATCATTATCCTTCAGGTCAACCAATTCCAGACCATGTACCTTAGCCAGCAAAGCACGTGGCTCTGCCTTGATTTTACACTCCCGCAAACCGGCGCATGAATCATGATAAACTGCCCGGCCATCCAGTTCGGCCCCGAAATAATCTTTCTTCAACACATTGATTAGAAAATCGGAGAGCTCATGTATGTTTCCTTGAATATTTCTGCATTTATTATGCACTGCTGTATTGGTAAACAAGTCGCTGTAATAATTTTTAACCATCCCGGTACAAGAAGCAGAAGGTGATACAATGTAGTTATTTTCCGAAAAGTCGGTTAAAAACTTACCTCCTACTGCCTTGGCCTCATCCCAGAATCCTGCATTAAAAGCCGGTTGTCCGCAACAAGTTTGCTCTGAATTATATATTACCTTACATCCTGCACGCTCCAATATTTTAACTGTATTAAAGGCAGTATCGGGATAAAGCTGGTCCATGAAACATGGAATGAATAGTTCTACAGTCATTTCAATTGTAAAGGTAAATTGTATTCTGGAAATGCCAAATTTTAATTTTCAGAGATTACTGTTGAAGGACTCTTATCTTTTGTATAAGCTAAAATAATCAGCATGATCAGCCCGATAAAGAAAAACACACTTAGCGAAAGAGCTGAATTACGAATATTGGACCGCTCTTCAATGAACGCAAATGCTGCCAATCCAATAACAATCGCAATCTTCTCCGTTACATCGTAAAAGCTAAAAAAAGAAGCGGTATTAGGCGTATCCAACGGCAGGAATTTAGAGTAAGTGGACCGTGACAGACTTTGAATGCCACCCATCACAAGCCCTACAAATACGGCAATGATATAAAACTGTTGCGCTGTGCTGACATAATAGGCAGCCATACATATCCCAATCCAGAGCACCACTACCATAATGAGCACCCGCACATTTCCAATGATCTTACCTAATGACGACATCAGGTAAGCACCCGCAATAGCAACAAGCTGGATAATCAAAATAATGATAATAAGTTTATCTGTACCCAGATGCAGTTCCTTCTCGCCAAAACTGGCGGCAACAAGCATAATGGTCTGTACTCCTACTGAATAAAAGAAAAATGCCAGTAAGAACTGTTTCAACTGTGCTTTTCCATTTAATTGTTTCCATACCTCTATTAGTTCCTGGTAACCATTGTTTGCTTTCTTTTTTACTTCAGCTAATTGATCCTTATTTTGTTTTGGGAGTCTGCGAAAAGGAATCTGCGCAAATACAATCCACCATACTCCTACCAAAAGGAAAGAAAAGCGGGGAGGAAAAGAGAGGTCTGTAATACCAAACCAATCTGGTTTCAACACAAAAACAAAGCAGATAATCTGTAAAAGCACACTCCCAATATAACCGTAAGCAAAACCCTGGGCACTTACCCTGTCCTGCTGATCCACTGTAGCAATCTCAGGAAGGTAGGAATTGCTGAACATAACTCCTCCAATGTATCCCATGGCAGCAATAGCAAAAAGGATGACCCCCAGTTCAAGTGTTTCCAGCTTAAAAAAGTAAAGCCCCATACAAGCAAAACTGCCAATGTAGGTAAAGATCTTCATGAACAGCTTTTTAGTGCCATTGAAATCGGCCATGGAGGACAAAAAAGGCAACAACAAGGCCATGATGAGATAAGCTACCGAAAGCGAATAATTGGACAGCGCAGTATTGACAAAGGTTCTTCCAAAGAATTGAACTTTATCGCCATGCTCCTCTGTGGTTGTGATAATGGTATAATAAGCTGGAAAGATGGTTGACGTAATCACCAGGTTATAAGCTGAGTTGGCCCAATCAAACATTGCCCATCCCCTGATCGTCTTTTTATCATTTTTAATTAGCTGCATATACTTTTATAGTACCGCCAATTTAGGAAAGTATTTAATCATTTACTACCATTGATAGCATTTGTAATAAGTTTAATATTGGTCTTTGTAATATTATGTTTTTGCGCCAGAGCAGTCCAATGTGCTAAAGAACTTTTCGTTTGGTCAATAATTTCATCTATCAGCTTCCTGGTTAACTTTGATCCCTGTCCAAGTTTCGCTAAATGGCTAGTTTTAGGATTTCTACCTTCACCCATGACCATTGTGCTTTGTTCTCCACTCGGGCCACTTGAAAAAGTAAGATCATAGCCGGGAGCTAACTTCCATTCGCCATTTTCATCCATTAGAAAACTGAAATTTTTAGCGTGATCATCTCGGTTATGTGCTAATACATTGAAAACAGCGAGGCGAAACATTTTTTCGACTTCACGAATATCCTTGGTTAGAGCAGCAGTCAGATTGAGCAAATCTTCATAGTCCAGGGATGGTGCTCTGAAATCGCTATGCAATAAGCCACTTGCAGTATGCATATGCAACCGTTTATTACCATCTCTGTCAAATCGTTTTACGCCAAAATAACCAGCACCCTTGTTTGATGAGAATAAGTGTACTTCCGGCATGATCACCCCTGCCTCCTTGGCCATTAAAGCATAGACATACTCAACTGCACCGGCATCATAACCGTCCAGTGAATTTGAAAATTTGACCAGCCACGATTCTAATCCTTCATTAAGTTTCTTTGCGCCATAGGTGATCTGCTTACGGTCATGAGTTACGGCAATAAGACCTGCAGATGATCCGTTCAAGCTACCTTGTAAGACTTCTTCTGTCTGTGATGCCAGATTATCAAGATCTACAAATTCCTGGCTATCTGAAGGACTGTTATCGGGTTCATAAACCAATGCCCCCA
>NZ_MDFN01000042.1 GCF_001730525.1 Arcticibacter eurypsychrophilus
AGATCATAGATGGCTCTGGGCGTATGCATACATTGATACGTATTAATTATAAAGCTTGATTTCTCAACTAACTAATTATATGAAAAGAATAATTCATTGTTTATTTGTTTTTCTTGTAATTGCTACGGTCTTTTCATGTAAAAAAGACAATTCCAATTGTGTTGAAGTTAAATATGTCTCGGGATATTGTCCAAAGACGGGTGCAGCATTACTCGAGTTAGCAAAGCCAAATTCAAATGCAACTTCATTTACTGATGAACGAGGAAACGTTGTTTACGAAATAGCTTTGCTGAACGTTCCTGATACATTTAAAGTAAAGGATAAAGTATTCTTTGTTACTTATCATTATGATGCCGACTTGGGCAAACCTGACGCAAATGCATGTAATGCATTTATGGGTGATGTCAAAATATTTGTCGGTGATTCTGTAAGTGAAACTCAATGTAAAGATTGAGTTTCACACTTAAGCACATAGTGACAAACACTCGTACAAAGTGAACTTTATCAAATACTCATTTCGATTATTAAAAAACGGTCTTTTCCTGAGACATCTCACACTTTACAAGAAAACCAGGGAAATAGGGGTAAATTAAAGGAAAGTACAAAAGTTACCACGACTTTGTTAGACGATTTTTTCTTGAAAGTTTCCTTGAATATTCAATTCTCAGCGATTATGTTTAACTGCATTAAGGCATTAAAGTCGAATATTTTATAGTCTTTACCTTGTGGAAGGTCATATTCATCTGCCAAATTGATAAGGTGGGTGGATGTACTAACGATATCTTACATCCAAGTATTACTTACCTCACAATTGCATAAAAATCATCATTTTTTACTCACACCTACCTACCGTTGATAAGTAGTAACAAATATATTACAATATAGTATTAGCTTAGGAATAGTTTTAAAACTAAAAAAACAGTGTGAAAAAAATTATTTACTACATTTTGTTATTAACAGTTATAACCTCGTGTAAAGAACAGGAGAATGCTTCAAGCATTGATGTACCGATTACTACAGAATCTAGTTACAACGGCAACTTGATCTTAGGGAAAAAACTTGAAAATCCATACTCAGTTGAAAACATGAGGAAGGCCTACAACAATTTGAAATCAGGCAAGGTGTCACATCATGTGAGTTCAGAGGAGATAGAAATAAAACCAACCCACTATTACATTAGATTTAAACCTCGCAATCAAAGTGAGCTGGATAGCTTGAAACATGATTCTACCCTAGTACTTTATCATTATCCTTTGGATTATGAAATTACCGAAGGAAATACTTATTATCATGACCCTAGTGTGCCGGATAGTATTCCCACATTCCAGTATTGTTCTGTGCCGGTAGGAAAAACATTACCAGATGCAGTCGAGTATGAGATACTTTCAGACTTGTTTATTCCTGATGAAAATTCTTCTGAATATACAACATCAAGTGTAGGTGTAGCTTCAGAGGGATTTGTAGAAGCACTAGTTGATGAGGCTTTAAGGATAACAGGAAATTTACCTACAAAAGGCAATAAAAATGCAAAGACTTTGGGGGGGAGTTGGAGGCCTGCCGGGACAATAAGGATTTGGGATAATACAACTAATTCATGGAGGGGAGTAGAAGGGGTTGAAGTAAAAGCTCGAAGATGGTTTACTACTCATGAGGGAACTACTAATGCAGCCGGTTATTACTCTTGCAATGGCACCTTTAGAAATGATGCTAACTATAGTTTAGACTGGGAGCGCTACAATTTTGCCTTAAGAGAGCGTTGGCTTGATGGCGCGAATATCAATGGACCCAAAAAAGAGGGCAATTGGAATTTGGATTTTAGCAATGGAAAAAGCATGTTCCATGCTGAAGTATTTATGGCTGCTTATCACTATTATTACAAAGATATCAAGGGACTTAGAAAGCCGCCTGAAAATGGATTTTTTAAAACCCAGTTACGTATCAGATGTTATGATGAGGAAAATAGTGAATCGAATGGGAGCCACGCTCCTTACAGAAGATTTTTAGGCCTAGGTAGTGCTATAAAAATCTATAACCCGCAAAATGGAATTCAGTCAGTTTATGCTACTACTATCCATGAGATAGCACATGCATCCCATTGGAATATGGATACAAAGGCTTATAATAATTGTGATGATATACTAGCCGAGTCTTGGGCTCGAGGAGTACAATGGGAATTAACAAGAATGGTTTGGGCTGAGTATGTTCCTCCGTATGGCAGGCGTAAAGTCGGAAACTCTCCAAGCAGCCCCAGTTGGTACAATTATACCGGAGTTGTTGAGGATATGATAGATGGACGTGCGGGGTATGACCAGGTTGAGGGGTACACTATTAGACAAGTTGAGGATGCTCTTAAGGATCAGGAAAGCTGGGATGGTTTGAGAAATAGTATTTTAAATAAATATAACAATGGAACGGAAAGTAATCTCGTTGGCCTATTTGATTATTGGAATTAGCGTAGCTTATTTTCAAACCTCTTGTGGTAAAAAAACAGTAGAACCTTTTCAGCAAGCGACCTATGTTTATAAGAACAACTGGGAGAGCCCTGTGTATTTGGAATTGAGAAAGAACAGAGGTATTAACTCTACATTTTTAAAGAAGGGTGACTCTGTAAGCTTTGTTGTGAATGGAGATATTGCTTATCCCTTTCGAGGGAGTAACATTAGTTCTTCTGCCGATAGTGTAGTCTTGAGATTTCAAGGAGACAGGTGTACAAGTTATTTTTTAGATCTTAGCTCAGGAACATTTGGAGGAGAGGGTGTTTTCAATTTGAAGGAGTATGATAACTACTCCACTGAATTAGTTAGTCGAGGAAACTATACTTTGATCTATAGTATAGATTCTGTAGACTATAATAAATCAGTTGCTTGTAAATAATCTAACTAGACTCTAAGCTTTGAAAAAAGCCTCCTTGGTCGCGTTGAATTATAGTGCCCCAAAAGTTAGACACTTATTGGGGCACTTTTATTAATAGAAAAACCAGGTTTTGTATTAAGTTAAAGTAAGATGGGGTTTCAATAGTATTTGGACTAAATGTATCGCTAAGCATTTACCCTAATTGCCTTAAGTTTCGAAGTCAAGAAGGTTTATGCATCAATCAAAAACGATTTTCTGCACCACCAGGTGACCATACAGCCGTATGTATCTAAGGATTCAAAGACTTTCGGGTATCCCGGCATTATAATTACAGGAACCAATAGATTCAATAGATAATCAACAAGCACCAGATCAAGTGCTCAACTTTGTGTAGTTTTGAAATTTATTCAATTGATGTATTTATCATTACAGCGGGTCGCCGATCATGCACTGTTTGTTCCCCATATAATTCTCCAGTTAATGTAATGGTCTTATTCAAATAATTCTTAGGCATTTTTACTATATCGTCGTCAAACCCAATTTGAACCTCTGTGATGTTTTCCTGTGTTTTGTAGTTGTCACTTTTAGATGTTACTTTAATAGGTTTTTCAAGAATTAAAATGAAAGTACTCAACCATGTACCTCCTATGATAGAATATTTTAGTTCTTCTAATTTACCTGTTAATACTACCTTATCCTCAAAAAAGTATTCCTTTATGACCAGATTCTTTTGATATTGCTTTGTTGAAATCTTGTTTTCTAATAATTCCTTTTTTGTTTTTTTGGCCTGATTGATTCCTCTTGTTAACCGAGAATTTTCTTTTGCCAATAAGATATTTTCTCTTTCAAGTAAAACCTTTTCTTTTTCATGTAGTCTTTTATCCAGGTCGGTAGTTTTAGAAGTGCAAGAAACCAGGAGCATTCCTAAACAAAGCATACAGCAAATAATTTTCATGTTAAGTTCTTTTTTAAATTATGCATAACGCCGTAATATCGGTCTTTTTAAAGTGTCCCCGTGAATAATACGTATATATATGTATACTAAATATGGGGTAAATTAAAGAAAGGGAACAAATCCGTCACGACTTTGCTGTAGAAATTTATTCCGGCTTTAGCCAAGTATATTGAATTCTGATAAATTAGCATTACGAACTAGAGAGAAGCATTCTGGAGTTCCTTTGCTTCTATGAGGTTACAATAGTATTCGACGATATATTACGCTAGCCCTGAAAATCCAGTATTTAAAAGAAATACTAAGAAAAAATCCTAAAGAGAAACCCTGGTGCTTTTTGTACTTTCTTTTAATTTACCCCAATATTGGGTATACGACAAGAATTACAACACCTATAATTCTTCATGGCCGTTACTATGTTCCTATGAGCAAAAACGCATTCTATATATCTGCTGAAGGAGGATACTTTCCAAAGTTAGGAGGGAAATTTTATGCTGGAGTTAATGCAGCTGGTTCCTTAGGCTACGAAATTCGGACAGAAAGTGGTCGAAAATTATATCGCATTTCAATTGGTTATAATTACCAGGAAGTACAAGACGTAATTCAAATGACTTTTACTACAGATCAAGAAACCGGAATACACCGTTTTAGTAGCGCCGAATACAAGGATTTGTCGATCAAAAGCTTTCCACTACAGTTTAGTATGTCATTTTAGTAAAATCACAGTTAAACATCGTCTTGTTTATTCAATTAATGACTAAATAATCACAGTGGATATACTTTCCGCAAGAGGTCATCATGATATAATAGCAGTTTGTTAATTACAGATCAAAGTTTCATCTCAAATACTCATCTCATTTTCTACCAAAAAACGGTGGAATAGTGATAGTACCACCAGTCATCTACCAAATAACCAAGGAATAATGATAGAGACTGGTCATATTCATGCCAAATCATTATATACCATTCATCAACTTTCCAATCTACCTACTGATTACAATAAAAGGAATTTAAACTCTGCTCTTATTTGAATAATCAAAAGCTGTTCTTGGATTAGGCAGTGTATTTTTGCATCTCTACTCAACGCTGCCGTTATGGGCATTTACATCATTGCCCCTCTTTAATGGCAAGAAACAAAATTTATGAAATTAAGCTACTAATTGTATATCCATAGATCAATATTTTCTTATGTTTAAATTATATGCAGGATGCGATTTTGTTAAAGAATAAGATCAAAGAAACTTTTTGTACTTACCTTTCGCTTTTAAATCAAGCAACCACTTTTATTATTTAGATGGCTAAGAAAGACTCGGTTATTAAGACACAGGAGCTGGATAAGCTTTACGGCGAAGTAAGGCATATTATTGAAGAAGGGCGTAATACTGTTTATCGTGCTGCAAACGCTGCAATGGTTCATTCTTACTGGAAAATTGGTAAATTAATAGTTAAAGAAGAACAAAAAGGGAAAGACAGAGCTGACTACGGTACAGCCTTAATCAAGAGCTTAGCTTTTAGACTAAGCTTTGATTATGGAAAAGGTTTCACTGAAACCAACCTCAAATACATGCGGCAGTTTTACAATCATTTCGGAAATAGTCACGCACTGCGTGACGAATTAAGCTGGACGCATTACCGGCTGTTACTAAAGGTTGAAAAAGGAACTGTACAGACATTTTATGTGAACGAGGCTGTTTCCGGAAACTGGAGTACCAGAACCATGGAAAGACAAATCAACAGCCATTATTACGAAAGGATGCTCCTGAGTAGCAAAGAAGGCCAGCCTTTGGTAAAGCAGGAAGCAGAGCATAATAAGGAGTTATTTCAGGCAAAGGATATTATAAAAGACCCGTATGTGCTGGAGTTTTTAGACTTAAAAGCGAATACTGCCTTTTATGAACGGGAACTGGAACAAGCCATAATCGATAAACTACAGGAGTTCCTGTTAGAACTGGGTAAAGGCTTCTGCTTTGTAGAAAGGCAACACCGGATCAGTGCGGAAGATGAACATTTTTATGTTGATCTGGTATTTTATAATTATATTTTAAAATGCTTTTTACTAATTGATTTGAAAACAGGGAAACTCACACATCAGGATATTGGTCAAATGGATATGTATGTAAGATATTTTGAGGACCAGGTACGCCAAGATAATGATAACCCTACCATTGGCCTAATACTTTGTGCTGAAAAGAACCGGGCTTTAGCAAAGTATAGTTTGCTCAGTGAAAGCAAGCAAATATTCGCCTCGCAATATAAAACCTACCTCCCAACAGAAGAAGAACTACAAGCAGAGCTCGGCCGGGAAATAGAAATTTTGAAGCAGGAAAAACGGCTGAAAAAGAAATGATACTGAAATAAAAATCATGGGAATAATGATAGCTGAATTTAATTCCAGCAAATATTTTAACTTGCCATTATAAATTGCTCTTAAAATTTGTGTATGCCTGATCACCTAGAAACACTCGATTTGAACCTTGTCTTATCAAAAATTACAATTACCTTGGCTGTGAGCACGTGGCAAAGTACAGCAGTATGGTATTTTCACCTTATGAACTTTATGTTACCCTATAATAGCCACAGTTTGCTGAAAAATGCGCTTTGATTCCTACTTCCGTGCACATTCGAATTATGCATTACACATGCAGGAATCAATCTCATTTCCTTTATCTTATTCCAGGTATTACACTATTTAGTTTGTTGGTGATTAATTTGTCATCATATCAGGGCACGCTTATTACCAATATAATTCATTAAATTTGAATTACTTGTAGATCAAAGATCATGACAACTTTAATAGTTAATATAGACAATCAAACTTCAGTAAAAGCGGTAAAAGCTTTCCTAGAAAGCATGGGGTTAAGCTATTCTGTTGACACAAATGTATCAACACATGCATGGTGGGAAGATGAATCATTGGTACAAGAACTTGAAAGACGTTCTGAGGATTTAAAAAGTGGAAAAGATAAAGGTGTCTCTTTTGAGGAAATCAAGCAAAATTTGAATCGCAGTTAGGCGCTGATAAGTTGGCAGCTAATAGAATTAGCTCATCTACATTCTACATGTTTTCAATGCATATCAGAATCCAATAAAGAAACTGACTTTGTAAAATTACCAACTCCCAAAAAAATAACACATGCAGGAATCAATCTCATTTCCTTTATCTCCCGATACCAGTGGAGCTATGGATAACGGAATAAATCTTAAAGAAAGCTTCTATAACGAAATCCTTTTACATAAAGAAGTTGTGGCCGACTTAGTACGCGGATACTATTTTACTGCCCGTAAAAGTGTATCGGCCCTCGAAATTGACGCCGATTCCGTAATGGTAGATCAGGAAGGAAGGGGCTCTTTTATGGCACACTTTATCCTGGGTATGTTTAATGCCTGTGCTGATCTGGATTATAACGACAAGTCCGGCATGCTCATTGAATTTGCGGCCGACCCGGATAATGCTACCATGACACTAAAAGGTGAGTATTTCCCTGAACGAGAACCGGATGGTTTGTAAAAGAGTAAGCGCTATAACAGTAAGGATGCTTCACCCTTGTTTGTTCGTTCGTTGTAGCTTGCAGCTTCGACAAAACCTTTGTTTTAGCGAAGCACCAAGCTACAACGAAGCTGCAAGGTAGGGCTAAGCAACGAAAGCCATCCCATCTTGGTATACAGCTGACTCCTAGCCGAGATTAACAAAGTAGAACTCTTTTATTTACTAATCAGCAAAATATTCATTAATACTAATTCAATAAAAAAGCGGCTGCCCCTTTTCAGGACAGCCGCTTTTTTGTTTAATAAACCTTATTACTTCTAAATTGCTCGTTTTGATTTCACTGGTACCGCATCTTTGCGGATATCCAGCTCAGCAATGATGTTTTTAGCACCGCCTAAAACATCGATACACCATAATACATAACGGGTATCTACACTGATGGTCCGTTTGTATACTTTATCAAAAGCAATATCTCCGGACATGGCTTCCCAGTTACCGTCGAATGCAAGGCCAATCAATTCGCCCTTTGCATTAATTACCGGCGAACCTGAGTTACCCCCTGTGATATCGTTATTGCTGATAAAATTGACAACAAGGTCGCCATTTTCACCATATTGACCATAGTTCTTTGCGTTGTAGGCATCGATCAGGTTTTGTGGCAAGTCAAACTCAGCATCTCCGGGAACATATTTATCCATAACTCCTTCAATGGTAGTTACGATATCATACGTGATCCCGTCTTTAGGTTTGTAGTTCTGTACATTTCCGTAACTAATCCGCATCGTTGAATTGGCATCGGGGTACATTGCTTTACCGGCATTTTTCTCTAACAATGCCTTCAGGTAAATCTTATCCAACGCTGCTTTTTGATCCTCGAAGTTAGAAACCGCGTTGCCGAAGTTTTGTTTAATGTAATCTGCAGGTACCAGGTTGATGGCATAAGCGTAGCCCGGATCTTCATCTATACCTTTTAAAGAAGGGTTACTCCAGAATGCTCTTAGTTTTGCGGGACGGATAAAGTTTGATTTCTCCCACAAGTTGTCCGCATACTTTTTGAAAGTAGCTTCCGGTGTTCCCTGCCAGTTATCCTGGGCAATGTTGGTATAGAATTCAGGATGTTGATTTTTAGGAATATCGTTATAAAAAGCAGAAAGAACTTGAACAAAGATCTTTTTATCCGCTGATTCATTATAAGTCGATTCATAGACATCAATATCAGCCATTATCTTATCCTGCGCTTCTTTTAATCCTGCGGCATCACCTTTTTTCGCTTCGATGAAAGCTAGTGCAGATTTCGCTGGGAAAGCTCTTTTTACCCAACCTGAGGCTAAAAGGCCTTCATTGATATAAGTCCGTTGTACAGCAAATGGGGCATAGGCCGCATACACTTCCTGGTAACGTTGCATCAGATTAGCATACTCAGGTTTAGCTGCTGCCCATGTAGTAAATGCAGCTTCTTCTTTTGTCTTTTGTTCGTAGATCTTCAGACGCTTCAATTGCTCTGTTTGACCGATATAATATTTCCAGTAATTTGCAATACTAGCATGAAGAGAGGACAATTTTAAACGGGTTGCCACATCATTCACCATCACTTCATCCCATGCCTTCAGACGGATATCGCGTAATTTTACAATGGTTGGGGAAGTTCTTTCCGTTGCTAGTTTGACTCCGTTAGAAGTCAGGAAACGGTCAGTGCGACCTGGGAAACCATATACCATGGAGAAATCTCCATTTTTCAATCCTTTAATCGATATCGGAAGAAACTTCTTCGGCGTATAAGGCTTATTGGTGGCTGCGAAATCTGCAGGTTTGTTATTGGCATCTGCGTACACACGAAATACGGAGAAATCGCCGGTATGTCTGGGCCATTGCCAGTTGTCGGTATCGCCTCCAAATTTACCTATAGATTGAGGCGGATTACCTACTAAACGGATGTCGGTAAATTTCTCGAAGATGTATAGGAAATACTGATTGCCTTTGTAAAAATCGCGTACATAACTGGTATACTTGGTGCCTTTTACAGCGTCTGCTGCTATTTGGACACCGGTTGCTTCAATTGCTGCAACTTTTTTATCTTCGGAAATGCCTTTGGTTGCCGCATTTACTTCTGCAGTTACGTCCTGCATGCGAACCAGAAAGTTCACGAATAATCCTGGAATAGATTTCTCTTCTGAATATTGCTTAGCCCAAAAGCCATTATCAAGAATATTATCCTGTGGTGTGGAGTTGGAAGCAATGGCGTCGTAACCACAATGGTGATTCGTGAAAATTAAACCATTTTTAGATACGATCTCCCCGGTGCAAAAACCACCAAAAGAAACAATCGCATCTTTTAAACTTGCTTTATTAATACTGTAAAGATCATCAGGGGTCAGCTTGAAACCCTGTTTTTTCATTTGTTCGTAATTTTTACCGATTAGCATCGGTACCCACATCCCCTCGTCGGCCTTTGCTACTTCAGCAAAGAACATAAATACCAACAAACAGGATGTAATTAAGATATGTATCCTTCTCATTTAAAATTATTTTGTCGCAAAATTAATCATTGTCCGCATAATGATGCGTTTTTATCCTGAATAATGCAAAAATCCTATTTGAAGGGAAAGCGGGTTAAATGAACCTGACTGTTTGCATCTTTTTCATACATGCCCACGCAATTTTTGAGGTATCGGGCATCGGGGAGTTGAGTTTCAAGGGAAATTTCGGACGGCGCCTCCGTTCCTTCCATGAAAAAGTAGACTTTAGTTAGACCATACTTGGTATGGGGCATATAATTGCCGTAGGTTTCCATTTCTTTCCACAGTGTATCCCGTAGACTAACGGAATAGAGGCGTAAAATCGGTCCGGTATTGTTTTCATTTCTTGTGAAGCCAAGCTCTTTAAACTTTCCCTTAAGATCTTGAGGACCGGGTTGCCAAAAGGCATCTTTCATCATGTAGATCAATCCGACAAGCAAAAAAAGAAGAATAATATAATTACGTTTTTTGTTCATTTATTTAGTATTGTGCAAAAAAGGCTTGTTGGGGTCTGGAGGAAAAGACAACATATATTTAACTATTTCCTCTGCATCAGCTGGGCTCAGCTTTAAATGAGGAGTCATCTCACGACTGCCCCAAACTCCTTCATTGGGTTTCACTCCAATGATCACCACATGGGCCAGGTGGGCTATATTAGCCTGACTTGCTTCATATTCAGCAGCGATGTTTGAAAAAGATGGGCCTATTATAGCATCTTTCTCCGCATGGCATCCCCCACAATTATTTTGTGCAAATAAAGCCTTTCCTTTAGCAAACTTCAAAGTATCCGTTTCTTTTTCTGCTGTTTTAGTGGAAGAGGAGTTGCATGACACAAATATAGCAGAAGCGAAGAGTATATTATACAGTTTAATCATGTTTTTCGTGGTATGATGATCTTATAAACAACGTTATTTCATTATAGTTGAAAAAAAAGCATTAAAGCACATTAATATTGTTACTCAACAGACACATAATTTATGCTTTTGTATATATTTGAAGATAATTACACCTCGCCCTATTATGTTAAAAGAAGAAAGACAAGCTTATATTATTAAACAAATCAATGTGCATAATAAGGTATTGTCCTCCGATCTGAGTGTTCAGCTAGCCGTATCAGAAGATACAGTACGAAGAGATTTGAATGAACTTGCTGAGAGTGGCAAAATATTGAAGGTGTATGGTGGCGCCTTATCCAAATCGTTCCATTACCCTTTTCAACAGAATGATGTATATGCAAAGGACTCTAAGAAAATTATTGTCCACAAAACCATGAATCTGATCAAGAGTGGCATGGTATTACTTGCCGGAGGTGGCACGACCATGATTGAATGGGCCCGTTCTGTACCGGATAATATTGAATGTACGGTTTTCACGGTTAGTCCGCTAGTAGGCTTGGAACTTACAGAGAGAGCTGGTGTAGAAGTAATTCTGATTGGTGGACAGCTTTCTAAAAACTCACATATCAACACAGGCGCTTTGACTATCAATCTATTGGCCGACATCAAGGTTGATTTATGTATCATGGGTACCAATGGTCTCTCTTATGAAGATGGCGTAACCGAATCCGATTGGGAAGTCGTGCAGGTAAAAAAAGCAATGATCAAGTCTTCACAGAAAACAGCTGTAATTAGTATTGGCGAAAAGCTGGGATCAGTTCAGAAGATGAAAATATGTGGACTCAATGCCATTAGCTACCTGATTACAGATCTTGACCCTTCAGACCCGATTCTTGCACCTTATGCAAATGAGGTTCAGGTTATTTAACAGATCAAGTACATTCACCTACAGCTCAGATGCATTCATTTAATAAATAGATGATGGACTTGTAGTTTTTACCTACTGCATCAGATAGAGCCATTTCACAAGTTTTGGATGTGGAGTAATAGCCGTCATATTTTTTCAGGTTGACCTCCTTTGCTTCGGGGAGGGTAGCAGAGCGGGTTAATTCAGGGAATAAAAATCCTCTGTCGCCAGCCATTCCGCAACATCCTGCATGCAAAGGAATATCTACTGTTTCTGCCATCTGACGCGCGATACTGAGAAACTTAGTTTCTAATCCCATCTTCTGTAAAGAACAAACCGGATGTAATACAACAGATTTTTTTTTATTTTTTATGGTCAGGCGGGGTAGCAAATAATCGCTGATATAGTCAATGCTGTCAATGATTTTCATGGCATCAAACCGAGTCTGGTTTTCCTCAGATAAGGCAGGACGGCAATCCTGAAGGGTATGCGTACAGGAGGAAATATCCAGTACGACCGAATATTTCCCATGATCGGTCCAGTTCCATAATTTTGCTATGGTTTCGTTTACGGTATAGTCATATGCCTCTTTAAAGCCCTTTGAGGAGAAAAGTTGTCCGCAACAAGTACCCGCAATATCATCAGGGATCCAGAAGCCAATCTCTGCTTTCTCGGATACCCTTTTAAATACCTCCATCACGTTTAACTCCTGTTCGGCTGAGCCTCCCATATTTCGGGAGATACAGGCAGGGAAATAGATAGCTACGATATCGGCTGATTTCAGCTTTTCGTCCGGATCTATTTTTAGTGATGAAGCATGAAGCTGGTTGCTCCAGAGTGGCATCACGGGGAATACCTTTTTAAGGGCAGTGGTGGTCTTGATTAAAGTATCGGGTCCCAGTACCCTATTCATCACATTGCCCACTTGCAGCGCAAGTTTTACTGCTCCTGCTACAGGGCGAAAGTTCTTAGCGACTAACATGGCGACTCCATTGGAAAAATCGTTATGACTTTCCTTTCTCAGGCGTTTAACCAATAGACCAGTGTTGATATCAACCGGACAAGCAGTAGCACAAAGGCCATCTACCGCACAGGTATCCAAACCATCATATTGATACTCCTTTAGAAGTTGTTTATAGGATTTTTGCTCAGCATCCCGTTTCAGTTTAACCAGTTCGCGTCTCACTACAATCCGTCTGCGCGGAGTAAGTGTTAAATTCCGGCTTGGGCATTTATACTCGCAATACCCGCACTCGATACATTTATCCACCTCTTCCTCCACGCGGGGAAGTTCTTTCAGATGGCGGATGTGTGCGTTTTTATCTTCATTAATAATCACGCCAGGATTAAGCAGATTTTGAGGGTCAATGACCTGTTTCAAGGCTTTCATCACCCCATAGATCTCTTCGCCCCATTCTGTACTAACAAAAGGAGCCATATTTCTTCCTGTACCATGTTCAGCTTTTAATGTACCGTCGTATTTGTTAACAACAAGATCCACCACGTCCCGGATAAAAAGATCATAACGTTCAATTTCTGCCGAAGAGGAGAAAGCTTGGGTGACTACAAAATGGATATTGCCATCTTTAGCATGGCCGAATATAATGGCCTTTTCATAGCCGTGTACTTTGAATAGTTTTTGCAGATCGAGGATGGCATCGCCGAGTTGAGCGACAGGAAAGGCGACATCCTCTAAGATCACCGTCGTTCCACTGGCCCGCACTGCACCGACAGCAGGAAACATGCCCTTTCTAATCTTCCACAAAAAGGCTTGCTCAATCGAATTTGTAGTAAAGACAGGGGTATTGAGCATGGAAAGATCCGGCGAAAGCGTCAGAAAATTATCGCTTTTTAATTTAAGCTCCTCGTCATTGTTGCCTTGATATTCGACCAATAAGGCCGCGGCTGTATCAGGTAGCGTCTTTAATAGGTCGGGCACTCCATGGATATCCTCCACAGAACGTAGTGAAGCACGATCCATAAGTTCTAATGCTTCAGCACCTGAAAGGGTCAATGGTAAGATAGCTTTACAGGCAGAATAAATATCAGGAAAATAAAGGAGTGCTGTAGATTTAGCAGGAAAATCGGGAACCGTTTGCATCACAGCCTCGGCAATAAACCCAAGCGTGCCCTCTGCTCCTATTAACAAATGTGCTAAAATATCGAGCGGCTCCTCATGGTCGATGAATGCATTTACCGAGTATCCTACTGTATTTTTAGTCTTGTACTTTTGGCGGATCCGGTCGTATACATCCGGTTGATTTCTGATCTGGTCACGAAGCAGGATGAGCTGATCATAAATGGTCTTGCTTTCTTCCCGGAACCGTACATAATCATCTTTCTTTTCGGTGGAATAACTTAATCCGTCTGGTAGAATAAAGCGGATATATCGGGTGGTATGGTAGGAATTCCGACTTACGCCACAACACATTCCACTGGCATTATTTGACAGGATCCCTCCCATCATAGCAGAATTGATACTTGCAGGATCGGGACCTATCTTTTTACCAAATTTCTTGAGATTGGCATTGACATAAGCACCTGTTACACCAGGTTGCACACGTACGGAATCGCCGGCCTCTTCCACCTTAACCAGATCCCAGTACTGACTGAGATCCACAAGGATCCCATCAGTAACAGATTGTCCGGAAAGACTTGTTCCGGCAGCCCTGAACGTTAATGGGATCTGATGCTGATGAGAGAAGAGGAACAAACTTTTGACCTCTTCCTCTGATATGGGCTGAACTACGGCAAGTGGCTGCAGGTGATAAAATCCAGCATCTGAAGCATAAGAAACTTTGTCGATGAGTCTTGCTTTAATTCTTGCTTTTGGCAAAATCGCTTCGAGCATCTTTCCAGTTTCCATATTTCGTTTATTTTTATTTTTTAACGGCTTCAGCCCAAATGGTATTTAATTATTTAACAATTTCTGGCTGATTTGGGATATGTGGTCTGCTTGAAAGAAAAAGAAGCAGATAAGTAATCAGTCCATTGATCACGATCAGTTCAAATCCAATCGAATATCCGGTAAGCGCAACGGAATATTTATCGATGAAGTAGGAGATAATGGGCGATAAAATACAAAAGAAAGGAACCAGCTTATCCTTCACATCCCGTTTGGAAATCATCCCAAAACTGAATAACCCTAGAAGTGGGCCGTAAGTATATCCTGCCGCTTTAAAGATGGAGTTGACTACAGAGTCGTCATTAATGATTTTAAATAGCAAGATGACGACCAACATGATAACAGAAAACACAACATGAACTAAATGACGTGTGCGGATTAAACGTGGATTATTGTGATCGGCTGATTTATTAAAGTTAAGAAAGTCTACACAAAAAGAGGTGGTCAAAGCAGTTAATGCAGAGTCTGTAGTGGCAAATGTAGCTGCCGTAAGGCCTAACATAAACACAATTGCCGGCAGTGTACCTAAATAGTTAAGGGCAATTTCAGGAAACAGGTGATCGGGAGTAGCCAAACTGGAAACATTGATCCCTTTTGCCTCTGCATAGATATAAAGTAACGCGCCTACGCTCAGGAAAAAGATATTCATGACCACGAAAACCGCAGTGAAGGTTAACATATTCTTTTGTGCCTCGCCTATATTTTTACAGCTTAGATTCTTTTGCATCAGATCCTGATCTAAGCCCGTCATAGCAATTGTAACAAATACACCACCTAAAAATTGCTTGATAAAGTGATTCTTACTGCCAAAGAAATCTTCCCAGAAGAAGATCCTGGAATAAGAACTATTTTTTACCGTTTCAAAAGTTTGTGTGATATTCAGATCCAGACTTTTAGAAATAAAATAGATCGATAATACAACCGAAGAAAGCAAAAATACCGTTTGCAAGGTATCTGTAATAATGATCGTCTTTAATCCGCCTTTAAAGGTATACGACCAGATTAACACTAAACAAATGGCGATAGTGACCCAAAAAGGGACATTCCAGGCATCGAAAATAAATTTTTGCAGTACAATAGCAACCAGGTATAAGCGGAATGCAGAGCCGATAGTACGGGAGATCAGAAAGATCATCGCGCCTGTTTTATAGCTCCAGTGTCCCAGTCTGTTTTCCAGATACGTATAGATAGAAACCAGGTTAATCCGGTAGTATAAGGGCAATAGAACCGTAGCGATCAGAACAAAACCAACCGCATTACCGAGTACAAACTGAAAGTATCCGAAACTACTATTGATTACTGCACCGGGGACTGAAATAAAAGTAACGCCAGATAAGGCGGTACCGATCATGCCAAAGGCAACAAAATACCATTTCGAGTTCCGGTTGGCAATAAAAAAGCTGGAATTATCAGAGGATCCTCTGGAAGTAAAATAAGAGACAACAATTAGAAGCGTAAAATAACCTATAAGAAAAGATAAAAGGACTATTGGGGACATAATTTAAGTTATTTGACTAAGGCTTCAATTGCTTTGCGTACACTACCATACTTGAGTAGTAATTCCGCGGCAGTAGGTTGTTCAGTACCTGTTTCTTTCATGATAATCTTGATACCACGTTCTACTAATTTGTTATTGGAAAGCTGCATGTCTACCATCTTATTGCCATGCACCCTTCCCAATTGAATCATCACACTGGTGCTTAACATATTCAGGACGAGTTTCTGTGCGGTACCTGATTTCATACGAGTAGAACCAGTAAGGAACTCAGGACCGACAACAACCTCTATGGGGAATTTAGCTTCTGCAGCAACAGGACTCTCTGAATTACACACAATACAGCCGGTTATTATATTATTCTCATTGGCTTTCCTTAATCCGCCAATGACATAAGGAGTGGTACCTGATGCCGCTAAGCCGATCAGGATGTCATCCTCATTAATATTAAATTCCTGGAGATCAAGCCATGCTTGCTCGTAATCATCTTCTGCGAACTCAACAGCTCTACGGATTGCAGTATCACCACCAGCAATAATTCCAACGACCCAATCAAAGGGGACGCCAAAGGTAGGCGGACATTCAGAGGCATCCAATACGCCTAAACGACCGCTAGTACCAGCACCGATATAGAACAATCTTCCTCCAGACTTCATTTTCTCGTATGCAGCCTCAGCAAGGCGTTCGATTTGAGGGATTACTTTTTCAACAGCTAGAGGAACAGTTTGGTCCTCTTTATTTATATTTTCGAGAATTTCTCTGACTGACATCACTTCCAGATTATTATAATCCGAATCCTTCTCTGTTATTCTTTCCATTCTATAGAGGTATTAACCGTAGCGCTTATTTTATTAATCAATTATAAAGATTTTCATCTGCTTTAAACGCAGATGAATGAATCAAATAGTTATTTGTACAGCAAGTACTTTTGCCTCATCGTTTTAAAAACACTCAATTTAGGCTCCCAACTCTTTCTTATTTGCTCTTCAGACCATCCTGCAACAATCTGCTTCTTTAAATCGTAAGTGCCTGCCAATTTATCAAAGTTGCCCATTTGCTTACTTTGAGTAAAATCAAAGAACTTCTCTTTAAAAGGATAACTTTTATACATTTCAATAAGCCAGCGCAGATTTACTTTCTTACTTGTACGCAGTTTATTCACATCGTATTTGCGAAGATCCAATCCATAGCAGGTTACATCTTTGAATAAAGGAGTTTCACTCATTCCCTTTATAGCTACGGGTGTAAAGGAAAAGGAATATTTGCCTTTTAAGTCTGGGTTGCCCAATACAGCAAAAGGGAACATAGTACCTCTCCCCTGACTTATGATTGTACCTTCAAACAAACAGAGCGAAGGATACAATAAAATAGACTGATTGGTATTCAAATTTGGAGAAGGGTTTACAGGCAGCACATAAGGGGTATCGTGCCTGTAGTTTGTCATAGGGATAATCTTGATCTTGCATTTAATGCCATTTGCCAGCCAACCTTCACCATTTAGCATTTGGGCATATTCGGCTACTGTCATACCATGTGCAATGGGTACCGGATGATACCCTATCCCTGATTTAAGCTTCATATCCAGTACAGGACCATCAACGAAGTAACCATTGGGATTCGGTCTGTCCAAAATCAACAATTCCTTGCCATTCTCTGCACAAGCTTCCATTACCCGATGCATGGTTGCCAGATAGGTGTAATACCTGGCGCCTACATCCTGAATGTCAAAGATCATCAAATCGATATTGGCAAGCATTTCTTTGGTAGGTTTATCGTTTTTACCATATAAAGATATTACAGGGATTCCTGTTGCAGGATCTACGCTGTTCCCTACATGAACACCAGCACCTACATCACCTCTAAAACCATGTTCCGGTCCAAATACTTTAACAATATTTACTCCCCGTTTATGGAGACTATCTACACTGGATTTACCATCAATAATGGAGGTTGGATTAACGACCATACCAATTCGTTTTCCCTTGAGATAAGGGATATATTTTTCTGTTTGATCAGCACCTGTACAGATTTGAGCTGTAGCAACACTTACAAATAATACTGTCGAAAGAAGCAGTGTGATTTCTTTTTTAAACATAATTTTTTTTCTTTAGAAGAATTGCATTGGCCAGCTTGCGCTGACCTTCATGATCCCATTTTTTATTATCAAAGGGATAACTAAAACTCCATAAAAACCTCAACCATCAAGCTAGAGATTGCTGAATCGGCCTTTACAAACCAAACTTACTAAAATCAGGCTTAAACTTTCTCGTTCTTTGCAATTCGTGTTGGTAAAGTATTTCCCCTACTTCTTTAAAAAACGGGTAGCCTTTTTCGTCATAGTCGTACTTATCATCGTTGACAATACCATCACTGTTGACATAGATAGTAGCCGATACCATAAATTCAACCTTATTTTTAGTGTCAATGATATAGGCATTATCGGTTAAAAAACCATGAGACCACCCTGCTTTACTAAAGATCCGCATATAATCAGGCTTTTGCTTTTTGTCCGACCGATAGATAAAGAATTTGGCATACGTATCAAAAAACTCTTTTTTATCATACTTAGGATCCTCACTTTCGCCCGGCATCATGGACATATATTTATATACAAAAGAATAATCTTCCTTGGTTAGGTTGAACCGTTTTTCCTTAGCTACTGATTCGGGAAAAAGAACAGTACGCAGCATAGTTTGCTGTTCTGCTAAGGGAAAATTGTTCTTATGAGAAAAATCCATAGGACCATCTTTTAACACTTCATTGGCATCTACATGTTTGTTCCCAATCAGAATAGGATCCGGAGAAGGGATCGTTTGCTCGTTATAGGCAGCAGGTTGTTTATAAATTAACTGATCATTATTAAAAAATGTAATGGGATTGGTATGTTTATTCTCCTCTTCAGTCATCGGATATTGAAACCGATGCACAATGCGCGTATCCTTATATCCTTTGGCCTGCAATTTTTCATTCAAATAATGCTGACCATCGAATTCGTAGAGCCGGTTATAAGCATCATTATCACTTACAACAAAAATCTTTTTAATGTACTGTGCAATGGAAGGCTTCATATCCATAGCAGAGGAATCTTTAGAAACTTTTAACTGATGCGTGTATGCGCTATCGGTAATCATCGTAGCGTGAATATCCAAACCGGCGACGTGCAGTTCATTCAGTTTTTCGAGGGCTACTAAGACAGTAGGAAGTTTGACCGTTGAAGCAGGGTAGAAATAATTATCCTTTTTAAAAAGACGATAGGACGTAAAGTGCGGTTTATTGTTTTTATCCCGGTCTATTCGGGTATAAATCACCTGAACGCGATACTGATCAGGATCTGTGAGTACCTCTTTTAATGCTGGACTAGCGTCATTGTTCAATTTAGTATAAAGCCATGATTCTTTCTGTTGAGAAGACACTGCATTGTTTATACCTGAACCAATCATCATAACCACTAACAGATAAAGAATTTTACACTTCATGAATTAAATCTTTTCAATACCAATGCCTGGCTTTGAATTCAATGTTACTTTTCCATCCACAATAGTAACACCTTTATATACATCATTACTAATCAGGAGAGCACCATCAAGGTCTGCCCAGTCAGTCATAGGCGCAAGTTGTGATGCTGCAGAAATAGCACATGAGGTTTCGGTCATACATCCGATCATCACTTTCATTTCCAACGCTCTGGCCAGTGTTAACATTTTATGCGCTTCCCGCATACCGGTACACTTCATCAATTTAATATTGATCCCATTGTAAACATGATGTGCTTTGAGTACATCATCCAGACGCTGTACTGATTCATCACCGATGGTAGGAATAGGACTATGTTCAGTCAACCAGGCGTTATCATCAATCTGCTCCTTGGGCATTCCTTGTTCAATAAATACCACTCCTTTATCATGAAGCCAATGCGCCATATCCAATGCTTGTTGCCTATCCTTCCAGCCTTGATTAATATCCACGCAAAGTGGCTTATCAGTAATCTCCCTGATGGTTTCAATCATTTGTTTATCGGTATCGCGACCTAGCTTTACCTTTAATATTTTATAGGGATCCGCTTCTTTAACTTTAATCCGCACCACTTCAGGGGTATCAATTCCAATGGTATAAGAAGTATTCGGTGTAGTTGATGGATCATAACCCCAGATCTTATACCAGGGCTGTTTCATAATCTTTCCAACGAGATCATGCAATGCGATATCTACAGAAGCCTTTGCTGCTTTATTACCCTCTTCTATTTGATCGACATAGTTCAGAATATTCTCCATTTCAAAAGGATCTTCAAACTTAGATAGATCTACTTTTGCCAGGAACTTCAGTACGGTTTCATGCGATTCGCCCAGATAGGGAGGCATGGAAGCTTCACCATAACCGGTCATTCCATTATAGGTTAACTGGGTAAGCACCACTGGAGTAGTAGTTCTGGAGCTATTCGAAAGGTTAAAAGCATGCCTTAAATTTAAGGTATAGGGCTTATATGTAAGAGTAATTTTCCCTTTTCCCGCAAACTCAGCTGAAGCCTGTGCAAACAGATTATTTGTTCCCAATACCATAGATGCTCCTGTGATTAAGCCTGACGATTTAATAAAATTCCTTCTGCTACTCATAGTCTAGTTCGATAATGTTTGATAAAAAGCATGTTGATCAATCCGGCTGATTCCTGCTGTGCCTACTGAATTGAGGATCCTCCTGGCCCCCACAAGCTTGCGGCTCTGAAAGTCATCATAATCAGGTTCACATTTCAGCATACTATTAATGCGAATTAATCCGGCAGCCTGAATAAATTTCCCTTTTCCTAAATATATTGCGGTATGCGTGATTCTTGGATTAATACCCTTTGTCCCTCCCGATGAAAAGAATAGAAGATCTCCTGGCTTAAGATTAGCCATACATTTAGAGATACTCAGTGAGTCCTGATCATAAATATCTACCTTTTCTCCGTAACCCCTGCAGTCCATTCCTTTTACTGAGGTTCCTCCCCAGAGGTAAGGAACTCCTAAGAGTCGCTTCATTTTTTGATTTGACAAACAGATTGTACCATGATTATTCCGAACAAGCAACAGCCCTTTTAATGCTCCTCTAATATACGCATTATGAATATATACAACAATTTATTATGCGTTTTTTATATCATAAATTGCATTAAATCGCACAAATAATTGATTATATGAATTTAAAACCGCACAATACTGCAATTAAGTATCAGCACATCATTAAAACAGCATTTAAATACCAAAATAGATTAAGCTATTATCTTTTTTTCAGGCAATGCCTTATAAATAACGTCCATCAAACGGGAACTTGTATTCAGATCCGACAATTTGGAAGATGTAACAGGATTTACACGATTTGTTTAAAGAATATAGATCAATTTAACATCCTAATCAACCCATAAACGTATTCCAGTATATCCGGTATGGCCAAAGGTATTCGCAGATACAAGCATGTACATATCCCAACAATAAAGTATTCCGGAATAAAGTATCTACCTCAGTTGGAATGATAGCATCTTTCGGAAAGCGGTATAGCGGATTGTAACCAGCACACTAATGCAATGGCTGCTTCCATATAAAATAGCTACTATTGAGTTCGATGTTTATTTTGAATGTAGGTATGAATAAGTTGAGAAACTGAGGCCAATGTTTGAGAGCAGGCACCTTCATCTGTACCACGAGATAATAAAACGAGTACATACCGTCTTCCATCGGGAAGAACAATGATGCCTGAATCATTATTTTTATGATGTTGTTTCATCAATACTTTAACCATCTCTGCGGAAGCTTCATTGCTTACACTTTCACCATTACTTAATTTTTCTGTTGCGACCATCAGGTCATACGCTGTAGTCTTTATGTTGCTTTTAGCATCCAGAACAGGAAAAGAGTCAAACTCATTAATAAAGAATTTCTCACCTGTGTTTAGGTCTTTAAGTGCAACTGCAAAAATCCCTTCTGGTTGTTTAGTAAATTCAGATAAGATTCCATTTCTTAATTGCTTTGAATTCATCGATTTACTTTTAAGAAAGCTCATCACATCACGAACACTATATAAGGGTTCACCATCTGATTGCTGCGCACTTGCAAATTGCACTAGAAGACATAAAAGCAATGTGTAGGTTAATTTTTTCATTGGTTTGAGATTTATTTACACGGTCAGCGAATAGGAACAATCAATTTGTCATCGAAAAGCAAGATAGTGAATAATAACATACCAAATAGCACATTTTCTGTGCTTTATTTAAATAAAAATGCAAAAAGAGGGGTCTTTGTAAACATTCGCCCCCTGCTCTTTACGTTGTATAGGTAACTTATGGTTTATCCCACCATATTGGCTCAATTATAAAAGCAGCATTTGGATTACAATTGATTAACGGTAAACTATTTACTCATTATATTATTACAAGAGTTAATTAATCAAAACCAAAATATCTGTTTCATTTTCTCAAACCATATATAGAAAGATACTCGATAATTGAAGAAAATCTCTCAGATTGATCCTTTTTATAATCAGTTTTTCGAATAGTGTTTTAAATCCTGTTTTGCCGATAATTGATTTGCATAGTTATTTTAAAACATGCAGCATAACGCATATATTTGATATCACTCATAGAAAAAAACACCACAACCCATGTCTGTACCTAATAAAAGACTCCTTTCTTTAGACGTATTTAGAGGTATTACCGTAGCCGCTATGATATTAGTGAATAACCCAGGCGATTGGGGACACATTTACTCTTCTCTGGAGCATGCCGCATGGAATGGATGCACACCTACTGACCTGGTATTCCCTTTTTTCCTTTTTATTGTAGGTGTCGCTATTGTTTATGCCCTTCAATCCAAAAAAGAAGACATAGTCAATCATACTCCTTTACTGATTAAAGCCTTTAAGAGAGGATCAATATTGTTTCTACTTGGCCTGTTCTTAGCCTTTTTCCCAAAATTTAATCCTGAAACAGTACGAATACTAGGAATCCTGCAACGGATCGGAATTGTGTATTTCATTTGCGCAGTGCTTTTTATCAAAACAAAGCCAAGGACGCAATTCTATGTAATGGTTGGAATACTAATTTTCTATTGGATTGTCATGACCTTTGTACCAGTCCCTGGTGTAGGTCCAGCAAATATGGGAAAAGAAACCAGTTTGGCGGCATGGCTTGACAGACTGATATTAACAGAACATCATACCTGGGTACAATCCGTTACCTGGGATCCTGAAGGTGTTTTAAGTACCATTCCAGCAGTTGCAACCGGAATATTTGGTATGTTAATGGGAAGTATTTTGAAAAGCACTACCAAATCATCCGAAGTAAAAACTGTTTGGCTCTTTAGCTTTGGCTTCATCGCTTTTCTACTTGGTATGGCATGGGGATTATCATTTCCTATTAATAAATCGCTATGGACAAGCTCTTATGTGCTCTATTGTGGAGGGTTGGCCTCTATGATGCTAGGCTTACTTTATTGGTTAATTGATGTACAGGGCTTTAAAAAATGGACAGGTGTGTTTGTAGCGTATGGTGTTAATGCCATTACGGTGTTCTTTTTTTCCGCTATGCTTGTCAAAACGATGAGTTTAATTCATGTAAACCTAAATGGCGAAGAAGTGAGCTCTGCAACATGGTTATATCAAACGTTTTTCAGTTCCTGGTTATCTCCCGGTATTGCCTCATTGGCATGGGCCATTACCTTCGTTTTATTCTTTTTGCTGTTATTATGGCCTATGTATCGAAAGAATATTATTATTAAGATTTAGTCTTCGTTCGAGTCCTGCTCTTCCTTTTTCGCAATGATCTTTTCCTTTTTCAAGTCAATCCGCAGGTAACCATACAGACTCATGTATTGATTGGCAATCCATACCAGGGCAAATCCGGCTATGATATACCCTCTCCAATCCGGCATGATTAACTTATAATCCGTTAGGATCAGAATAAAAACCGTTACATAATGGCTAAAGCAGTACTCACAGGTAAAAAGATAAAAAAACTTCCTTTGAAACAGTGATTTGCCTTCCTCACTACATTTAACACAAAACTCTCTGGGTTCTCTAAACACTTCTTCATGTGTGACTGTCCAGGCAATACAAGCTATGGGGATAGCTAAGATAAAAAGATAAGCTATTTGGGTACCTAAAGGCATGTAGGTAATACATTAAAGTATTCGATTTTGTTTGATTATAATACTCGACAGTAAAATCGCTCTTTTGAAGGCTTTTTTTATTTGTTAAGCTTTGCTATATAATTAAAGCCCACTTAACTTTCACATCCCACCCACCTCCTCCGCAACTTCTCAGCTCGGGAGAACAGTAGCTGAAAATAAGGTGAAAATTTTATTACTTTCATAATAGATTACACGTTCTTCTAGCCATAGAAATAAAAAACCTTTAAGTATGCTTATCTATATTTTATACCTTTTTCAAAGGTAAGGCTCCTCCATATATTCGAATATTGCGGAGAGCTTTGACACAGTCTTAACTTTACAGCAAAGATTTGATCACAATAATCTTCATTAGTGTTAGATGATGATTAGCTTATATTGAAATTAGTGAGTTATAATTTTTTATATTAATGTTAGAATTAAATATCCTTTCTGACATTTAGAATATAAACTGTGCACTAAAATATAGAAGACAAGTAGCTAGGTTTTTGGTATTTCAAATTAGGTCCTAGAGGATTAAGACAGGCACTATTCACATATAAAACAACAGTAAAACAAAAAAACCGACTAAATAGTCGGTTTTTTTGTTTTACTGTTGTTTTATATTAGTTAAAAATATACCTCACACCAAACTGTCCTTGCCATCTTGACCCTAAGTCAGAGACATCATAACCTTTAGGATTCGTTCTAACGTAATTAAAGCCATTTCCTGAAGTACTTAGAAGTGACACTGCCTGGTTGCCATTGAAGTATGAACGTCCCCAATCCTTCTTCAGTAGGTTTCCAACGTTAAATACATCAAAAGTTAATTGAAGCGCATTTTTTTTACCGTTAAACACAGCGCCTAGATCTTGTGTAATACGAAGGTCAAAATGATGTTCCCAAGGCGTAGTAGCACCATTTCTTTTCGTGTACTTTCCTCTAATCTTACTTAAGTAAGGGTCATCATTAATAAACTTATCAAGATTTGCCCATTGTTCATCAGGAGTAGCAATAACCACTTGAGTAGTTCTATTTACAAGGGGTACCATATTGATCTGACTTCGGTCTGCCGGTACAAATAATAAATCATTACCTCGACGACCATCACCATTTAAATCACCATTGTATAAGTAAGTATATGGTGTGCCTGAAAAACCTGAATAGAATAAGGAGAAACCTGTAGCGAATGCCTTCGCTTTTCCATAGCTTATTTTATAATTACCACTTCCAACCAAACGATGACGTGTCTCGTAAGAGGAAGTAGCTAATGGTACACCATTAGGGCCGTTCACATTTTGAACAAACTCCCAATTTGACAATGCAGTACTGCTTGCTCCTGAATTTAAATCAGTAGCTCTACCATATGTATAAGCAAACATGGCGTTAAATCCAAAATTGAATTGTTTTTGCAACTGACCTGTTATGCTATAGTTATATCCTTTATCGGTATTATCTAAATAAACTACATTAGTATAAGCAGTGTTAACCTTACCAGCTGCTGCTGTACTAAACAATGGTCTGTTATCAGCTCCATTCGAATAGGCCGGATTAATTGTTGCCACTGATGGCTTTAAATTAATATCGGTATAGTTTACATTATTTAGGGTTTTAGAATAGATACCCTCGACAGTTCCAATTATACCTAATGGCAATTTAATGTCTGCTGCCAGGTTGAACCTCGCTACTTGAGGAATTTTGAAATCTTTGTTAACCGCATTGATCTCTGTAGTAGCAACAGGTCCACCTACTTGTTGCTGTAAATCAGGATTCGGCTCAAAACCCTTTCCTCCATTGACTTCATTAACTAATGGAGTTGCAGTTCTATCACTGACATCTACTGTTCCCAAAACTAAACCACTGTTAACAAATTGATTTGATAACCATACAAAAGGCACACGACCTGTAAATATACCGGCACCACCTCTTAATTGTACAGAGCGGTCACCTGTTACATCATAATTAAAGCCTAAACGAGGTGACCATAAGAATTTACCACTTGGTGTTTCATCAGTTCTTACGTTAGCAAAAGTATCACTCACGCTTTGATTAAACAATGGTTTATCATTAATGATAGGTACATCTGCACGTAAACCAAGAGTTAATCTAAATCCTTCAAACGCATCAAACTCATCCTGAACATAGAAGCCCAATTGTGCAGCGTTAAACTTAGCAGAAGGAGTCTTATCACCAGGGATTAAAGAATAAGAAGCTCTGGCTTGTAAAGGCCTGTTAGGAGCATTAGGATTAAGAGGATCGGTATATGCGTAATTACCTACGCCATCAAAATCCCATCTACCGTTCAGGTTATTAATGAATAAATTCTCAAAACTAAAAAACTCATTATGAGTTCCCAAAGTAAAGGTATGTTTACCTGAATAATACTTAAAATTATCTGTGATTTCAAAGATATTCTGATCAAGCGTGTTAGCTACAGAGCTTCTTTCTGAACCAAAATAAGCACTATTACCAGATACACCTTCCAGATTATTTATTTGTACCTGAGGGAAAATAGATGCTCCGGCAACCTCTCTGTTATCGCGTATTGTAGAATAACCTAAGATCAGATTATTTGAAAACTGACTTGAAAAATTACTTCTTAATTCAGCAACAGTAATATTTTGCTTGTTGTTGAATTTATAAGCATTATTTCCGAAAGAGAATGACGAACCTGATCTGCTTAAGTTATCATCAAATGCGTTAACATAATTATGACGTAATGTTAACTGGTGCATATCATTGATATTCCAATCTAAACGTGCAAAAACCTTATCATTTTCTCTTTTAAGATCTATAGCACCGTATTCTCCTACATCATAACCATACTTAGACAAAGTGTAATCTCGTATTGACTTTGCTGTAGCTTCACTTATTGCAGATCCTTTTTCGCCTGCGTTGTTAGATGTAGGTGTCTTTCTTCTGCCTAACTCACCACTTACAAAGAAAAATAACTTATTTGGAATGATCGGTCCACCCAATCTAAAACCATATTGATTGTCAGTGAAATTCTGATATTTCTTATCTGTTAATGGATTTTTACCTATTAAACCCTGACTTTTACCATAGAAATAAACAGACCCTTGTACTTCATTGGTACCTGAACGTGTTATGGCATTTACTCCACCACCTGTAAAATTACCGTAAGTAATATCATAAGGGGCTAAAACTACCTGTATTTCTTGAATCGCATCAAGTGATATAGGCTGAGTACTTGCTTGACCGCCTGGAGTTCCTGAACCTGAAAGCCCAAAGACGTCATTATTAACAGCTCCATCGATAGTAATGTTGTTAAACCTGTTACTTGCTCCTCCAAATGAATTTCCATTTGCTTGTGGAGTTAAACGTGTAAAATCTTGCAATGAGCGGGATAGTGTAGGCAGGTTTTCAATCTGAGCCTGACTAATGTTTGTAGATGCACCCGTACGACTACTGTTCATTATTGCATCTTTACGACCTGTTATCTGCACTTCAGAAAGACTAAGGCCTTCCTGACTTAAGGTTGCATTATAGATGTAAGGCTCACCTAAACTAAGCGTAACATTATTAGTCGTATTTTTTTGATATCCAATGTAGGAAATCTCAACACGGTATGGTCCACCAACGCGCATATTTGGTATTGTAAATCTTCCATCACCGTTTGTCGCTGTGCTGTAGTTTGTACCTGTACTCACATGAACAGCTCTAACAATTGCGCCAACAAGAGCTTCCCCTTTAGCGTCTTTAATAAGACCTGTTAAGCTACTGGTCGTAACCTGCCCAAAGGTTACACATGCAGTTAACATAAAAATTGCAAAAAGAAGTAAATTCTTCCTCATAGTTTTCTCTTTAAATTAAAATACAAATTTCTAAATCAATCTATAATTATGTATCAATCGGTCTTTAATGTTATAATATCGATTTTTATATAATTAAATATGAATATGGCGGCAAAGATAGATACGATTTCCTGAATTTAAGTAGAAGTAACATTAAATTAATGTTAAGAATTTCATTTATTTCTCACAATTTATACAGTTTTACTAAGCTTTTTGATCTTTTTATATGGAATTCATCAATTATGTCTGCAAAAAAGGACAATTACATGATTTAAGAATCCTTTAATACCTTTATATTTTAAATTCATTCCTTTACAATTGCCGGATTATATTCGTTTCTAAAACCCACATACAATTTGTAGATTTGGTCGTTTAATATATAATATAGAATTTCTATGAATTACGACTTGATAGTTATCGGAAGCGGACCCGGCGGTTATGTTGCTGCAATTCGTGCTTCCCAGCTAGGGCTTAAAACAGCCATTATAGAACGCGAATCTTTAGGTGGTATTTGTCTGAACTGGGGTTGTATCCCAACAAAGGCACTTATTAAAAGTGCGCAAGTATTTGAATACCTAAATCATGCTGCCGATTACGGTATCAATGTGCAAGGTGGAGAAGTTGATTTTGGCGCTGTGATTAAACGCAGCAGAGGTGTTGCCGATGGAATGAGCAAAGGCATCCAGTTCCTGATGAAGAAAAACAAGATCGATGTGATCATGGGAACTGCCAAGATTAAAAAAGGTGGTAAAATAGACGTGAAAGCGGCTGATGGATCTTCCAAAGAATATACGGCTAAAAATACGATCCTGGCAACTGGTGCTCGATCACGCGAATTACCTAACCTGAAACAGGATGGCAAAAAGATAATCGGATACCGTCAGGCAATGACCCTTCCTGAGCAACCTAAGAGCCTTATTGTTGTAGGTTCCGGCGCTATTGGTATTGAATTCGCCTATTTCTACAATGCAATGGGAACTAAAGTGACCGTTGTAGAATTTATGGATCGCATTGTTCCCGTTGAAGACGAGGAAATCTCTAAACAACTAGAACGTAGTCTGAAAAAGGAAGGGATCACTTTCATGACCAGTGCCAATGTAGAATCTGTTGATACTACAGGCGAAGGTTGTAAAGTACAGGTTAAATCGGCTAAAGGAACTGAAACGCTTGAAGCGGACATCGTTCTTTCTGCTGTAGGCATCACTCCAAATATTGAAAACTTAGGTTTAGAAGAAGTTGGTGTTAAGTTTGAAAAAGGACGCATATTAGTGGACGATTTCTACAAAACCAACATTGATGGCGTATTTGCTATCGGCGATATTGTAAAAGGTCAGGCATTAGCTCACGTAGCTTCCGCTGAAGGTATTATCTGCGTTGAGAAGATTGCAGGTCATCACCCTGAGCCTTTAAATTACAACAATATCCCGGGATGTACGTATTGCTCCCCTGAGATTGCTTCTGTTGGTTATACTGAAAAAGGTGCTAAAGATGCTGGTTATGAAATTAAAGTAGGTAAATTTCCTTTCTCTGCGTCTGGTAAAGCAAGTGCTGCCGGTACTAAAGATGGTTTTGTTAAAGTGATCTTCGATGCTAAATACGGCGAATTCCTTGGAGCTCATCTAATCGGTGCCAATGTTACTGAAATGATTGGCGAGATTTGTGTAGCCCGCAAGCTTGAAACGACTGGCATGGACATCGTGAAAACGGTTCACCCCCACCCCACTATGAGTGAAGCAATCATGGAAGCTGCTGCTGATGCATACGGCGAAGTGATTCACTTATAATAAATGAATTTCATAAATAAAAAGACCTGCCTTCAGCAGGTTTTTTTATTTATATACTTTTGAATAATTTCAGCTGTTTAAACCCAAATCATGAATCTGTACTCCATTAATACTGGTCATTTCAAATTAGACGGTGGTGCCATGTTTGGCGTTGTTCCTAAATCAATATGGAACAAGACAAATCCTGCTGACGAGAATAACCTGATTGAACTGGCCATGCGTTGCCTATTGATTCAAACGGATGGCCATCTCATCTTAGTGGATACTGGAATTGGGGATAAACAAAGTGAGAAATTCTTGAGTTATTATCATTTGTATGGTGAGCATACGCTGGACAAGTCACTTGCTTCGCATGGTTTTTCCCGTAATGATATTACCGATGTCTACCTCACCCATCTTCATCTCGACCATGCAGGCGCGGCTGTAAAGAGAGAAAACGATGAATTGATCCCATGCTTTCCTAATGCTGTTTACTGGACGAACTCTACACATTGGGATTGGGCAATCCATCCTAATGATCGTGAAAAAGCATCCTTCTTAAAAGAAAACATTCTCCCCTTGCAAGAAAAAGGAATCTTAAAGTTTGTTGATAGCAATCAGCAAGACCTCTTTCCACCTCAAATCAAAACTCGCGTTGTTTCAGGCCATACGGAATCGATGATGCTGCCCATGATGCAATATAAAGGGAAAACCATTGTATTTGTTGCCGACCTGATTCCAACGGTATCACATATTCCAATTCCTTATGTTCCCGGTTATGATGTTTATCCTTTAATATCAATGGAAGAAAAACGATCATTTCTTCAAGAAGCGTTAGAAAACGACTACATCCTATTCTTTGAGCATGATCCCTATATCGAATGCTGCACCTTACAAATGACTGAAAAGGGAATCCGTGTAGCTGATACTTTTCTGCTTCAGGATCTATACTAGTATACCTGTCCTAAATCTTGATATAACCTTAATCATAGCTTAAAGTTAACTGCCTAAGTTAGCTGCATGTTGTATTACATCAAAAAAAGCATTATCCTGGCCCTTTTAATATCAATATGTATAGGAGTAAGCGCTCAGGACAGCTCAATAGTCATAAAAACCGGCCATATAGATTCTAGCAGTTTATTCAAATTAGTATATGTGCCTTTCGAGATACCTGCAGGAATAACAAAGATTCAAGTAAAGGAATTCTACAACGAAAGCGGCAATCCGGATAAAAACGTATTGAATATGGGCATTTATGACCCAAGAGGATATACACCAGGCAATCCTGAAGGATTTAGAGGATGGTCAGGTGGCGCGAAAAAAGAATTCTTTATTCAGGCAGATCAGGCATCAACAGGGTACATTCCAGGAAAGATTCAGGCTGGTTTGTGGAATATTCTTATTTACCCTTCCACGATTATTCCTGCCGGGATGGATTGGAAATTAGAGATTAAATTAATATCAGGAAAGGAAAACAGCATATTTAGGGTCTCCCCAACACCTGAGTTTATCAATAATAAACCAGGTTGGTATCGTGGAGATCTGCATACGCATACGCTTAATTCGGATGGCAAACGCACTCAGCAAGAGCTGATTGACGAAGCGAAAGAAAAACATCTGGATTATATCGTCTCCACAGAACACAATACCAACAGTGCTAACCTAAGCTGGGGCCGGTATAATACTGAAAACCTATTAATTATTAACGGTGAGGAAGTTACCTCTACGGAATATGGGCACTGGAATGCGATAGGCCTAAATGCGGATACATACATAGATTGGCGGTTTACTCCTGAGCAGAATAGGATCGGTCAAATGATCAGTAAGGTTCATCATGATGGAGGCCTCTCCGTTATCAATCATCCCTTTTTTAATGTAAAGTATATTAACAGCTTTTATTATGACGCTGATTTATTTGATTGTATAGAGGTGTGGAACGGTACATGGAATGGGTTAAATAATCTTGCTCTTGAATGGTGGGATAAACAACTGCGTATGGGGAAAAAGAAAATTGCTATAGGGGCAAGTGATACGCATAAAAAAACAGGTTCTCCTAATAATCTTGGGATTCCTCAAACTGTCGTGTATGCTTCGGGCCTTTCTAAAAAAGCCATTATTAATGGTATCAGACAAGGGAAGGTGTATGTAACATCATTGGATGGTATTGACCTTGATCTTTCAGTTGCTACGAAAGATAAAAATGCTGGTTTAGGAGATACTTTACTATTGAGTGAGGGACAGAATTTTAATGTATTACTGAAACTTAAAAATTGTCCTAACGCTATTATTACATTACATAGTGATTCTGGACTCATAAAATCGTATACAGTCAAGACTTCTAATGAATCTATGAATTGGAAGTTAAGCGGTTCGGCATACAGGTATTTAAGGGTTGAAGTCCGTACTTCAAAAGGAGATTTGCTAGCCTTTACAAATCCAGTATGGTTAAGGAACAAATAACATATAATATCACAATATGCGAATAATTATTATACAAAATTACATTTATCACTCCAATAGCTACTCGTTGTTAACAATAACATAATGTAATTTTTTTAATAGCATGATTTAAGAAATTCATCTTTGCGCCATTATTTATGCACGCAATGTTAAACAGCACAATCTACACTCGTATCCGAGCTATTTCCTTATGTGCTATAAAAAGCGTTTCATATGCTATGAATAATTTAAACAACCCTAAAATTCATTTTATGAGAAAAAAACAAACTTATCTTGATCAGTTCTCTCTCTTTTTGCAAGCAAGAGGTTTTTTGGTACTGATGATATTTTTATCTGTCGGTGCATTTGCCCAGCAGACAAGACAACCAATTACCGGACGGGTAGTCGACGAAACAAACGAGCCCCTTCCTGGTGTAACCATCAAAATAAAAGGCACATCACAAGGAACCACTACTGATGGTAACGGTAATTTCAGTATTCGGATTAACAGTCAGCAAGACATTTTGTCCTTCAGCATGTTAGGTTCCGTAACTAAAGAATTTCCAGTAGGAACCCGATCAGAAATTAACGTCACCTTATCAACAGACAATGAACTCCTGAAAGAGGTTGTTGTCATTGGTTATGGCACATCTAGCAAAAAAGATTTAACAGGTGCTGTTACATCAATCAAGTCTGAAGATTTTAATCAGGGTGTGTTAGTTAATCCCGCCCAATTATTACAAGGTAAGGTAGCAGGTTTGAATGTAACTAAAAGTGGCGACCCGAATGCGAAACCTTCTACCATTTTAAGGGGACCATCTACACTTCGCGAAGGTGCTGCACAAGAACCATTTTACGTAATTGACGGCGTACCAGGTGCGTCAATTGATTTGCTTGCACCATCTGACATTGAAAATATAGATATATTAAAGGATGCATCTTCTACCGCCATTTACGGTTCAAGGGCTGCTAATGGGGTAATCATTGTTACGACTAAGAAATCAAAAATTGGACAATCAAGACTTACTTATAGTGGTTATGGTGCCGTTGAAGAAGTATCCAAGAAATACGAAATGCTTACTGCTCCTGAATTACGTCAATATCTGATTGACAATGGGCAAACTGCAAGCACTCAAATGATCAATCCGATTGATGATGACGGATCGAATACAAATTGGCAGGACTTATTAGAGAGAAGAGGGTATTCGCAGAATCATAACCTTTCTTATGGAGGAGCGACTCAATCCGCAGAATATGGGGCTAGTATTAATTACCTGGACAATCAGGGTGTTTTAAAAAATACCAAGCTGAGTAGAACAATCTTAAGGGGATATGTAAATCAACGATTTTTTAATGATAAATTAAAGTTGGGTTTAACAATAACCAACAGTGCCACAAACAGTTCTGACATATATCAGTCGCAGGCTCTTCCAAACATGTTGTTTTTTCTTCCTACAGTGAGTCCGTTTAATGCAGATGGTACCTATAAAGAAAATTACAGCAGAACTGGCAGTGGTACCAGGAATCCATTATCAATAGTAGATAACAATATGATTGACAATGTAAACAACAAAACATTGATCAACGGGCTGGCACAACTGGAAATACTTAAGGGATTAAAGTTTACGGCAAGTATATCTACTCAAAAGGACCAAAACAATTATAGTAGTTATTTAAATAGCCAGTCCGGACTAGCCAGAGGAGTAAACGGCCAGGCAAGAAAAAGCAACATATTGAATAAAACTCAGGTTGTTGAATCTTATTTCAATTACGATAAAGTATTCGGCAAGCACAATCTTAAATTGCTGGCTGGTTACTCCTGGCAGGAAGATCGTTCTAATGAAGGGTTTGGAATTACCTCACAAAACTTTTCGAATGACAATTTAGAATATAACAATCTTTTCCTTTCTAACCCTTCCTTGTTATCGCAGATCACTTTTGATAACAGTCCAATCTCCACTCTTCGTTTAATATCCTTATACGGAAGGGCACAGTATAATTATAATGATAAATATCTTTTCCAGGCATCCTTAAGAAACGATGGATCCTCTGCCTTTGGAAAAAACAATCGTTGGGGGTATTTCCCCGCTGTATCAGCAGGATGGAGAATTATCGGCGAGGATTTCATGCAAAGCATACCGGTTATCAGCGATTTAAAACTGAGAGCAGGTTATGGAGTTTCAGGAAATAGCTTAGGATTTGACGCTTTCTCAGCTCTATTGGTTTATGGAACGCCTCCAGGAAGTACTAAATTTTTAAATAATGGATCAATCAGTAATGCGATTGGACCAGTAAGAAATGAAAACTCTGAACTGAAATGGGAAAGTACATCAACAGCCAATTTAGGACTAGACTTTGGGATACTAAAAGATAGGATTACCGGTTCTGTGGATTACTACGTTAAAAAGACGTCAGACCTAATCTATGACAGGTATGAAGTATCAACCACACAGTTCTTTTTACCTACCATAACAGCCAACGTAGGTAAAATAAAAAACTCGGGAATAGAATTATCTATCAATGCTGTGGTTGCCAAAAGTGCCAACTTCACATGGAGAACATCACCCAACATTGCACATAATAAAAACGTAGTAGAAACTCTTTCTGATGATTTTTATAAAATTGCATTAATCCAAACCGCACAACTGGGAGGGAAAGGTCAATCTGGTAACTACAGCCAGGTAATTAAACCAGGATCTGCTTTAGGAACATTCAACTTATGGAATTATGCTGGTAAAAACGAAAAGGGTGTCAGCACCTACATCAATGCAAATGGAGAAACTATTGCTACCCAACCACTCACTACTGATGCAAAACTAGCAGGTGATGCACAACCAAAGCTGATATACGGATGGAACAATAGTTTTAACTTCCAGAAATGGGACTTGAGCTTTTTGGTTCGGGGTGTATTAGGCAATAAAATATTAAATGCAACAAAAGCATCTTTGAATAATCCTGCAGATGCAAAATTGCAGAATATTCCAAGGTTTACATTAGGGGAATCATTCAATGATATCAATGGTTATTTGATCTCTGACAGGTTTATTGAGAGCGGATCTTATCTGCGTTTAGACAACGCCACTCTTGGGTATACCATCAAACCTAAAACACAAACGATAAAAGCTATTCGCTTGTACTTCACGGCTAATAATCTATTTGTTATAACCAAATACAGTGGATTGGATCCTGAGATCAACATTGGAGGTTTAACCCCGGGGATAGATAACAATAACTATTACCCAAAAACCAGAACCTTGAGTTTCGGCATGAACGCATCATTCTAATTTTAATCATCACAGAAATGAAAAAGATATTTTTAATCCTATCCGCTTTAATCACCGTGCTTTCCTTACCATCATGTATGAAACTTGATGTAGAGGTAGAGTCACAATACGTTAAAGAAAACTTTCCTGTTACCTCTTCAGATTACACCGCTCTGCTTGGCACCATGTACTCCAACCTTTCCTCTCAGTACGGTGTACCTTACTGGAGGATGCAGGAGCTTTCTACTGATGCGGCAATATTACCTGCCAGAGATGGTAATTTTGATGATGGCGGACAATTTCGACAGCTGCATTATCATACCTGGACCTTCGACCATCCTAACGTCCGGGATATCTGGCAATGGGGTTTCGGAGGCATCAGTAACTGCAACAGGTTAATTAATATTACGAATTCCTCGGCTGTTTCAGATGAAGCCAAAGTAACCAGCATAACAGAAATTAAGGGTATGAGGGCCTTGTATTATTTTATGATGATGGATCTATATGGTAATGTGCCTATCATAGATTCATTTCCGGTAAGCACTTTGCCAGGCAATCAAACCCGTGCTCAAGTATTTGAGTTTGTTGAAAAAGAACTAGTGAGTCTGATTCCTCTATTACCACAAAAAACTTCTGGAAATAGAGTTCAGCTTTATGGTAAACCAACACGTGCCATGGCTTTTGCATTGTTAGAAAAGATGTACCTGAATGCTGAAATATATACCGGTAAACCGAGATATACAGAGGCTGTAGCTATGGCTGATAGTGTTTTGAAAAACACTAACTATGCATTGGATGCTAAATATGCGGATATCTTTGATGTCAACAACGGGCCTCTGATCAACGAAACTATTTTTGCAATACCCTACGATCAGCAGATTCCAGGTAACCAGATCACCCGGTTTGGATTCTTTCCTGCTTTGGCACCTGCCTATGGCATAAACGTAGGATTCAGTATTTCCATGAGCACTACTCCCGAATACTATAATAGGTTTAACATCGCTAATGATATCAGGAAGAGCTTTTGGCTTATAGGCAAACAATATGCTCCTGATGCAAACAGAAAACCGGATTTAAGTAAACCAATATTTATCTCGGGTACTAACACACAGATTGAAATCACACCTGACATTATTCTTAAGTTAGGGAAACCAATGGATGTTGGAAACACAGCAGCCGATCAGGCCAAAGGTGTTCGTTCTGTTAAGTACTGGCCGGATATTAATGCAATCCAGGCCACCCGCTTAAATAGTAATGACATGCCGTTTTTACGTTTAGCCGATGTCATGCTGATGAAAGCAGAAGCTATTTTAAGGGGTGCCACAGCAACTGCCGTAAACGGAGAATTGCAGACACCTCTTGTTCTGTTAAACAAAATAAGATCAAGGGCTGGCGCAGATCAGGCTACCAATGTTACATTGGAAAGTCTACTGGATGAACGGGCTAGGGAATTTAGCTGGGAAGCCTGGAGAAGAAACGACTTAATCCGCTTTGGGAAATTTGAAGTTGAATATCCCTTGCAAAATGATGTACTTACGATGAATAAAGACATCACAAGAAGGATTTATCCGATTCCTGCTAACGAATTAAAACTGAATACCAATCTGAAACAAAACCCTGGATATTAATAAAGAAACAGCCGGTGTTTTATGCCGGCTGTTTCTTTATTAACTTATTTAGGCCTCTATGAATACAAAGTATGATATGAAAGCTATCGACACCTCCTTACTGATACTCACTCTACCTTATTTTCCTGTGCCATACGAGAATAATCTGCCGATCAATCAGATGTTACGCAGTAATTTTAAAGAAGATCCGCACCTCTGTGCAGTCAAAGATTTACAATCTAAAAAATCTGTTAAGGTTAATCACATTGACTATGAACATATCTCTTTTAGCGAGCAGCTTAATATGAGTTTACCGAAATTTGACAATCCTATACTTGCTCATTTACATGTTTATAAATAAACTATTTAAACTCGTTTTATTAGCCCTCTTCTTTATTTCATTACCTTCTGCGGGGCAGGAAAAACACCACCAATATGTTGATCCTATGATTGGATCAGAAGGCCTTGGCCGGGTATTTATTGGCCCCTCTTATCCCTTCGGAATGGTAAAGCCATCTCCTGACTGTACGAGTAGTCCCAATAGCGGGTGGCTCCCTCTACCTGTCCCTTTAACAGGTTTCAGTCAGCTGCATGTAAGTGGTACAGGAGGAGGACCTAAACATGGCAACATTCAGGTTATGCCCTTTACAGGACCACTTACTGAAACGGATCATTCCTCCCTTAGGGAAAACGAGCAAGTAAAACTCGGATATTATAGCGTTATCTTAAAAAATAACCTGATAAAAACAGAAATCACAACGGCTAACCGTGCTTCATTTTTAAACTTAACGATCAAAATCTAGCAGTTTTACATGTTGTAGGGTTAGAAGAACCCGGCGAACTTTGGATCCTTAATAACCCTGATGTTCCACTTATCTGCCAGATTATGTCTAACCCACTGGGAATTAATTTTACTTTAATTAATATAAAATAGAAGTTTCGACAACAAAATTCAATAACAATTTACAGAAAAAATTATATTGTTGTCCGGTAAAACCGGGATTAGT
>NZ_MDFN01000043.1 GCF_001730525.1 Arcticibacter eurypsychrophilus
CCTTTTTTCTTTTACCGGACAACAGTATAAAAAATTAAATAAATTATTTTATTGATATTTTATTTCTCCAGTTAACATAATCGTTAAATCGTTTTAACATTCCCTTAAAACTCCTCAGATACCTTTGCGACCAAAATCAAAAGCGTATGAAAATTAAGAGAACTACCAGACTAACAAAATTTCTCCTGTCTGCGGCTCTGCTAATTGCCTGTGTCGGCACCTATGCGCAGTCACAAACAATTAGCGGTACAGTCAATGATCGGGATAATTTATCCATTCCCGGTGTAAACGTAACCGTAAAAGGAACCAAACTTCAAACAAGAACAGATGGAAATGGAAAATACACTATTCAAGGGCTTAACAGTAAATCAGTCCTTGTTTTTTCCTTTATCGGATTCGCAACCCAGGAAATTGCTTTAGATAACAAAACAACGATTAATGTAAAACTTGAAGCAGATTCGAAAACCTTAAACGAAATCGTTGTAGTCGGTTATGGAGTGCAAAAGAAGGCTAATCTTACTGGTGCAGTCGACCAGGTAACGAGTGAAACCTTGCAAAACAGGCCGATTCCAAACCTTTCACAAGGCCTGCAGGGAGTTATGCCCAATCTAAATATCAGGATGCTTGATGGAAAACCAACCCAGTCTCCCAGTTATAACATCAGAGGTACCACATCAATTGGACAAGGTGGAAGTGCCTTAGTTCTTATAGATGGATTTGAGGGCGACCCAAGTCTACTTAACCCTAACGATATTGAGACCGTTTCCATGCTTAAAGATGCCGCATCTGCTGCAATATATGGAGCAAGAGGAGTATTCGGAGTAATCCTGATCACCACAAAAAAAGCAGCAAAAGGCAGAACAAACGTTACTTTCTCCTCTAATTACGCTATAAAAAGCCCGCTTCAAACCCCTGACTTCGTCACTGACGGTTATACATGGGCGAAAATGTTTTCCGAAGCATTCGTAAACGGAGATGGCGCTTTTCCTCAAAACGCAAATAAAACTCAAAAGTTCTCTCAGGCATACTTGGATGAATTTAAAAGAAGGGCAGAATCAGGCCAACCTTACAATGAAGTAGAGGTCAACCCCACAACAGGTGAATACACCTATTATGGCAATACCGATTGGTATGGTCAATTGTATAAAAAGAATACAGCTGCCAGCGAAAATAACATATCAATAAGCGGAAGTGGTGATAAAACATCTTTCCTTGTATCAGGTCGCTTTTTACAACAGGATGGACTCTTCCGCTACAATACGGACGACTATGACATGAAAAACATTCGTGCCAAAGGCTCTGTGGAGGTATTCCCTTGGTTGAGCATTGAAAATAATGCTGATTTCTCTGTGATGAACTACCATAACCCCATCAACGTAGGAGAGGGTGGTGGAATTTGGAGAAACATAGCAGATGAAGGGCACCCTACAGTTCCCATGTTTAACCCGGATGGCTCTCTGACTTTTACAGCAGCCTATACCGTTGGAGATCTTTATTATGGAAAGAACGGTATTGATACCAAAAAGCAGGTTTTTAGAAACATAACAGGATTCAGATCAAACTTCTTTAACAACAAATTTAGGGTAAATGGTGATTTCACTTTCCGTAACACTGATAATAATATAGACCAGAAACGAGTACAGGTTCCATACAGTACCACACAGGGGAAGATTGCTTATGTAGGAACAACGACCAATGATCTTTTATTCGACAGAAGGGAAACACAGTATCTGGCTACGAACATATACGGTGAGTTTGAAAACACCTTTAATAATGACCACTATGTAAAATTCATGGCTGGTTATAACTATGAACAATCTACTTATCAAAGACTTGCTACCCAAAGGAATGGAATCATCTTTGAAGACGCTACAGACCTCAATCTAGTTCTTGGACAAGCCATCACCACTGGTGGAGGGTATGAAAAATGGGCTATACTAGGAGGATTCTCCCGCTTAAACTACGTTTTCAAGGATAGGTACCTGGTAGAAGTAAATGCAAGATACGATGGTTCATCTAAATTCCCATCTGATCAGCGCTATGGTTTCTTCCCTTCTGTTTCTGCAGGATGGAGAATCAACCAGGAGCCATTTTGGAAAATCTCTCCCAAACTCATTTCCGATCTAAAATTAAGAGCATCTTATGGATCGCTGGGTAACGGAAATATTAACTCATATGCATATCAGGAAATTTTTAATATTTCACAATCCGGGTTAGTGCTGAATGGCGTCAGACCACAAACAACCAGCCAGCCTGCGGTTCTTCCTGATGGAATAACTTGGGAAACATCCACGACGACCAACTTAGGATTAGATCTTTCCATGTTCTCCAACCGGTTAACATTTGCTGGTGATGCTTATTTGCGAAAAACAACAGACATGTTTACTGTAGGCTTAACCCCTCCCGCAATTTTCGGGAATACAGCACCTAAAGGAAACTATGCTGATTTGGAAACCAAAGGCTGGGAATTATCCTTAAACTGGAATGACAAAATTGGTAATGAGAAACCTTTTAAGTACAATTTCCGCCTTACCCTAGCAGATAATAAATCAAAAATTACCAAGTTCAACAATCCAACCAAATTACTGACCAATGTGAATGGCAATGGTGATGGTTCTGGTTATTACGAAGGAATGGTAATAGGTGAGATTTGGGGATACGAAACAGAAGGATTTTTTGTCGATCAGGCAGATATAGATGCTCATGCAAAACAAAGCCCACAAATGAGAGCATCTCCAACTAATATCTGGTATCCTGGAGATATTAAATTAAAAGACTTAAATGGTGATGGCTTTATCAATGTAGGCTCCAACACGGTTGCTAATTCAGGTGACAGGAAAATTATAGGAAATAACGCTCCAAGATATATGTATGGCATAAACCTTGGTGCAGACTGGAATAACTTCTTCTTCTCGACCTTCTTTCAAGGAGTTGCCAAGCAAAATTGGTATCCAAGTACAGAAACAGAAATGTTTTGGGGTCAATATAACAGGCCTTACAACAACATCCCTACCTTTCAGGTTGGCAATATGTGGACGCCAGAAAACACGAATGCTTACTTTCCAAGAACGATGTCACGTGCTGCATCCAGCAATACTAACAGAGAACTTGGTGTAGCTCAAACCAAATACCTGCAAAACGTAGCCTATCTGAGGATGAAGAATATTCAAGTGGGATACAATTTGCCCGTTAGGCTAATATCGCAGATCGGTGCCCGTAACGCAAGAGTATTCTTTTCCGGAGAAAACTTGTTTACCTATTCACCGCTTTATAAAATTGTTAAAACCATAGATGTAGAAAACGCGGTACCTGCAGATCAGGACTTAAATGCAAACACTCGCACCGGTGATGGTTATAACTATCCTTTGCTAAAAAGCGTATCATTAGGCTTAAACATTGGGTTTTAAGCAGATCTATAACAAATAAAAAAACAATCATGAAAAAATACTATATATGGATTCTGCTAGGTTGCCTGGGTTTCACCGCATGTGATAACCTCGATCAGGAGCCTGAATCTACAGCTACCAAATCTGCAGTATTCGGCAACGAAAGTGGATTAAAATTGTACACGAATTCATTTTACAACATGGGCTTTCTGCCTCGCAACTCTACCAGTCAGGATGCTGTGTCAGATTATCTGGCCGTTCGATCAGTAGATCCTTTCTTTCAAGATGGATACTCAGCAGTATCAAGTTCAGGATGGAGTTGGACTGATTTAAGAAATATCAATTATTTTATCGTGAATTGTAATGACCCTAAGGTTCCGGTAGAGGTAAGGAACAATTATCTTGGTATCGCCAGATATTATAGGGCCTACTTTTATATGGAAAAAATTAAACGTTTTGGAGATGTTCCATGGATCGGAAAACCACTTGAAATTGACGATCCTGCATTAAATGGACCACGAGATAAACGTGAAGTTGTAATGGATTCCGTATTAGCGGACATCAACTTTGCTTGTGCCAATATCACCGCCACAACTGATGCCACACGAAGTACGATCACTAAATATGTTGCCTATGCATACAAATCGCGATTATGCCTTTTCGAAGGTACATTTAGAAAATACCATACCGAACTTAGTCTTCAGTCTACAGCCAATTCATGGCTTACCAATGCTGCAGATGCCGCAAAATACGTAATGGATAACGGCGGGTATACCATCAATACTGCAGGTGGAGCAGGTGTTTCATATCGCCAGGTATTTATCAGTACTTTACCTGTAGCCACAGAAGTATTACAGGCTACAATTAGTGACTTAGCTTTAAATGTTTTAAATGAAGCCAATTGGTGGTGGACAAGTGGAACATATGGCGCAAAAGCAAGTTTTACCAGAACTTTTATCAATACGTACTTAAAACTTGACGGAACTCCATACACAAATGACCCTGCATATCGTACTATGTTATTCAAGGATGAGGTTAAAAACAGGGATCTACGGTTAAAGCAAACGATCCGCTCAGGCGATTACAAAAGGATTAGTAATGGGACTCAGATACCTGCGCCACCTTTATTTTCTTACACTTTTACCGGTTATCAGCCCATTAAGTGGACTTTGGATGATATTTATTATGATGCAGGGGCACTAAATATAAATGCTATTCCCTTATTCAGGTATGCAGAAGTGCTGTTAAACTATGCTGAGGCAAAAGTCGAACTGGGTACACTTACAGATGTTGAATGGGCACAAACTATCGGTGTACTTCGTGCAAGAGCCGGAATAACAGGGGGTTTAACCACTAAGCCAACTGTAGCTGACCCTTATTTGGTTACTAATTATTTCCCAGGCATTACAGATCCAGTTATTCTGGAAGTAAGACGTGAAAGAGGTATTGAACTAAGTTTGGAAGGATTCCGTTATAGTGACATATTAAGATGGAAAAGAGGTTCACTAATGACCCAGGAATGGAATGGTTTTTATGTTCCTTCATTAGTAACACCAATAGATTTGAATGAAGACGGCATTCTGGATGTAGCATTTTATCAAGGCACTGCACCATCACCGGCTGTAGCGGGAGTAACCTATGTAAACGTCTCTCCGAAAATAGGCAATAACACAAATTCACAGCTATTAAAAAATGGAACATCTGGAGAATTGACCTGGATGAATGAGATCTCCCGCAAATGGTTTGATAATGATAAGCAATACTACTACCCTATTCCACAAGTTGACTTACAAACAAACCCAGCAATTAAACAGAATCCGAATTGGCAATAAATCGTTTAAAACGATTGCTTTTAACAAAATGAAAAAACAAATTGTATGAAATTAAGATCATTAACATTAACAGCAGTACTTTTCATGATCACCATGGCCAGCAATGCACAGTCGATCACTGTAGGAACCTTCAATATTCGCTATGATAATCCAGGCGACTCAGGTAACTTATGGGTTAACCGGGCACCTGTTGTAGCCAACCTGATCCGCTTCCATGACTTTGATGTACTGGGAATTCAGGAAGGATTAATAAACCAGATTGACGACATTAGTGCTGCCCTGCCTGAATATGCACATTATGGCGTTGGTCGTGATGACGGCAAAGATGCAGGTGAACATTCCGCTATTTATTATCGGAAAGATAAGTTTAAACTGCTCAACAAAGGTAACTTCTGGCTATCAGAAACACCTGATGTACCCGGAAAAGGTTGGGATGCTACCTGCTGCAACCGCATCTGCACTTGGGTTTACCTTCAGGACATCCAAAGTAAAAAAATGTTCTACATGTTCAATGTGCATTTTGATCATCAAGGTTTGATCGCCCGTAAAGAAAGCGCGAAACTGATCCTGAAAAAGATTAAAGAAATAGCGAAGAATGAACCCGTCTTGTTTACCGGAGACCTGAACGGCGACCGTAGCAGCGAATGGTATCTAACACTCGCCAACTCTGGTATCTTACAAGACGTACATGCTAAAGTGAAATATCCCTATGAAAACAACTCATCCATGAATGCATTCAAAACACCGCGTGGAATGGCTGTTATTGATCATATATTCATGACCAAACAGTTTACCGCAAAGAAATGGGGCATTCTCACTGATACTTATTTTGGTAAATTCCCATCAGACCATTTTCCAGTGAAAGCAGTAGTAGAGTTATAGAACTTAGTAAAATATGATAAGTAAAAAAACAAGCCGGTGCAAAATGCATTAGGCTTGTTTTTGTTTATACCTATAATTGCTACTTCATTTACTTCTCGATATGTAATTTTATGCTATCTATTTTGGCTAGATCATAAGACTTTAAATTTGAATAATAAAGGCCACGTTGCCATACCTGAGGTATGGAATCTCCAGGTCTTTGTCCCCAAGGCAAATTGGTTTGCCTTTGTTCATTCATCAAACCCCAGAGCATACATCTCACATGTTCGTTATAAAACAGGCAAGTTAGATACAGCAATCGATACTTGTCAAGTTGTTAAGCAAATAACATCTTGACATAAGCTCATTTATAAAAATCATCTTAGTTCAAGGGCTATGAAAACAATGACAGTTGGCGAATTTAAAGCACGTTTCGTAGAGGTACTTGAGAAAATGCAACAAGTGAAGTAATGAACCCAGCGATTAACCGGGTTCATTTGTACTATTTTTTTGGTAAAACCTGAACAGTTGATTCGGGTTTGGTTAACTTTAACTCATAAGATTTAAGATCATATTTCATCATAGATCCTGTTGCCGCGTCAATTATAAAACCTGGCCAGAAAAATAAATTAAGGACACTTACCGCATCAAATGCTGTTTCAGGTCTAAAAGATCTAGTGTCAAATCCATCTTTTTTCAAAACAACTGTCTGACCGGAAAATCCTTTTTTTAAACTGACATCTAAAGGAGTTATTCCTCTTTCAATTCCGTCAACTTCTACGGTTGCTCCTGGGGGATTACTTACTACTCGTATAGATTCTCTGGATCCTTTAAAAATGGTGCAGCAACTTGATGTTGAAAATGCGACACCAGCTATTACTGCGAATTGTAAAATTTTATTCATGAATAAGGTTTTTATTATTCGTGCAAAGTAGCTATAATTCATTTAATCTTAAATTAATACGCTTATTATTTATCAACAATGTGCTTATTTGCATCCAAAGAGTGTTTTTTCTAATAAGATTGCAATAAGCATCAAGAATGAGTCCGATATAGATAAGGTTAAGTCGGACTTACACCGATATTTTATTAGTTCGTTTTTGCTTTGAATTATATGTTTTATTCAGTTATTCTGCCATATTTCGATTTGGAATTTAAATTAAAGGGAATTAGCATGCTATTAAAAAGGAAACAACTGATCATAGGTGGTTTGCTTTGGAAGATTTAAAGATTAAGCACAATGTTTATTATAGAAAATTCGTGCCGTTTCCCGGAAGATTTGAGAAGATTTAGCATTTGTTTTGCTACAAGAATCTGAAATTACGACTTTACTTAAAAATATAGAAAGTATGGCTACAATAGATAAGAAAGGAATGGTACACGGAACCGCAGGTTCAGTAATTTACCGTGAGTATCGGGGAAAGAATATCTTACAGGGCAAAGCTAAGGCATTTAAGCAATCTGAAAAAACGATCAGGAGCGCTACCGAGTTTGGACTTTCGAGTTCAGCCGCTGCAGTTATCCGAGCTGCATTTGAACCGGCTTATTTTTTCAAAGATGGAACGGCAGCTTACAGAAGTACCCAACTGGTGTACCAGTCGATATTGAATAATATAAGCGGCGAGAAAGGAAAAAGGGATTTGCATGATGGGAATCTTTCCCTGCTTAACGGGTTGGATTTCAATGCAAACAGTAAATTGCATGAAGTGCTGCAGATGAGTCATTCGGTCAATAAAAGTGCAGAAGGTTTGGTGAGTGTTACTTTGGGTTCATTAAATACAAAAACAGACATCAAAAGGCCTAAAAACCAAAGCGGAGCCTATATGAAACACCGCATAAGGCTGATGTTGGTTGCTTTTAACTTCAGGGAAGAGTATTATGAAAACTTGGGTTTTCAGGATTTGGATCTGGAAGGATATCAAAGTATAGAAGGACAAGTCATCACTTTTACAGAAACAGTTCCTGAAGATTGTTTGGCATTGGTAAGCATGTCGCTAATGCTCTACTCTCCTATCAATCAAACCAATGAAAGTATTTTGCTGAATAGTAGAGCGTTCAGTCCCTGTGCAATCATCGGCACTTTTCAATCCGAAAAATCATCAGTCTACCCTATAAAAGAGGTTTATATGCAATCATCCAACTATCCTGGGAGAGAAGAAAAGATTAAGGTAATGTTTTATAAAGGCAACACAATGATGTTAAACTTGGATAATAAGGTAAGTAAGCAGGCCCTTTTAACCCGCAAAAAGGCTGAAGCAATGAAGATAATTCCAGATCATATCCCGAGAGGGCGTATTTCATTTAGAAAAACAAGCAAGAATTAGACAACTAATCTTTCTTCTCCATTTCTTTTACTAACGGGTCTTCATGTATTTTACCGCTACCAGGTTCATTGTCCATTAACTTACCAATAATACTTCAGCCAAGGTTATTACTATTTTCATGGAGGGTTAATTAGATTGAAATTCCGAATGGCAATTTTCGCTGAAAGCTGAATTAATTACAAAAATTATGAATAAATGCAGGTATTTAAACAGCAGGGTTGCTTAATGATTAAAACTTATATTCCATTGATGTGAACCCTAAGCTATTTTAATCCTATTTTTGCTCCGCCTGTTTCTTACAAAAACTGGTTTGATTATTAATTGTGCAATCATTTATTGAATGAAAAAGAACTTATTTATCGCCTTCGAGGGCATTGATGGAAGTGGCAAAAGCACTCAGGTAAAACTTTTGACTGATCGCCTAATAAAAGAAGGTATAAAAGTTTATAACACATTCGAACCTACAAAAAGCCCTATTGGTTCCATCATTAGAGACATTTTCACGCATAAAATGGAAGCAGATCACCGTACCATCGCAGGTTTATTTGTTGCGGACCGGTTAGATCATTTACTCAATAAAACGGACGGAATTTTAAAAAAACTGGATGAAGGTTATACGGTCATATCAGACAGGTACTACTTTTCTTCTTATGCGTATCATAGTGTCCACATGGATCTGAATTGGGTGATTGAAGCGAATGCACTCAGTGCTGGTCTTTTAAGGCCAGATCTGAACATTTACATTGATATTGACCCGGAACTGAGTATGGACAGGCTGAACAAAGGCCGAAGTGTAATTGAACTTTATGAAACCATTGATAATCTTCAGCAGGTTAGAAATAAATACCTGGAAGTAATTGCTGTATTAAAGGAAGAAGAAAAGATTTTAGTGATAGATGGAAATGCTTCACAGGAAGCAGTTGCTGCTAAGATTTGGGAAGGTATTTCTGCACAATTATAGCTCCATCAATCTTTTTATTTACTGGTGTTCCAGTTCTTGATCCGTATCAGTCACATATTTACCGTATTTAGGTTTAGCTAATTTATCGAATCCATAGGCTAAAATTTCCAGTCCTGCTCTTAACTCTTCTCCTTCCATAAACTGTCCGTGGCCAGAGATGACGAGTTCAGGATTTAAAGAGGCCAGCTCTTTAACTGTTTCCGCTGCTGCTTGCCAGTCAGTGGTAAAATATCTGGGCGGACCGTTTATTTCCTCTTTCTGTATTAGTACTTTATATAGTGAATCCTGCCTTACGGTAATAAATGCATCAGCAGAAAGAAGGATCTTGTCTCGCTCACGAAAGAATACTACTTGTCCTGGTGAATGACCTGGTGCCGCAATCCATCTCCATTCGGGTAATCCGGGAACACTTCCATTGTGAGGCAAGGGAAGCAAAACCTCTCCAATGTCGACTGGTTCGTATGGATAAATAGAAGATATCTTAGCCAATAAACCTCCTTCAACAGAAGTATCGGAATCTGGATAGCTTTTTTTACCGGTTAGATAAGGAAATTCAAGTAAATGAGCATAAACCTGTACATCCCACGCTTCTAATAAATCAACGATGCCTCCTACATGATCGAAATGTCCATGAGTTAGGAAAATTGCTTTAGGTTTACTGCCTTTTCCAAAGCGCTCTTCTGTTATAAAGATGATTTCCTTGCCACTGAATGGCATTCCTGTATCTACTAAAAACCAGTCTTCACCTTCCGGATCGCCAATCATAACAATGTTAACAATGTGATTGGTATAATAGTAGATATCACTCCTTACTTCCTTACCTGAACCACTTGATACAGAAGTCATAGGAATAAATTTATTATCTTCAATTAGTTTCATGATTCGTATATAATTACCTTCACAACACAAGATAGTTACCTTTGATGACAACCAAATACACCTATGTAAATTATCAGTACTTATACTTCCACTTGAGTAAAAACACTTACTTTTTGGAGTTTATACTTAACTCTTAATAGTACAGCAAAAACTTCTATTTTCTCCACGCTGCTTTCAGAGCGTACTTCTGATAAGAATTGGAAATTTCCTGATTAGCAGCATCCGGTTCCAGGTTTACAGCAAGACTCTTGGGCAGGTTTTTCTGCAAAAACACTGATACTGAAAATTCCCGTTTCACCGGACCTGAAGGCTTTAATTTCAACAGGACTTAAATAATTAGCGAGAATATCATCAGGGATATTAATCGGTTTTTGTTTTTGAATCTGAAAATTAATAAATCCATTTGACTGGATAAGCTCCATATAGCTATCTTTTTGAATAGCTCCGGAAACACAGCCAGCATACATTTCGGCGGCATCTTTAAGTTTGTCAGGTAAATCCCCTACCAATACGACATCTGAAATACTGAAATGACCTCCTGGTTTTAATACCCGATAGATCTCTTTAAATACATTGTTTTTATTGGGTACCAGGTTCAATACGCAATTGCTGACAATAACATTGGCTGCGTTGGCGGTAACAGGCATATTTTCAATATCCCCTTGTCTGAATTCAACATTGTTAAAACCAAGCTTTTCGGCATTGTCCCGGGCTTTATTGATCATAGCTTCCGTAAAATCTATACCAATTACTTTGCCTGTTTCTCCAACCTCTGCTCTTGCAATAAAACAATCGTTTCCAGCTCCTGATCCCAGGTCAATGACGGTATCGCCGGTTTTAAACATGGCGAATTGGGTAGGAAGACCACAACCAAGACCTAAATCTGCATCTGCATTGTAGCCTTCAAGATTAGTGTAATCATCATTCATGATATTGTACACTTCAGTACTGCATCCACCTGATCCACAACATGATGTTTCGTTTGTTGATTTGTCCTGCAAAGCTATTTCACTGTATTTTTGCCTTACTAATTCTTTTATTTGTTCGTCAGTTTTCATGATTTGTATCTTATGTGAGTTAACACTCATTTTAAAAAGGATTAACGGCCTTTATATAATTTAAATATAGGCCATTCTTTATATTGCATATATTACGATTAATTTAAATAAACCACAAACTATTTAGTTTAATATGACACCATGCCATCAAAAAAGAAAGGATAAAATATAATATAAAGAAATGGTTAGGCTGAATTTAAATGACTTGCGCATTGTAAAACTGTTCCAGTTCTTTCAATCTGGTAATCTGACATCTACGGGGATTGATAAATGGCCTGACTTTTTTTACTAAGCCAAGAGCATCTTCAAAGGTTAATCCTGATTTCAACAAGTAAGCGATTGCCATGGTGGGTCCCCTGCCTAGTCCTTGTCTACAATGCACATATACTTTCCCGTTTTTTTTAATCTGCTCATCAATAAACTGTGCTCCTTTTACGAGTACTTCCAAAGAGGGTGCGGTGTTGTCAATTGTGGGAAAATGGCGGTATTCAAATCCTTTGTATTGTGCTTTCCTATAAATTGAATGTATGCGCATATTGACAATAGCGGTGATACCTAATGCTTTTAGTTTTCTCAGTCCCACTTTATTATACTGACTCCCCAGAAACAAGTCCGCCGTAATCTGACTCCTCTTAATGGTAGGAATACCTTTAATTAAGCGGTAAAAATGATCGTATACTTTTTGGAAGAAAATAACTACGAGTGTAATAAGGCTTTTAACTTTTTTAAGCATAAGGCGCAAAGTTAGCACCACTTACTACAATAAAGCTTTTTAGTTAAAATAAAATACGTTTGTATGGCTTATGTGACACAACACACCCTTTATTTGCAGGAGAATGTATGCTACTAAGTCCTGTATATTCCAATTAAATGAATACAGGTACATGGATCTGTTTGATGGGTTCATATCGTTTGAATAAATTTTACATAATAGTTTGTAACCAAAGGAGTTGAATGAGCGTCTTAAATAAAAAAATAAAACTATGAAATCACTCTTCACTATTTTGCTGGCCACTACGTTGATAACAGGCGCCTATACCTGTTATTCGAAACCTCTTTCCGCTTTAGGAATGAGTATGAATGATAAGCAAAACAGACATATATCCGGATTCACGGGAGTAGAAGTAATTGGTTCCTATGATGTGTTTATTAAACAAGGAAATACGGAATCAGTTATTGTAGAGGCAAATGATGATGTGATAGACCGCATAATAACAGAGGTAGAAGGGGGAACTCTTAAGATTTACACCAAAAAATCTAACTTTAATTTTAGCTGGGAAAATAAAAAAACTGCTATTTATGTGACAGCTAAAGACCTTAATCGCATTAGCGTCATTGGTTCAGGAAATGTTTCGTTTGCGGAAGGGATCAGCACCAGTAAATTAAGGTTAAAATTAACCGGCTCAGGAGATGTATCAGGTAAGGTCAATGTAAAAACGCTTGAAAGTGAGCTTACTGGCTCTGGTGACATGAAGCTTTCAGGTCAGGCTCAGACTTCGAGTGTTACGGTTACAGGATCGGGTGATTTTTCAGGTAGAGACTTGGCAACAACCAAAAGTATTGTTCAGGTAAGAGGGTCAGGAAATGTAGGGGTAAATGTATTACAACAACTTGATGCATCAGTTGCCGGCTCAGGGGATATCCGTTATACAGGTACCCCGAAGCAGATTTCTTCATCCAAATCTGGAAGTGGTGATATAGGCAGGTTTTAATACTGGTTAAAAATTTTATTAGGTCAATTATTATGTAATGGACTACTATTTTTGACGGTAGTTCATTACATAATATTACATTAAAAGACTTCAGTGCCTAAAGGCTAAACCATAAGGTTATACATTTAATCATGTTTTATTTTTATGTCCGTTGATACATTAATCACTTATAAGTGCCTTTTTATCCAGCTTTTTGATCAGGTAATATACAGGAATACCGCTCAATGTAATAATTAATCCGGGCCATGTATAATTGGGCTTATAGATAATCAGCAAAGTACAGAATGTCAATCCCATTACAATATACAAAATTGGTAGCACCGGATACCCAATAGCTTTATAAGGACGGTCCGCTAAAGGCCTTTTAACTCGCAATACAAAAATGCCCGCAATAGTAAGCATATAAAATACGACAACCACAAAAGAGATCATGTCGAGCAGATCGCCATACTTACCGCTCAGACACCATAAGCAAGCAACAATACACTGGATCCATAAGCCAAATGCGGGTACTGAATTTTTGTTCAGCTTACCTACTCTACGAATAAACAAACCATCGTGTGCCATTGAATAATAAACCCTGGCTCCTGCCATAATTAATCCATTATTGCAGCCAAAAGTAGATATCATAATCATCAAGGCGATAATAACGGTACCTGCACTGGCAAAAATTTGTTGAGATGCTGCAACCGCTACCCGATCTTTGCTAGCCGTTGCTATCTCATGAAGGGACAATACACCGGTATACATGATGTTGGTACTGACATAAATTACCGTAACAATAAGAGTTCCCAGAGCCAGGCTCAGGCCAATATTTCGTTTAGGGTTCTTGATTTCACCGGCAATGAAGGTGACATTATTCCAGGCATCACTACTAAAAATAGAGCCGACCATAGATGCTGCTATCGCACCAAAAGCAGCCATAGTGGTATATTGAGCGGTAGTACCATCCAAATTTATCTTATGCATATCCCACATATTTGACCAGTTGAGGTTCCATGTATCTGCCTTTATAGCAAATAGCCCAAAGATGATCAGTCCCAATAAACTGAGCAATTTTGTTAATGTGAAAACAGTTTGAATAACTTTACCACTGTTTATGCCCTGGGTATTGATGTAAGTCAGGAAAACGATAATAATTATAGAGAGTAACTGGGCTGGCGAAATAGTTAGAAATCCGAGATCAAGAGCAACCAGGTCTTCACTGAATTGCGGGATCAGATAAGCGGTGAACTTGGCAAAGGCGACACCTACAGCCGCAATTGTAGCCGTTTGGATCACCAGAAAGAAACTCCAGCCGTACATAAAACTGATCAGTGGATTAAAAGCTTCTTTGAGATAAACGTATTGACCACCAGCTTTGGGAAACATTGAGCTGAGTTCGCCATAACTCAGGGCAGCAGTTAGGGTCATAAATCCGGTTAGTAGCCAGACAAATATGAGCCAACCGGAACTTCCTACATTCCGGCTGATATCAGCACTGACTATAAATATACCGGACCCTATCATGCTCCCCGCGACAAGCATAGTAGCATCCATTAATTTTAAGGATGGCTTGAAAGATGTGTTTTGAGTCATTAGTAAGAGGAATAGATGTATTTTTAAGGGAAAGATACTTTTTATTAGTTTAATAAACAGAATTTAGCTTATAATTTGTTTTCTATCGTAAAAAACTTTCTTTTATTCTGAAAACAGAAATATAAATCAGTACAGATACATTTCATACAACATATTTTTAATTGAATTATTTCTTTTGCGAACAGAGTACTATAAGCAGCTGAATAATATTACTTTTCGGAAGACTTTAGCGTACATTTCTTTCAGGAAAAATTCAGTGTGGGGGAAGTGTTGCTTACTAAGGGAGGCAAGGGTACTTTGTACTATGACCTTGAGGCTCAGCATACTTTTCCAACCATTCCGTCCGGCTTATGATCTCTCTTAATTTGAGAAAATTAAGTTGGATAAAGGAGTGTTTACAGCTGATTACTAATCTAATTAATGGGGAAGTTTATCTCTAATAACACCATATAGGTAAGTTCCAAGTAAAGAGCCAAATATGACGATGAGCATAGACCAATATCCGTAACCTATGTTTACAAACATAGGACCTGGACATGCGCCTGTTAATGCCCAACCAAGGCCAAATATAGATCCTCCTATAATATATCTGGGCCAGCTTTTCTTTTTATCCTGAAGAACAATCTGACTACCATCCGTATCTTTAATCTTGAATTTTTTAATCAGAAATACGGCTATAGCTCCAATAATTACAGCGGTGCCGATAATGCCATACATATGGAAAGATTGAAAGCGGAACATCTCCTGGATACGATACCAGGAAATCGCTTCAGACTTAGACATAATTACACCAAATAGAATGCCTGCCAATATAAATTTTAAACCTTTCATTTATTTAGAATATATAGGGTAATAAAAGATGTGTCATAATTAGTCCTCCTGCAAAAAAGCCTATTACTGCTAACAATGAGGGAATTTGCAGGTTAGAAAGTCCACTTATAGCATGCCCGGACGTACATCCACCTGCATAACGTGAGCCAAAGCCTACAAGGAGACCTCCTACCAGTAGTATTAGAAAGCCTTTAGGCGATGTGGCAAAGTCGGCACCAAAGATCGCTGAGGGGTTCATCTGCCCATCAAAGGCAACTCCTAATTTTTCAATATCAAGAATTGTGGCAGCTGACAGATGCATTGGCTCTTCATTTTTCAAAACGGTGGACGAAAGCCAACCTCCCAGTATTGAGCCAATAAGGAATAAAAGATTCCATTTTTGGGTTTTCCAGTCAAAATCAAAGAATTTAACTCTTTTGCCTGCACCTGCTAAAGTACATAATGCTCTTAAATTGGAAGAAAAGCCAAAGGATTTACCGTATACCAACAGTAAAATCATGATGAAAGCAATAGATATACCTGATGTATACCATGGCCAGGGTTGTTTAAGTAGTTCAATCATAATTATATGTTACACAAAGATAACAGCTTTAACCTATTTATTGAGCTTTTAAAATATGACATTTAAGTGATAAGCTAATATAAATTTAACTTGCAATTCATATTAAATTTCAAATTTTAACATAAAATTAATCCATGCCAAAAAGGGAAATAGACCTGCTTGTAATATCTGATGTACATCTTGGAACGTATGGCTGTCATGCCCGGGAACTACTTATCTATCTGAAAAGCATAAAGCCTAAAAAGATTATTCTTAATGGTGACATTATTGACATCTGGCAATTCAGTAAATCCTACTGGCCGGAGTCGCATATGAAGGTGGTAAGAAGATTAATGAAGTTTGTATCTGAAGGCGTGCCTGTGTATTATTTAACGGGAAATCATGATGAAATGCTTCGAAAATTCAGTGATCTTCAAATTGGCAGCTTCAATTTGGTAGATAAGTTGGTACTTGATTTAGATGGTAAACATAAAGCTTGGTTTTTTCACGGGGACGTATTCGATATCACGATGCAGCATTCGAAATGGCTTGCCAAATTAGGCGCAGTAGGCTACGATACGTTAATTATCTTGAATCAAATGGTTAATTGGGGCCTTACTTTAATGCATCAGGAAAAGATGAGCTTTTCTAAGAGGATTAAAGCTAAGTTTAAAGATGCCGTTAAATTTATCAATGACTTTGAACAGACTGCAGCGGAATTAGCGGGAGAAAAAGGCTATGATTATGTTATCTGTGGACATATTCATCAGCCTGAATTAAGGTCGATAACTACCAGCAATGGGGAAGTACTTTACCTTAACTCGGGTGATTGGGTAGAAAACTTAACTGCTTTGGAGTATCATAAAGGAAAGTGGAGTATTTATAAATATTTACCTGCGCTATATATGGAGAGCAGTGTGGATGAGACTGACCTACTTGATTTGGAAGATCTTCAATCTAAATTAGACATTAAAAGCATGTTCGAAAAGTTTAAGATTGAGTACTGATTTACAGACAATGCTACTTAACCAAATACTTCTATAACTCAAAGCATATCTGCCTGTATCTGATCTCACACAAATGTCAATACATCAGACTCAGGCCAGCAACCAATTTTTCAAAGATGTAAATTATCAATCTCCAGCTGGTAAAGTTTACGCAAATCAGCACTCTCTTAAGCCTCTATATTTTTTCTTGCACTACAAGAAAGTTGCCTGTGAATTGCCCATCAGACGGCAAATTTCTCTACGTGTGTACCCTCCTGACTGATGCAATGCAAAAGTAATTTGCCCCTCGTTTTTTTCATAATAGCCGTTAAAACATAAACTTCATCAGTGTACTAAAACAAATGAAAGATTAACGCATTCCTAAGCAAATTAATAATGTATATGAGATTAAACAAATGACCGACTACAGCTGTTTAATTTCTAAGTTCAGTAAAATAAAGCAATTGTAAACTCCTTTTTTTTCACAACTATAGAATTTATAGATTTATTTTAAATACATAGTAATTATGAGATAACTTATCTATAACTTGTTGAATCAATAAGAAAATTAATATCCTTTTCTTTAAAACAAAATACAATTACAAAACAGACATAAAAGTGCCTTTACCTTATTCGTAGTTTATGGACCAGACAATGATCTAATTATCTATAAAAGTTTTATGGGCAAAACAAATCACGTAATTTTTATATTGCGCTTCCTCTCTTATTAGTTAGACAGTAAATAACCACTATCCATTTTGTAAATTAATAAATAAAATCCAATGAATAAATTCTCTAAAATTGAATTTGCGATACTGACTATGATCATAGCCATCATATTTATTTCTGAGTATTACTACATAATTTTAAAAGACCACGATCGTGCTATATTTATCGGGCTTTGGCCGCCTACAATGGTAGGATTGCTGATCTATTTTAATACTAAAAAGAAAAACTAACATGGAAAATTTAGATCTGGTCATTCTCACCGTAATTGTGACAGTATTATATGTTGGTTTTGCATGGACATTATTTACTGTGCAAAAGAAACGACAGCATTTAAAGGATAATTAGCTCATCGTATTTTCAGTTTTACATTTCAACAGCTTCTATATGAACACGCTTTCAAATTGTGCCCAAATCATCATAGCGCTTTCCATCGGCTATGTTTGGATCGTCCGTTATGATAATATCGTCAAAGAGTTTAAACAGTATGGTATACCAGACTTGTTAAGAAATTTTGTTGGTGCTACTAAAATAGCCCTTTCAACTCTTTTGGTTACCGGTATATGGCATCCGACTTTGGTATTGATACCTGCACTTTTGATGGCTGGATTAATGGCATGCGCACAAGTAGCCCATTTTAAGGTTAAAAATCCCTGGCCCAAGTTTGTCCCCTCATTACTTTTATTAACGCTGTCTTTGTTAGTAGCTATCATTCATTCTGGATTAATGAAATTTTAATGCTTCTAAATATATTAACGTTAATTTCCGCTGTTTCATTTCTTTATTATGGTATAACGTTCTTTTCAAACTCAGGTATGAAAGAAGAGTTTGAACGCTATGGATTGAATAAATTCAGAGAATTCATCGGTTACTTGCAACTGCTTGGCGGATTAGGATTACTGGTCGGATTGTTTTCGCAACCGATATTGATTATTTCATCCGGTGGACTTTCCTTATTGATGATGATCGGTTTCGGAGTGCGTTTAAAAATGAAGGACGCGCTTTTACTGTGTTTGCCATCTTTTATATTTATGATCATAAATTTCTATATCTGTGTTCAGGCTATACAAATTTCATAACGCATTTAGAGACTTAAATTTTAGTCCAATAACATTTCATACGTAGGAATAAGGATCGATATTATACTACTTTTATCAGCCATTGCGGATGTAGACTGAAAATTAAATATGAAAATTGATTTTGACTTGAATATTTGTGTGTGTTTTTTAACGCCGAGTTATGATTAATTCCTCGATCTGTCAGGTACTCGTTGTATAATTTCTTGGTAATCTCAAGATCAAGGGAACGAATATTGATATCATCTACTTTATATTCGCTTCTGATAAATTTAGAGGTGTGTTTATAGAAAGTATCAAAGTCGGTATGTATTCCTTTGGAAACTTCTTTACCAATCATTTTTATTGAGCCACGAACGTTTAATAGAGAAATCTTTGGGAACACCGTCTACGGTAACTTTGAGGTAGATATACATTAGTCCACCATCGTAATTTCGTGGATGCTTTAAAAAAAACATTAATCCTAAACTTTTTTCTAGCATAACGATAGATTTTTAAGTGAATAAATATCGAAATGCAGCGGTAAAAAGTCAAGATGTTCAGTGGTATAAAATGTTGAAAATCAGACAATTAAATTACCTAAATTGCGTCTTTTTTTGGCCAAAAAAAGACGCAATAAATGTCGCTGATTCTATTTGCGAATTCGTGTATATTTTGGTTATCTCAGGGCAACAAAAAAGCCTGTAAATGTATGATTTACAGGCTTTTGGTGTTATTTGATTAATCAATCTGCGGTGAGGGAGGGATTCGAACCCTCGGTACCGTTGCCAGTACGACAGTTTAGCAAACTGTTCCTTTCGGCCACTCAGGCACCTCACCCCTCTTTTCAGGACTGCAAATATAGTAATTCAACCTACTCTTCAAAAATAATTTAGCATTTAAACCTGCTTTAAATGTCTTTTTAAATTAGCTAGTCAAGAGTAAGCTGAAAACTAGACTGTTAGTTCCATGCAAAATGAAAATATTTTTTTAAACTTGATAATCTATCCGCACATGATAGATGCTCATCAGCATATTCTTAAAAATTGAACGAATAGTTGCGATGTCTTTAAGCGTAATATTACAATTATTCAGCTGTCCTTGTTCCAATTTATAATCAATAATGCGATCAACTAATGCGCTGATCGTATCCTTATTGGGCTCTTTTAAACTTCTTGACGCCGCCTCTGTTGAATCAGCCAGCATTAAAACACCTGTTTCTTTTGAAAAGGGTATCGGTCCGGGATAGCGGAATATATTTTCGTCAACAAATTGCTCAGGAAAGTTTTTCAGGAAAGACTGGTAGAAATAATCCATGCGCGTATTACCATGATGCGTCTTGATAAAGTCTATAACTATTTCGGGTAAATGATTCTTTCGTGCCAGTTCAACTCCTTTATTAACATGCCTGATAATGATTTGGGCACTTGCTTCATATGATAATTTATCATGTGGGTTAACTGCACCATTCTGATTTTCTATAAAATACTGCGGGTTCTCCATTTTGCCTATATCGTGATATAAGGCTCCTGCCCGAACAAGGAGTGCATTTCCTCCTACATTAAAAATTGCCGCTTCTGCTAAATTAGCTACCTGAAGGGAATGCTGAAATGTACCAGGTGCTTTAAATGACAATTCCCGAAGTAAGCGGGAATTGGTGTTAGTAATCTCCATCAGCGTAACTTCAGATGTAAGTCCAAAGACCTTTTCAAATGCATATATGAGTGGATAAGCCAACAGTGAAAGCAAAACGCTAAACACAAAAGGTAAAAAGCTAACCAATTCGATGTTCGTTAATGTGCCATTATTTCTGATCAGCGAAATGCCTAAGTAGGCTACTATGTAATTACATAGAATTAAAACAGCAGAAATAAGCAGCTGTTCCCGCTTGATCAAATTCTTAATACTGTATATGGCTACCATTCCAGCAGTGACTTGTAAAAAAGCAAATTCAAAGCTATTGGGCACAAAAAAACCGGCAACCAAAACGACCAACAGATGAATATTAAGGGCAAGCCGAGTGTCAAAAAGTATGCGTATTATAATTGGCACAATACAATAGGGTATGTAATAAAGATTCGGAATCTTCAGGCTGATCGCCCATGAAAGACATACCAACATCATGGTAATAACAACTAAAATCAGGGACATCTTCCGGTTATCATCATAGATATCCTTGCGAAACAGCCTAAGAAAAATCATCAGCAAGGCTACTATCAATCCACCTAGCAAGAGCTGCCCTATAAAAATCGATCTTCTATTGCCACTAAAATGACGCTCTTCTTCAAATGTGTTTTTTAACGATTCGAGCTTTTGATAGATTTCCTGACTGATAACAGAACCATTTGCAATAATAAGCTCGCCTTGCTGCACCATGCCTCTTGTTGGAGAAAGATTTTTAAGCGCTTCAGACTCCACCTTCTCGCTAAGATGCTCGTCGTAAATATAGGTTTGCTGGATATGATCTTTAATTAATTTACTTAACCAAACCTTATTTTTAATGGCATTTGCTTCATGAACCTGACTATCAATATAATCCTCAGCAGTTTCGAGAGTAAATACACCAATCGTATTCACTTCAGTTGCATCATTATCAGTGAGTAAAGTAAAATTATAATTCTGACTTGAGCGCTGAAATTTCTTGATATGGGTCATGATGCCCTTTTGATATACCGCAGCTAAAATTCGAACACCAACGTCCTGATAAGTATTTTTGAGTTTTTCCTCTTCTTTTGAGTTATCCCATTTAACATCAAAGTCGCCTATAAAAGCTTGAAATTCATTCTTAAAAATATCCGGACGATTATGATAAACAGGGAGTACAGATTTATAAACCTCCTCTTTGTCCTGCTCTATCTCATCGAAGGTTTTTTCAACAGCAAAGCTGTAAGGAGATATTAAGTCCTTGTTCATCCATACTTTACCCTTTTCGTATTCGTATTTAAACCGGGCGTGTTTAGGCAAAACCAGTGTAACAACCAATACACAAAGCACCATCATGATATACTTCAGATTGGAGCCGTATTTTCTATATAATAAGAGATGGTATTTTTTTTTTAATTTCGCCACTAGGTTCTTTTATCTGTTCAAAAATAAGCAAGTTTTATTAATTCTGGATGTATATGAATGGATTGGCTTTAGAGAGATATGATTAAAAAAATTTTTTTGTTATTATATATAATTAGGTTAGGTCATGTAGGTATGGCTCAGAAGGCGGATATCGAACCACAAGACGTAAAGATCCGTGAATACCAGGATACAATTACAGCACTTGCATTTACCGTTATAAACGATCCGGATGAGGCAGAACGTTATAATGCTAATTTTAAAATGGTGCGAACTTTTGTTAAAGCCTTAAAAACACCAAATTCATTTCACTTTAATTTTGACTCTTTAAAATCAATAACGATACAGAAATCGCCGGATAATAATTTCCGCCTGTTTACCTGGCATGTGCTAAACAGTAATGGCACCTATCGTTATTACGGCGCTATACAAATGAATACCAATGCTTCTCTTAAGCTACTGCCTCTTTTAGACTTTACCACGGGGATCAAATCGCCACAGGATACGATATTAAACAATGAGAAATGGTTTGGCGCACAGTATTATAAAATCATTCCTGTTATTAAAGATGTAAAAACACCTTATTACATTCTGTTAGGATGGAAAGGAAACACAGCAAAGTCAACGCAAAAAGTTATTGAAGTACTCTATTTTAAAGAGGGAAAAGCATTTTTCGGAATGCCTGTTTTCGATGGCAGTAAAACATATCAGGGCAAGAATCGGATAATTTTCGAATACAATAGATCTGCTTCGATGCTACTTAATTACGAATTGAAGGAAAACAGAATTGTATTTGACCATCTGGCTCCACCTGATATTGAAATGAAAGATAACTTTGCTTTATATGGTCCTGACTTATCATACGATGGATTTAAGCTAATAAAAGGCAGATTGAGCTTTTTGAATAATATTCGATTAACAAATCCAGACTCAGATATAGATAAATTGTACATTGACCCTAAAAATTCCCAAAAGGAAATCATAAATAAAGTCAGATAAACACAGTTTTGTAATTATTTAAAAAAAATACTGATATTTGAGGCCTTTCCCCCTATTCAATGACAACAAAACATCTCATTTGTTCAATCTTCTTATAACTTCATGAAGAGATTACATATTTTATCAGTCCCTTCCAGACTATTTGAAGTTTTAAAACAGGCAAACAAGCCTCTTGAACAAGCCTATATTTCAACAAAAGGCTTTTATGATGGATCAACACTTGAAAATATGTTGAGCAGGCAAGCAGATTTAACACACATGAACTTATAATCATACGAATGGATACCATCAATATCGCAGAAAACCCAAATCTGCCAGCAAAGGGACACCCAAAAGGTCTCTATCTACTTTTTACTACTGAAATGTGGGAGCGCTTCAATTTTTATGGCATGCGGGCGCTGTTAACTCTTTTTTTAGTAAATTCTCTTGCATTTCGCGAATCTGAAGCCTCCGTTATTTATGGTGGATTTTTAGGTTTATGTTACCTGACACCAATGTTAGGAGGATTCATATCCGACCGTTTCCTTGGAAATCGCAATTGTATTCTCCTTGGGGGTATAGTAATGGGTATTGGGCAGTTATTCCTATTTTTTAGTGCAAGTACATTTGAGACTAATTTTGATCTGTCCAAAACAGCTATGTATATCGCACTGGGAACTATCATTTTAGGTAATGGCTTTTTTAAGCCAAATATATCTTCCATGGTAGGTCAGTTATATACAAAAGGAGACTCGCGTTTGGATTCTGCTTTTACTATATTTTACATGGGTATTAATATGGGTGCATTTCTAGGAATGTATATTTGTCCATTATTAGGAGATGTGGTTTTGGATGATGGTACACGTATTGTAACTGCATTCAAATGGGGATTTCTTGCCGCATCTATGGCAATGTTCTTTGGATCAGCCTTGTTTTATTTCTTAAAAGAAAAATACGTTGTAGGACCCACAGGCAATGCAATTGGAGCTAAACCTTCTTTAAATATCACCAAAGGATCAGAAGAAGTTTTAAAAGCTCAATTTTCAAATACAGCAATTTACTGTTCAATAGCCGCCTTTTTTATATTAGTATTTTTCTTTCGCTTTGCAGTTGATCAAAACTGGATCTATTCTTTCATCTACGGAAGTGGAATCACATTGGCAGGATTTATTATATCTGACACCTCTCTTTCAAAAATGGAAAGAGATCGAATTATGGCCTTATATATACTGGCATTTTTCGTTATGTTTTTTTGGGCCTGTTTCGAACAAGCCGGATCATCGCTAACTTTTATAGCTGATTATCAAACAGACAGACGTTTATTCGGATGGAATATGCCCCCTTCATTTGTACAAAATGCAAACTCTATCTTTATTATTGTATTTGCGTTGCCTTTCAGCTGGTTATGGTTATATCTTCAAAAAAGAAATCTGGAACCAATCTCTCCTGTAAAGCAGTCTTTTGGCCTTTTGTTATTGGCTGTAGGGTTTTTAATCATGGCATTTCAGGTTAAGGGTCTTGGAACAACAGAAAAAATCGGCGTATCCTGGTTAATCTTGATGTACTTATTTCACACATTAGGAGAACTTTGTTTGTCGCCGATAGGATTGTCACTGGTATCTAAGCTAGCTCCTCTACGTTTTTCATCCCTTTTAATGGGAGTTTGGTTTATTGCTAATGCAGCTGGTTACGCCTTAGCAGGTACACTAGGAGCAGCGCTTCCACCGACAGGAGATAAATATACCATGGCTCAGGGTATAGGGATTAATCTTCAGGCAGTGCTTGATAAAACAATTATCCCAACAGCAGCTCAATTATCCAAATTAAATGAACTTCGTATTCCAATAGAATATCCTATGTTTGCAGGGTTTGTTATTCATAATTTATTCGAATTCTTCATGCTTTTCGTTATTTTACCAGGTGTGGCCGCAGTACTTCTGTTTCTGTTATCCGGAGTCTTGAAAAAGCTGATGCATGAAGTTCGTTAATTAAATACTATATCTGTGTTAGCTGATAGCTTAGTTATAATTCCAACGTACAACGAGAAGGAAAATATCGAGATGATTATTCGCGCGGTATTTTCCTTATCCATTCCATTCAATGTCCTCATCGTAGATGACGGTTCGCCTGATGGTACAGCTGATATTGTAAAACATCTTCAAGGTGAATATTCAGGAAAGCTTTATATTGAGGAGCGAAATGGAAAACAAGGACTAGGTTCTGCTTATATACACGGCTTTAAGTGGGCTTTAAACCATCAGTTTGAATATATATTCGAGATGGATGCCGATTTTTCACACAATCCTCTTGATTTGATTCGTTTACGCACCGCTTGTTTACAAGGAGCTGATTTAGCGATAGGATCGCGTTATGTAACTGGAGTAAACGTAGTAAACTGGCCAATGAGCAGAGTGCTTATGTCTTACTTTGCATCGGTTTATGTTCGTTTTATTACAGGTATAAACATCCATGACGCCACAGCGGGTTTTAAATGTTACCGCCGAAAAGTATTAGAAAAGATCAACATGAACAAAATTAAGTTTGTAGGTTATGCATTTCAGATTGAAATGAAATTTACAGCTATTAATCATGGCTTCAAGGTCGTTGAAATACCCATTATTTTCACAGATCGTACGGAGGGTACATCAAAAATGAGCACAAGAATATTCAGAGAAGCCTTTCTAGGAGTAATTCAAATGAAGATAATCAGTTGGTTTAGAAAATATAATTAATGCTCTGAAACTCTCAAGTCAGGAGACCCTATATATAATAACATGAGGACGTTCAGGAAATACTACGTTCTAATTGATGTGAATTGCGAGAAACAATACGCCAACAATTAAGAAGAGGCTTCTAAAATTCATTTTACTAGCTAACGGTATTTATAAGGACAAGATTTAATTAGCTAACGATATTGTGGTTATTCTGTTTAATCACATAAGGTTCAACATGTATAATTGCCCCTTTAATATGGCTATTACTTTTCATCAATTTATCTTTAACCATGTGGGCAATTGTATGGCCATCTGAAACAGTTAGATCCGCATTAACAAGAATATGAAGATCTATAAAATAATCAAATCCCATCTTGCGAACATAACATTTCTCTATTGCTGAAACATCCTTCACCTTTTGGGCTATATTTTTAACCTGATTAACAATTTCATTTGAAGGTGCGCTATCCATTATTTCATCGAATGCAGGTTTGAGAATGTTGTAAGCATTATAAACTATCAAGAAAGAAGCTATTAATGCCGCCCAATCATCAGCCACTTCAAATCCTTTACCACCAAATATTGCAATCACAATTCCAATAAAAGCAGCAACTGAAGTAATTGCATCACTCCTATGATGGAATGCATCTGCCTTTACAGCTTGACTATTAAGTTCCTTGCCTACCTTCAATACATATTTAAACAGTGCTTCTTTAATACCAATAACTAGTATAAGAATCCATAGCGTAAATACTCTCGGACCTTCATGGGGTGTATTAATAAAATGAATAGCATTAAATCCGATCCATACGGCTGCAACGACCAGAAACAAAGAGATGAGTATAGCAGCCAAAGGTTCAGCCTTCCCATGACCATAAGGGTGCCTTTCGTCAGCGGGCTTGAGTGAGTATCGTAATCCAACCCATAATAGTAATGAACTTATTATATCAGCTCCAGTTTCAGTGGCATCAGCTATCAGTGCATAAGAATGTCCAAAGTGACCACCCGCTGCTTTAACGAAAACTAAAATAATACTGACCACTATTCCTAGTTGTGTGGTTCGTATTGCTTTTACAGAGGGATCTAAATTAATATCCTTCATCATGGCATATGTTTATTCACAAAAGTAAACGTTAATTGAAGATAACTCGTATTTGAATATAATTTTAGGGTCAATAACTCTAATTTATTCAGTTGGCAGATTCTAACTTTTTATGATCACTCCCGATGTTTTTATAATAATCAAGTATTTACCACTCTAAGATTGCGTAATATCACACAAACGAAATCCTTGAAAACATGTTGTTAGTTGTATTATCATATACCTATGAAAAATATGCTCTGAGAGGGATAAAGTATTCACTATCCCTTATTATCCGGAATACTTAATTGTGTTCTGGATTTTTTATGTTACATTTTTAAATTTCTATATTATTTGCTCGAAACAAGAAGACAGTATTTGTGTTAAAACCATGTTGAAATAAAGCAGCGTTCGGGGGAACGCAAAACGGCCTCTAGAGTTAATAGAGGCCGTTTGTGGATGCTTTAAATTCCTTTAAACGAAGTATAGTACACCCAACTGGATTCGAACCAGTGACCGACGGTTTAGAAAACCGTTGCTCTATCCAACTGAGCTATGGGTGCCTTTGGTGGGTGCAAATATAGAGAATCTTTAAATTATCTAGCAAGAAAAGTTAAAGATTCTCTAATCAATTATGGAACAACCGATTAATACCGTTATAAACTCAATTCCGCATAATATTTATAAAATAATGGAATAGTTTCAATGCCTTTATAGTAATTGGCAAGATCAAATTTCTCATTTGGAGAGTGCAAATTATCGCTATCCAATCCAAAACCCATTAAAACGGTTTTAATTCCTAATACTTCTTCGAACAAAGCAACTATAGGAATACTTCCACCACCCCTTGTTGGAATAGGTTTTTTCCCAAATGCTTCTTCGATTGCTTTTTCGGCAGCTTTATACGCCACGCTATCTGTAGGAGTAACAACAGGTTCTCCACCGTGATGAGCTTTAACATTTACTTTCACATAATCAGGTGCTATGTTATTAAAATGCTTGGTAAACAATTCAGTGATTCTATCCGAATGTTGATTTGGTACCAGACGCATAGAGATTTTTGCACTGGCTTTTGAAGGAAGAACTGTTTTTGCGCCTTCTCCGATATATCCACCCCAGATACCATTTACTTCAAGGGTTGGCCTAATTCCTGTTCTCTCAATAGTAGAATAACCTTGTTCTCCCCAAAGGGCATCAACACCCAAATCTTTTTTATATTCATCTTCATTATATGGCGCGTTATTTAAACTAGCACGCTCATCATCGGTAAGACTCAATACATCGTCATAAAAGCCAGGAATCGTTACATGATTATTTTTGTCATGCAAAGAGGCAATTAACTGACATAATATAGTCGCTGGATTAGCTACAGCACCGCCATAAACACCAGAGTGAAGATCCCGATTTGGCCCGGTTACTTCTACTTCAAGATAGGATAGTCCCCTAAGGCCAGTTTCCAAAGAAGGATTCTCTAAACTTATCATAGAGGTGTCTGATATTAATACGACATCAGCCTTCAGCCGTTCAGCATTCTCTTTCACGAAAACGCCTAAGTTACTTGAACCAACTTCTTCCTCCCCTTCAATCATGAATTTTATATTACAAGGAAGCGAGTTCGAATTAATCATAAGCTCGAAAGCCTTAACATGCATATAAAACTGCCCCTTATCATCACATGCTCCACGGGCAAATAACTTTCCATCCCTAATTACTGGTTCAAAAGGTGATGTTTTCCAAACTTCCAATGGGTCTGCAGGTTGTACATCATAATGCCCGTAAACCAGAACAGTTGGTTTTGATGAGTCAATTATTTTTTCGCCATAGACAATTGGATATCCCGCAGTAGGACATACTTCGACATGATCTGCTCCTGCATCTTTTAACTTTTCAGCTACAAATTCTGCTGTTTTTAAAACATCATTTTTATATTGAGGATCTGCACTAATTGATGGAAATTTAAGCAATTCTACCAATTCATTTAAGAATCGTTGCTTATTCTCTTCAACATATTGTTTAATATTTTGCATGCTCTTATAATTTTGTGCAAATATACTTAAGCGCAGGGAAACTCTAATGAAATTGTAGGTTATTTAAAGGGCTGCTTAATCCCAGCCGCCCATGTTTTTCGTTGCTCCGCCCATTACTGCCTTTTCTGCTTTTACTGATGGGGTCGCACTTTCTTCTTTCTTACACGATACCATTCCTACGGTCAACATGGCGATTACAATTACTAACTTTTTCATTTTGTTCTGTTTTATCGGGTTTCTATTATTTGTCTGTTTGTTCAATTGGTTCTGCTGATCCGGTATTAATCCCAGCCGCCCATGTTTTTCGTTGCTCCGCCCATTACTGCCTTTTCTGCTTTTACTGATGGGGTCGCACTTTCTTCTTTCTTACACGATACCATTCCTACGGTCAACATGGCGATTACAATTACTAACTTTTTCATTTTGTTCTGTTTTATCGGGTTTCTATTATTTGTCTGTTTGTTCAATTGGTTCTGCTGATCCGGTATTAATCCCAGCCGCCCATGTTTTTCGTTGCTCCGCCCATTACTGCCTTTTCTGCTTTTACTGATGGGGTCGCACTTTCTTCTTTCTTACACGATACCATTCCTACGGTCAACATGGCGATTACAATTACTAACTTTTTCATTTTGTTCTGTTTTATCGGGTTTCTATTATTTGTCTGTTTCATTGATTCTGATAACATTTTCGTATTTACGAAAGGGGTACCAATTGCTTTTTCGATTTATCCTTGAATTACTCAATATTTATACACATAATAACACAGTATTTTCTAATATTGCTGTATATTCCGTTGAATATTGTAAAAGGTTCAAGTTTATATTATGACTTAATGTGAAAGCGCGCTGTGCATTAATATGCAATTAACTCACAAACAACAACATATGTTCTACACACTAAAAAAACTATATAGATTTAAAGAATATAACCGCAATTATTTTGACCCTGCATATTTAACACATTCTTTATGCAAACCGATAAACAATCTTTACACATAATTATACGGATCAATTTTAAAATATGCATATTATTGTTGTCCGGTAAAAGAAAAAAGGTTGGCGCAAGCGCCAACCAGTTAATTTACCTTTGAAGTTACTACACTACCAAAGTCAAAGTAACTATGGGTAAAAATACAAATTTTAGCGGACAACAATAATATGCATATTTTAAAATTGATCCGTATAATTATGTGTAAAGATTGTTTATCGGTTTGCATAAAGAATGTGTTAAATATGCAGGGTCAAAATAATTGCGGTTATATTCTTTAAATCTATATAGTTTTTTTAGTGTGTAGAACATATGTTGTTGTTTGTGAGTTAATTGCATATTAATGCACAGCGCGCTTTCACATTAAGTCATAATATAAACTTGAACCTTTTACAATATTCAACGGAATATACAGCAATATTAGAAAATACTGTGTTATTATGTGTATAAATATTGAGTAATTCAAGGATAAATCGAAAAAGCAATTGGTACCCCTTTCGTAAATACGAAAATGTTATCAGAATCAATGAAACAGACAAATAATAGAAACCCGATAAAACAGAACAAAATGAAAAAGTTAGTAATTGTAATCGCCATGTTGACCGTAGGAATGGTATCGTGTAAGAAAGAAGAAAGTGCGACCCCATCAGTAAAAGCAGAAAAGGCAGTAATGGGCGGAGCAACGAAAAACATGGGCGGCTGGGATTAAGCAGCCCTTTAAATAAGGCATCAAAGCGCATACCATCATTAAAGCGAGCGAAA
>NZ_MDFN01000044.1 GCF_001730525.1 Arcticibacter eurypsychrophilus
TCAAGTGTATAGTTATTTTAGGATCTGACAGGTTTGCTTTCTGTGCCTAACCTGTCTACTTATTTCTTACTTATATATGGGTTCTCTTTAATGTAAAACCTCCAGGGAATGCGCTTATAAATCCCTTCAAAGTTCATTCCAACCCTTGCTGTTTCCACAACCTGCTCAGGAGAAACGACTTCTCCCTCTTCAATCCATATTTTATTGCTCTGCAAGGAGATCCCATTATGCAATTTGAATAAACCCATTGCTTTAGCAAGCGCACCGGGACCTTTACATAACTTTTTAAGGTCCGTTATACCTCTTCTGTTCTGCATAATCGAAATACCATCCACAGGTTGCAATGCCCTGATCAGGATGGCGTGAGAACTTCCTTCAGCGCCAGTAACGATGTTTAACATATCGTGGATGCCGTAACAGATGTACATATAAATTACACCTCCACGGGCATACATCACTTCATTTCGATTAGTCCGCTTGTTATTATAAGCATGCGAGCCCCGATCTTCTGGTCCTATATAGGCTTCTGCTTCCACGATGATGCCAGAGCTAAAAAGCCCATCCACATCAGTACAAAGCTTTTTGCCAAGTAACTGCCTGGCTATTAAAAGAACGTCCTCGCGCAGGTAGAATTCATCTGGAAGTTTAGCAGGCTTCAACTTATTCAGCATTAATTATCTAATTGAATCAATTTTACAATCTCCTCCAGATAACGTTGATCTACCTCATTAAAATTATTCAACTCATCACTGTCAACGTCCAAAACTCCAACCACTTCATTCTGATAAAAAAGCGGAATGACAATTTCGGATTTGGAAATGGAGCTGCAGGCGATATGACCAGGAAATACATCCACATCCGGAACAATAATCGTTTCGGCCCTATCCCAGGAGGCACCACAAACACCTCTTCCTTTGTTGATACGAGTACAGGCAACAGGTCCCTGAAAGGGCCCCAATACCAGCTGTTCGTTTTTAACGAGGTAGAATCCTACCCAAAAAAAGCTAAACTGCTCTTTTAGGGCAGCGCTTACGTTTGCCAGATTGGCAATTAAATCCGTTTCTCCCTCTAATAAACCAGTTATTTGTGGGATAAGCGACCTGTATTGCTCTTCCCTATTTCCATTAATTATACTCAGATCTTCAGCCATGCGGTAAAATTACTTTATTAAATTTATTTTTGTACATTCCTTGACACACATATATGATGAACGATAAAAAGAAAAGATTTCTTATCACCTCCTTATTGGTTCTCCTGATCTCAGGATCGGCTTATACACCTCCCGATGAAGGGATGTTTCCACTCAGTGAGCTAAAAAAAGTTGATTTACATCAAGCTGGGTTGAAAATAGATCAAAAAGAAATTTACAATCCTGATAGTAACAGCGTTAGTCTGGTTGACGCCCTGGTACGTGTAGGGGGCTGTACGGGGTCATTTGTATCTAATGAAGGCTTGATCATTACAAACCATCATTGTGCGTTCAGCGCGGTGCAATTGGCGAGTACACCAGAAAATGATTATCTGGATAAGGGTTTTGTGGCTCATACCAGGGAAAGTGAAATTGAGGCTAAAGGATTGACTTGCCGGATTACGGACAGCTATGAAGATGTTTCTAAAGATATCCTTTCTTCCGTTTTGAATGTGACTGATCCGGCATCAAGGATCAGGGTAATCAATGCGGAAATGAAGAAGTTGGCTATTGATGCTGAAGCTCAGGATTCGACGATTGAGGCCGAGGTATCTGAAATGTTTATTGGAAAAACGTATGTATTGTTTAGGTATAAAACTATAAAGGATGTCCGTTTAGTTTACGTGCCCTCCAGAAATGTGGGCGAATTTGGCGGTGAGACCGACAATTGGGTATGGCCGAGACATACCGGTGATTTTTCATTTATGCGTGCTTATGTTGCGCCTGATGGTTCATCGGCTAAATATTCAAAAAACAATGTTCCTTATCAGCCAAGAAAATTCCTGAAGGTGAATGCAAATGGAGTAGAAGAAAATGATTTTGTTTTTATTTTGGGTTATCCGGGTAAAACATTCCGGCATCGTCCGGCTCAATTTATTCAGTATCAGCAGGACTTTTTACTTCCTTATGTATCCAATCTGTATACTTTTCAGAATGAGGTGATGACGGAAGCCGGGAAAAAGGATAAGGCTACTGATCTTAAACTATCTACACGGATCAAGCGTAATGCAAACGTTCTTAAAAATTATACGGGTAAGTTAAAGGGACTCAAAGGGCTTGATCTGGTGGCTTCGAAAGTGAAGGAAGATCAGGATCTGGCACAATACATCAATGAAAATGTGGACTTAAAGGCTAAATATGGCTCGTTAATGGGTGATATTGATGATTTGTACAAGCTCATTAACAGTGATGTCTATCGCGATATGTGGTTTGATCAAATTTACAAAAGCACTAATTTGCTTGATATTGCCCGTCAGATCAATGTGTTTAAAGCACAGGTTGCAGCAGAACCGCTGAGCAATAGAAATAAATTTTTCGCCTTAAATAGCCTGTTGCTTCAGAAGAATATGAATGATAAATACGAGAGTTATGATAGTGATGCTGATAAAAACATATTAACACGCATGTTAACTGATGCATCTAAACTACCTACTAATCAAAAAGTTAAAGTTCTTAACACGCAGATACTTAAAGGATTCAGTACTCAGGATCAGATTGAAAAATTTGTATCCAGCAAATTTCTGTATACGCGACTAAAAGATCAAGACTTTGTGATAAAGACTATTTTAAGAACTCCTGCTTCGTTAATGAGTTACAACGATCCGCTATTGATATTTGAGCGGGATATTAGTGACCAGATTAACTCTTTAAAACCAGAGAAGGATCGTCGCGATGGGGTGCTGAATAAACTAATGGGCGATTATGTTGCCGTAAAAGAGCAGTTTAAAAAGCAGGATTTCATTCCTGATGCGAATAGTACACTGCGGCTTACTTATGGCTATGTAAGGGGATTTTCACCGGCTGATGCCTCGTATATGCAGCCATTTACAACCATTAAAGGGATGCTGGACAAAGGAAGCTCGGATAATCCGGAATTTACATATCCTACGGCCATCAAACAATTGTGGTTGGCCAAAGACTTTGGTGCTTTTATTAAAAAAGATCTGAACGATGTGCCTGTATCTTTTTTATATAATCTGGATACTACTGGTGGGAATTCAGGCTCCCCTGTCATGAACAATCAGGGGGAACTGATTGGTGTTAACTTTGACCGGGCCTATGAAGCGACTATAAATGACTATGCCTGGAATGAAAATTATAGCCGCTCCATTGGTGTGGATATCCGTTATGTACTATGGATTGCTTCAAAAGTGGATCATGCCGATTTCCTATTGAAGGAAATGGGGGTGTTAAACTAATAATATTTAAAGCTCCTGTATGTTGAGGAGGTTAAGTAATTAGGTGCTGTATGTAATTTTAACTAGTTATACTTTAGGCTCCTGCTGACTCAGACAATGGAAGCTCCCAAGGCCCCAGATGATGTCGGTGGAATCTAATCCGACAACTTCGCGGTCCTTAAAACAGCTACTGATCAGATCTAATGCCAGGTCATCTTTTTTACAACGATATGTAGGAACGATGACCTGTTTATTACTGATATAAAAGTTGGCATAGGATGCTGGCAGTCGCATTTCATCATAGATTACGGCATCGGGCATCGGCAACTCAATGATGTTGAGCTGTTTTCCATTGAGTAAACGTAGTGCACTAAGTGTCTTTAAATTTTGCTGAAGGAGATCATAGTTGTCGTCATGGATGTCGGTTTCTACTGCAGATAACACGGTATCTTCGCTTACAAAACGGATGGTATCATCAATATGTCCATCGGTATCATCTCCAATAATGCCTTCGTCAATCCAAAGAACCTGGGTGGCACCATAAAACTCGTGTAGAAAGGCTTCGATCTGGTCTTGATTCAAATCAGGGTTTCTGTTTTCGTTTAACAGGCAACATCTCGAGGTAAGGATTGTACCAGCACCATTGAATTCTACAGAACCGCCTTCCATGATAATACCGGGGTGAAATACGGGGATGTTAAATTCTTTTCCGATGAGGGTGGGGATGACATCGTCCTGATCAAAAGGGGGATATTTTCCTCCCCAGGCGTTGTAACCCCAATCTACAATCACCTTCTTGTGGTCTGCAGCATTGGAATTGACAAGAAATGCGGGGCCATGATCTCTGCACCAGGCATCGTCAGTGGGATGTATAAAAAAATCAACCTGTTGTAAATCTGCGCCTGCTTCTATAATATACTTTAGGACAAAGGCTTTCATGCTTTCATTTAGCACATTAATCCTGACTTTTTCACTTGAAGCAAGTAGCTTGACAAATTGGGCGTATGGTTTGTAAATGTTGGCTATTTTTCCAGGCCAACTGGCTTCTTTATGTGGCCAGCTTAACCAAGTGGCTTCGTGTTGCGCCCATTCTGCAGGGAATGTATAACCTAATTGTGCGGGTGTGTTACCGTTTGCGAAAGCTGGAAATAATGCTTTTCTGAACTTATTCTCCATCAATATAGCGCTTGGTAATAGGTGCATAAGAATCTATTCTTCGGTCACGCAGGAAAGGCCAGTGTGTCCGGTATCGATCAGAAAGGCTAAGATCTAATTCATGTACATGGTTCTCTTCTTCGGTATGTGATGCTTGATACAGCACTGTACCGAAGGGATTTGAGATAAACGACCCTCCCCAGAACTTCAACTCACCTTCAACTCCTGATCTGTTTACAGATACCACGTGCACACCGTTGGCTATTGCATGGCTGCGCTGGATAGTCTGCCAGGCATTGTATTGTTCTGTATTGGTTTCCACCTCCTGTGTCGACGCCCAGCCAATAGCTGTAGGATAAAATAAAATCTCCGCTCCCATTAAGGCAGTGATCCGGGCAGCTTCAGGATACCATTGGTCCCAGCAAATCAATACCCCTATTTTGGCGTATTTGGTTTCAAAAACTTTATAACCCATATCTCCGGGCGTAAAATAGAATTTTTCGTAAAAACCTGGATCATCAGGTATGTGCATTTTGCGGTATTTACCTAGATATTCGCCATCAGCATTGAGTACCGCAGTAGTATTATGATAGAGTCCCTGGGCTCTTTTTTCGAATAAAGAAGCAATGATGACGACATTTAATTCTTTTGCAACTAAAGAAAGAGAGTCTGTAGATGGCCCCGGAATACTTTCCGCAAGTAAAAAGTTGGCATAATCCTCCACATCACAAAAGTACAGGGATGTAAATAATTCTTGCAAACAGACAATTTGAGCGCCTTGGGCAGCAACTTCCCTAACCTGAGCTATTGCTTTAGCCAGGTTTTCTTCCTTGCTAAAGGTGCAACTCATTTGCACTAATCCGACTTTAACTTTATGATCCATCTAATGTTTGTATATTAAGGCAAAAATATACAATTTAGCAGAATCTTTAAAACTTGTTAAACCATTGTTTGGTTTAACTGGAAACTATATCATTCCAACAAGCGTTAAAGGATATTTTATAAAAAATGAATTCTAAAACTGATGCACAGCACAATATGCCTGGCGCCCCAAAAGATGAGGTGTTTCGCGATGAAATCAATCAGATCTCTGATTTTAAATTTGGTACCAAAGTGGTCAATGTATTTGACGACATGGTCAGCCGCTCTGTTCCCTTCTACGGAGAAATGCAGCGTATGATTTCTGAGCTTGCCGCAGATCATGCTCAACCTGGAACATCGGTATATGATCTTGGTTGTTCTACAGGAACTACAATGATTGGCATGAATACCTCTGTTGCGCAGGATATTAAATTTGTGGGGATAGATGATGCAGCGGAAATGCTGAAGAAATGTGATGAGAAGCTTCAGGAAGCAGGTTTTACCCGCCCTTATGAATTAGTTGAAGCGGATATTCAAAGTGGCTTTAAGGTCGAAAATGCATCGGTTGTGGTATTATGCCTTACACTTCAATTCATTCGTCCTATTTGCCGGGAGAAGGTACTCCGGACTATCGTAGATGGGCTTGTTCCGGGTGGAGTGTTGATTTTAGTAGAAAAAATCCTTACTGAACAAAGTGTATTTAATCGTAATTTTATAAAGTATTACTACGATTATAAAAGGAGAAATCATTATAGTGAAATGGAAATTTCGCAGAAACGCGAGGCTTTAGAGAACGTTTTAATCCCTTATAAATCAAGTGAAGATATATTAATGCTTCATGATTCCGGATTTTCACAAACGGAAATATTTTTCAAATGGTATAATTTCACAGGTATAATTGCTATTAAAAACTAATGATGATCTCTATTGGTAACTTTTTTTTCAAGTACAGAAACTATTTATTTATCTTTTTATACCTCGCTCTTTTTATTCCATCACCTGATATTTTTACTGAAAGTGATTTAGGTCCAAATTATTACATATTGCCGGTTACATTGGGGTTGATTATCACGATTAGCGGACAATTAATCAGGGGTTTAACAATTGGGCTGGCGTATATTGTAAGAGGCGGCTTAAATAAAAAAGTATACGCGGACAAGCTAGTAACAGAAGGAATCTTTAACCATTGCCGGAATCCATTGTACGTTGGAAACATATTGATGCTTTTTGGTGTTGGTATCTTATCAAACTCAATTTTATTTGTGGGCATCCTGATGCCTATATTTCTTTTTATTTATCAGGCGATTGTATTAGCAGAGGAGAACTTTCTGCGGAATAAATTCGGAGCTGACTTTAATAACTATTGCAGCAGAGTGAACCGTTGGTGGTTAAGCCTAAAAGGAATCGGTTCTACGTTTGCAAGCATGCGATTTAATGCGAAGAGATGGATTTTAAAAGAATATAATACACAATTTGTGTGGCTAGTAGGGATTACCCTTATTTTATTGCTTAATTATCCGGAAATTACAAGTGGTGATACTGATTTCAGAAATGTGCTGATCGCTGCATTCCTTGTAGGATTGGTTTTGCTTTATATCTTCGTCAGATACATGAAAAAGTCTGGAAAGATGGTGGATTAAACATATTTATTTGTTTATATCGCAAAGCCGTATATATTTGAAATATAATTACCAATTATTCATATGGACTTTTTGTACGCTAACTTAATTTACCTTATTCCCTTTATGGGAGTTATTGGAATCATTTTCATGGTTCTCAAATCTCAATGGGTCATCAAACAAGATGCCGGAGATGAAAACATGCAACAACTTGCTGGTTACATAGCAGATGGAGCCATGGCATTTCTAAAAGCGGAATGGAAAATTCTAAGTTATTTTGCTGTGATCACAGGTGCACTGCTCTTCTGGTCCGGTACTTTAATTGAAACCTCTAGTTGGGTAATCTCAATTTCTTTTCTAATCGGTGCGTTTACTTCGGCCTTAGCAGGATATATTGGAATGAGAATAGCAACCAAAGCGAATGTGCGCACTACCCAGGCTGCTAAAACGAGCTTATCAAAGGCTTTTAAAGTTGCTTTTACGGGTGGAAGCGTAATGGGGCTGGGAGTTGCCGGTCTGGCAGTACTTGGCCTAGGTTCCTTATTTATCGTATTCTACCAAATGTATGTGGTTCAAACTGGATCGTCAGTAAATGGGAAAGGGATGGAAAAAGCACTTGAAGTGTTAGCCGGATTTTCCCTTGGAGCTGAATCTATAGCTCTATTTGCACGAGTAGGTGGAGGTATTTATACCAAGGCGGCTGACGTAGGTGCGGATTTGGTTGGGAAAGTGGAAGCCGGAATTCCCGAAGATGATGTTCGGAACCCAGCTACCATAGCTGATAATGTTGGGGATAATGTTGGGGATGTTGCCGGAATGGGTGCGGATTTGTTTGGTTCTTATGTGGCTACAATTCTTGCGACAATGGTACTGGGTCGTGAGATTGTTTCTCAGGACAACTTCGGAGGCATTGCTCCTATCCTTTTGCCGATGCTTATTGCGGGGTTAGGTTTATTATTTTCTATTGCTTCAACTTACATGGTAAGTATTAAAAAAGATACTGATAGTGTACTTGCTGCTTTGAATTTAGGTAACTGGACTTCAATTATATTAACTGCTTTTGCGTCCTATCTTGCCGTACAATGGTTATTACCCGATGCTATGATTATAAGAGGCTTTCCTTTTACTAAAGATGATGTATTTTATGCTATTCTGGTTGGTCTTGTTGTAGGAACGTTGATGAGTATGATAACCGAATATTATACAGCAATGAATAAAAGACCTGTAAGATCTATAGTAAATCAATCGTCTACAGGTCATGCGACAAATATTATTGGAGGAATTTCAGTGGGTATGGAATCCACACTTCTGCCGGTACTTGTTTTGGCGATGGGTATTTATGGCTCTCATCACTTTGCAGGTTTATATGGTGTGGCCATAGCGGCTGCAGGAATGATGGCAACTACGGCTATGCAGCTTGCAATTGATGCATTTGGTCCGATTGCTGATAATGCTGGTGGAATTGCTGAAATGAGTAAACTCCCTGCTGAAGTACGGGAAAGGACAGATACATTGGATGCTGTAGGTAACACCACTGCGGCAACTGGAAAAGGTTTTGCTATTGCATCTGCTGCCTTGACCTCATTAGCTTTGTTTGCCGCTTTCGTGGGGATTGCTGGTATAAATTCGATTGATATTTACAAGGCGAATGTGTTGGCCGGACTGTTTGTTGGAGGAATGATTCCTTATATATTTTCTTCTTTGGCAATCGCCGCTGTTGGTCGTGCTGCAATGGATATGGTTCAGGAAGTAAGACGTCAGTTCAGAGAAATTCCAGGCATCATGGAATATAAGGCACGTCCTGAATATGAAAAGTGCATTGCTATTTCTACCAAAGCATCCATCAGAGAGATGATGTTACCTGGTGCTATTGCATTAATCGTTCCTGTATTAGTGGGATTTACAATGGGTCCGGAAGTTCTGGGTGGTGTATTAGCAGGTGTTACCGTGTCCGGTGTCCTTTTGGGCATGTTTCAATCTAACGCTGGGGGCGCATGGGATAATGCAAAGAAGTCTTTTGAAAAAGGAGCCATTATTAACGAGGAAACATTTTATAAAAATTCTGATCCGCACAAGGCTTCTGTAACAGGTGATACCGTTGGTGATCCCTTTAAAGATACTTCAGGTCCTTCGATGAATATATTAATCAAATTGATGTCCATTGTATCTTTGATTATTGCCCCTCATATTGCTGTAGGACCTCCCTATCATGCGCCAACTTCTATTGAAAAGAATCACACCATCAATAGGGTAATTGATAGAACTTCACCGAATACGGAAGTTTATAATAATGCGCAGGCTGTGAGAAAATAGATCTCCATATTTAAATTCTGTCAGTTTTAAGTTTATTTTATGTACCGTAAAAATACAGGTATCTAAAATAAACTTAAAATCCCTGTTTAAACTTAATATCTTTGTGCGCATTTTACATGTCCACAATAAATATGAATGAATACTTTAAATTTGATCATAAGCAGATTCTTTCTGTATCCATGATCTTGTTTGCAATAATAGATATTATCGGTTCTGTGCCTGTTGTAATTGAGTTAAGAAAAAAGGCTGGACATATTCAATCGGAGAAAGCGACCATAGTTTCAACAATTTTAATGACGCTATTTCTTTTTCTTGGAACAGAGCTTCTTAAGCTTATTGGTTTAGATGTCGCTTCATTTGCAATAGCAGGGTCTTTTGTCATCTTTGTTATCGCTATGGAAATGATATTAGGAATTACCTTCTTTAAGGAGGATTTGCCTGAAACCATATCTATTATACCGTTGGCATTCCCCCTGATTGCTGGTGCGGGAACGATGACTACCTTGCTTTCCCTGAAATCCGAATATGATACTCAGAATATTCTTGTTGGTATATTAATCAACATGATATTTGTATATGTAGTGTTGAAAAATGTTTTTTGGTTGGAACGTTTGTTAGGTAAATCTGGTTTAAGTGTATTAAGAAAAGCATTCGGTATCATTCTCCTGGCTATTGCAATCAAGCTTTTCAAGAATAATACCGGCCTTTAGTTTAGCGAATTAGTCGCGCTACAAACATGCTATCTGCTTTTCGCTCATAGCCTTTTATTACTTCCTGCTTTTCTAATTTCAAGTCGTATGTTTTAACCAAATACTCCACATTTGCTTCATTTTCTTCTTTGAAAACAGAACAGGTGATGTAGATTAAGGGTTTACCCGGTTTTAGAAATTTGATAAGATTACCTGCTATGGAGCGTTGAAGGCGTTGAAAACTTAAAATCTGCTGGGTATCAAATTGACTTATTAATTCAGGACTTCTTCCCCATGTTCCTGATCCGGTGCAAGGAGCATCCAGAATGATTCCATCAAACATATAGCTATTCAAATATAAGGTAGGATCCTTTGTCAGATCCATAATCTTTTTCTGATAAGGAATAAGTCCGGCGCGCTTAAATCGTTCATCCAGATTAAAAAGGATATTCTCCCTAACATCTGTTACAAGTAGTTTAATATTCTTTTGCTGATGGAAGAGATTAAGCGATTTACCACCAGAAGCAGCACAACTATCCCACCAATAGTCATACTGATGCGGCTCAAAAAAGGTTCCTGCATATTGGGACGAAAGGTCCTGAACTTCAAACAAACCAGTTCCTTTTGCAATTTCAGGAAATAGCTGATCTAATTTGACTCCATTAGGAAGAGCAAGTGTGTGTTCGGAAATTTCGCTGTACTTAATTTCAGCCTGATCAAGCGTATTCTTAACACGTGTATCTTTTCCGGGATGAATCCTAATAAACAAATCAGGTTGTACAAATAAAGAGGTTAAGAATTCTCTTTTATTGATCTTATCACAAAAATGATCAGTAAATGGATAAACGTCATCAAGTATAAAACCAAAGTCTGCCTGTTCAAGATGAGCAATGCGACCTGCAAGAGGCTGATCGGCATTCGCGAATAGTTCAGGGTTTAAGTGTTCTAAAAAGAGACTTGAAGTTCCCTCACATAGAAATTCAGCCAATACAATCCGTTCCCCTTCCGGTAAACGAGAACAAGCTCTACCGAGGCGGAAGTAATTATAAAGCAGGCGACTAGCTGTACGCCTGTCGCCTGATCCCATTTGTTTATTTTCACGAAAATAGCCTGGAAGAAACCTCGCCAATTGCATGTTTTGGGGGTATGCATGCAGAATTCTAAGAAAAGTCTTGAGCTGATTGTCGTATTTGTTTGTTGTCATTATTATTCCCATTCAATAGTTGCTGGTGGTTTTGATGAAATATCATAGACCACCCTATTGATACCTTTAACGTTATTTATGATTTCATTGGATATTTTACCCAGAATCTCATAAGGGATATGACTCCAATCAGCTGTCATACCATCCATAGAACCTACTGCTCGCAAACAGATGACATGTTCATAGGTACGCTCATCACCCATAACTCCTACGGATTGAACAGGTAAGAAAATAGCGCCTGCCTGCCATACTTTGTCGTACCAGCCGGTGCTCTTCAATATATTGATATAAATAGCGTCAGCTTCCTGTAAGATAGCAATCCTCTCGGGAGTGATCTCTCCGATAATACGAATTGCTAATCCAGGTCCAGGAAAGGGATGGCGGCCTAAAAGTGCAGGATCTAATCCAAGTGCTTTACCTACGCGCCTTACTTCGTCCTTAAATAAAGTATTCAGAGGTTCAACCACTTTTAGCTTCATAAAGTCTGGAAGTCCACCCACATTATGATGTGACTTAATGGTTGCAGAAGGGCCGTTTACTGATACGGATTCGATTACATCAGGATAGATTGTACCCTGACCCAACCACTTAACATCCTGTACTTCATGTGCTGCCTGGTCAAATACCTCAATAAAGGCTTTACCAATGATTTTACGCTTTTGCTCCGGATCTTTTACTCCTGTAAGCTGTCCTACAAAAAGATCTCTCGCATCTATCCCCCGTACATTCAGCCCCATGTGCTGGTAAGAATCGAGCACTTGCTCAAATTCACCCTTACGCAAAAGTCCATTATCAACAAATATACAATGGAGATTCGTACCAATAGCTTTGTGAAGAAGTACAGCTGCGACTGATGAATCCACCCCCCCTGAAAGGCCTAGAATAACTTTATCGTTTCCTAATTTAATTTTTAAGTCCTGAATAGTGGTATCAATAAAGGATTCGGAATTCCAATCCTGTGTGCAATGGCATATATCAATCAGAAAGTTTTCCAAAAGTTGCTTGCCGTCTGTACTGTGTGTAACTTCCGGGTGAAACTGAATACCGTAGGTTTGAGAGCCTTTAATTTGAAATGCAGCAACAAGTACCGTATCAGTACTAGCAATTATTTCAAACTCATCGGGAATCCTGGAAATCGTATCGCCATGTGACATCCACACCAATGAATCAGCAGGTATCTTATTTAGCAAAAGATTCGTATCATTAACATAAGTAAGGTTTGCCCTTCCATATTCGCGAATAGATGAAGGTGAAACCTCTCCGCCTGATTTTTGAGCCAGATATTGGGCTCCGTAACATACTCCTAAAACGGGATATTTATTATGAAATAAGCTAAAATCGATTTGGGGAGCATCGTCTTGTCTTACAGATGCAGGGCTTCCCGACAAGATAATCCCTTTAACACTATCGTCAAGCGCGGGAAGGTGGTTATAGGGGTAAATTTCACAGTATACGTTTAATTCTCTTACACGGCGGGCAATAAGTTGAGTGTACTGCGATCCGAAATCAAGAATGATAATTTTCTCTTGCATGGGCGAAGCTACATATTATCAGTAAAAAACGCAAATTTATGGCTTATAAGCTCATACGTAAATGATGTTCATCCATAAGATTTTTTAAAAATGTACTGATCTGAAGCATAATATCAGCATTCAGATAGGTGCCATCAGGATTAAAAACGTATTCCTTTTGAGATAATGAATAACGAATGACTCCCAGGGGAAAATCTTCAAACGACTTTACATAATAAATTTTAGTATTTACATATTTGTCGGCAAGAATAAAATTAACCGGTCTGTCCATTAGAATTTAGTATTACTGATACCGCTATTTTTTTCCGGTAATTACGATGATAAATGAATTATAATCTAAATATTTATTGGCTAGTTCGAGGAGTTGAGGGGCGCTGATATGCTTAATGGTCTGAATATAACGTGTATAATAATCATAATCTAAGCCAGCAAGATAGATATTTTTGAACTTGTCTGCATGGGAAAAGGCATTTTCTAAACTACCCATAAATGATCCCAGCATATAATTTTTAACGAGTTCAATTTCTTCCCCGGGAATAAGTTCAGTGCGAAGTAAATTCACTTCTTTTTCTATTTCCTTAAGGGTCAGTGTACAGACATCAGCACCAACTTCAGATGCTATTAAAAAATAACCAACATTTTGAAGTGACACTAAACCTGAGCCTATACCATAGGTGTATCCTTTCTCTTCGCGTATATTAGCCATCAGCCGGGAGCCGAAGTATCCACCTAAAACTGTATTTAGAAACTGTAGCGCAGGGAAATCTACATGATTTCGGGGAATAGATAATTGACCAATACGTATAGCAGACTGTAAAGCCTCTGGTTTTTCAGTGTAATATAAAGACCCTTTTGTCTCTGGAAATGAAAAACTGTTTTTTGTAGCTGGTACTGTATTTTCCCAATTGTTGCCAAAGAAGCTGTTAATTTTTTGAGCTATTAACTCATCTACCTTGCCTGAGGCTATAATAATACAATTATCAGGCTGATAAGCTGCACGATAATATTCAACTAATTCATTACGGTCCACTTTATCATAATCATCTGCATTGACAATGTAACCGTAAATGGAGTCGCCAAATAAAGCATGATTAAAGATTCTTTTTGTGACAATATCATTTTTTTCCAGACTAATTAAAAGCTTTTGTTTTTGATTCCGTACAAAGGTTTCCAACTCCTCTTGAGGAAAGATAGCTTCGGTGAGAATTTCCTTTACGATGGGAAGAACTTCGTCTAGATGTTTGCTTAGGGTATATAATGTGACGGTAGATTGATCAAAACCATATTCTGCCTGAATAAAGGCACCATAACTATCTATTCTTTCAGAGATTTGGTAAGACGACATTGTTCTTGACCCTTCTATTAACAAGGAATTGGTAACAAATGCCTGTAAAGGATGATTGACATCCCAGTTTACATTATTAAAGATAAATTCAATTCTGACAAGTTCCTGCTCGCCAGCGTTTACTACAAATAATTTTATTTTATTATCAAGCAGCCTTGGAGTTGCCTGGATCAGATTAATTTGATTAATCTCTTTAAATGCAGGTGCTATTGTTCTGTTGATCATTTATTTGCTAGATATAATAATGTGGAAGAATTTTCTTTTGTTAAAGTAGCCTTAGCACGTTGAATAATATCATTAACTGAAATTTTCAAATAACGCTCAGTTTCTTTATTGAAGTCATTCGCATCACCTAATACTTCAAAAAAAGCTAGATTCATCGCTTTGTCCAATAAACTCATTTCAGCAAATACCATGGTAGATTCAATCTTATTTTTGACCTTATTCAATTCCGTTTCAGCAACTTGTTCGGAACTAAAATGGTTCAAAACTTCCCATATTGCTAACTCTGCTTCTTCAATTGTAACTCCCAAGACAGGCTTTCCATCAATAATCAACAGTCCTGGATCTGCACTACTTGTTAGTGAAGCGTTTATATCAGTAAACAACTTACGCTCCTTAACCAGATTATTGTAAAGTCGTGATGAATTACCTCGTGAAAGCATATCTGTAATCAAATCCACTTCATAATATCCCTGATCTGTTTTCGCAGGTACATGAAATGCAATATAAATCGCATCTAAAGGAACATCTGCATAAAAGACTTCGCGGCGTTCTTCTATTTGAATTGGCTCAATAGGAAGATTTCTGACGTATTTTTCACCGGGATGTATATTCCCAAACCATTTTTCAGCAAGAATTTTCACCTCACTAGTAGTAACTGCCCCTCCTACTACCATAATCGCATTCGATGGACTATAGTGTTTTTTAAAGAAGTCTTTTACATCTTCAATAGTTGCCTCTTCGATATGAGAAAGCTCTTTCCCTATTGTTGACCACATATAAGGATGTTTCTTATATGCCAGTGGTCTGAGTTTTAACATCACCTCACCATAAGGCTGATTGAGGTAACGTTGTTTGAACTCTTCTGAAACGACATTACGCTGAACATCCAGACTTTTTTCAGAAAAAGCAAGGCTTAACATTCTATCACTTTCTAACCAAAAGGCTGTTTCCAGATTTTCGGCAGGAAGTGTAATATAATAGTTAGTAATATCATTGCTGGTAAAAGCATTATTTTCACCACCAACCCTTTGCAAAGGTTCATCATAAGAAGGAATGTTGACTGAACCACCAAACATTAAATGCTCAAAAAGATGAGCAAAGCCTGTTTTAGAAGGATTTTCATCCCTTGCACCCACATTATATAAAATATTTATGACAGCCATCGGTGTTGTTGGGTCTTCATGAACAAGAACCATTAACCCGTTGTCTAGTTTAAATCTATTAAAATTTACCATTAAGGTTACTTTTCGGTGTATAGTTGCAAATGTAAATCTTTTAAATTAAGTGTAAAAACAAATCTCTAGCGATAAATCGAATGGATCATTTTAATATGCTCCTTTTTTTCTTACTTTTGTAACCCGTACAAGAGAACGTATTTTTTAGCTAAATATAGAAGCTTAAAGCGTTTTTAATCCATCACACTCATGACTAAATACATATTTGTTACGGGCGGCGTTACATCGTCGTTAGGAAAAGGAATTATTTCTGCCTCATTAGCCAAACTTTTACAAGCCCGTGGCTATCGTGTCACCATTCAAAAATTCGATCCTTATATCAATATTGATCCTGGAACATTAAATCCATATGAACATGGTGAATGTTATGTTACCGAAGATGGAGCAGAAACAGATCTGGATTTGGGACACTACGAGCGTTTTTTAAATGTACCTACATCTCAGGCCAACAATATCACTACCGGTCGTATTTATCAAAACGTAATCAATAAGGAGCGTGAGGGGGCTTATTTAGGCAAAACAGTGCAAGTAGTTCCTCACATTACAGACGAAATCAAACGAAACATCAGACTTGTGGGTGAAAGCGGCGATTTCGATATTGTGATAACAGAATTAGGAGGTACAGTGGGCGATATTGAATCCCTTCCTTACATTGAAGCGGTAAGACAGTTTCGTTGGGAGATTGGTGCTAGTAATTCACTGGTAATCCACTTAACGTTGATACCATTCTTAGCAGCAGCAGGGGAACTCAAAACAAAACCAACACAGCACTCTGTTAAAATGTTATTGGAGTATGGTATTCAGCCAGATATTTTGGTTTGTCGTACTGAGCATCATTTATCAGGGGATATAAGAAGAAAAGTAGCATTATTCTGTAATGTTAATATTAATGCTGTGATTGAATCTATAGATGCATCTACCATTTATGACGTTCCACTATTGATGTTAAAGGAGCAACTGGATAAAACGGTATTAACCAAATTAAAGCTTCCCTTGAAAAGTGATCCTAATTTAGACAACTGGAAAAATTTTCTTGGAAGGTTAAAGAACCCTACATCAGAAGTAAGTATAGGATTAGTTGGTAAATATGTAGAGTTACCTGATGCATATAAATCCATCAACGAATCCTTTATTCATGCAGGTGCAAGTAATGAATGTAAAGTTCGGGTAGTATGTCTTCATTCTGAAAGTATAACAGAAGAAAATGTTGCAGAACGACTAGCGGGATTGGATGGAGTTCTTGTAGCTCCAGGATTTGGTAGCCGGGGCATCGAAGGAAAAATTACTGCTATAAAGTATGTGCGTGAAAATAATATTCCATTTTTCGGGATATGTCTTGGAATGCAGTGTGCTGTAGTTGAATTTGCTCGAAATGTGCTGAAACTTCCGGATGCAAATAGCATGGAGATGGATGAAAATACGACCACACCTGTAATATCCATGATGGAAGAGCAGAAAAAGATCAAAAATAAGGGTGGAACCATGCGTTTGGGATCTTATACATGTGATTTAAAAAAGGGTAGTAAAGCGGCTCAGATTTATGGAAAAGCACAGATTGCCGAAAGGCACAGACATCGTTATGAATTTAATAATGAATACCTTAAACAATTTGAAGATGCAGGCTTGATTGCCTCTGGTATGAATCCAGATAACAATCTTGTTGAGATTATCGAACTCAAAAATCACCCGTTTTTTATTGCTAGCCAGTTTCATCCAGAATTAAAATCAACAGTTGCTAATCCACACCCTCTTTTTGTTAACTTTGTCGCCGCTTCTTTAGCACATTCAAGGAAAATTAACAAAAAATAAGAATAGATATCAAACAATAAATGGATAAAAATACATTCACAGGACTATTTTTGATCTTAATCATTTTCATAGGTTCTATGTATCTGATGAATCCTTCAGAAACAGAAATTAAAAGAGAAAGGTTAGTTCAAGATTCTATCGCAAGAGCAAAAGTAAATAATCCTGATACGCCTAAATTACCAGTAAAAAACGCCAAAGCAACATTAGCACCCGCTGTAGTTATTGATTCAGTAGCTATTAATGGTCCTTTCGGTAAATCTATTACTGGCTCTACTGAGACAATTGTACTTCAAAATGAATTGCTTAAGGTTCACTTAAGCACTAAAGGAGGTAGAGTTGCATCTGTAGAACTGAAAGGATTAAAAACTTATGACAATAAGCCATTAATTATGTTTGATGGTGAGAATAGTAATTTTGGTCTTACTTTCATAGCAGGAAATAAAGAGATTAATACACAAGACCTATACTTTGTTCCTTCGCAAAAAGAGCTTACCGTTACAAAAAGTGATTCTTCAAGTGTAACCATGAGACTGAGTTATTCTTCAAATCAGTTTATAGATTATATCTACTCCATAAAAGGTGACAGTTATAATGTAGGACTGACTATTGTAACTACTGGTTTGGGCAATGTGATTTCTGCTTCAAAACCTCTTACATTAAACTGGCAGGCTACCCTAAAACAAAAAGAAAAAGACCTTTCCAGTGAACAACGCTATTCAGGTGCGTATTTTAATCACGCTGACAACGAAGTAGACCATATTGGATCAAGCAAAGACGAAACAAAGGAACTCGGTGAAGATGGAAAAATTCAGTGGATATCTTTCAAACAACATTTCTTTTCAAATGTGCTGATTGCTAAAAATGGTTTTACTAAAGGTAAATTGGCCGTTACAGTACCAACCACCCCAGGACTTGTTAAATCTATAACAGCAAGCATGCAACTAGCCAAAGGAAAAGATAATACAGACGCTTATCCATTAACTTTTTATTTCGGTCCTAATCGCTTTAATACATTAAAAGCGCAAGGATATAACATCGAAAAACAAATTGACTTAGGATGGGGCCCTCTTAAATGGATCAACCAAGTGGCTGTTTTATTTATTTTTAAAGCTCTAGAAGGATTAGGATGGAGTTATGGTATCATCATACTTATTTTGACTATCATCTTAAAAACGGTTTTGACTCCTCTTACTTACAAGTCATATCTTTCTATGGCTAAGATGCGAGTATTAAAACCCGAAATGGATGAAATTAAAGTTAAAGTTGGTGATGATAATCCTACACTTTTACAACAGGAATATCTTAAACTGTATAAAAAGGCAGGAGTAAATCCTCTAGGGGGATGTATTCCGATGGTATTACAATTACCTATTGTCATGGCATTTTTCTTCTTCTTTCCAAACTTGTTTGAATTACGTCAGGAAAGTTTTCTGTGGATGAAAGATTTATCCACCTATGATTCAGTAATCAATTTTACAAAGATCCCATTACTGAATATTAATCACATCAGTTTAATGTGTTTGCTGATGACAGTATCTACTTTGGTTACTACATACTTCAATAATCAAACTTCGGGAGCAACTGGACAAATGAAATACATCGGATATATTACACCAGTAATTTTCCTAACTGTATTGAATAGTTATCCTTCAGGTCTAAATTATTACTACTTCTGCGCCAACGTATTAACATTTGTTCAACAGTTAATTATTAGACAATTAGTTAATGACGATAAAATACATGCCCGCATTCAGGAAAACAAGAAAAAACCTGTAGTTGAAAAGAAAAAATCCAAGTTTCAGCAGAAGATGGATGACTATATGAGGCAACAAAAACCTGCTCTTAAATCTGATCCTAAAAAAGGAAAATAGGTTTTACAAAATATCATAAAAAAGGCTGGCTATTAACCGGCCTTTTTTGTGTTCTTAATTTAATCTTATGTTTAAAATTATAAAATCATGGTAGGATTTAGATCTTCGCTGTAGATTTTGAGGAAAATAACCTACTCTCTCTTACAAAAACATATATTAGGGCTAGCAATGAAGCTCCAGCTCCAATGTAAAAGATAGTTGGAACCATTGAAATAATGTCTTTGTACATCCATCCTGCAAGTAAAGCGCCTAATCCTATCCCCGCTTCGAGAGCTATATACATGGTGGCCATTGCTTTACCGCGATGTTCAAAGTGACTAAGATCTATTGTCCAGGCATTAGTTGCAGGGGAAAGTATCCCTCCTGCAATTCCATAAACAATTGATCCGACCAAGAGTCCCGTTACTGAATGCGCATGACCAATTAAATAAAAAGATACACAAAGAAGAACCAAAGCAACTTTAATAACCGATATACGACCATAATTATCTGAAATTTTACCAGCAATAAATCTTATTAATAAAGAAGAAATTGTAAAAGTCATAAAAAATAATCCTTTATTTTTCACGCCCAGATGTGCACCCCAGTCTGGAACCAATGTTAACAAAATACCATATCCCAAATAAGATAATAGTATAACAAATGCAGCAGGTAAAACTCGCCATTCAATAATTTCCTTTCGTGAAATTCTTAAAAGTGAAAATTTAAACCGTTGAGGACATTTAAGTGTTTCTTTCATATTCAACAATATGACAATAGATAACATTGCAAATGCTGATGAACAATAGAATAAAACATCAATTGAATAATAAGATGTTATTAGACTACCGATGGCGGGCCCAATAGCCATACCTGTACTAAAACATAATCCATGAATACCAAGGGCCTCACCCCAGCGTTTAGCCGGAACAATATCGGCAACATATGCAGCAGTAGCAGTGGGTTTAAAACCTGTTGAAAACCCATGAATTAATCTTAAAAATAAAAACCCATTGATAGTTCCTAAAACCGGATATAAAAATCCACACACAAAACAAACTATTGAACCTACAGCCATTACAGGAACCCTTCCTATAGTATCGGTAAGTTTACCACTGAACGGCCTTGAGATCCCTGCAGTTAACGTAAACAAAGCAATAATTAACCCTTTGTATTCTGCGCCACCTAAACTGCTTAAATAAGCAGGCAGTTCAGGAATAAGCATATTAAAACTAGCAGAAAAGAGTAAGGAACTAGAGCACAGTAAGGCAAAAGGTACTGTATAAAGTGGCGTATTTGTATCAGACATAAGATTCTCCAAAAATAATGATAATATGTACTAGAAGCTCTATTTCTTTTATTCAGTATCTTTGATATGATGTATAATAATCCACAGAAATATAGCCAGCTCATTAAACAAGAAGCATCAAGGTTAGGATTTATGTTTTGTGGTGTGTCAAAAGCTGGTTTCCTTGAAGAAGAAGCTCCCAGGTTAGAAAACTGGCTAAAGCATAATTACAACGGAAAAATGGCTTATATGGAAAACCATTTTGACAAGCGTTTGGATCCCCGAAAACTTGTTGAAGGAGCCCGATCGGTTATTTCACTTGCTTTGAATTATTATTCTGATTCATCACAACCAGATGCTAAAACTCCTAAAATTTCAAAATATGCCTACGGGGAAGACTACCACGATATTATAAAAGATAAAACCAAGGAATTACTTTCATTTATTCGTTCGGAAATAGGCGATGTTACAGGAAGGGCATTTGTAGACTCAGCGCCAGTACTTGACCGCGTATGGGCGAAAAAAGCGGGTTTTGGATGGGTAGGTAAAAACAGCAACTTAATTAACAAAACAAGTGGCTCGTTTTTCTTTCTAGCTGAATTAATAATCGACCTAGAATTAAATTATGATATAACTACAGATAAGGATTATTGTGGAACCTGTACAAAATGCATAGATGCCTGTCCTACGCAAGCTATTGTTGCTCATTCGATTGTGGATGGCAGTAAGTGCATTTCATATCTCACCATTGAATTAAAGGAAGAGTTGCCTTCAGAATTTAAAGGTAAAATGGATAATTGGATCTTTGGATGTGATATTTGTCAAGATGTATGTCCGTGGAACCGCTTTTCAACTAATCACAATGAGTATGGCTTTAATCCCCATCCAGATCTCCTGAATATGAAAAAAACTGATTGGGAAGAAATTACCGAAGATGTATTTAAAAAATTATTTAAAGGATCTGCTGTAAGAAGAACAAAATTTAGCGGATTGAAAAGAAATATAGACTTTTTGAATATAGATTAAACATGAACGCTACGGCGTTCATGTTTAATCTATAGATCATTTTCCAAATTTTTTCTTCAATTCTTCAAGCATGCTATCTGTTAGCGGAGCTGCTGGTTCATTTTTATTAAATAATGAACGCTGTGCATCTGGTTCTTTTGGTTTTGCAACCTCTTGATTCTTTTGCCTTACTACATCATTATCCTTTTTAGGAGCAACTAATCTTGGTGTTGCTGAATGATTGGGAACTGGTACATTTACTATTTCAGCTACAACCTTCTTCTCTGTACTTTTTTTAATTAAAACTTTCTTCTCATTCCACTTTACCCAAATTTTTTCCAAACATTTCTTGGTATAAAGAGGAAAATCACCATTTTGCATCCATGAATAGTAACTAGGTTCAGCATGGAATACATCTTCTACACATTTACCTTTATGTTTACCAAAGTTAAACACCTCTATTCCCTTGTCGTTAAATACCAGCCGACCTGCAAAATCAACAGGATTGTGTAGGTTCGTAAACTTATGTAATGCGTCAATATCGTTCTGGACAGGTACAGATACATTCCCCTTTTTATCCTTAAACTCGGTTTCCTTATAGCGTTCTAGCTGACCTAACAGCACCTCATATGTAGCCGTTGTATCAGCATCAGCAGAATGCGCGTTTTCAATATCTTTACCACAATAAAACCGGTAAGCCGCTTTAAGAGTACGCTGCTCCATCTGATGGAAAACATTCTGCACATCTACAAATTTTCGGTTATCCAAATCAAAAGGAACACCCACACGCAGGAATTCATCCATAAGCATAGGTATATCAAATTTGTTGGAATTATAACCAGCAAGATCGCAACCTTCGAGAAAAGCAGCGAACACTGGTCCAGCCTGCTTAAATGTTGGTGCATCTTTTATATCTTCATCATAGATACCATGTATCAAAGATGTTTCCAGAGGAATAGGCATTTCCGGATTGATACGCTGATTCTTCATTTCTTTAGAACCGTCAGGAAATACTTTAAGAACTGCAATTTCAACAATTCTGTCTGAGCCAATAGTAATACCAGTAGCTTCCAGGTCAAAAAATGCGAGAGGACGTTTAAGATTAAGTTTCATTTGTAAAATCATTAAGGATTAGAGGTTTTTTTAACTCCAAACCACTGTTGTCAAAAGTCGTAAAAATTATATCAGTATACTTATTTAATCACCATCATTATTTAACAGTTAACTATAAGTCATTCAAATAGAAAATATATTTCTACTTTCTTAATAAGAATATCAAAATATCAAAGCCAGATTTGCTATTTACTTTACTGATCCGCACCTTGAAAAATATTTATAGTACCAAGAATCTTTTAAATCACTTACTTTCTTAATAAGAATATCAAAATATCAAAGCCAGATTTGCTATTTACTTTACTGATCCGCACCTTGAAAAATATTTATAGTACCAAGAATCTTTTAAATCACTTATAATAACGCCTTTACTGGTTGAAACATGAACAAATTTATTATTAAGTAAATATACTCCTACATGATTAAAAGGCGAACCAGCAAAATCAAAAAACACCAAATCTCCTTCTTTCAAATCTTCTTCATACAATCTTTTAACCTGATCGGCCATTTGTTTGGCTGACCTTGGCAGATTCTTATTAAATATTTCTTTTTCAAGCAGGATTGCTAATCCCGAACAATCGATACCTCCTTTTTCCATACCACCCAAACGGTGAGGAGAACCCATCCATTTATCAATGAACTTATACAAGTGCTCGTCTTTTATTTCCTTTTCCGAAACTCCTAATAAAACAGAATAACGTTCTTTTAAGCTTCCTGTTATATTTTTACCTCTACTACCCGAAGCATCAGTAATCATTTTACGTGAGCTACAAGAAGTAATCAGAGTAGATATAAAAATTATAGAAAGAAAGATACAAGTCCGTTTATTCATATTTAACCTTTAAGAATTCGTTGAATGTCATCCAATTTCATTAGAGCCTCCACTGGAGTTAACGTATTTACATCCAAATTATTTAACATATCCCGAATCTTTATCAATACAGGGTCATCGATAGAGAACATTTGTAATTGATAAGCCTGTTGCTGAACCTTTTTGATGCTATCTTTAATATTTTCACCTCCGGTTCGTTCCTGCTCCAATCTTTTTAAAATTTCATTAGCACGGGCTATAAGTTTTGCGGGCATTCCTGCCATTCTCGCCACATGAATTCCAAAGCTGTGCTCACTTCCACCGGGAACAAGCTTTCTAAGAAAAATAACTTTATTTCCAACCTCTTTTACTGTAACATTGAAATTTTTAATCCTGCTGAATGAATTAGATAATTCATTTAATTCATGGTAATGAGTGGCGAATAAAGTTTTTGCTTTAGCTGTTGGATGATTGTGTAAGAATTCAGCTATTGCCCAAGCAATAGAGATCCCATCATATGTAGATGTCCCTCTACCAATTTCGTCCAAAAGAATAAGGCTCCTGTCTGATAAATTATTCATGATGCTGGCTGTTTCATTCATCTCCACCATAAATGTTGACTCACCAGATGATAGATTATCAGATGCTCCTACACGTGTGAATATTTTATCAATCAAACCAATGCTAGCCGCTTTTGCCGGAACATAACAACCCATTTGCGCCATAAGCACAATCAAACCACACTGCCTTAATAAAGCAGATTTACCAGCCATATTAGGACCTGTTATAATAATAATCTGTTGAGCTTCATTATCAAGGTAAACATCATTGGTTATATATTCTTCTCCCAGAGGTAAACTTTTTTCAATTACCGGATGCCTTCCACCTTTAATATCCAAAATATGTCCATCCTGTATCTGAGGTCTAACATAATAATTCTTGATGGCGAGAGTGGAAAAGCAAAGCAGTACATCCAGCTGGGCAGCTAAATGAGCATTCAACTGAATGGGACGGATATACTCAGATAAAGCATAAAGCAACTCATTATACAATCTAGTTTCAAGCACCTGAATCTTTTCTTCAGCACCAAGGATCTGTTCCTCGTACTCCTTAAGCTCAGGAGTAATATAACGTTCTGCATTAACCAGTGTTTGTTTTCTAATCCAGTCAGTCGGAACCTTATCCCGGTGTAAATTAGTTACCTCTAAATAATAACCAAAAACATTATTAAAAGCGACTTTCAAAGAAGGAATTCCAGTAATTTCAGCTTCTCTTTTTTGAATTTCAATCAGATACCCTTTCCCACCAAAAGCAATCTTACGTAATCTGTCCAATTCTTCATTAACCCCTTCCGATATCACACTACCCTTTGATAACAACACCGGTGGTTCAGGATGAAGTTCTTTAGCAATCCTATCCCTAATCAGGATACAAGGATTAAGTTGCTCCCCAATTCTTTTGAGCGCTTCACTTTCAGATAAATCACAGTGGATTTTAATATTTTCAAGAGCGAAAAGAGCACGTTTTAACTGGCAAACCTCACGCGGATTGGCACGTTGCAATCCTACTTTAGATATCAAACGTTCCAAATCCCCTATTTGGCTAATTTCTTGTAACAACAAGCCTCTCAATTCTTCTTGTTTGATCAAAAATTCCACTACATTCAAACGTTCTTCAATAGGTTTACGTTCTTTCAATGGCATCACGATCCAGCGTCTCAACATTCTGGCACCCATAGGAGAGCTGGTTTGATCTAAAACGTCTACTAAGGTGACAGCATTTTCATTAGGCGAATCAATAAGTTCCAAATTACGAATAGTAAAACGGTCGAGCCACATAAATCGATCCTCTTCTATACGCGCTATGGAAGATATATGCTGTAGATTACGATGCTCGGTCTCGTTTAAGTAATGCAAAGCAACACCGGCCGCTATAATCGCTACAGGCAGACGCTCAATTCCAAAACCTTTCAACGACTTTACATCAAAATGTTTTAAGAGATTTTCAGAAGCAAAATCTCCTGTATACGCCCAGTCATCCAACGTATAAGTATAAAAACGATCACCAAAAGCTTCAGCAAAGTCTTTACTCCTACTCTTTTGAAAAATTACCTCACTAGGTTTCAGACTTTGAAGTAATTTATCAATATAGTCATTACTGCCTTGTGCTACCAAAAATTCACCTGTGGATATATCTATAAATGCGACTCCAGTCGCCAGTTTATCGAAATAAATAGACGCCAAGTAGTTATTAGACTTTTGTTGAAGAATATTATCGTTATAAGCAACGCCAGGAGTAACCAGTTCAGTAACTCCACGTTTGACAATCGTTTTAACAGTTTTGGGATCTTCAAGCTGATCGCATATCGCAACACGCTGACCAGCGCGTACCAATTTAGGTAAATAAGTTTCAATTGAATGATGAGGAAATCCAGCTAATTCAATATATGAGTTAGAGCCATTTGCCCTTCTAGTCAGCACAATACCTAAAATTCCTGATGCTTTAATGGCATCCTCTCCAAATGTTTCGTAGAAATCACCCACTCTGAATAACAATAAAGCTCCTGGATATTTAGCCTTAATGGTATTATATTGTTGCATGAGCGGGGTTTCTTTCACCAGACTTTTAGCCAATCTTTCTCCTTTTAACTTGCTAAATTAACAGTTTCAAAGGGGATTATTGCATTTGTTGAAAATGAAGTCTGCGATTCGTTTTTTATTCCCACGACTTACATCATCCCCAAAAGCAGTAATACTCATCTTGTTCAACCAACGATACAAACTCTTGAATATGGTCGACAGTTGGCTCGGGAGTATAAGAATGCCATTTCTGATCGCTTTGACGCCAGTATACTTTCCATATATCCTTAGCTACAACAAAAGTAGCCTTTGCAATAGGTAGCTCCATAATTTCCTCCGGATTATTCCAGCGAGGTCGTATTTCATAAATCATGACACTTTGTTTATCAAGATGATATGAAATATCCACTTTATCTCTAAATTCTTCTTTAGGTCTTTTCCTTTCAAGAAAATTTTCCAAAACCTCTATTATTTCTAAAGTATGTAAAGTTTCAATAGCCATTTTGTTGTTGCATTGTTTATGCATCAAATATGTAAATTTATCTTACAAAAGTGAATATGATTGTCATATATTTTAATAAAAAATTTGAAAAGAGTAGAGTGGTTAAGATTTCATCACTTAACATACCATATATTAAGTAATTGATATCCAAACTTTATAATACGTTTTTTCATATACCATGTTGTAAAGAAATCAACTCTTAACCAACAATCAACTAATTTATTCACATAAAACCAGTCGATTGTATGCGGAGGGTTATAGAACTAAACAGCATCCCAGCCCAATTCCTTCATTTTCTCCCCTTGAATCAGACGCTGATCGGCCTGAAGATTGATTTAAATTTGTACCAGGCCGAACATTCCTGTCCATCTCTACAATCCCGGTACAATAATTCCGTTATGTGCCAAACCAGAAATGGGTTACTTCTTCCTTCCTACCGGATCCGGTACCTGCGCTATAGACGACTCTACCCGCTCCCGATCCAGCCCTTATTACT